>NZ_JBFXCD010000011.1:0-118680 GCF_050182545.1 Hydrogenophaga sp. | reverse complement strand
CCAATGCTCTGGGTGACGGCGGCCACCGCCGCACCGGTGACCGAGGGATTGGGGTACGGGCCCCCGAACGCGTGGAAGTGACGTTCGGGCGTCCACACAGCGCAGAACCCGTGCTGGTCCGCGAACTTGGCGCCTTCCAGGAGCAATTCGTATTTCTTGGGCCCCGCGCCATCGTCGTTGCCCCAGTAGTACAGGCTGAAGTCCATCTTCTGCGCGGAGATGGGCGCGCGCCCGCTGGACACGAGCGCACGGTTCTCATCGCTGGAGAGCACGAGCTTGAAGCCGCGCGCCAGGGTATAGAACAGCTCCAGCACGGAAATGTCGAACGACAGGCTGGTGACCGCCAGCCACACCCCGGGTGGGTCGTGGCGGATGCGGTCGTCCATGCCGCGGAAGAAGTTGGCGACGTTGCGGTGCTCGACCATCACGCCTTTGGGGCGTCCGGTGGAACCCGAGGTGTAGATCATGTAGGCGATGTCGGACGATTGCACCCCGCTGTCCGGATTGCTGTCCGGCTGGGCCGCGATCTGGGCGTCCTGGTCGATCACCAGCACCTGTGCCTGGTGGGTGGGAAGGGAGGCCACCAAGGTTGACTGCGACACGATCACCGGCGCTCCGCTGTCCTCGATGTAGAGCGCTACGCGGTCGGCGGGATAGGCAGGGTCCAGTGGCACATAGGCGCCCCCCGCCTTCTGGATCGCAAGCGCGCCGATCAGCAGTTCCAGCGAGCGCGACGCATAGAGCCCCACCAGGGTACCGGGCCTCACGCCCAAACCGCGCAGGCGGTGGGCCACGCGGTTGGCGCGGGCATTGAGTTCGGCGTAGGTCAGCGCCGTGCCTTCGAAGACCACGGCCGTGGCCTGTGGCGTGCGCTGAACCTGCGCCTCGAAGAACTGGTGCACGCAAGTGTGGCGCTCATAGTCGCAGGCCGTGTTGTTCCAGCCGTAGAGCACCTGCGCACGCTCGGTCGGCGACAGGATGGGCAGGCGCGCCAGGGGCGTGGCCCAGGACGGTTCCTGACCCAGCGCCTCCAGCACACTCTGCAGGCGCTGCACGAGCTGCGCGGCGGCTTCGTCGGGCAGCCTGGTGGCGTCGTGCCACAGCGTCAGGTGGCCATCCGCGCCTAGCTGCACAGTGACAACGCAGCCTTCGATGAACTCAGCAGCCTGCGACAGTCCGATCTGGGGCGCGGAAAGGCTTTTGATGGCCGGGTCGCGTGCCACAAGGTCCAGCGCGAATGCCGGGTGTCGGCGCGCCTTGCCCAGGGCCTCGGTGCACTGTTCGTGGAACGCGGAGAATGGCGTGCCCCCCGCCGCGGAAAGACGCATTGGCACCCAGGTGGACAGGTAGCCCGGCGCCTGCGGCGTGGCCGCATCGCGGTACGCGAGATCGAATTCGGACTTGCCACTGATGCGGGCCACCCAGGCGGCCGCCGCCGCCAGCAAGCGGTCGCCGGCAAGCGCCGAGGGCACCTGCACGGCGGTCTTGCGCCACTCGGCCGGGCCGGAGGCGGTTGTGGCCGAGGGCAGATCGATGGCCTGGGGCGCGCGCAGGCAGCGGCGCCAGGCGTCTTCACCGGGGGCCACCTGTGCCAGCGCGTCGGTCAGTGCCTGTGCCACGGCGGCGTCCAGCAACGGCAGTCGGTCCCCTGTCCTGGCCACGGTCGAAGGGCAGACAGGCTGACCGTGTGTGTCGCGCAGACCCGTCAGGCGCACCAGCGCCGTTGCAGTGCCTACCACCAAGCCGGCCGGTGTGGCTTCGACCACTTCACCGGGAGTGGCGCTCCCACTCTCGATGGTTGCCTGCGAGACGAGCAGCACCCGGCCACCTGTCTCCACTTTGGGGCAGGACAACGGGTTCCAGTACGTGCCGTGGTCCAGTGCGGCCACCAGGGCCACCAGCGCTTCGGCCGGCTGTGTGAAATCCAGCCTTGCGGCGGCGGCGGGCCGGTCCAGCCGTGCGTGGTAGCTGCGCTGGCTCAGGTCCTGCGGCACGCGCTTCAGACCAGGGCCGCGCATGTCGGCCAACAGCTCGGCAAAACTCTCCATGGCGGCTTCGTAGCAGCGCGTGTTCAGGGTCAGGGCCGTTTCGTTCGGCCCCAGGTCAAACAGCTTCTGCTTGACGATGTCGCCTTCGTCGATACCGCCCTCGATCATGTGCCAGGTCACGCCATGGCGCTTTTCACCCTGCAGAATGGCCCACACTGGGGCGTTGAGGCCCGCGTGTTTCGGCAGAGGCCCGTCGTGGAAATTGATCGCCCCATGCTTTGCCCGGTCCAGCACGGCTTGTGGAATGACCGACAGGTTGGCGATGCTGAACAGCCAATCGAACTCGACGCTGGCCAGCCTGTCCCCCAGGCCTTCACCGGGTGCCTCCACGGGAATGCCCTGGTGCACGGCCCAGGCCCGGATGTCGGGGTTGCGGGTGACCACCGCCGCGATCCTGTTCCCTCCTTGCAGCACGTGATCGGCACACTGGATCAGCAAGGACTCGTTGCCCATCACCACACAGGAAAAACCGCTCATGTATTGCTCCAAAAAACGTGAGAAAGCGTCAACGGTGTGCGCTGCCCATGCGCTTGCGCGGCCACAGGTTGCGCAGCGCGTGGGACACCAGGTCGCTCAGGAAATGGTCGGGTCCTTCCACGCGCTTCCTACCAAGGATTCGCCGGGCTCGCAGGATCGCTGAGCCCGCGACAAAAGACAGCGTGGCCAGGGCTGCGTAGAACGCGCCGTGGCTCTTGGTGTAGTACCACAGGCGCGAGTCAAACCAGTAGCCTGGCGTGCGCTTCCAGCCCTTCATGCCGGTGGAGACGGAGCCAATGTGCATCACGCGGCTCTCCAGCACGTAGACCGTGCTCCACCCGGCACGTCGGGCGCGCAGGCACAGGTCGGTTTCTTCGAAGTACAGGAAGAAGCGCTCATCGAACAAGCCAATCTGGTCGAGCATGTCGCGCCGCATCATCAGGCTGGCCCCGGCCACCCAGTCCACCGGCTGGGTATGCTCAGGTGGGGGCAATGCCACGATGTAGTTCCTGAGCAGGCGTGAGATGGGGCCGGTGCGGGCTGCACCCTCGAACTCGCTCTGGATGGTCGGAAAGCGGAAGGCGGTCTGGTGGTGGGCGCCGTCCTGGCCGTGAATGCGGCTGCCCGCCAGACCGACCGTGGGGTGGCCGACCATGTGGTCGAGCAGTGTGCGCACCGCACCTGGCTCGGGGAACGCATCCGAATTAAGCAGGTACACGAAATCGGGTGCCGTGCCATCGGGCAGGCCATGGCGGATCGCGATGTTGTTGCCAGCGCCGAAGCCACCATTGTGGTCCGAGGCGATCACTTGCACCCGGTCCCAGCCGCGCGCCTTCACAGCGTCACGGATCTTTTCGTAAGAGCCGTCGCCGGAGGCGTTGTCGACCACGTTGATCACGCCGTCAATGCCTTCCATCTCCCGCACGGCCACCTCCAGCGCCTGCAGCGTCATGTCCGCCGTGCGGAAATTCAGCAGCGCGGTGAGCAGCTTCGGGTTTCTTGGGTTGCTCATGGGCGCGCGTTCGGGGATTCGGCGGCGTCGATGCAGGCCTTGATGTGGCTGGCGAGCACACGCACGTTGGGCTCAAGCACCATGGAATCGTGATCGCCTGGCACCTCGATCACTCGCAGCGCAGGCATGTAGCGCGTCCAGTCGTTGTCTTCATAGACGACATCGCGGTCGCTGTTGACCCAGCGCCCGCCGGTGATCTTCCAGCGACGGTCCAGCGGTGGACGGAACAGCACCGCCGGGCCATTCCATCCATGCACCTCGTAGCGGGGCAGCGCGCTGCGGAACGCCGCTTCGATGGCGGCGTTGTGCAACTGGTGCGGACTGTGCGTGACTCCCGTGTCGGCGCCGTGACGGAATCGCTGCAGTTCCCACTCCAGGCGGCGCTTCGCCCATTGCCAAAGAAAACCCGGGCCATGGCGGCGCGCCTCAGCCAGCTTGATCATCAGCTTGTCGACGCGGCTCAGCGGCGGGCCGACGGGCAGGGGCGTGTCGAGCATTACCAGCAAGGCGATCTGCTCACCAGCGGCTTCGAGCTGCCGTGCGATCTCGTAGGCCGTGATGCCGCCGCCGGAGAAGCCACCGAGCAGGTAGGGCCCGTGGGGCTGCACCTGGCGCATTTCGGCGATGTAGTCGGTGGCTGCCTCGACCAGGGTTTCATGCGGGCTCTGGTCGCCGTAGAGGCCGCGTGCCTGCAGCCCGTAGAAAGGGCGTCCCACGCCGATGAGGCGGGCCAGGTGCCGCAGGTTGAGCACGTTGCCGAACATGCCGGCCACCAGGAAGAAGGGCGCGCGTTCGCCGCCTTCACCGTCGTGCATGGCCACCAGGTGGGTGAAGCGGCGCTTGGGTGCTGTGACCTTGTCGGCCGTCGGCGCTGCGCCGTCGGTGGAGGTGTCGCCAATCCGCTCGCGGATCATTTCCGCGCACAGCGCGATGGTCGGCGCTTCGAAGAGCACAGAAATCGGGAACTCGACCCGGTAGGCCTTCTTGACCATGGCGAACAAACGCACCGCGATCAGCGAATGGCCTCCAAGGTCGAAGAAACTGTCTTCGACGCCGACCTGGTTCACACCCAGCAACTCCTCCCAGAATCCCACCAGTGTGCGTTCCACGTCGTTGCGCGGCTCCACGTAGTCGCTGTCGAGATCGGGGCGCTGGAACTTCTGGCCCGAGCCCGCATCCGCCGCCACGGACTGGTCCGCCTGACGCACGAGCGCCTCCAGGTTGATCGACGACACCACGACCTGGGGCAGGCCAGTGGCCAGCGCTCGGCCAAACGCGTCGGCGCCCTCGGCTGGCCGGATGCCCAGAGAAATGTTGTGTTGCAGTTGCTCTTCGGCCGCGGAAAGGCGGGCCTGCGCGTCGGCACGCGCCGTGTCGTCGAACACCAGTTCGCGCGCGTCGAGGCGGCTGCTCGAGGCCGCGAAGCCGCCTTCCCTCAGGCGCTTGATGGAGAAACCATGTACCTCCACGCAGACCTCGCCCTGCGCGTCGCACAAGCTCACGTCGAACACCGCAAACGGTGCGTCGGCGCGGTCGTCCCCGGCATTGCGGACCCAGCTCCAGACATGGGCGGGCAGTGGACGGTGCACCCGCACTTCGCGGTACGACACCGGGACCCACAGGTGATCGGGCGCGTAGCCGGCGATCAGGTTCATGGCCCAGCCAGTGGCCAGATCCAGCAGCGCCGGGTGCAGCAGATAGCCTTCCGTCAGGTCGTCGTGGAACGCGCTGGGCAGTTGCAGATGGGCGATGCCTTCGCCCTCGCCATACGCCACGGACTGCAGCACGCGCCAGCGCGGCCCGAAGTTCAGGTGTTGTTCCTGCGGCGAGCGAAGGCCGGCGGGATCGTTCGCGCGGTTGCGGGCGCAGCGCGCCAGCAGGGCGGCGGTATCGATGGCGGCGGGCGCGGGCAGGGCGCCTGGTACCAGGCTGGCCTGGGCATTGAGCTGGTAGCCCTGGCGCCCTTCGAACATGACATCGCTGCGCACCTCCAGCGCATAGCCTTCGTCGCTGCGACCGAGCTTGACCCGCACGGCGCGGGTTTGCCCATCGTTGACTTCAAGCGGGCGGAAGAAATACAGATCGCGGATGGCGAAAGGGCCTTCTTCGCCGTTGCCGCGCAAGGCCTGCGCGGCCAGCTCCAGATAGCCGGTGCCTGGCAGCAGCGCCTGGCCGCTTGCAGTGCGGTGACCGTCCAGGATCCAGCGGTCCTGGGTGCGCCATTGGGCGGTAAAGAGGCGGTGCCCGGCGGCATCGAATGTGGCCTCGTCCAGCAGCGGGCTGTTGGCGGGATGGCGTGGCGCCGGTGCGGCTGCACCCAGGCGGCTGGCCATGGCCTTGGCGGCCATGCCCACTTCGTTCCAGATGCCCCAGTCGATGGCCAGCACCCTTGTGCGCCCGCCCGCCCGGCTCTGCGCGTAGGCATTGAGGTATTCGTTGGCGGCCACATAGTCCACCTGGCCAGCCGGTGCAGTGACCGTGCTGGTGGAGGAGAACAACACCAATTGGTCGATGCTGCCGTCAGGGAAGAGTTCGTGCAGGATCTGCACCCCGTGCACCTTGGGTGCGAAGACTTCTTCCACCGCGCCGGATGTCTTGGCGAGCAGCGGCCCGTCATCCACCACGCCGGCACCATGCACCACCAGGTGGATGCGGCCGAATCGCTGGCGGGCTTGCTCTGCGGCAACCTGCATGTCCTTGACGTTGCACACGTCGGCCGCAACCACCAGGACCTCGGCACCCAAGCCCTCAAGCCTGCGCACCGCCAGGATGCGCTGCGCTTGCGCGCTTTGCGACTCGCTGCCGCGCACAAGTGCATCCCATGTGTCCGGTGCGGGCAAAGCTTGTCGCGCCAGAAGGACCAGGCGCGCGCGCTTTTCGCGCGCCAGGCGCTCGGCCACCGTCAGGCCGATGCCTCCCAGACCACCGGTGATGAAGCACACCGCATTGTCGGGCAACTGCTGAATCTGCCCGGTGTCTGGCAAGGCCAGCGGGGCGTGGCTCAGCTCGTATCGCTTGTCACCACGCAGCGCGGCGATGCGGTTGCCGGGTGGGGAAAACAGATCCTCCAGCACGCGATCTGCAAGATCACCGCAGGCGTCGGGCTGTGGCTTGGCGCGCCACCCTTTGTCCAGCGCCGGGAGGACCACGTCGAGCACGGTGCAGGTCAGGCCAGGCAACTCGCGCGGCGCCACCCGGGCCGGCCCCATGAGGGTTGCTTTTTCAGGGTAGGGCAGGGCCTCATCCCGCACGCGGACGGCCCCCGTGCTCAGCACGGTCATGTGCAGTGGCTTGGGCAGGTTTTCCTCCGCCAGCGCCTGCGACAGGAACAGCAGACTGAAGAAACCTTGTTCGATGTTGCGATGGAAGAAGCTGCTGCCCGGACGGAAACGCTCCGCTCGGGTGACCTGCCAGGCGTGCACGATCTGCTGGGGAGGGTGGCCATTGGCCATGAGGTCGCGCGCCAACTCGTCGTAGCCCTCGCGACCGCGTTCCGGGGCCAGCAGGTATTCGTGCTCGCTCACGCGGGCAAATACGTCGCCCGCACGCACCTTCGTGACCCGGTGCCCCGCTGATTGAAGGCGCTGCACCAGCGCGTCGGTCAGGCCGGCCTCGTCCATGAACACCAGCCAGCTTTGCGCGGGTGTGGAGGCCAGGTCCTGGGTTACATCGAAGTCCACGCCTGCCTGACGCGGGCGCCAGCGCGGCTGGTAGCCCCACTGGTTCACCTCTTCGGTGCGCGTCAGTTGCACCGGTTCTGATGGCGCGTGGCGGACCTCGCCGGGTTCGATGAAATACGGCTTTCGCTGGAAGGCGTAGGTCGGCAGCGGTATGCGGTGGCGGCGCGCCTCGCCCCAGATCGGCTCCCAGTCGATGGGAACGCCGGTGGCCCACAGGCGACCGAGCGTGCCCAGGAACCACACATCGTCGGCAATGGCGTGGTCGGCGTGGCGCAGCGAGTTGATGACCTGATTCGAAGGGACGGCATTGGCCTGCGCCAGCGAACCCAACGCCTTGCCCGGCCCCACTTCGAGGTACACGCGCTGGCCTTCGCTCTTCAGGGTGTCCATGCAGTCGGCGAAATGCACGGTGTTGCGCAGGTGCCCAACCCAGTACATCGGGTCGGTGGCTTGTGCCGCGCTCAGGGGCTTGCCATCGCGGTTGGAGATGATGGGAAGCGCAGGAGCGCTCAAACGGATGCTTCGCAGGTAGGCCTCGAAGCGCCCCAGAATGGGTTCGAGCATGCGCGAATGTGCCGCGATGTCGATCTGGATGCGTTGCGGTTCGATCTCGCGCTTACGCAAGCTGGCTTCCAGTTCGTCCAGCGCGTGCTGAGGCCCGGAGACCACGCAGAGCTCTGGCGCGTTCACACTGGCCATGTCCAGCTCATCGCCCAGCAGGCCGCGTACTTCTGCAGCGGGCAGTGGCACGCTGAGCATGCCTCCCACGGGCACGGTGTCGAACAACTGACCGCGCAACAACACCAGCCCAATGCAATCCTCGAAGGACATCACGCCGGCCAGGCAGGCTGCCGTGTTCTCACCCATGCTGTGACCCACCAGGGCCGCCGGTTTCACGCCCCAGGAGATCCAGAGTTTCGCGAGCGCATACTCCACGATCATGATCAGCGGCAACTGCACCGAAGGACGCTTGAGCCGCTCAACCGCCTCGGTGTGCTGGCCGGCCTCGGGCAGCCAGAGGGACCGGATGTCGTAGTCCAGTTGTCGTTGCAGAACCTCCAACCCGCGATCCATCCAGTCCTGGAACACCGGCTCGGTTGCATAAAGCTCGCGCGCCATGCCCGCGTACTGCGCGCCGCCGCCCGGGAACATGAACACCACCTCGGGGTCGTCGCCCAGGTGGCTGTGGGTGAACACGCGGCGGGTGTCTGCGCCCTCCAGCAGTGTCGCAGCTTCCTCGTGGGTTTCGGCCACCAGCACCCGCCGGTGTTCGAATGCGCGGCGGCCCTGCTTGAGGGTGTAGGCCACGTCGGCCAGGGGTTGCTCGGGATGGGCGCGCAGATGTAAGGCCAGGGCCTTAGCGTTCGCATCCACCGCCGTGCGAGAGCGACCCGAGACCACCAGCAGCTGGAATGGCCAGTCTGAAGGTTCGCTTGAAGGCGCGTCGGGCGCTTCTTCGAGGACGGCGTGCGCGTTGGTGCCGCCCACCCCCAGCGAGTTGACGCCAGCGCGGCGAGGACCTTTGTGCGAGACCCACGGGCTCAGCGTGTGGTTGACCTGGAACGGGCTGCCATCAAAGTCGATGGAGGGGTTGGGGCGCTCGTAGCCCAGGCTGGGCGGGATCTCGCGGTGCTTGAGCGCCAGCGCCACCTTGATGAGGCTTGCCACGCCCGCCGCGGAGTCAAGGTGGCCAATGTTGGTCTTGACCGAACCGATGCGGCAGAACCCGTTTTCTGGCGTAGTCTCCCGGAACGCCTGGGTCAGTGCGGCCACCTCGATAGGATCGCCCAGATAGGTGCCGGTGCCATGGCATTCCACGTAGTCGATGGTGTCCGCCGATATCCCTGCCACGGCCTGGGCCTCGGCGATCGCCTTGGCCTGGCCATCCACGCTCGGTGCAAGGTAGCCCGCCTTGGCGGCGCCATCGTTGTTGACAGCCGTTCCCTTGATGACGGCCCAGATGTGGTCGCCATCGCGCAGCGCGTCCTCCAGGCGGCGCAACACCACCACACCAGCACCCGAGCCAAACACGGTGCCTTCAGCCCGGTGGTCGAAGGCGTGGCAGTGCCCGTCAGGCGAGAGAATCTCGCCTTCCTGGAATATGTAGCCGCGCGCGTGAGGCAGCTCGATGGTCACGCCGCCGGCCAGCGCCATGTCGCACTCGCCGCCCAGCAGGGCCTGGCAAGCGTAGTGCACCGCCACCAGAGAGGTGGAACACGCCGTCTGAATGTTGACGCTGGGACCCTTGAGGTCAAAGATGTGGCTGACGCGGGTGGACAGAAAGTCCTTGTCGTTGCCGGTGTGGCGCAGCAGGAACATCCCTGTGCTGGCCACCAGATCGGGGTTGGAGCAGATGTTGAAGTAGAAGTAGCTGCCCATGCCGCAACCGGCGTAGACGGCGATCGCACCCGGAAACGATTCCGGCGGGTGGCCTGCGCTCTCCAGGGCCTCCCAGGCCACTTCAAGGAACTGCCGGTGCTGGGGGTCCATGATGGCCGCTTCCTTGGGGCTGAACCCGAAGAAGTCGGCATCGAACTGCTCGAAACCGTCCAGCACCGCGGCGGCTGGAACGTAGTTGCGGTGACGCATGCGCTCGGGGCGCTCACCGGCAGCCAGCAGCTCGTCCTCTGTGAGGCGGCGGATGGATTCAATGCCCTGGCGCAGATTGGACCAATAGGCGGATGGGTTGAGTGCACCCGGCAGGTGCGCCGACATGCCGACGATGGCGATGTCGTTCGATGCGTCTGATCGTGTGTTCACACTGTTCTCGCAGGTACGTTACCCGGTATATACCTCCCCCACGGGTAAGTAATTATGACTCGACCATATGTGGCAACGGTGTGTGCTCGGTCACGCTTTTGGGGGTTCCTGTGGCGTCGAAAAGTTGCTGTCTCCAAACTGACTGTCCCCAGACTTGCTGTTTCTGAAGTTGGTGTCGCCCAGAACACCATACTGGCTGCGGTCGTTCAGGACTTCGTCGACAAGGTGAACATCGATCAACCGCGCTTCGGCGGCAAACCCATACACCAGGGTGGTATCGCAAAGAATGTTGATGCTGCGCGGAATGCCATGGGCGGCCTTGGCGATCTTGGCGGTGGCCAACGGCGTGAACAGCTGGCGTTCCCGGCCGGCCACCTTCAACCGGTGATCGATGTAGTCTCCGACTTCCACGGAATTCAGGGGTGAAATGTAGAAGTCGGCCGCCACTCGCTGAGCGAATTGCTGCAACTCAGGGCGTTGGAGCAAGTTGCGCAACTGGGGTTGGCCGACGAGTACCACTTGCAGGAGCTGGTCCTTGTCCGCGTTGATGTTGGAGAGCATGCGCAGCGACTCCATTGCCGCCGGGTTGATGTTCTGGGCTTCGTCGACGATGAGCACCACCCGGTTGTTTTTGCTGTACTCGCTGATCAGGAAGCGCTGAAAGGCGTCGTACCGCGCAATAGGAGAAAGGCCTTCGTAGGGTTGGCCAAACGCCAGCATGATCCACTCGGTGAGATCGGCAAGGTCGGGGTGCGTATTGGTCACCAGTCCAACCTTGACCTCGCTGCCCAGTTCGTTCAGCAGACGACGGATCAGCGTTGTCTTGCCACAACCGATTTCTCCACAAATCACCGTGAAACCGGCCCGGTTGTGGATCGCATACTCCAGCATGGTATAGGCCAGCGAATGGCGCTTGCCCATGTAAAGAAAGTCCGGGTCCGGCTGGATGGAAAAGGGCTTCTCGCGAAGACCGTAGAAAGACTCGTACACGCTCTACCATTTCCGCGCCATGAAGGCGTTCATCCGGCTGACAGCGCCCACTCGCCAAGCTCGCCGTATCGCTGGGTTGATGATTCGAGGAGGCAGTCTACCTTATGCATCAGTCGTGACCGATGCCGCTTCTTGCCCGCGATACGGATGGCGGTGCGCCTGATTGTGCGGATTCAGGCCTTCAGGCAGTCCCTGACCAGCATCCTGACGCCGGCAGGGTAGCTGATCAGGTAGCGCTTCCAGAGCCTGCGGGGCTCCTTGCCCAGCCGATAGAGCCACTCCATCCCGACCCGTTGCATCCAGCGCGGCGCCCGGCCGCCCTTGGGGCCGAGGATTTCGAAGGTTCCACCTATCCCCACAACCACAAGATGGGGCAGCATGGCGCGCAGTTGCAACGCAAGCCGGTCTTGTTTGGGTACTCCCAGCGCTATGAAGACGATCCGCACATCCTGTGCTTTCAGCGCCGCGGAAAACTGATTCAGCTGCGCGTCGCTCAGGTCGACAATGCCGTTGTACAGGTAGCGGCAGGCTTGCCTGGCCGCGGGCGCATAGCGCTCAAGGGTGGCCATGGGGTCCTGGCCGCCGATGATGGCGTAGGCCGGCATCTCGGGTACGCGCAGGTATGCGTCGACCAGGTCGACACCAGTGGTTCGACCGGCGATGGCCTTGTTCTTGTACCGAGAGGCCCAGACCAGGGGCATGCCGTCGGCCGTGATGATGTCGGCCTGCTGAATCAACTCACGATAGGAGGCGTCTCGTGCACAGAGAGCCAGCATCTCGGTGTTCAGTGTAACCAGCCACGCGCCGCGCCCATCTTGGGCGCACTGAAGGATGTCGTCCAGACAGGCTGATGTGCTGTGCCTGACGAGGTCAAATCCGCAAATGGTGGCGTGCACGCTCATTTCAGCAGACGCTTCTTCTGGATACGTGCAACTTCACGGCAAGGAGCGGCCTGCGCCTTTGTGACTGCCATTTTGTCTGGAGCGATCCGGTCATGGACACTCCCGTTCAGGATCAAGGATCGCGTTTCGTGCTTGGCTGTTTGCATATTTCTGCGCGACGAGCAACCAGTGCCCGTACCACAGCGTGTTGAACGTTCCTCGTCGGCGAATGGCCATGCCTTTTTGCGCCAGCCATTGCTCGACATCCATCGGGTCTGCATGTTGCACCCATTGCCTGGCCATGATCAGGTCATGCAACCGATTGGCAGCCGCTCGCCATGTTGGTTTGCAGACCATGTCCTTGAAGATCAATGTCCCCCCCTCCGGGACGGCGTCGCACAAGTCAGCCACGAACGCTTGTTTGTAGGCGTCCGGAATGTGGTGGAGGACGTCAACCACGGTCACTACTTCAAATCCGAGCCGGGGGATGCCTTGTTCCACGGATCTGCTCTCAAATGTGATGGTGTGGCCAGGAGAATGCTTGAGAGCCACTTGTTGGGCAACTTCGATGGCGGGCCCGGATAGGTCAAATCCATGGCCACGCCTGATACGCCCGAGGTCTGCAAGTAGATTGAGCAAAAGGCCATTGCCGCAACCAACATCGAGAACCCTCGATTTCTGGGGTACCTCATTGATGACCTCATGCAGAGGGCAGATGTACGAACGGTAGCTTTGCATGAACCGGACCATGCGGGTTCCTACGTCTGCATAGAGTCTGGACGCCGCGTACATGATCGAACGTGGTCCAAGGGCTGTGTCGGAATTCATTTTGCCTGGGGATATGAAGCGAAGAAGAAGTGACCCACCTCGTGAGTCGTCAGTGTGCACGCCGTCTGGAGGTCACCCGATCCGAGAGCCATGCAGCCCCCACGGCGGCCAAAATCGCCATTTGCCCGGCAAACGCAAGGTGATATCGCTCCTGAGATACCACCACGCTGTGGATGGCTGTGAAGTACAGAATGCTCAAGACGAAAGGAGACGTCAGCGTTTTGCGCCAACCCCGCTGACAAACGGTTGCGCCCAAGCCCACCAACGCCAAGCCAAGAATCAACATCCAGGTCAATTGTGTGAAGCGTTTCAGCCCTGGAACCCAGGGTTCTCCCAGCGCCTGCTTGATGCCTTCGGCATTCCAGCCTACGCCGACGGACTCATTGGAATACAGGATCACCACTTTGCGTACGGCGCGAATGACGAAGCCGAGTGGGTCCTGCTGAATGTACGCTTTTGCCTGACGCCCCATGGTCCGTGCTCTCTCGTTTTCCGGCAACTCGCCAAACTCCTTGGGTATGTACATGTAGCGACCGTCTGTTCCCGGTGTGTTGCCCATCCAAAGTGTGATTCCTCCATTGGTGGAAATCAGCACGGGTT
The DNA here is from genome assembly GCF_050182545.1 of Hydrogenophaga sp. Taxonomy (GTDB): domain Bacteria; phylum Pseudomonadota; class Gammaproteobacteria; order Burkholderiales; family Burkholderiaceae_C; genus Hydrogenophaga. Next base: position 105,404 of record NZ_JBFXCD010000011.1, on the reverse strand, counting down.
CGCCGTAAAGCTGATAGTTGCGCCAGGTCCACGGGGCGATCACGATGGCCATGACGATGCCGACAGTGATTAGAAGTCGGAGCTGGGATCGGGTGGCCGCCCACGTCATGCCAGCATTTGCCACCACGCAGAACGCATACAGCAAGGGCAGCAGCAGCGCCTGAGGGCGCACCAATGCTGCGAAGCCCAGCAGAAGGCCGATACCCAGCCCCTTGCGCAACGGTCGAACGTTTTCATTGCTCCAGACATCCAGTGCCAGCAGCGTGAGAACCAAGAAGGGCAATTCGCTCGCGAGTATGGTCGGATACATGACCAGCGTTGGCCACAATGCGAGGGTCAGCGCGGTGAGTGTTGCGATCCGTGTTCCCCAGAATCGGGCGGCGAGGCGGGCGCAGATGACAATCAGCGCCAGTGACAGCCCGATATTCACAGCCACGACTGGAAAGTAGTTGAAGCCAAACAACCAGTACACGACCGCATGAAGGAAGGTGGTGCCGGGGGGCCAGAACGCCGTGGGTTGGTGGCTGTTCCAGCCGAACGTGCCATGTTCGACCAGGGTCCGCGCGAAAGCATCGTAGGCTTTGCCATCTGACAGCGGGACGACCGGGATCCACCAGGCCCAGATCAGCCGAAGACCCAGCGCGAGCAGGAGTATCCACCCCAGATGTCGCGCATCGACGATGCCGGATCCTCCTGAGAAAGTGTGTGCTGCGATCATGTGATCAATGGAGAAGATTCCGAATACAGCGGGTGCCTAGAAGTCGGGCCAAAACATGCTCTCCTGGTGCGTCTGAGTGTTCAAAGCGACAGTGTTGTGGCCGCAAACAGAATGCCCGCAATTGCTAGGCTCGTTGCCCATGTCTCGGGATCCTTGACCGCAAAAAATATGGGGTCCTCATCCATGTAGCCTCTCGATGTGACCACCCAGAGCCGCGTCACCCATAGCAGCATCAGGGGGGCGATGAGCCAGAGTATCTCGGGTGATCGATAAAGTTCCGAGACCTCGGGGCTGTGAATGTAGAGCGCGAGCACAAGGACTGATAGATAGCCACTTGCCGCTCCCAGGCTTTGCAGGACGATCACGTCCTCGGTCGCGTATTCTCGCCCGCGAAGTTTTCCGAGCGACGCGCCAGTGGCTGCTTCCTTTCTTCGCACTTCGACCAACTCAGCCACCCGCTTGACAAGGGCCAGCGAGAGGAAAATGAACATCGAGAAGGCCAACAACCAGAAAGAAAGGCTGATGCCCGTTGCCAGTGCACCCGCGACGATGCGAAGGGTATACAGGCCTGCCAGCACGATGACGTCCAGACTGGCCACTCGCTTGAGCCATAGGGAGTACAGCAGAGTGGTCACGAGGTAGGCGACCAGCATGAACTGAAAACCGACGGGCAGAAACCATGCGACGCACAGCCCGGCAGACAGAAGGAGCAGCAGCGCCACCAAACCGGCTCGCACATCAATTGTCCCGGCCGCGAACGGGCGCAATCTTTTCTTGTGATGGTGCCGATCAGCGTCGAGATCGAGCAGATCATTGATGATATAGGTGGCTGATGCACACGCACCGAAGCTCAGGAACGCCAATGCAGCGGCGAGCAATGCCTGTCCGTTCAGCAACTCGTGCGCTGTGATGATCGGGACGAACAGCAACAGATTTTTGAGCCACTGCTGTAAGCGGATCGCGCGAGCCCACGTTCGCCACTTGCTTTCTGTGTCTGAGATGTCCCTGTGCGGAATTCCTATTCCAGCCACCTGGCGGACAAGAAGGGTGGGGGCGTTAACGGACACAGCTGCGCACGACTTCCTCCAGACGGGCAGAGCCGACCATCCACTGGCGACGTACTCGAACTGCCTTGCACCCCAGTCTCGTTCCAGCAAATCAGCTTTGCTTCGTCCATCGAGGTTCTGATCTCTGGTGGTTGCCAGTACGCTGTCAAAAACCGGCAAGTGTTCTGCTACCTGTCTGGCCAGAATTTCATGGCTTCCAGTGACGAGCACAACAGGTCGATGGGTGAGCTTGGCGCTCTGGATCAGATCGATCACCGTAGCGCGATAGGGAAGCAGGGAAACATCGACATGCGCCCGATGGACCAACTGATGCTTCAGGTAACTTCTTCCCGCGAGCAACCACCAAGGCAGCAGAAAAAGCAGCCAAGGCTGCTGCTTTAGCGCGGCCAGCAGAGACTCGAAGGTCAGATCGGTGCGAATCAGCGCTCCATCCAAATCGACGCATAGAGGTTTTTTGGCCGACAGATCAGAGGCATTTCGCTTCATCGCAGCAGTATATTCGGCCAAACTTTAATAAGTTCTCAGTCAGAAGGCAAAAGCGTGAACTGCTCGATGCAGCGGCCCATGGAAAGAACACTGCAGCCTCGGCTTGAACGAACATGGCAATGTATCTAGGCCATTCGCTGACGACCCAGTACCGAGCCAACGCGAGCCGTGAGGCCCACTTCTACATACTTCCACGACAGGACCGCAGCCAGCACAGAAGCCACGACGACCAGTGTGGCAAACACGGGAAAACTGCTGAAGAGAGGGAGGTCAGAGGTGCTTTCCAGCTTGGCAGTCACAAGTACCATGACCGACATCACGGGAATGTGAGCCAGGTAAAGGGAAAAAGACACACGTCCAAGGAGCATGGGCAGCCAGGTTCTGGTCCAGCTTGAAGTGGTTTGCAGAGAGGAAATCATCACCATTCCCAGCGCAGTGCAATAGCCCATGAAGATGTGCCCGGTGGTGAACGCGAGCAATGTAAGAGCCAGCATGAAGAAGGACGTGGGTCGACTCCAGCGGGCGAGGCCTTTGGGCACGGTGCTGGAGAGAAGGCTGCTCAGCGCTCCCAGACAAAAACCCAACAAGCATCGTGCCAAAGCTCCTGGTCCGCCGATGACGTCTAGCGTGCCATAGTGACGAATGAAAAGCCAAACACCCCCCAGAAGTATCACGATCAAAATACAGATGCCCGACCGGCTCAGCGGCACCAAGGACATGGCGAACAGCGGCAATAACAGATAGGCGGCCATTTCCATCGCGATGGACCACAGCGGAACGTTGTACTGGATTTCCAAGCCCAATATGGACTGCAACATGGTGGCATGCAGCACGATGCTGGCTAGGTGTTCATCTGCCTCATACTGCGGCCCCTCTCCCCGCATGCCAACCAGGAACCACACCAAGATCGCCAGTGTCAGCCAGACGATGTAAGGTGGGTAAATCCGCAAAAGCCGGCGCCTCCAGAATTGAAGCAAATCGTTGCGAGACGGATGTGCCAATGAAGCGCCATAGCGGCGCATCAGGATAAATCCGCTCAGAATGAAAAAGATGTCGACAAACAAATAACCGCGCTGAACCAGCGCGGTCAGCGGGCCCAGAGTGACATCAGGCGATGTCAATGCGCAGTGGTAGAGAACCACCATCAACGCTGCTAGGCCACGCAGAGCAGTGTGGGCCGTGATTTCACCCGCTTCCGGGCAAACGACCTCCGCCAACGGGATTGCTTGATTTTTTCGAATGATCATGTCAGTTTCATTTGTGCCTGAAACCGTTTTCACATACTTTCATATATCTCTTTGATAAATATCTCCCGAAATATGTCTGTGGCTGCTGACTTGGTCAGATGGTTTCCGTCGTAATATGCAGGGATGCCCGCCAGCTCCACTTGGCATCGATCGTTGTTACACATCGCTGGTATCGGATCGATCAAATGAACGCGTGGGTGCTCTTTAAATTGATTAAATACTGATTTTGCGCCAGATTGTCGTGCGCGAACTGCTTCCAGCGATGGGGCTTCAGGGGGTTGAATGCCCCAGCGCTCCTTCAGAATCAGTGCGTTGGGAACATTCCAGCCGACTTCGGGAACTCCCTCGATGATGACAACACGACGTCCGCTATCGAGCAATTGTTGTATGGTTCGACGGAGGCCGCGCTCAAAAATTCGATGAGGATTGCTACCCGCCTTGTCCATTTCGTCGCGAACCAGCAGCAGATTGTACGTATCAGTATCTGTTCTTCCATCAACATCCGTGCCTGATTCATAGTATGCCCATCTGGCATGCAGTATCACCGTTCTGAGGTCGGCTCTCTTCAATACTTCCTTGAGGACTGCCTCCGTAAAATCAGTACATCTCGGTTCGATCAAGCGGGATACGCCCGACAAGGGCGGGCATATCATGTTCATCATCAATCCGGATTTTCCTGCGATTCGAGCAGACTCATCAATTTCATCAGAGATTGAAAGCGCATGTGAGTCGCCCATCAAGATAAAATCGTAGGGTCCCGATTTTTCCGTTGGAATGCCGATCGGGCACAAACCGAATTCCATCCAGATCGGTGAGCAGTTCTGAGGAGTTGTGGCTCGATCATTTGCGGCGTCCACAATCGCTTGCTGTTCACTGGGCAAGCGAAATTTCCAGCTGTCAAGAGTTACGACGCAGAAAGTCAGGCCTGCAACAAGACCCATTGCGCCACCGGAGTAACCGAGAATTTTGATGGTACTGCTTGCACTGGTCCGAAACGGTTGTTCAATGAATCGCCACGAAAATACAGCGCCAAGTACCGACGCTGAAATCACGGAAATTGCCATCGATTGAGATAGTGTGGTGGTATTGGATAGGTACTTTGTGAATACCGTAATTGGCCAATGAATCAGATACAGCGAATAGGAAATTTTTCCAATAAATACCAAGGGCGCCCATTGCATGAATGAGAGCGTGCGCACAGGATTGCCGTGCCCCAAGGCAATCAGGATGGCAGCCCCGAGACATGGAGCAAGCGCAGTCCAGCCGGGAAATGGCATCGATTTTGAATAGAAGAAGAAGGGCAAAGAGAGCAGCAAAATGCCAGACGCAGCCGCAATCTCACGAAGGGCGGTGGATTCGAATTTTATTCTCGCAGAGTAAATTGCCAGAATGCTCCCGATGCCGAGTTCCCAAGCACGAGTGGGTAGCAGGTAGAAGGTGGCGCTCGGTTTCCAGTGCACCATGAAAGCCGCCAGCAGGAATGATGCGACAACAATTCCAATAATTATTTTTCCAAGATGCTGGGAGGTGTGCCTGTGAATAAAAATAATCAGGAGCGGGAAGAATATGTAAAACTGCTCTTCAACGGCAAGAGACCAAGTGTGCAGCAGTGGGGCTGATTCGACAGCCGGGCCAAAATACTCCAGCGCCGATTGCCAGAACCACAGATTGGACGAGAAGCCAATTGCTGCAATTGCGGATTTACCCAGTGCATCTACTTCCTCCGGCTTGAAGACCACCCATCCAAAGATCATCGTAATGCCGATGACCGCAATGAGTGCGGGTATGATCCTTCTCGCGCGGCGCTCGTAAAATCTCAGTATGGAGAACTGTTCTTCTTGGACTTCCCGAATGATAATTTTGGATATCAAGAAACCCGATATAACAAAAAAGACGTCTACGCCAACAAAGCCGCCTGGGATAAAGCTGATTCCTGCATGAAATAGTACGACAGGAATGATGGCAAATGCGCGCAGGCTGTCGATATCCTTCCTGTAACCCATGCCATCCCCGTGGGCGGAAATATTTGTCGACATGGGTTTGCCTTTCCTGCTTTCCAAAAAATGATTCAATCAAGATTCAATGGCTATTTTCTGCACCGAGTACCGATGCCGGCTGGGCTGACCGGATGGAGCGCACTGCGGCAGTCACTGTGAAGTGGGCCGCAATGCCGCAGGCTCTGCGATCAGTACTTCGTTCCTTGACACAAGCAACTGTGCCAATTTTTCTGCTTCGATTTTGGCATCGTGGGCCTCACGCACCGCGTTCTTCCCAGCCTTCGCGAACATCGCCAGTTGTACCGACGAGGCCCTCAGGCAGGTACCCATTGCCTTGGCAAGCGGCAGGGCGTTTCCGGGCGGGACCAACCAGCCCGTGCATCCTTCCCGAACCAACTCCGGCACGCCGGCAACCCAGGTGGCGATCACGGGGCGTCCGAGTGCGAGAGACTCCATGATCACCACCGGTAGTCCTTCTGCGAAGCTCGGCAGGATGAGCGCTCGAGACCCCATCAGCCATTCCCGGATCGCCTCGCTGGATTGCCAGCCAGTGATGGTGACGAAGCGTTCGATTCCCAGTTCGCGGGAACGCTGTTCGACGGCACTTCGAAGTGGACCGTCGCCGACCAACACCAGCCGGCAGCTTTGGCCCTGCTCGATCAGCAGTGCGAGCGCCTCGATGAGGACAAGGTGTCCCTTCTCGCTCGACAGCCGCCCCACCGAGACAAATTGATCCACGTCGGGCGCGTCCGTGTGTTCATGTTCGAGAAAGTCGGCGCCAATGCCGCAGTGGATCACGTGAATCTTTCGCCAATCATCGAACGGTATCCAGCGCATCATCTGGGCACGGCCGTACTGGCTGACCGCCACCACGAACGCGGCGCGGCGGACTTTTTCGGGCAGCTTGATGGCCAGCGCGTTGTCCGTCTCCACCGTGCCATGAGCGGTAAAGCTGAAGCCGATTCCGCTCAGCTCGGCGGCCAGCATCGCCACCTCGGCGGGATTGCTGCCGAAGTGGGCGTGCAGGTGGGTGACGGCTGATTCGCGCACCCATTTCGCGATCAGCGCGGCCTCCAGCAGATAGATCCAGTGCACCGGGATGGGCCGGTCGCCGCGCCAGCCCATCCGTGTGGCGAGCGCGAAAGCGCGCCAAGCCCGCCGCGGCGCCTGCACGAGCACTGACAGCATCGCCGCCAGCATCGCGGGGAGCCCGCTCGCCAGCACCTGGCGGGTGCGGCCGGCCTCGGCCTGATCCGCAGGATCGGGCAGGTCTTCATTCGAGCCACGAATGGCGAAGCGCTCCACGGGAATGCCTGCGCCCTCCAGTGCCTCGATTTCGCGGCGAATGAAGGTATGGCTGACCTTGGGGTATTCACTCAGCACATAGCCGATACGGAGTTCGGGCATGGTCTGCTGCTCAAAGTGTGATTCGATGGACGCGGACCCAGCGGATCAGGGCATACAGGGCCCAGATGCGTGTCCAGTAGAGGCCTTTCGCACCGGCGCTGAAGGCTCTCCACAGCCTTTCGACGGCTTCGGGTTGCAGGCCGGCGGACGCCACCAGCGGTGCGTCCAGCAGCGTGCTGCCCACCTCCTGTCCCAGAGAACTTCTGAGCCAGCGGTTGAACGGCAATTCGAAGCCGGACTTGGGCCGCTCGAACATCTTGGGGTCGAGGCCCTTGAGGCCGGCCTGTCTCAGGGCGCGCTTGGATTTCAACGGATGGAATCGCGCACCGGTGTCCATGCGGTTGACCACCGAGAGCAGATCCTTGTCGACGAAGGGCAATCGCGTCTCCAGTGATGCCGCCATGCTGGCAGCATCGGTGTCGCGCAACAGGCGCTCCCCAAGGAACATGCTGTGCTCCATCGCGCTGATGGCGTCGAGCGGCGGCCGTGTCTCCAGGTCGGCCAGGATCGCCTCGCGCCGCAGGGCGGGCAGCCCGTCGGGCAGGAACTCGCCGCGGATGCTCTCGTGCAGCAGGGCGCTCTGGGTCTGCGGGAGAAACAGCGCGTAGGCGATCTGGTAGAGGCCCAGCAGCGATGGGCCTTGCTCGATGATCGCAGGCAGCTTGGCCCACCGGGTCTGGGGCGGATGGCCATGGCTCGGCCGGCTGAGGAACGTGCTGGCCATCGAAGCCGAGAGTTTTGAGAAGGCGCTTGGCAGCGCGTGCAGCGCGCCCAGCCCCGCATGCAGCCGGGGCAGATCGGCGAACGACTGGTAGCCGCCGAACAGCTCGTCACCCCCTGTGCCCACCAGCGCCACCTTGAAGCCGGCGTCGCGTACGGCCCGGGACATGAAATAGGAGTTCAGGCCGTCGAAGCTGGGCTGATCCAGGCTGTCGAGGGCCGTTTCCAGGTGATCGAGGAATGATTGCTGCGTCAGCAGGATTTCCTGGTGCCGGGTGCCGATCGCGTCGGCGACTTGCCTGGCGAAGAAGGCCTCGTTCCTGTCCGCTTCTTCGAAGGTCAGTGTGAAGGAGTTGATTTCGGAGGCGCCCGCACGTTTGGCCAGGTTGGCCACGGCCGAGGAGTCGATGCCGCCCGACAGGAAGATGCCCAGGGGCACATCGCTGATCATGTGGGCGCGGACCGACTCCATCAGCGCGGCCTCAACCTCTTCCTGGGTGGCGGCAGGTCCACGGTGGGCCTCGGGATGGCGCCAGTAGGTGAACCGGCGCAACACGCGTCCCTGTCGGTCGAGCCACATGGCCTCGCCGGGCAACAGGGACTCGATGCCTGTCACTGCGGTTTCCGGCGCGACAGTGAATCCATTCCACAACACCGACGCCACTGCTTTAGGGTTGAGGCGTGGCGCGCGGATCAGCCGCGAGGCCAGCAAGGCGCGGACTTCAGAGGCAAAAGCGAAAGTCCAGCCTTCCGCGCCGGACGGATTTGTCGCGAAATACAGCGGTTTGATGCCCATGGCGTCTCGCGCGACGAGCAGCTCCCCGGTGACCTTGTTCCAGAACGCGAACGCGAACATGCCACGCAGGCGCGGCAGCGCGCGCTCGCCGTGCGCGGCCAGCATCCGCAGCAGGACGGCAGTGTCGCCAGAGGACTGCAGGGCGGTGGGTGCATCCGGCAGTTCCGCGCGCAAGGTCTGGAAGTTGTAGATCTCACCGTTGAGCACGGTGGCGTCGCCACTCTCGGGGTGGATCATCGGCTGGGCCCCCAGGGGGGAAAGGTCCAGGATCGACAGCCGACGGTGTCCGAACATGACGCACTGTCCATCCGGTTGGACGGGCGATGTCCAGAAGCCTTCGTCATCGGGCCCGCGCTGGCGCATGGCGTCCGTCATGCGGCGCAGGGCCGCCTGATGGTCCTCGGAGGGTGTGCCGATGATTCCTGCGATGCCGCACATCAGTGACCGCGCTCCATGGATTGCAGCGCCTTTTGCTTGCCCATCAGCAGGCTGCGCCACTGGTATTGCCGCAAGAAGCGCCGGAAGGCCGGGTTGTCGTAGCGCGGCTTGCGCTGGAGCGCCGCCTTGATCCATCCCCAGAGCATGGCGGCGCTGCCGACGATGTAGGGTTTCTGGTTCACGCGGGAGAGTGCGCTGGCGGCCATGAACAGCAGCCCGGTGCCCATGAAGTACTGGCCGTAGCCATGCCGCATCCGGCCCACATAGATGCTGTCCTGGCTGGAACCCATGGGGCGCAGATGAACGAAGCGCAGGTCTGGCTCGTCCCAGCTGCGCGCTATCCAGCCCTGCATCCGGCACAGATGGTTGTCGATGCCGTCCCACATCACTTCCCGGACAAAGCCGCCGATGGCCTGGAAGCACGTCGTGCGGTAGAACTTCGTCATGCCCAGGGACGTGTCGTCTCCATGCCGCTCGGGTTCGAGCTGGCCGTTTTCCATGACGTAGGCCTTGCCGCTGCACGTGGCCAAGCGATTGTCGGCCAGCATGCGCTCGATCAGGATCTCGAAGTACCGGGGTGGAAGGCGCAGGTCGAGATCGAGCTTGCACAGGAAAGCATAGTCGGTGGGCTCGATCGCTGCGTAGCCCGAATAGAAGGCATCGATGACGCCCGGACCCACGGCCCGATGCCCGCGGTCTTTGCGCGTGACGATCTGAATGAAAGCGTGTTTCGCGGCATATTCCTGCAGGATTTCAGGGGTCGCATCGGTTGAGCCATCGTCGACGATGACCCATTTCGTCGGCGGGACCGACTGGGCCAGCACCGAGTCCAGGGTTTCGCGCATGTAGCGGGACTCATTGCGGCAGGGGGAAATCAACACGTACGAGCGCTCGCTTTTCATGCTGTCCAATCTCTCGTGATTCACTGTGACACGGCGCGTTCACGACATGCCGGGCAGAAGGCCGGTCATGCGCAGAAAAAAGCCGCTCGACTTGAACGTGCCGGCGGCGTTCTTTCCGTATCCGCTTTGAAGATCGATCCGCCGAAGGCTGTACGGATCGCTGCCCTGGGGGTTGATGCCGTATTGCGTGGTCACCGCGTATTCATACCCAGCCTGCCGCACGCGTGCGCTGACTCGCTCATCATAGTCGCCGTTCGGATAGCAAAATGAGCGGACTTCGTGATCTATTTGCGCTTCGAGCACACTTCGGGAGTGGTCGATTTCATGCCGGAGTGCCTCATCGGAGACCAGCGGCAAGATCGGGTGGCTGGTGCTGTGTGAACCGATTTCATGCCCGCCTGATCGCATTTCCCGGATCTGCTCCCAGGTCATCATCCCGTCCCAATCCGGGCGGATGCCTGAGCCCACCAGCTTTTCCAGTCGATCCACGTGCGCACCGCGATCTGCGGGGTCGAGTAATTTGGCTGCGACGATCGCCGCGTTTACGGGGTCGGGCGCACTGCCTGGCACACCCAGTTCGGAAAGCCAGGCGCGCAACTCTCGGGCATCGCGCTGCTGGAGCCTTTGCACTGCATATGCGATCTTGTCGTGCCAGAGCACTTCATTGCCATCAACAGCGTCGGTGACGACAAAAAAGCTCGCACGAACGTTCATGGCGTCCAGCACCGGCAGCGCGAAACGGTAGTTGTCAAGCTGGCCGTCGTCGAACGTGATCGCCAGAGGCGGTTTATCAAGGCGCTGCCCGGACTGGTGCAGCCTCGCGCTGTCGCGCAGGGTTCCGACTGAATAGTGTTCCAGGAACACTTCCAGAAACCGCTTGAGCTCCTCGGGTGTCACCGCGATACCGGGCAACGGATACTGCGCCAGGATCGATGCCGGCAAGACCCGATGGAATGTTGCGATGGTGAGCTTGTTTCGCGCGCGCAGGCTGGGGCGCGTGATGTGACTGGCGTACAGAACTTCCGCGGCCGCGTCCCGGACGAAGTGCTTTGCTTTTCTCAATGTGGACTCCCTGCACCTTTGACCTTTGAAATGTGGGCGTGGTGGATGCGAGTTACTTGTATTCAATGATGCGCGCGGACCCACCTTTGATTCTGGTCCAGTGGAACTTCAGGATGCCCACGGTTTCAGCAAACTTTCCAACGAGCATGAACCATGCCGTGAAGCGCGAACCGGTTTTCCACCAGAGGCGAAAGAACTGAAGCGGGTAGATGGCGAACAACGCCAGCCACCCCGGTCCCCAAGCCAGTGCCAAAATCACTGCGATAGCGGGAATGCATGCTCCCCACACAAGTGCCCGACGTGTCTCGGGGACACAATGGCGCTCGGGCAAGCTTCCATGGAGCCTCGAACCTTCCGCATAGGCGTGCCCCGCTCTCATGCTCCGTTTCCACCACTGACCGAAGCGCGTGATTGCCGCGTCGTGCAGCGTCATCTCCTGGTCCAGGCGCTGGATCGACCAGCCCTTTTGGCGGAGCCGAACGCAGAGTTCGGGCTCTTCGCCCGCGATCATGCCGTCGCGATAGCCGTTCACCGATGTGAAGGCGTTGGCACGCATCAGGGCATCTCCGCCGCATGCCCGGGCTTCGCCGATAGGTGTGTCCCATTCCTCATCGCACAACTGGTTGTAAACGGTTTGCTGCGGAAACCGCTCGCGGCGCCGACCGCATACCACAGCACAGCCTGGATGATCACGCATGAACTGGGTACTGGCCTCCAGCCAGCCGGATACGACTTCACAGTCTCCGTCGACGAACAGGATGTACTCGGTGTCAGGTTGCCGTTCCAGCAAACGGAAAACACCTTGGTTGCGGGCCCGCGCGGCCGTGAATGGAGACGACAGATCAAGCTCGACCACGCTCGCGCCCATCTCGGCCGCCATGCTCCTTGAGTGGTCGGTCGACCCTGAGTCCACATAGACGATCTGCGACGCAAGTGCGCGCACAGACTCCAGACAGAGCCGGAGTCGCTCGCCTTCGTTCCTGCCGATGACCACCACACCCATGGATGCAGCGATTTGATTAGGCTTCATGGTATTTAGATGGCGCTGCAGAGGGTTGGTCGCCATTGTCCTTTGCAGGCGCTGGTGGGCCGGGTGGGCAACGAACCACCACGGCTTGCATTGCGTGACCGCTGCCATTGGCTGGAAGAAATCACCCCGTCGATCTTGTGCGGCAAACAGCTTCTTGGCTGATGGCGCAACGTCGGAGCAGGCCACCGTGCTCCCATTGCGTGAGAGATCTCAAGGCCGATATTTGGTGGAAATTCAATCATTGCAATGCCTGTGCGCTGCATTTCGTTAAACTTTGCTCAACGCCTTTCGCGGCGTTCTGATACCCAGTGAGCGCCGGGTGCGTCAATTCTTGCGTGGATTATCTTCTGCAGATCGGCGGGCGCTCCGCCACGGAAATGCTTTCTCCAGCGCATCCGTTCCTTTGTCACATGGAATCGGTCGTGGTGGTGTGCGAGAGCGGTGAGACACCGTTGCTGCGGTGGCGAGCGAACCGTGCGCAGCCTTGGAGGCCGGGCCACCAACCTCGAAGCGCGGGTGGTCTGATCACGCCCATGCCATTGAAGATCGCACCCGATAGCCGATAGCCGATAGCCGATAGCCGATAGCCGATAGCGCAGCCGTCGGTGCCCTGACAGGTGAGTTGTTGATCCTTGTTTCGGGCGGGTTTTTGAATGACGAGAAAGCAACTCGATGGCATCAAACGTAAAGAATTGTGACCCGCAACGGGATTGAATGTTAAGACTCCCGCGTCGGGGGCGATGCGAGCCTGGCATAGGCGCTTGTGCGCAACGCACAACTGCTTACGTGAGTTAACCTGAAGTGGTGGATCACGGCAGCAATGCAGAGATACTCCGTTCAGTCGGTGGCTTCGGCCGCTTGTTCTGTTCGATCCACTTTCCATACGACTGGGTAGGCGACACTGCATTCCGACCGCGCTTCTACCCGGTTTCAATGGGTAGTTTCGCGGGTGGTTGTACGGTGAGGGTGGCGGTTTACAGATATACCGCCTCTTCCTTTTGACGATTTCCATATGACTGCTCCATCCATCCCAGTGCTCTCGTCGCGGGTTCGCCCGTCCAGTGTTCCACTGGCCCTCCTGTTCCTGGCGGTGCTCAGTGCCTGCGGCGGTGGGGGCGGCGGTGGAGAGAGGTCAAGTGGGGGGGCGATCATAGATGACGCCACGGCCCAGGCGCCTGCACCAGCGCCTGCACCAGCGCCTGCACCAGCGCCTGCACCAGCGCCTGCACCAGCACCAGCACCAGCACCAGCACCAGCACCTGCACCTGCACCTGCACCTGCACCCGCACCTGCACCCGCACCCGCACCTGCACCCGCACCTGCACCCGCACCTGCACCCGCTGGAGCGCCTACCGCCGTTCTTCAGGCAACCCGGTTGAGTGGTGTCGCCCCGCTGGCCGTCATGTTTGACGCCACAGCTTCTTTATTGGGCGGGAGTGGTACCTATGCGTTCCACGATCTGACCTACGACTTCAACTTCGGCGACAACAGCGGACAAACGTGGGGCCTCTCGGGCGTCTCAAAGAACACCCAGAGCGGTGGCCCGCTGGCGGCGCACGTGTTCGAGCTGCCTGGCACCTATTCCGTTCGTGTCCGCGTTGCGGCTCCCAATGGGCAATCTCACGAGGCAACGGTTTCGGTGACGGTTCAGGACGCGGCAGCGTTCTATTCGGGCACCCGAACGGTGTGTGTGTCGACCTCGGCCAACTATGCGGGTTGCCCGTCGGGGGCTGCGCAGCAGACGACGCTGCCTTCCAGCCTGGATGGCAAGCGTGTCCTGTTGCGCAGGGGCGAGAGTTTTGCCGCGATCTCGGTGCGCAATGAAGACGATGGCGTTCAGGTCGGTGCCTACGGCACGGGCGCGAAACCACGGATTCAGTCTGTGCAGATCGGCACAGGTCGCGGAGGGAGCGGGGACTTCCCCGACGACATCACCGTGATGGATCTCGATATCGCCAATGGCATTGAACAGACGGCGTCGGCTTCCAAGCTGCTCATTCTGCGCAACGACCTCGACGATCCCGGCAGCAGCGTCAATAACGGCATCATCATTGGAAGTGCCATCGACTACTGGGCGCCACTCGATCCGTACAGGACTGCGCCGGTGAGTGCGTTCTACAACCCGCGCGAGATCTTCATCGTGGAGAACCGCGTGATCGGCAGCACCGAGAACGACGAAGTGCCGCTGGCCAACCTGCAGGCGGTCGCCTCCCGCATGGCCTTGCTGGGCAACGACTTCGGCCGCGCCAGCCAACACACGGTGCGCCTCTACCGGGCTCACAAGACGGTGATAGCGCACAACGCGCTCAGAGGCATGTCCTCGGACGGTCTTCGTCATTCGCTCAAGCTGCATTCGGGTGGGGTTGGCGCGTACAACGACAACTACGCCCTCTCGGGCTCCAACTGGGCATCCAGCCAGATTGTCATTGCCAACAACCTCATGGGCGATCCGGCCGACAACAACGCCTGGACGGTTGCGGTCCGTCCGCAGAACGATGGCCCGGACAGCAACGAAGGCATCGAAGACGTCATCGTTGAGAACAACCGCTTCGCCCGGGGTTCCCGGACCAATGCCGACGTGGTGCTCGTAGGACGCCGGCTCACCACCCGCGGCAACGTCAGGACCGATGGCCAGAGCCTGAGCATCGGCTATACCCATCAGTCCAGCAGCTATCCCTTGCTTCCGCAGGCCTGGAAAGGTCCTTACTTCGTTCGGTGATGCTGGCCCTGTGCCTGATTTCGAGGCGTTCGGTTTGACACAAGCGTTACCTGGAGCCGTGCGCCCGCTTGCCTGAGCGGCGAACTTTTTTGTGTTTCCCCGGTATCTGTCAACTGCTGGGGATGGCGCCCTTCGCACTCCACCGGCGAGTGTCGCCCTCGGTGCCGTCGCGACATGGGTATCCAGACCTTCAGCAGCGTGCATGCGTCCTGCGTCGCCTCGCGATCTCCATGCGTACCGCCCTCCGGATTTGTGGTGGTCGCCACTCCAAGATGCCCGACACCGTGAAATAAGCCGCGCCTCGCTTTCAACATTGTTCTTCGCACCAATGTGTTCCGGCACTCCGGTCCCGTAAAGTAGGAGAGAGCCCCGCAGGCTCAGTCAGTTGATGCGCTCGAAAGGAGCCAACCCAGGGGGGCTGAAGGCATGCGGGCCGTATTATTCAGTGGCTGCTGCCGCGCATACGCCGGAAGTTGATCCATTTTCACTGGGTTGGCGTACCGTGTTGGCCTTTGAGAGGCGGCACGTCCATAACTCAGCATTCTGGTGCTAATGATGCGAGATTCACAGTTGTTTGCAACAGGTCTGATTCGGAAAAACTCCCGTTCTTACGTGGAGCATTTTTTTTCGCTCAATCAGGATCGACGGCTTTTGGTAAGTTTTTCCGACGAGGAAGCTGCGAGAGAGCCAATTGGCATCACCATTGATGCTTGCATCATGCCTGAAGCGGGTGGGGGTTGGTTCAATGATCACCACGCGCTGATTCACGATGAATTGCCCGCTCAGGTGTCATTTACTTCTGGAACAGAAGGGAAGCCGAAAGGAATTATCCTTAGCTACAGCAATCTTTCGGATGCTGCGGAGCGCATCATCGCAGAGATGGAGCTTACATCCGATGTGCGCGAATATGTTGGCGTACCGGTGACTCACAGTTTTGGAATGGCTCGTGTGCGCGCCATCAGCGCGGTGGGCGGATGCTCTTACTTGCCGCCGAGAGGTTTTGATCCTCTTGAATTTTCGAGAATGCTTGAAGCAGGGGAGGTCAACTCGCTCTCCGCAGTGCCCACGCTCTTGCGAATACTGCTGCAGCGGCCAGACGCATTGAAGGAGTTCGGAAAAAAGCTGCGCTGGATGGAAATCGGATCGCAGTACATGACGGCGACCGAAAAACAGGGAGTTCGCGATCTGTTCCCCAATGCGCGAATCATTCAGCATTACGGTCTTACGGAAGCGTCTCGCAGCACGTTCCTCCAGATTTCCAATGCGCCTGCCGAATTGCTGGAGTCGGTGGGTCGTGCCGTCGGCAATACAGAGGTGGCAATCAGATCCGATGGCCGCATTTTAATCAAGGGTCCACATGTTGCGCGGTACCGTCTTGAGGGTGGACAATTGCAGCAGCTGCATGGAGCTGATGGCTGGTTGCTCACCAATGACTTGGGTCATTTGAAGGATGGTTATCTGTATTTTGATGGGAGAGCGGACGATCTCATCAATACGGGGGGGATCAAGGTCAATCCCGATATTTTGCAGGCGAAGATTGTCGAACTCCTTCAGCAGGGCGGAGGCGTGGTCGTGACCAAAGTGCCGGATGCCCTTCGAGGCGAGGGCATTTTGGTCGTAGGGGAGTCCTTGGATGCGGCCCGACTCAGGAAGGCATCCACAGAAGCGCTCAAGCGCCTCGGGCTTGATGTTGGGGAGGCTTTGCACATCCAAGTCGTGTCCGCGATTCCGCAAACGGCGACGGGCAAGCCGTTGCGCCGGTTGTTGACGGAAGAGTTCGTTCTTGCTGAGAGCGCCGCTCAGGCGACTGCCGACCACACTGACAAGTCGGCTGAACCAAGGACTGGGAATGTGATGGAGTTCTTCCAGGACTTCTTTCCTGGACGCAAGATTGATGCGGACGCCAGCTTTGAAGCCCTTGGCGGCGACTCGCTTGGTTATATTCAATTCTCGATGGAGTTCGAGAGCCGTTTTGGGCCATTGCCCAGCAGATGGGAGTCTCTGACCGTTGAGGAACTGCAAAGTCATGTGGCAGTTGCCCGCGCCAAATCGCTTCCTCGTCTGGAATCTGCAACCCTGACGCGCGCGTTTTTTATGGTTTGTATCATCGCGCTGCATCTCGATACCTTTGTATACAGTAGCAACTGGGGGGCAGCGTACTTTTTGTTCATGCTGGCTGGCTACAGTCTGATGCGTTTTCAGTGGCCGGAGATCAGCCGTACCGGCAGAACGGGGACGATTTTTGGCACCATCTCGAAAATTGCAATTCCAACCGTGATGGTTGTTGCAGCAGTGCAGTTGTGGGCTCACAAGTTTGAACTGAAGCCGTTGCTGTTGATTTCAAACCTGTTCGATCCCAGAGAATACGAAGTCGTGTATTTTTATTTTGCTGAGATTTATATGCAGCTCCTGCTTATTGTGGCTGGTGTATTCTCATTTCGCTCGGTGCGCTCGGCATTTAAAAAGCACCCCCTTGCCAGTGGGGTCATGTTCATTGTCATCTCGACTGCCGTGGGTTATTTGGCTGAGCGCATTTGGGATACCGACTACATTTACCATCGCACACCAACATGGTATCTATGGACGGTGGCGTGTGGAATGCTCATTGCAAGTGCCGCCACGCGTGATTTGTCTAATCGCTTGATGGCGATGGCAGTTGTGACCTTGGCTGTGCTTGTGCATCACGGATTTACATCTGCTACATACTATATTTGTGCCGGATGTGCGCTGTTATTGTTCTGGCCGGAGATTTCTGTTCCAGTACTCGTGAAGCGGTTTGTTGGAGAAATTGCCGGGGCATCGATGTTTATGTACCTCAGTCACTACCATGTCAAGGCGCTCGTAACACGGCTATTCCACGCGCCGATGCCATGGGTTGCCTTGATTGTCGCCATGGTAGTGGGTATTATTTTTGCGCGCACCTATCATTGGGGTGAAAGTCGCGCGTTGGCCTTTGGCAGAAGGCATGCATGGTGGGGGCAAAAGTAGAGCGCCATCTCAGCGTCAATTTGACAAGCCCGTGGCGTGGGTGCAAGCGGATCCTTTTTGTGATGCGCTTGCATGGCCACCTGGGCGATGCGACGCCCGGCTTGGCTCCCGGGCACGGTTGCCCGCGATCCCCATTGAGTTGCATGGAGTGAGTTTCCAGTGATGGCGCGAGTTTCCGGTAGCTGGAAGCACGGTCGCAAGTGAAGCGCGACATCGGGCGAGCCTCTTGCCTCTTCAACCCACAGCCAGTTCCGCACCCCAATGGCGAAGACGGTTCGTACATATGGGCCGGCTTCTCTGGTTGAGCTGTCCACTTGCAATCGAGAATAAGTCACGAAATCTCGATTGCCCTAACCGAAACCTTGTGAAGGTGCACTGTTTCAGCGAAGGCTGAGCATCACCGATGACGTAAGATGCCGGGCTGGAAGTAAGCACAAGAAACTGACGGCGAGCATCGTTGTCAAAGCTGGCTGGCAGCAGGCCTTGTCCGCCGACGGGATGGGCTGCATCCTGTGTCAATGCCACCGCTCCCCACGTAATTTTCCCCTTGTCGTTATTGCCAACTGGTCTACCCGGAGATGAATCATGCAAATTCTTGCTCGCTTCTTCATGTCGATCATGCTCCCGCTGGTTGGGGCAAGCGCCTTGGCGCAATCGAATGTCCCCTACAAGCTGCGGCATGGTGATGCCTTGATGGTGTCGGTATGGCGCGACGAAGCGCTGCGCATGGAAGTTCGCGTGCTGCCAGACGGCAGCATCACGTTTCCACTGGCTGGCCGCATTGACGTTTTGGGACTGAGTACCGCTGAGGCGGAAACCCGGATCGCGGAGAAACTGAAGAAGTACATTCCTGAGGCTGTGGTCACTGTGGCCATTACCGCAGCCGAGGGCAATCGAGTGTTCGTGATCGGCAAGGTGGTCAATCCGGGCGCTGTGGTCATCACCTCACCAGACACAACCGTGTTGCAGATGCTCAGCCAAGTGGGTGGCCTGGATCGTTTCGCAGATGGCAACGCGATCCGCGTGCTGCGCAACACCGAGCAAGGGACCCAGGTCCTGCCGGTGCGTTACAACGATCTTGTCAAAGGGTCCCAACTCGAAACCAACGTGGTTCTGAAGCCGGGTGACACCATCCTGGTTCCATAGGACTTCCCACCATGAGCCGCCGTATAGTTTCCCTGCTGGTCCCGTCCTGGATTGTTTGTGCTTGCCTGCCAGTGTGGGCTCAGAACACGCTGACGGTGCCCATGGAAGTCGTGCATGTCAGCAATCCCAATCTGGTTCCGCAGGGCGTGGGCGATGACTCGAGTCGCGGCAGCACAACGCTCTTTCGCATTCACCCTCAATACACGCTGCAGATGGCAGGCGAGGCATCGCGTACCGAGCTCTCATTAGGTGCGCAGATCGAGCGCTCCAGCGATACGGCGTTGAGTGCAAACCGCAATCTTCCCAGCGTGGGTGTACTGTGGGAGGGTCGTGGGCCCACCAGCGTCATCCAGTTGCGCGCTTCGTTGGCGGAGGCGTCCACTCGCGAGACCGAGTTTGCGGACTTCGGGCGAGTCGCGCTTGACAGCACGCAGCGCACTGGTTCGGTCGGGGCAACGTGGTCAAGGGAACTGACGCCCAATACGGGCTTGGAACTCGCAGCTTTTCACACCAGGGTGAAGTACGACACTTCCACGGCACGCGACTACCAGGAGACGGGGGGCAGTGCCGTCTACCGCTGGCAGGTCAGCGAGAACAGCCGCTATGCGTTGACTGCCAGCACCGCGCGCCAGCAGCAGGAAGGCAGTGTTGGCGGCGGCGTCTCGAACAACCGCGTGTCACGTACTGGTCTTGTTCTCGGATATGAATCGGAATTGAGCGAACGCGTAACCTTGGCGATCAACGTCGGAGGCGTGCGCGCAGGCTCGCTCGAAAAGCGAACGCGGTCAGTGGGGGGCATCAGGCTGACAGGCGAAGGTGAACGGTTGACGTACACCCTGGAATGGGGGGTGGACGTCACCGCGGACGGGACCGCGCGGGGTTATACCCGTGCCGACAACATCGGTGTGTCGCTTGGTTATACGTTGACCGCGGCCACATCCTTGACCCTGGGCGCCAGCCGCGCTCGAGCGTTGAGTGGAGAGCGAAGCCAGGGCTCTCTGCTGTACGCACAGATCCGCTCGGAACTTTCCCCGTTCTGGGCGGCCACGGCGGGCTTGGAGCACCGGCGCGCCCGAACGGGCAGCGTCCCATTTGCCAGAGGTCACTCTGTGACGCTGGGGTTGGTGTACACGCACCCGGATTTCTAGTTGTTCCACCACCATGTCGACCGAATATCAACTGAGTTTGCCGGACTACGTGGCCATCGCGCGGCGCTGGGCCGCGGCTGGCATGCTTGTTTTTTGCCTTGTTCTCGCGGGTTCTGTCGTGGTGGCCATGCTGCTGCCTCGGGTATATGAGTCCACGGCCACGCTGTTGACGGAGGGGCCTCAAGTCTCGGGCGAAGTGGTGCGCTCAACCATCCCGTCCGGCAATGCCGAGCAGCGCATCCAGGCCATCAGCCAGCGCATCATGACGCGTGAAAACCTCTTGCGTGTCGCCGCTGACCATCAGGTGTTCGAGTCGAAGGATGGTGCGATCATCAAAGACTCGGACATCGTGAATGCCATGCGCGGCGGCATCGCCGTAAGGGTGCGTACAACGGGAAACTTGCCGCCGTGGGAGCGCACGGGCAGCAACTTTGTTTTTGACGTTTCGTTCCAGCATGGGAAGCCGGAAAAGGCGCTGGAAGTTACCAATGCGCTGGTGCAATTGTTTCTGGAGGCCAGTACGCTGGATCGTGTCAAGCGGGCCTCGCAGACCAACGAATTTCTGACGCAAGAGGCCGAGCGGGTTCAGGCTCAGCTGGAAGAACTCGAACGCCGCATTGCCGCCTACAAACGAACTCAGGGTGCTGGCGCAGGCGATCAGGCGGTAGCCGTGGCGAATATTCAGAGCCTGGAAAGCGATCTTAGAGCGGTCGAGCGCGAGCATCGTCAGGCACTCGACGAACTGCGAACGCTCGAAGTGGATTTGGTAGGCGCTCGGTCTGGCGTCACGCTGCCGGGAACTGAAGGTTCACCCGGAGCGTCTGCCGCCGAGCAAGAACTGGAGCGTGCGAATGCTGAGCTGGCGCGTTTGCGCAGCCGCTATACCGACAACCACCCGGACGTGCGGGCGCAACGAAGACAGATTGAAATGCTGCAGCGAACAGCGCGTGCGGATGCGGGTGCCGGCACACCGGCGCGCGAGGCGGCGGTGGCGCAGATGCAGTTGGTGATCTCGCGCTTGGAGGCCCGTGTTGCCACAGCGCGCGCGCGCGTTGACCTTCTGTCCGATCAGCAGCGCAACCTGCGCGGCACCATCGCTCAGCTTCGAGCCCAGGTGAGCCGGGCGCCGCAGATTGAACGCGACCTCGCAGTTCTGCAGCGCGACCACGACGCCGCGCGCATTCAATATCAAGACTTGCGCTCCAAGCAACTGTCAGCGCAAGTGGTTGAGAATCTGGAGGATGGGCGCCAGGGTGAGCGGTTTTCCCTGCTTGAGCCCGCCTTGATGCCGGAGTACCCGGTCAAGCCGAGTCGCAAGAAGATCGTGGCGCAAGGCTTCATCGTCGCCCTGGCGGCCGGTGCAGGCGCAATGGCATTGTTGGAGTTCTTGTTTGCCCGTGTGCGCGGCATCAACGCGGTGACCGCCCTGACGGGTCAACGACCCATGGTGGTCATTCCTTACATCGAGACCCGCAGCGAGGTGGCCCAAACATGGAGCCCACGCAAGCGCGCCCTCGTTGCGGCCACGGGATTGGCGGGTGTACTGGGTCTGGTGGCTGTGCATGTTCTGATCACGCCACTGCACACGCTGCTCATCTCCTTGTTCTCCCGCTCAGGCTGAAGGAAGCTGATACATGGAACGCATCAAGCTTGCGATCGAAAGGGCCAAGGCGGATGGTGGCCTGGACGCCGGAATTCCTGCGCCCTCGCAGCAAGACGCTCGGTGGGTGCCTCCGCCTGTCGCCAACAAAATTGCCACCGCACCCAACCGGCCCGTTTCCTCGCCTGCGCAGTACAGGCATACGGCAGTGGTCGATCTCGATCCGGCGCACCTGGAGCGCAACCGCGTGATCGCCCACCAAAAGACGCATTTGGCCAGTTGGGCGTTTGACGTCTTGCGCACTCAGGTGCTGCAGAAAATGGACGAGAATGGTTGGCGCACCATTGCGGTCACATCGCCGAGCCTGGAATCCGGCAAGACCCTGGTATCGATCAATCTCGCTTTAAGCATTGCCCAACAGTCGCAGCGCACGGCGCTGCTGGTTGACTTTGATCTGCGCCGACCGTCCGTGGCCCGCGTGCTTGGGCTTGATCAGCCGGTGTCGTTGAACGAGGTGTTGAACGGCGACGTGGATGTGAGCGAGGCCATGGTTAGCCCGGGTATTGCGCGCCTTGTGGTGCTGCCTACCAACCGTGCGATGTCTCGCGCATCCGAGCTTCTTTCTTCGCCGAAAGTTTCCAATCTGATTGGCGAACTGCGCCAGCGCTACGATGACCGCATCGTGGTGTTTGATCTGCCACCGGTTTTGGTGGCGGATGATGTGATGGCTGTGCTGCCGCACGTCGACTGTGTCCTGATGGTCGTGGGCAGCGGCGTCTCCAGCAAAGCCGAGGTGGAGGAGGCCATGAACCGTGTGGCCAGGGCCAATCTGGTCGGCGTTGTGCTGAACAAGGACACGGCGCCAGCTCAGCAGGACTATTACTGATGCCGACGGCCTGAGGCGTGCGCAGCAATCATGCCTGAGCATATTCGTGCGCTGTTGGTGGTGCTCGTCTTCAGCGCCGGCGTTTTTGCCATCGCGCGAAGCGCCGTGGTTCATCAGTTGATCCCAGAGACCACGTTCAAACGGTGGCGCAAACTTTGGTTTCTGGTGACGCTCGCGCTATTTCTTTCGCACAACATTTGGCTATGCCTCTTGTTGATTTCTGCGATGTTGCTGATTCACCGTCGCCAGGAAGCCCACGTCATGGGCTTGTATTTTGTCATGCTGTTTGTAGCGCCCCCCATTTCAGTGACGATTCCGGGGTTCGGCATCATCGACCATTTCTGGGTCCTGAATCACTACCGCCTGCTGGCTTTGACCTTGCTCTTGCCGACGGCTCTGTCGCTTGCCCGGAAAGGCACCACCTTGCGGCTGGGGCGCTCGAGAGTGGATTGGATGGTTTTGGGGTATCTGTCCCTGGTGTCGCTGCTGTCGTTCCGTGACGTCAGTTTCACGAGCGGCTTGCGGGCGGTGTTTTCACTCTGGATCGATGTCTTCCTGCTGTACTACGTTGCCAGTCGAAGCATTCGCGATCTCGATGGGCTGCGTCACGCGATGACGGGGTACGTGCTTGGTGCCATGGTGTTGTCACTGGTTGCCGTATTCGAAGCGATGCGTGGTTGGCAGCTGTATCTTGCGGTCAAGGATGCGCTCGGCTTGGAAGGCAATTTGTTTGGACTTTATCTGTTCCGATCGGGTCTTTTGCGCCCCGCGGGTACGGCTGGTCAGTCGATCATCCTGGGGTACGCGTTGATGGTGGCGTTGGGTTTCTTTCTTTACCTCAAGGAGTTTTTGCGCCGCCCGGTGCATCGGTGGCTGGGGCTGTTCTTGCTTGGAGCCGGCATCCTGGCGTCGCTTTCTCGTGGGCCCTGGCTGGCCACCGCGTTTCTCGTGCTCGTGTATGTGATGCTAGGGCCTCGTCCAGTGGGTCGATTGATGAAATTGACATATATCAGCTTGTTTGTCCTGCTGCTTGTCGGGCAACTACCGTTTGGACAGAAGGTGATTGACCTGCTGCCGGTGATTGGTAGTCAGGAGCAATTCAACGTGGAGTATCGGGAGGATCTTCTTGAGAACGCCTTGCCGGTGATTGGCCGACATTTGTGGTTCGGCTCCACGGATTTTCTGTTGGCCCCGGAATTGCAGGTCATGATCCAGGGTGAGGGGATCATCGACATTGTCAACAGCTATCTCGGTGTAGCTCTGAGCTTTGGAGTGATCGGATTGTTCTTGTATGTGGGCGCATTTGCGAGTGCATTTGGCCAAGTGCTGCGGGGCAGGCGATTGGCTCGAAAGATTGATTCGGGCTCCTTTGTGCTGGGCCGCGCCCTGGGTGCCACGCTGGCTGCCATCATGCTGATCATCTATACCCTCAGCAGCTTGTTTTCCATACCGTACGTGTACTGGGCGTTCATCGGCCTGTGTGTCGCCTATGCGAGCGTCATGAATGCAAGCGCAAGCACGTTTAAGGAAGGCGCCCGATGACGGCTTCAGCGATGGCGGCTAAGGGGGAAAATTCAGCGCTGAACGCCAAGGCACGATCTGGATCGATCTGGATCGTGGGTGCTTTCGGGGCGTCGCAAGTCTTGCGCCTCGGCTTGAACGTGGTGCTCGCGGCGCTTCTGTTCGAGGAAGCATTCGCACTCATGGCCATCGTCACGGCGGTTATGGTGGGCTTGAACATGTTCTCTGACATTGGGCTGCAGCAGAACGTTGTGCAAAGCCCTCGGGGTGATGAATCGGCCTTCCTGAACACCGCATGGACCATGCAGGTGATTCGCGGCATTGGTCTGACTCTGATTGCCGCAGCGGTGGCATGGCCTCTGGCCACGTTCTATGGGACCAACGACCCCACTGCTCTGGAACTGCGCTGGCTGATCCCGCTGGTTGCGCTGACGGCCGCAATCGATGGACTGCGGTCTCCATCCGCTCTGTCAGCAGCGAGACATATGCTCGTGGCCCGATTGACGCGCATAGACGTGATTGTGCAGATCAGCAACGCGGGCATGGCGATGGTGCTGGTTTGGTTCATGCGCTCCGTTTATGGGATTGCGTGGGCTGGGGTGTTGTCCTCCATTCTGTATATGGTGCTGACCTACTGGCTGTTGCCTGGTCCCCGCCCGCGTCTCATGCTGGAGCGCGATGCGATGCGAGCGATCATTTCGTTTGGGAAATGGATTTTTCTCGCCACGTTGATCTCCTTCCTGGCCATGCAGATTGACCGCCTGGCGTTTGCGGCGATGTACCCGTTGGCGGAAGTTGGGGTGTACTCGATCGCGATGAGCCTGGCGATGGTGGTGACCGCTCTTATCGGTCGACTGCAGATCGCCGTCATGTTTCCCTGGTATTCACGGATGATCGAGAGTGGAATGGCCCTTGAGCAGGCGTATTACAAGGCGAAGATGCCGATGCTCATCATGTCCACCTATTTCGTCACGCTTCTGATCGTCGGTGCCGGGAGCTTTTTCAAGCTGGCCTATGACGACCGATACGCACAGGCGGCTGTGTTCCTTCCCATCCTTTCGGTCGGGATTTGGTTCAGCAGTATGGGCGGCATGTACGGTGCCGCATTTCTTGCGGCGGGACGTTCGAAGTGGATCGCCTTGGTCAGCGCCGTCAAGGTGGGTTCGTTTGCGTTGCTGCTCGTGGTGCTTTCCCACACGGATGGCAGTATGGCGATGGCGACGTTCGCGGTACTGATCAGCGAACTGATCACCTTTGCGATGAGCCGTTATTTGGGATGGCGACTGGGACTGAAGAGTTTGCGGGCTGAGTTGACCAATCTGGTCATGCTGACGGGCTGTTCAGTGGTTGGGGTTTCCTTGGTCCACCGTTTTGGCCCGCTTGCCGCCTTGCATCCCGCCGCCCAACTGCTGGTTCTGGGCGTACTGACGACACTGGCCTTTGCCCCGTTCTTCTTCAAACTCGTCTACCCGCTGCTGAAGCAACGTGGTGCTTGAGGGGGCGGAGATTTCATGCGACGTTGGCTGATCAAACTTCGGTCCTATCTGGTTTGGCAGTTGGGTCGAATGGCACGAGCACCTGCGGTGCTGGTGAATATGCTGTTCGGTACGTTGTGGTACGACGTAGTCGTGGCGAGGGGAAAACGGATTTTTCGTGGGAATGCGGTCGACGCGACGCGCGTCGTCATATATCTGATTTTTCCGAAAGACGGCCTTTTGGCGTCTCACTTGGTGGCGCTGAAGCACTTTCTTGAAGATGGTTATGCGCCGATTGTGGTCTCGAATGTGTCTCTTAGCCTCGAGGATCGAGAAGAGTTGCTGCAATACACCCATCATCTGATCGAACGGCCCAACTATGGGTACGACTTCGGCGGGTACCGAGACGGAATCCTGTTTCTGCGTGATCGCTTGCCAACACTGGATCGCCTCGCGCTGATGAACGATTCGGTGTGGTTTCCGCTGGCGAAGATGCAGGACTGGCTGCTTGCCGCAGAGCATCTGGGGCCCGATGCGGTGGGAGCGGTTTCCAACTACTTTACAGACCCCGAAGACGAGAGAAGAAGTGGAGATATGTCGGAGTCTTGGCAGTATGACACTCAGTATCCGCGTTTTCATTACTGCTCCTTCGCGCTTTCCTTTGGACCAGCTGTGTTGCGCGACGCGAGGTTCCTGAGGTTCTGGGAGGGATTCAGGCTGAGCAACAACAAGGTTGAGACTATTCGTCGCGGTGAGGTGGGGCTCGGACAATGGGTCGTGCGTAGTGGCCATACGCACAGCTGCACGCTGGATCTGTCGCATTTCGACGTGGATCTTGATCGACTCGACGATGCGAGGTTGAGAGAGGTCGCTGAAAACCTTCTCATTCCCGAGGACCCGTCATTGCGAAAGGAAAAAGCGCTTCTATTGGCGAATACCGTTGGCAACTCCGATCAGAGGCGTCGCCTGAAGAGTTTCATACTTCGGGCAACAGCTCGCACGGGGCCCGCCTATGCATTGCTGGACTTTGCCATGCGTGAAAAGAAGCATGGGTTCGTGAAGAAGTCGCCGCTTTGGCTGGATGAAGAAAGTGCGGGCATTACCCTGAAACTGTTGGCAGAGCAGGGCGAACACTTGTTCCATGAGGAAGCGCTTTCGCTGCTGAAGCGGCGAAGCCTGGCCGATGCGACGACGGCGCACTGATAGCGCTTCTGTTTCACGCCAGCGTGTGCAACGGAATGTCCTTTTCCTCCGCCAGCCGATCAAGCTGCCGGCGAGTGCGCCCTCGCAGGAAGGCCGCGATCGCATGGTGCGTCTCTGGCTCCAGAGGGGTGCGCTGCCCCGAAAACGGTATCCCAGCCGCCGAGCACAGGGCCGCTGCGAAATGAGGCTCAAGCGCAGCTACCGCCACGCGGCCGTCCTTGCACGGATAGATGCGGTAGCCGGCGTGGGCCCCTCCGACCGCGCCTGTCGGCAGCGTCAGGCCCCAGGTGCGCGGAAGCGCGAGCCAGGCGGCCGCGTCCGACAGGGCGACTTCCTGCAACGAACCCTTGCCTGAGTGCTGCCGTGCTAGCACAGCCCTGAGCACTGCTTCGCTAGCCATGAGTGCGCCACCCATGTCGGCGAACAGTGTCGCGGGCAGGTCGAGGCCTGTGACCAGTCCCGCGTCGGCGAGGTAGGTCAGGTCGTGCCCAGGTTCCTCGGCCCGCTGGCCGGGCGCGCCCACAATGGCCACCACCGACAGGGTCGGGTGGCGCTTGTGCAGGCCTTTCCAGCCCAACTGCAGCTTCTCCAGTGCAGAAGGACGGAACGAGGTCAGCAGCACGTCGGTGCGATCGAGCGCCTTGTGCAGCGCGATCTGGTCCTTGTCCGATTTCAGATCGAGCGCGATCACCTTGATACCTTGGTGCAGTGTGGCGTACGCATTGGCGTTGTACTGGCCCATGGGGTCGCCCGATGTGCCGGCTGGAGCGCCCTTGGGTCCCGGCGGTTCTGCCTTCACGCAGGTCGCGCCCATGGCCTTGATCCGCATCAGGGCCGCCGGACCGGGCAGGTTGAGCGCGAGGCTGAGCACGCGCACGCCGCGCAGGGGTTTCAGGGCGGGGGCAGGGCGGGGGGCAGGCGTCATATCTTGTGCGGCGCTTGTGGATGTCGCCGCAATGTACCCGCAAGACGCGATTTGCCACCGCCAACGGGTGACAGTGCCGCCTAATGACGTTGCTCTGGGGGGATTCAGCGCTCGCCGAAATTCAGCGGCAGTCCCACGTAGTTCTCGGCGAGCGAGCGCGACAGCGACTCGGAATTCACCAGGTAGTCGAGTTCTGCCTCCTGGATCTTCTGGCCGAAGCCAGCGGTGTCGGGGAAGCGGTGCATCAATGAGGTGAGCCACCAGGAGAAGCGCTCGGCCTTCCAGACGCGTCGCAGGCAGCGCTCTGAGTAGCTGTCGATGCCAGCGGCGGACTTGTCGGCGTAGTACTCGATGAGCGCGCCCGAGAGGTACTTGACGTCGCTGGCCGCCAGATTGAGGCCCTTGGCACCGGTGGGCGGCACGATGTGCGCCGCGTCACCCGCCAGGAACATGCGGCCAAAGCGCATGGGCTCGGCCACGAAGCTGCGCAGGGGGGCAATGCTCTTCTCGATGCTGGCCCCGGTGACCACGCGCGAGGCCATTTCAGGGTCCAGCCGCAGGCGCAGTTCGTCCCAGAAGCGCTGGTCGCTCCAGTCCTCCACCTTGTCGTCCAGGGGGCATTGCACGTAGTAGCGGCTGCGCGTGAGACTGCGCATGGAGCACAGAGCGAAGCCGCGTTCGCTGTTGGCATAGACGATGGCGTGGGGTGAGACAGGTGGCACGTCGGCCAGCACGCCCAGCCAGCCGAAAGGATAGACCTTCTCGAACTCGTTGATGGCGCCCTTGGGGACGCTGGCGCGGCACACGCCGTGAAAGCCGTCGCAACCGGCGATGAAGTCGCAGGCGATCTCATGCGTCTGGCCGTCCCTCTGGTAGCGCACGCGGGGGTGTTCGCCATCGTAGTCGAGCACTTCCACGTCCTTGGCCTCGTACACCGTGGGCAGTCCGGCCGCGCTGCGCGCCTCCATCAGGTCGCGCGTCATTTCGGTCTGGCCATAGGCGGTGACCACCTTGCCACCAGTGAGCCCATGCACATCGATCGCGTGGCGTGTACCGGCGAACACGAGCTCGATGCTGTGGTGGATAGTGCCCTCGGCATCGAGCCGCTGGCCCACACCGGCCTCGCGCAGCAGGTCGGTGGTGATCTGCTCCAGAATGCCAGCGCGGATGCGGCCCAGAACGTACTCGCCGCTCTGGCGTTCGACGATGATGTTGTCGATGCCGGCCTTGTGCAGCAACTGGCCGAGCAGCAGGCCGGAAGGGCCGGCGCCAACGATGGCGACCTGGGTACGCATGGGATGTCTCCTGGGTTTTAGCGATCACCGAGCATAAGAATCCAGGACCGACGATCACAATGGGCGTTTTCGTCGTTTGCACGATCATCGGCTCCTCTGTGCGATCACCGCGCATAATCGGCGCATGAACGCGACGACACCGGCCATTGCCAGGGCCGACTTCATTGAAGGCATGGCCAAGGGCATGGCTGTGCTGGAGAGCTTCGATACCGAGCGCCAGCGCCTCAATGCCACGCAGGCGGCCGAGCGGGCGGGGATCACGCGTGCCGCGGCACGGCGCCACCTGCTCACGCTGGCCTACCTGGGATACCTGGAAACGGATGGCAGCCACTACTGGCTCTCGGCGAAGGTGCTGCGGTTTTCGGGCAGTTACCTCGCCTCGGCGCGGCTGCCGCGCCTGCTGCAGCCCACATTGAACCGACTCGCCGCACTCACCCGCGAGTCGTTTTCGGCAGCCGTACTGGATGGCGATCAGGTGGTGATCGTCGCGCGCAATGTCTCCATCGGTGGCCAGCGACTCATGGCCTACGGGCTGCATCTGGGCGCGCGGCTGCCCGCGCACGCCACGTCCACGGGCCGGGTGCTGCTCGCGGCCTTGCCGAGGGCGGAATTCAGCGCATGGCTGAAGGGGCGGGAACTGCCACGGCTGACCCCGAGAACCACGGTGGAACACAAGGCGTTTCGGGCAGCGATCGCCACAGTGCGCAGTGAGGACATGGCGGTGGCGCGCGAAGAACACGAACTGGGCGTCTACGCGCTGGCAGTACCGCTGCGCAACATGCAGGGCCGCACAGTGGCCGCGCTCAATGTGGTGGCCGCGCCCGAGCGGTTCGACGCACCGGATTTCCAGAAAGACCTGTTGCCGTTGCTGCTGGACGCCGCGCGCGAGTTGCGACCGCTGCTTTGAGGCGTGAAGCTGGCGCTATGGCTTCGCCACTGCGTACCCGCTCGCACAGGGCATCGGATCACTGTGGGTCACGGGCACAGACATCCACGATTCCCGCAACGTCCACAGAACGACGCGGCCGCAACGGGAAGCCAGGGGTTGTCCGCGTTCCATGCGGGTCTCGGTTCCATAGATGTAGCGCTGTGTGCGAGCAGGGCTCGACGGTGGCAGCGGGCCAAGTTTGAGCGCAATATCGATTGCGTGGCCAAGCATCGAAACCACCTCCTCCCGAAAGTGATGTGCGTCGTTCGCCAGCCATGCAGTCAATGGCTCTTCGCCGCCATGCGGGGTTGACACCACCTGGACCATCTGGTCGAAGACGTGGCGGTCGGGGGCCGCATCGGGTTCCTGAACCCGGATGCGCACGTTGAGCACAATGACCCGGTGGTCAGCCGAGATCCGGAAGTGAGGCAGAAGGTGCACGAGTCGGCGCTCATTGCCATTCCCAGCATTGTCGGATACCCAGCGAGCGCGAAGGTCGTGGGTCAGCAGTGACGAGTCAAGACCTTCGATGGCGGCCCTGAAGGGATTCAGTGCCTGGTCGGCCAGCCGTTGACGATCCTGGCGCTCGCTCTCGCGAGACCCATTGACCAGCAGGGAATGTGTGAGGATGGCAGCGATCAGGCCTCCAGCGTTCGGTGCCGGGTAGAGAAACGATGCGGTGCCACCCGCTGGCTCGCCAGCCGCAATGCCGCTCCATGTCAGGGGCTCGGCATCGGACCAGCGAATGTCGAGTGGCGCTGGCGCCTGGGCGCTGACCCAGGAGCATGCGGCCCAGATCGTGACAAGGCCGACAAACTGCTTCACTTGACGAAGGGCTTCTTGATCGCGTCCTTGCCTTCTTCGATCGACGTGAAGTAGGCGTTGGTGAGGCCAGGGAACTTGGGTGCCTCGTCCCAGTTGCCCTGAACACCGTTCTCACGGGAGATCATGTCGTACAACTCGAACTTGTGCGAGCTCAGATCCACGATGTAGGCATGCGCTTCGAACGTGGCGCGAGGAGCACCAGTCGGGATGTATGCGGAGTAGTTTCGCACGGCACCCAAGCTTCGGTATTCGATCACGAGAAGCCTGTCGAGCCTGGTTGGCGACTTGACGGATGTGAAGTCCTTGGGCGCGAAGCCCTCCTGAGGCGCGTTTCGGGTCGGAAGGTCGGCCACCTTGATGGGTTCGTCAATCACCACCACAGTTTGTCCCTGCGCGCGAAGCAAGGCGGCGACTTCGTCCTTGAGGCCTTTCAGGTCGTCCGTTGGCCATTGTCTAACGGCCGAGGTCATGGCATTGTTGGTCATTGATGCCGTGGCCAGACACAGCAGGCAATTGGCTCCGGGAAAATACGTGTCCGGAACAGGCAGTGGGGTGGAGGCCACACCAATTGCACCTTTGCCAGTGACAAAGTAGTCGGTCGGCAGATTGACGAAGGATTGTTGGGGCGCGGCGCAACCCGCGATCAGGACGACCAGCCCCAGTAGCCATGCGCGGCATGACGTCAGATACATCAAGTTCTCCCTCTTTCGTAGAAACAACCCCTGAATGTGGGGTTCGACGGCAGGGAGTGTATCTGTATGTATCGGCAAATTCCGGGTTGGTTTTCCCTTAGACCCCGAGGTACTGCTCCAGCAGCCCAGGCTGCGAGAGCAGCTGTTCCGAACTGCCCTCGAACACCACCTCGCCCTTGACCAGGATCACGTTGCGGTCGGTGATCTGTGTGACGTGTTTCCAGTTCTTGTCGACGATCACGCTGCTGATACCGCTCTCGCGGATCAATCCGCAGATGCGCCAGATCTCGCGTGCGATCAGGGGCGCCAGGCCCTCGGTGGCCTCGTCAAGGATCAGCAGGTCGGGGTTGGTCATCAGCGCGCGGCCGATGGTGAGCATCTGTTGCTCGCCACCGCTGAGTTGCTGGCCGCCGTGGCCCAGGCGCTCGGCCAGGCGCGGGAAGGTGTCGAGCACGCGCTCATAGGTCCAGTCGCGCTGGCCCCGCGTGCCTGCGCGCGCCGACATCTGCAGGTTTTCCCGCACGCTCAGGTTGCCGAAGATGCCACGCCCTTCGGGGACGTACGCAAGGCCCAGGCGCGCGATCTCGAACGTGGGGGCGCCCGTCATGTCATGGCCCTTCACGCGAACCTTGCCGCCGCTGGGTTTGACGATGCCCATCAAGGACTTGAGCAGGGTGCTCTTGCCCATGCCGTTGCGCCCCATCAGGCCAACGGTCTGGCCCTTCTCCACAGTGAAGTCGATGCCTCGCAGGATGTGGCTGGCGCCATAGTGCGTGTGCAGCGCGCGTGCCTCGATCAGCGGGGTCGTGTTCATGCGTGCTCCTCGCCCAGATAGGCGGCCTGCACAGCCGCGTCCGCGCGTACTTCGGCCGGCGTGCCGCTGGCAATGACCTGTCCGTTGACCATCACCGTGAGCTGGTCGGCCAGACTGAACACGGCGTCCATGTCGTGCTCCACGAGCATCATGGCGTGGTCCTTCTTGAGTCGCTGCAGCAGGGCGACCATGCTCTCGGCTTCGGCCTGTCCCATGCCGGCCAGGGGTTCGTCAAGCAGCAGCACGGTGGGTTCGGTGGCCAGTGTCATGGCGATTTCAAGCTGGCGCTGTTCACCATGGCTGGTTGCGCCGGCCACGGTGTGCGCGCGTGCCCTCAGGCCGGCCAGTTCCATGGCGCGTTCACAGCGTTGGTTGACCGCCGTGAGGGCGCTGGCTGCGGACAGCCAGCGCAAGGGGTTCCAGGGCGCGTGCCGCTCGCGCGACTGCGCGGCCAGCCGCACGTTGTCCCACACGGTGAAGGGCAGGAAGATGTTGGTCTTCTGGTAACTGCGGCCCAGCCCCAGGCGCGAAATGCGTTCCGGGCTCTTGCCGGCGGTCTCGGCACCGTTGAGCGTGATGCGTCCTGCCGTGGGCGGCAGGTCGCCCGAGAGCAGGTTGGTCAGCGTGGACTTGCCCGCGCCATTGGGACCGATGACCGCATGGATGCGGTCCCGGTGCAGTTCAACCGACACGTCGTTGACGGCGGCCAGGCCACCAAAGCGTTTGGTGAGGTTCTTCGCCGACAGCAGCAGATCGCTCATGGCGCCTCCCGCTTCTTCGACAACTGTCCCACGAGGCCCAACAGGCCGCGCGGCGCGAGCACCACCACCAGCACGATGAAGCCGCCCATCAGCAACTGCCAGTGCTTGGTGAGGTCCTTGAAGAAGTGCATCACGTACTCGAAGGCGAAAGCGCCGACGATGGCTCCGGCGAAGTTGCCCATGCCACCCAGGATGACCATCATGATGGCGTGCGCACTCATGTGAAAGCCCATGAGTTCCGGATTCACGTAGCCTGTCTGTGCAGCCCACAGAAAACCTGCCACGCCGGCCAGCGTGCCTGCCAGGGTGAAGGCCGCGAGCTTGTAGCCGAAGGTGCCATAGCCCACCGCACGCATGCGGTGTTCGTTCACGCGAATGCCCGCAAGCACGCGACCGAACGGGGAGAACAGCAGGCGGCGCAGGAAGGCGTACACGAGCACCAGCAGCAGCAGCGTGAAGTAGTAAAAGGTGGTCTTGTTCTCCAGGTCGATGCCGGCCCAGCCGAAAACGGACGCATCGGGCCGGAAATAGACATACAGCCCGTCCGATCCACCCAGGGCCTTGTTGTCGAAGAACAGGAAGAACACCATCTGCGCAAAAGCCATGGTGACCATGATGAAGTAGATGCCGTGGGTGCGCACCACGAAGAAGCCGATGACCAGCGCCGCCAGGCCTGCGCCCAGTGCCGAGACGGGCAGGGCCCACCACAGGCTGATCGGCATGTCCGCAGGCGTGAGGAACGCCAGCGCATAGCCTGCCAGGCCAAAGTAGGCGGCGTGCCCCAGCGAGACCATGCCGGTGACGCCTTGCAGCAGATCCAGGCTCATCGCAAAGATCGCCAGGATCATCATTTGCGAGACCATCTGAAGATAAAAGTCGGCGCCGGTGATCGGCACCAGCGGGAAGGCGGCCAGCGCCACGGCGCCCAGCAGCAGGATCACCTGCATGCTGCGCGGGAGTTTTTCGAGTTGGGCTTTCGGTGAACTCATTGTTTGAAGAGCCCTTCAGGCTTGTAGAGCAGCACGGCGGCCATCAGCATGTAGACGGCCATGCCGGCGATCTGCGGCACCAGCACCTTGCCAAAGGTGTCGACCAGCCCGACGAGCAGGGCGGCCACCAGGGCACCGCGCACGGAGCCAATACCGCCGATGACCACCACCACGAAACACATGATCAGCACCGAGCTGCCCATGCCGGGATACACGCTGGAAATCGGTGCGGCGATCATGCCGGCGATGGCCGCCAGCGCCACGCCGAGCGCGAACACCACGCCGTGAATGAGGCGGATGTTGATACCCAGCGACTCGGTCATCTCGCGGTTGAAGGCACCGGCACGGATCTTCATGCCCAGGCGCGTTCGCGAGATCAGCAGGTACAGGCCGAGCGCGAGCAGGATGCACACGCCGGACATCACCAGCCGGTAGACGGGGTAGGAAAGGTTCTCGGTCAACGGAATCGACCAGTTCAGTACCTCCGGCACCTGGACGGCGTGCACGTCGTCGCCCCACAGGATGGAGCGCATCTCCTCGAAGATGTAGATCAGGCCGAAGGTCAGCAGCACCTGATCGAGGTGGTCGCGGTGGTAGAAGTGGCGGAACAGCAGCCACTCCAGCAACCAGCCGAGTGCCACTGCGATCACCGTGCCCAGCACGATGGCCAGCACCAGGCTGTCGAGCCGGGCCACCAGGAACCACGCCATGTAGGCACCCAGCATGTAGAAACTGCCGTGCGCGAGATTGACCACGCCCATGATGCCGAAGATCAGCGTCAGCCCGGCGGCCAGCATGAACAGCAACAGACCGTATTGCAGGCTGTTGAGCAACTGGATCAGGAAGTTGGGGAAATCCATGGCGCGTCAGATGGAGAGCAGGGCGAACGGGCGAGCAAAAAACAGACCAGCGCCTGATGGCGCCGGTCTTTCGTGGTGAACGCGCGATGCGTGTGGGGCCGGAGGTGCCGGGTGATCAACCCATGCGGCAGCCGGTAGCGGGGTCGGCCACAGCCTTCGCGGCGACGCCGATCACCTTGTTTTCCTTGTTCTCGACCTTGCGCAGGTACATGTCCTGAATCGGGTTGTGCGCCTTGCTCATGGTCCACTTGCCGCGGGGGCTGTCGATCACGGCACCTTCCATGGCGGCATACAGCGCCTTCTTGTTGCTGATGTCGCCCTTGACGGCGTTGGCGCCCTTGATCAGCAGCAGGCCGGTGTCATAGCCCTGCACGGCGTACACATCGGGCTGGGTGCGGAACGTCTTGGCGTATTCCAGGCGGAACTGCTTGTTGCGCGGGGTGTCCAGCGAATCGCTGTAGTGCATCGTGGTCAGCACGCCGTCGGCGGCATCGCCTGCGGCGTCCAGCACGCCTTCGGTCAGGAAGCCGGATCCGTACAGTTGGATGTTCTTGTTCAGGCCAGCAGCGGCATAGTCGCGCAGGAACTTGGCCGCACCACCACCGGCAAAGAAGCAGGCCACGGCATCGGGCTTGAGCGAGGCGATCTCGGTCAGCAGGGCCTGGAACTCCACATTGGGGAAGGGCAGCCCCAGCTTCTTGACGATCGTGCCCCCCGCTGCGGTGTAGCTTTTCTCGAAGCCTTCGTAGGCTTCTTCGCCGGCGGCATAGTTCCAGGTGATCCAGACGGCCTTCTTGTGACCCCGGTCGACCATGGCCTTGCCCAGCGCCAGCGTGGGTTGCGAGTTGGTGAAAGAGGCGCGGAACACATTGGGAGCGCACTGCGCGCGCGTGGCGATGTGCACGCCGGCGTTGGGAATCAGGTTGAGCACGCCGGTGTCGCGTGCGACTTTGTGGATGCCCATCTGCACGCCCGAGTGGACTGTACCCACGAGCACGTCGACGTTGTCACGCTGCACCAACCGCGTGGCGTTCTCGATGCCCTTGGCGGGGTTGGACTCGTCGTCGACCTTGAAGAACTCGATTTCGCGGCCGCCGAGCTTGCCCCCCTGTTCATTGAGTGCCATGCGGAAGCCGTTTTCGATGGCCACGCCGAGCTGTGCGAACGTGCCGGTGTACGGCAGCATGAAGCCCACGCGGACCTTGTCCGACTGGGCTCGCACGATTTGCGGCAACAACAGGCCAGTGGAGGCGGCACCGATCACGGCAGCGCTGCGGGTCAGGACGAGTCGGCGGGAAGTCATGGAGTTCTCCTGTGGGTGGTTGCCGGAATGCGATTCACTGTAGACATGGGTGCTGGACTTGGCGATCCTGAATTACCCGTACTTGAGGCCTAAAACATTTATGCATGAATTGAAGGCGTTCGTGTCAGGCCATGCTGCCCTGTGCCAGCGCCGTGCTCAGCCACTCCCGGCACCAGGCCGTGCCGTCCACTTCGGCATCGGTGCCCATGCTCGCGTCGTGGCGGAACACATCGCCGATGCGCACGGCACCCAGATCGGCCAGGCGCTCGTCAAAGCGCAGGCCGCCGTGGCAGAAGGTCTCGCCATAAGAACGGTCGCCCAAGGCCATCACGCCGTAACGCACGTGCCCCAGGAAGCGGGGCTCACTGCCCAGTGAGTCGTAGAGCGCGCGGGCATTCTCGGGCACGTCGCCCGCCCCGTGGGTGGATGAACATATGAGATATAGTGCATCCGACTCAAACACGCGGATGTCCAGGCCGTCCATCGGGCGAACCTGAATGCCATCGACCAGGTCGGTGCAGCTCAGTGCAATGGTGTGAGCCACCTGCATGGCGGTTTGCGTCACGCTGCCAACGAGAATGATGAGTGAAGTGGGCGTGTTCATGGCTCAGAAGCTGCAATATACTTCATGAGCCTTTCGCCAGATACCGGGTAAACCCGATGCTTTCGGCCTCTCCAGGGTGCCCGGATGCGGGACGGTGGATGGCCTGCCCGGAGGGACTCGAACCCCCGACCTGCTGCTTAGAAGGCAGCTGCTCTATCCGGTTGAGCTACGGGCAGACAGGGCGATTGACGATACAAAAAAGGCCCACACTGTGGGCCTTTTTGTTTTTAACGAATGGTCGGAGCGGCGGGATTCGAACTCGCGACCCTCTGCTCCCAAAGCAGATGCGCTACCAGGCTGCGCTACGCTCCGACTAAGCGGCGAATTGTACCCGCTGGCAGCGACGGTTCCGGGCGCATCAGCGCTTTTGATATTGCGTCTTGCCAAACAGCGCTTCGCGCGCCTTGTCGTCGGTGAGTGGTTTGCGCGCATCGGCGAGCACGGCCACGCCACGTTGCACGGCGGGGCGCGCAGCGATGGCGTCGAACCAGACCTTCAGGCGCGGATGGTCGGCCCAGTCGACGCCCTGGTTCTGCCAGCTGCGCAGCCAGGGGAAGATGGCGATGTCCGCAATGCTGTACTGGTTGCCGGCGATGAACTTCTGGTCGGCCAGTTGCCTGTCCATCACGCCATAGAGCCGCTTGGCTTCGCTGGTGTATCGATTGATGGCGTACTCGATCTTTTCCGGTGCGTACAGGCGGAAATGGTGTGCCTGGCCGAGCATCGGGCCCACGCCACCCATCTGGAACATCAGCCACTCCAGCACCTTGAACTTGGCCCTGTCGGACCTGGGCAGGAACTTGCCGGTCTTGGCGGCGAGGTAGAGCAGGATCGCGCCCGACTCGAACAGGTGGATGGGTTGCCCGTCTGGACCCACCGGGTCCACCAGGGCCGGAATCTTGTTGTTCGGACTGATCTTGAGGAAGGCGGGGTCGAACTGATCGCCCTGGCCGATGTTGATCGGGTGCACACGCCAGTCGCGCCCGAGCCGCAGCCCGCATTCTTCCAACATGATGTGGACCTTGTGACCGTTGGGTGTCGGCCACGAGTAAACGTCGATCATGGGTCTGCCTTTCTTCTTCGGGTGTGCTGGGTATGCTTGGGCGATTCACTCTACGGGAAAATGCACACCCATGTTCGAGCGCCTGAAAAAAGCCTGGCTCCGCCTGCACTGGTCGTCCGCTCAGCGCGAACCCCTGGCGCAATGGGCGCAGGCGCATGACCTCGCGTTCACACCTCAGGCCCACGGGGCCTTTGTCTTGTCGGGCCACTGGTCGGGGCAGCCTGTGCGCATCGAATGCGCGTCCTCGTCGCGCCCTTTCATCAAGGGCATGGAGCTCATGGCGCGCGCCGATCTGGGGCTGGCGGGGTCAGGCGGCGTGGTGCTGATGAACCGCATCCTCAAGCTCCACCTGGAGCAGTGGGCGAGCGAACTCTATTCGCAGTACACCGACACGCTGCAAACCACGGCACATGCGCTGCCTGACGAGGTGCGCTGGCTGGCGATGTACCGCGACGCCGGCTGGACAGGTCCCGACAGCCACTTCTGGGCCCGCTACGCGGTGCTCACCGACACGCCGGACATGGCGCGCCAATGGATCGACGGCGACGGACTCCGGCGCCTGATGGATTGGCCCAACGACGCGGTGACGGCCGCGACCCCCTTGATGTTGATGGTGATGCGCGGCAAGGCCTACATGCGCCTGCAGCTCGATGCGCCGCGCGACACCGCCACGGCACTGCACGCGCTGGACCTGTTCCACCATTTCAGCCGCCGGGCCCGTGAAGAGGCGGGCCCGCGCTGAGCGCCGACGCCCTCAGAAGCCGCGGGTGACCGGCATCTCGACTTCGGTCTTGATCGCCATGTGCCTGGCCAGCTCCAGCTTGGCGATGGACTGACGGTGCACTTCATCCGGACCGTCGGCCAGGCGCAAGGTGCGTTGACCGGCGTAGGCGTATGCCAGCGGAAAATCGTCGCTCACGCCACCGCCGCCGTGGGCCTGGATGGCCATGTCGATGATGTCGCAGGCCATGTTGGGCGCCACCACCTTGATCATCGCGATCTCGGCCTTGGCCACCTTGTTGCCCACGGTGTCCATCATGTAGGCGGCCTTGAGCGTGAGCAGGCGCGCCATCTCGATGCGGCAGCGTGCGTCGGCGATGCGCTCATGCCAGACCGACTGGGCCGAGACCGGCTTGCCGAACGCAATGCGGCTGTTCAGGCGCTTGCACATGAGTTCGAGTGCGCGCTCGGCCGCACCGATGGAGCGCATGCAGTGGTGGATGCGGCCCGGGCCGAGGCGGCCCTGCGCGATCTCGAAGCCCCGGCCTTCGCCCAGCAGGATGTTGCCGACCGGCACGCGCACGTTCTTGAGCACCACCTCCATGTGGCCGTGCGGCGCGTCGTCATAGCCGAACACCGACAGGGGGCGCACCACGGTGATGCCCTGGCTGTCGGCCGGCACGATGATCATCGACTGCTGTGAGTGGCGTGGTGCGTCCGGGTTGGTCTTGCCCATGACGATATACACCGCGCAACGCGGATCGCCCGCGCCGGACGACCACCATTTGCGGCCGTTGATGACGTAGTGGTCGCCATCCCGCTCGATGCTGCACTGGATGTTGGTCGCGTCGGACGATGCCACCTCCGGCTCGGTCATCAGGAAGGCCGATCGGATCTCGCCACGCAGCAGCGGCTCCAGCCAGCGGTCCTTCAGCTCTTCACTGGCGTAGCGCTCAAAGGTCTCCATGTTGCCGGTGTCGGGTGCCGAGCAGTTGAACACCTCGGCGGCGAAGGGCACGCGCCCCATGATCTCGCACAGGGGGGCGTATTCCAGGTTGGACAGGCCCTGTGGCGCACGCGGGCTGCGCGGCAGGAACAGGTTCCACAGGCCGGCCTTGAGCGCCTTGGGCTTGAGCTCCTCGATGATGGCCGTGGGAATCCAGGGGTTGCCCTTGGCGCGGTTGGCGGCGATTTCCGCGTAGAAGCGCGCTTCGTTGGGGTAGATGTGTTCGTCCATGAACGCCAGCAGTTGCTCGCGCATGTTCTTGACCTTGTCGGTGTAGTCGAAATTCATCGTGTCTCCAGTGGGGTGATGCGGTGGGTGTGGGGATCAGCCTGCGCTGGCGAAGCGCCAGGCCATCTCGGCCATGGGCCGGGCGCCGGCGGCGGACTTCACGGCTTGCTCGCTGGATGCGGTGCCGGCTTCGACCCGCTTGGCGATGCCTTGCAGGATGGCGGCAAGGCGGAACATGTTGTAGGCCAGGTAGAAATTCCAGTCGGCCTTGAGCTGCGCGGGTTCGGCCAGGCCGGTGCGCTCGCAATACAAGGCGATGTACTCGTCCTCCGTGGGGATGCCCAGGGATTTCACGTCGAGCCCACCGATGCCGCGGAACATGCCCGGCGGGATGTGCCACGACATGCAGTGGTAGCTGAAGTCAGCCAGTGGGTGGCCCAGCGTGGAGAGCTCCCAGTCCAGCACGGCCAGCACGCGCGGTTCGCTCGAATGGAACATCAGGTTGTCCAGCCGGAAGTCGCCGTGCACCACCGAGAGCAGG
Source organism: Hydrogenophaga sp. (assembly GCF_050182545.1). Taxonomy (GTDB): domain Bacteria; phylum Pseudomonadota; class Gammaproteobacteria; order Burkholderiales; family Burkholderiaceae_C; genus Hydrogenophaga. The sequence continues at coordinate 65,294 of NZ_JBFXCD010000011.1, read as the reverse complement.
GACTCGTCGCGCGCCATCGCCGGGATGTTGTGCGGCAGCCAGGCCATGAGCAGGTCCATCTCGGCAATGGGCTGCGTGATCGAAGCCTGGTATTGCTTGCTCCAGCGGCCGATCTGGCGCTCGAAGTAGTTGCCCGGCTTGCCATAGCCGTCCAGGCCGATCTGCAGGGGCTTGACGGTGTGCAGCGCCGCGATGACGCGGTTCATCTCGTCATAGATGGCGCCGCGCTGTGCGCGGTCCATACCGGGCAGTGACTGGTCCCAGAGCACGCGGCCATCAACGCACTCCATCACGTAGAAGGCGCGGCCGATCACCGACTCGTCCTCGCACAGCGCGTGCATCTGCGCCACGGGCACGCCCGTACCGTGCAGCGCACTCATCACACGGAACTCGCGCTCGATGGCGTGGGCGGACGGCAGCAGCCTGGCCACCGGCCCGGGCTTGGCACGCATCACATAGGCGCGTTGGGGCGTGATGAGCTTGTAGGTCGGGTTGGATTGCCCGCCCTTGAACATCTCCACCGTCAGCGGGCCCGCAAAGCCCGGCAGGCGGGGCGCAAGCCAGCGCTCGAGCGCGGGAACGTCGAAGGCGTGTTGCCCGGCGACGGGGCGGGTGCCGACAAAGGTTTGTGTATCGCTCATGCAGCAGGGCTCGAGGCCTTTGGGGGTTGAGGGGCCGGCACCTTCTGCAGCGATGGGTGGGGCGTCAGGACTCCGCTTCGGCGATGCGCATGAGCATCTCGCGGTTGCGCACGACAAGACCACCTTGTTCGATGCGGATTGCGTTCTCGCGCTCCATGGATTTGAGTTCCTGGTTCACGCGCTGTCGCGATGCGCCGAGCAGCTGCGCCAGTTCTTCCTGCGCGAGCTGCAAGCCGATGCGCATCTCGCTGCCGTCCGACAGGCAGGGCACGCCATAGCTGCGCACCAGGTGCAGCAACTGTTTGGCCAGGCGCGCGCGCAGCGGCAAGGTATTGAGATCCTCCACCAGACCGAACAGCGTGCGGATGCGACGCGCCTGCAGGCGCATCAATGCTTCGTACAGCTCGACGTGCGAAGCCAGGATTTTCTGAAAGTCGCTGCGCGCCACGCACAGCAACGTGGTCGGGCCATGGGCATACGCATCGTGCGTGCGCTGGTCGCCGTCGAACATCGCCACGTCGCCGAACCACACGCCGGGTTCCACGTAGGTCAACGTGATCTGCTTGCCCGAGAGCGAGGTGGAGCTCACCCGCACCGCGCCCCTTGCCACCGCCGACCACTCGTTGGGCGGATCGCCGCGCGCGACGATCAGGTCGCCGTCCTTGAATCGCTTGACGTGGGCGCATCGGAGTATGTCGTGACGCAGGGATGGAGAAAGGCTGTTGAACCAGCGACCGTTGTTGATCGCCTCGCGTTCTTCCATTGTCAGAATCGGTTCGTCCATGGGCTGTCTTTTGAGTGACTGGCAAAGCCAGCATTGTCGCCACTGGGACGCGGCGGAGGGATCAGGGTATGCGCGCAGGGCCGTCTTGTGCCGCGCCGATGCGCGGTCTCAGCGATAGCTGGCGGGCCGTTTTTCCAGGAAAGCAGCGATGCCTTCCCCTGCATTGGCGTGATGCAGGTTGCGCACGAAGTGGTCGCGTTCGGACGCGAGCTGTGCGTGCAGCGGCGTGACCAGCGCGTCGTTGGCCAGTTCCTTGATGCTGGCCAGCGCGTTGGGCGCTCGCGCGTTGAGCCGCTCGCACAACGCCAGCGCGGCGGAAAGCGCCTCTCCAGGGGGGGCGACCTGGTTGACAACGCCGAGTTGCTGAAGGCGTTCGGCAGCGACGCGGTCACCACACAACAGCAACTGCAGCGCCGTGGCACGGGGCATGGCGCGCATCAGGCTCCAGGTGGCCCCGCCGTCCGGAGACAGTCCCACGCTGCTGTAGGACATGGCAAACACGCTGTTCTGGGCGGCCAGGATCAGGTCGCAGGCCAGAGCGAGCGAGAAGCCGGCACCGGCGCACGCGCCTTCCACTGCAGCCACCACTGGCTTGGGAAAGGCGCGAATGGTCTCGATCCAGTTGTGCAGGCCCTCGATGCTCTGGGCCTGGACGTCAGGTGGTTGCTGCCGATTGGCCTGCAGCCGCTGCAGATTGCCACCAGCGCAGAAATGCGCGCCTTCACCCGTGACGATCACGCTGCGCACCTCGGGATTGCTCTCGGCCACGTTGAGCGCTTCAACCCCTGCGGCGTACATGTCGGGGCCGAGTGCATTGCGGTGCTCAGGGTTGCTGATGGTCAGCACCATGGTCTGTCCATGGCTGTGGCTTTTCAGGCTGGCGGTCATGCGGTGTGCGTCCGGAGGATGGAGGTCAGGCTTCTTCGTGCGTCAGGCTCAGGCCCAGCGCGCCACGGCGGCGCAGCCAGGGCGAGGGGCGGTAACGCGGGTCGCCGTACACCGTCTGCAGGTTGAACAGGATCTCCAGCACGTTGGTGGGGCCGATGCGGTCGCCCATCGCCAGTGGACCCATCGGGTAACCCAGACCCAACGTGACCGCCACATCCAGGTCGGCCGGCGAACAGATGCCTTGCTGGCACATGTCGGTGGCGATGTTGACGATGGTGGCCACGACGCGCTGCGTGACGAAGCCGCCACTGTCGCGCACCACACTCACGGCCTTGCCGTCGCTGGCGAACAGCGCGTGTGCGGCGTCGCGCATGTCGGACCGCGTCGCGGGATTGGTCGCCAGCACGCGGCGCTTTGTCGAAGCGTCTTCCAGCATCATGTCGATGCCAACGGTGCGAGAGGCGTCCAGCCGCTCGACCGCGGCCAGGGTAGTCACGTCCAGGCCCAGTGGCGCAACCAGGATCAGCGCGTCAGCCGATGGCGCCGCGGCGGTTTCGATGCGCGCACCCAGGTCCTTGAGCAACTGGTAGAGCTCGGCTCGGCGGGCCGCCTTGGGCGAGACCCAGACAGGTGGGCGTTCCGAAACGGTGGGCACGGGCGCCTCGGCGGGCACCTGCGCGACACCCTTGTCGTAGGCGTAGAAGCCTTCGCCCACCTTCTTGCCCACCACGCCACCGGCCAGGCGCTGCGCGGTGATCACGCTGGGGCGGTAACGCGGCTCTTCGAAGTATTGGTGGTAGATCGACTCCATCACCGGGTGCGACACGTCCAGCGCGGTCAGGTCCATCAGCTCGAAGGGGCCGAGCTTGAAGCCCATCTGGTCCTTGAGAATGCGGTCGATGGTGGCGAAGTCGGCAACACGCTCGCCGACCACACGCAGCGCCTCGGTGCCATAGCCTCGGCCCGCATGGTTCACGATGAAGCCGGGTGTGTCCTGTGCCGAGACCGGCGTATGGCCGAACTGGCGCGTGTAATCGGTCAGGCGCTGGCACACCTCGGCGCGGGTCTTGAGGCCGGCGATGACCTCCACCACCTTCATCAGCGGCACCGGGTTGAAGAAGTGGTAGCCCGCGAGCTGGCCCGGGCGCTTGAGGGCCGCGCCGATGGAGGTGACCGACAGCGACGAGGTGTTGGTGGCGAGCACGGCTTCGGGCTGGACGATTCCTTCGAGATCGGCGAACAGGCGTTGCTTCACATCGAGCCGTTCCACCACGGCCTCGACCACGAGGTCGCAGGGGGCAAGATCGGTCAGTGCGGAGGCCAGATGCAGGCGCGCGAGGCAGTCCTCCATGCGGCTTGCTTCCATGCGGTTCTTGCCCACCAGCGTCTGCCAGGTGGACTGGAGGGCGGCACGCGCCGCTTCGGCGGCACCAGGCTGCACGTCGAACAGCCAGACCTCGCTGCCGGCCTGGGCGGCCATCTGGGCAATGCCGCGGCCCATGGCGCCGGTTCCGACGATGCCTGTGCGGGGAAATATGGGTTGCATATGTGTGTTGTATTTGGAATGAGGGCGTCTGGAGCTATGACAAAATGTTTGGACGAAAGAACCAAGGACATCCAAAGTGCGCCAGACATGGACAGGCTGTATTTTGCTATCAACTGCGCTGAGCAGTTCGGCGGCCACACTGGGGAGGCACAGTGGAGCGGCCATCATTGGTCAACCGCTCGATGTCCGCGTACAGGTCCTGCTCGCACCGGGTGAGGATCTGGCCAACCAGTGCCTCAATGCAGACGTCTATTACGGTGACGCGCAGGTTTCGCGCGCTGTCGTGCGCAGCACGCCCCAGAAGACCGCTCCGGATGCCGAAGCCTCAGTGCGTATCCAGGCCGCATTGCCGGTCAATGAACCCATCGTCACGCTCTACGTGCGCGCGGGCTGCGACACCGCGTTCACCCGGCGGTTCGTCCTGCTTGCCGATCCCCTGAACGAGCCGCTCGCGTCGCCCGCCGACCGCTCGCCTGCCGCTTCGAGGGCCGCAGCGGCCCCGCCGCCGGCCGTGCAGGCGCCAACTGCGCCTGCTGGCGGTGATGGCTCGCCTGGCCGTGCCGGTGCGGGTGCCGCAAGTGCAGCCGGCGCAGCGGGTGGATCCGCTGGCACGTCCGCGATGGCACCGGCCAGACCGTCCGCCCGAGCGGAGCGACCAGCCCGCGATCGCGAGGCGACATCAGCACAAGCCAGTGGGCCGAGACCGCCCAGTGTGGTGCGCCGCGCGCCGGCACCGAAGCCAGCACCCGTCGCCACCCCGCGACTCCAGCTCGATCCGGTGGACCTGAGTCCTGGCATCGAGCGCGATCCGGTCCTCCGGCTTTCGCCTTCGCTGCTGAGCGAACCCGGCACGTCGGAAGAAGCGCGTGCTGCGGCAGGGCGGCTCTGGAAGGCCATCAATGCGTCGCCCGAAGACATCCTGCGCGACGCAGGCAAGCTGGCCGAACTGGAAGCAGAGGCCACCCGCTTGCGCGAAGCCCAGGCCCAGGCGCAGGCACGGATCAACGAGCTGGATGCCCAAGTGAGTCAGGCCCGGGACCAGCGCTACCGCAACTGGCTTGTCTATCTGCTGGGAGGTCTGTTCCTGCTGGCGCTGCTGGCACTGCTCCTGCTGTGGCGTCGCCGCCCGCTGGCGCAAGGTTCACAAGCCTGGTGGTCGTCCGAACCCGGCGACCGGAGCTCTCTGGATGCTCCAGCCGTCGCGGACACCCGCAAGGGCCCCAGGAGCGGGGTTGCCCCGCTGGACAACAACGCGCGCAGCATGGATGTCGACCTGAGCCTCGATCTCGATCAGGACTCGTCTCTTGAGAGCATGCCTGTCCCTCTCGACAGGGATGTGCGCTCGAAACGCCAGCCAGAGCAGCCTGCTGCCCCGTTGCAGGCGGGTGATCGTCGGGATTTCTCCCCCAGCGCCCTTGGGGTGTCGCGTTCGGTTGCGGCCGAGGAACTGTTCGATGTGCAGCAGCAAGCCGACTTCTTCGTGTCCTTGGGGGAAGAAGAACAAGCCATTCAGGTTCTGCGCGGTCACCTCGCGGAAAGCCATGAGCCCAGCCCCCTGGCCTATCTGGACCTGTTCAAGCTGTACCACCGGCTGGGTCGCCGCGAAGACTACGACGCCTTGCGCGACGAATTCAATCACGTCTTCAATGCCGGCGCGCCGCCGTTCAGCCAGTACGCGGACGCCGGGCGTGGGCTGGATGCCTACGAGACTGCCTTCAGTCGCATCCAGTCGCTGTGGCCGCAGCCGAAGGTACTGGATTTGATCGAAGAGTCGATTTTCCGCGACGCCAACGACGATCAGGTTGAGGTGTTTGATCTGGAGGCTTACCGCGAACTGCTGCTGTTGCACGCCATTGCGAAGGAACTGATTCAGCGCGACGACTCGCCTGGTGCCTCGCATTCCGAGTTCCGGCAGACCAGCATGCAACCCCTCAAAGCCGATGGTCGGGTCTCGGTCCGCTCGACCGCTGCGGCCACTGGCGCCGATCTGGCGGGCCGCAACACCGAGCCGATGGCGTTCGACGTCCTGACACCGGCCTCGGCGAACCTGGGCCTGGACATCAACCTGAACGATCTGTCGGAGTTCTCGGCTTTCGAGGCAACGCTGCCTGAAACCACGCCGCCAGTAGAGCCGGCGGTGCGACCGCAGACGCAGACAGGTGAGACTTCAAGCAATCTGATCGATTTTGAGGTGCTGGACTTCATGCCGCCGGACGAAGACCCTTCATCCAAGCCCGACGACCGCAGGTGATAGTCAGAGGATCAACATGAAAAACGCCGGCCTGAGCCGGCGTTTTTTCGTGTTGATCAGGTTGTGGCGGATTCAGCGCCGGACCTGCAGAGCGCCGGGATTGACGATATGGGTCGGCGTGCCCTTGATGAAGTTGACCACGTTGTCAAAGGCCGAGGAGAAATACATCTCGTAGCTGTCCTGTTCAACGTAGCCGATGTGGGGGGTGCAGATGCAGTTCTCCAGGCGCAGCAGGGCATGGCCCTGCAGAATGGGTTCCGACTCGAACACGTCGATCGCCGCCATGCCCGGTCGGCCACGGTTCAGGGCGGTGATCAAGGCCTCAGGCTGAATGAGTTCGGCGCGCGAGGTGTTCACCAGCAGTGCGGTGGTTTTCATGCCGGCCAGATCTTCCGGCGTCACGCAGCCAGCGCTGCGTTCGCTCAGGCGCAGGTGCAGGGAAAGGACATCGGCGCATTCGAACAAGGCGGCTTTGCTGGGCGCCACATCGAACCCGTCGGCCGCAGCCCGGGCCCGGCTTTCTTCGCTGCCCCAGACCATGACCCGCATACCGAATGCGCGTCCATAGCCCGCGACCATCTGGCCGATTCGGCCGTAGCTCCAGACCCCCAGGGTTTTGCCACTCAGCACCATGCCGAGCCCGAAGTTGGCGGGCATCGCGGCCGCCTTCAACCCGGCCTGTTGCCACGCGCCGTGTTTGAGGTTGGAGACGTATTGCGGGATGCGCCGCATCGCCGCGAGGATCAAACCCCAGGTGAGCTCTGCGGTTGAGACCGGCGAGCCCATGCCTTCGGCGACCGCAATACCACGCTCGGTGCACGCCGCCACGTCCAGATGACTGCCCACGCGCCCGGTCTGGGCGATCAGCTTGAGCCGGGGCAACTTCTCAATGAGTTGGCGGGTCACGACGGTGCGTTCCCGGATCAGCACCAGCACGTCGGCGTCGCGCAGGCGCACGGACAACTGTCCCACGCCTTTGACCGTGTTTGTAAAGACCTTGGCCGGATAGGGCTCCAGTTTCTCGGCACAGCGCAGCTTGCGCACGGCGTCCTGATAGTCATCAAGGATCACGATATTCATGAGCCCTATTGTGCCTTCAGGCGATGCAGTCACCACCCGGGCGCCTGCAGTCGATGCCCGCACACGCACGGATCGCAGGGCGGGCGCGGCGGGCTCGCCAGGTCATGGCTGTGACCCCGCGCGGATCAGGCGGCGCGCGAGGCCAGTTGATGCTCCTGATCGGCCAGTCGGTCGAGTTCCGCGCACACATCGTTGATGCGACCTGAAATCACCAGCCTGACGCCAGCCTGCCGCGCGACCCCGCGACCCGTCTGGCGCAGCACATGCACGCGACATGACGGGCTTGTGGGACTGCTCGTGGGGACAGGCGCCGCGAGAGGCTCCCGCGACGTTTGCGCCTGAGCCTGGCGACCGAGCCAGCCGGCGCGCGCAAAGCGTTGCACGACCGACTTCGCGACCATGCTTTCATTCGCGGCGGGTGTCTTGCGCAGGGCAGGCGCGGGCAGCCAGCAATCGATCAGTTGAAGGGGCGCGCGCCAGGTGCTGGTGTTGAAAAGTTTTCCCATGTGAACTCCGAAAAAGGGGTTGAACACAGGCAGGATTGCAGACAAGAGCGCCTTCGCAGGGATGTGTCCATGGGTGCGGCATGCCCACCCGAAAGACCAAACGCCCGCCACCTGCTGAGGCGACAACGATTGGCTCGGTCAGAGCTGGAAACTGTTGCGGATCAGGCCCACGGCGAGGCCTTCGATTTCAAACGGCTCACCCGGTTCGACCACGATGGTCTTGTAGTCGGGGTTCTCCGCATGCAATTCGATCAGGTGCTGGCGTCGCATGAAACGTTTGACGGTGACGTCGTCGCCCAGGCGGGCCACCACGATCTGGCCGTTCTTGGCTTCCTTGGTGGCCTGCACCGCGAGCAGATCGCCGTCCATGATGCCGATGTCGCGCATGGACATGCCCCGCACTTTGAGCAGGTAGTCGGGCGTGCGCTGGAACAGGCTGCGTTCGACCTGGTAGGTCTGGTCCACGTGTTCCTGCGCAAGGATGGGCGAACCCGCCGCCACGCGTCCGATCAGGGGCAGCACCAACTGGGACAGGCTGGCGAGCGGGAGTGTAAGCTGGCGCCCGCGCGAATCGTTGATGGATTGCAGATCTTCACTGCGCAGACGGATGCCACGCGATGTGCCACTGACCAGCTCGATGACGCCCTTGCGCGCGAGCGCCTGCAGGTGTTCTTCGGCGGCATTGGCCGACTTGAACCCCAGTTCACTGGCGATCTCCGCGCGCGTGGGAGGGGCACCGGTGCGTGCGATGGCGGTCTGGATCAGTTCCAGTATCTGCTGTTGCCGGGCGGTCAGCTTTGGAGCGGTGTGGGGCAAGTCGAGCATGGAGACCTCGTGGAAGACGGGGGCCGGGGAGTACGCCTTGTGGATGAGCAACGGCAAGTGCTTCGAAGGCGTGCCTGTTTGTCCATCCAGTGCCTGTATTTTTAACCAGTTTCAAAGGATTGGCAAGTGGTGGATCCAAACGAAGCCCGACAACTTGTGATCATGGGCACCGGCGGCACGATCGCGGGACGCGCGGCCCAGGCGGGCGACAACGTCGGCTACGTGGCCGCCCAGGTGGGGGTGGGCGACCTGGTGGCAGCGGTGCCCGCGCTGGCCGGGCTGTCCCTTGAAGTGGAGCAGGTGGCGCAGATCGACAGCAAGGACATGGGCTTGCCCGTGTGGCAAGCGCTCGCTCGGCGGCTGGCGCTTCATCTGGAACGACCGGAGGTCTCGGCGGTCGTTGTGACCCATGGCACCGACACCCTCGAGGAAACCGCGTTCGTTCTGCAGCGCTTGCTGCAACCCAACAAGCCCGTGGTGCTGACTTGCGCCATGCGGCCCGCCTCGGCGCTGGTCCCCGACGGCCCGCAGAACCTGAGCGACGCGGTCTCGGTCGCCCGCCAGATGCGCGAGGGCGGGGTGTTCGTTGTCTGCGCGGGTCAGGTGCATGGGGCGCTGGAAGTGGCCAAGGTGCATACGTACCGGCTCGATGCCTTCGATTCAGGAGAAGCGGGCCCGATCGCATGCGTCGAGGAGGGTTGCGTGCGACGTTTTCGCGCTGAAACCCCCGTGTCTGGCCGCGCCACCCGTGACGAGGCGGCGCTGTCGCGCTTTCTGGCCGCGCGGGAGCTGCCCCGGGTGGAACTGGTGACCAGCCATGCCGACGCGGGAGGTGATCTGGTGCGCGCACTGGTTGCGCAGGGACACGAAGGGGCCACGCGCCCGCTCCGCGGCATCGTTGTGGCGGGCACGGGGAACGGATCGGTGCACGAGGCATTGACCGCGGCCGTGAACGAGGCACGGTCCCGGGGCGTGCGGGTGGTGCTCTCCAGCCGCTGCCCGCAAGGGCGCGTGGTCCCCCACCCGGGTTTGGTTTTTGACCACTCCGCCGGCCTCTCGCCTGTCAAGGCCCGACTGGCGCTTGCGCTGGAACTGCTGGAGCGCTGAAGCCATGTTCGCCGCGCTCGGCGCGCACCCTTGGGCCTATCCAATGTTGGAGGTGGTCCATCTGTTCGGGGTGGCCATGTTGCTGGGCAATCTCACACTGCTGGAGCTGCGTGTGTTTGGCTGGGGCAAGGCCCTGCCGCTGGAACCGCTGGCCAGACTCAGTCTCGGGCTCGTGGCGACGGGTTTCGGCATGGCGGTGGTCTCCGGCCTGTTGATGTTCGGTACCCAGGCCGGGGAACTGCTGGCCAATCGCGTATTCACAGCCAAGATGGCGCTGATCATGCTGGCCGGGTGCAATGCCGGCTGGTTTCACGCCCGCCGCTCGCTGCAGCGGCAGGATCGCACCGCGCGCGTCCTCATGCTGCTGTCGTCGGTGCTGTGGCTGCTGGTGCTGACCTGCGGCCGATGGATTGGCTACGTGTGAAGGAGATGACCATGCAACGACGTGACGTGATCCATGCGGGTGCAGGGCTCGGTCTGGCGGGATGGATCCCCGCAGCTTGGGCCCATCACGGCTGGAGCAGCTTCGACCAGAACCGGCCAATCTACCTGGAAGGCCGCGCGGTGGAAGTGAAATGGCGCAACCCCCACGCCGAGCTGGTGCTGGAGTTGCTCGAGAACCTGCAATTGCCGGCCGATCTCGCCCAGCGGCCCCTGCCGGCGCAGACGGCCGCCATCGACGGGCCGGCCCTGCTAGCCAGGGCCGTGTTGCCATCGCGCCGAGATCGCCGCTGGGAAATCGAGCTCGCGCCCCTGTTTCGCCTCGGTCAATGGCAGATGCCGGAAATTCGCGCTGGGTCCGCGCTGTCCGTGGTGGGCTTCACCTTCAAGGGCGAAATGGGTGAGGCCATCCTGCGCGCCGAGTACGTCTTCCTCGACGGCAAGACCTACGGCCTGCGCTCTGGTCCGGCCTGAGCCGCGACAAGCGCAAAAAAACCCGGCGCTCGGCCGGGTGCGTGGGTGGTACCCGGTCTTACTTCGACAGCGCCTCAAAGGCCCGCGCGGTGATGTCCTCAACCGAACCCATGCCGCTGATGGCTCGGTACTTCGGGGCAGTGGCTGCGTCATTGCGCGCCCAGCTGCTGTAGTAGTCCACAAGAGGCCGGGTTTGCGCGCTGTAGACCTCGAGCCGCTTGGTCACGGTCTCCTCCTTGTCGTCCTCGCGCTGGATCAGCGGCTCGCCGGTCACGTCGTCCTTGCCGGCCACCTTGGGCGGGTTGAACTTGACATGATAGGTGCGGCCCGAGGCCGGATGCGAGCGGCGACCGCTCATGCGCTCGATGATGGCGTCGAAGGGCACGTCGATTTCCAGCACGTAGTCCAGCTTCACGCCGGCAGACTTCATCGCGTCCGCCTGGGGGATGGTGCGTGGGAAGCCGTCGAACAGAAAGCCGTTGGCGCAGTCGGCCTGTGCGATGCGTTCCTTGACCAGGTTGATGATGAGATCGTCACTGACCAGACCACCGGACTCCATTACCGATTTGGCCTGCAAGCCCAGGGGCGTACCCGCTTTCACAGCGGCGCGCAGCATGTCGCCGGTGGAAATCTGCGGGATGCCGTATTTCTGGCAAATGAACGTGGCTTGCGTCCCTTTGCCGGCACCCGGGGCGCCCAACAGAATCAGTCTCATCACTATCCTTCAATCAGAGTTTCAATGGCGTGGCCGCGTGTCTCTCGCGGCAGCCCCTGGGCGTGGGAACCGGGGCGACCGGGCGAGGATAGCACGGGCATCCAGCGGCCTGACTTACGCCGCAGCGCTCCCGCCGACGCCCTGGCGCAGAGGGAAATCAGCCTTGGGTGAACAAGTCGCGCACGCGCTGCAGGTCCTGCGGCGTGTCGACACCTGGCCCCGGCGCGTGGGCGCTCAGGTGCACCGCGATGCACTGCCCATGCCACAGAACGCGCAGCTGTTCGAGGGATTCGGTGCGCTCCAGCGGCGCCACGTCGAGCGTGGGGAAGCGACTCAGGAAGCCGGCCCGGTAGGCATAGATGCCCACATGGCGCAAGGGCGGGGGCGAGGGTAGCACCATGTCGCGCGATTTGTCGTGCAGTAAATCCATGCCGTCGCGCCACCAGGCAATCGGTGCGCGGCTGAAGTACAGCGCTGTGCCGACGCGGTCGAGCACCACTTTGACCACGTTGGGGTTGAGAAAGTCAGCCACGTTGTCGATGGCGTGGGCGGCGGTGCTCATTACGCAGTCGCCGCGGCGATGCAACTCGTTCGCCACCGCATTGATCAATGCGGGTTCGATCAGCGGTTCGTCACCCTGCACGTTCACCACCACAGCGTCATCAGGCAGACCGAGCAGGGAGCATGCCTCGGCCAGCCGGTCGCTGCCCGAGGCATGGTCGGTGCGGGTGAGCAGCGCCCGCACGCCATGCTCGTGGCAAGCTTCGACGATGCGTGTGTCGTCGGCCGCCACCACGCATTGGCTTGCGCTGCTTTGCATCGCACGTTGCGCCACGCGCACCACCATGGGCATGCCGGCAATGTCGGCCAGGGGTTTGTCGGGCAGTCGGGACGAGGCAAGCCGTGCCGGTATGAGGACGGTGAAGCCGGAGGCCGGGTCTGGCGTGCTCATGCCAGCGGCGTGGGGGCAGAAGGCCGGGCCGCTTCCTCGTCGCTCAGGGCGCGCGCTTCGTGTTCGAGCAGGATGGGAATGCCGTCGCGAACCGGGTAGGCGAGCCGGGCGCTGCGCGAGAGCAGCTCCTGCTTCTCGCGGTCAAAGATCAGAGGCCCTTTGGTGACCGGGCAGACCAGCAGTTCCAGCAGTTTGGTGTCCATGGCGGGATGATAGTCGTGACGAGGTTCAGCGCTGTGACTTGAAGGATGCGAGATGCGCATCGACGGCGCTGAGAAAGGCGGGCTCCGGAGTCAGCTCCAGTGGCACGGCCCAGGCCATGGGTGGCATGCCGGGTGCGGCCGTTGGCAGGAGCTCAAAGAGCTTGACGGCATCCTTCTCTGTACAGAGCAGGGGATGGGCCGCGCTTCGGACCAGCTCGACATAGGCCGACGGGTCTGCGTGGTCCGGCAGCCCGACTTCCCGCGCTGGCACGAGGCCGCGTTGGCGCAGCATGTCGAAGAACACCTGGGGACGGGCGATGCCTGCCACGGCGATGAATGCCTGCCCCTGCAGTTCAACGAGCGGAAGGCGCTGCCCTTGGGGTCCGATGGCTTCACTCGCAAGCCGTCTGGTGGCACCGAACACCGGCATGCCCGCTGTCTCGACCGGCCGCTCGCTGCAGCCGTCCACGCTTTGTCGCAACATCATGTCGGGTCGGAAGGGCGCGCCAGGCGATGGGGGCCAGGGTTCGCGCAGCAGCCCCGCTGGCAGCATCCAGCCATTGCCCGTGCCACGGTCGTCGAACACCACGATGGCCAGGTCGCGACCCAGCGCGAGGTGTTGCAAGCCATCGTCACACACCAGCACATCCACCTGTGGATGCAGCGCGCGCAACGCCAGGGCGGCCTCCACCCGGCGCGCCGCCACGCACACAGGCGCGCCAGTGCGGCGGTGGATCAGCAAGGGCTCGTCGCCCACGTCGCTGGCGCTGGAATCCGCCCGCACGTGGTGCGCGTTGCTGGCCTGGCGCCCGTGTCCGCGCGAGACCACGCCGGGGTACCATCCTTGCGAGGCAAGGTGGTTCACCAGCGCGATGGTGCAGGGCGTCTTGCCCGCGCCACCCACCACCGCATTGCCCACGACGACGACGGGCACGTCCAGGCGGTGCACACGCATCACACCGGATGCGTACAGGCGTCGGCGGATGGCCACCAGGGATCGGTACAAGAGGGAGACGGGCCACAGCAGGACATTGACCGGGCCCCGCTTCTGCGCAGCCTGCAGCCATGCAGGCCCCGTGCCGCGACTCATGGCGGGTTGCCGGGGCGTGTTGTCCGGCTCAGGGCTTGCCGCGGGCTGTGGCGCCCGACTGCTGCGTGGCGAACGTGATCTGCACCAACCCTGCGCGGCGCGCGGCGTCCATCACGTTGATGACCGACTGGTGAGAAGCCGCGGCGTCCGCGCTGATCACGACGATGGTGTCACTGTTGCCCTGCGTGGTCAGCGAGAGCACGCGTGTAAGGGCGTCGACCCCCACGCCTTCGAGCACCTGCCGGTTGATCGAGTAGCGGCCATCGCTGCCAACGGCTACCACGACCTCGTTGGGATTCTGCTTGGGCGCCTGCGCGTCGGCCACGGGCAGGTTCACTTTGAGCTCGGTGAACTTGCTGTACGTGGTGGTGAGCATCAGGAAGATCAACACCACGAGCAGGATGTCGATGAACGGGATCAGATTGATCTCGGGTTCGTCGCGCTCGCCGGGCCGGAAATTCATAGCGTCGGCTTCCGCAGGCTGAGCAGGTGGCGGGCGAAGCGCTCGGCCGCCAGCTCCATGGCGAGCAGGTAGCTGTCCACCCGGGCGCGGAAATAGCGCCAGAAGATCAGCGCCGGAATCGCGATCATCAGACCAAACGCCGTGTTGTACAGGGCAATGGAAATGCCGTGCGCCAACTGGCCGGGATTGCCCACGCCCGGCACCACGCCGGCACCTTCTGACGCCTGCGAGCCGAAGATCTCGATCATGCCGATCACCGTGCCGAGCAACCCGAGCAGGGGCGCGGCCGAGGCCACGGTCGCCAGTGCGCCCAGGTAGCGCTGCAACTTCGCGGCGGCTTCGCGCCCGGCGCCTTCCAGACTGGCGCGCAGGTCGTCCTCGCTGGCGCGCGGGTTGATGTTGTAGGTGCGAAAGCCCGTGGCGAGCACAGCGCCCAGGACGGAGTTCTGCTCCAGCTGCTTGACCACGTCGGGCCCCGGGATGCCGTTGCGCGAAACCATGATTGCTTCGTCAAGCAATTTGGGAGGAAAGATCTTGCGCGACTTGAGGCTGATGAAGCGTTCGATGATCAGTGCCATGCCCAGCACGGAGCAGGCGATCAGGGGCCAGATGGGCCATCCGGCGGCTTGTATGATGGAAAACAAATCGGGGCTCCAGGCTTGTGCCGCCTGACGCGGGCGGCCATTGTGCGTTCGCAGGATTATGTCTCAGGCCATTTCTGCCAACTTCAAAGCCCCGTGGGGCCGACATCATGTCGCCACCTGGCTCGGCAGCCGACAAAACGGCACTCATGCACAGATTCTGTGGATAACTTTGTGAAGAACCTTCCTGCTTTCTGGCCGGACGTGCGGCTGCTCTGGGTTCAGGGCTGTTCGATGAACAAACAGGCACTGCAAAACGCTTTGGAATCAAGGCACTTCCAGCTTTCTTGCGAGGAGGGTGGTCGGAAATCGCCGCGATCAAGCAATGACGCGGTGTGTGGACACATTTCGACTGGAGAGGCTTGTGCCTGATGCATTTGCCGGCGCGGACGCGCCATTGGCGCGGCGTGTATGGGCAGTTGGACCTCTGATGCGAGCGGTGGCGGATACACTGTCCGCCCGATTCAATCCGGTCGCGGTTCGGGGTGAGCTTTCCGGCTTCTCGCGCGCGGCCAGTGGGCATTGCTATTTCTCCCTCAAGGACGACAGCGGCCAGGTGCGTTGCGCACTGTTTCGTCGCTCGGCAGAGCAACTGAACTTTGCGCCACGCGATGGCCAACTCGTGGAGGCGCGTGGCAAGCTCGACGTGTACGGTCCGCGCGGCGACTTGCAGCTCATTGTCGAGAGCTTGCAGCCAGCGGGGCAGGGTGCGCTGTTCGAGCAATTTCTCAAACTCAAGGCGCAACTGGAGGCCGAGGGCCTCTTTGACGAGGCGCGCAAGCGACCGCTGCCGGTGCAGCCGCGCAGCATCGGCGTGGTGACGTCGCTGGGGGCAGCCGCACTGCGTGACGTGGTCACCGCGTTGAAGCGACGTGTGCCGCACATTCCGGTGGTGATCCACCCGGCTGCGGTCCAGGGAGCGCAGGCCCCAGCCGAGTTGTGTGCGGCCCTGAGCAGTGCCTACGGCCGCCACGCGCAATCTGGCGAAGGCGAGGTCCTGCTGCTGGTGCGCGGCGGGGGATCTCTCGAAGACTTGTGGGCCTTCAACGACCCGACGCTGGTGCGAATGATCGCGCAAGCGCCGATGCCGGTGATCTGCGGCGTCGGCCACGAGACAGACTTCACCCTGGCCGATTTTGTGGCCGACCTGCGGGCGCCCACGCCCACCGCTGCCGCCGAGCTGTGTGCGCCTGCGCGTGAGCAGCGTCTGGGAGAGCTGGGCTATCTGCACGAACGCCTGTGCGATGCGGTGCAAGGCGCTTTGGACCAGAGGGGGCAGCGGCTGGACAGGCTGAGCCAGCGGCTAGGCCGGCCTTCGGCAAGGCTCAACGACAGCCTGCAGCAACTCACCCGGCTGCAGCATCGCCTGCAAAGCGGCATGCTGCTGGCGGCACAGCACCATCGCGGTCGCCTGCAGACTCTGCGCATCGCTTTGCCTCAGGCCTTGCGGTGGTCGATGGATGCACAGCGGCAGCGCCTGGGGCGCGGGCAGGCAGCCCTCGAACTGCTCGACCCGCAACTCGTGCTGCAGCGTGGCTATGCCTTCCTGACCGACGCGCAGGGGCGTGCCGTGAGCCGCGCGGCGCAGGCGCACCCGGGACAGGCGCTGCAGGCGACCCTGGCCGATGGCCGCATCGGGCTGCACGTTGATCCGGACTGAGCGCGGCAGAGAAACCCTGATCGCAGTACCTGCGACAGCCTTGCCTACAATGCACGATCCGACGACGCCAAGGTATCGCAGCCTTGGGCCGACGCGCATCTTCACAACATCAACGCAAGAGGAACCCCATGGAACACACCCTGCCCAAACTGCCCTATGACCTGGACGCCCTGGCGCCGCACTACAGCCGCGAAACGCTGGAGTTTCACCATGGCAAGCACCACAACGCCTATGTGGTCAACCTCAACAACCTGCAAAAGGGCACCGAGTTCGAGAGCATGGATCTCGAGTCCATCGTCAAGAAGTCCAGCGGTGGCATCTACAACAACGCCGCGCAGATCTGGAACCACACGTTCTTCTGGAACTGCATGAAACCCAATGGCGGCGGCGAACCCTCAGGCGCGCTGGCCGCGGCCATCACCGCCAAGTGGGGCAGCTACGCGGCGTTCAAGGAAGCGTTCGTGAAGTCGGCCGTGGGCAACTTCGGTTCGGGCTGGACCTGGCTGGTGAAGAAGGCCGATGGTTCGGTCGACATCGTCAACATGGGCGCCGCCGGTACCCCGCTCACCACGGGCGACAAGGCCCTTCTGACGGTGGACGTGTGGGAACACGCCTACTACATCGACTACCGCAATCTTCGTCCCAAGTTTGTCGAGACCTACCTCGACAAGCTGGTGAACTGGTCGTTTGCTGAAGCCAACTTCGCCTGAGGGCAGAGGTCCTGGCCACCAAGGCTCGAAGGGTGACCTTCGGGCCTTTTTTCTGTTTGTCATTCGGGAGCAATACAGGATTTCAACGTCGATTTTCGTATTGCGGAAGAGGTATTCATAAAATGGGCGGTGGTTCCCCCCTTTGAACGCAAAATCAAGCACGATCCGATCATCCCGACCTGGCAGCCTGGGCCAGGCGCAGCAGCGGCACACCCCCAACAATTTCTGGAGATAAGCAATGAGCAGCCCGCAACCCACCATCATCTACACCCTGACGGACGAAGCGCCACTGCTGGCGACCAGCGCGTTCCTGCCCATCATCCGCACCTTCGCGGCACCGGCCGGCATCAACGTGGCCACCAGCGACATCTCCGTGGCCGGGCGCATCCTGGCGGGTTTCCCGGAATACCTGAGCGAAGAGCAGCGCGTCTCCGATGACCTCGCTGCATTGGGCAAGCTGACGCTCAAGCCCGAGGCCAACATCATCAAGCTGCCGAACATCAGTGCCTCGGTGGCACAACTCAAGGCGGCCATCAAGGAGTTGCAGGACAAGGGCTACAAGATTCCCGACTTCCCCGAGAACCCGAAGACGGACGAGGAAAAGGACATTCGCGCGCGCTACAACAAGTGCACCGGCAGTGCCGTCAACCCTGTGCTGCGCGAAGGCAACTCTGATCGCCGCGCGCCCCGCGCGGTCAAGGAGTATGCACGCAAGAACCCGCACAGCATGGGCGAATGGAGCCAGGCCTCTCGCTCCCACGTCTCGCACATGCACCACGGCGACTTCTACCACGGTGAGAAGTCGATGACGCTGGACCGCGCGCGCGACGTGAAGATGGAGCTCATCACCAAGAGCGGCAAGACGCTGGTGCTCAAGCCCAAGGTGTCGCTGCTGGACCGCGAAGTCATCGACAGCATGTTCATGAGCAAGAAGGCCCTGCTGGACTTCTACGAGAAGGAGATCGAGGACGCGCACAAGACCGGCGTGATGTTCTCGCTGCACGTGAAGGCAACCATGATGAAGGTCTCGCACCCGATCGTATTCGGCCACTGCGTGAAGATCTTCTACAAGGACGCCTTTGAGAAGCACGGCAAGCTGTTTGACGAGCTGGGTGTGAACGTCAACAACGGCATGGTCGACCTCTACAACAAGATCGCCTCGCTGCCCCAGTCCAAGCAGGACGAGATCAAGCGCGACCTGCACGCATGCCATGAAGGTCGCCCTGAACTCGCGATGGTGGATTCGGCCAAGGGCATCACCAATTTCCACTCGCCCAACGACGTCATCGTCGACGCCTCGATGCCGGCCATGATCCGCAACAGCGGCAAGATGTGGGGCGCCGATGGCCGCCTGAAGGACGTGAAGGCCGTGATGCCCGAATCGACCTTCGCCCGGATCTATCAGGAGATGATCAACTTCTGCAAGTGGCATGGCGCGTTCGACCCCAAGACCATGGGCACCGTGCCCAACGTCGGCCTGATGGCCCAGCAGGCCGAGGAGTACGGCTCGCACGACAAGACCTTCGAGGTGCCCGAGGACGGCGTGGCCAACATCACCGATCTCGCCACCGGCGAGGTGCTGATGAGCCAGGATGTCGAGGCCGGCGACATCTGGCGCATGTGTCAGGTCAAGGACGCCGCGATCCGCGACTGGGTGAAGCTGGCGGTCACGCGCGCGCGCAACTCGGGCATGCCCGTGGTGTTCTGGCTCGACCAGTACCGCCCACACGAGGCGCAGCTGATCACCAAGGTCAAGATGTACCTGCACGAGCACAACACGGCCGGCCTGGACATCCAGATCATGAGCCAGGTGCGCGCCATGCGCTACACGCTGGAGCGTGTGATCCGCGGTCTGGACACCATCAGCGCCACCGGCAACATCCTGCGCGACTACCTGACCGACCTGTTCCCCATCATGGAACTGGGCACCAGCGCCAAGATGCTGTCCATCGTGCCGCTGATGGCCGGTGGCGGCATGTACGAAACCGGCGCTGGCGGCTCGGCACCCAAGCACGTGCAGCAGCTCGTGGAAGAAAACCATCTGCGCTGGGACTCCCTGGGGGAATTCCTCGCGCTGGCGGTGTCGTTTGAAGATCTGGGTATCAAGACCGGCAACAATCAGGCCAAGATTCTGGCCAAGACGCTGGACGCGGCCACCGGCCAACTGCTGGACAACAACAAGAACCCGTCGCCGAAAACCGGTCAGCTCGACAACCGCGGAAGTCAGTTCTATCTGGCCCTCTACTGGGCTCAGGCACTGGCCGCGCAGACCGAAGACGCGGCGCTGGCTGAGAAATTCGCGCCGCTGGCCAAACAGCTGGCCGACAACGAAAAGACCATCGTGGCCGAACTGGCCGCCGTTCAGGGCAAGCCGGTGGACATTGGGGGCTACTACAAGCCCGATTTCAGCAAGCTCGAAGCCATCATGCGGCCGAGCCAGACGTTCAACGCCGCGCTGGCGTCGGTCAAGGCCTGAGTTCTTTCCCTGCAGGTCAGCGGCCCCATGTTCAGGCGCGTCAGCGCCGGAACATGGGGCCGGTCAGTTTGGCTCCGGCCTTGATGCCGCGTTTGTCAAACCAGCCCTGGTGCATTTCCAGTACGTATCGCACGGGCCGGGCCGAGCAGTGCGAGTCCAGGCTTCCAGCCTGCATGTCGGCGAGGTTGACGATGGTGCCATCGTCCGCGACAAACGCCGCCGTGAGCGGCAGCAGCGTGTTCTTCATCCAGAAGCACTGGTCCGCGGACTGTTCAAAGACGAACAGCATGCCTTCATTCGTGCCCATTTCCCGGCGGAACATCAGGCCGATGGCTCGCTGCTGCGGCGTGGTGGCCACCTGGGCGTCGATCAGGCGCATGCCGATCGACAAGGTCACCCGCGGCAACTGAAGTTGCGGCGTTTCCTGAGACCAGGCATTGCCAGTGAAAAATAAGACCAGGCTGATCAGACACAGGTGCAGGCGTTTCATGCGGTGGGGTCGGGAGAGGGCCTCGAGTGGTCTGCATTGTCCGCCATTGTCCGCGCGCACTCTGATGGGGCGGAGTCTAGAATTCCTCCGCTTGTTCCCGCCCTCGATGTCTCGGAGTTTGTCCTACATGTACCAGCACATCAAAGTGCCCGCCCAAGGCGAGAAGATCACGGTCAACACCGACCATTCGCTCCATGTGCCCGATCAACCCATCGTGCCCTATGTCGAAGGAGACGGTATCGGGGTGGACATCACGCCCGTGATGCTCAAAGTCGTCGACGCGGCGGTGGCCACGGCCTATGGTGGTCAACGGCAAATCCACTGGATGGAGGTGTTCGCGGGCGAGAAGGCGAACAAGGTCTATGGCCAGGAGGTCTGGCTGCCGGCCGAGACCCTGGACGCGCTGCGCGACTACGTGCTGTCGATCAAAGGGCCCCTGACCACGCCGGTGGGCGGGGGCATTCGCTCGCTCAACGTCACCCTGCGGCAGGCGCTCGACCTGTATGTCTGCCTGCGGCCGGTGCGCTATTTCCAGGGCGTTCCCTCGCCACTGAAATCGCCCGAGAAGACCAACATGGTGATCTTTCGGGAGAATTCGGAGGACATCTACGCAGGCATTGAATACGAAGCGGGATCTGATCAGGCCAGAAAGCTCATCCGTTTCCTGACCGAAGAGATGGGCGTGACGCGCATTCGCTTCCCCGACACTTCCGGCATCGGTGTCAAGCCGGTCTCGCGCGAGGGCACCGAGCGTCTGATGCGAAAGGCCATTCAGTACGCGATCGACCACGACAAACCCAATGTGACCATCGTGCACAAGGGCAACATCATGAAGTACACCGAAGGTAGTTTTCGCGACTGGGCCTATGCCTTGGCGCGCAAGGAGTTCGGTGCCACGCTGGTGGACGATGGTCCGTGGTGCCAGTTCAGGAACCCGAAGAGCGGCAAGGACATCGTCGTCAAGGACAGCATCGCCGATGCCTTCCTGCAGCAGATCCTGCTGCGCCCTGCCGAGTACTCGGTGGTGGCCACGCTCAACCTCAACGGCGACTACCTGTCGGATGCACTGGCCGCGCAGGTCGGGGGCGTGGGTATCGCTCCCGGGGCCAACATGTCGGACACGGTGGCCTGCTTCGAGGCCACCCATGGCACGTCGCCGAAGTACGCTGGCAAAGACTATGTGAACCCGGGGTCGGCCATCCTGTCGGCCGAAATGATGTTGCGCCACATGGGCTGGAAGGAAGCGGCGGACCTCATCGTCAGTGCGTTGGAAAAGTCGATCGCCAGCAAGAGGGTCACCTACGACTTTGCGCGCCTCATGCAGGGAGCCACCCAGGTGAGCTGCTCCGGTTTCGGTGAGGTGATGATCGAGAACATGCAGGCGTAAGTCCGCTTGCAAGGGCATCGCCAGTCCTGCCCGGGTGTCCGCAATCAGGCCGAAGTCGGCGATGTGTGTCAACGCGATGACTGTCTTCTGAAAGTCATATTTCAGCGCGAATCGATTGTCTTTCGCGCCCTGGATTGGTGCGGCTGTCGAGCAGACATGGCAATCGGGCGCTTTTCTCGGCTTGAGTGGTCTCAAGCGCAGGCGCGTCGAGGTCGAAATGGAGTGATCACGGTTCGGCTTTCCGCTCCGTTTTCCTCCACTGGGACCTCAGATGAAGATTCGACACAAACTCCCACTCGCCATTGGCGTGGCTTTGCTGATGGTGGCTGCGGCCGGCCTGTTCGGCATCCACCAGTTGCGGCAATCGCTGACCACCTATGCGACCCTTGTGAATGTGGATGTGGCGCAAGAGCGGCAAGCCGCACGCATGTTGTCTGAATTCAAGACTCAAGTGCAGGAGTGGAAAAACACGCTGCTGCGCGGCAAGGACGACAAGCAGCGGGATCGCTACTGGACGGCTTTCCAGAAAAAGGAGGCGGAGATCGCCGCGATTGCCGGGGACCTCCGGAATGCGCTGCCTGCCGGCGAGGCGAAGACGCTTGTGGGCCAGTTCATCGAAGCCCATACCGAAATGGGCAAGGGCTACCGCAAGGGGTTCGAGGCCTTTGTGGCGGCGGGTTTTGAGTCCTCAGCGGGAGACGGCGCCGTCAAGGGCATGGACCGCGCGCCTTCCGAGCTGATTGACAAGGCCGTGGAAGCGATCGCCGGGAAGGCATCGGCGTCGGCACTGGCGGCCGCGAGCGCCAGTCAGCGCGTCAGCGTGCTGAGCCTCGTGCTTATGCTGGCAGCCACTGTGGCGGGCGTTGGTGCGGCCGTTCTCATTGGGCGCAGCATCACGCGCCCGATCAACCAGGCTTTGCAGGTGGCGCAGACAGTGGCGGCGGGCGATCTCGGCTCCAGCATCCATGTGGTCGGCAACGACGAAACCGCGGAATTGCTGCAAGCACTCAAGCTCATGAACGAGAGTCTGGTCGGCGTGGTCACTGAGGTGCGCCAGGGCAGCGAAAACGTGGCCACGGCGAGCGCCCAGATTTCGACTGGCAACCACGACCTGAGCCAGCGCACGGAGGAGCAGGCCAGTGCCTTGCAGCAGACCGCCGCTTCCATGGAGCAGCTGGGCAGTGCCGTTACGCAGAATGGAGACAACGCACGGCAGGCCAACCAGTTGGCCATGCAGGCGCGTGAGATTGCAACAGAAGGCGGCCACGCCGTGACCAACGTGGTGCAAACCATGAAGGCGATCAACGACAGCAGCCGACGTATCGCCGACATCATCGGCACCATTGATGGCATTGCCTTCCAGACCAATATCCTGGCGCTGAACGCGGCGGTGGAGGCGGCGCGCGCGGGCGAGCAGGGTAGGGGTTTCGCGGTGGTGGCGGGCGAGGTGCGCAACCTGGCCCAGCGCAGCGCGGAGGCCGCCCGTGAGATCAAGGCGCTCATCACCGCGAGCGTGCAGCAGGTGGAGCAGGGCAGCGCGCTGGTTGATCAGGCCGGCGCGACCATGGCGCGCACGGTGGAGTCCATCGGTCGGGTAACCGACATTGTTGGTGAAATCAGCGCCGCCAGCGGCGAGCAGAGCTCGGGTGTGGCGCAAGTGGGACAGGCGGTGAGCCAGATCGATGAAACGACGCAGCAGAACGCGGCGCTGGTGGAAGAGTCCGCAGCTGCAGCTGCCAGCCTGAAGCACCAGGCACAACAGCTGGTGCAGGCCGTGGCGGTGTTCAAGCTGGCCGCCGCAAAGTCCTTGAACAGGGCGACTGCGGCGGCGTGAGGCGCTGATGGCGCAGCGCACGGTCCGGCGCATTCGCTAACCGCAAAAATGCCTGCGACTCGCCGGGCAGCTCGATGGTTTGAGCGCCGGCTTTCGGCTCACAATGGGGCATGGCCAGGCTTCGAGGATCACGACCACTTTCGGGTGACATATGCACCGGAATGGGGTTGTTCTTCCCCGGTGCAATCCCGTACGGCGCAAGGGCGCCATGGGCGCCGCTAGAATCATTTTCATGGCCACCCAGAACCCGAAGAAACCACCTGACCCGGTTGTCCCGCCAGCGCGGCCGGGTAACGACGACGCCGTGGTGCTCGAGCGGCGCACGCAGCGCACCGAACCGCCCCAGATGTTCCAGGTCGTGCTGCTCAACGACGACTTCACGCCCATGGAGTTCGTGGTTCACGTCATCCAGGAGTTCTTCAGCAAGGACCGCGAGACCGCGACCCAGATCATGCTCAAGATCCACCTGGAGGGAAAAGGCATATGTGGCGTGTATTCGCGCGATGTCGCCGGCACCAAGGTGGATCAGGTGCTGCAGGCGGCGCGCGCAGCCGGGCATCCATTGCAATGCCTGAGTGAACCGGTTGAATAAATCCGAATCCACCTCATCTGAACCCCACAAACCGCATTTCGAACCCAGACGATTGCCTCTCCGATCATCCCAGCCCAAAGGACGTGCCCCATGATTGCCCAGGAACTTGAAGTCAGCTTGCATATGGCCTTTGTCGAGGCCCGGCAGCAGCGGCACGAATTCATCACGGTCGAGCACCTGCTGCTGGCGCTTCTGGACAACCCCAGCGCCGCGGAAGTGCTGCGCGCCTGCTCCGCCAACATCGACGACCTGCGCAAGTCGTTGACAAACTTCATCAAGGACAACACGCCGCAGGTGGCCGGCACCGACGAGGTGGACACCCAGCCGACGTTGGGCTTCCAGCGTGTCATCCAGCGGGCCATCATGCATGTGCAGTCCACCGGTAACGGCAAGAAGGAAGTCACCGGCGCCAACGTGCTGGTGGCCATCTTCGGCGAGAAGGACTCACACGCGGTGTATTACCTGCACCAGCAGGGCGTGACCCGCCTGGATGTGGTCAATTTCATCGCCCACGGCATCCGCAAGAGCGACCCACCAGAGGCCAGCAAGCCGGGTGAGAGCGCGGCAGAGAACGAAGAAGCTGCCGAGGCGAAGGGCAATGAAAAGGCTTCGCCGCTGGAGCAGTTCACCCAGAACCTCAACCAGATGGCCAAGGATGGCAAGATCGATCCGCTGATCGGGCGCGAGTACGAGGTCGAGCGCGTGATCCAGATCCTGTGCCGCCGGCGCAAGAACAACCCGCTGCTGGTGGGCGAGGCCGGCGTGGGCAAGACCGCCATTGCCGAGGGCCTGGCCTGGCGCATCACCCAGGGCGATGTGCCCGAGATCCTGGCCGAATCCAATGTGTTTTCGCTCGACATGGGCGCGCTGCTGGCCGGCACCAAATACCGCGGGGATTTTGAACAGCGCTTGAAGGGCGTGCTCAAGTCGCTCAAGGACAAACCCAACGCAATCCTGTTCATTGACGAAATCCACACCCTGATCGGCGCCGGCGCGGCCTCGGGCGGCACGCTGGACGCGTCCAACCTGCTCAAGCCTGCGCTCTCGAGCGGCCAGCTCAAGTGCATTGGCGCGACCACCTTCACCGAGTACCGGGGCATCTTCGAAAAGGACGCAGCCCTGTCGCGGCGCTTCCAGAAGGTGGACGTGGTCGAGCCCACCGTGCCTGAAACCGTGGAAATCCTCAAAGGCCTGAAGTCGCGCTTCGAGGAGCACCACGGCGTGAAGTACGCCGTCGCCGCGCTGCAGGCCGCCGCCGAGCTCAGCGCAAAGTACATCAACGACCGCCACCTGCCTGACAAGGCCATCGACGTGATCGACGAGGCTGGTGCTGCGCAGCGCATCCTGCCAGTGTCCAAGCGAAAGAAGACCATCAGCAAGTCCGAGGTCGAGGAAATCGTGGCCAAGATCGCTCGCATTCCTCCGGCCAATGTGTCCAACGACGACCGCAGCAAACTGCAGACGCTGGAACGTGACCTCAAGAGCGTGGTGTTTGGCCAGGACAAGGCGCTCGAGGTGCTGGCGTCTTCGGTGAAGATGGCGCGTTCGGGTCTGGGCAAGGCCGACAAACCCATCGGTGCCTTCCTGTTCAGCGGCCCCACCGGCGTCGGCAAGACCGAGGCCGCCAAGCAGCTGGCCTACATCATGGGCATTGACCTGATCCGCTTCGACATGTCGGAGTACATGGAGCGCCACGCCGTGAGCCGCCTGATCGGTGCGCCTCCGGGTTATGTGGGCTTCGATCAGGGCGGGTTGTTGACCGAGGCAGTGACCAAGAAGCCGCACTGCGTGCTGTTGCTCGACGAAATCGAGAAGGCGCACCCGGACATCTTCAACGTGCTGCTGCAGGTGATGGACCACGGCACGTTGACCGACAACAACGGACGCAAGGCCGACTTCCGCAACGTCATCATCATCATGACGACCAACGCGGGGGCTGAGACCATGAACAAGGCCAGTATCGGCTTCACCAATGCGCGCGAAGCCGGCGACGAAATGGCCGACATCAAGCGCCTGTTCACGCCCGAGTTCCGCAACCGTCTGGACGCGACCGTCAGCTTCAAGGCGCTCGATGAGAACATCATCATGCGCGTGGTCGACAAGTTCCTGCTCCAGCTGGAAACGCAACTGGCCGAGAAGAAGGTCGAGGTCACTTTCACCGACGCCCTGCGCAAGCACCTGGCCAAGAAGGGCTTCGACCCGCTGATGGGCGCGCGTCCGATGCAGCGTCTGATTCAGGACACGATCCGCCGTGCCCTGGCCGACGAGCTGCTGTTCGGTCGCCTCACAGAAGGCGGCCGCCTGACGGTGGACATCGAAACGAAGAAGGATGAGGCAGGCAAGGAGACACAGGAAGTGCTGCTCGACATCCAGCCGCTGCCAAAGAAGGAAGGCAAGGCCAAACCCGAGGAAGCCACCGCCGGTTGAAGCGGCGGTCATCTCTGGCCAACCAATGAAAAGGCCCGGTCTGACCGGGCCTTTTTTTCGTCTGACGGAGGCATGCGTTCAGGGCATTGCGAGGTAGGCGGCGCGTATCACCTCCATGCGCTGGCGGTTGACCCCGAAGTCTTCTCGGCCGAGCCGGCTGGCACTGCGCAGCTCAATCGAGCCGCTGGCCGGGTTGGACCAGAACTCCAGGTCGTCCACGAACTTCAGCCAGCGGGTTTGCGCCTGGGCGTAGAGGTAGTCGGGGCGCTGCGCCACCACTGTGACGCCGGGCATATCGCGCAGCACCGACTGCAGTACGCGCATGGATTCCTCTGCGCCACCATCCTTGAACGGCAGCGGAGCCATGCCGGCGTAGTCGCGCTGCGGATGGTCGGCGTACAACGTGGCCTGGCTGCTGACGCTGTTGCGGGTCAATGAGGGTGCCTTGAGTCGGCCATTCTTCACGCCCAGGTCAACGGGCTGCCGGCCTCTCAACATGCCGGCCTGTGCGCCCACCAGCAGCAGCACGATGGCGCCCAGGACGATGTAGGCGACGAGCTTCATGGGTGCCTTCAGCGCTTGCCGCCCAGCAGCCCACCCAGCACGCCGCGCAGGATCTGGCGGCCCAGGCCGCTGGCCACGGTACGGGCTGCGGTCTTGGCCATGGTCTGCACCAGACCGTCGTACTGCCCGCCCCGAGGGCCTGTGCGCCCGAAGAGCACTTCGTTGAGTGCGCTCTTCTCGGTAGGCACCTCTTTGGTGGCGCCCGGAATGCGCGGGGCCTTGGCGGCGGGCTTCTCGTCGGACGCATCGGCCGCGGTGTCGCCGCGCGCGGCTGCGTGCGAGCGGAACATTTCGTAGGCGCTCTCGCGGTCCACCACCTTTTCATACACGCCGGCCACCAGGGAACCCTGGATCAGCGCCTGACGCTGCTCGGGCGTGATGGGCCCGAGCTGGCTGCCAGGCGGCACAACGAACACGCGCTCGGTCTCACTCGGTCGGCCCTTGGCGTCCAGCAGGCTCACCAGCGCCTCGCCCACGGCGAGTTCGGTGATGGCGGCCTCGATGTCCAGGCCGGCCTTGGGGCGCATGGTTTGGGCGGTGGATTTCACGGCTTTCTGGTCCCTGGGCGTGAACGCGCGCAGGGCATGCTGCACGCGGTTGCCCAGTTGGCCAAGCACGCTGTCGGGGATGTCCAGCGGGTTCTGGGTCACAAAAAACACGCCCACCCCCTTGGAACGCACCAGTCGCACCACGAGTTCGATGCGCTCGATCAGCACTTTGGGCGCTTCGTTGAACAGCAGATGCGCCTCATCGAAGAAGAACACCAGCTTGGGTTTGTCCGGGTCGCCGATCTCGGGCAGCGTTTCGAACAACTCCGACAGCATCCACAGCAGGAAGGTGGCGTACAGGCGTGGCGCGTTCATCAGCTTGTCGGCCGCCAGGATGTTGATCACGCCCTTGCCGTCCACGGTCTGCATGAAGTCGCTGATGTCGAGCATGGGCTCGCCAAAAAAGCGGTCGCCGCCCTGTTGCTCCACTTGCATCAACCCGCG
This sequence comes from Hydrogenophaga sp., assembly GCF_050182545.1. Classification (GTDB taxonomy): domain Bacteria; phylum Pseudomonadota; class Gammaproteobacteria; order Burkholderiales; family Burkholderiaceae_C; genus Hydrogenophaga. The sequence continues at coordinate 37,555 of NZ_JBFXCD010000011.1, read as the reverse complement.
CTGGATGGCGCCGATGCTGGCGGCGCTGATATTGCCGTACTCGGTGGTGAACTGCTTCGCGTTGTCCCCGATGTGCTGCAGCATGGCCCGAAGGTCCTTCATGTCGAGCAGCAACAGGCCGTTGTCGTCGGCAATCTTGAACACGAGGTTGAGCACACCAGCCTGTGTGTCGTTCAGGTTGAGCATGCGCGCCAGCAGCAGCGGGCCCATGTCGCTGATGGTGGCGCGCACCGGGTGACCCAGTTCGCCGAAAACGTCCCACAGCGTGGTCGGGCAGGCCTGCGAAGCGGGCAGGGCAATGCCGCGATCCTGCAGCACCTTGCTGATCTTTTCGCCGAAGCTGCCGCGCTGGCTGATGCCGCTCAAGTCCCCTTTCACGTCGGCCATGAACACGGGCACGCCGATGTTGGAGAACTGCTCGGCCAGGGTTTGCAGCGTCACGGTCTTGCCGGTGCCCGTGGCGCCGGTGATCAGGCCATGGCGATTGGCCAGTCCGGGCAGCAGCTGGCAGGTGACGGAGGCGTTCTGGGCAATCAGCATCGGTTCGGCCATGGCGGGAGTTCCTTTGGGGCGGGTTCGGGGCGGTGCGGGTGAAAACGTAAAATCGCGGTCTTATTAGATCAAAGCCAGAACGGGCAAAAGGACAATTTCGTGGCCGGACACAGCAAATGGGCGAACATTCAGCACCGCAAGGGCCGCCAGGACGAGAAGCGCGGGAAGATCTGGACACGTGTCATCCGTGAAATCACCGTGGCGGCGCGCCAGGGTGGTGGCGACCCGGCCATGAACCCGCGGCTGCGGCTGGCCATTGAAAAGGCCAAGGCGGCCAACATGCCGGCCGATCGCATCAAGTACAACGTGGACAAGGCTTCGGGGGCGCTCGAAGGCGTGGCCCTGGAGGAAATACGCTACGAAGGCTACGGCATCGGCGGCGCGGCAGTGATCGTCGACACCATGACCGACAACCGCGTGCGCACCGTGGCCGAGGTGCGCCACGCTTTCAGCAAGTACGGTGGCAACCTGGGCACCGACGGGTCGGTGGCTTTCCAGTTCAAGCACTGTGGCCAGCTGGTGTTTGCCCCGGGCACATCCGAGGACAAGGTGATGGAGGTCGCGCTGGAAGCTGGTGCCGAGGATGTGGTCAGCGACGACGATGGCGCCATCGAGGTGCTGACCTCACCCGCGGACTTCGAAGCCGTGAAGGAGGCGCTCGAGGCTGCAGGCCTCAAGCCCGACGTCGCGGAGGTCACCATGCGCGCCGAGAACACCATTGAACTCGCGGGCGATGACGCCGCCCGCATGCAGAAGCTGCTGGACGTGCTGGAAGACCTGGACGACGTGCAGGAAGTCTTCCACAACGCACACATCTCGGAATAGGGCTGCAGCTGATGAAAGTTCTCGTGATCGGCGGCGGGGGCCGCGAACATGCGCTGGCCTGGCGGCTGCGGCAATCCGAAGGCGTGAGCCAGGTTGTTGTGGCGCCGGGCAACGCGGGGACCGCGCGCGACCCGCAACTCACCAACCTGGACATCACCGACAAGAGCGCGCTGCGCGCCTGGGCGCAGGCCAACGGCATCGCGCTCACCGTGGTGGGCCCCGAGGCCCCCTTGGCCGCAGGTGTGGTCGACGAGTTCCGGGCACATGGCCTGGCCATCTTCGGCCCCACGAAGGCCGCGGCGCAACTGGAGAGTTCCAAAGCATTCTCCAAGGCCTTCATGGAACGCCACGGCATCCCGACCGCGACCTACCAGACCTTCACCGACGCAGCGCAAGCCCATGCCTACGTGGACGCACAGGGTGCCCCCATCGTGGTCAAGGCCGATGGACTGGCCGCGGGCAAGGGCGTGGTGGTGGCGATGACGCTGGACGAGGCGCATGCCGCGATCGACTTCATGCTGCTGGACAACACGCTGGGCGTGGCGCACAACGAAGGCGGTGCGCGCGTGGTGATCGAAGAATTCCTCACGGGCGAAGAGGCCAGCTTCATCGTGTTGTGCGACGGCGAACACGCGCTGCCGCTGGCCACCAGCCAGGACCACAAGCGCCTGCTGGACGCCGACCAGGGGCCCAACACCGGCGGCATGGGGGCCTATTCGCCGGCCCCGGTGGTCACCCCCGCGGTGCACCAGCGCGCCATGGACGAGGTGATCCTGCCGACCCTGCGCGGCATGAAGGCCGATGGCATTCCGTACACCGGCTTTCTGTACGCCGGGCTCATGATCACCCCCGGCGGCCAGGTGAAAACACTGGAATTCAACTGCCGCATGGGTGACCCCGAGACGCAGCCCATCATGATGCGCCTGCGCAGCAACCTGGCGCAGGTGCTGTTGGCGGCCACGCGCGGTGAACTGGACCGCACGACCGTCGAATGGGACCCTCGCGTCGCGCTGGGCGTGGTACTTGCCGCTGCCGGCTACCCGCTGAATCCGCGCAGGGGCGACACCATCACCGGTTTGCCGGCCGACGCAACAGACCGCATGGTGTTTCACGCCGGCACCACGGCGGACGGCACGGGCGCGATCCAGGTCTCGGGCGGGCGCGTGCTGTGTGTCACCGCCCTGGCCGACTCCGTGGCCGACGCGCGCCAGCGTGTCTATGAGGTGGTGGACGCGATCCACTTCGACGGCCAGCAGTGCCGGCGCGACATCGGATACCGCGCGCTTTGAACCCCGCCATTGACTATCCGGGTCCGCACCCGGTCCGGTTTCGCGGGTCCGCACTGTCGCGCTGGCTGCTCGCGCGCCTGGGCTGGCAGGTGCGCTTTGACGGCTTCCCGCGCCTGCAGGGCGTTGCCATCGTCTACCCCCATACCAGCAACTGGGATTTCATCGTCATGCTGCTGGCCAAGTGGGCCATGGGTGTGCCAGCGCGCTTCTGGGGCAAGGACAGCCTGTTTCGCCTGCCCTTGCTGGGTGCCTGGATTCGCTGGCTGGGCGGCATACCCCTGGACCGCCACTCGCCGCGCGGTGCCGTGGGCGACATGGTGGCGCTGATGGGTGTGCACCGGCGCGAGGGGCAACTGCTGTGGCTGGGTCTCTCACCCGAGGGCACCCGCGGGCACACACCGGGCTGGCGCAGTGGCTTCTACCAGGTGGCGCTGGGTGCTGATGTGCCGCTGGCGTTGATCCTGCTCGACTACCGTCGCAAGCAGGTGGATGTCACCCGCTTCCTGCGCCTGACCGGTGACGTACCGACCGACTATGCCCGCCTCGCTGCTGGCTGCGAGGGCGTGCGAGGCCTGCATCCCGAACGGGCCAGCCCCGTGCAACCCTTGTCCAGGGACCTTTCCAGCGATACGGTATGAGCATGCAACAGACCCCCACGTCCTTCGTGCGCGACTACCTGCGCGACCTGCAGGAGCGCATCGTGTCCACGGTTGCGCTGGTCGACGGGGGTTCGTTCGTGGTCGACCGCTGGAGCAAACCGCGCGGGGAGCCTCTGCAGGGCAACGGCGTCACGCAGATCCTGGAAGATGGCGCCGTGTTCGAACGTGCGGGTTGCGGCTTTTCGCATGTCAGCGGTCCCAGCCTGCCGCCCTCTGCGACTCAACACCGGCCCGAGCTCGCGGGCGCGCCGTTCGAGGCCATGGGCGTGTCCCTGGTATTCCACCCACGCAACCCCTACGTGCCCACCGTGCACATGAACGTGCGCATGATCGCCGCCACGCCCGCCGGCGCGGCGCCCGTGTGCTGGTTCGGTGGCGGCATGGACCTGACGCCGTACTACGGTTTCGAGGAAGATGCGGTGCACTTCCACCGGTCTGCGAAGAACGCGCTCGACCCTTTCGGCGTCGACAAGTACCCGCGGTTCAAGGCCTGGTGCGATGACTATTTCGTGCTCAAGCACCGCGGCGAGCAGCGTGGCATTGGCGGCGTGTTCTTCGACGATTTTTCTGAACTCGGCTTCGATGGCAGCTTTGCCATGATGAGTTCGGTCGGCGACGCTTTTCTCGATGCCTACCTGCCCATCGTGGACCGCCGCAAGAACACGCCGTATGGCGAGCGTGAGCGCAGTTTCCAGCTCTACCGGCGCGGGCGCTACGTCGAATTCAACCTGGTATGGGACCGCGGCACGCATTTCGGTCTCCAGTCGGGCGGGCGCAGCGAGTCCATCCTGCTCTCGATGCCGCCGCTGGTCAGTTGGGCGTACAACCGCCAGACCAAGAAGGGCACGCCGGAAGACCGGCTCTACAAGGAGTTCCTGGTGCGCAAGGACTGGATCTGATGACGCACACTTTGCCGGCCCGGCGCGTGGGCATGTTTGGCGGCGCGTTCGACCCGCCCCACTGGGCGCACCGCGCCCTGGCCGAGACGGCACTCAACCAGCTCAGTCTGGACGTGCTCCATATCCTGCCAACGGGCCACGCCTGGCACAAGTCGCGCGTGCTCTCGCCGCCCGACGACCGCGTGGCGATGTGCGAACTGGCTTTCGGCGATTTGCCCAAGGTGCAACTCGACGAGCGGGAGATCCATCGCGAAGGCCCTAGTTACACCGCCGACACGCTGCGCGAACTCCAGCGCGAGTACCCGCAGGCGCAACTGTTCCTGGTGCTCGGGGCGGACCAGTTGTTGGCTTTCCGGAACTGGGTTCGCTGGCAGGAAGTGCTGGAGCTGGCCACGCTGGCCGTGGCCAACCGCGCCACCAACATCGGGGCCGACGCGCCGCTGGACCAGGCCACCGAGTCCGATCTGTCGGGCGTGGATCTGCCTTTCGAGCCGTTGCACATGCCGCTGAAGAACATCAGCGCCACCGCCGTCCGGGCCCGTGTGGGCCAGCTCACAAGCGGCCAGCACGCGCTCGACGTTCTGGTGCCCGAGCCCGTCGCGCGCTATATTTCGCAGCACCACCTCTACCAACCCCCTACATGACCAGCGAAACCACAGCCAAAAAAGACATCCAGCGACTCCAGCGTGCCATCGTCGACGGACTGGAGGACGTCAAGGGTCAGGACATCGTGGTTTTCAACACCGAGCACCTCTCCCCCCTGTTCGAGCGGGTCATCGTCGCCAGCGGCACGTCCAACCGCCAGACCAAGGCGCTGGCGGCCAGCGTGCGCGACGCAGTGCGCGAGGCGGGCTTCGACAAGCCACGCATCGAGGGCGAGGACAACGGAGAGTGGATCATCGTGGACTGCGGCGCCGCCGTGGCGCACGTGATGCAGCCCGTCATCCGCCAGTACTATCGGCTGGAAGAAATATGGGGCGCCAAGCCGGTGCGGCTCAAACACGGTGCCGAAAAGCCTGCAACGCCCGCCAAGTCAGCGGCGAAGAAGAAGGCGGCAAAGGCTCCAGAAGCGGCGCCCGTGTCAGCCAGAAAGGTGGCGCGCAAGACGGCCAGCAAGACACCGGCCACCACCCAGGCGGCGTCAGGCAGGTCCGCTGCTCCCGTGGCCTCCCGCAAGGCGCCCGCGAGCAAAGCCACACCCGCCCAACGCCCCGCCGGCAAGAAGGCCACGCCCAAGCTCGTGGTGGGCAAGCCAGTGGCGAAGAAGTCCGCCGCCAAGCCGGCTGCCCGCAAGACCAGCAAGCCGGCCGCCAAGAAGAAGGCATGAGGCTGTTGATCGTCGCGGTCGGGCAGCGTGTGCCCGACTGGGCCCAGACCGCCTACGACGATTACGCCAAACGCTTCCCACCCGAGCTGCGGGTGGAACTCAAGTCCGTCAAGACCGAACCACGTGCCTCGAAGACGCTGGAGAGCCTGCTGGCGGCCGAGCGCGAGCGCATCGAAGCCGCCATCCCGCGTGGCAGCCGCGTGGTCGCGCTGGACGAGCGGGGCACGGCGCTCACCACCAAAGCGCTGGCGCATCAACTCCAGCAGTGGCAACTGGAGGGCGATGACGTGGCGCTGGTCATCGGTGGGCCTGATGGCCTGGAGCCGGCTTTTCGCGCTGCCGCCCATCAGCGCATCCGCCTGTCTGATCTGACATTGCCGCACGCCATGGTGCGCGTGCTGTTGATCGAACAGCTGTACCGCGCGTGGTCCGTGAACGCCAACCACCCCTATCACCGCGAATGAGCCCACCGGACTTCATCTATCTGGCCTCCCAGAGCCCGCGCCGCAAGCAGCTGCTGGAGCAATGGGGCGTGCGTTGCGAATTGCTGCTGCCTGACCCGGACGAGGACGTGGAAGCGCTGGAAGCCGTGCTGCCGCGTGAATCGCCGACCGCCTACGTGCAAAGGGTCACCGGTCTCAAGTTGGAGGCGTCCCTGTCGCGCCTGAAACGGCGAAGTCTGCCGCCCGCGCCGGTGCTGTGTGCAGATACCACGGTGGCGCTGGGCCGGCACATCCTGGGCAAGCCGGTGGACGCGGCGGACGCATGCCGCATGCTCGCCGCGCTCGCCGGCCGGCGCCACCGCGTGCTCACCGCGGTGGCCGTGGGCACACCTTCAGGCCGAGGCAATCGCAGCTGGGCCGCGCTGTCGACGTCCTGGGTCACGTTCGAGCCGCTCAGTGCCACACAGATCCGCCGCTACGTGGACACCGGTGAACCCATGGGAAAGGCTGGGGCCTACGGCATTCAGGGTCGCGCCGGCCTGTGGGTGAGCCACATCAGCGGCAGTTATTCGGGCATCATGGGCCTGCCTGCACACGAGACGGCGCAGGTGCTGCATGCCGCGGGCGTGCGGTTGATCTGAGATGCGACTTGTGCCACGGAGAAGGGCCCCATGAGCCAGGATATTCTGATCAATTGGTCGCCACAGGAGACACGCGTGGCCGTGGTGGAGCAGGGGGCTGTGCAGGAAGTGCACCTGGAGCGCACCCTCGAGCGCGGACTGGTGGGCAACATCTACCTCGGCAAGGTCTCGCGCGTGCTGCCGGGCATGCAGTCGGCCTTCATCGACATCGGGCTGGACCGCGCCGCCTTTCTGCATGTCGCCGACCTCATGCCCAACATCGCGGCCAAACATGCCACGCCTCGATTGCCCGTCGTGGCAGCGCCGGCGGCTTCGGCCGAACCGGTCCCGGCGATGCCGGCCAACGGTGCGCCCAAGGTGCTCACGCCCAACCCCGTGCTGCCGATCGAGCGCCAGATATTCGAGGGCCAGGCCCTGATGGTGCAGGTGCTCAAGGACCCGATCGGCACCAAGGGCGCGCGCCTGACGGCGCAGATCAGCATTGCAGGCCGCCTGCTGGTGTTCCTGCCGCAGGACAACCACATCGGGGTTTCGCAAAAAATTCCGCCAGCTCAGCGCGAAGCACTGCGCCAGCGCCTGGTGCGCCTGACGGCCACCGCCGACGGCAGCCCGGCCGGCGGCTTCATCCTGCGCACCAACGCCGAAGACGCCACCGACGAGGAACTGGTGGACGACACCGCCTACCTGCGCAAGACCTGGTTGCGCATCAAGGAGGCCGCCACGCGCCAGCCCTCGGCCACGTTGCTGCACGAGGACCTGAACCTGATGCAGCGTGTGCTGCGCGACCTGGTGAGCGCAGAAACCCAGTCCATCCGCATCGACTCGCGTGAGCAGCACGGCCTGCTGACCGGTTTTGCACAGGAGTTCATGCCCGATACCGTGGCCAAGCTGCAGCACTACAGCGGTGAGAGACCGATCTTCGACCTCTTCAACATCGACGAGGACATCGTGCGTGCGCTCAGCCGCCGTGTCGACCTCAAGTCCGGGGGCTACCTGGTGATTGACCAGACCGAGGCGCTGACCACGGTGGACGTGAACACGGGGGGGTTCGTCGGCGCGCGCAACTTCGACGACACCGTGTTCCGCACCAACCTGGAGGCCGCGCAGGCCATTGCGCGCCAGTTGCGGCTGCGCAACCTGGGTGGAATCGTGATCGTCGATTTCATCGACATGGTGCGCGACGACCACCGCGAGGCCGTGCTGACCGAGTTCCGCAAGCAACTGGCACGGGACCGCGTCAAAACCATGATCGGCGGCTTTTCGCAGCTCGGGCTGGTGGAGATGACCCGAAAGCGCACGCGCGAGTCGCTGGCCCACATGCTCAGTGAACCTTGCGAGGCCTGCGCCGGACGGGGTGTGGTGAAGACCGCGCGCAGCGTCTGCTACGACATCCTGCGCGAGATCCTGCGCGAGGCGCGCGCCTTCAACCCGCGCGAGTTCCGCGTGGTGGGCTCGCCCAAGGTGGTCGAGCTGTTCCTGGACGAGGAACGGGCCCATCTCGCGGGCCTGTCCGATTTCATCGGCAAGCCGATTTCCCTGCAGAGCGAGAGCTCGATGACGCAGGAGCAGTACGACATCGTGCTGCTGTAGAACGTCCGCGCTACGACTCTGGTCGCAGGTTCTGCGCGTGCAGCCGCGCGTAGAGGCCGTCGGCCTGCAGCAACTGCTGGTGCGTACCCTGTTCGATGATGCGCCCATCTGCCAGCACGATCACGCGGTCCGCGTGTTCGATGGTCGACAGCCGGTGCGCGATCACCAGCGTGGTGCGGCCCTTCATGAGCCGCGCAAGGGCTTCCTGCACCAGGCGCTCGGATTCGTTGTCCAGGGCAGAGGTGGCCTCGTCCAGGATCAGGATCGGCGCATCCTTGTAGATCGCGCGCGCAATTGCCAGGCGCTGGCGCTGGCCGCCCGAGAGTTCGGTGGCGTTGTGCCCCACTGTGCTGTGCATGCCCTGCGGCAGGCGCTCGATCAGTTCGCCCAGGTTGGCCGATTCCAGCGCCGCGCGCACGCGCAACTCGTCAATCTGTGCACCGGCCGCGCCCAGCGCCACATTGGCCGCCAGCGTGTCGTTGAACATCACCACGTCCTGGCTCACCATCGCGTACTGCCGGCGCAGACTGGCGAGGTCCCAGTCTGCCAGTGCCACGCCGTCGAGACGGATCTCGCCACGCTCGAACTCCACGAAGCGTGGCAGCAGGTTGACCAGCGTTGTCTTGCCCGAACCCGACGGCCCCACGAAGGCGACCACCTCGCCGGGGTGAATCTCGAGCGTCACGCCACGCAGCGCGACCAGGCTGTCGTTATCGGCGTCGACGGCGGCAGAGGCGTCGTCCCTGGCCGGATAGCGCACCCACACGTCGCGCAGCGAGATCGATCCGTCCACGCGTTCGACCGCGTGCGTGCCACCCATCTGCTCGGGCGTGTTCTCGATCAGGTCGAGCCCGCGCTCCAGCGCGGCCAGGCCCCGCGTGATCGGCGCGGCGATCTCGGCCAGATGCCGGATCGGGGTGATCAGCATCAGCATGGCGGTGACGAAGGCGACAAAATTGCCCACCGACACCCCGCTGGTGTTGCTCTGCCAGAGCGCCACCGCGATGACCGCCGACAACGCGGCGGAGGCGAGCAACTGGGTCAGGGGTGTCATCGCGGCCGTGGCCACGGTGGACTTGAGCGCGAGGCGGCGCAGCGCGACGCTCAGGCCGTCGAAGCGCAGCGTCTGGCGCTGCTGCGCACCATGCAGCCGCACCATGCGGTGGGCCAGGGCGTTTTCTTCCACCACGTAGGCCAGCTCATCGGTGGCATGCTGGCTGTCGCGGGTGAGCTTGTAGAAGCGCCGTGACAGCACCCGCATGATCAGGATCAGGCCTGGAAACACCGTGAGGACGATCAGCGTGAGTTTCCAGTTCAGATAGAGCAGGTAGCCCAGCAGGGCCAGCACCGCCAGGCTGTCCTTGGTCAGGGTGAGGAAGGCGGTGACCAGCAACTGGGAACCGTTCTGGACCTCATAAACCAGGGTGTTGGAGAGCTTGCTCGCGCTTTGCCGGGCGAACAAGGTCATCTGTGCTTCGTTGAGCTTGAGGAACATGGCCCGCCGCAGGTTGAGCAGGCCCAGGCTGGCGGTGTACGACAGGGCGTACTGCGCGGTGAACCCGGCCAGTCCGCGAATGCCGAAGAGCCCCATGAGCGCCACGGGCACCATCCACAACGCGATGTTGCCTTCGGCAAAGCCCCGGTCGAGCAAGGTCTTGAGCAGGGCCGGAATCAGCGGCTCGGTGAGTGCCCCGATCAGCGTGCTGACCGCAGCCAGGGCGATGCCGGTCTTGGCCGAACTGAAGTACGGCCACAGCCGCATCAGCCGCTGTGTGAGCGTGCCGGCCGGTGGCTTGTGCAATGGGTTGAAGTCGGTCAAGGGCAGGGCGGCAGAAAAAACGTGCGGGCGGGTGGAACAATGCGGCGCAAGGGCGATCAAGCAGCGGCGAACGCACCCGTGCAGCCAGCGCGCTCACATCTTGTCACGGGTAGCGGGAAACCCTCCGTTATTATCAGTTGCTTGGCTGCGGCGCCAGCCGCGCGTTGCAACCCAAGGCTCAGGCGACTCACACAGGATGCAGGATTTGACACGACACGACACGCTGGCCACGGTCCCGAGACGGTCCATTCTCGGGCTGGCTTCCACAGTTCCCCTGCTCACCTGGCCCTTCTCGACAGCGCATGCCCAGTTCAGGGTCGAGGTGGCCGGCGTGGGCCTGACCCAGTTCCCGTTCTCTGCGGTCGCCTTCCGCGGCAACGACGCCGCCAGTGAAAACATCGCGGCCATCGTGCGCGCCGATCTGGAACGCAGCGGACAGTTCCGTTTTGTCGACCCGGCGCCCGGTGCGCTGGATGAAACCTCCCGACCTGATCTCGGGCCCTGGCGCGAACGGGGCTCGGACTCCCTGCTCACCGGCAGCGTGACCCGCCTGGCCGATGGCCGTTTTGACGTGCGCTTTCGGCTCTGGGACGTGGTACGGGGGCAGGACCTGGGCGGGCTGAGCTATCCCGTCGGTGCGCAGGACCTGCGCCTGGCGGCCCACCGCATCGCCGACCATGTGTTCGAGAAGATCACCGGCGTCAAGGGGGTGTTCTCCACCCGCATCGCCTACGTGACCAAGGCCGGCCCGCGCTACAGCCTGTGGGTGGCCGATGCCGATGGCGAAAATGCGCGCGCCGCGCTCACCAGCCCCGAGCCGATCATCTCCCCGAGCTGGGCACCTGGTGGCGCGCAACTGGCCTACGTATCGTTCGAGGCGCGCAAACCGGTCATTTATGCGCACGACGTGGCCTCCGGCAAGCGCCGCCTGCTGGCCAACTTCAAGGGCTCCAACAGCGCACCGTCGTGGTCACCTGACGGGCGCTCCATGGTGGCCACACTGTCCATCTCGGGCAATGCCCAGATCTACGTGATGGATGCCGCCGGCGGTGAGCCGAGCCGTCTGAGCCAGTCCGCCAGCATCGATACCGAGCCCGTTTTCAGTCCCGATGGCAAGAGCATTTATTTCGTGAGCGACCGGGGTGGTTCGCCGCAGATCTACCGCATGAGCGCGCAAGGCGGCGGTGCGCAGCGCCTGACCTTCACGGGCAACTACAACATTTCGCCGGCCCCCAGCCCGGATGGCCGCTGGCTGGCCTTCATCTCGCGCGTCAACGGCGCGTTCCGCCTGCACGTCATGGACGTGGCCAGCGGGGCCGTCACAGCATTGAGTGAGTCCAGCGGTGATGAAAGCCCCAGCTTTGCGGCCAACAGCCGCATGATCATCTACGCCACCCGCGACAGGGGGCAGGAAGCGCTCATGACGACCACGGTCGATGGTCGTATCAAAACACGCCTGTCGGGCTCGCAGGGTGATATTCGCGAGCCCGAATGGGGTCCCTTCCTCAAGTGAGTCGCGCCCGGCACAGCCATCCGTGCGAGCCTGCAGTCCCGGCAACGCTCGCTTCCTCTTCCATTCCACGTTCTAAGGACACTCCCATGCACATCTTCTCGTTTTCCGCTCAACGCCAGTCCCTGTCGCGCGTTTCTTCCCGTTGGTCGCGCCTGGTCATCGGTCTAGGCTTTGCCGCCGTGTTGGCCGCCTGCAGCTCCGGCGTGAAGCTCGACGATGTTCCGGTGGAAGACCGTGCGGGGACGGCCACGGGCGCCGCGGGCTCGGGTGGACAAACCGGTGGTGTGGACCAGCGTGGCGTTTCGGGCGTCACGGTCAATGGTGGGGACGCCGCGCAGCCCGATTCCGTGGGCCGCATCGTCTACTTTGACTACGACAGCTTTGAAGTGAAGGCCGAATACGCGTCGACGCTGGAAGCCAACGCGCGGTACCTCAATGCCAACCGCAGTCGGCGGGTCAACCTCGAAGGCCACACCGACGAACGCGGTGGCCGCGAATACAACCTGGCCCTCGGCCAGAAGCGCGCCGAGGCTGTGCGCCGCGCCCTGTCGCTGCTGGGCGTGACGGACGCGCAGATGGAAGCGGTGAGCTTCGGCGAGGAAAAGCCTGCCCAGGTTGGTTTTGACGAGACGGCATTCAGCAAGAACCGCCGCGTTGAACTGACCTACCGTTGAGTCACATGTTCACTCGAGTGCACCCCGCTTCAGGTCTGGTCGGCGCCTGTGCCATGGCCGTGGCGGCCTTGTGGCCGCTGCAGGCGCATGCCCTCTTTGGCGACGACGAGGCCCGCAGGGCGATCATCGATCTGCGGCAGAAGGTCGAGGCCAGCCAGAAGGCAACCGATGCCGCCAACGCGGAAATGCGCGAGAGCGACGCGGCCACGCGCCGCAGCCTGATCGATCTCGCCAACCAGATCGAACAACTGCGTTCCGAGCTGGCCCGACTGCGAGGCCAGAACGAGCAGCTGGCTCGCGAAGTCTCCGAGTTGCAGCGTCAGCAGAAGGATGTGCAGGCCAGCGTGGACGAGCGCCTGCGCAAGGTCGAGCCGCTGCGCATCGAACACGATGGTCAGACCTTCAACGCCGCGCCGAATGAAAAGCGCGACTTCGAGGCGGCCATGGACCTGCTGCGCAAATCCGACTTCGGTCCGGCTGCGGGTGCGTTCAACAGCTTTCTGCAGCGCTACCCGGCCAGCGGCTACCGGCCTTCGGTGCTGTACTGGCTGGGCAATGCCCAGTACGCCAGCCGCGACTACAAGGCGTCGGTGGACAGCCACCGCCGGCTCGTGAGCGAATTCCCGAGCCACCTGCGCTCGCCCGAGGCCATGCTGGCCATGGCCAACAGCCTTATCGAGCTCAAGGACACCAAGGGGTCGCGCCGTGCGCTGGACGACCTGGTCAAGACCTACCCGAACTCGGAGGCCGCAGCCGCCGCGCGCGAGCGGATCGCCCGCCTGCGTTGAGCCTGGGCGCGTGACCTGGCGGCGGTGAGGTCGGTGGCCGCCTCCTACAATGGCGGCCATGGATATTGCCGACATTCTCACTTTGCAGACCCAGGTGCTCTGGGCTGCCTTTGCCGTGGCCGTGGCCTTCGGCTTCATCGCGCAGCGCACGCATTTCTGCACCATGGGTGCGATCAGCGACGTCGTCAACATGGGCGACTGGACGCGCATGCGCATGTGGGGCATGGCGGTGGGCGTGGCCATGGTGGGCTTCTATGCCCTGGCCTGGCTGGGCTGGATCGACCCTGGAAAGACCCTCTATACCTCGGCTCGCGTGATCTGGCTGTCGGCGCTGGTCGGCGGGCTCATGTTCGGTTTCGGCATGGTGCTGGCGTCGGGTTGTGGCAGCAAGACGCTGGTGCGAATCGGCGCGGGCAGTCTCAAGTCGGTGGTGGTGTTCATCGTCATGGGCCTCAGCGCATTCGCCACGCTGCGCGGCGTGTTCGGTGTGCTGCGCGTCAATACGGTAGACAAGGCCGCGTTCGATTTGCCGGTGGGCAGCAGCGCCATACCTGTCTGGATCTCCAGTGGGTTCGGTCTCGATCCCTCGCTCACCGGGGTGCTGATGGCGCTGCTGGTGGGTGGGGCGCTTGTGCTTTGGGCACTGGTCGGTCCCGAGTTTCGCAACTTCAACAACTTGCTCGCCGGCCTGGGACTCGGTCTGGTCATCGTTCTCATGTGGTGGGTCAGTGGCCGTCTGGGTTTCGTGGCTGAACACCCGGAAACGCTGGAGGCGGTCTACCTCGGTTCCAACAGTGGGCGCATGGAGTCGCTCACCTTCACCGCACCCATGGCCTACACACTGGACTGGCTCATCTTCTTCAGCGACACGTCCAAGTTGCTGACCTTCGGTGTGGTCACGGTGGTGGGTGTGGTGGTGGGATCGCTGGTGTGCGCCCTGATCGAAAGCAGCTTCCGTTGGGAAGGCTTTCACGGCACGCAGGACACGGCGTTGCACATTGTTGGTGGCGCGCTCATGGGTGTCGGCGGTGTCACGGCGCTGGGCTGCACGGTGGGACAAGGTTTGTCGGGCCTGTCCACGCTCAGCATCACCAGCGTGATCGCCGTGACCGGCATCGTGCTCGGTGCCGTGGCCAGTCTGCGCTTCCAGATGTGGCTGCTGGATCGCGAGTGAACACGACGCTGCCGGCCGACGTTTTCGAACGCCGTTTCGGTGGTCTGCGCCGGCTCCATGGCGTGGACGGGGCGCAGCGCATCTTCGACGCACATGTGATCGTGGTCGGTATTGGTGGCGTGGGCTCATGGGCGGTTGAAGCCCTCGCTCGCAGCGGTGTGCGCAGGCTCACGCTGATCGATCTCGACCATGTGTCCGAATCCAACATCAACCGCCAGATCCATGCGCTGGAGCCCACGCTCGGGCAATCCAAGGCCGAGGCGATGCGCGAGCGCATTGCCCTGTTTCATCCCGGTTGCATGGTCGATGTGATTGACGATTTCGTTACCCCTGACAACTGGCCCGGCCTGCTCGATGCGCTGCCCGGCATGGCGCGGCCGCCCTCGGCCCTGATCGACGCCTGCGACCAGGTGCGCGCCAAAGTGGCACTGGCCAGTTGGGCGCTGGCCCGCTCCGTTCCTTTCGTGACAGTGGGCGCAGCCGGTGGCAAGCGAGAGGCGCAGGCGGTGGAAGTGGCCGATCTCGCCGACACCACGCACGACCCTTTGCTGGCTCAGCTGCGCTACCGCCTGCGCAAGCACCACCACGGCGCACGACAGGGCCGCATGGGCGTGGCCTGTGTGTTCAGTCGCGAGGCCGTGACCCCTCCTGATGCCTCCTGCGAACTCGGAGCCAGCGATGGCTCGCTCAACTGCCATGGCTACGGCTCCGTGGTGAGCGTGACCGCGACTTTCGGACTGTGCGCCGCGGGCTGGGTGATCAATGCCATGGCGGCTGGCGCAAAAAAAACGCAGCCCCTTCAAAGGCGTGTGACAACAACGCTATAATTTGAGGCTTGGCGTAGCAGTCGATAAGACTCGAATCCAGTTCTCGCATCTGGTGTTCACGCAAATCCCCCCGGGGGCGTTAGCTCAGTTGGTAGAGCAGCGGACTCTTAATCCGTAGGTCGAGTGTTCGAGTCACTCACGCCCCACCATCTTCGGATGGACAAGGCCTGACGCCGTCAGGCCACCGCATCGAGTTGGAATTGCTGCTCTGTCGGGGCAGCATTTCGGTTTTGATGGGACGTTAGCTCAGTTGGTAGAGCAGCGGACTTTTAATCCGTTGGTCGGCAGTTCGAGCCTGCCACGTCCTACCAAATGAAAGGCCCTGGTCGCAAGCCAGGGCCTTTTTTCATTGTCTGTCCGGGCGCCGGGCGGCCTGTGTTCACTTCTTCTTGATGAAGCCGTAGATCACCAGAAGGATGATTGCGCCGATCACGGAGGCGATGAAACCAACCGGCTGGCCGGGTTGGTACAGGCCCAGCGCTGCGCCCAGATAGCCGGCGACGAATGAGCCGGCGACGCCCAGCACGGCGGTCATGATCCAGCCCATGCCATCGTCTCCGGGTTTGATCGCGCGCGCGACGAAACCCGCAATGAGACCAATGAAAAGAGTGGCAAGTATCGACATCATGTGGAGTTCCTTCCTGGGGTTGCTGATGGACGCCGTGCGTGGGCGGCAACGGCAGCATACCCCAGCCGCCTTGGGGCGGGGAACTCAGGTGCCTGCCGCTTCAATCGCTTCTTGCAATTCCAGCCAGCGCACTTCCAGCACGTCGTTTTCATCGTTGACGGCCTTGAGCCGGCGACCGGATTCGGCGATGTCGGCGGGATTGCCAGGTTGGCTCAACGCACTTTCGAGCCGGGCCTTTTCTTGTGCCAGTTGCGCCATGCGTGTCTCGGTCTTCTCCAGCTCCTTCCGCAAGGGCTTGGTCTTTTCCGCCTGTTGCTGGCGGCGCTGAGCGTCCGCGCGCTTCTGCTCTGGCGCACGACCAGCTTCCGCGGATGGAGCCGGAGCGGTCGCCGTGGCGGTGTCGGGAGCCTGCGCGCGGGACTGGCCCCGCTGCTCCTGACGCTGTGCCTCGCGCGACTGTTTGGCCATGTCCAGCAGGTAGCGCTGGTAGTCGTCCAGGTCGCCGTCGAAGGGCGCGATGCCCCCCCGGGAAACCAGCCAGAACTCATCACACACCGCGCGAAGGAGGGCGCGGTCGTGGCTGACCAGCATCACCGTGCCTTCGAATTCGTTGAGCGCCACCGACAGGGCTTCGCGGGTGGCAAGGTCGAGGTGGTTGGTGGGTTCGTCGAGCAGAAGCAGGTTGGGGCGCTGCCAGACGATCATGCAAAGCACCAGCCGCGCCTTCTCACCGCCGCTCATACTGCCCACGCTTTGCTTGACCTGGTCCCCGGTGAAGTTGAAGTTGCCCAGGAAGCTGCGCAAGTCCTGCTCGCGCGTGGGTTGCCCGCTCAGGCGCCCTTGCGCGGTGCAGTCGCGCACCAGGCGAATCATGTGTTCCAGCGGTGTATCGGCCGGGCGCAGCACGTCGAGTTCCTGCTGGGCGAAGTAGCCGATGTTCAGACCCTTGCCTTCGGTGATCTGACCCGCCAGCGGAGCGAGGTCGCGCGCGATCGTCTTGACGACGGTGGATTTGCCCTGGCCGTTGGCCCCGAGGATGCCGATGCGCTGGCCCGCGAGCACCGAGCGGCTGATGCCACGCACGATGGCCACCGGCTCGCCGCCAGCTTCTCGCGGTGGGTAGCCAAAGGTCACGCCCTCCATGGCCAGCATGGGGTTGGGCAGGTTCTGAGGTTCGCTGAACTCGAAATTGAAATCTGCCTCGGCCAGCACGGGGCCGATCTTTTCCATGCGCTCCAGCGCCTTCACGCGGCTTTGCGCCTGCTTGGCCTTGCTGGCCTTGGCCTTGAAGCGGTCGATGAACTTCTGCAGGTGCGCCATTTTTTCCTGCTGGCGTGCATAGGCGGAAGCTTGCAGCGCCATCTGTTCGGCGCGCATGTCCTCGAAGCGACTGTAGTTGCCCCCATAGCGGTTGAGCTGGGCGCGCTCGATGTGCACGGTGACGTTGGTGACGGCGTCGAGGAACTCGCGGTCATGGCTGATCACGAGCATGGTGCCTTCGTAGCGTTGCAACCATGCCTCCAGCCAGACCAGCGCGTCCAGGTCCAGGTGGTTGGTGGGTTCATCGAGCAACAGCAGTTCGCTTGGGCACATGAGCGCGCGCGCGAGCTGCAGGCGCATGCGCCAGCCTCCCGAGAAACTGTCCACCGGTCGTTCCAGCTCGTCGGTGCGAAAGCCCAGGCCCAGGATGAGGGCCTGCGCGCGGGCCGCCGCGTCGTGGGCGCCCGCGTCATGCAGCTCCATGTAGGCGTGGGCCATGCGCTCGCCATCACCGCTGTCTTCGGCCGCGGCCACTTCCTGCTGCGCGGCGAGCAGCGTCACGTCCCCCTCGATCACGAACTGTGTGGCCGACATGACGGTCTCTGGCATGTCCTGCGCAACCTGGGCCATGCGCCACTGTGCGGGCACGGTGAAATCGCCCTTGTCCTCGTGCAGCGTGCCGTCCAGCAGGCGGAACAGGCTGGACTTGCCCGCGCCGTTGCGGCCGACGAGACCGACCTTTTCGCCGGGATTGATGGTGCAGGAGGCGCCATCGAGCAAGACCTTCGCCCCGCGGCGAAGGACCACATTCTTCAGAGTGATCATGGGGTGGACGCCTGCGGGGAGGGCAGCGTCAGAAGGGATTCAAGGGTGAGCAGCAGCACCTGGTCGTCGCCCGCGCTGGTGTCGAGCCAGATGGCTTCGAGCTGCGGGAAGGCGGCCTCGAAGTGCGCGCGTTCGTTGCCGATTTCGAGCACCAGCACGCCGCGCGGCTTGAGGCAGGCCGGCGCGTCGCGAAGCAGGCCGCGGATGAAGTCCATGCCGTCCCGGCTGCCCGCGGTGTTGCCATCCAGCGCCAGGGCGGGTTCGGCCAGGTATTCGGGTGGCAGCGCTGCCATGCTCTGCGCATTCACGTAGGGCGGGTTGCACAGAATCAGGTCCCAGGGACCGCGACAGTCGTGCAGGCCGTCGGACTGAACCAGCTGGATGCGGTCCTGAAGGCCATGGCGTTCGACATTGATGCGGGCCACCTGGAGCGCGTCGGTCGAGATGTCCGAGCCCGTGACCCGAACGTCGGGGTAGGCCATGGCGGCCAGCACGGCCAGGCTGCCATTGCCGGTGCACAGGTCGAGCACGTCGCGCGAGTGCTCGTCCAGCCAGGGGTCGATGGATCCCTCGGCCAGCAACTCGGCGATGAAGCTGCGCGGCACGATGGCGCGCCGGTCAACGTGGAACGAGACGCCCTGGAGCCACGCCTCCCCAGTGAGGTAGGCGGCGGGTTCGCGGGTGTCGATGCGGCGCTGGATCAGCGCCAGCGCCTTGGCATGCTCTGTGGGGCTGACATGGCGGTGGGCCAGTGCTTCAAGGTCGCTGTCCAGTGGCAGGCCCAACTGCCACAGCAGCAGCCACGCGGCCTCGTCCCGCGCGTTGGTCGTGCCATGGCCGTAGGCCAGCTGCGCGGCTTCCAGGCGCTGACTCGCTTGGGCCAGGAGGTCTCTCAGGATCACGGGGTGTTCTCAGGCACTGGCCCGTGCGGCCAGGTGCTCCAGGGTGCGGCGGTAGATGTTTTTCAGCGGTTCGATGTCCGCGAGCGCCACGTGTTCGTCGATCTTGTGGATGGTGGCGTTGGGCGGGCCCAGCTCGATCACCTGTTCGCACACCTGGGCGATGAAGCGCCCGTCGCTGGTGCCACCTGTGGTCGACAGCGTGGTTTCGATGCCGGTTTCCGCCAGCACCGCCGCGCGCACCGCCTCCACCAGTGTGCCCGGGGGCGTGAGGAAGGGCCTGCCGCCCAGGGTCCAGTGCAGATCGAAGTCGGTGCCGGGCTGCAGGCCATGACTTTGCAACAGTTCGGTCAAGCGCTTCTGCAGTCCCTCGGGCGTGGACTCGGTGGAGAAGCGGAAGTTGAAATCAATCACCACGTTGCCGGGGATGACGTTGCTCGCGCCCGTACCGCCATGGATGTTGCTGACCTGCCAGCTGGTGGGTGGAAAGAAGTCATTGCCGTTGTCCCAGACGGTTCGTGTGAGTTCGGCCAGCGCGGGTGCTGCGAGGTGAATCGGGTTCCTGGCCAGGTGCGGATAGGCGATGTGCCCTTGCACACCCTTGACGGTGAGCTTGCCGCTCAGCGTGCCGCGGCGGCCGTTCTTGATCATGTCCCCGGTGCGCTCGACCGAGGTGGGTTCGCCCACGATGCACCAGTCCAGCCGCTCGCCGCGCTGCTTGAGCGCGTTGCACACGATGACCGTGCCGTCCAGGGCGGGGCCTTCCTCGTCGCTGGTCAGCAGAAAGGCGATGTCGATGGCCGGCACCGGGTGGGCGGTGAGAAATTCCTCGCAGGCGACGACCATGGCGGCAATCGAAGTCTTCATGTCGCTGCTGCCCCGCCCGAACAATTTGCCATCGCGGTGGCTGGGCACGAACGGGTCGCTGGTCCAGGCCTCGAACGGCCCGGTGGGCACCACGTCGGTGTGTCCGGCAAACACCAGTGTCGGGCGCTGGCCCGTGCCCAGGCGCGCCCAGAGATTGGTGACACGAAAGTCCGCCGGACCACTTTCCATCGTTTCACAGACAAAGCCCAGCCGCGCGAGCCGGGTCGCGATCAGCGACTGACAGCCCTCGTCACGCGGCGTGATGGAGGGGCGTGCGATCAGTTCCTCGGCGAGGCGCAGCGTGGAGGTCATCAGAATTTGACGTCGAGTGTGAACTCGGTAAACGTCGCACCTTCGCCACCTTCTTCTTCGCTCGCGTTGGCGGCATCGTTCGCCTTGCTGGCGTTGAAGTCGTTCTGCAGGCGCCAGAGCAGGTTGTTGGGGGAGTCGGCGTGGGCCAGACCCTCGTTGCGCGCCACCAGGCCATCGTTGATCAGTCGCGCGAGATCCTGCTCGAAGCTCTGCGATCCTTCGGCCAGAGACTTCTCCATCGCCTCGCGCACGCCGGAGAAATCGGCTTTCTGGATCAGGTCGGCGATCAGCGAGGTGTTGAGCATGACCTCCATCGCGGGCACGCGCCCACCGGTGTGCGTGCGCAGCAGGCGCTGCGAGACGATGGCGCGCAGCGCGGCGGCCAGGTCGCCGAGCATGGTAGGGCGCACTTCGACGGGATAGAAACTCAGGATGCGGTTGAGCGCCTGGTAGCTGTTGTTGGCGTGCAGCGTGGCCAGGCACAGGTGGCCCGACTGCGCGTAGGCGATGGCGGCCGACATGGTTTCGCGGTCGCGGATTTCGCCGATCAGGATCACGTCGGGCGCCTGACGCAGCGCATTCTTCAGCGCGATCTGCAGTGAGGCCGTGTCCGGCCCGATCTCGCGCTGGTTCACCACCGACTTCTTGTTGCGGTAGACATACTCGATCGGGTCTTCGACCGTGAGCACGTGTCCGGTGGCGCGTTCATTGCGGTAGTCGATCATGGCCGCCAGTGTGGTGCTCTTGCCTGCGCCAGTGGCGCCGACCATCAGCACCAGGCCGCGCTTCTCCATGATCAGATCGGCCAGCACGGGCGCCACATTGAGCGAGTCCAGCGCAGGGATGTCGCCCGGCACAAAGCGGATCACCACCGCGATGTGGCCCCGTTGGCGGAATGCGCTGACACGGAAGTTGCCGAGCCCTTCCAGTGGCACGGCCATGTTGAGTTCGCCGGTTTCCTGCAACTCCTCCATGCGGGTGGGCGGCACGATCTCCGAGAGCAGGTTGCGTGGTGCCTCCGGCGGCAGCACCTGGCTGTTGACCGGGATGGTCTGCCCGTTGATCTTGATCATGGCCGGCGCATGCGCCGACAGGTACACGTCAGAGGCCTTCTTGTCGGCCATCAGGCGCAGGATGCGCTCCATCGTTCCGCTGCTCATGTCGTGCCTTTCCCTGGAATGCCGAAAAAGTCCGGGCTCAGTCTCTGAGCAGGTCGTTCAGGCTGGTCTTGGCCCGCGTCTGCGCGTCCACGCGCTTGACGATGATGGCCGCGTACAGGCTGTACTTGCCGCCATCCTTGGGCAGGTTGCCACTGATCACCACAGAGCCGGCCGGCACACGGCCGTAGCTCACCTCGCCGGTGGCGCGGTCGTAGATGGGGGTGCTCTGGCCGATGTACACGCCCATCGAGATGACGGAGTTCTCCTCGATCACCACGCCCTCGACGACCTCGGAGCGCGCGCCGATGAAGCAGTTGTCCTCGATGATGGTGGGGCCTGCCTGCAGGGGTTCGAGCACACCGCCGATGCCCACACCACCCGACAGATGCACGTTCTTGCCAATCTGCGCGCAGGAGCCAACCGTGGCCCAGGTGTCGACCATGGTGTTTTCGTCGACGTAGGCGCCGATGTTCACGTAGCTGGGCATGAGGATGGCGCCCCTGGCCACGTAGCTGCCGCGGCGCGCCACGGCAGGTGGCACCACACGAACGCCGGTGGCCTTCATCTCGGCCTCGCTCAGGTGGGCAAATTTGGTCTTGACCTTGTCGAAGAAACCCAGGTCGCCAGCGCGCATGACCTCGTTGTCCTTGAGCCGGAACGACAGCAGCACCGCCTTCTTGATCCACTGGTGCACGGTCCACTGCCCCACGGCTTCGCGAGTGGCCACGCGCAGGCGACCCTTGTTGAGTTCGGCGATCACGTGTTCCACCGCATCGAGTACCTCGCGTGGTGCCGAGGCGGGCGAGAGTTCGGCGCGGTTGTCCCAGGCGTTGTTGATCAGGTCTTGCAGTTGTTGGCTCATGGGTCTCAGGGCAAAGATGAAGAAAGAAACGGGACGCGCGTCAGGCGCGCTGCGAGAGGAACGACTGGATGCGCCCGGCGGCCTCCAGGCATTCCGCCGGCTCGGCCACCAGGGCCATGCGCACGCGGCCAGTGCCCGGGTTGACGCCACCTGACTCGCGGGCCAGGTAGCTGCCGGGCAATACCGTCACATTGTATTGAGCCAGCAGCTCGCGGGCGAAGGCCTCGTCGGCGCTGAGGCCGGGCACGGCTGTGGCAAACGAAGGCGGCACACCGGCCCAGAGGTAGAACGACGCGTCGGGCAGCGCCACGTCCAGCACCTGCGCCAGCAGCGGCGTGACCTGGCTGAACTTCTCGCGGTACTGGCGGCGGTTGTCGACCACGTGGTCCTCGTCGCCCCAGGCGGCGATGCTCGCGGCCTGGACCACGGGGCTCATCGCGCCGCCATGGTAGGTGCGGTAGAGCAGGAAAGGTTTGATCAGGGCAGCGTCCCCCGCCACGAAACCGCTGCGCAGCCCGGGCACGTTGCTGCGCTTGGACAGGCTGGTGAAGATCACAAGGCGCCGGAAATCGCCGCGACCGAGGCGCTGCGCCGCCTCCAGGCCACCCAGAGGCGGCTCGTCGCGAAAGTAGATCTCGCTGTAGCACTCGTCCGAGGCGATCACGAAACCGTGGCGGTCACTCAGTTCGAACAGCTTGCGCCACTCGTCCAGCGGCATCACGGCACCGGCCGGGTTGCCGGGCGAGCAGACGAACAGCAGTTGCGTGCGCGCCCAGACGGCCTCTGACACGCTGTCCCAGTCGACGGCGAAGTTGCGCGCCGGGTCACTCGCCACGTAATGCGGGGCGGCGCCGCCCAGCAAGGCCGCGCCTTCGTAGATCTGATAGAACGGGTTGGGCATCACCACGGCGGCGCCCTCGCGCGTCGGGTCGATGACGGTTTGCGCGAAGGCAAAAAGCGCTTCTCGCGAGCCGTTGACCGGCAGCACCTGGGTGGCCGCATCCAGCTTCACCCCATAGCGCCGCGCCACCCAGGCGGCGCATGCCTCGCGCAGCGCGGGCGTACCGGTGGTGGCCGGGTAGCTGCTCAGGCCCGTGTCGAGCGCACCGGCCAGGGCCTGTTTCAGGAAATCGGGCGCCGCGTGCCGCGGCTCGCCAATGCCCAGGCTGATGGGGCGCAGGGCGGGGTTGGGGGTGACGTCGGCGAAGAGCTTGCGCAGCCGCTCGAAGGGGTAGGGCTGCAGGCGAGAGAGCAGGGGGTTCATGGCCCGCGATTATCGGGCTTGGTGCCACCGCTCCGGACACGCCTAGCGGCTGCGGGGCGCCAGCGCCGTCGCGGGCCTGGTGCGCAGGTTCTGCATGAACAGCTCGAACGACAGCATCAGGATCATCAGCACGGTGGTGACGATCACCAGCGTGGGCAGGCTGAAGGCACTGATGTAGCCCGTGCCCTGGGGAATGGCGGTGCGGCTGTCGGTGGTGCAGATGAACTCGGCGGCGGCCATGCCCGTGTAGTGCATGGCGCACACGGCCACACCCATCACCAGCGAGGCCAGCACACGCCGCGTCAGCGTGGGCGTGTTCAGGGCCAGCCACAGGGCGGCGGTGGCCGCGACGACGGCGATCAGCATCGACAGTGCCACGATGTCGTAGTTCCAGGCAATGAAGCCGTAGATCTTCAGGCCGAACATGCCGAGGTAGTGCATCACGACGACGCTCATGCCCAGAGCAAAGCCGCAGCCCAGCAGGCGCAGCAGGCTGTCGGGCCGCTGGGCGGCATGGCCCACGGCGAGCGATGTGGCCAACACCACCACCACCAGCGAGAGCATGGTTTCTGCCATTGAGTAGCTGCTGCCGACATCCATCTTCAGCGCCAGCATGCCGATGAAGTGCATGGACCAGACACCGATGCCGCCCAGCGCCACGCCGATGGTGAGCACGCTGGACAGCGCAGGGCGGGCGTGACCGGCCTTGATGCGCGAAGCCGCGGTGAGGGCAATCAGCGAGCCAACGACGGCGAAGAAAAAGGACAGGGCCACGAGGACTGGGTCGAATGTGGTGGTGACTGGGGAGTTCATGCTCGTACTTTCTGGTCTTAGGTCAAAGGCGTTGTATGACGGGATGTCCTGATAGCCCGAAAGCACGCATTCTGTAGGTGAAAACCCGAATATTTACCCTGCCGGGTACCGTTAATTGACCAAGCGGTCGGGAAATCCGGGGAGGGTGTGATGCGCTTCACGTGGTAACGGAGCGCCCGGACCCCGGCAGTTATGATTTCCGGTCGCTCCCGCGCGCAGCCGCGCTCGCTTCACCTGACCGTCATCGGAACGCCGTGCGTCTCAACTCGATCAAGCTCTCCGGCTTCAAGTCCTTCGCCGAACCGACCAACTTCATGCTGCCGGGTCAGCTCGTCGGCGTGGTCGGCCCCAATGGCTGTGGCAAGTCCAACATCATGGACGCCGTGCGCTGGGTGCTGGGCGAGTCCAAAGCCTCCGAACTGCGCGGCGAGTCCATGCAGGACGTGATCTTCAACGGCACCAACACGCGCAAGCCGGCGAGCCGCTCCAGCGTCGAACTGGTGTTCGACAACAGCGACCACCGCGCGGGCGGGCAGTGGGGCCAGTTCGGCGAGATCGCTGTCAAGCGCGTGCTCACGCGCGACGGCACCAGCAGCTACTACATCAACAACCAGCCGGTGCGCCGCCGTGACGTGCAGGACGTTTTCCTGGGCACCGGCCTGGGCCCGCGCGCCTACGCCATCATTGGCCAGGGCACCATCAGCCGCATCATCGAAAGCAAGCCCGAAGAGTTGCGGCTTTTCCTCGAAGAGGCCGCGGGCGTCTCCAAGTACAAGGAACGCCGCCGCGAGACCGCACACCGCCTGGCCGACACGCGCGAGAACCTCACGCGGGTGGAAGACATCCTGCGCGAGCTCAACGCCAATCTGGACAAGCTGGAGAAGCAGGCCGAGGTGGCCGCGCACTACAACACCCTGCAGGCCAGCGCCACGCTCAAGCAGCAGCAGCTCTGGTTCCTCAAGCGCAGCGAGGCCGAGTCCGACCAGGTGAAGGTGAAGAACGACGCCGCGCAGGCGGTGAACGATCTGGAATCGCGCACGGCCGACCTGCGCCGCGTCGAGGCCGATCTGGAAACCATCCGCCAGGCACACTACGCGGCCGGCGACCAGGTCAACCAGGCCCAGGGCAAGCTGTACGAAGCCAGCGCCGAGGTGGGCAAGCTCGAGGCCGAGATCCGCTTCGTGGTCGAAGGCCGCCAGCGTGTCGAGCAGCGGCTAGTGCAACTGACAGAGCAGATCGCTTCCTGGGGCACACGCAGCCAGGACGCGGCGGTCGAGCTGGAGCAACTGGCCGAATCGATGGTGCAGGCCGAGGACCAGTCGGTTGTGCTCGCGGCGCAGGGTGAGGAACAATCGGGCGCCTTGCCGGCACTCGAAGACAACCTGCGCCAGTCCCAGGCGCGCGCCAACGAACAGCGCGCCAGCGTGGCGCTGGTGCAGCAGCAAATCCAGGTGCTGGCCGCCGAGCAGCGCAATGTGGAAGAGCAGAGCCGCTCGCTCAATCAGCGGCGTGAACGGCTCGTTGCCGACCGCAACGCCCTGGCCGCTCCCGACGAGGCGCGCGTGCAGCACGCGCAGACCCAGCTCGCCAGTGCGCAGGAGGCCGCGGAGATGCACGACGCCGTGCTCCACGAGCTACAGGACAGCGTGCCGCAGCTCGACGAAGCGCGCCGCGCCGCGCAACAGGCGGTGAACCAGGAATCCGCGAAACAGGCCGACCTCTCGGCCCGCATGGAAGCGCTCAAGGCACTGCAGGAGAAGGTCAGGACCGACGGCAAGCTCAAGCCCTGGCTTGCCAGACACGGGCTGGAGGGGCTGCAGGGCCTGTGGAGCCGCATCCACATCGAGACCGGCTGGGAAAACGCGCTCGAAGCCGCGCTGCGTGAGCGCATGGGCGCGCTGGAGGTCTCTCGCCTGGACATGGTGCGCGCCTTCGGCAACGACGCGCCGCCCGCCAAGCTGGCGTTCTACAGCCCTCCGGTGGGCGCTGCCACCAGCGCCAGCGCCACCGGCCTCAAACCACTGGCGCAATGGCTGCGGCTGAACGACGCTGGCCAGCAGGCGCTGCTGGCCGAATGGCTGCATGGCTGCCTGACCGCATCCAGTCTGGAAGAGGCGCTGGCGCAGCGCGCCCAGCTGCAGCCGGGCGAGGTGATCTTCGTGGCCAGTGGCCACGCCGTCACCGCGCACAGCGTGAGCTTCTACGCGCCCGACAGCGAGCAGGCCGGCCTGCTGGCGCGTGCGCAGGAAATCGAGAACATCGACAAGCAGCTCAAGGCCCAGGTGCTGATCGCTGAGCAGGCCCGTGCGGCGCTGATCCGCGCCGAGGCCGCCTACACCGACGCCTCGCAGCGTCTGGTGAGCGCGCGCCGCGAGGCCGCCGAATCGCGCGCCCGCGCGCACGAACTGCAGGTCGAGGCCTTGCGCCTGACGCAGCAGGCCGAGCAGACGCGCGCGCGCAGCGAGCAGATCGGTTCCGATCTGGCAGAGGTCGACGCACAGCTGGAAGAGCTTCAGGAGCGCCGCGTGACCGCCGAGGCGCGGTTCGAGGAGCTCGACATGCAACTGGCCGACAGCCAGGAGCGCCATGCGCAGCTCGACGACAAAGTGATCGAGGCCGAGCGCGCGCTCAGCCAGGCGCGCGAGCAACAGCGCACGCTGGAGCGCACCGCGCAGGAAGCCGTGTTCGCGCTGCGCAGCCTCCAGGCGCGCCAGAGCGAGCTGCAGCGCGCAATGGAAACCGCCGCCACGCAGGAAAAGTCGCTCGCAGAGGAACAGCAACGGGCGGCCGATGAACTCGGCCGACTCAACGACGCCGCCGCCCAGGCCGGGTTGCAGAACGCCCTGGCCGTCAAGCTCGAGCGCGAGCAGGCGCTGGGCGGGCTGCGCAGCCAGTACGACGAACTCACCGCCAAGCTGCGCGCCAGCGACGAGCGCCGCCTGCAGCTCGAACGCGAACTGGAGCCGCTGCGCAACCGCATCACCGACTTCCAGCTCAAGGAGCAGGCCGCGCGTCTGGGTGTGGAGCAATACAGCCAGCTGCTCGAAGAAGCGCAAGCCGATCTGGCGGCCGTGTCGCAAAGCATCACCGAGGGCAACGTGCGCCTGAGCGGCCTGCAGGGAGAGATCGATCGCCTGCACCGCGAGATCCAGTCGCTGGGCGCGGTCAACCTCGCCGCGCTGGACGAACTGACCGCCGCGCGCGAGCGCAAGACCTTCCTGGATGCGCAGTCGGCCGACCTCGTCGAGGCCATGAACACGCTGGAAGACGCGATCAAGAAGATCGACAACGAAACGCGCGAGCTGCTGGGCAGCACCTTCGAGACCGTCAACACGCACTTCGGCCGCATGTTCCCCGAGCTGTTCGGCGGTGGCAACGCCAGGCTGGTGATGACCGGCGAGGAAATCCTCGACGCCGGCGTGCAGGTCATGGCGCAGCCGCCCGGCAAGAAGAACCAGACCATCCACCTGCTCTCTGGTGGCGAGAAGGCCTTGACCGCCATCGCGCTGGTGTTCGCGATCTTCCAGCTCAACCCGGCGCCGTTCTGCCTGCTCGACGAGGTGGACGCGCCGCTGGACGACGCCAACACCGAGCGGTACGCGAAGCTGGTGACGGCGATGGCCCGGGAGACCCAGTTCCTCTTCATCAGCCACAACAAGATCGCCATGGAAATGGCCGAGCAGCTGATCGGCGTGACCATGCAGGAACAAGGTGTCTCGCGCATCGTGGCAGTGGACATGGAGTCCGCAGCCGGTATGCTCGAACCCACCTGATCGCACACCCCACAGCACCATGAGCACACTGCAAATCGGTCTGGCCATCATCGGAGGGCTTGTGCTCGCGGGCGTGGTGGCCTACAACGCCTGGGTCACCAACCAGAGCGCGCCGCGCACCGTGCGCGAGCGCGGCGGCCCCGACGCCGCAAGGGCGGACCGCGACGGCGATGAAACCCTGCCGTATTCCCCCGCCGACCTGGCCGAGCACGAGATTCAGCGCATCGACCCCGTGCTGGGCGACATGCCTGGCGCGCCCGCCGCTCACGACCCTGAGGAAATTGCCGCCGCAGCCGCCGCAGTCAGCATCAACCCGACCATGGGCCAGCCACCGGAGAAGCGGCCCGGGCTGGATGCGCTGATCGACGTGATCACGCCGCTGATGCTCGAGCATGAGGTCTCGGGCGATGCGTTGCTGTCCGCGTTGCCCGGCACGCGCCGTGTGGGCAGCAAGCCGTTCGCGGTGGAGGCGCTGAGCGCGGCGACGGGCGAATGGGAGAGCCCGCGCGCGGGCCAGCGCTACCGCGCGCTGCAGGCGGGGGTGCAACTGGCCAACCGCTCTGGTGCGCTCAACGACATCGAGTTCTCCGAGTTCGTGGTGAAGGTGCAGGCCTTTGCCGATGCGGTTGGCGCCGCGCCGGATTTCCCTGACATGCGCGTCGAGGTCGCCCGCGCACGCGAACTTGACGCCTTTGCCAGCGGGCACGATGCCCAGCTTGGTTTCACGTTGCGCGCACGCCGCGCGGCCTGGAGCCCGGGCTACGTGGCGCAACACGCGGCCCGCCTTGGATTTGTGCCCGGTGCGCTGCCTGGGCGCATGGTTCTCTCGGGCAGCCACAGCGGGCAGG
This sequence comes from Hydrogenophaga sp., assembly GCF_050182545.1. Classification (GTDB taxonomy): domain Bacteria; phylum Pseudomonadota; class Gammaproteobacteria; order Burkholderiales; family Burkholderiaceae_C; genus Hydrogenophaga. The sequence goes on along the minus strand of NZ_JBFXCD010000011.1, from coordinate 9,024 downwards.
CGCCGGTCCTCAGCCTGGTGTTCGACCCCCAGGCCGCGATGGCCGAAGACCCCGAGCAAAGCGCGCTGCGCGAGATTGCGCTGTCGCTGGAAGTCACCCACGTGCCGCGCGGCGAGCAACCGTTTGCGCGCATGCGCCAGGCCGCCACCGCCCTGGCCGAGGCCATGGAAGGCATGGTCACCGACGACGGTGGCCAGCCGCTGTCCGTGGCCGCCATGGACCACATCGGCGCTGACCTCGAAAGCCTGTACGACGCGCTGGACAGCCGCGACCTGTCGGCGGGTTCGCCTCAGGCACGACGACTTTTCTCCTGAAATCCATGAACCCCCACGCTCCACCGCTGCGCGGGTCGCTGCCCCCCGAGGGGGCTGGTCTGCCTTGGGGCGGCCCGGCGACAGCCCGATGACCTCCGACCTGTTCGCCGAGCCGCCTTCGCCGGCCGCGCGCGCCGCCGATCTGCGCGCGCAACTGCATCACCACGCGCACCGCTACTACACACTGGACGAGCCGGAGATTCCCGACGCCGAGTACGACCGGCTGTTTCGCGAGTTGCAGGCGATCGAAGCCGCGCACCCCGAGCTGCTCACGCCGGATTCGCCCACGCAGCGCGTTGGCGGGCGCGTGCTGGACATGTTCACGCCCGTGCGCCATGCCGTGCCCATGCTCTCGATCAACACCGAGACCGACACCGAACCCAGCGGCGCGCGCAACTTTGACGCCCGGGTGCGCCGCGCGCTCGGCCTGAGCGAGTCCGACCCGCCCGTGGACTATGTGGCCGAACTCAAGTTCGACGGCCTGGCCATGAGCCTGCGCTATGAGGACGGCGTGCTGGTGCAGGCCGCCACGCGCGGCGATGGCGAAGTGGGCGAGGACGTCACCACCAACGTTCGCACCATTGCGCAGGTGCCACTGCGCCTGCCGGCGGACGCCCCACCCGTACTGGAGGTCCGCGGCGAGGTTTACATGCGCCGCGACCGGTTCGAGACGCTCAACGAGAAGCAGCGTGCCAAGATCGCCGCCGGCGCCAAGGGTGAAAAAACCTTCGTGAACCCCCGCAACGCCGCGGCGGGCGCGGTGCGCCAGCTCGATTCCCGGATCGCCGCGCAACGGCCCCTGAGCTTCTTCGCCTACAGCTGGGGCGAGGTGCAGGGCGATGCAAATCCCCCCGCCACCCAGTACGACTGGCTCATGCGCCTGAAGGCCTGGGGTTTTCCGGTCGCCGAGCAGACCACGCTGGCCGCCGGCGCGGACGCGTTGGTGGCGTTTCACCAGCGCATCGGTGCCGGTCGTGACCAGTTGCCCTACGACATCGATGGCGTGGTCTACAAGGTCAATTCGCTGGCGCTGCAGAAACAGCTCGGCTTTGTCACGCGCGAACCGCGCTGGGCGGTGGCGCACAAGTACCCGGCCCAGGAGCAGCTCACCACCGTGCAGGCGATCGACGTGCAGGTGGGTCGCACCGGCAAGCTCACCCCGGTCGCCAAGCTCGCGCCGGTGTTCGTGGGTGGGGTGACCGTGACCAACGCCACCCTCCACAACGAGGACGAAGCCCGCCGCAAGGATGTGCGCGTGGGCGACACGGTGATCGTGCGCCGTGCCGGCGACGTGATCCCCGAGGTGGTCTCGGTGCTCGTGGACAAGCGCGTGGGCGATCCACCGCCCTTCACGATGCCGACCCAGTGCCCGGTGTGCGGCAGCGACGCGGTGCGCGAGGAGGGTGAGGCCGATCACCGCTGCACCGGTGGCCTGTTCTGCGCCGCGCAGCGCAAGCAGGCCATCCTGCACTTCGCGCAGCGCCGCGCGGTCGAGGTCGAGGGCCTGGGCGAGAAGCTGGTCGAACAACTGGTCGACAGCGGACTGATCAAGACCCTGCCCGATCTCTACAGGCTGGGCTTCACCACCCTGGCGGGCCTGGAACGCATGGCCGACAAATCCGCACAGAACATCGTGGACGCGCTGGAAAAGTCCAAACGCACCACCTTGCCACGCTTCCTCTTCGGCCTGGGCATCCGCCACGTGGGCGAGGCCACGGCCAAGGAAATGGCGCGCCACTTTGGCCAGCTCGACCGCATCATGGACGCCAGCGTGGACCAGTTGCTGGAGGTCAGTGACGTGGGGCCCGTGGTGGCGCAAAGCATTCGCACCTTCTTCGACCAGCCCCACAACCGCGAGGTGGTGGAGCAACTGCGCGCTTGCGGCCTGACCTGGGAAGAGGGCGAACCCGCGGCGCGTGCGCCGCAGCCACTGGCGGGCAAGACCTTCGTGCTCACCGGCACCTTCCCCTCGCTCAGCCGCGACCAGGCCAGGGATCTGCTCGAAGCCGCCGGCGCCAAGGTGGCCGGCTCGGTGAGCAAAAAGACTGACTACGTGGTGGCCGGTGCCGAGGCCGGCAGCAAGCTGGAGAAGGCGCAGTCGCTGGGCGTCGCCGTGCTGGACGAAGCCGGCATGCTGGCTTTGCTCAACGCCCCGGAGGCGCAGACGCCATGACCGTCCACGCCATCCTCAAGATGGGCGACCCGCGCCTGCTGCGCCATGCCCAGCCCGTCGCCGCCTTCGACACGCCCGCGCTGCACCGGCTCGTGGCGGACCTGCAGGAGACGATGGCCGCGGCCAGCGGTGCCGGCCTGGCCGCTCCGCAGATCGGGGTTGATCTGCAGGTGGTGATCTTTGGCAGCGGCCTGCCCAACCCGCGCTATCCGGATGCGCCGCCGGTGCCACGCACCGTGTTGATCAACCCCGTCATCACCCCGTTGGGCGATGAAGAGGAAGAGGACTGGGAAGGCTGTCTCTCGGTGCCCGGCATGCGCGGCGTGGTGCCGCGCTGGCGGCGCATCCGCTACCAGGGCTTTGATGCGCAAGGCCGGGCGATCGATCGCGAGGCCGAGGGCTTTCATGCCCGTGTGGTGCAGCACGAGTGCGATCACCTCCGGGGCATGCTGTACCCGATGCGGGTGCGCGATTTCACCCGTTTCGGATTCACCGAGGTGTTGTTCCCCGGGGTGGCCGCGGCCGAGGACGACTGAAGCCCGTCTGGGCGCGTGGGGCAGGGCGTTACAAACCGTCTCGGCATTGAAAAGTATTGAAATGTTCGGATCGGGAAATCGACTAGAGTCTTTCCCGGACCACAACCGATCAGGGACTCCCAATTCCATGAAGCGAATGCTTGCCGTGGTGGCCAGCGCCGCCTTGCTTGGCGCCTGCAGCGTCACCCAGCCACCGGCCGACGTGCCGGTGGATCTGCCCACCCGGTGGTACGCGCCACCCTTGCCCCACCAGGGCAGTCCGGAAGAACTCACCACCTGGTGGAGCCGGTTCGACGACCCCTTGCTCACCGACTGGATCGCGCGCGCGCAGGCGCTGAGCCCGAACGTTGCATCGGCCCGTGCGCAGGTGTTCGCTGCCCGTGCGGCGCGCCTGGGCGTGCAGGCGCAGACCGGCCCGCAGGTGGACGCCATCGCGCGCGCCAGCCGCGGCCTGACCGACCCCACCACCCCTCTGGGCACCACGCTCAGCGCGGGTCTGCAGGCTTCATGGGTGGTTGCGCTCTGGGGTGAGCGCGACGCGCGCCTGGGCAGCGCGCAGGCACAGCAGGACGCCGCGAGTGCCGGCTGGCACGAAGCCCGCGTGCTGGTGGCATCCGAAGTCGCGCAACTGTATTTCGCGCAACGGCTGTGCCGCGTGCAACTGGCGGTGGCCGAGCGCGACCGCGACTCGCGCGCCGTGACGGCCGAGAACAACGCCGTGTCCGAACGCGCCGGGCTGACCGCCCCGGCGGTGGCCGCGCTCGCGCGCGCCAGCAGTGCGGAGAGCGCGGCGCGCTACCGCCAGCAGAACGAACAGTGCGAGCGGCAGGTGAAATCGCTCGCGGCGCTCACCGGGATGGCCGAGCCGGACCTGCGCCAGCAGCTCGCTGCCGCGACGGACCTGCCGCGTCCGGAGCGGCTTGATGCCTTGCTCTCGGTGAACGCGGTGCCGGCCGAGGTCATCCGCCAGCGGCCCGACATCTACCGCGCGCAGCGCGAACTGGTGGCCGCCAGTCAGGACGTGGGCGTGGCACGCGCGGCCCTGCTGCCGGGTCTGACGCTGCAGGGCAGCCTGCTGCGCAACCGGTTTTCCGGTGGCGGCATCGAAGGCAACTTCAACACCTGGTCGATCGGCCCGGTGACGCTGAGCCTGCCGCTGCTCGGGCGCGACAGCCTGCGCGCCAGCGCAGACAGCGCCCAGGCCCGCTACGAAGCCGCGAGCCTGGCCTACGCCGGCACGGTGCGCCAGGCCGTGGCCGAGGTTGAGCAGGCGCTGGTGACGCTGGCCAGCCTGAGCGAACGCGTGGCCGCCACCGACACCGCCGTGGCCGGCTACAACCAGTCGCTGCAAGGGACCGAGTCGCGCTACCGTGTGGGCCTGGCCAGCCTGAACGAGCTGGAAGAGGCGCGCCGCCTCAAGCTCAACGCCGACAGCAGCGCAGTCGCACTGCAACAGGAGCGCATCAACGCCTGGGTCCAACTCTATGTCGCGCTCGGCGGCGGCTTCGACCCCGTGAACAACCCCAACGCCCTCAAAGACCCTTCATGAACGCTGCTTCTTCGCCATCGCGCAAACGCTGGCTCTGGCTCGCCGCCGCCATCGCCCTGGTTCTGGTCCTTTTGCTGGTGTTGCGATCTGTCATCGGCCAGCCGCAGGACGAAGCCCCGCCCGCCGAGGCAGCGCCACGGCCTTCGCTCACCGTGACCGTGGCGCGCCCGGCGCAAGGGCCACTGCCGATCCGGCTGCAGGCCAATGGCAACGTCAGCGCGTGGCAGGAAGCCAGTGTGGGTGCCGAGGTCAACGGGCTGCGCCTCGCGTCGGTGAACGTCAACGTGGGTGACGTGGTGCGCAAGGGCCAGGTTCTGGCCGTCTTCGCCAGCGAAACCACGCAGGCCGACAGCCTGCAAAGCCGCGCCAGCCTGATGCAGGCCGAGGCCAGCTTCGAGAACGCCAGGGCCGACGCCGAGCGCGCGCGTTCCATCCAGGACAGCGGCGCGCTCTCGAAGTCCCAGGTGGCGCAGTACCTGACGCAAGAGAAGGTGGCGCGCGCGCAGTTCGAGGCCGCCAAGGCCGCCTTCGCCGCGACCGAGGTGCGCCTGGGCAACACCCGGGTGCTCGCGCCGGACGACGGCGTGATCTCCGCCCGCATGGCCACCGTGGGGGCCGTGGTGGGCGCGGGGCAGGAGCTCTTCCGCCTGGTGCGCCAGAGCCGCCTGGAGTGGCGCGGCGAGGTCACGCCCAGCGAGGTCGGGCGCATCCGGACGGGGCAGAAGGTGGAAGTCACGGCGGCCACGGGCGCACAGATCGAAGGCCGGGTGCGTGCGATCGCGCCCAGCGCCGACCCGCAGACGCGCAACATCCTGGTCTTCGTGGACCTGCCGCGCCACGCCGACCTGAAGGCTGGCACCTTTGCCAAGGGCAGCTTCGATCTGGGGCAGAGCGAAGCACTCACGGTGGCCAGCGAGTCCATCGTCGTGCGCGACGGCAGCAACTACGTGTTCGTGATCGACACGCAGACCAGCAAGGCCAGCCAGCGCAAGGTGCAGACCGGTCGCCGGGTGGGCGAGCGCGTCGAAATCCTCGAAGGGCTCAAGCCGGACGAGGCGGTGGCGGTGCAGGGGGCCGGTTTCCTGAACGAAGGCGACCTGGTCAAGGTGGTTCAGTGAGGGCGCGCGCATGAACGTCTCTGCCTGGTCCATCCGCAACCCGATCCCGGCGGCGATGCTGTTCGTCATGCTCACGCTGGCGGGCCTGTTCTCCTTCAAGCAGATGAAGGTGCAGAACTTCCCCGACCTGGACGTGCCCAACATCACCGTGCTGGCCACGCTGCCCGGCGCGTCTCCGAACCAGTTGGAAAACGACGTCGCCCGCATCATCGAAAACGGCCTGGCCTCGCTGCAGGGGCTCAAGCACATCTACACCAAGGTGCAGGACGGCACTGTGTCGATCACGGCCGAGTTCGTCATCGAGAAGAACACGCAGGAAGCGCTGGACGACGTGCGCTCGGCCGTGGCCAAGGTGCGTGGCGACCTGCCCACCGACCTGCGCGAACCCATCATCAACAAGATCGAACTGGCCGGTGGCGCGGTGCTGGCCTACACGGTGGCGTCCGACCGGATGGACGCCGAGGCGCTCTCGTGGTTCGTCGACAACGACGTGGCCAAGCTGCTGCTGTCGGTGCGCGGCGTGGGCGCGGTCAACCGCGTGGGCGGGGTGGACCGCGAGGTGCAGGTGCTGCTGGACCCACTCAAGCTGCAGGCCCTGGGCACCACGGCGTCGGACATCTCGCGCCAGCTCGCCAAGGTGCAGATCGAGAGCGCCGGCGGGCGTGTGGATCTGGGCGGCAGCCAGCAGCCGCTGCGCACGCTCTCTTCGCTGCAGTCGGCCGAGGCCATCTCCCGGCTTGAGCTCTCGCTGAGCGATGGCCGCCGCATCCGGCTGGACCAGATCGCCGAGATCAAGGACACGGTGGCCGAGCCCACGGCGGCGGCCTTTCTCGATGGCAAGCCGGTGGTGGGCTTCGAGGTGGCGCGCAGCCGGGGTGCGAGCGAGATCGAGGTCGGCGACGGTGTGCGCGCGAAGCTCAAGGCGTTGCAGGACGCGCGGCCCGACCTGCGCATCACCGAGTCGTTCGACTTCGTCACGCCCGTCAAGGAAGAGTTCGATGGCTCCATGAAGCTGCTCTACGAAGGCGCCATGCTGGCGGTGCTGGTGGTCTGGCTGTTTCTGCGCGACTTCCGCGCCACCGTGGTCTCGGCCGTGGCGCTGCCGCTGTCGGCCATTCCCGCCTTCATTGGCATGCACTACATGGGCTTCACCATCAACGTGGTGACGCTGCTGGCGCTCTCGCTGGTCATCGGCATCCTGGTGGACGACGCCATCGTGGAGGTGGAGAACATCGTGCGCCACATGCGCATGGGCAAGACGCCTTACCAGGCATCCATGGAAGCGGCCGACGAGATCGGCCTGGCGGTGATCGCCACCACCTTCACGCTGATCGCGGTGTTCCTGCCCACGGCCTTCATGGCCGGCATTCCGGGCAAGTTTTTCAAGCAGTTCGGCTGGACAGCCTCATTCGCCGTGTTCGCCTCGCTGGTGGTGGCGCGCGCGCTCACGCCCATGATGGCGGCCTACCTGCTCAGGCCGATCGTGACGGCCAAGGACATGCCGCGCTGGGCGCGCAGCAGCCGATTCACCGGCGCGGTCTGGCGCTGGATGAATAACCAGGACGAGCCGGCCTGGCTCAACACCTACCAGGGCTGGGCCGCCTGGTGCATCCGCCACCGCTGGATCACCATGGTCGGCGCGGGTGCGTTCTTCTTCGGTTCGCTGATGCTGATTCCGCTGCTGCCGCAGGGCTTCATCCCGGCCGATGACAACTCGCAGACGCAGGTCTACATCGAGCTGCCACCGGGTTCGACGCTGGACCAGACCATCGCCACCGCCGAGCGCGCGCGCCAGCTGGTGGCCGCGGTGCCGCACGTGAAGTCGGTCTACACCACCATCGGCTCGGGCACCGCCGGGTCCGACCCGTTCGCGCCGCAGGGCGCGGCCGAGTCGCGCAAGGCGGCGCTCACGATCCAGCTCGACCCGCGCAGCGAGCGCCCGCGCAAGCAGGGCATCGAGAACCAGATTCGCGAGGCCATGTCCAACCTGCCCGGTGTGCGCAGCAAGGTCGGCCTGGGCGGTTCGGGTGAAAAGTACATCCTGACGTTGACCGGCAACGACGCGGCCTCGATGCAGAGCGCGGCCAGGGCGGTCGAGCGCGACCTGCGCACCATCGCCGGCGTGGGCAGCATCCAGTCCACCGCGGCCCTGGTGCGCACCGAGATCAGTGTCGTGCCCGATCTGGCGCGCGCGGCCGAGATGGGCGTGACCAGCAGCGCCATCGCCGAGACCCTGCGCATCGCCACCGTGGGCGACTACGACAACGCCTTGCCCAAGATGAACCTGCCGCAGCGGCAGATTCCCATCGTGGTCAAGCTCGACGTCTCGGCGCGCCACGACCTGGCCACGCTGGAGCGCCTGGCCGTGCCCGGCAGCAAAGGCCCGGTGATGCTGGGACAGGTGGCCACGCTCAGCTTTGGTGGCGGGCCGGCGGTGATCGACCGCTACGACCGCGCGCGCAACATCAACTTCGAGGTCGAACTCGCGGGCATTGCGCTGGGCGACATGAAAACCGCGGTGGAGAAACTGCCCAGCCTGCGCAACCTGCCCCCGGGTGTCTCGGTGCTGGAGATCGGTGACGCGGAGGTGCAGGGCGAGCTGTTCGCCAGTTTCGGCCTGGCCATGCTGACCGGCGTGCTCTGCATCTACATCGTGCTGGTGCTGCTGTTCAAGGCCTTCCTGCACCCGTTCACCATCCTGGCCGCGCTCCCGCTGTCGCTGGGCGGTGCCTTCGTGGCGCTGCTGATCGCCCAGAAGAGTTTCTCCATGCCTTCGCTGATCGGCCTGATCATGCTCATGGGCGTGGCGACCAAGAACTCCATCCTGCTGGTGGAGTACGCCATCGAGGCGCGGCGCGAACACGGCCTGAGCCGGCTCGACGCCATCCTGGACGCCTGCCACAAGCGGGCGCGCCCCATCGTGATGACCACCATTGCCATGGGTGCTGGCATGCTGCCGATCGCGATTGGCTGGGGCGCGGCCGACAGCAGCTTCCGCTCGCCCATGGCGGTGGCGGTGATCGGTGGCCTGATCACCTCGACCTTCCTGAGCCTGCTGGTGATCCCGGCGGTGTTCACGCTGGTGGACGATGTGTCGCTGTTCTTCGGGCGGTTGTTCCGGCGGCGTCCGGCACAACCGGATACCACCGACTCCCTTCGCGCCAAGGGGTTGGCGGGCTCGTGAGCGCAAGGCGCTCTGCTCCGCGAATGTCCTCCGGACCGGCTTTGCCGGTCCTCCCCCTTGATTTCGCTGCGCAGAGCGCCTTGCGCTCACGAGCCAGAAGCGGTCTTGGTGATCCTCTGAACTGCGAGCCAGGAAGGCATCGGCGGCCAC
>NZ_JBFXCD010000010.1:0-148878 GCF_050182545.1 Hydrogenophaga sp. | reverse complement strand
AGCCACCCGAGCGCACGTACTTGGCCGTTGCGCTTCGCAAGGTGCTGGGGATGGGTTCGGTGGTGCGGATGCGCTTGATCGGGTTGTAGCTGTTGCGGTCGCTGAACGATCGGATCAGCACCGTGCGGGCGGTCGTGTCTCCGGGGTGGCTGGCGTTCTTGCTGGAGAAGTTGTCGCGCGTGCCTCCGGTCATGACCGAGCGGAACTGGTCCAGGTTGGTCATGGTCAGCCAGTTCAGCAGATTGCCGTTCCACTCGGCGTTCTCGCAGGTGTCGGTGGCGGTGATCGCGCTGGTGGGGTTGAACACCTCGTTGGTCGTGTCGTAGGTGTAGCACTTGCGGTTGTCGAAATAGCCTTCGTATTTCAGCAGGTTGTTGTAGTTCGTGGTGTCGTAAGACACCTGCAGACCGGTCGGGAATTCCACCGACAGCGCCAGCATCACGTTGCCAGGCACAGCGGTGCTCTCCGGTGGCTGCGTGCTGGGCACGAAGCTCCACGAGGAGGCTGCAGCCAGTGACAGGAGCAGGCCTGCGGCGAATTGGCGTTGAGACGGCGTTTTCATGTCATGTTCCCTGAGCAAGATGCGTCAAAGCGGCGAGAAGACCGACTGCAAGGTCACGGACGTGCGCGCACCACCAGTGCCCGTGGTGCGACCAAATCCTACGGCGGTAATGCGGAAGAAGAGTTTGTTGGACGTGGGCGTGATGGCCAGATCGTCGGCCCTGAAAAGCTCGATGATGTAGCGGGGTGGGACGGTACCGGCCGGCGCATTGAAGGGAGCGTCGGTGAAGGTGCCGTACTGCACCGTGGGAACGGCCGCGCCAATGGTCCCGGCGCATGCAGGCGAAACGGCTTCCCATGCGGCGCCACTCCAGACCGGCATGCCGCAGGCTGTGGCCGCGCCTGCGGAGTAGATGCCCTGAATGTTCGCTGCGCCGCCCAGCCCGCCGTTGTCCTGGCCGATGTCGTCGATGGCCGGGTTGGCCGCGATCCAGAAATTGCCCGCGTCTGCGGCGTTGGCAGGCCGGGACCCGGCCGGGCGGCGCAGCGCACACACGCCCGCGCCCGCGCTGGCGCAGTACGTGGTGCCATCGAAGTGAAGGCCAAGGATGTCGCGCTCTGCGTCGCGCAAGGCCAGCTCGGCGAACTCGCGTGCCATGGCGTGCTCCCGGTCATTGGCCGCCATGCGCTCCTCGAACAGCGAGCCGCGCATGGCCATGACGCCGAGCAGCGAAAGCACGATCAGGAAGATCAGGCTGGTGACCAGCACGAAACCTTGAGAGTGTTGCCTTGTCATGCCTGGCTCACAAAGGGGTGGCGAATATCGCGTTGCGCACCGACACCACCGAGGTGTAGCGCTTCCACAGGCGGTTGTCGCCCGCGGCGCGCGCGATGTCGGCGTCGAAGGCGCCATTGGCGTCGCGCGTGCAAGTGGGCCGCGCGGGCTGCAGCGCAGCCGTGCCGGGGGCTGCGGGACCGCTGGTGGTGGGGGTCGCCGATACGATGCAGATCTCCACCGCGGTCACACCGGCCCAGCCCTGGGCGCTGGCTGTCACGTCGGCGGCGCTGATGTAACGCTGTTGGCCACTACCGGCGGCGATAGGGTTGGCGGCGGTGCCTGGCGCCGACATCTGGTAGCGCAGCACAAATTCCTCTACACCTGCAGCGAGTGATTGCGCGCCTGCCGCACCGGAACCTTCGCAGTTCAGTTGTGACACAGCGCCAGGTGCGGGTGCCGGTGCCGAGAAGCGGTTGATGACCATGACCTCCCCTGCGGGCGGCGTGCGCTGCAGGCAGTCCAGACCGTCGCCAGTGGTGGCGTCGGCGGGGAGCAAGCTGTTGGTGGCGTTCGCCGCATTGTTGGGGACGCCCTGGTAGGCGATCTGCAACGTATGTCGGGTGGCGTTCGCCACACCACAAGCTGGGACAGCTGGCGGAGGTGACGAGAGGATGGCATTGGGATCGCTCGCCATCGCCCCGTCGCATCCGAACACCGGTGTCAGGCCAGGGAAGAACTGTCCAATGGGCGCTTGAAGGGCGGCAGCACCGGGTACCCGGATGAACATGTTGGCTCGGACCGGGTCGCCCGGCACGAACAGCGACGCAGCCTGGGCGCGGTTGGTGGCATCCAGGTCGAAGATATCCACATAGCCGGCCTGCGTGAGGTTCTGCTTGAGAATGCGCATCACATCCCGCGCGGGGTCGTTCAGTTGCGCCTGGTCCTCGCGTTGTCTGGTTGTGTTGGTGGTATTCACGTAGGCCGTACCAATGGCGGTCAGGATGACCAGGCCGATGGTCAGGCTGACCAGCAGTTCGATGAGAGAGAGGCCGCGCTGACGGCGCCGACGGAGGATCCGGTGTTTCATGGCGTCACCCACAGGTTGAGACAGCGGATGCCGGCCACCGCCACGCCTGGGCAGGTGGCGTCGGTCGCTTCGGCGGCGGCCTGGTTGGCCACGTTGTCCGTGGCTGCCTCGCTCTTCTCCCGCCACATCACAACCACGCGACGCGCATTGGGCTCGGTCACCCCCCCAGCGTTGGTGACGGGGTAGATGGCTCCCCGACCGCCGGGTAAATCCTGTGCGAGCGCCAGGCGCCACTCGCGCAAGTCGCGTTGTGCCGCCTCTGCGGCCGTGCAGACGGGTTGACCATCAAGTCCGCAGGCGGGATCGTCCGGCAGGTCATCTGCATCGTCGTATTCATCGGCGGCCAGGTAGGCGGTCTCCGGATTGGCCTGGGCGGTCACCAGATTGGTGAAGCGCAGGTTGGCATTGTTAACCCGCATCTTCTCGATGATGAAATCCGCATGGAGCAGCGCCTGCGACCGCAAGGTGGAAGTCTGCTGATAGCGCGTTGACGCAAGTTGTAGGCCGGCCGCGCCGAGCAGGCCCACGGCCACCACCAACATCGTGATGAGCACCTCAATCAGGGAAGAGCCTTTTTGGTGATGCAGGGACATGGTTCTGATCATGGGATGTTGCAGACGCCGGGTGAGACAACGGTCAGTCGCGCCGTGCGGTTCATCACGACGTCACGCGACAGGTTGTCGAAGGCGGCATCCGCTGGGCACACACGCAGCGTGTTGCCGGCAAAGTTCGCCGCAGGTTGTCCGTTGGGCAGGAACGTGAGTGCGCGGTTGGCCACGGCGTTGGTGCTGAACGCGGTACGAACACCCGTGCGGGGAAGTGTGTCCTGCAGGATCACCGGCGCGGCCGCATCGCTGAGGCCCTGAAAAACCACCCAACCGTTTTCCAGCGCACTGTCGGTGCAAGTGGCGCCATCGCTGCTGGGGCAGATGGTGACGGGGGCATTCTGGCGAACCGCTTCCGAGCGTGCAAAGTAAACCGAAAGTGTGTAGTCGTTGGCCAACGCGCGGATGGCGTTGCGGGCCTGAAGCGTCCGCCAGCTGGGCGTGGCCAGCATGGCCATGACGGCCACCAGCACCATGACCACCATCAGTTCGATGATGGTGAAGCCAGACTGCTGCGGGCGGGGCCTTTGATAGGCACATGGATGGAGTTTGACCATCGTGCCAGTCTGCCTGTTACAGCTGCTAACGACCGCCGCAAGCCGATGAATGCGGGGTGGCTTGCGACAAGCGGGTGGGGGTATCCGATCCGCGTGGAATCGGGCACGTTCAGCGCCGCACTTCGTCCACCAGAGCCCGAAATTCGTCGATGTCCTCGAAACTGCGGTACACGCTGGCAAAGCGAACGTAGGCCACCTTGTCCAGCTTCTTGAGTTCGCGCATCACCATCTCGCCGATGCGATTGGCGGGCACCTCGCGCGCGCCGAGGTTGAGCAGCTTTTCCTCGATGCGTTCAATGGCTGCGTCCACCTGCTCGGTGCTCACCGGACGCTTGCGCAGCGCGAGCGCGAAGGACGCACGCAGTTTGCCCGGTACATAGTCCACCCGGCGGCCGTCCTTCTTGACCACCGCTGGGAAGCTTACCTCTGGCCGCTCATAGGTGGTGAAGCGCTTTTCACAGTGGCCGCATTGGCGGCGCCGGCGGATGAAATCGGCGTCTTCCGAGACGCGCGTCTCCACGACCTGGGTTTCCAGATGGCCGCAGAATGGGCATTTCATTGCACGATGCCGCCTGATAGCGTCACTTGTAGACCGGGAAGCGCGAAGTCAGGGCATTGACCTTGGCGCGCACGGCGTCGACGTTGGCCGCGTCGCGCGGGTTGTCCAGCACGTCGGCGATCAGGTTGGCCGTGAGCCGGGCCTCCTCGTCCTTGAAGCCGCGCGTGGTCATGGCGGGCGTGCCGATGCGCACGCCGCTGGTGACCATGGGCTTCTCGGGATCGTTGGGAATCGCGTTCTTGTTGATCGTCATGTGGGCGCTGCCCAGCACGGCCTCGGCTTCCTTGCCCGTGATGCCCTTGGCGCGCAGGTCGACCAGCATGACGTGGCTCTCGGTGCGGCCACTGACGATGCGCAGACCACGAGAAACCAGAGTTTCCGCGACGATGCGTGCATTTTTCAGCACTTGTTGCTGGTATGCCTTGAATTCGGGCGCCAAGGCCTCCTTGAAGGCCACCGCCTTGGCCGCGATCACGTGCATCAGAGGGCCACCCTGCAGGCCGGGAAAGATGGCACTGTTGATGGCCTTCTCGTGTTGAGCCTTCATCAGGATGATGCCGCCTCGCGGGCCGCGCAGGCTCTTGTGGGTGGTGGATGTGACCACGTCCGCATGCGGCACGGGGTTGGGGTAGATGCCGGCCGCGATCAGGCCGGCGTAATGGGCCATGTCGACCATGAAGATGGCGCCGACGTCCTTCGCGACCTTCGCAAAGCGCTCGAAGTCGATGCGCAGGCTGTAGGCCGACGCGCCCGCGATGATGAGCTTGGGTCGGGTTTCGTGGGCCTTGCGCTCCATGGCGTCGTAGTCGATCTCTTCCTTGTCATTGAGGCCGTAGGACACGACGTTGAACCACTTGCCGCTCATGTTGAGCGCCATGCCATGGGTGAGGTGGCCGCCTTCGGCCAGACTCATGCCCATGATGGTGTCGCCCGGCTTGAGAAAGGCCAGGAACACGGCTTCGTTGGCCGAGGCGCCGCAGTGCGCCTGCACGTTGGCGGCTTCAGCGCCAAAGATCTGTTTGACCCGGTCGATGGCCAGTTGTTCGGCCACGTCCACGAACTCGCAGCCGCCGTAGTAGCGCTTGCCAGGGTAGCCTTCTGCGTACTTGTTGGTGAGCTGCGTGCCCTGGGCAGCCATCACGGCTGGCGAGGCGTAGTTCTCGCTGGCGATCAGCTCGATGTGGTGTTCCTGGCGCGCGTTTTCAGCCCGGATGGCGGCAAACAGTTCAGGGTCGGTTTGCTCAATGAGAATGTTGCGGTCGTACATGGCAGTCCTTCAAGACGTGGAACCTTGCGCGGTGACAAGGGCTGCCCAGGCGAACGGCTGAACACCCGAACCATTGCCGTTCGGGCGGTACGCTTCCCAGTGGTTGTCCCTGAGGTCGATCCTGGATCGCGCAGGGGGGCCACGTCAGCGGCTGCCGTCGGCAGGAGCCTGCCGGGGTGCGCGCCTATCGCCAGTTGCGTACCCGGCTAGTTTAGCCGAGGCTGGCTCAGGACCGGGTGAGGGGTGCGGCGTGGGCCAGGGGCGGAACCGAGCCGCCAGCCTCGATGTCGCCGCCTGGTGCTGCAGCGGGCACCGGCGCGGAAGGGGCCACTACGGGCGTGACACGCGGCTGCGGTACATACCGCTGCATGGGTTTGCCCAGCGCCACGCTCTGGATGCGCAGGTGTTCGGCCATGACCCGATTGATGTACCAACTGCCGTCCGTGGTGACCGCTCCGACGTAAAGCCTCAGGCCGCCCTCGACCGAGCCGGCGCGCTTGACGGCATCCTGCAGGACCCTGGCACCCACGCGCAGATTCGACACCGGATCAAAGGCCGCCAGTTGTCCGCCGAAATCGTCGTATTTTTCGGTGTGCACGCGTGTCAGAACCTGCATCAGCCCCTGCGCGCCCACTGGGCTCTGCGCGAAGGGGTTGAAGCGGGACTCCACGGCCATGACGGCCAGGATCAGGGTGGGATCGAGCTTGGCTTTTTCGCCGATCTGGAACGCCTCAGCCACCAGCACGCTCAAGGGCTCCGGTGCCACGCGGTACTTGCGGCTGAGCCAGAAGGTGACATTGGCCTGCTGCTTGGGCAGGTTGTCAGGTTGCGCTGCTGTCACGCGGTCGGCGGCGGTTGGCTCCGCAATGTACATGGCGTCCGCGTTGGCCGCTTCCTGACGCTCCAGCAGCCAGCCCAGAAGCTGTTCCTCCGCGTTGGCACGAAGGTCGGCACGGGCGCTGAGGATGATCAGGCCCACGGCCAGCAATGTGCCCAGCAGGGCCAAGCCGTTATGAGCTATGTCGAAAAAGCCTTGATAGGCATCGCCGATGGCGGTCTTGAGGGAAGCCACGGCACTTGAAGTGCTCTTGGGTGGCGTCGCGATGTTCGCGGTCATGGTGTCGCTCCTTGCTAAGCCAGTCCCAATGGGTGGCAGGGGCTGGCTGGGTCAGGCCTCGTTCAATGCTCAGTGGGGTGCGTGAGCGGTCGAGCGGGTCCGGGGCTGCGGTTCGGGTTAACCCTTTATCGGGAAAAGCTGGCGCATCCTATGGGCTTATTAATATCAAGTCAATGTTTTTAACATTGATCAAAATTACTTTTTGCTATTAACAAGTGTGAGAAAACGTAAGCAAACGGGCTTTGCTAGCGGCGTCACCAGCGCCGTCAAGGCATGCAGCCCGAGAGCATGGCAAAGACCGCCTGTCGGTTACACGCTACCTTTCACGTGCCGGAACGGGATTCCGGAGGGCTCGAATGGCTTCAGGCCACGCGATAAATAATCTCCATGGGCTCCCGACGTGCCGCTATTGATCGAGGGGCTGCCGGGGAGTAACCTGCACCCGTCTGTTTTCAGAAGCAGACACAAGCTGGCAACGCGGTGATCCGCACGTCAGCCCCCAACGGGAGCAATCTGTTGCTTCCAGGCTGGAGAGACATCAAACTCCCTCCGCCAAAACCGACGGCAAGAGCATTTGGCCCGCCGTCAACCCCGGCAGACCCCGTTTGCCGGGGTTTCTTGTTTTTGGGGTGTGCCTTGCCGTTGCCGGGCTTTTAGACAGGCGTGTGGCCCCGGGGCCCCGGTGGAGTCGGGAGTTCGACGACACTCGCGGCATGGGCCCGCAATACTACGCACGATGAACGCCTACCTCGACAGCCTGACGCGAAGCCGTTGGACGCGCCGCTTGGGGTACGCCCTGGCGGGCCTGTTGCTGCTGTGGCTGTTGACCTGGCTGGGCATGCCGCCCCTGTTGAAGTGGCAACTGCAAAAACAGGCTTCTGCGGCCCTGGGCCGGGAGGTCACGGTGGAGCGGGTCGCGTTCCAGCCCTGGTCGCTGGAACTGGCCATCGAAGGCCTGCATGTGGCCAATGCGGCGGGTGATGCCGAGCAGTTCTCGTTGGGCCGTTTTTACGCCGATGTCGAGCTGCAGTCATTGTTCCGGCTGGCCCCGGTGGCCCACGCCGTGGCGTTTGAACGGCCGCGGCTGAGCGTGCGGCACCTCGGGGGCGGGCGCTACGACGTGGACGATGTGCTGCAACGGTTGAGCCCCAGAGCCGACGCGCCACCATCCGATCCGGCGCATTTCGCCCTGTTCAACATCACCCTCTCTGGTGGTGAGTTGGTGTTTGTGGACGACAGCGTGGGCGCCACGCACCGCCTGAGCGAACTCGACATCGGTGTGCCCTTCCTGAGCAACCTGCCATCGCGCCACGACGTCGTGACGGAGCCGCGCCTGGCCTTCATCCTCAATGGCAGTGCTTTCGATTCGCGCGCCAGCACCACACCCTTTGCCCAGACGCGGGAGACCGACGCGAGCGTGGACATCCCTGCGCTGGATCTGGCGCCGTACCTGCCGTACTGGCCCGCCGAATGGCCGGTGCGGCCGGAAGCGGGGGTGTTGCAGCTCGCCCTCAAACTGACTTTCGAGCAGCAAGACACGCCGCGCCTGTTGATCGCGGGAACGGCGGCGCTCTCGGGATTGAGGGTGGTCGAGCGCGTGGGGGCATCGGGCAGCGCGGCGCTGCTGGCTTGGGAGAGCCTTGGCGTGACCCTGAACCGGGTGGAGCCATTGGCGCGGCACGTCGATCTGGCATCCATCGAGCTTCGCGCGCCGAGCGTGGCGTTCGCGCGCGACGCGGCCGGGCGACTGAACCTCCAGCGTGTGGCCGAAGCCTTTGCTGCCCTGGCCACGCCCACCGGAACCCCGAAGCCCGCCGAACCTCCCTCTGCGGCCTCATCTTCACACGGAGGGGCTGACTGGCGGATCAGTGTGGCGAGCACGGATCTCAAGGACGGCAAGCTGCAATGGAGCGACGCCGCCGTGCAACCTGCTGCGCAGATCGCGCTGGATGACCTGCGGATTCAGGTGGGGGCCTGGCAATGGCCGATGCAGGCGCCAGCGGCCTTCGATGTGTCCGCACGCCTGGGGGCGACGCCGCTGACGCTCAAGGGGCATGTGACCGACCGGGAGGCTCAGGCGCAAATGGCGCTGGGCGAACTGCCTCTGACCCTGCTGTCGCCGTATGTCGCCAGCGTGCTCGAGCCAGAGTTGCACGGGCGCCTCGCGGCCGATCTGCGGTTCGACTGGCGCGCAGGACAGGACGACCAACCCATGGGGTTGACGCTGAATGCGCAGCGGATCGAGTTCAACGACGGGCGCCTGGGTTCGGGCCGGCAGCCTCTGGCGAGTCTGCGCAGGCTTCTGGTTCAGGACGCGCAACTGGACCTCACGGCCCAGGTCGCAACGGTCGGCCAGATCGTGCTCACCCGGCCCCAGGTGCGCGCGCAGCGGGACGGGGACGGGCGCTGGATGTTCGAGCGCTTGCTGAAGAGAGCGCCCGCCGGGGCCGGTCAGGCTGCGGATCCAGCCCCTGCGGCGCCTGCGGGCTGGCAAGTGACGCTGTCCGATGTGCAACTGGATGCGGGCAGCATCGCGCTGGACGACCAGGCGTCGGCGCGGCCGGTCCGGCTCGAACTCAGCCAGATCCGGCTGCGGGTCAAGAACCTGCAACCCCTGGCACACAAGCAGCCGGACATGCCGGTGTCCTTGCAACTGCGCCTCGCCTCGGCGCTCGCCAATCGCCTGGAGCCGGGACGGCTGTCGCTGGATGGCACATTGCGCCTCCCGGCACCGGCGTCGCAGGACGCTGTCGGCCTGCGCACCCGGCTGCAGGTGCAGGCCGAGCGCTTACCCCTGCACGCGCTGGAGCCTTATTTCGGCGACCGGCTGAACCTGGAACTGCTGCGCGCGGACGCCAGCTACCGAGGCAAGGTCGAGGCCGCGCTGCCACCGGCCGGTCTGCGGCTGCTGCTTGCCGGCAGCGTCACGCTGGACGATCTCCAGGCCAGCACCTTGTCGCCCGCCGAGGACCTGCTGGCCTGGAAGTCGTTGCAGGTGCGGGGATTGCAGCTTGACCTGGCACCCGGGCAGATCACCCGTGTGTCGGTGGACGAGACCGTGCTCAGCGACTACTTTGCGCGGCTGATCCTCGATGAAACGGGTCGCTTCAACCTGCAGGGCCTGGTAAAGCCGCAGGATGATCCTTCCGCAGCGGTCGGTGCACCGGCACCCGCCGCGCCGGCCGCGCCGGCTCCTGCGGTCGCCACCGCGGCACCAGATCCCGATATCCGCTCTGGTCCCATCAGCCTGGTCAACGGGCGTGTGCTGTTCTCCGATCGTTTCATCCAACCCAATTACTCGGCCAACCTGAGCGAGGTCACTGGCAGCCTCAGCGCGTTCTCCAGTGCTGCGGCGGGCACCACGGCGCAACTGGCCGATCTCACGCTGCGAGGGCGCGCCGAAGGCACAGCCGCGCTCGAGATTGACGGCCGGCTCAATCCGCTGGCACAGCCGCTGGCGCTCGACATCCGGGGGCGCGTGCGCAATCTCGAACTGCCGCCGCTTTCACCCTATAGCGTCAAATACGCCGGCTACGGCATCGAGCGCGGCAAGCTCAGCGTGGACGTGGCCTACAAGGTCGAGCCCAGTGGTCAGCTCACGGCAAGCAACCAGATCATCCTGAACCAGTTGGGCTTTGGCGAGCGCGTGGCCGGCAGCGACGCGCCGAATCTGCCGGTCAAGCTGGCGGTGGCCCTGCTGGCCGACCGCAATGGCGTGATCGACATCGACCTGCCCGTCAGCGGTTCGCTCAACGATCCGCAGTTCCGGCTCGGGCCACTGATCTTCCGCCTCATCTTCAACCTCATCGGCAAGGCCATCACCGCGCCGTTCTCGCTGATCGCGAGCGCTTTTGGCGGGGGCGGCGAGGAAATGAGCCGGGTGGTGTTCAGCCCGGGCAGCCAGCGGCTGGACGACGCCGGCCGTCAGCGCCTGGACACGGTGGCCAAGGCACTGGCCGATCGGCCCGCACTGCAAATCACGGTGGTGGGTCACAGCGACCTCGAGACCGAGCGCGCCGGATACCAGCGCGCCCGGCTCGACGAGCGCGTGCTGGCCGAAAAGCGCCGCGCGCTGGCGCGCGAGGGCGTGGCCATTGGCGGTGCGTTGATGGTGTCCGCGGAGGAATACCCGGGGCTGCTGAAAGAGGTGTACCGCCGCGCGGACATTCCCAAGCCGCGCAACTTCATCGGCATCGCCAAGGACATTCCCCAGGCCGAGATGGAGGCATTGCTGCTGGCCTCGATCCCGGTCACGCCCGACGCCATGCGCGAACTCGCGGTGGCGCGCGGGGTTGCCGTCAAGGATTACCTCGCCAGCCGCCAGCTGCCTGAAGACCGCATGTTCCTTGGCGCACCCCTGACGGCTGGCCAGGGCGAGAAGTGGCGGCCGCACGCCGAACTCAAGCTCGCGCCACGCTGAGTGCCTCGCGTGGCAGCCCCATGCCGCGCAGTTGGTTTGCAACTGCGGTGACAATAGGCGCTGGTCGCGCCAGCGTGGTGCCGGCCGCTGATCCGATCAAACCATCTCCTCCATGTCGCTGTTTTCCCCGCGCAAAGCCCCACTTGCGTCCAACGTCTCCGAACCCGCCGTGAACACGCCCACTTCCCCGAAGCCGGCCGGCCCGAACGCCGCCCACCCACTGGACGCCCTGACGGGTGGCGCGTTTTCCGCCCCCACCTCCGGCGAACGTGCCGCCCGCATTCGCGACTGGCTGGCGTCCGGGCCCGCGCTGGAGCAGATGAACGAGGTGTTCAAGGAGCTCTCGCACCGCGACCGCGGCGCGGCCAAGCCGCTGAAGGAGAAACTCGACGAACTCAAGCGCCAGAAGTCGCAGGAGCAGATGTCGGCGGAATGGGCGCAAAAGGCGCAGGCACTGATCGAGCAGCCGCGCTTGAATCTGGCCGACGCACTGGCATGGCAACGCGACGCGGCCCGGGCCGGCGCGCCGCTGTCGCGCGAACCGCTGACGGCATTGCGCCAGTCGCTGGCCGAACGCGTCAAGGCCATTGAAGATCTTCAGCACCGCGTGCAGGTCGAGCGCGAGGCGGCTGTGCTGATCGCGCAGCGCATCGAGGTGCTGTCCACCAAACCCTGGCGCGATGCGCAGCAAATGGCCGATACGCTGCGTGCGGACGTGGACCAGTGGCAGCAGCAAGCCCACGCCTTGCCAAAGGATCTGCAGTGGCCGAGCGTGGACGCGAAGTTTCCGCCGATGCTGGACGCCTCGCGCCAGCAACTGCAGCTCGTGTGGGAGGCATTTGAAGCCGCGCTGGCCCAGGCGGTCGCGGCCGATGCCAGCCCGCAGGCGCCACTGCCCGCCGTGCCGGTGTGGGCCGACGAGCTGCGTGCCGCGCGCGGCATGGATGTGGCGGCTCCCGCCGAGAAAACGCCGCAGGACGCCAAGGCACAGCAGGAAAAGCGTGTCCGGGTGGCCACTGAACTCGAGCAGGCCCTGGGGGTCCTGGAACGCGAATTGACCGAAGGACATGGAAAGGCCACGCCCAAGGCCGCGGCCGACGTGCGCGCGCTGCTCAAGAGCCATGGCCGCCTGGTTCCTCCGGCCCTCGACGCGCGCGCCCAGGCTGCGCTGGGGCAGGCCGGTGAGCTCGAGGGCTGGCAGCGCTGGCGCGCCGACCAGTTGCGCGAGGAACTCGTGGCCAAGGCGGAAGCCCTGCTGCAGGCGCCCGAGGGGCAACGCCTGGGCGGGCGCAAGATGCAGGAGACCTTGCGCAGCCTGCGCGACCAATGGAAAACCACCGACCAGGGCGGGCAACCCAACCACGCGCTGTGGAAGCGCTTTGACGAGGCGTGCACCGAAGCCCACAAGGTGGTCGAGGTCTGGCTGGTGCAGGTGCGCCAGCAGAGCGAGGCGCACAAGGCGCAGCGCGCAGCGATCATCGAAGAACTCAGGGCCTGGACACAGGCCCATGCCGAGAGCACCGACTGGAAGGCACAGGTGCGCGAATTGCATGCGTTCTCGGAGCGCTGGCGCGAAGCCGGGCACCTGAGCGAAAAGGCCTTTGCCGAGATCCAGCCGGTCTGGAAGGAGGCGATGCACAAGGCGCACGAGCGGCTCGAACAGGCGCAGGCCGAGAGCACCGCGCGGCGCAAGGCATTGATAGAAGAGGCCGCGGCGCTGGGTACGGCTCCCACGCTGCGCATCGACGCGGTCAAGGCGCTGCAGCAGCGCTGGCAGGCCGAGGCGCACGCGGTGCCGCTGGAGCGCAAGCACGAGCAGAGGTTGTGGGAGGCATTCCGCCAGCCCATCGATGAGGCCTTTGCGCGCAAGAGCTCCGAGCGTGAGAAGGCGGCCAGCGCATTGAGTGCGCATGACCAGCGTGTGCTCGACGCATCGCGCGCGCTGGAATCGGCCAGCGCCAGCGGTGACGCGCAGCGCATCCGAACGGCCATGAATGAACTCGAGCAGGCTTTGGCCGGTCAGGCGCAGGCCGCTGCGCCCTCTGGCGATTCGGCGGCATCGGCATCCGGGTCGGCCACAACCGGCGCGCCCGCCGGGGATGAGGGCAACGACACGACCGCGCCGGTCAGGCCCACGCCGCCCACTGCGGCGCCCAAGAAAGTGGTGGCCGTTCGGGGCGACGACCGCCCCGGCATGAAGAAGGCCGAGCCCGCGGGCCGCGATGGCCGTCGGGGTGATCGCCCGGAGGGCCGGCGCGACGCCGGGGGGGGCGTGCGCGGTGGACGCGATGCCCGCAGCCCGGGCGCCGCACCCTGGCGCGAGGAGCGCGAACCGCGCGGTCCCCGGCTGGCTGACGCCGCGTTTCGCGCGCAACGCCAGGCCATCGAAGCCGCGCAGGCCAGCCTGCGCAAGCTGGCGGCGCAGGCGCACGGCGAGGTGATCACGCAACTGATGACCGCATGGCAACAGCGCGATGCCGGGCAGTTGCCGAGCGCCCAGGCGCTGGGATCGCGTGTGAATGCGGGCAACCGCGCGGCGTGGTCGACGGCCCTGTCCCGCGCCGCCGCACCCTTGTCGGCTGAGACCCTGTTGCGGCTCGAAATGGCGGCCGACGTGCCCACGCCGGCCGAGCACCTGAGCGAGCGCCGCATGTTGCAACTGCAGTTGCTCACGCGCCGCCACGCCGCTGCCCCGGCCGAGACCTGGGTGGAGGATGTCGCCGCCGTGCTGGCTTCCGGCCACGACGCGGCGGCCGAACGCCGCCTGCAGAACGTGCTGAAGGTGCTGCTCAAGCGCTGAGCTGACGCGGTGGCCTTAGTGCCGCGCGCAATCCGGATCAAAGAAGCCGTCGTACAGCGGCATCAATTCCGGGAACTCGGAAGCGAACCGCCCGCGGTTGACGAAATAAGCCTCGCAGGTCACGGCGAAGAACTCGGCCGCGTCCTTGGTGGCGTAGTCGTCGAGCCAGGGCACTTCGCCACCAAAGCGCTCGGCCATGGCGACCGCCTCGCAAAAGCGGTCGTAGCTCGCCTGCATGGTCTTGCGCCACACTGCGCGGGCTTCGCCTGCATCGCCCACGCCCATGAAATCGCGCGGCAGTGGTGGCGCGCCGGCGGGTGCATCGCCGATCGACCTGCCGTGCATGTCGAGCTTGTGCACGAACTCGTGGATCACCACGTTGTGACCACGCTGCGCGCGCTCTCCCGCGTTGGCGACGTCTTCCCAGCTGAGCATGAGTGGGCCACGGTCCATGGCTTCCCCTGCCAGCACTTCGTCATAGTGGTGCACCACGCCCGCGCCGTCGGTGGTCTTGCGCCGCGCCACCACCGCACCGGGATGCACCACGATGCCGACGAAATCGCCGTACCAGTCCAGCAGCCTGAGTGGGTCGCGCACCGGTTCGCCCGACGCTGCGCGCATGTGCAGCAAGGGCAGACAGGCCTGTGCGGCGATGGCGAGTGCCATGTCGTCCGTGACCGTCAGCCCGTTGGCGCCGTGGAACTCCTTATCCAGCAGGAAGTGCGCGCACAGCAGCCGCAGACGCTGCTGCTCGACATCCGCGAGGGCAGCCAGAAAAGGGTGGCCCGCCAGCGTGCGCTGCCAGAGCGCGTCCGGGATGGGGGTGGGCCGACGCAGGGGGCGGGGAAGCCAGCGCTGGATCAGGTCGAACATGGAGCAGGGCGGGGCCGCACGGGCGGCGTCAGGGGCAGAGCGGCACGCGGTGCGCGCCCTGCGCGTCCAGCCTCAGCACCTCGGCTCGCGGTGGCGTTGCGCCCACATCCCAGTCACTCAGCACCACACGCCGCAGCCCGTCGCCAAGGGGATGCTCGGTCGGACGGTGCGTGTGACCATGGATCAATGTGCGTGCATCTGCGCGCCGCAGCCAGTTGCGCGCGGCCTCGGCATCCACGTCGGCCCAGAGGCTGGGGTCGGGGCCCGCGCTGCGCTTGCGCGCCTCGCTTTGCGCACGCAGCTCGCGCGCAATGGCTTCGCGCCGGGCCAGCGGTTGAGCAAGGAAGTCTCGCTGCCACGCCGATGAGCGCACTTGCGCACGAAAGCGCAGGTAGTCGACGTCGGCCAGGCACAGCTCGTCGCCGTGGCTGAGCAACCAGCGCTCGCCCTGGAAGACCAGAACCGTCGGGTCGCTCAGCCCGTGCATGCCGCAGGCCCGCAGGGCGGCGGCGCCGAGCAGGAAATCGCGGTTGCCGTGCAGGAAGTACACCGGCGTGTGCTCGCTGAAGGCGTGCAGCAAGTCGGCGCAGGTGCGCCAGAACGCGTGCTCAGCGGAGGGCCTTACCCCAGTGGGGTTGAGCACGTCATCGCCCACCCAGACTTCGAACAGGTCGCCCAGGATGATCAGGGCATCGGCCGCGCGGGGCGCCGGTTCCCGCAGGTAACGCGCCCAGGCTTCGAAGGTGTCAGGCTCGCTGGCCTGCAGGTGCAGGTCGGAAATGACATCGACCGCTTGCCAGCTCGCGGGGGCGATGCATTCGGCGAAGCGGTCGACTGGGTGGGCAGACATCGGGGCAGGGCGCGCGGCCCGGCACTCAGAGCGCGACGGCTTTTTCAATCACGACGTCGTCCTTGGGAACGTCGTCGTGAAAGCCCTTGCGGCCGGTGGGCAGGCCTTCGATCTTCTTGACAATTTCGGCACCCGAGACCACTTTGCCAAAGACCGCATAGCCCCAGCCCTGTGCGCTGGGCGCGGTGTGGTTGAGGAAGCCGTTGTTTGCCACATTGATGAAGAACTGCGCGGTGGCCGAGTGCGGGTCGCTGGTGCGCGCCATGGCCACTGTGTATGTGTCATTCTTCAGGCCGTTGTTGGCTTCGTTGGCAATGGGCGCGTCGGTGGGTTTCTGCGTCATGCCGGGCTCGAATCCACCGCCCTGGACCATGAAGCCGGGAATGACGCGGTGGAACACGGTGTTGTCGTAATGGCCTTTGCTGACGTAGGCGAGGAAGTTGGTGGTGGACAGCGGTGCTTTCTCGGCGTCGAGCTCCAGCGTGATCACGCCGTGACCGGCGATGTGCAGTTCCACTTTCGGGTTGGCCATGTTCATTTCTCCAGGGTGGCTTTGAGGATGGTGATGGGGGTTTTCGGCACGTCGGTCGGGAACGGGCCGCCGGCGCCGGTCGGCGTGTCCTTGATCTTGTTGACCACGTCCATGCCGGCGACCACCTTGCCGAAGACGGTATAGCCATAGAGCTCGCCGGCATTGAGCAGGCTGGCACGCGGCACGTCCTTGTAGACCTTGCCCTTGTATTCGAACTGGGGCACCGGGTCACCCGGCGGGATGGGCGTGGGGTCGAGGAAGGCGTTGTCCTTGACGTTGATGAAGAACTGGGACGAAGCCGAGTGGGGGTCGTTGGTGCGCGCCATCGCCACGGTGCCTACCACGTTGCGCGGGCCACCGAGCGCGATGGCGGCCTGGCCTTCGTGGGCCACGGGTGGGCGTGTGGCCTTTTGCTTGTAGCTTCCGTCGAAGCCGCCACCCTGGACCATGAAGTTGCTGATCACGCGGTGGAACACGGTGCCGTCGTAGTGTTTGTCGCGCACGTACTGGAGGAAGTTTTCCACCGTTTTCGGCGCCTTGTCGGGGTAGAGCTCGATCACGATGTCGCCCATCGATGTGGCGAGCTTCACGCGGGGATGTGCGCTCTGCGCGCCAGCCACGTGGGGCAACAGCGCGGCAGCCGACAGCAGTGCGGCGAAGGCGGCCGACACCCGGCGGCGCGTCGTGAGAAGTTGCGCAGAGGCCATCAGATGGTTCCTTCAAAAAATATGGACCAGCGATCTTGCTCTCGCACCCAATACTGGCGCTTGGTCACACCGCGGTTGCGGCCCGCAGGCACCTCGCCGAAGGTGACGACCATGGTGTCTTCCCGGTCGCGCCAATGCAGCACGGACAGGTCCTTGAGCTGCAATTCACGCGCCTTGCTGTTGCGCAGTTCACCTTCGACACGTGGCCACCACTGCGCCAGATCGCGGCCCTGGCTGGTGAAGCGCTCGGAGTAGAAGCCCTTGAGTTCGGCCAGGTTGCCATCGCCGCGCGCGCGGCGCCAGGCATCAAGCACCGCTTCGAACTGCTCCCGTTCGCGTGCCAGTGCACCGGGTTGCACCCATTGCAGCGATGGTGCAATGACCACCGGGGTGGTGCGGATGCGCACCGTCGCCAGCAGGCGTTCGAGGTCCGGATTGGCCAGCACCACGCAGCCGTCCGAGGCCTGCGGCGCGCGCACGAACTGGTCGCTGGGCGTGCCGTGCAGCCAGATGCCGCCGCCGGTCTTGCCTCGCTGCACATCAAGCGGGTTCGGGTAGTTGATGGGCAGTGCGCCCACCCCGTAAAGATCGGGCAGATCGGCGGGGTTGAGGTTGCTGGTGATGTAGTAAACCCCCAGCGGCGTGCGCTTGTCGCCCTCGACGTTCTTCTCGATGCCCTGCAGCCCCACCGAGATGTAGAAATCCCCCAGCAGCTTGAGTCGGGGCACCCGGTCGGCGTCGCCGGCTCCACCCGCCGCATTCAGGTTCTCGAACAGGTACAGCCGCGAGCGTGAGGCGTCGATGGCGATCGCGTGGCGGCTCTGCGGCGACAGTGTGAGGAACTGCGTGGGCACGCTCCCTTCCGGGGGGCGTTCGGTCAGGGCTCGCAGCCGCCGACGCGATTCCTCGCGCAAGGCCGTGAGCTGCGCCGACGCAGCAAGGGCCTTGGTGTCGGGCACGTCGCCGAGCTGGCGCACCGGGTGGGCTTGCAGACTGAGCAGGTCACCGTGCACCAGATGGGCCAACTGGAAGTTCGGATGATCGCGCACCAGCTGTTCGGTCTGCGCCAGCGCCTCCCGGTGGCGTGCCTGGCTGATGAGCTGGTAGATGCCGATCAGGCGGGCCTCGGCTTGGCCGATCCGGGGCGCGGTCTGCTTCAGATATTCGTCGGTCAGGCTCACCGCCTTGAGGCCCGAGGTCGTCACGTCGGCCGATCCAGGCGCGCGGTCATGGGCCTTGGCCAGCGCGCTGTCGATCAGGGAGGGCAGGGAGCCACCGGTTTGAACCGATGGATCCGCCGACGGGTTCGACGCAATGGGCGCGCGAACAACGGCGACCACCAGCCACAGCGCGCCTGCGGCGGCCATGGCCACGAGCGCGCCACGCGTCCTAAGCGTTTGCCAGCTTCCGCCGGGTGTTGCACCCGGCAGCTCGGTTGAGAGGCTGGCATGGCCTCGCTGCGAAAACCGCCGATTGAGCATCAGGAGCCCGTGGATTCCCGCACGATGAGCCAGCGGTTGCCGCTCTTCACCATTTCCAGTGTCTTGCGGCTGGTGACGTCCAGGTTGTCTGAGGTGTAGTCCTGGCGGAAGCGCGCGGTAGCGCGGTCGGCGTTGACCGTGATGCTGAGGTCGCTGACCTCGACGCCGATGCGCGAGCGTGGCTCGATGCGCGCGCGGCGCTCGGCCTCCCAGGCGCCGCGGGCCTGTCCGCCCGGTGGAGCGAAATCCGGTCCATAGGCGCCCAGGTAGCTGGCCATGTTCCTGGACGACCACGCATTGGCCCACGCCATGATCGCCGCCTCAACCTCGCGCTGCGCATCGCCGCTCGCGGAGGGGGCTGGAACTGGAGCTGACGCCGGGGCGGGACGGGGCGCGCTGGCGGCCTGGGTGGTGGCCGCTGCCGCAGTGCTGGCGCCGTTCGCGGCGGGTGCACCGACGGCAAACAGGTTGCGGATCAGGCTGAGCTTGGGGGCCACGCCGGCATTGCCGGCGTCGAGCTGCAGCGCCTTGCTGTAGGCCTGACTGGCCAGCTTCGCGTAGACATCGCCCAGGTTTTCGTGCGCGGTCGCGTAGCTCGGATTGGTGCGGATGGCCATTTCGAGGGCGGCGCGCGCTTTGTCGAACTGACTCTGAACGGCGTACAGCACGGCCAAGTTGTTGTAGGGCTCAGGCAGCTCGGGGTAGTCCTCGGTCAGTTTGGCAAAGGTGGCAATCGCGTCCGCGGTCTTGCCGCTCTCGGTCTGGATCACACCCTTGAGGAAACGCATCTGCGGGTCGCGTGGCTTGCCGGCCAGGTACTGGTCGGCCTTGTACATGGCTTCGTTGAGTTGCCCCGCGCGCACCAGCCGGTTGACTTCGCTGTAATCGTCCGCCTGCGCCCAGGCCGCAGAAGTGCCCAGACCGAGCGCGACCAGGGTTGCAAGCGCAAGCTGGCGCATGCGCATGGACAGACGCGAGGATGGAATCGGCAGGCCTTGGTGGCCGGGCTGTGGGTTCACGGGGTGGGACATGGGACCTCGGAAGCGAGCCTGGGCATCCTACGGGGATGGGGCCAGTGGTGCGTTGATCGAATGACCGAAGGCGTGCTGGGGCGCGCCGCCGGGCTGGATATACTGGCGGATTGTATCTGAGGGGTCCCGTTCCGATGGCCGCGCCAGACCGCATGGAACACCCGCAGGACCTGCTGTGTGAAGGGTGTCATGCACGGCCTGACGAGACCGGTTTTCCGCCCCAGATAACCGCCTTGAACCTCGTGTCCGCTGTTTCATGACCCTGAAAATCTACAACACGCTATCGCGCCGGCTGGAGGAGTTCCAGCCCCTGGAGCCCGGTCATGTGCGCATGTACGTCTGCGGCATGACGATTTACGACCTGTGCCACATCGGCCACGCGCGCATGATGATGGCCTTCGACATCGTGCAACGATGGCTCAAGGTCAGCGGCTATCGCGTCACCTATGTGCGCAACATCACCGACATCGACGACAAGATCATCAAGCGCGCGCTGGAACGCGGCATCACGCTGCGCGCGCTGACCGACGAGATGACGGCCGCCATGCACGAGGACATCGGCGCACTGCGCATCGAACCCCCGACCCTGGAGCCGCGAGCGACCGAATACGTGCCGCAGATGCTCTCGCTGATTGAGGCCCTGCACCGCAAAGGCCTGGCCTACCAGGCCGACAACGGCGACGTGAACTACGCGGTGCGCAAGTTCTCCGGCTACGGCAAGCTCTCGGGCAAATCACTTGATGACCTGCGCGCGGGTGAGCGCGTGGCCGTAGCGAGCGACAAGAATGACCCGCTGGACTTCGTGCTGTGGAAGTCCGCCAAACCGGAGGAACCGGCCGAGGCGAAATGGGACAGCGCCTACGGGGCGGGCCGCCCGGGCTGGCACATCGAGTGCTCGGCCATGAGCTGCAGCACGCTGGGCGAAACCTTCGACATCCACGGCGGCGGCGCAGACCTGCAGTTCCCGCACCACGAAAACGAAATCGCGCAGAGCGAAGGCGCCACTGGCAAACCGCTGGCGCGCTTCTGGGTGCACAACGGCTTCGTGCGGGTGGACAACGAGAAGATGTCCAAGAGCCTGGGCAACTTCTTCACCATCCGCGAGGTGCTGGCCAAGTACGACCCTGAGACGGTGCGCTTCTTCATCCTGCGCGCGCACTACCGCAGCCCGCTGAATTACAGCGACGTGCATCTGGATGATGCGCGCGGCGCGCTCAAGCGCCTGTACACCGCGCTGTCGGTGGTAGCACCCGCGCCCATGACCTCGATCGACTGGGACCAGCCGCACGCTCAGCGCTTTCGTGCAGCCATGGACGAGGATTTCGGGACGCCCGAGGCAGTGGCGGTGTTGTTTGAACTGGCCGGTGAAGTCAATCGTGGCAGGGAGCCTGCCGTTGCCGGGTTGTTGAAAGCACTGGGTGGGACCTTGGGATTGCTGCAGGACGATCCGCAGCGTTTCCTGCAAGGAGGCTCCGAGAGCGATGAATTCAGGATCACCACGTTGATCGCGGCGCGCACCGCCGCCAAGCAGGCCAAAGACTTCGCGGAAGCCGACCGCATCCGCAAGGCATTGCAGGAACAGGGCATTGTCCTCAAGGACAGCCCGACGGGCACCACCTGGGAGCGCAGCTGATGGCCCCCACATCCTCAGCGCAGCCTGCACCCACGCCCGTGCCGCCCGAGTACTGGGTCGAGGCCTGTCGCCACCTCATGAAGCGCGACCGCGTGATGAAGAAGCTCATCCCGCAGTACGGGGCCGGTTGCCTGCAGTCGCGCGGGGATGCCTTCGTCACGCTGGCGCGCAGCATCGTCGGGCAGCAGATCTCGGTGAAGGCCGCGCAGTCGGTGTGGGACCGTTTCGAGCAGTTGCCAAAAAAGATGGTGCCGGCACAGGTGCTCAAGCTCAAGGTCGACGACATGCGCGCAGCGGGCCTGTCGGCGCGCAAGGTCGAGTACCTGGTGGACCTGGCCCTGCATTTCGCCGATCGGCGCATCCGTGTCAATGACTGGCCCGGCATGGACGACGAAGCCATCATTGCCGAGCTGGTTGCCATTCGCGGCATCGGCCGCTGGACGGCCGAGATGTTCCTGATCTTCCACCTCATGCGGCCCAACGTACTACCGCTGGACGACATTGGTTTACAGAACGGCATCAGCCAGGCCTACTTTTCAGGTGAGCCCGTCAGTCGCAGCGAAATCCGCGAAGTGGCGACCACCTGGGCACCCTTCTGCAGCGTGGCGACTTGGTATATTTGGCGGTCGCTCGACCCGCTGCCGGTGAGTTACTGAGCGCACCGGTTTTTCACCGGGACGTCGTGCAAACAAGACCAAAGGAGCACACCTTGGCCAAAAAGAACTTTCTCGATTTCGAGCAACCGATTGCCGAGCTCGAAACCAAGATCGAAGAACTGCGTTATGTGCAGACGGAATCCGCGGTCGACATCTCCGAAGAGATCGAACAGCTGGCCGGCAAGAGCCTGCAACTGACCAAGGACATCTACAGCAGCCTCACGCCCTGGCAGATCACCAAGATCGCACGCCACGCGGATCGCCCCTATACGCTGGACTACGTGCGCGAGATCTTCACGCACTTCGTCGAACTGCATGGTGATCGCCATTTCGCCGACGACCTGAGCATCGTGGGTGGTCTGGCGCGCTTCAATGGCCAGCCCTGCATGGTGCTGGGGCAGCAGAAGGGCCGTGACACGAAGGAGCGAGGCCTGCGCAATTTCGGCATGACCAAGCCTGAGGGTTACCGCAAGGCCCTGCGTCTCATGAAGCTGGCCGAGAAGTTCAGGCTGCCGGTGTTCACCTTCGTCGACACGCCCGGGGCTTACCCCGGTATCGACGCGGAGGAGCGCGGCCAGTCCGAAGCCATCGGCCGCAACATCTTCGAGATGGCGCAGCTTGAAGTTCCCATCATTTCCACCATCATTGGCGAGGGCGGTTCGGGTGGCGCGCTGGCCATTGCCGTGGCTGACCAGGTGCTGATGCTGCAGTACTCGGTGTATTCGGTGATCAGCCCGGAAGGGTGCGCCTCCATCCTCTGGAAAACCAGCGACCGCGCGAGCGAGGCAGCCGATGCCCTGGGCATCACCGCCCACCGCCTCAAGGCCCTGGGCCTGGTCGACAAGATCGTCAACGAGCCGGTGGGTGGTGCGCACCGCGATCACAAGCAGATGGCGGCCTTCCTCAAGCGCGCCCTCAATGACGCCTGGCGCCAGGTGGCGGACCTCAAAGTCAAGGAATTGGTGGACCGCCGCTACGCGCGCCTCAACAGCTACGGCCGCTTCACCGATACCAAGGCCGACAGCAAGGACAAGCGCTGAGGTGAACGCCTCCGACGCGCCGGCCAACCCCTGTGATCAGGCGTTGGCGGCGTGGTGTGCGACCGCCGGATTTGACGACGCCACCACCGTGGCGGTGGCTTACAGCGCGGGCGCCGATTCCACTGCCTTGCTGCTTGCCGCGCACCGCCGCTGGTCGGGCCAGGTGGTCGCGCTGCACGTGCACCACGGTTTGCAGGCGGCAGCCAACATCTTTGAATCCCACGCCCGCGCCTTCTGTGCCGCGCATGGCATCGCATTGCAGGTGGAGCGCGTGCAGGCAGGCCATGCCTCGGGACAGAGCCCCGAAGACGCGGCGCGCCAGGCGCGTTATGCGTCGCTGGCGCGCATGGCCACCGCGGTCGGCGCGGCCGTCGTGCTGCTGGGGCAACACGCCGACGATCAGGCCGAGACCTTGCTGCTCGCGCTCAGCCGCGGCGCGGGCCTGCCGGGGCTGAGCGCGATGGCGGCGCGTTTCGAGCGCCACAGCATGGCGTTCGCGCGGCCGCTGCTGGCGCTGCCTGCTGGTGATCTGCGCGCGTGGCTGCTGTCGCAAGGCCATGGTTTCGTGGACGACCCGAGCAATATCGACCAGCGCTTCACTCGCAACCGCATACGCGCGCAGCTGATGCCCGCGTGGGAGGCCTGTTTTCCGGGTTTCAGAAACATGCTGGCCCGCAGCGCCGAACACGCGGCCCAGGCGCATCGACTTCTCGATGATCTGGCGCTGATGGACCTGGCCGATACCGGCATGCCGCCAGCCATCGCGTCGCTGCAACGGCTCGCGCGCGATCGGCAGGCCAATGCCCTGCGCCACTGGCTTCGCCACGGTGAAGGGGTGGCGGCGAGTGCCGCGCAACTGGATGAATTGCTTGACCAGGTCGCGGCCTGCACCACGCGCGGCCATCGCATCCGCATCAAGGTGGCCGCGGGGCTTGTCACCCGCGAAGGCGATCATTTGTGCTATGAGGCGTCGATATAATCTCAGGTTGCCCTGCGGGTGACCATCATCCTGGGCATGCACCGCGAATCCTTCGCGCGGTGGCAACCAACCCAATCCTGACCCTCCCGATGGCTTTGATAGTTCACAAGTACGGCGGCACCTCCATGGGGTCGACCGAGCGCATCCGCAACGTGGCCAAGCGTGTGGCCAAGTGGCACCGGGCTGGCCACCAGCTCGTGGTGGTGCCCAGCGCCATGAGCGGTGAGACCAACCGCCTGCTCGGCCTGGCCAAAGAGCTGGCGCCGGGCAAGACCGACAACGCCTACAACCGCGAACTCGACATGCTGGCCGCCACCGGCGAACAGGCCTCGTCGGCGCTGCTGGCGATTGCGCTGCAGGCAGAGGGCATCGGCTCGGTGAGCTTTGCCGGCTGGCAGGTGCCGATCAAGACCAACAGCGCCTTCACCAAGGCCCGCATCGAGTCGATCGATGACGTGCGCGTGCGGGCCGAACTCGCCGCTGGCAAGGTGGTCATCGTCACCGGTTTTCAGGGCATCGATCCCGATGGCCACATCACCACGCTCGGTCGTGGTGGCAGCGATACATCGGCCGTGGCCGTGGCCGCCGCGCTCAAGGCCGCTGAGTGCCTGATCTACACCGATGTGGACGGCGTCTACACCACCGACCCGCGCGTGGTGCCTGAGGCGCGCCGCCTGGAGCGCGTGAGCTTCGAGGAAATGCTCGAGATGGCCAGCATGGGCAGCAAGGTGCTGCAGATCCGTTCGGTGGAATTCGCCGGCAAGTACAAGGTGCCCTTGCGCGTGCTCTCCAGCTTCACGCCCTGGGACATCGACCTGACTGAAGAAGCCGCTTCCGGCACCCTGATCACTTTTGAGGAAGACGAAGACATGGAACAAGCCGTCGTTTCCGGCATTGCCTTCAACCGCGACGAGGCCAAGATCTCGGTGCTCGGCGTCCCCGACACTCCCGGTATCGCATACCAGATCCTGGGTGCGGTGGCCGACGCCAACATCGAGGTCGACGTGATCATCCAGAACCTGAGCAAGGGCGGGTTGACCGACTTCAGCTTCACGGTTCACCGCAACGACTACCAGAAGACGCTGGACCTGCTCAAGGCCAAGGTCGTGCCCGCGCTGGGTGCGGCTGAAGTGGTGGGCGATACCCGCATCTGCAAGGTCAGCATCGTGGGTATCGGCATGCGCAGCCACGTCGGTGTGGCCAGCCGCATGTTCAAGTGCCTGAGCGTCGAGGGCATCAACATCCAGATGATTTCCACGTCCGAGATCAAGACCTCGGTGGTGATCGACGAGAAGTACATGGAACTCGCGGTGCGCGCGCTGCACCGCGAATTCGACCTCGACCAGACCGCCGACACGCTCACCCGCTGAGCCGGTCTCCAGAGGCGAAGAGCCGGGTGAGTTGAGGCATAATAAGCAGCTTCCGGAGCGATGACCGAGTGGCCGAAGGTGCTCCCCTGCTAAGGGAGTATGGGGTGTAGAGCCTCATCGAGGGTTCGAATCCCTCTCGCTCCGCCAGATTGATTGTGATTGCAAGGCGCCCTGCGCGGGCTTGCGGAATTCCAGCCCCATCGCCTTTGGCCGTGGGGCTTTTTCGTGCCCGTGAACGAGGCCGTCCGGCGCTGCTACGACCGTCAAGGACTGTTGCGATGAATGCTTCTCTCGCGCCCGCCGACCAGATGCAATTGGCGGTGCATTTCCACTCGCAAGGCCTGCTGGACAACGCTCGCACTTTGTATGAAAGCGTGTTGCGGCAGTTGCCGGGAGACTTCGCGGTGCTCTATCACCTTGGGCTGCTGGAGTCGCAGGCAGGCCATATCGATCGTGCCGCCGCACATTTTGGTGGGGCCGCGCAGGCCAATCCGCAAAGTGCAGACGCATACAACAACCTGGCGTTCACCCTGCAGCAGCTGGGTCGCGACGAAGAAGCGCTGTCCGCCTATGGTCAGGCTCTGATGTTGCAGCCTGACGACCCCGATGTCGCGGTCAACCTGGGGCTGTTGCACAAGAAGCTTATGCAATGGCCCCAGGCACTGGACTGTCTTGAACGGGCCCTGAAAAGCC
Source organism: Hydrogenophaga sp. (assembly GCF_050182545.1). Taxonomy (GTDB): domain Bacteria; phylum Pseudomonadota; class Gammaproteobacteria; order Burkholderiales; family Burkholderiaceae_C; genus Hydrogenophaga. The sequence continues at coordinate 123,342 of NZ_JBFXCD010000010.1, read as the reverse complement.
ATCCCAGGCACACCGCCCTGCTCAGCAACAGGGGCAGTGTGTTGCAGAAGATGGGGAGGCAGGGCGATGCAGTGGCCAGCTACGAGCAGGCATTGGCTGGAGCGCCCGACAACCCCGTGGTGCTGAGCAACCTCGCCAGTGCGCTCAATGAACTGGGACGGTATGACGAGGCGCTGGCCCGCGCCGAGCGTGCGACGCAGATCCACCCGCGACACGCCCAAGCCTGGGTGGAGCATGGCAGTGCACTCAAGATGCTGGACCGCACTGCTTTGGCCGTTGCGAGTTTCGAAAAGGCCCTTGACCTTGACCCTGGCCTCGTGTCGGCACACACCAACCTCGCGGCCACCCTGCTCAGCGACCGAGTGGCCGATACGCCGCGCGTGATCGATGCCGGACGCAACAGTCTGGCCGCCTACCTGCGTGCCACCTTCCAGACACCCGCGCTGCGGCGAACCGGCCTGTCATTGAGCGCCTTCAGACTCAAGCACGATGTGCAGCAGGCGGCCTGGCTGCAGCAGAATGACCACGACGTGCCCGGACTGCGGACCTTTCTTGAGACCGCTGCTGCATTGCTGCTGCAGGTGTCGAGCCAGGCCGCAGCCGGCGTGGTTCGTGCGTCACCCGCCGAGCTGGCTTGCATGCAGGAGTTCCTCTGCACGCCCTGGATCCACGCCATGCCGTCATCGTTGTCGAACGTGCTCAATCCGGACAACGACTGGGTTGCACTGGAAGCCGAGTACCTGGCCGGTACGCCGGAGATTCTGACGATCGACAATTTCCTGACCGAGTCTGCGCTGCAGGCCTTCCAGACTTTTGCGCATGCCTCGCGCGTGTGGCACGGCGAGTACGCCAATAGCTACCTTGGGGCATTTGCCAACCGCGGCTTCAACAGCCCTGTTCATCTGCAACTCGCGCGCGAACTCAAGCAGCGCATGCCGCATGTGTTCAAGGACTACGTGCTCACGCAGCTCTGGGGTTTCAAGTACGAGCCGGCCGTGACGCGCGGCATCAACGTACACGCGGACTTCGCCAAGGTGAACCTGAACTTCTGGATCGCGCCGAACGAACACAATCTGGACCCCGAGAGCGGTGGGCTCAAGGTGTACGACGTTCCCGCGCCTGTCGACTGGAGCTTCGAGCAGTACAACGCGGACAGCACGTTGATATACGACTTCCTCAAGCGCCATGACGCCGGTTGCGTGACCGTCCCGCACCGTTGCAATCGCGCCGTGTTGTTCAACTCGGCCCTGTTCCACGAGACCGATACCATCCGTTTCGTGGACCGCTACGAAGCCCGGCGGGTCAACATGACCTACTTGTTCGGCCAGCAGTTGCGCTGAGGCATGACATCCACATCTGCTGCGGGCATCAGTCGCGCCGCGTTCGCCACCCTGCTGCTGATCGCCTTCATGATGGGGGCCAACCACGTGGCGGCGCGTCTGGCGTTCGACCATGGGGTGAGCGTGGCCACTGCGGTCGCCTTTCGCAGTGGCGTCACGGCGCTGGTGGTCGCGGGCATCCTGATTGTCTACCGCGTTCCGGTGGCGCTGCAGGCGCGGCACCGCAAGGCATTGCCCGCCATCGGCTTGCTGGTAGGCATTCAGAGTTTGTGTCTGTATGCGTCTGTTGCGCGCCTGCCGGTGGCGCTGGCGCTGCTGGCTTTCAACACCTATCCCCTGTGGACAGCGCTGTGGGCGCGCATTGTGTACGCGCAGCGCCCGCAGCCGCGCGTGCTGCGTGCCATGCCGGTGATGTTGCTCGGCCTGGCGCTCGCACTGGATGTGTTCGGTGCCGCATCGGGACTGGGGGCGTCGGGCCACTGGGCAAAGATCGGCGTGGGGGTGGCATTCGCGCTGGCGGCGGCGGCCACGTTCGGCCTGGCCCTGGTGCTGACCCAGCATGAAACGGGCGAACTCGACGGCCGGCTGCGCACCGCGACCACCATGGCCATCGTCTGCGTGATGGCCCTGGCCGGGGCGGCCGCGCAGGGTGGGCTGGCCATGCCCACCGCACCCATCGGCTGGTGGGGCCTGCTGGGTCTGACCTTTCTCTACGGCACGGCCTTCACCATCATGTTCACCGTGCTGCCCAAGCTGGGCGTGGTGGGCAATTCGGCCATCATGAACATCGAGCCGATCTTTGCGCTGGTGCTGGCCTGGGCGATCCTCGGTCAGACCATTGCACCGGTGCAGGTGGCTGGTGGCCTGGTCGTGGTGGCCACGGTGATGTGGCTGGGGCTGCGCAAGGGCTGAACAACGGTACGTGAGGAGCCAGCGTGACGAGCTTACTCGTCGAGTGAAGCGCTCCAGCGGTCGTTCCAGTCGCCTCGCGGTGCCGTGTTGCGCAAATCTTCGATGTGGCGGCGGTCCCGCTTGGTCGGGCGGCCCATGGGCTGGCTGTGCGCGGGCTCCGGTGCCAGACGACGCTGTTCGGTGGCTTCGCGCCGCTGCTTCAGCGAGGCTTCGGTTTCCTCGTACAGCAGGGCGGCAACCTGCGCGGGGCCGCGCACGCCGCTCAAGGCCCGCACGACCACGGTGCGCGGAGGCTGCTGCGCCATGCGCAGTTCCAGCGTGTCGCCCGGCTTCACCTCGCGCGCGGGCTTCACCGGCAGGCCGTTGAGGCGCACGTGGCCCTTGTCGATGGCCTCCGTGCTCAGGCCGCGGGTTTTGTAGAAGCGCGCGGCCCAGAGCCACTTGTCGAGGCGGACCTTGTCGTTGCCCTGGGGGACGGGTGTGTTTTTCATGGAGCGGTGAAAGGCGTGGCCAGTGGCAGCCGCACGGTGGCGTACAGCCCCCGCACCTGGCCGTGTTCGACGCGGTTGTCGAGGTCGATGTTGCCCTGTAGCGATTGCACGATCTCGTGACAGATCGCCAGTCCCAGGCCTGACCCGGAGATGCCGGGCGCCTGGCCCGGTTCGGTGGCAAAGGGCTGGAACAGGCGCTCGCGCAGCGCGGCGGAGATGCCGGGGCCTTCGTCGCGGATGGTGAGCGCCGCTGTGTCGCGGTCCGCCACCAGCACCACGGAGAGCGCTGAGCCCTCTGGCGTGTGCTTGATCGCGTTGTGCAGCAGGTTGCGGCTGAGTTCGCGCAGCGCCCATTCGTGCGCCTGCACCGGTGCGCGCTGGGTATCGATGGAGAAATCCAGCGAGCGCGCGGCCATGAGGGCCGAGAGGTCGAGCGCGACCGCGCGCACCACGTCGGACCAGTCGAGCACAGGCGCGCCACGGTCCTGCCGCAACTGTTCCACCTTGGCCAGGGCCAGCATCTGGTTGGCGAGTTCGGTGGCGCGATCCACGGTGTGGCCGATCTCCTCCAGCGCTTGCGCGGGCGGCGCGTCCCCGCGCCGCGCCGACTGCACTTGCGTCTTGAGCACCGCCAGCGGCGTGCGCAGCTGGTGCGAGGTGTCGCGCACGAAGCGCTTCTGGTGTTCCAGCAGGTGCGACAGGCGCTGCATGTGCTGGTTGGTGGCGTCGAGCAAGGGCAGCAACTCGCGTGGTGCGCCCTCGGTGGGCAGCGGCGACAGGTCGTTCTCGCTGCGCTGGCTCAGCGCGTGGCTCAGCGCCCGCACCGGTCGCGTGGCGCGTTGCACCACGAACACCACCACCAGTGCGATGACGATCACCAGCGCGGCCTGTCGCAGCAGCGTGTCGGTGAGGATCTGCCGTGCCAGCGTCTGGCGCAGCTCGAGCGTTTCGGCCACCTGGATCGTGGCCATCCCTTGTTCATAGACGCCCGAGACCGGTTGCAGCAGCACCGCCATGCGAACCGGCACGCCGCGGTACTCGTCGTCGTAGAAATTGACCAGCGCGGCGTAGAGGTTTTTCTGAGGGATGTCGCGGCGCGAAGCGGGCATGTCGTCGAAGCCCGAAACCATCTCGCCCTTGAGCCCACTGACGCGGTAGAAGATGCGGCTGCGGTTGTCGGCCTCGAACGCCTCCAGCGCCGAATACAGCAGCGTGGACTCGATGCGCAGGTCGTCACCCGAGCCGGTCACGCGCAGTTGTTCGCCCAGGGACTTCGCGGTGGCCAGCAGGGTGCGGTCGTAGGCGGTGTCGGCCGCCGCAAGCGCCTGGCGGTACAGCACCACGGTGTTGACGAGGACAAAACCGAACACCGGCAGCAGGATGCCCAGCAGCAGGGTGCGGCGCAGCGAGACGGGTCGCTTCATGGGGAGGCCTTGAGCAGATAGCCCAGGCCGCGCAGGGTGACCAGCTGCGCGCCGGTGTGGGCGATCTTCTTGCGCAGGCGGTAGGCCACGACCTCGATGGCCTCGGGCTGCACCTGGCTCTCGCCGGGAAACACCAGCTCGAACAGGCGCTCCTTGGCGATGGCGTGGCCTGGTTTGCCCAGCAGGGCTTGCAGCAGCGCGAGCTCGCGTGGCGCGAGTTCCATCGGTGCACCGCCAAAGTAGACCGCGCCGCTGTCCCTTTCCACGTGCATGCCGCACCACGTGGGCGCGCGCGCGCCCGGGTCGGCCTGGCCCGAGCGGCGCACCAGCGCGCGCACGCGTGCCTCGAGCTCGTCCAGGTCGAAAGGCTTGGGCATGTAGTCGTCGGCGCCGGTGTTCAGGCCCAGGATGCGATCGCCCACGGTGCCGCGCGCGGTGAGCACGATGACCGGCGTGGTCAGGCCGGCCGCGCGCGCCTGGCTCAGCACGTCGAGCCCGTCCACGCCCGGCAGGCTGAGGTCGAGCAGCACCGCGTCGGGCAGGCTGGCCTGCCACAGCGCCAGTGCGCGCGCGCCGTCCTCACAACCCAGCACCTGCATGCCGCGCCGCTCGAAACTGCGCCGCAAGGTGGTCTGCATCGCGGCGTTGTCTTCGATCAGCAGCAACTTCATGGGCCCGATTATCGGCACGCGGCGCGCCCGGGGTGGTGTGGGCCGGGGGTCAGGGTTTGTCCGGATCGCGCGGACAGCCAACTGACAGCCCCTGCACAGAGCATGGCCACTCCCTCCACCCACCATGAAAGTGAACATGAAACTCAAACTGAAAAGAAGTGCCATGGCCCTCGCGGCTTTCGGGCTGGCCAGCGGCCTGGCCAGCGCGCAGTCCTCCGTCACCCTCTACGGTGTGGTCGATGTTGCCGTCGAACGCATCAAGGGTGCGACCTCGCTCACCCGCGTGTCCTCCGGCCAGCAGCAAGGTTCGCGCTGGGGCCTGCGCGGCACGGAAGACCTGGGCGGCGGCCTCAAGGCCGTGTTCCTGCTGGAGTCCGGCTTCAATGCCGACGCGGGCACGCTGGGGCAGGGCGGTCGCCTGTTCGGGCGCCAGGGCTACGTGGGGCTGGCCGGTGGCTGGGGTGCGCTGCGCCTGGGCCGCCAGTACTCGCCCATGGACGACATCGCCGGGGTGATCGGCACCAAGACCTACGACGTGCTGAGCGTGGTGCCCATCATCGGCAACGGCGACTACAACCGCGTGGACAACGCGATCACCTACGTCTCTCCCACGGTCGCCCACACCGTCTTCCAGCTGCAGTACAGCCTGGGTGAGGAGCGCGCCAGCACCAACCCGAGCCCGGACTTCGGCAAGCAGGTGAGCGCGCATGCGCTGTACGCGCAAGGGCCGCTGACCGCCGGCCTGTCGCTGATGCAGGTGAAGGACGCCGATGGCGCGCTGGCCGGCCAGCAGGGCAGGGACGCGCTGCTGCTCGTGGGCGCGTACGACTTCGGCGGCTTCAAGCTCTCGGCCTATTACGACGTGGAAGACAGGGCCGCCGAGAAGCTCAAGGTGTACGGCCTGGCCGCCGCGTTCAAGTTCGGCGAGACCACGGTGTCGGTGGGCGCGGCACAGGCGAAGAACGTGACCGGTTCGGCGGCGCTGGACGACGCGAAGATCTTCACCCTGCAGGCCAGCCACAGCCTGTCCAAGCGCACGGCGGTCTACAGCCACCTCACCGCGGTATCGAACGACGGCGCGGCCGCGCTCGGGTTCAACGGCCCGGTGGCCGGGGGCAGTTCCAACGGCATCCAGGTGGGGCTGCGCCACCGCTTCTGAGTGGCAGGGGGTGCCGGCCTAGGGTTTTCACCGAGAAAGTGGACAGCGAACTGACAGCGAGCGGGCAGAAGATACGCCAGTCGGTTCACCCCATATCAAGGAGACAAGCCATGCGCCGCGACACCTTTCTCAAATCCCTGGCCGCCCTCGCCGCGGCCGGTGCCCTGCCCAACGCCGCCTGGGCCAACGTCAGCATCAAGATGATGATCCCGGCCAACCCGGGCGGTGGCTGGGACGGCACCGGCCGTGCGCTCGGCGAGGCCCTGCGCGAAGCCGGCACGGCCTCGTCGGTCACCTTCGAGAACAAGGGTGGCGCGGCCGGCGCCATCGGCCTGGCGCAGTTCTACAACGCCAGCAAGGGCGACCCGAATGCGCTCATGGTCATGGGCGCGGTCATGCTGGGCGGCATCATCACCGGCAAGCCGCCGGTGTCGATCACGCAGCTCACACCGATCGCTCGCCTGACCACCGAATACAACGTGTTCGTGCTGCCGGCCGACTCGCCCTTCAAGACCATGAAGGATGTGGTCGAGCAGCTCAAGAAGGATCCGGGCAGTGTCAAGTGGGGCGGCGGCTCGCGCGGCTCCACCGAGCACATCGCCGCCGCGCAGATCGCGCAGTCCGTCGGCGTGCCGGCCTCGAAGATCAATTACGTGCCCTTCCGGGGCGGCGGCGAGGCCACGGCGGCCATCCTGGGCGGCAACGTCAGCGTGGGCGGCAGCGGCTACAGCGAATTCCAGCAATACATCGAGAGCGGCAAGATGCGCGCCATCGCCGTCACTTCCGGTCAGCGCGTCAAAGGCATCGACGTGCCGACGCTGAAGGAGCAGGGCATCGACGTGGAAATCGGTAACTGGCGCGGTGTGTTCGGCGCGGCCGGCATCACGCAGGCCCAGCGCGACGAATTGACGCAACGCATCGTCAAGGCCACGCAGAGCAAGGCCTGGCAGGAAGCGCTGGTCAAGAACAACTGGACGCCTGCGCTGCTGACCGGCAAGGCGTTCGACGAGTTCGTGGACAAGGACTTCTCCTCGCTGCGCGCGACCATGGTGCGCGCGGGCATGGTGTGAGCTCGAATCACCCCCTGCGCCGCTGTGCGGCTTCCCCCTCTCTGGCGCGCCTGCGGCGCTGGGAGGGGGACGGCATCTCGGGCCGGCGGAGCCGGACCCTTGATGCCCCCTGATTTGCGCTGCCTCTGGCGCTGCCTGGCGCTCACCGACGAATTGGCTTTGGGCTCTGGACCATCGACATGAACAACGACACCCCCTCCTCACCCAATCACCGTCCCGGCCAGCTGGCCATGGGCGTCGGCGCGTTGATCGTGGCCGCCGTGCTCGCGGTCGGCGCGTTGGACATCCCTTCGGACGCGGGCTATGCCGGTGTCGGCCCCAACTTCCTGCCCTGGGTGGTGAGCGCGGCGCTGGCCGCCTGTGGCGTGATGCTGATCCGTGAGGTGATCACGGGCGGCTACCGGCAGATGGAAGAGCCGTCGGGCGCGGCGCGCGGCGACTGGCGCGCGCTGGCCTGGGTCTCGGCCGGCGTGCTGCTCAATGCCGCGCTGATCACCACCATCGGCTTCATCCTGAGTTGTTCGTTGTGCTTCGTGCTCGCCGTGCGGGGCCTGCGCGCCAGCGAAGGCAAGCCCATCGGCGATCTGCGGCAGACGGTGAAGGACGCGGTCACCGGTATCGTCATCGCCGCGCCCGTGTACTGGCTCTTCACCCAGTTGCTGGCCGTGAACCTGCCCGGCATCACCGCCACGGGCTGGATCTGACATGGACGTCCTCAACCAGCTGCTCGCCGGCTTCGCCACCGCCGGCACTCCGATCAACCTGCTCTGGGCCTTCGCCGGCTGCGCGCTGGGCACCGCCATCGGCGTGCTGCCCGGCCTGGGCCCGGCCGTCACCGTGGCCATGCTGCTGCCCATCACCGGACAGGTCGAACCCACGGCCTCGATGATCTTTTTCGCGGGCATCTACTACGGTGCGATGTACGGCGGATCGACCACCTCCATCCTGCTCAACACGCCGGGCGAAACCGGCACCATGGTGACCGCGCTCGAGGGCTTCAAGATGGCCAAGAGCGGGCGCGCGGGTGCGGCGCTGGCCACATCGGCCATCGGCTCTTTCGTGGCCGGCAGCATCGCCACCATCCTGGTCACGCTCTTCGCGCCCATCCTCGCGGAATTCGCGGTGCAGCTCGGCCCGCCCGAGTACTTCTGCCTGATGCTGCTGGCCTTCACCACTGTGAGCGCCGTGCTCGGCCAGAGCACGCTGCGCGGCCTCACCGCGCTGTTCTTCGGCCTGGCGCTGGGCCTGATCGGCATCGACCAGATCACGGCGCAGGTGCGCTACACCGCCGGCGTGCTGGAGTTCATGGACGGCATCGAGGTGGTGCTGGTCGCCGTGGGCCTGTTTGCCGTGGCCGAGGCGCTCTACAACGCGCTGTACGAAGGGCGCAGCGAAACCAGCATGAACAGGATGAACAAGGTGCACATGACCGGCCGCGAATGGCGCCGTTCCTGGCCCGCCTGGTTGCGCGGCACCGCCATTGGTTTTCCCTTCGGCACCATTCCGGCCGGTGGCAGCGAGATCCCGACCTTCCTGAGCTACGCCACCGAGCGCAAGCTCGCAGGGCCCGAAGAGAAGAAAGAGTTCGGTACCACCGGCGCCATCGAAGGCGTGGCCGGTCCCGAGGCGGCCAACAACGCGGCGGTCACCGGCACGCTGGTGCCGCTGCTCACGCTGGGCATTCCCACCTCGGTGACGGCGGCCATCCTGCTGAGCGCGCTGCAGAACTACGGCATCAATGCCGGGCCGCAGCTGTTCCAGACTTCGTCCGCCCTGGTGTGGGCGCTGATCGCCTCGCTCTACATCGGCAATGTGATGCTGCTGGTGCTCAACCTGCCCATGGTGGGCCTGTGGGTCAAGCTGCTGAAGATCCCGCGCCCGCAGCTCTACGCCGGCATCCTGATCTTCGCCACCGTGGGCGTGTACGGCATGCGCCAGAGCGCGTTCGACCTGTTCCTGATGTACGGTCTGGGTCTGCTCGGCGTGGTGATGCGCCGCTACGACTTCCCCACCGCGCCGGTGATCGTCGGCCTGATCCTCGGGCCCATGGCCGAGGCGCAGATGCGCAACGCGCTGTCCATCGGCGAGGGCAGCTTCATGGTCTTCCTGCAGCGCCCGATGTCGGCTGCGTTGCTGGTCGTGGTACTGGCGGTGCTGGTGCTGCCGAGGCTGCTGGCGAGGCGGACTCGCCTGGATTGAGGATACCGGCAGGGGGTACCATCCCGGCATGACCCGGGACAGCCGCCTGCCGCGCGACGCGCAAAGCATCCTCGAACTGGCCGCGCGCTCGATGTTCGAGCTGTTCGCCAACGCCAGCGAAGGCATGATGCTGGTCGACCGCGACGCGCGCGTGGTCTGGATCAACGACCAGTACCGCCGTTTTCTGCCGGCGCTCGGCTTCGAGCGCGAGGAAGACTTCGTCGGTCACCCGGTCTCGCGGGTGGTGCAGAACACGCAGATGCACCAGGTGCTGGCCACGGGCAAGCCGATCCTGATCGACCTGCTCACCAACCGCGCCGGCACTTTCGTGGTCAGCCGCATTCCGCTGCGCGACGGCGCGGGCGAGGTCATTGGCGTCCTGGGGATCGTGCTGTTCGACCACCCCGAGACCACGCTGCAACCCCTCATCAGCAAGTTTGCGCGGCTGGAGCAGGACTTGAACGAGGCGCGGCGCGAACTGGCCAGCCAGCGCCGCACCAAGTACACCTTCGCCAGCTTTGTCGGCAGCAGCGCCGCGGCGCTGGAGGTCAAGCGCCAGGCGCGCCGCGCCGCGCAGTCGGCCAGCCCGGTGCTGCTGCTGGGCGAAACCGGGACCGGCAAGGAGCTGCTGGCGCACGCCATCCACGCCGCCTCGCCGCGCGCCGGCCGCGCCTTCGTGAGCGTGAACATGGCGGCCGTGCCCGACACCTTGCTGGAGGCCGAGTTCTTCGGCGTCGCGCCCGGCGCCTACACAGGCGCCGACAAAAAGGGCCGCGACGGCAAGTTCAAACTGGCGGATGGCGGCACGCTGTTCCTCGACGAGCTGGGCGACATGCCGATGCCGATGCAGGTCAAGCTGTTGCGCGCCCTGCAGGAAGGCGAAATCGAACCGCTGGGCTCGAACCGGCTGCTGCGTTTCGACGTGCGCGTGGTCGCCGCCACCTCGCGCGACCTGCAACAGATGGTGGCCGACGGCAGCTTTCGCGAAGACCTGTACTACCGGCTCAACGTGTTGCCGATCCGCGTGCCGCCCCTGCGCGAGCGGCGCGACGACATCGCGCTGCTGATCGAGGCCCTGTGCGAGGACATCGCCGCGCGCGGTGGCGGAGCGCAGCTGGAACTGACGGCCGAAGCACAGGCGCTGCTGGCCGCGCAGAGCTGGCGGGGCAACATCCGCGAACTGCGCAACGTGCTGGAGCAGCTGGCCCTGCGCAGCGACTCCCACCACATCACCGCCGCGCAGGTGATGGCGGTGCTGCAGGCCGCTGGCCTGGGCGCGTTGGCGCCCGTGGCGCCGCTGGCGCAGCCGCGCTCGCCCACCCCGGATGGCGCGCACGGGCTGCGCCCACTGCCCGAACAGATTGCCGAGCTGGAGCAGCGGGCCATTCGCGAGGCGCTGGCGCACACCGGCGGCAATCGCACCGCCGCGGCCCGGCTGCTCGGCATCTCGCGCGCCAGCCTGTACGACCGGCTCGCGCAGTGGGGCGATGTGTCTGACATTCAGACGATTGTCTGATTTTTGGACATATGACTGGGCCCGGACTGTCTGAAATCCGGACGGTTCGATGGCGGGAAGCCGAAAAATCTGTTGAATATCAAAGGTCTCCAGTGCTGGCATGAAGCCTGCAAAGCAAGGCCACGGCGCATGGCGCTGTGACCGTTCCAACCAGGAGACAAGACATGACCCACTTCACCCGCCGCTTCGCGGTCCTCGCGCTCGCCTGCGCCGCTCCGCTGGCCATGGCCCAGTCGAACAAGGGCGAAATTCGCATTGCCCACGTGTACGACAAGACCGGCCCGCTGGAGGCCTATGCCAAGCAGACCCACACCGGCCTGATGATGGGCCTGGACTACGCCACCGGCGGCACCATGATGGTCAATGGCAAGAAGCTGGTGGTGATCGAGAAGGACAGCCAGTTCAAGCCCGACGTGGGACGCGCGCAGCTGGCCGCCGCCTACGCCGACGACAAGGCCGACATCGCCATCGGCCCGACGGGCTCGGGCGTGGCGCTGGCCATGCTGCCGGTGGCGGCCGAGTACAAGAAGATCCTGCTCGTCGAGCCCGCCGTGGCCGACTCCATCACCGGCGACAAGTGGAACAGGTACATCTTCCGCACCGGCCGCAACAGCTCGCAGGACGCGATCTCCAATGCCGTGGCACTGGACAAGGCCGGCGTGAACATCGCCACGCTGGCGCAGGACTACGCATTCGGCCGCGACGGTGTGAAGGCGTTCAAGGAATCGATCAAGACCGCGAAGATCGTGCACGAGGAGTACCTGCCGACCAGCACGACCGATTTCACCGCCGGTGCGCAGCGCCTGATCGACAAGCTCAAGGACCTGCCGGGCCGCAAGGTGATCTGGATCATCTGGGCCGGCGCGGGCAACCCGTTCAAGATCGCCGACCTCGACCTCAAGCGCTATGGCATCGAGATCGCCACCGGTGGCAACATCCTGCCCGCCATGGCCGCCTACAAGAACTTCCCCGGCATGGAAGGCGCCACCTACTACTACTTCGGCATCCCGAAGAACAAGGTGAACGACGCCCTGGTGGCGCAGCACTACTCGCAGTTCAAGACGCCGCCGGACTTCTTCACCGCCGGCGGTTTCTCGGCCGCCATGGCGGTGGTGACGGCGCTGAAGAAAACCGGTGGCGACACCAACACCAACAAGCTCATCCAGACCATGGAAGGCATGAGCTTCGAGACGCCCAAGGGCACCATGACCTTCCGCAAGGAAGACCACCAGGCCATGCAGAGCATGTACCACTTCAAGATCAAGGTGGACCCGGCCTTCGCCTGGGGCGTGCCGGAGCTGGTGCGTGAGATCAAGCCGGAAGAGATGGACGTTCCTGTTCGCAACAAGCGCTGAGCGCTTGACCCCCTGCGCCGCTGATGCGGCTTCCCCCTGAAAGGGGGACAACGCCTGCGGCCCGGCGGAGCCGGTTCCGCGGCGTTTCTGGAAGTTCGCCGCACTTGCGGCTCACGGATGCACCGCTGCTTCTGGCGGGGAGTTCTTCAATGCTTGAAACCCAGGATCTCACGGTCCGCTTTGGCGGGCACGTGGCGGTGAGTGCCGTCTCGTGCGCGTTCGCGCCGGGCACGCTCACCGCCATCGTCGGCCCCAACGGTGCGGGCAAGACAACTTACTTCAACCTGATCTCGGGACAGATCAAGGCCAGCGCAGGGCGCGTGCGGCTCAACGGGCAGGACCTCTCGGGCCTGGGTGCCCCGGCACGTGCACAGGCCGGGCTGGGCCGGGCCTTTCAGCTCACCAACCTGTTCCCCAATCTCACGGTGCAGGAGAACGTGCGCCTGGCGGTGCAGGCGAGGGCCGGCGCGGGGCTGAACCTCTGGCGCATCTGGAGCGACCGGCGCGACCTGCTGGAGCGCGCCGACGCCGTGCTGGAGACGGTGGCGCTGGCGGACAAGCGCGACGCGCTGACGTCGAGCCTGCCGCACGGTGACCAGCGCAAGCTGGAGGTGGCCATCCTGATGGCGCTGGAGCCTCAGGTGTTCATGTTCGACGAGCCCACGGCCGGCATGAGCGTGGACGAGGTGCCGGTGATCCTGAACCTGATCCGGCAACTGAAGAACGACAAGAGCAAGACCATCCTGCTGGTCGAACACAAGATGGACGTGGTGCGCGAACTCTCGGACCGCATCATCGTGCTGCACAACGGCGAGCTGGTGGCCGACGGCGAGCCCGCCACCGTGATCGCTTCGCCCGTGGTGCAGCAGGCCTACCTGGGCATCAACCCGGAAGAAGAGGTGAGCGCATGAGCGACCTCCTGACCTTGAGCGGCGTGCACACGCACATCGGCGCGTACCACATCCTCCATGGCGTGGACCTGCAGGTGCCCGAGGGCCAGCTCACCATGCTGCTGGGCCGCAACGGCGCGGGCAAGACGACCACGCTGCGCACCATCATGGGACTGTGGCACGCCAGCCAGGGCACGGTGACGCTCGATGGCACGGACATCACGCAGCGCCCCACGCCCGACATCGCGCACAGCGGCGTGGCCTACGTGCCCGAGAGCATGGGCATCTTCTCGGACCTGTCGGTGCGCGAGAACCTGCTGCTGGCCGCGCGCGGCGCACGCACGCTCGACGACATCGACACCACGCGGCTCGAATGGATCTTCGGCCTGTTCCCGGCCATGAAGAAGTTCTGGCTGCACCCGGCCGGCAAGCTCAGCGGCGGGCAGAAGCAGATGCTCGCGGTCTCGCGCGCGATCGTGGAGCCGCGCAAGCTGCTGCTGATCGACGAGCCCAGCAAGGGCCTGGCGCCCGCGATCATCCAGAACATGATCGCGGCCTTCAAGGAACTCAAGGCCGCGAAGACCACCATCCTGCTGGTCGAGCAGAACTTCAACTTCGCGCGCCAGCTCGGCGACACCGTGGCCGTGATGGACGACGGGCGCGTGGTGCACAGCGGTTCGATGGCCGAACTGGCGAGCAACGAAACCCTGCAGTCGAAGCTGCTCGGACTCTCTCTCGGAGCGCACCAATGATTGCCCTCAAGGACTTCGACTGGAAGCCGCTCGCTCTGGTGCCCGTGCTCGCGCTGATCGCGCTGCCGCTCACCGGCAGCGCATCCACCTGGCTCACGCTCACCGTGGCGGGTCTGGCCATGGGCATGATCATCTTCATCATCGCCTCGGGCCTCACGCTGGTGTTCGGGCTCATGGACGTGCTCAACTTCGGCCACGGCGTGTTCATCGCGCTCGGTGCCTTCGTGGCCACGACCGTGCTGGGCAGCATGAACAGCTACACCACGGCCGACAGCCTGTGGCTCAACCTGGTGACACTGCTGCCGGCCATGCTGGTGGCCATGGCGGTGGCCGGCGCGCTGGGCTGGGTGTTCGAGCGCCTGATCATCCGCCCTGTGTACGGCATGCATCTCAAGCAGATCCTCATCACCATGGGCGGCATGATCATCGGCGAGGAGCTGATCAAGGTGGTGTGGGGGCCGGAGCAGATTCCGCTGCCGTTGCCCGAGGCGCTGCGCGGCTCCTTCATCTTCGGCGACGCGGCGGTGGAGAAGTACCGCCTGCTGGCGGTGCTGGTTGGCACGGCGGTGTTCGCGGCCATGGTCTGGACGCTCAACCGCACCAAGGTCGGCCTGCTCGTGCGCGCGGGCGTACAGGACCGTGAGATGGTCGAGTCGCTCGGCTACCGCATCCGCCAGCTCTTCATCGGGGTGTTCGTGGTCGGCAGCGCGCTGGCCGGCCTGGGCGGCGTGATGTGGGCGCTGTACCAGCAGTCGGTCATTCCGCAAATGGGTGCGCAGGTCAACGTGCTGATCTTCATCGTCATCATCATCGGCGGCCTGGGTTCCACCACGGGCGCGCTCATCGGCGCGCTGCTGGTGGGGCTGATGGCGAACTACACCGGCTTCCTGGTGCCCAAGGTCGCGCTGTTCTCCAACATCGCGCTCATGGTCGCCATCCTGCTGTGGCGGCCCCAGGGCGTCTATCCCGTGACCAACCGTTGAACAGGAGCGCCGCATGATGTCCCGCATTCTCTCCAACGACCTGCCGCGCAGCCGCTGGCTCGCCGCCGTGCTGATCGTGCTGTTCCTCGGCCTGGCGTTCGCGCCCTTCCTGTTCCCCGGGGTGAAGGCACTCAACGTCGCGGCCAAGGTGCTGATCTTCGTGGCACTGGTGGCCAGCTTCGACCTGCTGCTGGGCTACACCGGCATCGTGAGCTTCGCGCACACCATGTTCTTCGGCATCGGCGCCTATGGCGTGGCGATCGCGCTCAATGCGGTGGACGAACCGTCCTGGTCGGCGATCGCGCTGGGCGTGGTCTGTGCGCTGGCCATCTCGCTCGTGCTCTCGCTGCTGATCGGTCTGTTCTCGCTGCGCGTCAAAGCCATCTTCTTCGCCATGATCACGCTGGCCGTGGCCTCGGCCTTCCTCACGCTGGCGTCGCAGCTGTCGGACTTCACTGGCGGCGAGGACGGCCTGAGCTTCTCCGTGCCCGAACTGCTCTCACCCGCCTTCAGCCTGCGCGATGAGCCGCTGGTCACACCGCTGGGCGACGTGGACCTGGACGGCCGCTTCATCACCTACTACCTGCTCTTCGTCGCGGTCACGGCGATCTTCCTGACCATCCTGCGCATCGTGAACTCGCCTTTCGGCCGGGTGCTGCAGGCGATCCGCGAGAACGACTTCCGCGCCGAGGCCCTGGGCTACCGCACGGTGGTGTACCGCACGCTCTCCAACGTGCTCTCGGCCGCGTTCGCCACGCTCGCGGGCTGCCTGCTCGCGCTCTGGCTGCGCTACCAGGGACCCGACACCTCGCTGTCGTTCGAGATCATGCTCGACATCCTGTTGATCGTCGTCATCGGCGGCATGGGCACGCTGTACGGCGCGCTCATCGGCAGCGTGATCTTCGTGCTCGCGCAGAGCTACCTGCAGGACCTGCTGCGCCTGGCGGGCGGTGCGGCCGAAGGCATTCCGCTGCTGCCCGCGCTGCTCACGCCCGACCGCTGGCTGCTCTGGCTGGGCCTGCTGTTCGTGCTCTCGGTCTACTACTTTCCCACCGGCATCGTGGGCAAGCTGCGGGAACGCGCGGTGCTTGCCCGCCTGAGGGGTCGCCCATGAATCCGACCACGCGGCCCGAACCCCGTTCGCGCTACCTCGCCTGCGAGGGCCGGGAAATCCACTTCATGGACTGGGAGCCCGAGACGCCTGCCGGGCCCGTGGTGGTGGCCTGGCACGGCCTGGCGCGCACCGGCCGCGACATGGACCCGCTGGCCGCGCACCTGTGCGCCCTGGGCTGGCGCGTGATCTGTCCCGACACCATCGGCCGCGGCCTGAGCCAGTGGAGCCCGGCGCCCGAGGCGGAGTACTGCCTGGACTTCTACAGCCGCATCGCCGCATCGCTCGTGGACCAGCTCGCGCTCAAGCGCTTCCACTGGGTCGGCACTTCCATGGGCGGCGCGATCGGCATGGCGTGCGCCGCCGGCCCGTTGCACGGGCGCATCGAGCGCCTGGTGCTCAACGACATCGGACCCAAGCTGGCCGACGCAGCCGTGCAACGCATCCGCAGCTACGCCGGCAGCCCGCCGGCCTTCGCCACCGTGGGCGAGCTGGAGCAGTACTTCCGCACCGTCTACAAGCCCTACGGCTATCTGAGCGACGCGCAGTGGCGCCTGTTCACCGAAAGCTCCACCCGCCGCCTGCCCGACGGCCGCGTGACGCCGCACTACGACCCGGCCATGGTGCAGCAGTTCATCCACCACCCGGCAGACTACGACCTCTGGCCGGCCTACGACCGCATCGACATCCCGGTGCTCTGCCTGCGCGGCGCGGACTCCGACCTGCTGCTGGCCGACACCGCAGAAGCCATGCGCGACCGCGGACCGCGCGCGCTGGTGGTGACCATCGCCGGTTGCGGACACGCGCCGGCGCTGAACGTGCCGGATCAACTGGAGCTCGTGCAGCGGTTTCTGGCGGGGCATTGAGCGGGCGTCCCTACACCCGCAAGATTTTTTCCATCTTCCTGCCCTTCGCCAGCTCATCCACCAGCTTGTCCAGGTAGCGGATCTTGCGCATCAGCGGGTCCTCCACCGCTTCCACGCGCACGCTGCAGACCACGCCCGTGATCAGCGCAGTGTTCGGGTTCATGGCCGGGGCCTGGGCGAAGAAGGTTTCAAGGTCGTGGCCTTGTTCGATCTGCCGCTCCAGACCGGCCTGGTCATAGCCGGTGAGCCAGCGGATGATTTCATCGACTTCTTCTTTCGTCCGGCCCTTGCGCTGCGCCTTCTGGACATACAGGGGATAGACCTTGGCGAAGGCCATCCTGAAGACGCGGTGGGTGGTCGTGGTGGTGTTCATGGTGGGGTATCACTCCTGCAGGCGGTGCCCGCGACCACATCATGCGTGATCCTTGCGCATCGGCACAATGGCCCATTCTGATAGGCGGAGTACCCCATGAAGAAGCACCATGTTGCAGTGCTGACGCAGCACGACGTCGGCACTTTTCGATCCATGCTCGCCATGTTTGGCGAGGCGTTTGAAGATGTGCCCACCTACACGCAAGCCCAGCCCGACGACGCCTGGCTGCAGCGTCTTCTGGCGGGCGATGCGTTCATCGCCGTGGCGGCGCTGGCCGGCGAGAAGGTGGTGGGCGGACTGGCGGCGTACGTGCTGCCCAAGTTCGAGCAGGCGCGTTCGGAGATCTACATCTACGACCTGGCGGTGGACGCCGCGCACCGGCGGCAGGGCATCGCCACCGCGCTGATCGAGGAACTCCAGCGCGTGGCGCGGGAGCGGGGCGCCTACGTGATCTTCGTCCAGGCCGATCACGGGGACGACCCGGCGATCGCGCTGTACAGCAAGCTGGGCGTGCGCGAGGACGTGCTGCATTTCGACCTGGATCCCGGCGTCGTGCCGCTACAGTCGGCGCCATGCAGACCAAATGGCTTGAAGACCTGATCGCCCTGTCCCACACCGGCAGCCTCACGCGCGCCGCGGAGCAGCGGCACGTGACCCACCCGGCGTTCGGGCGACGCATCAAGGCGCTCGAGGCCTGGGCCGGCGCGCCCCTGATCGAGCGGCGCGGGACTTCCGTGCGCTTGACGGCGCAAGGTGAGAAGCTGCTCGGGTACGCGCTGCAGATGGTCCCGGCCATGGCGCAGGCGAGGAGCGAGATCGCGGGGGCGGACGGCGAAGGGCGCGCGGCCACCGTGACCCTGACCACGGGCCGCACCCTGGCCCGCACGGTGGCGGCCGACTGGCTCGCCAGAATACGGCGCCAGCGCGCCGGCGTGCGGGTGGTGGTGCGCACCGGTTCGATGGCGGAAACCCTTCAGCGCTTCGAGCGCGGCGAGTCGGATTTCATGCTGACCTACCACCACCCGCAAATCGCCATGCGGCTGAGTTCGCACCAGTACCTGCAGCGCAGGGTGGCGAGCGACCGCCTGGTGCCGGTGGGCAAGGTCAATGCCCTCGGGCACGCATCGTTCAGCTTCGACGCCGCCCAGGCCGTCCCGTACCTGGCCTATGCCGACACCCTGGCCCTGGGGCGGCTGGTGCGCGATCATCTGAGCAACCACCCGAAAGCGCCGCGGCTCGCGGAGACGATCGAATGCGATTCGGCCGACGCCTTGCTGGAGTACGCGCTCAAGGGGCTGGGCGTGGCGTGGCTGCCGTGGTCGCTGGCCGCGGGCGCCTGCAAGGCGAAGCAGCTGGCGCCGGTGGGCAGCAAGGCCCTGGAGATCGGCTTCGAGATCCGCATGGTGCGGGCGAAGCGAAAACTCTCGCCTGCAGCGGAATCGTTCTGGCAGACGGTGGACCCGGGTTGAGCGGTAGGTTTCGGCACGTCCATGTGCCGAAACGGCACAACCGCGGTGTGCCTCCGAACCAAGAATCGGGGCTCCACAGGAGACACACCATGAAAAAACCACTTGCCCTGGCCATTGCGCCGTTTCTGCTGTTGTCCATGGGGCCGGGTTCCGCCGCGGCCCAGGAAGCGGCTTACCCGAACAAGCCCATTACGGTGCTGATTGGCTATCCGCCGGGCGGAAGCACCGACCTGACCGGCCGCGCGGTCGCCGATCAGCTGGCCAAGAAGCTGGGTGTTCCCGTCGTCGTGGAGAACGCCAGCGGCGCGGGCGGCGCCATTGCGGCCATGAAGGCCTCGCGCGCCGCGCCGGATGGATACACGCTGTTCGTCGGCGCCAACAACGAGATCGCGATCAACCGGCTGATCACGCCGGCCACCGTGAAGTACAGCTACAAGGACTTCACGCCCATCGGCCTGGTGGCCTCGCAGCCCATGGTGCTGGTCGCCTCCCCCAGCACGGGGGTGAAGGATGCCAGCCAGTTCCTGAGCGCGGTCAAGGCCAGCCCGGGCCGCTTCAGCTACGGCAGCAGCGGCATCGGCACGGCGCTGCATCTGGCCGGGGAAATGGTCAAGGAGCAGGGCGGCCTGTTCATGACGCACATCCCCTACCGGGGCGTCGGGCCGCTCACCACCGACTTGCTGGGTGGCCGGATGGACTATGGGGTGTTCGTGCTCTCCAGCGGTCTGCCGCTGATTCGCGCGGGCAAGGTGGTGGCCCTGGGTGTGACGGAGAAAAAACGCTCGCCCGCCGCGCCCGACATTCCGGCACTGGCCGAGTCGCCCAAGCTCAAGGACATGGACATCGGTGTGTGGTTCGCGCTGATGGCGCCACCCCAGCTGCCCGCGCCGGTGCAGGCCAGGCTGCGTGCCACGCTCAACGAGATCCTGCAGACGCCCGAGTTTCGCAAGACGCTGGAAGATGCGGGCTCCACCATTGCACCGCTGAATGTGGACATGCCGCGTTTTCTGGCCGATGAGACGGCCAAGTACCAGAAGGTGGTCGACTTCGCGAAGATCACGGAATGATGAACCCGCTGAAGTTCGAACTGGATCGCCCCGACATCGACCACTTGCGCGCGGGCAACACGGGCACTCAAGGCGTCTGGCATTTCGACTCAGGCCAGCCGGGCCTGCGGGTGATGATCACCTCGCTGATCCATGGCAACGAACTGTGCGGCGCCTGGGCGGTCAAGGGTTTGCTGGAAGCCGGTGCGCGGCCACTTCGAGGCAGCCTCACGCTGGCGTTCTGCAACCTGGCGGCCTTTGACCGTTTCGACCCAGACGCTTTCGATGCGGCACGCTTCGTGGACGAAGACATGAACCGCCAGTGGAGCATCGACCGGATCGGTGAAGGTGGCACCGTCGAGCGGCGCAGGGTCGCGGAACTGCTGCCTTTCGTTCAGCGTGCGCACTGGTTGCTGGACCTGCATTCCATGCACGAGCCGGGCGCACCGCTGATGCTCTCCGGGCCCCACGCCCGCAACCTGACGCTGGCGCGTCGGTTGGGCGCACCCAGGCACATCGTGGTGGACGAAGGGCACCGGGATGGCACGCGCATGCGCGATTTCGGCCACTTCGGGTTGCCGGATGCCCAGGCCGGTGAGGTGCGCTCCCTGCTGGTGGAATGCGGCTTTCACGGCGACCCTTCAAGCCGCGACGTGGCTCGGGACGTGTCCCTGCGATTCCTGCTTGAATCGAACACGCTGGACATGGCGGCGGCAACAGCCCTGCTGCCAGGCTGGCGGCAAGGCGACGACGCCGGGTCATGCGTGCTTCGGGTCAGCGGTGGTGTGACCGCGCGAAGCAGTGGCTTCCGCTTTTTCGACGACTACCGCGACCTGCAGGTCATCCCGCGTGCGGGCACCCCCATCGGCGAGAACGACGGGGAGATCGTCACCACGCCCTACGACGATTGCGTGCTCGTCATGCCGTCGCTGCGGCAGGCCCGCGCGGGCGTGACGGTGGTGCGGTTCGCCAGGGCCGACGCTGCGTAACTCGGTGGCGCCGGTCGTGATTACGACTTCGCACCCAGCGCCAGCGCGCGCTCCCGGCTGGCCTGCAGTTCCATGGGGTCGTCCGCCCGTTGCGTGGGCCAGCCTTGCAGGTGCCGTTCGGCAATGTCGGTCAGTGCGCGGATCCACTCGGGTGCGTCGTTGAGGCAGGGGATGTACTGGAACTGCTGGCCGCCCGCGTGCAGGAAGGCTTCGCGCGCTTCCATGTTGATCTCCTCCAGCGTTTCCAGGCAGTCGCTGGTGAAGCCGGGGCAGACGACGTCCACGTTCTTCAGGCCTTTCCCGGCCATGGCGACCAGCGTGGGCTCGGTGTACGGCTCCAGCCACTTCGCCTTGCCAAAGCGCGACTGGAAGGTGAGGGTGTAGCGGTCCTTGGCGAGGCCCAGTTCCCGGGCCAGCAGGCGCGCGGTCTTGTGGCATTCGCAGTGGTAGGGGTCGCCCAGGTGCAGCGTGCGCTCGGGCACGCCATGAAAGCTCATCACCAGGTGCTCGCCCTGGCCGTATGCCATCCAGTGCGCGCGGATGCGCCGGGCCAGCGCCTGGATGTAGCCGGGGTCGTCGTGGTAGCGGTTCACGAAACGGAACTCGGGCAGGTGGCGCACGGGTCGCGACCAGGCGGTCACCGCGTCCATCACGCTTGCGGTGGTCGTGCCGCTGTACTGCGGGTAGGCCGGCAGCACCAGGACGCGCGTGGTGCCCTCGGCCTTGAGTTCGTCGAGCACCGACGCGATGGACGGGTTGCCGTAGCGCATGGCATAGCGCACCGTGACCTGGTGGCCGCGTTCACCGAGGTAGCCGCGCAGCAGTGTGGCCTGCCGCTCGGTCCATACCTTGAGAGGCGAGCCCTCGGGCAGCCAGACGCTGGCGTACTTGGCGGCCGACTTCGCCGGCCGGGTGCGCAGGATGATGCCGTGCAGGATGGGCAGCCAGGCCAGCCGGGGGATCTCGACCACGCGCGGGTCGCTCAGGAACTCCGCCAGGTAGCGCCGCAGGGCAGGGGCGGTGGGCTCGTCGGGGGTACCGAGGTTGCAGAGCACGATGGCCGTGCGCGGCGCCTGGCCATGGGGAATGTGCGGTTCCTGGCGAAATTTCATGCGCTATTCTCCCGCAGACATGAATACCCCCGACCCTGTGCGCCACGGCACCGCACCCGAACCGATGGCGCTGCTGGATGCGAGCCGCATTCGCGCCATCACCATCGACCTGGACGACACCCTCTGGCCGATCTGGCCCACCATCGAGCGTGCTGAGGCCGCGCTGTCGGCGTGGCTGGCCGAGCACGCGCCGGCCACGGCGCGGCGCTGGGGCAACCCGGCCGCGCTGCGCGAGGTGCGCAACCAGATGCACCACACAAGGCCCGATCTCGCGCACGACCTGAGCGGCCTGCGCCGGGAGTCGATCCGTCTGGTGCTGACGCAGTCGGGCGACGATCCGGCGCTGGCCGAGCCAGCGTTCGAGATCTTCTTTGCCGAGCGCCAGCGCGTGGAGCTGTTCGAGGACGCACTGCCCGCGCTCGAATGGCTGGCGGCCCGCTACCCGGTGGTGGCGTTGTCCAACGGCAACGCCGATGTGCACCGCGTCGGCCTGGGCCGGCACTTCCAGGCCGCCTTGAGCGCGCGCGAGTTCGGCGTGGGCAAGCCCGATGCGCGCATCTTCCACGCGGCGGCCCAGGCAGCGGGCGCGGGTGCTGCAGAGGTGCTGCACATCGGCGACGACGCGCAGCTCGACGTGGTGGGCGCACTCGGCGCGGGCATGCAGGTGGCCTGGCTCAACCGCGCGGGCCACACCTGGGACCATGCGCCGCTGCAACCGCACGCCACCGTGAGCGATCTCCTGGCCCTGTGCCGCCAGATCGGCTGATGCTTTTTTTCCTTCCGCTTCCATGAGTCTCACCATCTACGGCATTGCCGCTTCACGCGCGGTGCGCCCGCTCTGGGCCGCCACCGAACTCGGCCTGGATTTCCATCACGTCAGGCTGCATTTCCAGGGTGGCGGCACGCGCACGCCCGAATTCCTCGCGATCAACCCCAACGGCCATGTGCCAGCCGTGGTGGATGCGCGGCCCGACGGCGATGTGGTGCTGTGGGAAAGCATGGCCTGTGCGCTGTACATCGCGCGCCACCACGGTCGGGCGGACGGGCAAAGCATCACCCCCGCCACGCCACGGGAAGACGCTGAAGCCCTGCGCTGGAGCTTCTGGGCGGTCAACGAAGCCGAGGCCGACGCGCTCACCGTGCTGATGCACCGCATGGTGATGCCCGAGGCGCGGCGCAAACCCGAACTGGCCGACGCGGCCGAGCGCCGCCTGGCCGTGCCCCTTCGTGTGATCGAGCGTCATCTGCGCGATCAGCAGGCGCGTGGGCAGGCCTTTCTGGCCGCCGAACGTTTCACCGTGGCCGATGTCTGCGCTGCCAGCGTGCTCAACTGGGCGCGCCCTTCACGCGTCCTCATGGAGGCCCACCCCCTCACGCACGCGTGGATCCTGCGCTGCGTGGAACGGCCGGCGCACCAGGCCGTCAAGGCCACGGGCACCGATTGAGTCCTATGTGACAATTCGTATCGTTATATGAAAAGTCGCAGTATTTGCGTGCGAATAAGATAAAAAAGTATATTTGCGGGCTTAGTTCAACCCAACGGCTGTTGGTTGAGCGGCCGGTCAATTGGTTTGCAGCGGCGTTCGTCTATCTCTCCAGTTCGTTGGGTGTGTTCCTCACATCCGTTGGCGCAGCGCGCCGGTGGACCCATCCACCCGAACCCGGAGCAGACATGCAAACATCCCCCCACCTCACCCTGACCGCCCTGGTCGCCGTGACCCTTCTGGCCGCCTGCGGCCAGAAGGAAGAAGCCACCACCGAAGCACCCTCTGCGGCACCGGCCGTGGGCGCAGCCCCTGCCGAATGCGGCAAGGTCACCGTCGCTGCCATGAACTGGCAGTCGGCCGAAGTGCTGGCCCACGTCGACAACATCATCCTGTCCAAGGGCTACGGCTGTGAGGTCGAAATCGTGCCCGGCGACACCATGCCCACGCTCACCTCCATGATGGAAAAGGGCCAGCCCGACGTGGCACCCGAAGCCTGGGTCAATGCCGTGCGCCAGCCGCTGGACGCGGCGGTGAAGGAAGGCCGCCTGCACTACGCCGCCGAGGCGCTGAAGGACGGTGGCATCGAGGGCTGGTGGATTCCGAAGTACGTGGCCGATGCGCACCCCGACATCAAGACCATCGACGACGCGCTCAAGCACCCCGAGCTGTTCCCCTCAGCGGAGGACAAGTCCAAGGGCGCCATCCACAACTGCCCATCGGGCTGGAACTGCCAGATCACCACGGCCAACGCCTTCAAGGCCTGGGACGCCAAGGCCAAGGGTTTCGTGCTGCTGGACACCGGCTCCGCCGCCGGCCTGGACGGTTCGATCGCCAAGGCCTACGAGCGCAAGGAAGCATGGCTGGGTTACTACTGGGCGCCCACGTCCATCCTGGGCAAGTACGACATGGTCAAGCTCGACGCCGGCGTGCCGCACAACAAGGAAGCCTGGGAAGCCTGCAACTCGATCACCGAGTGCGACAAGCCGGTCAAGAGCGACTGGGCCCGGGCCGACGTGTACACCGTCATCACCGACCGCTTCCAGAAAGCGGGCGGCCCGGCGGTGGACTACCTGAACAAGCGCGCCTGGGGCAACGACACCGTCAACGCCCTGCTGGCGTGGATGAGCGAAGGCCAGGCCACGGGCCAGGATGGCGCGCGCCACTTCCTCAAGACGCAACCCGAAATCTGGACCGAGTGGGTCTCGCCAGAGGTCGCTGAAAAGGTCAAGGCTTCGCTTGACGCGGCATGAGCTGGCTCGATGCCTTCCCGGCCCTGGGCGCTGAGCAGCTCAGTGCCCTGCGCCGGGGTGTCGACGGCGCGTTTCGCGCATTCACGCGCGAACACGGCGACACGCTGGAGAGGCTGTTCGAGCCACTGCGGGACTTCCTGCTGCTCTCCGAGCGTCTGCTGACCCAGACGCCCTGGCCGATCGTGATCGGTGGCATCGCGCTGGTGGCCTGGCTGGCCTCGCGCTCCTGGAAGATCGTGGCCGGCTCGGTGCTCACGCTGCTGCTGATCGGCTACTTCGGCATGTGGGACGACACCATGAAGACGATCTCCATGATCTTCGTCTGCACGGTGGTCGCGCTGCTGCTGGGGCTGCCCATCGGCATCGCGATGAGCCGGTCCGACCGCATGCAACGGCTGGTCAATCCGGTGCTGGACGTGATGCAGACCATGCCCAGCTTCGTCTACCTGATTCCGGTGGTGATGCTGCTGGGCATCGGCCGCGTGCCGGGCGTCATCGCGGTGGTGATCTACGCGATCCCGCCGGTGATCCGCTTCACCAACCTGGGCATCCGCCTGGTGGACAAGGACCTGCTGGAGGCCGCCGACGCCTTTGGCTCGTCGATCTGGCAGAAGATGCGCCAGGTGCAGCTGCCGCTGGCGCTGCCCACCATCATGGCCGGCGTCAACCAGACGATCATGCTGTCGCTGGCCATGGTTGTCATTGCGTCCATGATCGGCGTGCAGGGCCTGGGGCAACCCGTGCTGCGCGCCATCACCAACCAGTACTTCACCATGGGCCTGCTCAACGGGCTGGCCATCGTGGGCATCGCCATCATCTTCGACCGCGTGTCGCAGGCCTATGGCAAGCGGCTGCAGAAACACCTGGAGGTGGTCCATGGCTGAAGCCGCACTGACCGATGTCCAGATGGCGCGCACCGCTTCCGAGGCGGCGGTTACTGCGACCGCCGCACCCAGGGTGGATGCCACGGTGGGCATTTCCATCCGCCGGCTCTACAAGATCTTCGGCCCCACGCCGGGCAAGTTCCTCGAACCGGTGCGGCAAGGCATGAGCAAGCAGGAATTGCGCGACGTGCACGGCCACGTGCTGGGCCTGAGCAACATCAGCATCGACATGCCGGCCGGCGGCATCCAGGTCGTCATGGGCCTGTCGGGCTCGGGCAAGAGCACGCTGATCCGCCACATCAACCGCCTGATCGACCCGACGGCGGGTGAGGTGCTGGTTCCGGTGAACGGGCGCGAGCTCGATGTGGCGAAGATGGGGCCGCGCGAGCTTCTGCGGTTCCGGCGCGAGCAAACCGCCATGGTGTTCCAGAAGTTCGCGCTGTTCCCGCACCTCACCGTGCTGGAGAATACCGAGTACGGCCTGCAGGTGCAGGGCGTGCCCGGCAAGAAGCG
Source organism: Hydrogenophaga sp. (assembly GCF_050182545.1). Classification (GTDB taxonomy): domain Bacteria; phylum Pseudomonadota; class Gammaproteobacteria; order Burkholderiales; family Burkholderiaceae_C; genus Hydrogenophaga. Next base: position 97,480 of record NZ_JBFXCD010000010.1, on the reverse strand, counting down.
GCGCGAGGCTGCCGCGCGCTGGATCGATCGCGTCGGGCTCAAGGGCTACGAGGACAGCTACCCCAACCAGCTCTCGGGCGGCATGCAGCAGCGCGTGGGGCTGGCGCGCGCATTGACCAACGACGCGCCCATCCTGCTCATGGATGAAGCTTTCTCCGCGCTCGATCCGCTGATCCGCGCCGACATGCAGTCGGTGCTGCTGGACATCCAGCAGGAAATCGGCAAGACCATCGTGTTCATCACGCACGATCTGGATGAAGCGTTGCGTCTGGGCGACCGCATCGCCATCCTGCGCGATGGCGAGGTGGTGCAACGGGGCACCGGTCAGCAGATCGTCCTCAAGCCGGCCGATGAATACATCGAGAGCTTCGTGCGCGACGTCAACCGGGGCCGCGTGATCCGCTGCCGCACGCTCATGCAGGGTGGCGCCGCGCCGGTGCAGGGACCTGCTGTGGACCCAAGCCTGGTGATCGAGGAGGCCGCACGCCTGCTCAGCGCCGAGGGCTGCGAGATCGCCAACGTGGTCAACGGCAAAGGGCGCCATCTCGGCACCCTGGCCATGGCCGACGTCATCGGCGCCATGGTGCCGCCCCGGCCCGAAGCGCAGGGCGCCCCGGCCACGGGCAGCTGAGGGTTCACCAACCCCAGAGCAGGCGCCGGGCGATCCAGCCGCCGGCGCCCTGTTCGCGCTCCACGCGCACCCAGCCAGCGCGCTTCTCGCGCGTGCGCAGCAGCTCACCGTATTCCACCTTGCCGACGATGCGATTCTTCGTGCCGGGACCGCTGCGGACGTTGGCGGTCCGGACCTTGACGATGTGGTGGGGTGTGCTGCCCGTGAGCCGGCGCGCGACCCAGCCCGTATCTCCTTCGAAGTCGCGCACCTTGATCCAGCCGCCCTTGCGTTGGGTGACCTGCAGGGGATAGCCCCGCTTGAGTTCCCACAGCACGGTGGTGTTGGTGCCCGGGCCCTCGCGCATGTTGAGCGTGCTGCCCTTGACGCTGACCATGTTTTGCGCGTGAACCACGCTGGCGGTGAGTGCCAGCGCGCACAGGCTGGCGGCTGCCATGAAGTGGCGTACGGGGGTGGTGCAGTTCATCTGCAGGAGCTCCTTTCCTCTGGTTTCAAAAAATCCCAGCCAGTGGGAACGTGCGGGTTGGCAGAGGTTCCGTTGAATTGTGCGCGGCAACCTCGTGCATCCGGAAGGCATGCGCGTCAGGGAGGGCGTGTGGCGCTCGCGGCCGCGGCGCATCCGCTGCGCACCGCCCCCTCCAGTGTGGCAGGGTAGGGTCCCTGCACATAGTCTCCGGCCGCCCACAGGCCCGGCGCCATGGCCGAGGCCGGGCGCTCCAGGCCCGGCGTGCAGGCGAAGGTGGCCCGTTTCTCGACCACGGTCTGCACCGGTCGCAGTGCGTTCAGACCGAGCTGGCGCGCGGCCTGCCGCAGCACGCGCGCCTGCAACCCGTCGCGCTCGCCCTGGCTGGCGCTCGCCACGAAGGCCAGCACGCCTTGCGCATGGGCATCTTGCGGCTGCAGTTGGCCACGATCAAAGACGAACTGGGCCGGCGCCGCCCGCTCGTCGGGCTCGGCGCGCAGCGCCAGCATGGGCAAGCTCAGGCGGACACCGGGCGCGTGCGCGTACACCGTGGTGAGTGCGGTGAAGGAGAGGCCTCGCGCCGTCCGTGCCCAGGCCCGCAGGGTGGTGGCCGTGGTCGCTTCGCATCCTTCGGCCGCCTGTTCGGCGAGTTTTTCCGCGGGGCTCGCGGCGGTGGCGCAGATGACAGCGTCAAAGGCTTCTTCGCCGCCTTCGTGCCCCAGCAACCAGCCCGCGGGCTGCGGTCGCAGCGAACCCACGCGCGTGCCGCTGCGCAGGCGGTACTGCCCGGCGTGGCTCGCGTTCAGCCACTGCGCCGCCGCATCCGGGAACAGGCTGGAGAGGTCCACGCGGGGCAGCAGCAGGCAGGATGCGCTGAAACCCGCGCTGCCCGGACCGAACAGCGCGTCGCGCAGCACCCGCAGGAACACCGTCGCGCTCGCGTCCGCCGGGGGTGTGTTCAGCGCCGACACGCACAGCGGGTCGATGAGCTCGTCGCGCACGCGCGGCGGCAGGCCGGCGCACAGATCGGCCACGGTGAGTCCGGGTGCGCAGGCGAAGCCCGCGCGTTGCCAGCGCAGCGAAGCCCTCAGCAGCGCCAGCCTGTCGTGCCAGCGCCAGCCGCGTGCGGTGGCCATGGCGGCCAGTGCGTCCAGTGGCGCTGGCCAGCGCGCGGCCCAGCCGGGGGTGCGCAGGCCGGAGCCGTCGGGGTAGGGCAGGGCCAGCGGCAGGGGCAGCAAGGCCCTTGAAAGATCGACGCCCACGCGTTGCATCAGCGCCAGTGTCTCGGTGTAGGCGCCGATCAGGATGTGCTGGCCGTTGTCCAGCGTGAGCGACGGGCCATCGTCGCGTGCCACGGGCAGAGCGCGGGCGCGCCCACCCAGTGTGCGTGCCGATTCGAACACCGTCACGTCCGCGCCGTGCGCAACCGCTTCCACCGCGGCGGCCATGCCGGCCCAGCCCGCACCGATCACGGCCAGCTTCACGGTCAGAGCCTGCCCAGCGCCTGCACGCGCCACGCCAGCCAGAACTTGCGCAGCGGCGTCAGGCTCACCCGGCGCGTCAGCACCAGCATCGGGTCGGCGGCGATCTCCTGCAGCAGGGTGCGGTAGATGCTCGCCATCATCAGGCCGGGCTTCTGCGCGCGGCGGTCGGCCTCGGGCAACAGGGCGAGCGCATCGGCGTAGGTCTGCAGCGCGCGCGTGCACTGGAACTGCATGAGCGCGGTGAAGCGGCGCTGGAAGTCGGCCGCGTCGGTGCCGGGCGCCGCGCCGCGCTGGATCATTTCGTGCGCCTTCACATTGAAGCTCTGCAACTCGTTGACCGGCAGGTAGATGCGGCCGCGCGTGGCGTCCTCGCCGATGTCGCGCACGATGTTGGTGAGCTGGAAGGCCAGGCCCAGGCGATGCGCGTACTCGGTGGTCGCCAGCTGCGTCTGGCCGAAGATGCGCGCGGCCACCTCGCCCACGACGCCGGCCACCAGGTGGCAGTAGCGCTGCAGGTTGGCGAAGTCCAGGTAGCGGTTCTGCTCCAGGTCCATCTGGCAGCCGTCGATCACGGCCATCAGGTGGCGGGCCTCGATCTCGTAGGTGCGGGCCAGGGGCATCAGCGCGCGCATCACGGGGTGTGTGGGCTCGCCGGCAAAGGCCTTGGCGACCTCGCCGCGCCACCACGCCAGCTTGGTTTGCGCCACGCCAGGGTCGCTCACTTCGTCGACCACGTCGTCGACCTCGCGACAGAACGCGTAAAACGCGGTGATGGCGGCCCGGCGTTCGGCCGGCAGGAACAGGAAGGCGTAGTAGAAGCTGCTGCCCGAGGCGGCGGCTTTTTGCTGGACGTAGTCTTGGGGGCTCATGCGTGGGGCGGTTTGGGGGTCAAGTGTACGCACCGCGCCAGGCGCGGTGTACGATGCTCCGGCCGTTGCGTCGCCCCACGAGGTTCCCCATGAACGATCTGAATCGTCGCGTTTTCTTGCTGTCGCCGGTGGCTGCGGGCAGTGCACTGCTGCTGGGCGCTGACGCTGCCCGTGCCCAGGTGGTCATGGTGAGCGAGAAGGACGCCACCGCCGCCGCGCTGGGCTACACCACGGATTCCGCCAGGGTGAATCCCAAGCGCTTTCCCAACCACAGCAGCGCGCAGAAGTGCGGCAATTGCGAGCTGTATGCCGGGCGGCCCGGCGATGGCACGGGCGAATGCCGCATCTTCACCGGCAAGCGGGTCTCCGCCATCGGCTGGTGCAGCGCCTACGTGCTCAAGGGTTGAGCGCGTCGAGGGCACGCGCCCTGTGCCTCAGTGCGCGTGGACGTCTTGCGCACCGAGTTCGCCACGCGCCTGGCGCAGCACCTGCCAGCCGCCATGCAGGGCCAGCGTGGCCATGAGGCTGGCGACCAGCAGGTCGGGCCAGGCGCTGCCGGTGCCGAAGACGCCGAGCGCGGCCAGCATCACCGCCACGTTGCCGATGGCGTCGTTGCGAGAACACAGCCACACGCTGCGCATGTTGGCGTCGCCTTCGCGGAACGCGTAGAGCATCCAGGCCACCGCCACGTTGGAGACCAGTGCCAGCACACCGATGGCGCCCATGGTCGCGGCGTCGGGCACGTCGCCGCGCCACACCGCCCACGCCGCGCTGCCCAGGATGTACAGGCCAAAGCCCATCATGCTGAGCGCCTTGAGCACGGCCGCGCGGGCGCGCCAGGCCAGGGCCGAGGCCAGCACCGCGAGCGAGACCGCGTAGTTCAGCGCGTCGCCGGCGAAATCGATCGCGTCGGCCAGCAGCGAGAGCGATCCGGCCTGCCAGCCGGCCACGATCTCGATCAGGAACATGAGGGCGTTGACCACCAGCGCGATCCAGAGGATGCGGCGGTAACGCGGCAGGTTGACGATTTCGGTGGGTTTCGGTGTGTCGTGATCACAGCAATGCGAGGACATGGTTTTTCCTTTCGATGCCGCCATTGAAAACCCTGAAGCCGCTACAGTGTCAAGACATCGCGGCCACGTGACCGCAACCGCAGCAAGGACATGCCATGCAGATCAAGGAACTGGCCCGCGCCACCGGCGTGGACGTGGAAACCATCCGCTTCTACGAAAAGGAAGGCCTGCTGCCCGAGCCCGCGCGGCTGGACAACGGTTACCGCAATTACGCGCAGCCCCACCTGGAGCGCCTGTCCTTCATCCGCCACTGCCGCGCGCTGGACATGCCGCTGTCGGACGTCAAGCGCCTGCTCGGCTTCGTGGACGACCCGAGCGGCCACGGCCTGAACGTGGACCAGCTGGTGGACGAGCAGCTCAGCCGCGTGCGCGCGCGCCTCAAGAGCATGCGCGCGCTGGAGAAACAATTGCTGCAACTTCGTTCGCGCTGCGACGGCGCTCACCACCCCGAAGGCTCCTGCGGCATCCTCGACGAACTGGTCTCGGCCGCGCACGGCGAGGCCTGCGCCTGCCATCCAGGCCCCTGACAGCCCACGGCCGGCCCGCCAGCTGGCGGTGCGGGAGCGGCGTTTGCCTGTGCCGGTGTGGTGGTCACCGCACCCGCGCAGCCTGACATCTCGTCACATCCTGAAAGAAGGACAGCGTGTTGTCTGACACGGCGCGCGCGCGGCTCCCCACCTAATCCGGACATGGCCCGGTCCCGCTGGCGGGACGGGCCTGCATCAGACCGTCTGCAGAAAGGGACCCGCCATGACCACTGCCATCTCACTCTTCGAAAGAAGCCACCTGCTGACCGCATTGCCTGACGGTGAGCGGGGTCTGCTGGAGCCCGATCTCGAATGGGACGAGTTGCACGCGGGCGCCGTACTGCACCAGGCAGGTGCCGAACTGCGCCACGTGTACTTTCCGGCCACGGCCACGGTCTCCCTCGTGTCCTCGCTGGAGGATGGTGCCTCCGCCGAAGTGGCTGTCGTCGGCAACGAGGGCATGGTGGGCGTGTGTGCCTTCATGGGTGAGACCACGGCCCAGTGCGACGCCGTCGTGCAGCGCCCGGGGCATGCCGCCCGCATGGGCGTCCAGGCGCTGCAGCGCCACACGCACCGCTCGCCGGCGCTCATGCAACAGCTGCTCTCGTACACGCAGGCCCTGATCACGCACATGGCGCAGTCTTCGGCCTGCAACCGCCACCACGCGCTGGACCAGCAACTCTGCCGCTGGCTCCTGCAGCACCTGGACCGGCAGGACGACACCGACATGCTCGCCACGCAGGAACGCATTGCCAGCCTGCTCGGCGTGCGCCGCGAGGGCGTCACCAGCGGCGCACTCAAGCTGCAGAGGGCCGGGTTGATCGAGTACCACCGGGGACATATCTCCATCCTGGACCGCCACGGCCTGGAGGCGCGCAGCTGTGAGTGCTATGGGGTCGTGCGACGCGCCTACGACAAGCTGTCCTGTGGCCACCCGGCCGCGCCGCGCGAACGGCACAGTACCTGACTGAGCGCGGGCCCCCTCGCTGCTGGGGCCTACGCCATCACACCGAAGACCTGGCGCAGGCTCTTGCGCTCGGGCAGGACGTACACCACGGCCGACATCCTGGAAAACACCGGCTGGATGTGCGCCTCGTAGAACGCCGCGGGCACGTTGATGCAGCCGTAGGAGATGCGGTTGTCCGCCGTGGTTGCCGATGCGAGCCGCTCGGCGCGCCGTTCAGCGGGCTGCAGGTGGGGCCGCACGCGGTGCATCGAGACCGCGGCCTCGTAGTCGACCCACACCACGTCCTCGCCCGTGAGCGTGTGACCGAAACGGCCGACGAAGCGACCCGCCGGCGTGGTGCGCTCATGCGCCAGCACCTGCGCCACCGGGCGCTCGCCAATGCCGGGCACCGAGTCGTCGCCCGGTGCCGAGCCGAGCAGCACGGGGGTGGTGTGCTGCAGGCGGGCACCGGCATCGAACACATGGAGCCGGGCGGCCTGCTTGTCCACGAGGAAGAAGGGCATGCCCGCGTTGTCGCCGGTGCGCGCGATCCAGTGCACGAGTTCGCGCGAACTGGCGCTGGCATCCACCGCCCCGAAATCCGGCACGGGTGTCGGGCGCTGTGCCGCGACGGCCGAGGCCAGGCCTCGATCCGCCGACGGAGGCGCGAGCGAGCCCGGCGGCATCAGCAGGGTCAGCACGGCCGCGCCGATGAGCACACCGTGGCGGATGTCCTGGGCGGTGGAAGGGCTGATGCGCATGGTCCTGCGCGCACGGTCAGTTGCGGTCGGCCTGCGCGTCCGGTGTCATCGGGCTGCGCTGCACGGTCTCCTGGCTGGGCGAGGTCTGCGTGTCGGCAGGCGGCGTCATCGGTTGCGCCTGCACGGGTTGCTCCATCGGAGCAGGGGTGGCAGGGCTGGTCTGCTGGGTCGTCTGCGCGTACACGAGGCCAGCACCGACAACGGTCAGTGCGGCCACGGAGGTGGTGAGAAGTTTGCTCGTTTTCATGGTCGGGTCCTTTGGGTAGCTGCGCGGGGCAGTGGTTGATGGCAGCCGGGGAATCGGCTGGATTCCAGACTAAGCCTGCCCGTGTGGAAGTTCTGTTCGACAACGCACAGACCGCGCTGCGCCCCGTCACCGATCCTTTGGCCAGGCTGTCACAACCACTCAGGAGCACACATCGCCATGGCGGATACCGCACACATCGTCGGCAAGGTCGAATACCGTGAGGGCGACGGTCAGAGCCTCATCATTCGCCCCGGCCCCGTGCAGGTGCTGAAAGGCGAACACGACGTCACGCTGAGCTGGACGCACGACGGCGTGCGCGGCTCGACGGCGATACCGCTGGCCAATTTCCAGCGCTATGTGAGCGAGGGCAAGATCCGGCTCGCCGAATGATCATCCGCCCCGCCGACGGGAGCGGGATCCGGCCGCACCGTTCAGGCAGTCTGCGACTGCAGGAACACGCGCGCCTTCTTCGGCGACACCACCAGGGTGTCGCCTTCCTGGAACCCCAGTTCCCTGAAGCGCTCGGCCGACATGCGCGCTTCGATCAGTGGGTCGTGCCCGCCGGGTGCTTGCGCGTCCACTGGCAGCAGTTCAAGTCGCGCAATCGGCCCCACCACCACAGAGCGGTCCAGCTTCGCCACGATGCCCGGCAGACCTGAGGCGTAGCGCTGCACTTCGAGGTCGTGCGGGCGCACATAGGCGAAGGCCTTGGCGTCCTGCGCGCTGGCATGTTCGGGCGAGTCGATGGACACGCCATCGAGATGCAGCAGGCCTTCGTGCGCTCGGCCGTGGAACAGGTTCACGTCACCCAGGAAGCCATAGACGAATGGACTCGCCGGGTGTTCCCACACCTCTTGTGGTGCGCCGGTCTGCTCGATCTGGCCCTGGTTCATCAACACCACGCGGTCGGCCACCTCGAGTGCTTCTTCCTGGTCGTGCGTGACGAAGACGCTGGTGACGTGCAACTCGTCGTGCAGGCGGCGCAGCCAGCGGCGCAGCTCCTTGCGCACCTTCGCGTCCAGCGCGCCGAAGGGCTCGTCGAGCAGCAGTACCTTGGGCTCCACGGCAAGTGCTCGCGCCAAGGCGATGCGCTGGCGCTGGCCACCGGAGAGTTGCGAGGGGTAGCGGTCGGCCAGCCAGTCGAGTTGCACCAGCCTGAGCAGGTCGAGCACCTTGGTCTCGATCTGAGCGTCGCTCGGGCGTTCGCCACGCGGCTTCACGCGCAGGCCGAAGGCCACGTTCTCAAACACGGTCATGTGGCGGAACAGCGCGTAGTGCTGGAACACGAAGCCCACGTTGCGTTCGCGCACATGCACGTCGGTGGTGTCCTCTCCGCTGAACAGGATGTTGCCGGTGTCGGGCGTCTCCAGCCCGGCAATGATGCGCAGCAGCGTGGTCTTGCCGCAGCCCGAGGGGCCGAGCAAGGCCAGCAACTCGCCGGAGTGGATGTCGAGATTGACGTTCTTGAGCGTCTGGAAGGTGCCGAACTGCTTGTTGATGTGGCGGATTTCAATGCTCATGGTGTCTGTCCCAGCAAGGGGTTGGAGACGGGCGTGGGCCGCTCGGGTGGGAACTCGGCCAGCGCCTTCATCTCACGCTCCATCTTCCATTCGGCGACCGACTTGATCACCAGTGTGACGAGCGCCAGCAGCGCCAGCAGGGAGGCCACGGAGAAGGCCGCGACCGACTGGTATTCGTTGTAGAGAATTTCCACGTGCAGTGGCATGGTGTTGGTCTGTCCACGGATGTGGCCCGAGACCACCGAGACCGCGCCGAACTCGCCCATGGCCCGCGCGTTGCAGAGGATCACGCCGTAGATCAGGCCCCACTTGATGTTGGGCAGGGTGACGTGCCAGAAGGTTTGCCAGCCGCTGGCACCCAGCACTTGCGCAGCCTGCTCTTCGTCGCTGCCCTGTGCCTGCATCAGCGGAATGAGTTCGCGCGCGATGAACGGGAAGGTAACGAAGATCGTGGCCAGGATGATGCCGGGCACGGCGAAGATGATTTTGATGTCGTGCTCCGCCAGCCATGGGCCGAGCCAGCCCTGCGCGCCGAACACCAGCACGTAGATCAGGCCCGCGACCACCGGCGACACCGAGAACGGCAGGTCGATCAGCGTGGTCAGGAAGGACTTGCCGCGGAACTCGTACTTGGCGACGGCCCAGGCTGCGGCCACACCGAACACCAGGTTCATTGGCACGGCCACCAGTGCGGTGATGAAGGTCAGGCGGATGGCGGACCAGGCGTCCGGGTCCTTCAGCGCTTCCCAGTAGGCGTCCCAGCCCTTGCGCAGGGCCTCGGTGAACACCGCGGCCAGCGGCAACACGAGGAACAGGAACATGAAGACCAGTGCCACGCCGATCAGCATGCGCCGCACCCAGGGGGTTTCGGTGCGGACCGTGCTCATGCCATGGCCCCGCCAGAGCGTTTTCTCTGCCACGTCTGAAGCCCGTTGATGAGCAGCAGCAATACGAACGAGATGGCGAGCATGACGGTCGCGACCGCTGTGGCACCCGCGTAGTCGTACTGCTCGAGCTTGCTGATGATGATCAGCGGCGTGATCTCGGACACCATGGGCATGTTGCCGGCGATGAAGATGACCGAACCGTATTCACCGACCGCGCGCGCGAAAGCCATGGCAAACCCCGTGAGCAAGGCAGGCGCGATGCTGGGGAAGATCACGCGGCTGAACGTCTGCCAGCGCGTTGCGCCCAGGCAGGTCGCGGCTTCCTCGAGTTCCTTCTCGGTGTCTTCCAGCACCGGCTGCACCGTGCGCACCACGAAGGGCAGGCCGATGAAGATGAGTGCGATCACCACGCCGTTGGGGTTGAAGGCGAGCTGGATGCTCAGCGGCTCCAGGTACTGGCCGATCCAGCCGTTGCCGGCCAGCAGCGCGGTCAGCGAGATGCCGGCCACGGCGGTGGGCAGGGCGAAGGGCAGGTCCACCAGCGCGTCGATGATCTTCTTGCCCGGGAAGCGGTAGCGCACCAGCACCCAGGCCACCAGCAGACCGAACACCGCGTTGACGCAGGCGGCGATGAACGAAGCGCCAAAGGTAAGCCGGTACGAGGCCAGCACGCGCGGCGCGGTGACGGCGTCCCAGAACTGCGGCCAGGTCAGCGTGAAGGTCTTGAAGATCAGCGCGGACAGCGGGATCAGCACGATCAGGCTCAGGTAGAAAACCGTGAAGCCCAGCGTGATGTTGAAACCCGGCAGCACGCGTTGGCGTGACCTGGCCGGCGCGTGGAAGGGCGTTGATGCAATGGTGAGCGTCGCTGTCATGGCGCGGTGACGGGGCCGTCAATGGCCGCGAGGGAGTTCAGCAGCTTCAAACCCAGCGGCCAGTCGCCATGACCCGACGCCGTGTTGATGTGACCCGCGCCGGGCAGTCTGACCAGTTCGCTGCCCCAGGCACGGGCGTAGGCCCCGGCCAGACGCAAGGGGCAGAAGGGGTCGTTGTCACTGGCCACTAGGATGCTGGGATAGGGCAGGCGGTGATACGGCACCGGCGCGAAATCGGCCAGGGGTCCGCGGCGCTCCGGATCGGCCGGTGCGACCAGCAGTGCGGCCAGAACGCATGCGCTTGATTCGGGCGGCAGATGCGCGGCGGCGATGCAGCCCAGGCTGTGGGCCACTAGCACGATGGGTCCTTGCTGTGCACGCAGCGTGTCGGCAATGCGTGTCACCCACGCCTCACGCTGCGGCCAGAGCCAGTCGTCCTGCTCCACCCGCACCGCACGTGGCAACTGTTGCGCCCAGAGGGTCTGCCAGTGACCGGCGCCGGAGTTGCGCCAGCCCGGCACGATGACGGGCGTCATCATTTGCGGGTGTAGATCTGGTCGAAGCTGCCACCATCGGCGAAGTGCACCTTGGCCGCTTGCTCCCAGCCACCGAACGCGTCTTCGATCTTGAAGAGGTTGAGCCTGGGCAACTGCTTGGCGTATTTGGCCTGGGCCTTGGCCGAGGTCGGGCGATAGAAGTGCTTGCCGATGATGTCCTGCGCCTCTTCGGTGTAGAGGAATTCCAGGTAGGCCTGCGCCACGGCGCGCGTGCCCTTCTTGTCCACGTTCTTGTCCACGATGGCCACAGCAGGCTCGGCCAGGATGGACAGCGAGGGATAGACGAAGTCGACCTTGTTGCCGAACTCCTTCTCCAGCAGGTAGGCCTCGTTCTCCCAGCTGATGAACACGTCACCCTGGTTGCGCTGCGCGAAGGTCACGGACGAGCCGCGGGCGCCGGTGTCGAGCACGGGCACGTTGGCGTAGAGCTTGCCCACGAACTCCTTGGCCTTGTCGTCGCTGCCGTACTTGCGCCTGGCGAATTCCCACGCGGCCAGGTAGTTCCAGCGCGCGCCGCCCGAGGTCTTGGGGTTGGGCGTGATGACCTTGACGTCCGGGCGGATGAGGTCGTCCCAGTCCTTGATGTTTTTCGGGTTGCCCGCGCGCGTCACCAGCACGATGGTGGAGGTGTAGGGCGAGCTGTTGAGTGGCAGGCGCTTCTGCCAGTCCTTGGGAATGAGATCTGCCTTGGTGCGCAGGGCGTCGGTGTCGCCTGCCAGTGCGAGCGTGGCCACATCGGCATCCAGGCCATCGATGATCGAGCGGGTCTGCTTGCCCGAACCCCCATGGCTTTGCTTGATGGTCACGTCCTGGCCGGTTTTGGCCTTCCAGTGCTTGATGAAGGCGGCGTTGTACTCGACATAGAGCTCGCGCGTCGGGTCGTACGACACGTTGAGCAGGGTCACGGGGGCGGGCTGGGCCACGGCCGAGAAGGCGCTGGCGGTCAGGGCGGCGACGACAAGTGTCTGGATGATCTGGCGGCGGTGGGTCATGGCTCGTTCCTCAGGAATCCGTTGTTGATGGGGTGAGTCGGATGATCCCGACAACGGAACAGATATGGAACGAATGAATTTTTGGTTGTTTATTACCTAAACATCTGAGAGCCGGCGTGATGGTTTCAACCGCGCTGCGCCATGCCGCGAAAGGCCAGGCGGATGCGATCGATCAGTGCCTGTTCCAGCGCCGAGCTCGGGAAGTCGGGATTGCGCACCCGATATACAAGACTTTTTGGCGAGCGTCTGATCGGTCGGAACGAGAGCTGGTCGTGGTGCCAGCCCCGGGCGGTGAGGTTGTCCACCACGGCGACACCCGCACCCGCCGCGGCCAGTGCGCAGGCCACCTGGCCTGAGCGGACCTCGATGCGCCGCGTTCCCTGGCCGAGGGTGTGCGGGTAGTGTTCGGCCACCAGCCGCCCCTGTGGGGTGTCGGGGCTGAAGGCGATCAGCTTTTCCTTCACGATTTCGCTGATCGGCAGCGAAGCCTCTCGTTCAAAGCGGTGTCCCCGCTGGAACACGCAGCTCAGCGACCAGGAGCCCAGCACCTCCGACACCAGCGGCGGGTGGTCGATCGGCAGGTTGCTGATGCCGACGTCGGCCTCGCCGTTCGACAGCAGGCGCACCATGTCGCGCACGAGTTGCGATTCCAGGTAGATCAGCGAGTCCGGGTAGTCGGCCGTGAGGGACGCGACGGCGGCCGGCACGATCTCCAGCAGCGTGCTGGGGCTGGCCAGCACGCGCAGCGGTACACCGCTTCCGGCCTTGATGGCCTTTGCGCGTTCATCGATGCGTTGCACGCCCCGGTACACCTGCTCCACCTCGGCGTAGAGCGCGTGGGCCTCTGGTGTGGGTCTGAGTCGGCCCTTGCCGCGCTCGAACAGGCGCACGCCGAGCTGCACTTCGATGTGGCCGATCATGCGGCTGATGCCAGGCTGCGAGACATGCAGCAGACGGGCCGCGTCGGCGGTGGAGCCGGTCAGCATGGTCGCGCGGAAGACTTCGATCTGGCGCAGGTTCATGGCATGAGGTCGATGAATATCAATAACAGCATGTTATTGGATGGCGACATATTGGTATTTGCTTGTTAGGGGCCACATTTTTACGATGCCCGCAGGAATCCCCCGGATCCTTCGCACCCCTTCGACACGCTTCTGGAGACAACACATGACCGACCATCCCCTCTTCGCTTCCACTCCCGTGCGCCGCCGCGCGTTGCTCTCGGGCGCTGCCGCGCTGGCCGGCGCCACTGCCGTCTGGCCGCAGGGCGTGTTCGCCAGCGATGCCTGGCCTTTGAAAGCCGTGCGCATCATCGTGCCCTTCGCGCCCGGTGGTGGTGCCGACAGTTCCGCGCGGGTGCTGGCCGAGCTGTTCGCGCCGCAACTGGGCCAGGGCGTGATCGTCGAGAACAAGCCAGGCGCTGGCAGCGCCATCGGCGTGACCGCCGCCGCGCAGAGCAAGGACGGCCACACCCTGCTCATGGGCAGCAACAGCATGGTGATCAACCCCTCGCTCGTGCCCGGCATCGGCTACGACGTGGCGCGCGATTTCGACGCGGTGGGTATGGTCTCTGCCCAGCCGCTGGTGCTGGTGGTGCCCGCCAGCTCGCCGCTCAAGAGCTTTGCCGACGTGGTCGCCACCGCCAAGGCCAAGCCCGGCGAGCTGATGGCCGGCAACAGCGGCAACGGCACGCTGGCGCACCTGACCTCGGAAATCTTCGCCGGCCAGACCGGTGCAGCGCTCACCCCTGTGCCCTACAAGGGCGAAAGCGCGCTCATGCCCGATTTGCTCGGGGGGCTGGTCTCGCTCGGCTTCCTGAACCTGCCCAGCGTGCTCGCGCACATCCGCGCGGGCCGCCTGCGCGCGCTCGCCGTGTCCTCGCCGAAGGAGGTGCCCGAGCTGCCCGGTGTGCCCACCTTCCGCTCGCTGAACCAGCCCAGCCTGGAGGTGCAGGGCTGGGCCGCGCTGTTCGCGCCCAAGGACTCCATTCCTGCGGCCGGCCTCGCCCGGCTGGAGAAGCTGCTGGCCGAGGCGCTGGCGTCCGACGCGGTGAAGTCGCGCTTCAGCACGCTGGGTGTGTCGCCGGTGATCCAGAGCCGCGCCGAAGCCGTGAGCTTCATCAAGGCCGAAGGCGAGCGCTACGCCACCGTGATCAAGGCGCGCGGCATCAAGGTGGGGTGAGCGTGACGGCCCACAAACCCAGACCGCCCGCCGTGGTCGATGTGCTGGTGTGTGGTGGCGGCGTGGCCGGCACCATGGCGGCGGTGGCCGCGGCGCGCCAGGGCGCGACCGTGATGCTGGTGGAGCGCTACGGCTTCCTCGGTGGCAACGCCACCGGCGGTGCGGTGGCGCAGTTCAACAGCTGGCAGACCGAGGCCGGTCGCCGCGTGGTGGCAGGCTTGGCCGACGAGGTGGTGCAACGCTTGCGCGACTACGGCGCGGCCGGCGCGCACCAGGTGTTCGTGATGTCCACCGGCCACCGCATGGACCGCGTGGAATACGCGCCCGAGGTGCTCAAGCTCGTGTTCGACGACATGGTGCTGGACGCTGGCGTGCAGCCCATGCTGCACGCCAGCGTGTGCGACGTGGTCTGCGAGGCAGGGCGCATTCGCACCGTGCGCCTGCTGACCAAGAGCGGGGTGATCGACGTGCACCCGCGCGTGGTGATCGACACCTCGGGCGACATCGACGTGCTGCACCGCGCGGGCGCGCGCTTCCTGCCGCTGGACGAGGGCGATGCATTGCAGCCAGCGACCATGATGTTCCGCTTCGGGCCGATCGACTTCGCGCGCTTCGACGCGACGCCACCCGCCGACCTGCAGTCCCTGGCGCGAGAGGGCTTCGAGAGCGGCGACCTCGCGCGCGCCGCGCTGCATGCGTCGCGCGATCCGTTTTCCACCGATGCCTGGTTCAACATCAGCCGCCTGGGCATCGACGCCACCGACGCCAGCGCGCTCAGCCGCGCCGAGATGGAGGGGCGGCGCCAGGCCTGGAAGGCCGCGCAGTACCTGCAGCGCCGCGTGCCGGGTTGCGAAGGCGGCCGGCTGCAGGCCTTCGCCACACAGGTGGGCATCCGGGAAACGCGCCGTGTCGACGGCGAACACGTGCTCACCGCGGAGGACCTCACCCGGGCCGTGGCGTTCGACGACGGCATCGCCTGCGGCGCCTACCCGATCGACATCCACCCGGCCTTGGGCGGGGAACTGGTCTATGCCTCCATGGGAGATGACCACGCCTACCAGATTCCCTACCGCAGCCTCATCCCCAAGGGCGTGGCGAACGCACTGGTGGCCGGGCGCGGCATTTCGGCCACGCACGCGGCGCTGGCCGCGATCCGCGTGATGACGATCTCGATGGCGGTCGGCCAGGCCGCCGGCATGGCGGCCGCCATGGCCTGTGAGGGCGGGGTGGACGTGCGCGGGGTGGACACCACAGTGCTGCGCGACCGTCTCAAGGCTGCGGGTGCGCTGGTGGGGGGAGAGTCGAAGGGGTAGAACGCTGCATCAGCGCTCGTCAGCAGAACACCTTGACCCCATAGGACAGGAGCAGCAAGGCGGCCCCGGCGCGCAAGCTCCAGCGGTCGATCCAGGACCATCGGGTGAGCTCTGCGTCCAGCGCCTGGGTGATCGGCCCCGTCAATGCGTCCGTCTGGCGTTGCGTCTCCTTTGCCGTGTTCACGGCTTTGCGCAACTTGTCGACGAACGCATAGAGGCCGTCGTTCCTGACTGCGGTCACCAGCAGCGCGATACCGCTGAGAAGACCGAGCAGATCAGACAGTTCATTCGCGGACATGGCTGGCTTCAGAGCGACAACAGCCGTGGCGCGCTGCTGCCGCCTTCAGCATCCTCGATGCCAATGACCAGTCGCTTGCCCGTCGCATGCGCAAGGCGCACCAAAGTAAGCACCGACGGGCCGCGCTCCATCATCCCCGACTCCAGCCGGCTGATGTCGGCCTGCGAGATCTGGCTCGCTTCCTGCAGTGCGGCCTGCGACATGCCGCTGTCGACGCGGACCTCCCTCACGAGTGAGCCGAGTTGCTTGAGCACGTCGTAGTTGTCGAAGCCGAACAGCACGTCGGGATCGTGCAGTGCGGCGGCTTCAAAGGCAGTTTGCTTTTTCATGGAAGGCCTCCAGTCAGGATGAACGGTTCACAGCCCGCGCGCGGGCATCGGGGGCACTGGCTGGCAAGCCCAGGCGCAGCACGCCTTGCTGCGCATCGGCGGCCAGCAACGTCACGGCACCCCCCACTTTCTGATACACGCAGTCCACACTGGCAAACACACTGTATGAGTAGACCACCTGGTACAGCACCGAAAGTCCGTTGCCCGAGCCGATGTCTTCGGCCTTGCTGAGCGGTTCGGCACCGTTGTCCATTCGCAGGTGCCGTTGCAGCATCATGCCGAGGCAGCGCTTGACACTGCGGCCACCCACTTTCAGGATGTCCAGCAGCTCCTGCTCGGCAAGCGGATGGTACGCGGGCATGACTTGATTATGGTGTTTTCCACATTAAAGTCAAACGACGGCGATGGGCAAGCCCACCAGCTTTTCCAGCTCCGCATGCGCCAGGCCGTCCACGGCGTCGATGAGCCTGAGACCCTGCGGCGTGCATTCCAGCGTGGCCAGGTCGCTGTAGATGCGCTTGACGCAGCCGATGCCGGTGAGCGGGTAGCTGCACTGCGCCACCACCTTGCTCGCGCCCTGCTTGGTGAGCAGGTCCATCATCACCCAGGTCTGCTTGGCGCCGATGGCCAGGTCCATGGCGCCGCCCACGGCGGGGATGCTGCCCGGCTCGCCGGTGCTCCAGTTGGCCAGGTCGCCCGTGGCCGAGACCTGGAAGGCGCCGAGCACGCAGATGTCCAGGTGGCCGCCGCGCATCATCGCGAAGCTGTCGGCGTGGTGGAAATACACGCCGCCGGGCAGCAGCGTCACCGGCTGCTTGCCGGCGTTGATGAGGTCGTAGTCTTCCTCGCCGGCCGCCGGCGCCGGGCCCATGCCCAGGATGCCGTTCTCACTGTGCAGCACCACCTCGATGCCAGCGGGCAGGTGGTTGGCCACCAGCGTGGGCTGGCCGATGCCCAGGTTCACGTAGGCGCCGTCGTGGATGTCCTGCGCCACGCGGCGCGCGAGTTCGTCTTTGGTTCGTCGGGTGTAGCTCATGGTGTCCTGCCTCACGCCACGTTCTTGAAGCCGCCAGCCTGCGTGGCCACGCGGGGGATGCGCACGATGGCGCTGACATGGATGCCGGGCGTGACCACTGTTTCGGGGTCGAAGCTGCCGAGCTCGGCGATCTCGTACACGCTGGCGATGGTGCGCTTCGCGGCGGTGGCCATCACCGGGCCGAAGTTGCGCGCGGCCTTGCGGTAGGTGAGGTTGCCCCAGCGGTCGCCGCGCTCTGCCTTGATGAGGGCGACGTCACCGAAGATCGGGTACTCCAGCACGTAGGCCTTGCCGTTGATCACGCGCGTTTCCTTCGGCGTGCCGTCGGCGTTCTTCGCCAGCTCGGTGCCGAAGCCCGTGGGGGTGAAGAAGGCGCCGATGCCCGCACCGGCCGCTCGCAGGCGCTCGGCCAGGTTGCCCTGCGGCACCAACTCAAGTTCGAGCTGGCCGCTGCGGTAGAGCGCGTCGAACACATGGCTGTCGGCCTGGCGCGGAAAACTGCAGATGACCTTGCGCACGCGCCCGGTCTTGAGCAGCGCGGCCAGGCCGGTGTCGCCGTTGCCGGCGTTGTTGTTCACCACGGTGAGCTCTCGCGCACCCTGGTCGATCAGGCCGTCGATGAGTTCACCGGGAATGCCGGCGGTACCGAAGCCGCCGATGAGCACCGTGGCACCGTCTTCGATGCCGGCGAGCGCCACGTTCACTGAGGCCGCAATCTTGTTGATCAAGGCAAAGTCTCCTGCTTGCACCGTGGAAAGAGAGGGCGATTATGGGCCGCGCGCGGCCCGCGAGGCCCTTGCGCCAAGCCTATGCGCAGAGCGACTTTGCAACTTTTCGCGGACCGGAAAACTGATTTTCAGCCAGTCCGTTGCGGTGGCGCGGGTGCGGCGACACACTCGAAGCCCACCCGACAACCACATGGACGGAGACAAGAGTGAGCAGCAAGCGCATTGGATGGATTGGCCTTGGCCGCATGGGCGAGGCCATGGTGAAACGGCTGACGAAGGCGGGCCACGCGGTGGAGGTGTGGAACCGCACCGCGGCCAAGGCCGCACCCCTGGCCGAATACGGCGCCACGGTGGTGAACAGCAAGCAGGACCTGTCCACCTGCGACACGGTGTTCACCATGGTCTCCACCACGAACGACCTCAAGGAAGTGCTGTTTGGCGATGGCGGCCTGGTCGCTGGCGCGCAGCGCCCGCGCGTGGTGATCGACAGTTCGTCGATCTCCCAGGAAGGCTCGGCCGAGATCCGCGCGAAGCTCGAAGCCCTGGGTGTCGTCTATCTGTGCGCGCCGGTCTCCGGCAACGCCAAGGTGGCCAAGGTCGGCAAGCTGCTGGTGGTGGCCTCAGGCCCGAAGGCCATCTACGACGAGGCCGAACCGCTGCTGGCGGCGATGTCGCGCAAGGCGATGTGGGTGGGCGAGGGCGAGCTCGCCCGTGTCTGGAAGATCGCGCACAACACCATGTTCGGGGTGATCATCCAGAACCTGTGCGAGATCACGGTGCTGGCCGAGAAAGCCGGCATTCCCCGCAACGTGTTCCTGGAGAGCATCAACGACTCGGTGCTGGGCAGCATGTACACGCGCTACAAGACGCCGGTGCTCACCAACCTCACCTTCGACCAGGTCACCTTTACGCCGAAGCTGCTGCTCAAGGACATGGATTTGGGTCTGGGCGCGGCCAAGGCCCACGGCGTGGCCATGCCGGCCGCGGCGGCCACGCGCGAGAGCATTGCGCGCATGGTGGGCCGCGGCTACGAGGACATCGACTTCGCCGTGCTGCTCAAGGAGACGGCGGCGGACGCGGGGCTGGACATCCAGCCACTGAACGTCGAGGTCAGCGACGGCCTGAGCAACTGAAGGCCGGGCATGGCACAGCGCACGCTCATCCGCGGTGCCAGCATCGTCACCATGGACGCGCAGGGTGACCTGCCTGTTGGTGACCTGCTGGTGGCCGGCGACACCATCGAAGCCATTGCACCGCAGCTGGCCGTTGACGACGCCCAGGTGGTCGACGCCAGCGGCTGCATTCTGGTGCCGGGTTTCATCAACGCCCACATGCACACCTGGCAGACCGCCCTGCGCGGCGTGGCCGCCAACTGGACGCTGTTGCAGTACTTCAAGAACATGCACGCCGGCCTGGCCACCGTGTTCGCGCCTGAAGACCTGCACATTGCCACGCTCGTGGGCGCGCTCAACCAGCTCAACTGCGGCACCACCACGCTGGTGGACTGGTGCCACAACAACCCAACGCCCGCGCACAACGACGCGGCGGTGGCCGCGCTGCTGCAGTCCGGCATCCGCGCGGCCTTCTTCCACGGCACACCCAAACCCGACCCGAGACCCGGCGAGACCCCTTTCTGGGAGCAGCCACACCCGCGCGCCGAGGTCGAGCGCCTGCTCAAGGCCCACGCGGGCGAGCCGTTGCTGAGCATCCACGCCGCCGTGCTGGGCCCGCACTACAGCACGCTGGACGTGGCCATGCACGACTTTCGCATGGCGCAGGAGCTGGGCCTGATCGCCTCCATGCACCAGGGGGGCGGCCCCGCGCGCACGCCCGACGGCTGGGAGCGGCTGGAGGCGGCCGGCCTGCTCGGGTCGCACATCAACATCGTGCACGGCCATGCGCTCACCGACGCACAACTGGCGCGCTTCTGCGAACTTGGCATGAGCTTTTCCGCCGCAGCCGAGAGCGAGATGTCGCAAGGCCATGGCCACCCGCTCACGGGGCGCCTGCGCGCGCTGGGCCGTGCGCCATCGCTGGGCGTGGACCTGGAGAGCGTGATGAGCGGCGACATGCTCAGCCAGGCGCGCATCGCTCTGGGCATCCAGCGCAGCCTGGACAACGTGGCCCACCGCGAAGCGCACGGCAGCATTCCGCCCACCTCCACCATCACCACGCGCGAGGCGCTGGGCTGGGTCACGATCGAGGGCGCGCGCATGCTCAAGCAGCAGGACCGCATCGGCAGCCTGGCGCCGGGCAAGCAGGCCGACCTGGTGCTGGTCCGCGCCGACACGCTGAACATGCAGCCGGTGCACGACGCGGTGAGTGCCGTGGTGTTGCAGGCCTCGCTGGCCAACATCGAGAGCGTGATGGTCGCCGGCCAGTGGCGCAAGCGCGACGGGCGCGTGCTCGGTGCCGACATCCCTTCGCTGCTGGAGCGCCTGACGCAGTCGGGCCAGAAGATCACGCAGGCCATGGGCCTGTGAACACGCAGGAACATCCCGCATGAGCGCATCCATCCATTTCATTGGTGTCGGCAAGATGGGCCTGCCCATGGCCAGCCACCTGCACGCCGCGGGCCATGCCGTGACCGTGAGCGACCCGGATGCGGGCCGCCTGGAGCTGGCGGCCGCGCGCGGCCTCAAGCCCGCCAGCCCGGACGCACTGGCGTCGGCCAGCGTGGTGATGTCGTCGCTGCCGCACGACGGCGCCCTGCGCAGCGTCGGCGCGGCCGTGGCGGCCACGCTGCCGCGCGGTGGCGTTTACGTGGACACCAGCACCGTGTCGCAGGCGGCATCGGCCGAGGTCGCGCAGGCCTGTGCGGCGGCCGGCGTGGACTACCTGCGCACCACGGTCTCGGGCAACAACCACATGGCCGAGGCGGCGCAGCTCACGGTGATGGCCTCTGGCCCACAGGCCGTGCACGAGCGACTGCTGCCGCTGCTGCGCTGCTGGGGCCCGAACCATTTCTACCTGGGCACGGGTGAGCAGGCGCGCCTGATGAAGCTGGTGGTGAACCTGCTGATCGCGCAGACCAGCGCCATGCTGGCCGAAGGCCTCACGCTGGGGCAGAAAGGCGGCCTGGCCTGGCAAGACATGTGGGCCGTGCTCGGCGCCAGCGCCGTGGCCTCGCCCATCCTCAAGGCCAAGGCGGTGCAGCTGTCGAAGAATGACTACACGCCCACCTTCACGGTCACGCAGATGAACAAGGACCTGGACCTGATCCTGGCCGAAGCCGCCGCCTGCGAGGTACCCGTGCCGCAAACCGCGATGACGCGCCAGCTGATGGCCGCGGCGCAGGCGCAGGGCGACGCGGGCGACGATTACGCCGCCATCATCAAGGCGGTGCAGCGCAGCGCGGGGCTGGTGCCATGAGGTCGTTCGTCTACCAGGGCCTGCCTTCGCGCGTGGTGTTCGGCGCCGGTGCGCTGGCCCAGCTGCCGCAGGCCATCGAGGCCATGGGCGCGCAGCGCGCACTGGTGCTCTGCACGCCGGAGCAGCGCGCTTCTGCCGAGCGCGTGGCGGCCTTGCTGGGCGATCGCGCCGCCGGCATCTTCGACCGCGCGGTGATGCACGTGCCGATCGAGACCGCGCGCGAGGCGCGCGACGAGGCGCGCCGCCTGGGCGCCGACTGTGCCGTGGCCATTGGCGGCGGCTCCACCACCGGCCTGGGCAAGGCGATCGCGCTCGACTCGGGCCTGCCCATCCTCGCCATCCCCACCACCTACGCCGGTTCGGAGATGACGCCCATCTACGGCATCACCGAAGCCGGTCTGAAGAAAACCGGCAAGGATATGCGCGTGCTGCCGCGCAGCGTGATCTACGACCCCGAACTCACCCTGAGCCTGCCCGTGGGCTTGAGCGTGACCAGCGGCATCAACGCCATCGCGCACGCGGCCGAAGGCCTGTACTCGGTGGAGGGCAACCCGGTGGTGGACCTGATGGCCGAGGAGGGCATCGCCGCCATCGGCCGTGCGCTGCCGCGCATCGTCGCCGACCCGCAGGACGTGGAGGCACGCGGCGACGCACTCTACGGCGCCTGGCTCTGCGGCATCGTGCTCGGCTCGGTCGGCATGGCCCTGCACCACAAGCTGTGCCACACCCTGGGCGGCAGCTTCAATCTGCCACACGCCGAAACGCACACCATCGTGCTGCCACACGCGCTGGCCTACAACGCCGCCGCTGCGCCGCTGGCGATGGAACGCATCGCACGCGCCCTGGGCGGAACCAACGCCGCGCAGGCGGTGTACGACCTGGCGAAATCCAACGGTGCGCCGGTGGCACTGCGCGACATCGGCATGAAGGCCGAGGACCTGGACAAGGCCTGCGACATCGCCATGAGCAACCAGTACCCGAACCCGAGGGGGCTGGGGCGGGGGGCGATTCGGGGGTTGTTGCAGGAGGCGTTTGAGGGGAGGAGGCCGGGGTGATCGGGCGGTGTCACGGATCCCCGGTGGTCGGTTGCACCAGACGGGCAACGGCAGCCCGCATCAGCACGCGCGAGTACAACTTGTGAAAGCCGAGCAGAGCACGAAACACCCACCCCATCGTTGCCTGGCCCGTGCGCTGGTCCCGCACCGGCACCACCGCCGAACCGAAGTACAGGCGGGTGCCCGGCGATCCGTTGACATCGACCGGTGCACGCATCAGCCAGGAGCGCGTGCGGCCCTGGAAATCGCAGAGCAGCAGCTGATTCGCCGCTCGACCCTCAACCGTCCAGGCCGAAAAGGCGTCTAACTGGCCGTTGGCGAGCAGGCTCGCTTGATGATCGGTGGCCGGTTTCGACACGAACCAGGCCAGCAACTGCCTCTCGATCTTGAACACCGCCGAGGTGTAGAAGGCCTCGACGTACGCGGCCTGCGAGACCACCCGACCCACGTCCACGGCATAGCAGTCGGTGTAGGCGCCGTTCTCGCGGTACTTGCCGAGCAGGGCATCGGCCGGAAGTTCTCTGGTGTGTATGGAAGGCATCGCGATCCTGTTGAACCAGTCAGGCCAGGGCCTTGCGCATGAGCGCATTGGGAATGGTGACGCCCCGGCGCACGGCGAAACGGTGTTCCACGACCTCGAAGCCGAAGGCAGCAAAGAAGGGTTGGGCGGTTCTGCTGACGTCCGAGACGAGTTCGGCGATGCCGAGATGGGTGGCCTGTTCGTGGATGCGGTCCATCAGCATGCGGCCCACACCCTGCCGCGGAAAGTCGGCGGAAACGAAGAAATGCACGATGTAGCCGGACGCTTGCACATCGGCATAGCCCGCGATGAGACCGTCGACCTCGGCCACGAACGGGCGCAGAGTGCGCATCTTGATCGTCCAGGCTTCATGGTCGGGTTCGGGTGGTGCCCAGGCGCTCAGTTGTTCGGGCGTGTAGTCGCGCGAGGCGACGCGGTGGACGGCGCCATGGTGCACCCGGTAGAGGGCGGCTTCTTCGCCTATGCAGAAGGGGCGGATCGTGGCATTCATGTGGGCCTGGCCTCAATACACCACAAACCGCCCCGTCCATTTCCGCTCGTAGTCCATCTTCTTGAAGTGCGCGGCCATGAAGTCGATGAAGGTGCGCACCTTGGCGCTGAGGTGCTTGCGGCTGGGGTAGGCCAGGTTGATGGTGAGGTGGGGCAGGTCCCAGTCGTCGAGCATGGGCACGAGGCGGCCGGCCACCACGTCGTCGTAGACGATGTAGCTGGGCTGGATCAGGATGCCCATGCCGTCGAGCGCGGCGGCGCGCAGGATCTGGCCGTCGTTGCTCTCCAGCAGGCCCTTCACGTTCACCGTGCGCTGCTCGTCGCCGCGGGTGAAGCGCAATTCGTTGGGGTTGTTGGCGTGGATGTAGATCAGCAGCTTGTGCCGCTGCAGGTCGTCCAGTTCCTTGGGCACGCCGTGGCGCGCGAGGTAGCCCGGTGAGGCCACCAGGATGCGCCGCGTCTCGGCCAGGCGGCGGATGGTGATGTTGCTGTCGGGTTCGTACTCGCGGTTGCGGATGGCCACGTCGATGTTGTTGTCGATGATGTCCAGGTAGCGGTTGGCCGCTTCCACGTGCACCGTCACGTTGGGGTAGCGCTCGGTGTATTCGCGCAGCAGCGGCGCAATGTGGTGCATGGAGAACGAAAGCGAGGCCGTCACGCGCAGCACGCCGGTGGGGTTGAGCGCGGCGGCGTTGACGTCGGACTCGGCGTCGCGCAGGTCGCCCAGGATGTTGCGCGCGCGCTGGAAGAATTCCTGCCCGGTGTCGGTGAGGTAGAGCCGGCGCGTGTTGCGTTCCACCAGGCGCACGCCCAGGCGCTCCTCCAGCGCGGCCAGGTGGCGGCTGGCGCTGGCGTTGGAGAGGTTGAGCAGTTCTGCCGCACGGCTCAGGCTGCCGGTTTCGGCCACCTGCACGAACAGTTCGATTTCGGTCCAGCGGTCCATGGTCTCCTCTTTGTTGCGCCTGACGGAAAAGTCATTTTTGTCTCAGGCATTTTTCGCCGCGCTCCCTGGGTCTACATTGTGCCGGGCCTGCTCATCGCGTGCAGGCGATCAGGAGACACGCGTTGAGAAACCTCGACCAGTACAACATCACCCAGGCGGTGCTCGCGCGCATGGCACAGACGCCGGATGCGCGCCTCAAGCAGGTCATGACCAGCCTGGTGCAGCACCTGCACGCCTTTGCGCGCGAGGTCAAGCTGACCGAGGCCGAGTGGATGCAGGGCATTGAATTCCTCACCGCCACCGGCCACAAGTGCGACGGCCAGCGCCAGGAGTTCATCCTGCTGTCGGACACGCTGGGCCTGTCCATGCTCACCGTGGCGCTGAACAACGACAAGCCCGCCGGCTGCACCGAATCCACGGTGTTCGGGCCCTTCCATGTGGAAGGCGCGCCGCACTACGAGCACGGGGACGACGTGGCCAATGGCGCGCCGGGCGTGCCCTGCGTGGTGCGCGGCAGCGTGCGCGGCCTGGGCGGCGAGGCCATTGCCGACGCCGAGATCGACGTGTGGCAAGCCGATGCCGACGGCAACTACGACGTGCAGCGCGAGGGCCTGGAGCACGCACAGGCGCGTGGCGTGCTGCGCAGCGGTGCCGACGGGCGCTTCCACTTCCGCAGCGTGGTGGCCGAGTCCTATCCGATCCCCGACGACGGCCCGGTGGGCGACATGCTCAAGGCCACGGGGCGCCACCCGTGGCGGCCGGCACACCTGCATTTCATGATCAAGGCGCCCGGCTACCAGACGCTGGTGACCCATGTGTTCCGCAACGGCGACCGTTACCTCGACTCCGACGCGGTGTTCGGCGTGCGCCAGTCGCTCGTGGCCGACTGGCTGGAGCAGCCCGACGGCAGCTTCACCCTCGATTTCGATTTTGTGCTCAACCCGGTGCAGAAAACCACGGCCTGAGAGGCCCATGACAACAGGAGACAAGACCATGATGAAGATGAAGAAACGTGCCTTCGTGACGACCGCTCTGGTGGCGGCCTTGACCGCGGCGGGACTGGGCAGCGCGCAGGCGCAGCAGACCTTCAAGCTGACGATCGCGTCCAGCCACCCGACCACGCTGCCCTGGGTGGGTCTGATGAGCACGCTGTTCGTGCCCGAGGTGAACAAGCGCGTGGAGGCCCTGGGCAAGGGCTACAAGATCGAGTGGAAGGAAGCCTACGGCGGCCAGCTCTACAAGATGAACGCCACGCTCACCAGCGTGGGCTCGGGCATTGCCGACATCGGCTGGGTGTTCGCCAACCTCGAGGCGGCCAAGATGCCGCTGACCCAGTTCGCCACCGTCACGCCCTTTGCCACGGGCGACGTGCGCACCCTGCTGCAGGTGGCCAACGAAATGAACGAGAAGGTGCCGGCGCTCAAGGCCGAGTGGGACCGCAACAACCTGGTGTTCCTGGGTGCCAGCGGCGTGGACACCTACCACCTGTTCACCAAGACCCCCATCAGCACCTATGCCGACCTGAATGGCAAGAAGCTCTCGGCGCCTGGTGCGCTGGGCCTGTGGCTCAAGGGTTCTGGTGCGGTGCCGGTGGACGGCTCGCTCACCAGCTACTACACCGACATCCAGACCGGCGTGAGCGAGGGCACGATCTCGATTGCCACCGGCATCCTGCCCAGCAAGGTGTATGAAGTGGCGCCGTATGTGACCACGGTGGACATTGGCGCGCTCTACAACGGTGGCATGGCCATGAACAAGGACAGCTTCGGCGCGCTGCCGCCCGAGGTGCAGAAGATCGTGAAGGACGTGGGCCTGGAGTACTCGCGCGTGCTGGGCGATACGCTCATGCAGCGCTACGAGGCGGCGCTCAAGGCCATCGGCGAGCAGGGCGCCAAACAGGCCGTGCCGGTGAAGATCGCGCCGATGGCTCCCGGTGAGCGGGAGAAGTGGGCGAAGACCATGCCTAACATCGCGGCCGACTGGGCCAAGGCCAATGCCTCGCGGGGACCGTCGGCGCAGATCGTGAAAACCTACCTGGAGGAACTGCGCAAGCGCGGCGCCAAACCTTTGCGCGACTGGGACAAGGAGTTGTGAGCGCGGCATGAGCTTTGAAGCCAACACCAACCTCGACGAAGGACCACCGCCCTCCGCGGCGCGGTCCAGTCCGCTGGGCCATCTGATCGACGGGCTCAACGGCCTGGGCTCGCTGGTGATCGCGGCCACCATGGTGCTCATGTGCGCCGACGTGCTCATGCGCAACCTGTTCAACCAGCCGATCGAAGGCGTGTCCGAGATGGTGGCTACCTCCATCATCATCATCGTCTTCCTGCAGCTGCCGGCCACGCTGCGCCATGGCCGCATGTCGCGCGCCGACCTGTTCCTGGACCCTTACCTGCTGCGCAACCCGCGCGGCGGGCGGCGTCTGCGCGCGGTGTTCTCGCTGTTCGGTGTGTTCGCGTGCGGTGTCATCGCCTACGCCACCTGGCCGCTGCTGCTGCGTTCCTGGAACAACAACGAGTTCCTGGGCATCGAGGGCCTGTTCACCTTCCCCACCTGGCCGATGCGGCTGGTGGTGGTGGTGGGCGCGTCGCTGGCGACGTTGCAGTACCTTCTGCTGGCCTGGCAGGACATGATCGACAGCCGCAGGAGCACGGCATGAGCGACCTCGGCATCGGTTTCATGGCCATCGGCGTCATGCTCGTGGCCATCGTGCTGGGCATGCACATCGGCGTGGCGCTCATCGTCACCTCGTTCGTCAGCGTGCTGTTCATCCGTTCGCCTGAGATCGCCGCGCGCTTCGTGGGCGCCTCCGCCAACGACGCGATCCGCGACTACCTCTTCGGTGTGGTGCCGCTGTTCGTGCTCATGGGCATGTTCGTGAGTGTCTCCGGGGTGGGGCGCGACACCTTCGACGTGTTCCAGTGGTTGCTGCGGCGGCTCAAGGGCGGCCTGGGCCTGGCCACGGTGGGGGCGAACGCGGTGTTCGCCGCCATCACCGGCATCTCCATCGCCTCGGCCTCGGTGTTCACCAAGGTGGCCGTGCCCGAGATGATGCGCCACGGCTACACGCCACGCTTCTCGGTGGGCGTGGTTGCGGGCTCCTCGGTGCTGGGCATGCTGATCCCGCCCTCGCTGCTGATGATCATCTACGGGGTGATCGCCGAGGAGTCGATCGGCCGCATGTTCCTCGCCGGCATCCTGCCCGGCCTGTGCCTGGCCCTGGGTTTTGCCGCGCTCATCCTCGGCTTCGCCTACTTCTGGCCGACCAAGATCTTCACCGGTGGCGTCCAGCGCGCACCGGACGGGGAGGCGCAGCAGGAGACGGCGGCGACGGCGGCGGTGAAGTTCCTGCCTATCCTCACGCTGGTGGTGCTGGTGCTCGGTGGCCTGTACGGCGGCATCTTCACACCCACCGAGGCCGGTGCCGTGGGCGCGGCGGGCGCGTTCGCCATCGCGCTGCTGCGCCGGCGCCTGACCTGGCGCAAGCTGTGGAACGTGCTGGTGGAGACCGGCTTCGTCTCGGTCTCGGTGCTGTTCCTGATCGCGGCGGCCTCGCTCTACAGCCGCATGCTGGCACTCACTGGCATGCCCGCGGCCATCACCACCGGCATCACCGAGATGGGCCTGGGCCCCTGGGCCTTCCTGCTGGCCTACCTGGTCATCGTGATCGCGCTGGGCTGCATCATCGACTCGGTCTCGATCATGCTCATCATGCTGCCCATCGTGCTGCCGGTGGCGCGCGAATTCGGCATGGACCTGATCTGGTTCGGCGTGCTCACGGTGGTCGCGGTGGAGATCGGGCTGCTCACGCCGCCGTTCGGGGTGTCCGTCTACACCGTGAAGTCGGCGATCAACGACCCACGCATCACCATCCGCGACATCTTCGCCGGCACGCTGCCCTTCGTGCTGGTGATGATCGCCGCGCTGTTCCTGTTCGCCGTGTTCCCGGGCCTGTCCACGTGGCTGGCCCGCATGTGAGGCTTTCATGATCTACATCTTTCACCTGCTCGACAAACCCGGCGCGGGCGAGCTGCGCCAGACCGTGCGGCCGAAGCACAAGGCCTACCTGGCGCAGCAGGCCGATCGCATGGCGTTTGCCGGCCCGCTGCTGGCCGACGACGGCGTGACCATGGTGGGCAGCTTGCTGGCCATCGATTTCCCCGACCGCGAGGCCGCGCAGCGCTGGCTGGCGCAGGAGCCGTTCTTCATGGCCGGCCTGTACGCGGGCGTCACCGTGCACGCCTTTGCCAACCTGTGGCCTCAGAAGGCCGGGTTCCCACCCGCATGATCAAGCACATCGTCATGTGGAACCTCCTGGGCGACAACGCCGAGGAGAAGCAGCGCAATGCGCAGCGCCTCAAGGCCGCCTTCGAGGGCCTGGGTGCTCGCATTCCCGGTCTGCTGCGGCTGGAGATCGGCCTGGACGTGAGCCGGGTCGACTACGCCTGCGACGTGGTGCTGTATTCCGAGTTCGAGTCGCGCCAGGCGCTCGAAGCCTATGCCGACCACCCCGAACACCTGCGTGTGCGCCGCGAACTCGAAGGCCTGCGCATCACACGCCATCAGGTGGACTTTGAATCTCCTTGAACACCAACCCAACTGAAACTCTTCATGACCATCGACGCGAAAGCCCTCGACCAGATCTTCCTCAAGGCGCGCACCGCCAACGGCTTCATCGATAAACCCGTGCCCGACGAGCTCCTTCGGCAGGTCTATGACATCGCGCGCATGGGGCCGACGTCCATGAACACGCAGCCGACGCGCTACGTGTTCCTGAAGACGGCGGAGTCGCGCGCGCGCCTGCTGCCCGCGCTCACTCCGGGCAACCTGGACAAGACGCGCGCCGCGCCGGTGACGGTGATCGTGGCCACCGACACGCGCTTCTACGAGTTCATGCCCAAGGTGTGGCACCGCGAAGGTGCGAAGGAGAACTTCGAAAGCAACCCGGCACTGGCCGAGGCCACGGCCGCGCGCAACGGCACGCTGGGCGGGGGCTACTTCATCATTGCCGCGCGTGCTCTCGGGCTGGACTGCGGTCCCATGAGCGGCGTGGACCTGGCCAAGGTGAACGCTGAGTTCTTCCCCGACGGGCGCTGGCGCGCCAACTTCCTCATCAACCTGGGCTACGGCGACGACACCAAGCTGTTTGATCGCAATGCGCGGTTGGGGTTTGACGAGGCGTGTCGGGTGCTCTGAGGTTTCTGGCCAAGGGATGGGCGGAGTCAGGGCGGCGCCCCTGGCCCTGTCGGCTTAGATGCAGCGCCCATCGCTGCGCGACGGGTCCCCTGCGGTGCGCGGTCCATCAGGCAAGTTCGCAAACTCGCTCCGCTCAAACATGCGAACTTGACCGCGCTGCGCGCGGCGACCTGATGGCCCTGTGCTCCTCGGCACTGCCTATGCGCCGCCAGGGCCAGGGGCACCGCCCTGACAAGTTGCGTGGTAGGCGCGCCAGCACCTCACTGGCCGAGGGCCCAAGGCAGGCCCCAGGCCCTCGGCTCGCCCACAAGGCCCGCGAGGCATCACCCCGCATGCCCCGACGCGGCCCGACGGATCACCGACGCCATGTGCTTGACCGTCGGCGACCGGTTGCCCCCCTTTTTCCACAGCAGGCCCGGCGTGCGGATCGGCGTCGGGTCTTCCAGCGGCACCACGCGCAGCCCGGTCGACGGCGAGACGGCGGTCTCGGCGATGATGCCGGCCAGGTCGGTCTGGCGGATGAGCTCGAGCATGGGCGCGATCGAGTTGAGTTGCGCGATCACCAGCGGTTGAGCGCTGGCCGCCTCGAAGCAGTCGTTCAGCAGCTTGCGGGTGGAGAACTGCGGCGGCAGCAACACCATGCGGCAGTGGTTGAGTTCGATCATGCGCACGCGCCGCCGCTTCGCGAAAGGGTGCTTGTCGGCCACCACCAGGCGCAGCTCTTCGTTGTAGAGCGGTTCGAACCAGAGCTCGGGCCGGTCCTGCGGCCGGTACGACACGCCCAGGTCCAGGTGGCCGCTGGCGATGCGCCGGGCAATCAGCTCGGCCGAGAGCTCCTCCACCGTCACGCGCATGCCCGGGTGGTAAGCCAGGAAGGACGACACGCACAGTGGCACCAGCCGGGTGTTGAAGCTGTGCGTGGTGCCGATGCGCAGCTCGCCGGATACCGCTTCGGGCGCGCGGCTGAGCGCCTGCAGGCCGCGGTCGATCTGCTGCAGTGCCGGCACCAGGTGGCTGCGCAGCATCTCCCCGGCCTCGGTCAGCGCCACCCGCTTGTGGCCCCGGTCGAACAGCACCAGGCCCAGTTCCTCCTCCAGTTGCCGGATCTGGTGCGACAGGGTGGACTGTGTCACGTGCAGGCGCTCGGCCGCGCGCGTGAAGTTCAGCGTGTCGGCCACGGCGTCGAAATAGCGAACGTGTCGGAGTTCCATGTCATGCCCGTTGACATCATCGATGGCATCGATGATAGCGGTCGAAAAACATCACTTCCATCGCCATCACCTATTCCCTAGACTGCCACCATAAACAGGAGACAAGCCATGGCTCAACTCGAAGCCGACGACATCACGCAGGCGGTGCTGGACCGCATGACCGACTGCAACGACCCCCGCTTCAAACAGGTGATGACGGCGCTGGTGCGCCACGCCCACGCCTTCGTGCGCGAGGTCGAACTCAGCGAAAGCGAGTGGATGGAGGCCATCGGCTTCCTCACCGCGACCGGGAAGACCTGCGACGACAAGCGCCAGGAGTTCATCCTGTTGTCGGACACGCTGGGCATCTCCATGCTGGTGGTGGCGCTCAACCAGCTCAAGGCGGCGCGCGCGTTCGAGGCGCGCGGCACCAGCGCGGTCAAGCCCACCGAAGCCACGGTGCAGGGCCCTTTCTACTGGGAAGGCGCACCCGAACTGGCGCTGGGCAGCGACATCGGTGAACAGATGCCGGGCGAACCGGCTTACTACCACGGCATGGTGATCGACACAGCGGGCCGGCCCATCGCCAACTGCTGTCTGGATGTGTGGTCCGGCGATGGCGACGGCGTGTACGACATGCAGATGGGCGACGACGCCGGCATGCGGCTGCGCGCGCGCTTCCACACCGACGAACAGGGCCGCTACCGCTTCTGGTCGATCAAACCCTCGTTCTACCCGGTGCCGGACGACGGCCCGGTGGGCGCCATGCTGCGCCGCATGGGGCGCCACCCCAACCGCCCTGGCCACATTCACATGAAGGTCTACGCCCCCGGCCACCAGACCGTGACCACCCACCTGTTCGTGGCCGACAGCCCCTATCTGGATTCGGACGCCGTCTTTGGCGTGCGCGACAGCCTGATCGTGCCGTTCGCGCGGCACGAGCCCGGCACCGCGCCCGACGGCCGCCAGATGAGCGTGCCGTACCACAGCGCCACCTACGACTTCCGCCTTGTGCCGCAGGCCTGAGGCATACGAACCCCAACGGAGAACCCCGTGAAGATTGGCAAGGCCACCGTGCCCCATTCGGCGATCTGCGCCCACAACCCCGACGCCATCGTGGTGCGCGGCCAGGACCTGTGCCAGGACCTGATCGGCCAGGTCAATTTCGCCGACTACTTCTACCTGCTGCTCACCGGCCGGCGGCCCGACGCGCCGGCCAGCGCCGTGCTCAACGCCACGCTGGTGGCGATTGCCGAGCACGGCCTGGTGCCCAGCGTGCAGGCCGCGCGCATGACACTGGCCGCCGCACCCGACGCGCTGCAGGGCGCGGTGGCCGCTGGCATCCTGGGCTGTGGTTCGGTGATTCTGGGTGCCTCCGAAACCGCCGGACGCCTGTTCGACGAGATCGACCGCGCCGCGCCAGACCATGCGGGTGACATCACCGCCGCCGCGCGCGCCGTGGTGGGCGAGTGGCGTGCGCGCAAGCAGGCCGTGCCCGGTTACGGCCACCCGGTGCACAAGGAGCGCGACCCGCGCGTGGCCGCACTGTTCCGCGTGTCGAAGCAGGCGGGTGGGGGGCAGCGCTACGTGCAGATCGCCGAAGCGGTCGAAGCCGTGCTGCCCGAGGTGGTGGGCAAGGACCTCAAGCTCAACGTGTCGGCCGCCATTCCCGCGGTGCTGCTGGGCGTGGGCTTCCCGCTCAACGCGCTCAAGGGTGTGCCCATGCTGGCGCGCTGCGCCGGGCTGATCGCCCACATGAGCGAGGAGCTGGAGCAGCCCATCGGCTTCGCGCTGTCGTACCAGGCCACGCGCGAACAGCGCTACACCGGCGCGCTGCCCGAGGGCTTCGTGCCCGACCAGAAACCGTGAGGCACCCGGCATGACCCAGGTACTCAAAGGCCTTCGCGTCGTCGAGCACGGCACCTTCATCACCGGCCCGGCCGCTGCCATGGTGCTGGCCGACATGGGCGCCGAGGTGGTCAAGGTGGAACTGCCCGGCACCGGCGACCCGTTCCGCGCCTTCAAGGGCGGCCTGTACAGCCCGCACTACCAGACCTACAACCGCAACAAGCACAGCGTGGCGCTGGACACGCGCCAGGCCGCGGACCGCGAGACCTTCGACAAGCTGATCGGGGGCGCGGACATCTACATTCAGAACTTCCGGCCCGGCTTCGCCGCTCAGATCCAGGCGGGCGAGGAGCGCCTGCGCGCGCTCAACCCGCGCCTGATCTACTGCGCCATCAGCGGCTTCGGCCCCGACGGCCCGGCCGCCGCGCGCCCGAGCTACGACACCGTGGCCCAGGCCGCCAGCGGCTACCTGCGCCTGCTGGTGAACCCCGCCAACCCGCGCGTGGTGGGCCCGGCCATTGCCGACGCCATGACCGGCTACTACGCGGCCTTCGGCATCCTGGGTGCGCTGCACGAGCGCCACGCCACCGGGCGCGGGCGCCTGGTGGAGGTGTCGATGTTCGAGGCCATGGCGCACTTCAACCTCGACGCCTTCACGCACCTGTTCTCGGTCGGCGAGGTCATGGGCCCGTACAGTCGGCCCAGCGTGTCGCAGAGCTACGTGCTCGAATGCGCCTGCGGCAACTGGATCGCGCTGCACATGTCCTCGCCCGAGAAGTTCTGGCAGGGCCTGGCGGTGGCCATGGACAAGCCCGACATCTTCGACGACGAGCGCTTCTGCGACCGTTTCGCGCGCATCGCGAACCAGGACGAGCTCATTGTTGTGCTGCGCGACATCTTCAAGCGCCGCCCACGCACCGAATGGTGCGAGCGCCTGCTCGCGCAGGACGTGCCGCACGCGCCCATGTACCGCACCGACGAGGTGCCCGACGACCCGCAGGCGAAGCACCTGCAACTGTTCGTGGACACGCACCACCCGCAGATGGGCGACTCGCGCACGGTGCGCTCGCCCATCAGCTTCGACGGCCAGCGCAACCTGCACGTGAAACCACCGCCCACCCTGGGCGAGCACAACGCCCTGTTTGCCAACGGCTGGCCTGCGGCCGGCGCCGGCGACGGCAACCCCACCCCCAAGAAGGAGACTGCATGACCGAGCGATTCCAACGACCCACCCGCCGCGACGCCTTGCTGGCGCTGGGCGCGGCTGCCGGCAGCCTGGCGCTGCCCGCCTGGGCCCAGGCCTTCCCGGACAAACCGGTGCGCATGGTCGTGCCCTTTGGCCCCGGCACCACCACCGACATCATTTCGCGCGTGGTGGGCGACGCCATGGCACGCGAGCTGGGCCAGCCCATGGTGGTGGAGAACCGCGCCGGCGCGGGCGGCACGGTGGGCACCAGCCAGGTCGCGCGTGGCGCGGCCGACGGCTACCAGATCCTCATGGGCACGGTGGGCACGCACGCGATCAATGCCACGCTGTTCCGCAGTCTGGCCTACGACCCGCTGAAGGACTTCGCGCCGGTGGCGCTGGTGGGCTACACCCCCACCATGCTGGTGGTTTCGGCGCAGGGCCCGCTGAAGACGCTGGCCGACCTGAAGGCGCGCGCCGCGCAAGGGCAGGGCGTGAGCTTCGCCTCCGCCGGCAACGGCACCTCGGGCCATCTCGCGGGCGAACTGCTCAAGGCGCGCCTGGGTGGTCAGATGCTGCACGTGCCCTACAAGGAAGGCGGCATGGCGATGAACGACGTGATGGGCGGCCGTGCCGACTTCATGTTCTACCACCCGGCCGCGGTGCTGCCCCACATCCAGGCGGGGCGCCTGCGCGCGCTCGGCGTCTCCAGTGCACAGCGCAGTGCGGCCGCGCGCGACCTGCCCTCGATTGCCGAGCAGACCGGCAGCGACTTCGACCTGGTGGCCTGGTTCATGTTGTACGCCCCGGCGGCCACGCCCGAGCCCGCGCTGGCGCGCCTGCGCCAGGCCGCCGCGAGCACGCTGGCCAGCGCCGAGGTGGCGGGCAAGCTCGCCACGCAGGGCGTCGAGCAGCGCCCGCTCTCGCCCGCGGCCATGGCCGAGTTCGGCCGCACCGAGGTGGCCAAGTGGGCCGCGCTGGTGCGCCAGTCGGGCGCGCAGGTGGATTGAGTTTTTCGGTTTTCGTGTTCGCGTTAGACAACCCACAACAGGAGACAAGCATGAAACTTTCGACCTTCGTCCGCCTCTCGGCCATCGCCGCAGCGAGCCTGGCCTTGCCGCTGGCCGCTTCGGCCCAGCAGGTGATCAACCTCACGGTGGCGTCCAGCCACCCGACCACCATTCCCTGGGTGGGCTTCATTCCCCAGGTCTTCATGCCCGAGGTGGACAAGCGACTGGCCGCGGGCGGCAAGTACAAGATCCAGTGGAAGGAGGCGTTCGGCGGCCAGCTCTACAAGGCCAATGCCACGCTCACCAGCGTGGAGCAGGGCATCACCGACCTGGGCTGGGTGTTCAGCTACCTGGAGCCCGCGCGCATGCCGATCAGCCAGCTGAGCGTGCACACGCCCTTCGTGACGAGCGACACGCGCATCGTGCTCGGCGCCATGAACGAGCTGATCGAAAAGAACCCCGCGTTCAGGAATGAGTGGGACAAGTACAACCTGGTGTTCCTGGGTGCGACCGGCTCGGACACCTATGACATCTTCACCAAGTTCCCGGTGAAGTCGGTGGACGACCTCAAGGGCCGCAAGATCTCGGCGCCCGGCATCCTGGGCCAATGGCTGCGCGGCGTGGGGGCCACGCCGGTGGACGGCGCGCTCACCACCTTCTACACCGACATCCAGACCGGCGTGTCAGACGGCGTGGTCTCGCTGGCCACCGGCATCCTGCCGACCAAGATTTACGAGGTGGCGCCCTACATCACCAAGGTCAACATGGGGGTGGTGTTCTCCGGCGGCCTGGCGATCAACAAGGACACGTGGAACAAGCTGCCCCCCGAGGTGCAGACCGCCATGCGCGAGGCCGGCGCCGAGTACTCGCGCCGCCACGGCGAGGACCTGGTGACGCGCCACCAGGCCGCCATCGACCGCATGGTGGAGGTGGGCAAGACGCAGAACCCGCCGGTGACCGTGACCCCGCTGTCCGAGGCCGACCGTCGCAAGTGGATTGATCAGCTGCCGCCGCTCTCGCAGGAATGGGTGAAGAACAACGAAGGGCGCGGCGTGCAGGCCAAGGCGCTGCTGTCGCAGTACATTGCCGCCGTCAAGGCGCGCGGCGCGAAGCCCGAGCGCGACTGGGAGCGCTGAACGGTGCGCCGGCGGGCGCCCCTGTCAACCGAAAGTGGTATCGCTGGGCGCGTGGGCGTCGCCCACATACAGCTTGAGGATGGGGCCTTCGCCGTCGTGCTCCCACACCCGGCCAAGCACCGGGAACTGCCGACCACCCACGCGCACAAGGTCACCCTTGGCGGGGGGCACGGTGTGGCCTTCCCAGAAGGCCGGCACGGTCACGGGTGTTCGGCGTATCCAGGCCTGGTCTTCCGCGCTGAAGACCAGGACGGTGCGCAAGGGTTGCTGGGTCATGGGGACTCCTGGAAAGGTGGGGCTGGCGAGGGCGGATGGCGGGAGCTTAGCGCAGTGTCCCGCCGCTGGCGGTACGGTGTTTTCCGACGGCGGCTGTCAAGGTTTCCCTACACAAGATCGCCCGCAGACGGCCGAAACAGGGGTGTCCCTTCCCACCCCCAGAGGCCACCATGCGCGTCAACACCCCTGTCACCCAGCGCGAGTTCGAGTTTCCCGACAACGCGACCCTGATGTCCACCACGGACACGCAGAGCCGCATCACCTACGCCAACGCGGCGTTCGTGGACGTCAGTGGTTTCACGCTGGATGAAATCCAGCAGCAACCGCACAACCTGGTGCGCCACCCCGACATGCCCAAGGAGGCCTTTGCCGACATGTGGGCCACGCTCAAGGGCGGCGAGCCCTGGACGGCGCTGGTGAAGAACCGCCGCAAGAACGGCGACCACTACTGGGTGCGGGCCAACGCCACGCCGGTGATCCGCAATGGCCAGACCACGGGCTACATGTCGGTGCGCACCAAGGCCTCGCGCGAGGAAATTGCCGGCGCCGAGCGCCTGTATGCCGACATGCGCGAAGGCCGTGCCCGGCACCTGCGCCTGCACAAGGGCCTGCTGCTGCGCACCGGGCCCATGGGCCTGACCACCGTCTTCAAGACCCTGCGCGTGCGCAGCCGCATCCGCCTGCCGCTGTTCATGCTGATGTTCATGCTGATCGGAGGGGCCTGGGCGCTGGGGTTGCGCGGCTTGCAGTGGGCCGAGTTCGCAGGCCTGTCCGCCGTGGCCGTGGGCCTGGCCGCCTGGTTCCTGGATGTGCAGATCGTGCGCCCGCTGGAACACCTGCGCCAGACCGCCTTGCGCGTGGCCAGCGGCGACAGCCAGAAGGTCGAGCACATGGACCGCGTGGACGAGATCGGCATGACGCTGCGCACCATCAGCCAGCTCGGCCTCATGTTCCGCTGGCTGATCGACGACGTGAGCCAGCAGGTGCTGACCGTGCAGACGGCGGTGAGCGAGATCGCCCAGGGCAACAACGATTTGAGCCAGCGCACGGAGCAGGCGGCATCCAGCCTGCAGGAAACCGCTGCGTCGATGGAACAGATGACCGCCACCGTGCGGCAGAACGCCGAAACGTCCAGCCAGGCCAATGCGCTGTCAGGCACCGCCAGCGATGCCGCCGCGCGTGGCGGCCACGCCGTGGCCCAGGTGGTCAGTACCATGGGCGCGATCACCGAAAGCTCGCGAAAGATCAGCGACATCATCGGCGTGATCGACGGCATCGCCTTCCAGACCAACATCCTCGCGCTGA
Source organism: Hydrogenophaga sp. (assembly GCF_050182545.1). Lineage (GTDB taxonomy): Bacteria > Pseudomonadota > Gammaproteobacteria > Burkholderiales > Burkholderiaceae_C > Hydrogenophaga. The sequence goes on along the minus strand of NZ_JBFXCD010000010.1, from coordinate 60,216 downwards.
ACGCGGCAGTGGAAGCGGCCCGCGCCGGCGAACAGGGCCGCGGCTTCGCGGTGGTGGCCGGCGAAGTGCGCAACCTGGCGCAGCGCAGCGCCGAGGCGGCCAAGGAGATCAAGCAGTTGATCGGCGCCAGCGTGGACAAGGTCGAGGCCGGCACGCGCCTGGTCGACGACGCGGGCAAGACCATGGACGAGATCGTCACGCAGGTCAGGCGCGTGTCCGATCTCATCAGCGAGATCAGCGCCGCGACGATCGAACAGAGTGGCGGTATCCAGCAGGTGAGTCAGGCCGTGGGCCACCTCGATCAGGTCACCCAGCAGAACTCGGCCCTGGTGGAGCAGGGCGCGGCCGCGTCGTCTAGCCTGCAACATCAGACGAAACGGCTGGTGGAGGCGGTGAGCGTGTTCCGCTGAAACGGGAGAGACCGAGAGGCCCGAATGGCCAGAACCGCGGGGCGGTTCTGGCCTTTGTCTTTTCAGCGCAGGGCCGGGGCGGGGCGCAGGTAGCGTTGCACCCACCAGTTGATCGCACGCGGCAACTCGGGCCAGTGCCAGGTGCTGCGCTGCGCGAGCGGGGCGGGTGCGCAGCGCTCGTCGAAGGTCAGTACGTCGATTCCGGCACAACGGCGCTCCAGTTCGCGGATCAGCGCACAGCCGCTGGCCCGATCGACCCGCGCATCGACGATGGCCAGCGCGGGCGGGCATTCGGCCACCAGTCGCAGGGCCTCGGCGATGTCGGCCGTCCACTGGACGTGAACCGGGCGGCCCCACTGGCGGGCGATGTCGCGCACGATGCCCACGTACCCGCAGCGGGCGCACACCACCAGCACCCGCAACAGGGGGATGTCGCCTTGGCTGGCGTGGTCGTCGTTGTGGCCGGATTCGATCATGCGAGGCTCCCTGCAGCGTCACTCGAACGGCGGCGCCATGGGATCCACTGTGGGGCGTTCCGCGCCCGCCGCCTGCCGGGAAAGCTGGAGTGGTGCCGCTGTGAATTCCCGCGCGGCCGTGTCCGGCGGAGCCCCGTTCAGCGGTCGTCGGCGCTGATCAGCCCTTCGCGGATCGCCAGCCGCACCAGCGCGGGCAGGTCGCTCACGCCCAGCTTGGCCATGAGACGGCTGCGGTAGGACTCGACCGTCTTGGGCGAGAGGTTGAGCTGCTCGCCAATGGCCACGCTGGTGTGGCCGCGCACCACCAGCAGGATCACCTGCTGCTCGCGCGCGGAGAGTGCCGCGATGCTGCTGGGCGCTGCGTCGTGCATGAGCCCCTCTACCGCGAGTTCGGCCACGCCCGTGCCCAGGTGCTTGCGCCCGTTCGCGACCGCTTCCACCGCGCTGAGCACCTCGCGCGAGGGCGATCCCTTGAGCACATAGCCGAACGCGCCCAGGCGCATGGCCTCGGCCACATGGCGGGCCTGGGCGGACATGGTCAGCATGATGGCGCGCGTGGAGAGCTTGCGCCGCTGCACCTGTTCCAGCAGCTCGAAGCCCGAGCGCTGGTCCAGGTGCAGGTCCAGCAGCATGACGGCGGGTGCGAGGCGGATCAGGTCGGCCAGCGCGGGGGTGGGATGGTCGGACTCGCCCACCACGCGGTGTCCAGCCCCTTCGAGCACCGCGCGCAAACCGTCCCTCATCATGGCGTGGTCATCGACCAGGTAGATGTCGCTCATTTCGCGGCAGGATAGCGCAATGACCGTCCGCTCAGTGACTATTGCGCGACGGCGCTGGCCGCGGCGGCCTCCCATGTGAGCGAGATCACGGTGCCCGCCCCCGGCGAACCCTGCACCTCCACCCGCGCCCCGATGGCCAGCGCGCGCTCGCGCATGCCGACCATGCCCAGGTGGCCCGGGCGCCCGGCGGCCATGTCCTTGTCCAGACCCACACCGTCGTCGGCCACGCGCAGGTGCAGGTAGCCCGGCGCGCCTTCCACGCTCACCACCACCTCAGTGGCGCGCGCGTGCAGCATCGCATTGGCCAGAGCCTCTCGCGCCACCATGAAGGCGGCGTACTCGACGTCGGCCGGCCAGCGCAGTTCCCGGGCCGACGGCGCCACTTCCAGCCGCAGGCGTGTGGGTTCGGCCGCTGCGGCCCTGGCCAGGATCTCGCTTTCCAGCGCCGCCGGCAGGCCGGCCTCGTCGAGCAGGGGCGGGCGCAATGCCACCAGCGCCTGGCGCACTTCGGCATTGGCGGTGTTGATCAGCTCCCCCAGCTTGTATTCGCGCTCGCGGGCTTTTGGCGGCATGTCGGGCGGCATCAGTCCACAGAGGGCGTCGTACGACAACCTGATCGCGCCCAGCGTCTGACCCAGCTGGTCGTGCAGGGTTTGCGCCAGCTTGCGCGTGGTCTGCTTCTCCTGGTGCAGCAGGCGCTGCGTGAGTTCGGAGAGTTCGAGCTGGTATTGCGCCAGGGCGCGTTCGGCGCGCACGCGCTCGGTCACATCGCGCAGGATTGCGGTGAGCAGCTTGTGCCCGCGCACCGTGATCTGCGAGATTGAGGCCTCCAGGTCGAGCACCTCACCATCGGCGCGCAGCCCGCCCACGCGACCCACGCCCATGGGTCGTGTGGTGGACTGCGACTCGGCAAAGCGTTGCAGGTAGCCCAGGTGCGCCGCGCGTTGCTCCGCAGGCAGCAACGCATCCAGCGGCTGGCCGATCATGCGCTCGGCCGGGTGGCCGAAGATGCGCGCCGCGGCCGGGTTGAACAGGCTGATGCGGCCTGTGGCGTCCACGCTGATCACCGCGTCGCTCGCGCTGTTGATGACGGCGCTGAGCACTTCGCCCTGTTCACGCAGGCGCAGTTCGGACTCGCTGTAGGGGCGGGCGAGCCGGCGCGACACCGCGAAACCGGCCAGGCCCAGCAGCAGGGTGGTGACGCCGCCCCAGCCGATCAGACTGCGTTCGAGCTGCCTCACCGGTGCCAGCGCCGCGTGCAGCGGCTGCGAGGCCACCACCTGCCAGCCGATGCGCAGCGCCGATTCCGTGGGTTGCACCGCCGAACGCGAGAGGTAGTGCGCCTCTTCCTCGCTGTCCTGCAGTGCCACGGGGGTGTCCGTGGGGGCGCTCAGCAGGGTGAGCCATCCGTCGTCGGTCACGGCGGGCCGTTCGCCCAGCAGCACGCGCCCCGCATCGTCCACCAGCGCCAGTGTGAGAAACCGCCTTGCTTCCAGTGGCCCGAGCACGTGTTCGCGCAGTTGTTCGAAGTCCCGGGTGTCCAGGTGGGTGGCGATCACGCCGCGCGGCTGGCCCTCGGCGTCGTGGATCGGCTGGGCGATGTCGGCGAGCTGGGCTGGCACCGGGTAACCCGAGCGCTGCAGGGGCTCCACCAGTGCCACGGGAGGATGCAGGCTGCCGAACCACGGCCTCTGCCGTCCGTTGACGTACACGCGGCGCTCGGCGATGGATGTGCCTTCAAGCAGGCGGTCGGTCGCCACCTCGACCTGGCCGGACAGGTCGGTCGCGCCGATCCAGACGAAAGACCCGGCGCTCGACTTCAGGCGCTGCATCTGCTCGCGCCAGGTATCGGCGCGCACGTCGGCGCGGGACATCTCGCCCAGAAGGTGGATCTCGGCGGCGCGCCGCGACAGCAGACGCGAGAGCTGGTCGGCATAGAGCTGCGCCGTCTGTTCGACCCGGAAGCTGGAGCGTCGTGCCAGCTCGTCGCCCACGATGCGCTCGATGGAGAGGATTCCCAAACCGAGCAGCAGCAGGGCGACCGCGGCAGGCAGCAGGGGCAGCACCCAGGTCAGAACGCGGTCGCGCGGCGGGATGGTCTGCATGGTGTCCTCCTTGGACCGGTACGGCGGCGGTTGCTGCGGTCCGCTGGACCACGGCGCCATTCTGCATGGAAGGGCGCGCGCTCAATGCCGGTGCGCGTGGTGGGCGTCGGGCACATGGGGATGGGCGTGGCGCAGGGGCGTGTGCGCGTGTGCGTGGCTGTGGGGGCCAGCGGGCATGGGGTCGTGTGTGTGGGTGTGGTGGCCGTCGTCGTGCGTGTGCGCGTGCTCGTGTTCCTGCGCTTCGTGGTCGTGCAGGTGCTCGTGGCGCTCGGCCAGGTGGAGCCACACGCCAGCCAACATCAGGGCCCCGCCGACCAGGACCAGGGCGGAGAGCCCTCGTTCCCCCAGGGCAAACGCACCAAGGGCGCCAATGAAGGGCGCGAAGGCGAACACCGAGCCGGTGCGCGCCGCGCCGAAGGCGCGCTGCGCGAGCAGGTAGAAGCGCAGGCTCAGCCCGTAGCCGCTGGCGCCCACCGCCAGCAGCGCCAGTGCGGCCCGCGCACCGGGCAGCGGTTCGCCCCACAGGAAAGCCAGCACGGTGGTCGCGCTCGCACCCAGCAGTGCCTTGACCCAGACGACCTGGCCCGGATCGCGCTCGGCCACGCCGCGCGAAAGGGTGTTGTCCACGCCCCAGGCCGCGGTGGCCAGCAGCACCGCGAGCAGGCCGAGCAACTGCACGCGTCCGGCCAGACCCTGCTCGACCACCAGCACTGCGCCGCCGGCCAGCAGCAGGAGCATGGCCGTGGCCACGCGCCGGTCCAGCGTCTCGTGGTACCAGCGCCAGGCCAGTACCGCGGTGAACACGGCTTCGAGCGTGAGCATCAGCGAGGCGCTGGAGCCGCTGGTGCGCTGCAGGCCCCAGGCCAGCGCAACCGGCCCCACCACCGCGCCCATGCCGGCCATGGCTAGCAGGCGGGGCAGGTCGGTGCGGCGCAGCTGGGCTTCGCGGCCGGCCGGCCGGCGCAACACGATTGCCACGACCGCCGCGCCGATGTACAGCAAGGCGGCGGTGGAAAAAGGCCCCAGCCCAGTGCCGAAGCGCTGCACCAGGGGCGTGCTCAGGCCGAACAGTGCCGCAGCGAGCAGGGCGAGCAGGCCGCCTTGCAGGGCGGGGTTTGTGGGTGGGGTGGGCATGGTGAGGCCATGGTAGGCCGCGACGGACTGATGCAGAATCCGTTCCTTATTGGTAATAAGTAAAACCAAGAATGTGATGTATATTACAAGACATGTTCTCGATGCTGCTCGTCACCCTGCCCACCCAGCCCAGCGCAGTGCGGGTGCGCATCTGGCGTGCGCTCAAGGCGCTGGGCTGCGCGGCCTTGCGCGACGGGGCCTATCTGCTGCCCGAGGCGCAGCAGACGCTGTTCGAGCCACTGGCCGAAGAGGTGCGCGAGCACGGCGGCTCGGCCATGGTGCTGCGGCTGGAGGCGACGGACGAGGGCCAGCGCGCCGAACTGCTGGCGCTGTTCGACCGGGGGGAGGCCTATGCGGCCTGGCGCACCACGGCCGAGGCCCTGCACGCGGAACTCGCCGCGCTGGGCGAGGCCGTGGCGCGCCGGCGCTGGCGCGGCCTGGCGCAGTCGCTGGAGGAGGTGCAGCGCACCGACTACTTTCCCGGCGAGGCGGCGCTGCAGGCCCAGGCCACGCTGGCCGACCTGCGTGACGCACTCGATGCGCACTACTCGAAAGGCGAACCCCGCGCACGGCCCGAGCACGGCATCGCTCGGCTCGACGCGCGCCAGTTCCAGGGCAGGCGCTGGGCCACCCGCGCACGGCCCTGGGTGGACCGGCTGGCCAGCGCCTGGCTGATCGCGCGCTTCATCGACGCGCGGGCCGAGTTCGTCTGGCTCGCCGATGTGGCGCGGCTGCCGCGCGGCGCCATCGGCTTCGATTTCGACGGCGCGCGCTTCAGCCATGTGGGCGCGCGCGTGACCTTTGAGGTGCTGCTGGCCAGCTTCGGGCTCGACCAGGACGCCCGGTTGCTGCGCATCGGCGCCATGGTGCATTGCCTCGACGCGGGTGGCATCCCGGTGCCCGAGGCGGTGGGCCTGGAGGCCGTTCTGGCCGGGCTGCGCGAGATGCACGGCGACGACGACCGCTTGCTGGCCGCCGCGGCGGGCGTGTTCGACGCCCTGCTGGCCACCCCCACCGAAGGAAGAACCCCATGAACACGCCCGCGCCCACCGGGCAGCCCGCACCCGCGAGTTTCATGGAGGCCTTGCGCTTCTGGCTCAAGCTCGGCTTCATCAGCTTCGGCGGGCCGGCGGGGCAGATCGCGATCATGCACGCCGAGCTGGTCGAGCGCCGCCGCTGGATCAGCGAGAAGCGCTTCCTGCACGCGCTGAACTACTGCATGCTGCTGCCCGGTCCCGAGGCGCAACAGCTCGCCACCTACATCGGCTGGCTGATGCACCGAACCTGGGGCGGCATCGTCGCGGGCGCGCTGTTCGTGCTGCCCTCGCTGTTCATCCTGATCGGCCTGTCGTGGATTTACCTGCGCTTTGGCGACGTGCCGGTGGTGGCCGGCATCTTCTACGGCATCAAGCCGGCGGTGACTGCGCTGGTGCTGCACGCGGCGCACCGCATCGGCACGCGCGCGCTGAAGAACCGCTGGATGTGGGGCATCGCGGCCGCGGCCTTCGTGGCCATCTTCGCGTTCAACACGCCGTTCCCGGCCATCGTGCTCGCCGCCGCGCTGATCGGTCACTTCGGCGCGCGCCGCTGGCCGCAGGTGTTCGCGCTGGGCGGCGGGCATGGCACGGCGGTGGCGGATCATGGCCCGGCGCTGATCGACGACGAGACGCCCACGCCGGTGCACGCGCGTTTTTCAAAGCGGCATCTGGTGAAGGTGCTCGCGGCCGGGCTGGGCTTGTGGCTGCTGGCCATGGCGCTGCTGCTGTGGACGCAAGGCGTGCAGGGCACGCTCACGCAGATGGGCTGGTTCTTCTCCAAGGCCGCGCTGCTCACCTTTGGCGGTGCCTACGCGGTGCTGCCCTATGTCTACCAGGGGGCGGTGGACACGCACCAGTGGCTCAGCGGCGCGCAGATGATCGATGGTCTGGCGCTGGGCGAGACCACGCCGGGGCCGCTGATCATGGTGGTGGCCTTCGTGGGCTTCGTGGGCGGCTGGGTCAAGGCCGTGCTGGGGCCGGACGCGCTCTTCCTGGGCGCCGCGCTGGCCGCCACGGTGGTGACCTTCTTCACCTTCCTGCCCTCGTTCATCTTCATCCTGGCGGGTGGGCCGGCGGTGGAGGCCACGCACGGCCGGCTGGGTTTCACCGCGCCGCTGTCGGCGATCACGGCGGCGGTGGTGGGCGTGGTCCTCAACCTCGCGCTGTTCTTCACCTACCACGTCTGGTGGCCGCGGGGCTTCGATGGGCCACTCGACCTGCCCCCCGTCGTCATCACCGTGCTGGCGCTGGTGGCGCTGTTTCGCTTCAAGTTCGGGGTGATGCCGCTGCTGGGTGTGTGCGCATTGGCCGGGCTTGTGATCACGTTGTCGAGTTGAAGGAGATCACCATGGCCCAACTGCCTCAAGCTTCCACCCCCGATCCCACCGGTCTGGAACCGGCCAGCGAGCCCTTCGGTTGCGAGCCAGAAGACGTCGGAGCGGCACTGATGATCGACGTGCGCCGCGCGCCCAGGTTTCAGGAGGCCACGGACATGCTGCCCGGCGCCATCTGGCACGACCCACAGGAAGTGGAGCTCTGGGCGTCGCGTTACACCAGTGGGCAGGAGATCGTGGTGTATTGCGTGCACGGCCATGAGGTCAGCCGTGGCACGGTGATGGCGCTGAAGGCCCGGGGGTTGAATGCGCGCTTCCTGCGCGGTGGCATCGAGGCCTGGCGCGCGCTCGGGCTGCCGTTGTCCCTCAAGCGGTGACGGCGGCTTTCAGCCCCAGCTTTTTTCCCATCGCCTCGCGCAGCACGAACTTCTGGATCTTGCCGGTGATGGTCATGGGGAAGGCGTCGATGAACTCGACGTAGGCCGGCACCTTGTAGTGCGCGATGCGGCCCCGCGCGAAGTCTTGCAGCTCCTGCGCGGTGGCCTTCTCGCCGGGCTTGAGCACCACGCAGGCGCACAGCACTTCGCCGTACTTCGCGTCGGGCACGCCGACCACCTGCACGTCCTGCACCTTGGGGTGGCTGTAGTAGAACTCCTCGATCTCGCGCGGGTAGACGTTCTCGCCCCCGCGGATCACCATGTCCTTGAGGCGGCCGGCGATGTTCACGTAACCCTCGGCGTCCATGGTGGCGAGGTCGCCGGTGTGCATCCAGCCCTCGGCGTCGATCGCTTCGCGCGTCTTCTCCGGGTCGTCCCAGTAGCCCTGCATCACTGAATAGCCGCGCGTGCAGAGTTCGCCCACCACGCCATGCGGCACGGGGCGGTTGTCGGGGTCGACGATGCGCACCTCCAGGTGCGGCTGCACCCGGCCCACGGTGGAGACGCGCCGCTCCACCGGGTCGTCCACCGCGCTTTGCGTGGACACGGGCGAGGTCTCGGTCATGCCGTAGGCGATGGTGACCTCGCGCATGTGCATCTGCGACTGCACGCGCTTCATCACCTCGATCGGGCAGGGCGAGCCGGCCATGATGCCGGTGCGCAGGCTGGCGAGGTCGGTGGCGGCGAAGTCCGGGTGGTCCAGCGCCGCGATGAACATGGTGGGCACGCCGTACAGCGCGGTGCAGCGCTCGGCCTGCACGGTTTGCAGCACGGCGGCCGGGTCGAAGGCTTCGGAGGGGTAGACCATGGCGCAGCCGTGCGTGACGCAGGCCAGGTTGCCCATGACCATGCCGAAGCAGTGGTACAGCGGCACGGGGATGCACAGGCGGTCGTGCGGCGTCAGGCGGATCGCTTCACCGACGAAGAAACCGTTGTTGAGGATGTTGCGGTGCGTCAGCGTCGCGCCCTTGGGAAAGCCCGTGGTGCCCGAGGTGAACTGGATGTTGATCGGGTCGGCGGGCGAGAGCGTGGGGCCGAGGGCCGCGAGCTGTGCGCGCTGCTCGGCGGTGGCCAGTGCGGGCAATTCGTCGAAGTTCAGCATGCCGGCGGTGCGCCCGGCGTCGAGGCGGATCGCCCAGCGCAGGTGCGGCAGGGCCGCGGCCTGCAACTGGCCGGGCGCGCTGGCGTCGAGTTCGGGCGCCAGGCCACGCAGGATTTCCAGGTAGTTGCTGGTCTTGAGCGCCGGCGCCAGCACCAGCGCCTTGCACGACACCTTGTTGAGTGCGTAGGCGAGTTCGTTGCTGCGGTAGGCGGGGTTGATGTTGACCAGGATCAGGCCGGCGCGCGCGGTGGCGAACTGCAGCAGCGTCCACTCGGAGCGGTTGGGTGACCAGATGCCGACCCGGTCTCCGGCTTGCAGGCCTAGCGCAAGCAAGCCGGCGGCCAGAGCATCGGCGCGTTGCAGCAACTGCTGCCAGGTCCAGCGCACGCCCTGGTGCGGAATCACCAGCGCGTCGCGTTCGCCCCAGCGCTCGGCGGCCCGTGCCAGCGCCACACCGATGGTGAAGTCCAGCAGCGCAGGTTCGGTGGCGCCCCTGGCGTGTGACAAGGCGGGCGGGGTGTCGGCGTTCATGCGGATGTCCTTCGGTCGGGTGGCGGGGATCGGCGGTCACGGCCGCGCTGCGACGCATGATGGCGCGCGCTTCCTCGTGCGGCACCATCGGGCTTTCCCTGATGTCAGGTGTTCCGTTTCGTCACAGCCGAAGAGGCCACCCCCCCTGAGCGTCAAGCGGCTCACCGCGTTCCGTCACTCGACCTTGATGTTCTCGGCCTTGATGATCCCGGCCCAGCGCTTGGATTCGTTGCGCACCCGCTCCTCGAATTCAACGGGACTGCTGTTCACGATCTGAAAGCCGTCGTTTTCCATTTTTGTCTTGACGGTCGGGTCGGCCAAGGTCTTGCGCAGCGCGGTCTGGATGTGTTCGAAGACGGGCGCGGGCACACCGCGGGGCACCATCATGCCCACCCAGGACTGGGCCACGTAGCCGGGCACCACGGAGTCGAGGGTGGGCAGGTCGGGCAGTTGCGGTACGCGTTCTTTGGTGCCGATGGCCACCACGTTGGCCTGGCCCGTTCTGGCGTACTGGATCACCGTGGGCAGACTGCTGATGACCATGTCCACCTCGCCGCCGAGCAGCGCGGTGATCATGGGGCCGCCGCCGCGGTACGGCACATGCGTGAGCCGGACACCTGCCTGCCGCGCCAGGGCCACGGGCTGCAGATGGTTGGAGCCGCCCACGCCCGACGATCCGTAGTTGATCCTGTCGGGCTCGGCCCGGGCGGCGGCCAGCAGCGCCTGCGGCGAGGCGAGGCCCGACTTTTTCGACGTGACCAGCGCCATGGGCATGGTGCCGATCAAGCTCACGTAGTCGAAGGACGTGAATGTGTCGTACTTGACGTCGTAGAGGCTGGCGTTGACTGCGTGCGAGTCGAACACCAGGAGCAACGTGTAGCCGTCTGGTGCGGCGCGCGCGGCCTCGTAGGTGCCGATGGTGCCCGAAGCGCCTCCGCGGTTGAGGATGACGACACTCTGGCCCAAGTGCTCCGAGAGCTTCTGCGACAGAGTGCGCGCCACGTAGTCCACCGAGCCGCCGGGAGGAAAGGGCACGATCAGCTGCACCGGCTTCGTCGGGTAGGCCTGCGCCTGGGCGCCCAGTGCCAGGGCCGCGATGGCGCCGCCCAGCAGGGCTCGGGTGAAAGTCTTGCGTTGCATTCGTTTGTCTCCTTGGGTTGGCTTCTGAAAGTAAGTGAGTGGCTTGTGCGGATGCCGGAGAGAGTCACAGGGTTTGGCATGGGCACCCGTCAGAGCAAGCGCGGCGAGGGATGCTTCGCAGGTGGTCATCGGTTCATGTCCACCAACACGCGTCCGCGCACGCGCCCATCGAGCAGGTGGGGTGCCATGGTCAGGGCGTCGCCCAGGCCGATCACGCGGGTGTTGCGCTCGATCACTTCGATGGGGAGTTCGGCGGCCAGCCGCTGCCACGCGGTGTGACGGCGCTCCAGCGGCGCATAGACACTGTCCACCCCCGCCAGCGTGACGCCACGCAGGATGAAAGGTGCCACGGTGGCGGGCAAATCCATGCCCTGTGCCAGCCCGCAGGCGGCCACCACGCCACCGTAGCGCGTGCTGGCGAGCACATTGGCCAATGTGTGGCTGCCCACCGCGTCGATGGCGGCGGCCCAGTTCTCCTTCTGCAGTGGCTTGCCCGCGCTGGAAAGCGCGGCGCGGTCCACGATGCCGCTTGCGCCCAGCGCGTGCAGGTGCTCGGCCTCCTCCGGCCGTCCGGTGGAGGCCGTCACCATGTAGCCCAACCGCGACAGCAGTGCGATGGCGATGCTGCCCACGCCGCCGTTGGCGCCGGTCACCAGCACCGGCCCCGCGTCGGGCTGCACGCCGTGGGCTTCAAGCGTCATCACGCAGAGCATGGCCGTGTAGCCGGCGGTGCCGATGGACATGGCCTTCTGCGCCGTCATGCCTGCTGGCAGCGGCACCAGCCAGTCGGCGCGTGTGGTGGCGTAGCCGGCCAGGCCGCCCCAGCGCGTCTCGCCAGCGCCCCAGCCATTGAGCACCACGGCGTCGCCGGGCGCGAAGCGCGGGTCGCTGCTGCGTTCCACCGTACCCGCGAAGTCGATGCCGGGCACCATGGGGAAACTGCGCACCACGGGCGATCTTCCGGTGATGGCCAGCGCGTCCTTGTAGTTGAGCGTGGAGTGGCTGACGCGCACAAGCACCTCGCCTTCGGGCAGGTCGCTCTGCGAGAGTGTGCGCAGTTCGGCACGGGTCGCGCCATCTTCGGCGCGGGTCAGGTAGAGGGCTGGAAACATGGCGGTGCTGGAAGGCGTGGAAGGTGTTGGGGATGTGCAGGTGTCGTTGCGCCAGTCGCGCGCGTAGCGGCGCACGAGCGACGCGCCCAGTCGCTCGCGCATGACTTCATTGGATCCATCAGCCAGGCACAGCGCCTTGGCCGCGAGCAAGCGACGGGTGAGGCCCTGGTGTTCGGCCATGCCGCGCGCGCCCAGTGCCTGCACACACTGCCCCACGGCGGCGAGGCTTTCGTTGCCGGCGTAGAGCTTGGCGGTGGCTGCGGCCTCCACCGCCTCGTCAGCGCGCGCCTCGATCAGCGCCGCCGCGCGCTGGGTCAGCAGGCGCAGCACGTCGTGCGTGACCGATACGTCGACCAGCGACCAGCGCAGACCCTGCTGGTTGAGCACCGGCTGGCCCGCCACCGTGCGTGCGCTGCAATAGGCCGTGGCCTGCGCCAGCGCGCTGTGCAGCAAGCCGCAGGCCATGGCCGCGATGTGCACGCGCGCCTTGTTCACGCCCGCCATGGCCTGCCGGAAGCCTTGGCCAGGCGGGTAGAGCACGTCGCTGTCGGGCACGAAGCTGCTGTCGAGTGCGAAACCGCCGATGCCCGCCAGCGCCATCCCGTCCAGCGGCTGGTCGGTCACGCGCCTGCATTCGGGCGTATCCAGCCGCGTGATGAAGCAGGCGATGCCGGCCGGGCCGAGCTGTGCATCGGTCTGCGCGAAGACCAGTGCGATCTCGGCCCCCACGGCATTGCCGATCCACTGTTTGCCGCCCGTGAGCTGCCAGCCGCCCTCAACCTTGCGCGCCGCCATGCCGATGGCGGTGAAGTCGCTTCCCGCGCCATCCTCCGACATGGCGGTGCAGCCGATCAGATCGCCGCGCAGCATGGGGGCGATATAGCGCTCGTGCGCCTGGGCACTGGCGCTTTCGGCGATGCGCAGGATGGCGTTGTGGTGGTTGATGAAGGCGAAGGCAAAGGCCAGATCCACGCGCGCCAGCACTTCGACCGCCGCCGCGCGCGCGGCAAAGGGCAACCCAAGGCCGCCCAGGGCCTTGGGTATCTCGATGCCCGCCAGACCTTGCGCGCAGGCGGCGCGGATGGCGGGGCCGGCCCATTGGTTTGTGCCGACCAGCGGCGCGACCTCAGTCTGGGCGAAAGCACGCAGCGCGGCGAGCAGCGCTGCGGCCTCGACGGGCAGCTTGTCGACAAGGGCGTTCACGCGCGGGCCTCCTGCGCGGTCAATCCAATGGCGCCCGTCTGCGCAAGCTCGGCGACCTGTCCGGGCGCGTAGCCCGCCACGCGCTGCAGCACCTCGGCGGTGTCGGCGGCCAAGGCGGGCGGGTAGTCCAGCACGGGTGCGCCGTTGTATTTGAAGGGGTTGCCAAGCATCTCCACAAACGCATCGGTGCCGGGCCGGAGCACGTCTTCCACCATGCCGCGCGCCTGGGTCAGCGGGTGGCGCAGCGCCTCGTCCACACCCAGCACCGGGGAGGCGGGCACACGCGCCCGGGCAAACAGCGCCAGCCATTCGGTGGACGGCCGCGTGGCAACCAGCGCGCCCAACTCGGCCGTCAGCGCCTCGATGTTGTCAATGCGTGCGGCGGCGTCATGAAAGCGCGGATCATCCGCCAGCGTGGGGTGACCCAGCGCCTCACACAGCTTGCGCCAGAACACCTCGCCCGTGGGCGCGAGGGCGATCCACTTGCCGTCGGCTGCCAGGTAGGTGTCGCTCGGCGCGATCATCCCGTGCCGCGCTCCCGTGGCGCGCGGCACCGGGCCGCCGCAAAGCAAGCCCTGGGCCTGCCAGGTGAGCATGGCGATCTGGGCATCGTAGAGCGAGATCTGCACGTGCTCGCCGTGCCCGGTGCTCGAGACCTTGACCAGCGCCGCCACGGTGGCCAGCGCCAGGTACAGCCCGCCTGCGAGGTCGGCCACCTGGTAACCCACGCGCACAGGTTTGCCACCTTCTTCACCCGTGATGCTCATCACGCCGGACATGGCCTGCAGCATCAGATCGAACGCGGGTGCGTCGGCCCATTCCCCCTGGTCGTGCAGGCCGATGATCTGCGCGACGACGATGCGCGGGTTGATGGCGCTGAGGCTTTCGAAGTCAAGCCCCAGCCGCGCGGGCACCGAGGGGGCGAAACCGTAGATCACCGCATCGGCCTCGCGCACGAGGTCGTGCAGTGCCTGTTTGCCACCGGGCGATTTCAGGTCCAGAGCGATGCTGCGCTTGCCCCGGTTGACGGAGAGGAAGAAGGGCGAGTCCTGGGTGCCGGATACCGGCGGCACGCGGCGCGCGAAGTCGCCTTCCAGCGCCTCCACCTTGATCACCTCTGCACCGAGCTGCGCGAGGAGTTGGCCCGCAAAGGGGCCGCCGAGCACCCAGCTCAGGTCCAGGATGCGTTTTCCCGAAAGCATGGTGTTGTCTCTCTATGGTTGAAGAATTTTCACAAAACTGTGGCATGGCCTACACCATTCCCCGCTTGCTTTGCATTCAATCACCAGGAAAACACCGAATCAAACGATATATATTGCCCTATCCTGTCAATAAAATTCACATCATGACGCTCCATCGCCTACCCCCGCTGGGATCGATACGCGCCTTTGAGGCCACGGGCCGGCTGCTCAGCTTCTCAAAGGCGGCGGACGAGCTGTCCGTGACCCACGGCGCGGTGAGCCACCAGATCAAAGCGCTCGAAGGCTGGCTGGGCGTACCGTTGTTCCTGCGCCTGGGCAAATCGGTGGCGCTGACCGACCAGGGGCGGCTGTACCTGGATTCGATCAGCCCGGCGCTGGCGGCCATCGCGTCCGCCTCGCGCCGCATCAGCGCGCACGAGGTGCTGCGCGTGAACGCGCTGCCCACGTTCACCATGCGTTGGCTGTTCCCGCGCCTGGCGCAGTTCCGCGCGCTGTACCCGCACATCGAGGTACAAATCTCCACAGGCTTGGAGCCGATGAGTCGTCTTCCCGCCAACGTCGACGTGGTGATCCGCCGTGAGCCGCACGAGGTCACGGGCCTGCACAAGGTGCGTGTGCTGTCGGAGACGGCGTTTCCCGTGTGCGCGCCGTCGCTCATCGAGCGCGTGCCGCTCGCGCGCATCGCCGATCTGGCGCGGCACACCATCCTGCATTGCCCCGCGCGGCGCACAGCCTGGGACGACTGGCTCGCCATCGCGCACCACAGCCGTGTGGTGCCGGCGCAATCGCTGGAACTGGAGCATTTGTACTTCTGCCTGCAGGCGGCCATCGACGGTATCGGCGTGGCCATGGGCTACTCGCCGCTGGTCGCACCCGATCTTGCGTCGGGGCAGCTGGTGGCGCCATTCGGGGACATGGTGCTGGGCACGCCGGGCTACTTCGTCATCACGCGCGCGGAACGCCAGCACGATCCCGTGGTCAAGACCTTTTGCGAATGGCTGCTCGAGCAGGGCACGCGCTTCGACGGCGGTGTGAACACGCCCTTCCCATGAAACCCGAAGACCTCGAACGCCTGCTCACGATGGAAATGCCCTATGGCAAATACAAGGGCCGACCCATCGCCGACCTGCCCGGCAACTACCTCAACTGGTTTGCGCGCGAAGGTTTTCCCCCCGGCGAGATCGGCCGCCTGCTGGCGCTGATGCACGAAATCGACCACAACGGCCTGGGCGAGCTGCTCGCCCCCTTGCGGCGTGCGCGCTGAGCGGGGGCGCTGCCTTCAGTCCAGCCCGAGGGCGTGGTACACCCGCACCGCAGCCCAGGCGTCGTTGGCGGCGTAGACGAGTTGCGCTTCGTTCAGATGGGGGTTGGCCCAGTTCGAGGTGGCAGCTTTCTTTGACTTGATGAAGCGCCGGTTGAACAGCACGGCCACCGCGCCCTTCACGCCCATGTCCTTGCGGTAGCCGCGCGCGCGGAACACGGCGTTGAGCTCCATCACGGCGGCGGGCTGCACCGCCAGCTTGGACACGATGCGCCGGGTGTCATCGCCCAGGCCGAAGCCGGCCTTGATGTGGCCGGTGTGCGCGAGCAGGGCCGCCACCTGGGCCCGGCAGTCAGGCTCGTGCAGCTGGAACACCCAGGCGCGTTCCAGCGTGGCCAGCTGCACGATGTGCGGCCCGTCGGACACCTGATCCTTGAAGAAGGTGGGTTTGGACTCCGTGTCGAAGCCCCACACTGTGTGCTCGATCAGCGCCGCGCAGGCCTCGCGGGCCTGCGCCGCGGTGCTCACGAGCGAGATGCGGTCCAGCCCAAGGCGCTCGAAGGGTTCGAGCAGGGCGATCTCGTCCTTGTCGGGCGTGGGGCGGTGTTCGCGCGCGGTCATGAGCGGCCGAGGATACCCCGGCGCGCATAATCGCGCCCTTCATTCCCCGACTTCACGCCGTCCACGCGCCCGCTCCCCATGAGAAAAACCTTTGCCCTGACCCAGGAAGGCCGCCACCGCGACCGCGTGCTCGAGGCCGTGAAACACGAGATCCGCAAGTACCTCAAGCGCGAGCGCCGCCGCGATCTGCCCGAGGGGGTCGACTACCTGGACTTCGACTGCCGCCTCGGCGCGACGAAGGAGGCGGCCGAGGTGGTGCACCTCTCGGCGCTGATCGGTCAGCTCGACGCGCTGGCAAAGGAGGGTGGCGCGCAGGCCTACGTGGAAATCCTGGCCAAACCCGGAGTGCGCAGACCGAGGGCCGATGCTGTCCGCGACCATCCGGCACAATCGTCCGATGCCCCAGACGACCCTGCCCCCGACGCCGAAAAATCCGAAAATTGAAGAGGGGGGCGTCGCGCCCATTGAGGGCGAGTTCCTCAAGTTCCCTGGCTCGCCATTCGAGCTGTTCCTGCCGTATCCGCCCGCGGGCGACCAGCCCGAGGCGATCCGCCAACTGGTGGAGGGCATCAACGACGGCGAGGTGTTCCAGACCCTGCTGGGCGTGACCGGCTCGGGCAAGACCTTCACCATGGCCAACGTGATCGCGCGGCTGGGCCGCCCGGCCATCGTGTTCGCGCCCAACAAGACGCTGGCCGCGCAGCTCTACAGCGAGTTCCGCGAGTTCTTCCCCAAGAACGCGGTCGAGTACTTCGTCAGCTACTACGACTATTACCAGCCCGAGGCCTACGTGCCGCAGCGCGACCTGTTCATCGAGAAGGACAGCGCGATCAACGAGCACATCGAGCAGATGCGGTTGAGCTGCACCAAGAGCATCCTGGAGCGGCGCGACGTGGTGATTGTGGCCACGGTCTCGGCCATCTACGGCATCGGCAAGCCCGAGAGCTACCACCAGATGGTGATGACCCTGCGCACCGGCGACAAGATCGGCCAGCGCGACTTGATCGCCCAGCTGGTGCGCATGCAGTACGCGCGCAACGAGCAGGACTTCTCGCGCGGCAAGTTCCGCGTGCGCGGCGACACCATCGACGTATTTCCCGCCGAGCACTCGGAGATGGCGATCCGCATCGAACTCTTCGACGACGAGGTCGAGACACTGCAGCTGTTCGACCCGCTTACCGGCAAGGTGCGCCAGAAAATTCCGCGCTTCACCGTCTACCCCAGCAGCCACTACGTGACGCCGCGCGAGCAGGTGCTGCAGGCGGTGGAGGCGATCAAGCTGGAGCTGTCCGACCGGCTCAAGGAACTGGTGAGCGCGGGCAAACTGGTGGAGGCGCAGCGGCTGGAGCAACGCACCCGCTTCGACCTGGAAATGCTCAGCGAAGTCGGCCACTGCAAGGGCATCGAGAACTACTCGCGTCACCTGGCCGGCAGCGCACCCGGCGAGCCACCGTCCACCCTAACCGATTACCTGCCGAAGGACGCGGTGATGTTCCTGGACGAGAGCCACGTGCTGATGGGTCAGTTCGGCGGCATGTACAACGGCGACCGCGCGCGCAAGACCACGCTGGTGGAGTACGGATTCCGCCTGCCCAGCGCGCTGGACAACCGGCCGCTGAAGCTGGAGGAATTCGAGCAGCGCATGCGCCAGGTGGTGTTCGTCTCGGCCACGCCAGCCGATTACGAGAAGACCCACGCGGGCCAGGTGGTGGAACAGCTGGTGCGGCCCACTGGTCTGGTTGACCCCGAACTGGAGGTGCGTCCCGCGATCCACCAGGTGGACGACGTGCTGCAGGAAATCCGCGTCCGCGTCGAGAAGAACGAGCGCGTGCTGATCACGACGCTGACCAAGCGCATGGCCGAGCAGCTCACCGACTACCTCACCGAGAACGGCGTGAAGGTGCGCTACCTGCACAGCGACGTGGACACGGTCGAGCGGGTCGAGATCATCCGCGACCTGCGCCTGGGCACGTTCGATGTGCTGGTGGGCATCAACCTGCTGCGCGAGGGCCTGGACATTCCCGAGGTCTCGCTGGTGGCCATCCTGGACGCCGACAAGGAAGGCTTCCTGCGTTCCGAGCGCAGCCTGATCCAGACGATCGGACGCGCCGCGCGCAACCTGGGTGGCAAGGCGATCCTCTATGCCGACCGGATCACCGATTCGATGAAGCGGGCCATGGACGAAACCCAGCGCCGGCGCGACAAGCAGATGGCGTACAACCAGGCCATGGGCATCGAGCCGCGCAGCATCAACAAGCGCATCAAGGACCTGATCGACGGCGTCTACAGCGAGAAGGCGGGCAGGGAAGCCGACCGCCTGGCCGCCGAGAGCGCGCACCGCGCCAGCATCGAGGACATGAGCGAGAAAGACGTGGCGCGCGAGATCAAGCGGCTGGAAAAACTCATGCTGGAACATGCGCGCAACCTGGAGTTCGAGAAAGCCGCCAGCGTGCGCGACCAACTGGCCCGGCTCAAGGCCCAGTTGTTCGGGGCGCCCGGTGCCGACAGCCTGGCCTGACAGGGGCGGCCTGGGCGATACCCTGCAGGGGAGGGCAGGGTAAACCAGCAAGATGCCGAGCAAATCACTGGGGATTCGGGTATACTCGACGAAAACAGTCGGGAAAGCCTTCGACAAACAGATCCGCAACGGATCGGGGTGGGTGGAGAAGGGGGTTCAAGGGGTTCGCTGCCCGCTGGACCATGCCACGACAGTCAAGCCAACACTTCAAGGAGCTTGAGATGCGCCTCACGACCAAGGGCCGCTTTGCGGTCACCGCCATGATCGATCTGGCCCTGCGCCAGAACAACGGTCCCGTCACGCTCGCGGCCATCAGCCAGCGCCAGCAGATTTCCCTGTCCTACCTGGAGCAGCTGTTCGGCAAGCTGCGCCGCCACGAGCTGGTCGAATCCACCCGCGGCCCGGGTGGCGGCTACACGCTGGGTCGCAAGGCGGCCGAGATCACGGTGGCCGACATCATCGTCTCGGTGGACGAACCGATCGACGCCACCCAGTGCGGCGGCAAGGAAAACTGCCTGGGCGAAGGCCACCGCTGCATGACCCACGAACTCTGGGCCCAGCTCAACGCCCGCATGGTCGACTTCCTGGACTCGGTGTCCCTGCAGTCGCTGGTGGACGAACAGCTCGCCAAGGGGGTGGTCGTTGAAAACGCGCCCATGATCAAGCGCGCCATCTCCAGCGCGCCGGTGGTCAAGCCGATCCGCGTGAACGCGCCCAATTCGGTCTTTGCCCTCGGAGGCGCCTCGTTCACGAAATGACGCCGGCCTGACCGGGGCATGCGACCCCGCTGTTGCCGCTTTCCACACACAAGCCCACGAACGTTCATCCATGAGCACTCCGCACTTTCCCATCTACATGGACTACAGCGCCACCAACCCATGCGACCCGCGGGTGGTGGACGCCATGATTCCCTGGTTGCGTGAACACTTCGGCAACCCGGCCTCGCGCAGCCACGCCTGGGGCTGGGAAGCGGAGAAAGCCGTGGAGACCGCCCGCGAGCAGGTCGCCGCCCTGATTGGTGCGGACCCGCGCGAGATCGTCTGGACCAGTGGCGCCACCGAGTCCAACAACCTCGCCCTCAAAGGTGCTGCGCAGTTCTACAAGTCCAAGGGCAAGCACCTCATCACCGTCAAGACCGAGCACAAGGCCGTGCTCGACACCATGCGGGAACTGGAGCGCCAGGGCTTTGAAGTCACCTACCTCGACGTGCAGGCCGATGGTCTGGTTGATCTGGAGGTCTTCAAGGCCGCGATCCGGCCCGACACCATCCTGGCCTCGGTCATGTTCGTGAACAACGAGATCGGCGTGATTCAGGACATCGCCGCCATCGGCGCCATCTGCCGCGAAAAAGGGGTGATCTTCCACGTCGACGCCGCGCAGGCCACAGGTCGTGTCGACATCGACCTGCAGGCGCTGCCGGTCGATCTGATGAGCCTGACGTCGCACAAGACCTACGGGCCCAAGGGCATCGGTGCGTTGTATGTGCGGCGCAAGCCGCGGGTGCGCATCGAGGCGCAGATGCACGGCGGTGGCCATGAGCGTGGCATGCGCTCGGGCACCCTGCCCACGCACCAGATCGTCGGCATGGGCGAGGCCTACCGCATCGCCAAGGCCGAAATGCACGAAGAAAACCTGCGCATCAAGGCCCTGCACGACCGCATGGTCGCCGGCCTCAAGGACGTGGAAGAGGTGTTCATCAACGGCCACGAGACACAGCGCGTGCCGCACAACCTCAACATGAGCTTCAACTACGTCGAGGGCGAGTCGCTCATCATGGGAATCAAGGGCCTGGCGGTGTCGTCGGGTTCGGCCTGCACCTCGGCCAGTCTGGAGCCCAGCTATGTGCTGCGTGCCCTGGGCCGCAGCGACGAACTTGCGCACAGCAGCCTGCGCATGACCATCGGCCGCTGGACGACCGAGGAAGAAATCGACTACGCGATCGCCACCATCAAGGACAACGTGGCCAAGCTGCGCGAGCTGTCCCCTCTGTGGGAAATGTTCAAAGACGGAATTGACCTGTCCACCATCCAGTGGTCAGCACATTGAAGGAGAAACACCATGGCCTATTCTGAAAAAGTGGTTGACCACTACGAAAACCCGCGCAACGTCGGCTCCTTTGAAAAGGGCGACGACTCGGTGGGCACCGGCATGGTGGGCGCACCGGCCTGCGGCGACGTGATGAAGCTGCAGATCAAGGTCAACCCCACCACGGGCGTGATCGAGGATGCGCGCTTCAAGACCTACGGCTGCGGCTCGGCAATTGCTTCGTCCTCGCTGGTGACCGAATGGGTCAAGGGCAAGACGCTGGACCAGGCCGCCGCACTCAAGAACAGCCAGATCGCCGAAGAACTGGCCTTGCCGCCGGTGAAGATCCACTGCTCGATCCTGGCCGAGGATGCCATCAAGGCTGCGGTCGACGACTACCGCAAGAAACACGTGAACTGATTCCGATGGCCATCTCGATCTCAGAAGCCGCGGCTCGGCACGTCAACCGCTACATTGCCAAGCGAGGCAAGGGTGTGGGCGTGCGCCTGGGCGTCAAGACCACGGGTTGCTCCGGCATGGCCTACAAGCTGGAGTACGCCGACGAAATTGCGCCGGAAGACGTGGTCTTCGAGGACAACGGCGTGAAGGTGCTGGTCGACCCCAAAAGCCTGGCCTACATCGACGGTACGCAGCTCGACTTCGTGCGCGAGGGCCTCAACGAGGGCTTCCGCTTCAACAACCCGAACGAGCGCGACCGTTGCGGTTGCGGCGAGAGCTTCAGGATCTGATGCCCCTGCGTTCACCCACCAGGCCGCCCGTGCTCTCCAGTGCCGGCGGCCTTTGATTTACATGAGCCTGAACCTGCAATCGACCGACTTCGACATCTTCGGCCTGAACCCCCGGTTCGCCGTGGACCGCGCCGCACTTGACCAACGCTGGAAAGACCTGCAGCGCGAGGCCCACCCCGACCGCTTCGCGACCGCCGACGCACAGGCCCAGCGCCAGGCCATGCAGTGGTCGGTGCGCATCAACGAGGCCTACCAGCGGCTGAAAGACCCCCTCAAGCGCGCGGCGTACCTGTGCGAGCTCCATGGCGCGGCGATCGAGGCCGAGAACAACACCGCCATGCCCAAGGCCTTCCTGATGCAGCAGATGCAATGGCGCGAAGAGCTGGAAGAGGCCGATGGCCTGGCCGATCTGGAGCGCATGGCCGATGAGGTGGCCGCCGCACGGCGCGCGATGCTGCAAGGCCTGCAGACCACCGCGGACGAGCAGCGCGACTGGCCTGCGCTGGCGCAGCAGGTCAGAGCCCTTATGTTCGTTGAGCGCTTTGCGAGCGACGTGGAGAACCGGATCGATCTGCTGGGACAATAGCCCGTTCCCCGCAAAGATTTGATCGTTGACCCATGGCGCTCCTGCAGATTTCCGAACCCGGCCAGTCCCTTGATCCGCACCAGCGGCGCGTTGCCGTGGGCATCGACCTGGGCACCACGCATTCGCTGGTCGCAGCAGTGCGCCACGGCGTCTCCGAGTGTCTGCCGGCGGCCGATGGCCGCGTGATTCTGCCCAGCGTCGTGCGCTATCTGGATCCCGCGCAAGGGGGCTCCGGCCGCCAGATCGGTTTTGAAGCGCTCGCGGCGCAGGTGCAAGACCCGGCCAACACGGTGAGTTCGGTCAAGCGCCTCATGGGGCGCAGTCGGGCCCAGGTCGCCGACGTGGACAAGCTGGCCTACGGGGTGGTTGAACAGGACGGCATGGCCGTCATCGACACGGTCGCCGGCCGCAAGACGCCGATGGAGGTCAGCGCAGAGATCCTGGCCACACTGCGCTTCCGCGCCGAAGACAGCTTCGACGACGACCTGTATGGCGCCGTCATCACCGTGCCCGCCTACTTCGACGACGCTCAGCGCCAGGCCACCAAGGACGCCGCGCAACTCGCGGGCATCCATGTGCTGCGCCTGATCAACGAACCCACGGCCGCGGCCATTGCCTATGGTCTGGACAACGGGTCGGAAGGCGTCTACGCCATCTACGACCTGGGCGGCGGCACCTTCGACATTTCCATCCTACGCCTCACGAAAGGCGTGTTCGAGGTGATGGCCACCGGCGGCGACTCGGCCCTGGGCGGCGACGACTACGACCAGGCGCTGGCCGCCTGGGTGCTGGCGCAACAAGGCGTGGGTACCACGCTCAACGCCTCGGAACGCGCTGCGGTGCACGCCGAAGCCCGGCGCGTGAAGGAAGCCCTTTCGTCGGCAGGCAGCGAGACCTTCCGTGCCAGCGTGGACGGTCAACCCGTCGAGCAGGTCGTCACGCCCGCTGATTTCGAAAGCTGCACCGCCGCGCTCACCGCGCGCACCATGGCTGCGGTGCGCAAGGTCCTGCGCGATGCGGGTGTGGGCAAGGACGAGGTCCAAGGCGTGGTCATGGTTGGCGGCTCGACGCGCATGCCGGTGATCCGCCGCACCGTGGGCGAATTCTTCGGCCAGGAGCCGTTGACCAACCTCAACCCCGACGAGGTGGTGGCGCTGGGCGCGGCCATCCAGGCCAATGCCCTGGCCGGCAACAGCCGCGACGGCGATCTGCTGCTGCTCGACGTGATCCCGCTGTCCTTGGGCATCGAGACCATGGGAGGCCTGGTCGAGCGCATCGTGCCGCGCAACAGCGCCATCCCGACCGCGCGCGCGCAGGACTTCACCACCTACCAGGACGGCCAGACCGCGCTGGCCTTGCATGTGGTGCAGGGGGAGCGCGATCTGGTGGCCGACTGCCGCAGCCTGGCCCGATTCGAACTGCGTGGCATCCCGCCCATGGTGGCTGGCGCCGCGCGCATCCGCGTGACCTTCACCGTGGACGCCGATGGCCTGTTGTCCGTGAGCGCGAAGGAGCAGGGCAGCGGGGTGGAAGCGCGGGTGGACGTCAAGCCCGCCTATGGCCTGTCCGATGAGCAGATCGCCGCCATGCTGCAGGACAGCTTTGCCACTGCGCAGCAGGACATCCAGTCGCGCGCCCTGGTCGAGGCGCGGGTGGATGCCGACCGCATGATCGCCGCCACGCGCACCGCGCTGGCCGCCGACGCCGACCTGCTTCAGCCCGCGGAACGCGAGCAGATCGATGCGCTGATGACCGCGCTCGCGACCACGGCCACCGGCGAGGACGCCAACGCGATCGTGGAGGCCACCAGCGAACTCGCCAAGTCCACCGAACCCTTCGCGGCGCTGCGCATGAACCGCGGCATCCAGCAGGCCCTGTCCGGCAAGAAACTCGAAGAAGTCTGAAAACGCTCCCCATGCCCACGATCAAGATCCTGCCCCATCCCGAATACTGTCCCCAGGGCGCGAGCGTTACCGCGCCCTCGGGCACCTCGATCTGCGAAGCCCTGCTCGACAACCGGATCAACATCGAACACGCCTGCGACATGAGCGCCGCCTGCACCACCTGCCACGTGATCGTGCGCGAGGGCTTCAACAGCCTGAACGAACTCGACGAAACCGAAGAAGACCTGCTGGACCGCGCCTGGGGCCTGGAGCCGAACTCGCGCCTGTCGTGCCAGGCCATCCTGGCGCAGACGGACGTGACGGTCGAGATACCGAAGTACTCGATCAACCACGCCAAGGAAAGTCATTGATGCGCCAGATCGTCCTTGACACCGAAACCACCGGCCTTTCGGCCGAGAACGGCGACCGCATCATCGAGATCGGCTGCGTCGAGCTGCTCAACCGCAAGCTCACCGGCAACAACCTGCACTTCTACATCAACCCCGAGCGCGACAGCCATGAGGACGCGCTCAAGGTGCACGGCATCAGCAACGAGTTCCTGCGCGACAAGCCCAAGTTTTCGGCCATCGTCGACGAACTGCTCGACTACCTGCGCGACGCCGAGCTGATCATCCACAACGCGCCCTTCGACATCGGTTTCCTCAACAAGGAACTGGAGCGGTTGGGACGCGCCTCCATCAAGACCGTGATCGGCCAGGTGACCGACAGCCTGGTAATGGCCAAGGAAATGTTCCCGGGCAAGCGCAACGGCCTCGATGCCCTGTGCGACCGCCTGGGCGTGGACAACTCGGGCCGCACGCTGCACGGCGCCTTGCTCGACGCCGAGCTGCTGGCCGATGTGTACATCAACATGACGCGAGGCCAGGACGCGCTGCTCATGGACCTGGGCGAGACACCCGGCGAAAACGGTCAGCTCGAAGCCATCGACCTCAGCCGCTTCGAGCTGCCGGTGCTGCGCGCGAACGAACAGGAAGCCCAGGCGCACGAGGGCGTGCTGGCGGACCTGGACAAGGCGAGCAAGGGCAAGACCGTGTGGCGCGCGCTGCAGGCAGTCTGAGGTTCATCAAAATCTGGCTATAATCTGAGGCTTCCGAGAGATCGGCCAGATCAATCGGGCGGTTAGCTCAGTGGTAGAGCACTGCCTTCACACGGCAGGGGTCGCAGGTTCGAACCCTGCACCGCCCACCAGGTAGTAAAGGCCTCGCTGGTTTTGCCAGCGAGGCCTTTTTCTTTGCGATGTCGCCCCCTGAGGGCTAGTAGCGGGTTACAGCTTCGCTGTCGTGCTGGATTTCATGCGGTTTCTGTAAGGCGCCAGGTAGTTGTTGAAGAAGGTCTTGTTCTGGTCCCAGGGCATCGGCTTGGATTTGTCGATGATGCTCGTGGCGATCAGGCGCAACTGGTCGGGTGCGACCAGCTTCTTCTGGAGCGCCACTGTGGTGGGCGTCAACGGCGTCTTGCGCAGTTCCAGCTCGCGCAGAGCCAACCCCACGTTGATGCCGTCCTGCGCCGCCTCCAGGACGGCGGCCTTGACGTCGTCCGGAAAGCCGTCCCGTTGCCGATCCTGCCGCATGTCGATCAGCACCATCGCGAAGTCGATGCAATGCTTCTCGTAACTCCGGATCTCCTGACGGGCACCCACGAGCAGCCGTTGGTAGTTGCCGTAGCGGATGCTTTTGCTGGCGTCCTTGGACAAGGTGTTGAACACTTCGTTGTACAGGTCGGCGGTGGCCGACCACGACGCGAGCGTGTTGGGGCTGAGGGAGTCTGAGCCGAAGAGAAAACGGTCGGGGAAATCGCTCAGCAGCTTGACGAGTTCTGCCACCATCTTGGGGTTGTTGTTGGCGTCCTTCTGGTCGGTGCGCTGCAACTGCTTGGCCACCGTGTCCCATGAAATGTCGAAATACACGTGTTTGTGGGCGGGTGACGTCAAAATTTCACGCAGCCGGTCGAGGTGGCCTTCGCTGATCGCGGAGTACTTGCCCAGGCCACCCGCGTGGGCCCAGATGATGACCGTGTCCTTGCACATCGGATCTGCCAGAAACGCCTTGATGGGCTGGAAGTACTTGGGCGGTTCGCCTTTTCGACGATCAAACGTGATCACGTCGACGTCGCAATGCAGCACCACCGGCATCCGGATCACACCGCAGGTCTGCATCAGATGCTTGAGACCATCGGACCTGTCACTCAGATTGGCCTGATGCACGGCGGGCACCTTCTGTTCAACCCATTCTTTTTGAACAGTGATCTCGCCAACGCCTGTGAACACACCGCGATAGTTGCTGAGCTTGCGAATCAGATCTTCAGAACACCGCAAGTCGCCGAGCACCAGGCCGGTCATCATCGGATCGAAGCGATCCTTTTGTTCGGGGTTGAGCTGGTTGTACCGTGTCGCCGTGTCGCCATCCACTCCCTGGTTGTAGGCCAGGGGTGCGTCCTTGCGGATGTTTTCTTCGTACTCTTCGCGCGTCACCTCCGTGCGGTTGAAGCGAATCACTTCGTTGCTGATGTAGTAGTTGGCCTGGTTGGTGGGGTGCCCCATTGCCGGGCTGTAGCTGTGGTCGTCGTGGCCGCAACCACAGGCCAGCACGTTGGTCGGGATCGGGCACAGCGTGGTGTACTGGATCTTCAGGGCGTCCATCGTTGCGATGAGCAGGGCTGGGTCCGTCCCTTGCTGGGCGTAGTTGGTCGGGTGAAAGTGCACGTCCGCCACTTTCATCAGTTTCTTGGTGCGCGGAACGACGGCGCTGGGCGCCTTTTCCTTGGAGGCCTTCAGCTGGAGATTGATTTCCATGTCATGGTCCTCCGGTCAAAGCTTGGGGCCGCTCATCTGGACGTTTGCGAAGCTCGACTTTCGCCACTCGTCTCCCAGTTCGGTGGCCCCCTTGATTTCGTTGAGCAGCGTGTCGCCCGTGGCGTGAGCGAGATCAATGGCCACCGTGTATATGGCGTGACCGTTGGCCGGTGAGACGCTGAAGCGCGCCGCCGCGACCGCGTACGCGTCGTAGTTCTGCGCGAGCAGGTTGCGCAGGGCGGATTCGGCACCCTGGCCCGGCACGGACCCCATGTCGCAGTAGAGAAAGCACTCGTTGGGGTTGATGTTCTCGTCGAACAGGATGGAGCACAGGGTGCCGTTGGCGTCGAATGCGCCTCCGTCGATGACGAACTTGGCGTCCAGTTTGGCCTTGGTGGCGAAGTCGGTCGCGATTTTGATGAATTGTTCTTTCATGGTGGTTCAGCAAGAAGGGGTCGCCCTGGCGGGGCGTCGCGCGGGTGGCGGAAATGCCATCAGCCGTGCGTGAGTGCGGCCGCCCGGACTTTGGTGTCGCTCTTGAGGTGCAGGCCGCAGGCGCGTGGCCGTAGAGCGGTGTTTCCTCGGGGGAGAGGCCGATGGACAGCCAGGCACTTCGCCTGGTGCTGCCCGCACCGGGCGGAACCCGTGATCCCGCTGCCGCTGAACGCGCGGAAAAGCGTCAGCCGGTGCGCACGACCACCCGCGACCACGACTGGCACATGGTCGCGAACGCCGCTGCCGCCGGTGTGACCGGGGTTCCCTCGCGCTGCACCAGGCAGTTTTCGTACTGATGCGCCTTCTGGGCAATGTCGATGGGTGTCACGCGTGGGCCGATCAGGCCGCTGCGCACGATGTCGATCGGCAGCAAGGCCAGCCAGTCGGTGCGGCTGAGCAGCGCGGCCACTTCGGTGAAGCTTTCGCAGGTGGCCGCCACGCGCGGCGTGGGCAGGCCATGGTCGGTGAACAGGCGCACGGCGGTCCCCCCGGGGCCACCGGGCGAACCCATCAGAATCCACTCCGCGTCCTGCAACTGCTCGAGTTGCCGCGCGCCGGCGAGCGGATGACCCTCGCGAGAGACGACGGTGAGCGTGCTGCGAAACAGCGGAGTGCGGCGCAGTCCGGGCCATGAGACGTCGTCGGGCGTGGCCATCAGGGCCAGATCGAGCGAACCCTGCAACAAGGCCGGGCGCAGCCGCTCGTGCAAGCCGGGCATGAGGCGCAGGCGCACGCCCGGGAAGCGGACATGGAAATCCGGCACGACGCGAGGCAGCAGCAGGGCGGTGGGCGTGGGCCCCACGCCGATGCGCAGGCTGCCCTCGTCCGCGCCATCCTCGGGCGGGTCTTCTTGCGCCAGCCGGGCTTCGGCCTCGATCAGCAGGGCGCGCTCGCGCAGGCGCTGCCCCGCGCCGGTCAGGCACACGCCGCGCGCCGAGCGCAGCAACAGCACGCGCCCGAGCCCGTTCTCCAGCTCCTGCACACGCTGCGTCAGTCCGGCTTGCGACAGCGCCAGGGCGCGCGCGGCCGCGCGAAAGCTGCCGTGTTCGACGACGGCGAGAAAGGCGCGCAGCTGTTGCAGGGTCATGGCGGGGAGCGCTGGGTGATCACGTTTGGCAATCAGTCTAGCCGCTCCCCGGTTCCCAAAGCCGCGGCCGACACCTAGAGTGCAGCGTCCTTTCCTTGTTCCTCCCTGCCGCATGCGCCTCTTCTCCTACCGCGACCGCCCCGTCCACCTCGGCCCTTATCCGCTGGAGCGCCTCACGCGGCAGGATGCCTCCCCCGAGTGGGCGGGGGGCGCCCCGATGGCGGCGCTGTCGTTTGACGATGCCGACCCCGAATCGATCAAGCACGCGATGCGGCGCTTCATCACCATGTTCGACCTGGTGCGCGACGGCGCCGTCAACCCGTGTCGCGGCGAGGTGCCAGCCGGGCTGGACGAGCGCGCCCAGCACCTCAAGGCCGCGGGCTATTACTTCGACGCGTCAATGATGGGCATCTGCGCCCTGCCGCGCGGGGCCCTGTTGCCCACACCCATTCGCAACCCGGGCGTGCAGGCGCTCGGGGCCGAACTCGAAGCCTCGCAGCCCAAGAGTTTTGCCGCCGGCATGGACATGATCCTGGCCGACGTTCTGGACTCGGCGCGCAAGGTGCATGGCCCGATCGACGCGCACACGCACGCCATCGTGATCCTGGTGGAGTTTCCGCGCGACCCGCGCGCCGGCGAGCCCGGCTGCGACTGGATCCACGACGCGCAGCCGCAGCGCGCGGCGGTGCTCACGGCGCAGACCGCGGTGCTGCTTTCGACCTACCTGCGCATGCTGGGGTACGAGGGGCGCGCGCACACGGCGACCTGCAGCGATGTCGACCTGGGCCACCTGGCGCGGGCCAGTGGCCTGACGCTGCCCGACGGTTCCAACCCTTTCCTGGGCCGTCGATTCGGCCTGGCCGCGGTCACCACCGATTTCGCGATGGCCGCCGACAGGGCGCTGAGCCCGCGGCAACAACGTGGCCTTTCGCACGGGCCGGCCTGGTGGCTGGGCAAGGGCACGCTCAAGAACGCCTTCAACCGCGAAGCCTTCGCCCGGCGCGAATTCCGCCAGGGCGCTTACCCGTTCGAGACGCTCAAGCGCCAGGACGAGCCCACCACCTTCATCGACCATGCGCGTGTGCCGCGCTTTCCCAAGCGGGCAGACTTCTTCGCACGTGCGCTGTTCGGCGACCTGGGCAAGCCGGTGCAGGAGGGCGCGAAGAACGCGCACTACGTGATGAAGAGCCCCATCGGCGCCTGCGCGCGGCGCGCGCTCGGGGCGCTGCTGCTGCTGCAGTTCGGCGAGGCGCGCGGGCCGGTGGCGGCCAGCACCGCCGACCCGCAGCGCAACGCCGACAACCTCAAGGCCACCGCCTATTACCTGGGTGTCGATGCGGTTGGCCTGTGCGGCGTGCCGGCCTGGGCGTACTACTCGCACGACGCGGGCGGCAACGCCCTGCAGGCCTACCACGCCAACGCGGTCAACCTGCTGCTCGACCAGGGCCACGAGACCATGGAAGGCGCCAGCGGCGACGACTGGATTTCGGTGGCGCAGAGCATGCGTGCCTACCTGCGCTTTTCGATGCTGGGCGGCATCATCGGCGAGCAGATCCGCCGCCTGGGCTATTCGGCGCGCGTGCACTCGGTGCTCGACGGCGACGTGCTGCAGCCCCCGCTGCTCCTGCTCTCGGGCCTGGGCGAGGTCAGCCGCATTGGCGAGGTCATCCTCAATCCCTTCCTCGGCCCGCGCCTCAAGAGCGGCACGGTCACCACCGACCTGCCGATGGCGCACGACCGCCCGATCGATTTCGGGCTGCAGCGCTTCTGCGAGAGCTGCAACAAGTGCGCGCGCGAGTGCCCCTCGGGCGCCATCACGGCCGGGCCCAAGCTCATGTACAACGGCTACGAAATCTGGAAGAGCGACGCCGAGAAGTGCGCGCGCTACCGCATCACCAACGCCGCCGGCGGCATGTGCGGGCGCTGCATGAAGACCTGCCCCTGGAACCTGGAAGGCCTGCTGGCCGACGGACTGTGGCGGCAGGTGGCCATGAAGCTGCCGGCCGCCGCGCCCGCTCTGGCGGCGCTGGACGACAAGCTGGGCCGGGGCGCGATCAACCCGGTGAAGACCTGGTGGTGGGACGTGGAACTCGATCGCACCACCGGCGGCTACGTGCGCGCGGCGCAAACCAACCGGCGCGGCCTGCAGACCGGCCTGAAGCTGCGCTACGAAGAGCAGACGCTCGCCGTGTACCCGGCCGACCGTATGCCGCCACCGTACCCGGTGCCGTTCCCGGTCAACCGCGACGAAGGCATCGAACGCTACCGCACGCTGCTCACGCCGCAGCAGTACAAGGACCGCGTGGCGGTGGGCGACACCGAAGGGCTGGCGCCACCGTTCCAGCTGCCCGAGGGCGAACCGCCGGTGTTCCCGGTGTTGCTCAGGCGGCGCGAAGACATGGCGCAGGACGTGGCGAAGTATGAGTTCACCGCGGTCGATGGCGGTGAGCTGCCGGCCTTCGAGGCTGGAGCCCACGTCGACGTGGTCATCGCGCCCGAGTACCAGCGCGCCTACAGCCTGGCGGGCGACCCCGCGGACCGCAGCCGCTACGTGCTCGGCGTGCTGCGCGAAGCGCAAGGCCGGGGCGGTTCGGCGCTGATGCACCGCGCGTTCCGCGAAGGCCGCAAGGTCTTCATCAGCCGGCCGGCCAACCACTTTCCGCTGCACGAGGACGCCCGCCATTCGCTGCTGCTGGCCGGTGGCATCGGCGTCACGCCGATGATCGCCATGGCGCACCGGCTGCATGCCCTGGGACGCTCGTTCGACCTCCACTACAGCGCGGCCAGTCGCCAAACCGCGGGTTTTCTGGCCGACCTGGCGCAAGTGCCGTGGCGCGATCGCGTGCGCCTGCACATCAAGGACGAAGGCGGCCGCGCCGACCTCGCCGCGCTCATCCCCGCCTTCGAGCCGGGCTTCCACCTCTACACCTGCGGCGCCCCGCGCTACATGGACGGCGTGTTCGAGGCCGCAACCCGGCGGCACTGGCCCGACGACGCGCTGCACCGCGAGTACTTCAGCGTGCCGGACGCCGACGCCTGGGAGAACCACCCCTTCGTGCTGGAGTTCGCCCGCACCGGCCGCAGGCTGGACATTCCCGCCGACCGTCGCGCCACCGACGTCCTGGCCGAGGCCGGCATCGCGCTGGACACCAAATGCAGCGACGGTCTCTGCGGTGTCTGTGCCGTGCCGTTCGACGCCGCTCGCTCGGGTGCGGTGCAGCACCGCGACTTTGTGCTCAGCCGCCGCGAGCGCGAGCAGCGCGTGGTCCTGTGCTGCTCGCGCACGGAACAGCCGGGCGCCACCCTGGTGGTGGACCTGTAGCGCTTACACGCCGCACCATCACGGACTCTGCGCCGGCCGCGTCGCGCGGCGCCTAGTGTGCGCGAGTGATGGATGTCTGCAAGGGCGGGGCGCATGCTGGCCCCATGTCCGAAACAGCCTCCGCCCGGGTGCCTCCATCGCCCCACACCCACGACCTCGCCTGCCTGGAGCCCTTGCGCATGGACCACGCGACCGTGCTGGCGCGATTGCTGGTGGATGCCGGTGACGTGCGATGGACAGGCATTGCCCTGCCCGACTCACGCTGCCCAGACCGCTGGGTGCACGATCGCCTGCACGGCGGCGCCGATTGCTATCTCGTCGTCCACCGCGGGCAAGCACTCGGCTATGCCCAGTTGCGCCAGGTCGAGGGCATCGGGTGTCCGGTGATCTGGCTGACGTCCGCCCAGCGTCACCGGGGCTATGGTGTTCGCGTCATTCGCGCGCTGATGCACCAGTCGCAGTGCGCGGGCCTTCAGGCAATGGTGGCGGCCATCCGGCAGGACAACCGGGCCTCGCAGGGCGCATTTCGGCGCTGTGGCTGGATCGAGACAGGCTGGCAGGCGCGCGTGCCGTATGCCGACTGCGGCTTCTGGGCGCTGTCGCTAGAACCGGCTGCTTCAGGCCACGGGCTGGAGCTGGCGGTGGCGCGGTTCTACCGTGCTTCGGCCCCTCTGCTGACGCTGTACGAAACCGTCGAACCCTGACCGCATCCGCCAGCGGCTCTGGCGCGATGGGTACCGCAAGCCTTTGAATTTGCAGGATTCTTCTCGGCTTTTTCCGGGTTTTCCGGTCGGACAGGCGACGTACATTGGCGGGGATGTACAAGCCGCTGCCCCTGGATGCGATTGAGCTGCAACAGCCGGTTCCCGTGAACGTGTGGGACCCGAAGGGCGTGCTCTTGCTGCGCAAGGGCGAGGCGATCACCTCGGAGCAGCACCGCGGTCTGCTCATGCTGCATGGCCCGGTGGTGCTTGAGAGCGACTGGCGCGCCTGGACCTACAGCTACACCGCCGAGCTTGATCGCATGGTGCGCGACAACGCGCCGCTGAACCGCATTGCCGGCGTGAGCCATGCCCATGCGGCAGAGATTCCGAATGCCCTTCCACGCGAGGAGATGGAGCCGGTCGAAGCCTGGACCGATCTGCACGCGGTGCTGAACACGATCCTCCAGCAAGGGGCTGAAGCCCCCCACTTCGTCGATCGCATCGAGCGGCTGGCCACCCGCGTTGAGGGCCTGTGGCGCGCCGCGCCCGACAACAGCTTCCTCGTGCTGGTGCAACTGCTGTTCGACGCGCGCATGGGCTACAGCGCCACGCATGCGCTGCTCTCGGCCGGCTTGTGCACGCTGGTGTCGCCGTCTACCGCACTTTCACCCTCCGAACAGGGTTCCCTTCTGCGCGCCGCGCTGACCATGAACATCGCCATGACCCGGGCACACGACGCCATGGCACGCCAGAACGCGCCGCTGTCGGCCGTCCAGCGCGAAGCCGTGCAGGAACACCCGACGCTGGGCGCGGGCATCCTGCGCCGGCTTGGCGTGGTCGATGCGTTGTGGCTGCAGCTGGTGGAAGAGCAGCATGAACGACCGGATGGCAGTGGTTACCCCGCAGGCAAGCGCACCACGGACATTGCGCCGCGCCTGCTGCAGATGGCCGACGTGTACGTCGCCTGCCTGAGTCCACGCTTGGGGCGGGGAGGCCTGTTGTCGCAGCAGGTGGCGCGCGATCTCTATCTGGGGCCGGACCAGAGTCCGGATCCGCTGGGGGCATTGTTCGTCAAACACGTGGGCTTTTACCCGCCAGGCAGTTACGTGCGCCTGGCCAACGAAGAGGTGGCAGTGGTGACGCGGCGTGGCCCGAAGGCCAATACGCCGCGCGTGTTCTCCATCGTCGGCCGCCAGGGCATGCCCCTGGGCGAGCCCACCCTGCGCGACACGCAGAACCCCGCCTTCGAGGTCAAGGCCAGCCTCTCGCCCGGGGACGTTCGTGTGGTGGTGAATGTGCCCAGGTTGCTCAGCCGCTGCTAGCGCCCTCCAGGGTCAGTGGTCGCTGCTGGAACTGCTGGAGCTGGAGCCCACGCCCCTGACCTTGGGCAATGGCAGCAATTCGTAGCTGTCGCCGGTTTCCTGGTCTTCTGGCGTGTATGCATCTCCGACGTACGGCTGGACGGGATTCTCCGGATCGTCGTCTTGCGGAGCAGGCAATGCGGTGTCTGGCGCGAGGCCGAGGCATTTGCGCATGCCTTTGATGGCCCGGGTGGCGATGCCCGCCACCCCATGAATGCCGTATTCCCACAAAGGCAGGCCATACAAGGTCTTGGCAGTCCACCCGACGATGGCATTGGCGGCCACGGTGCTGGCGGTCAGCGTGGCAACGACCATCTGGTCTGAGGTCAGACCCAGGGCATTCGTGGGTTCGCTGACCACGGTGGTGTTGTACAGGGCTGCAAGCTCATGGGCGTCCTGGGTCCGTTGCGCGTAGTCCATCAACGACATGCCCAGCAAAATGGCCTGGGCGGTCGTTGGTGCAAGCACGGTCATGTACCCCAGCACGCGGGCCACGCTGCGGATCGTCAAGGGAGCGCCGTCAAGCCACGGCTCGGGCGCGGGGCTCTCCCCCACCATCGAGGAAATGAGGCGTTTGGCGGCCTGGTTGGCCCTCTCGTTGCGGGTCACCAGCTGGTCGTGTTCCTTCTTGGCGCGTTTGGCCGACGCCAGAATGCGTTTCAGCGATTGGCGCAACTCCGATCGGGCGGCGATCAGGGTGGCCTTGTAGCTGACGATGTCGTTCCAGTTTTTGTCCGTGTTGTCGTGGTCCTTCAGGTACTGCTCGGCGCGTTGCAGCACGTCGTCAATCTTGGCGATCAGTTTGAGCGCGTCGGTGCAACGTTGCCGCCACAGTTCGAGGGTCACGCGCGCGGCCTCCCGCTTGGCCCCCAGAATGGCCGGATGGCCGCCATCCGAGAGGTCAACGCCCTGGTACTTGGCACGCCACGCGTTTTGCCATTCGAACATCGAGATCATGGCGATGGAGCCCAGCAGGGTGTGGGCCACCGCGTCGGGCACCCGCGCAACGGCGCTGCCCATGCCCAGTGACCAGAAAAGATTGGCCGCGCCGGACATGCCGTTCAGCACGGTGAAGGTGTGTACCGGCACTTCATCGGTGATGAAGGAACGCGATCTGGCCGCGCCCACCACGGCGCGGGATGGATCGACCTGTCCGGGTTTCACGGTGCCATCCGCGCGACGGTCGGGCACGCTGGCGTTCGAGCGCAGCCGTCGGGGAATGCGTGAACCGCCACCGGGCTTCTTTTCCTTTTCTCGCTTGATCAGACCGTCCACGATGCCGTTCATGATCTTGCGGTACTTCTCCTCGTCGCTCGGGTTGCCCTCCAGCCATGCGCGAATGTAGAGCGCATGGGCGGTCTGGTAGTTGATGTACGCCGCCTGATCGGGGGAGCCGTAGCTGGCGCCGGCGCTGCGCCAGGCACCACCATAGGGCTCGCCAAAAATCACCTGCATGAAGGGCACGCCCAGCATGGTGATCAGCGGGGCATATACGGATGCGGCTGGCATGCCGCTGGCGACCATGATCGCGCCGAAGGCGTTTCCCACAACCTTGCCCAGACCAAAGGTCAGCCAGTACATCACCATGGCTGAGTAGATGCTCGTGCGAATGCGCCGGCTGCCCAGCTCCTTTTTGTGGGCAATGGTTTCCTGTTTGGCCAGGGCGTTGGCGGTGGCCAGGTCGGGCACCTGTTCAAGCAACTTGGCCTGCGCTTCGGTCGACAGACTTTTCATGGCCTCCATCTGCACCAGCAGTTTGGTGATCCAGGCGAAGCCTTCGTCGGCCATGCCTTGCGCGTCGTGCGGCGTGGCCACCATCTCGATGGTGATCGGTGAGGCCGTTGACTTTGGCGAACCGGGTGGCGTATTGGCCAGCGCGCTCGACAGGCTCAGACGATGGCTCTGGCTGAGTTGGGCCATGTTCTGCCCAAGCTGAGACAGGGGAAGAAGCGGCACGTTGGGGCGCGTGCGAACAGGGGAATCTTCCTCGGGGTGGTGGCCAAAGATCTTGAAGAAGGCCACGAGATCCGTGTCGTCCGCTTCCTCCGTGATCTGAATGCCGCGGCCTTTGTCGCTGGAGCTGGAGTTGGAAATATCCATGTTCGACTCCTCAGACGTGGGCCACTTTGTCGAGGTTGGCGTCCTGGAGGAACCAGTCCGGGTCCAGCGTGCCCTTGAGCAGACCGTTGCGCCAGTCCAGCACCAGCGACACGAAACCTTGTATGGCCTTGGCCAGTTGCTCACCCTTGGTGCTGTCGTCGGTTGGCATGCCCACGCTGAACAACACTCGGTCGTGGACCGCGTCGTAGCAGAACAGACCGTTGAGATCGCCCATCCAGAGCATCTGATGCGTCAGCAGCGCCTCGTACACCGCCAGCCGCTGTTTGGGCTCGGGGGCGCCCACTTCCAGAATGAGCTGAACCCCAGCGGGAAACGAGGTCTTCATCATGAGCTCGATCTCCACGTTGTTGATCGTGATGGGCTGGCCCATGCTGAGTGTGTTGTTGCTGTCTTTCAGACCGAGTGCCTTGCCGGCATCGGCACAGAGCTGGGAAAAAGTCTTGGGGTTCATGGTCGGGCCTTCAAAAATGGCGGGAATGACGACGGAGGGGACAACGGATTGCGCTCGTGTTGCCCCCTGAAGTGGGGGGAGAAGACTCCGGGGGGGGCGGCACGGCGCGGTTCTTGTGTGGTGCCGGGAGATGCCCGGTCTCGGTCTCCAGCGTCACTAGGCTCACGCGCCCAGCCCCAGTCGACCGGTCCTCCGGTTGGCGCGGGATTTCATCGCGTGAAGGCTTCGACCAGACTGCACGCATGTGCCTGACGCCCCCATCAGACTGCCTCTCGCCCTCCCCGATACCGCAAGGTGAAGTGAATGACGGGTCGTCACGAAGTCGACCGCTGCTGACGGAACAAGACTGGCGGGACCTCGTCAGCAGATACGAAGGTCCGATGCGGTATTCGTTGCGGCGCCGCGTTGCGCTGGCCAGCGACGTGGAGGAATTGGTGCAGCAGGCGCTGTTGCAGGCGGTTCAGGGCTGGTCGACCTTCCGCGGGGAGGCATCGGTGTCCACATGGGTGTTCGGTATTGCGCTCAATCTGGCGCGAGGTCATGCCGCGCGCGCGCCTGGCCTGGTGCAGTGGGGGAGCGACGCCGTGGTGGACCTGGCTCCCTGCACGGCACCGGACCCATGCGAGCGCCTCGCGCTGCGCGAAATGGTCGAACGCCTGCAGGGCGGCCTGGATGTGTTGCCCAAAAATCAGTCCGCAGCACTTTGGCTCGTCGGCGTGGATGGTCTGTCGTACGAGGAGGCCGCTGTCGAACTGGGCGTCAGTGTGTCCGCCGTCAAGCACCGCGTGGCGCGCGCCCGGACCACGCTGCGAATGTGGTGCGATGAATGGCTTGGGTCAGGTCGGGACCGTATCCCCGGGTAGGATGCCGCTTCATGAAGAACAAGCTCTCCAGCGGTGGGCTGGTGTACTCCACCGAGACCGGTCGCATGTGTCCGGATTGCCGTCAGCCCGTGGCGCAGTGCGAGTGCCGGCAGCGCGCGCGGGCCGTGCCGGTGGGCGATGGCGTCGCCCGCGTGTCGCGCGAAACCAAGGGCCGCGGCGGCAAGGCGGTGACGCTGGTGCGTGGGCTGGCGTTGCCACCGGACGCACTCGCCAGCCTTGGCAAGCAATTGCGAACGGCCTGTGGATCGGGCGGCACGGTGAAGGACGGCGTGATCGAGATCCAGGGCGATCACGTGGAGCGCGTGATGGCCGCGCTGACAGCGCAAGGCCACACCGTCAAGCGCGCGGGGGGCTGACGCTGCGGGGTGGTTTCAGCGCAGCACCTCGAGCAGGCGGTCGAGCCCGCCTTCGTTGATCGCCACCATCGCCTGCGCGCGCACCGCGGGCTTGGCGTGGTAAGCCACCGAGAGGCCAGCCGCTCCCATCATGGGCAGGTCGTTTGCGCCGTCGCCCATGGCAATGCATTGAGAAGGTTCGATGCCCAGCAGCGAGGCCACTTCGAGGAGTGTGCGGCGTTTCTCGGCGCCATCGCAGATGTCGCCCCACGGTTGGTCCACCAGGCGGCCGGTGAGCTGGCCGCAGTTCGGCCCGCTTTCGACTTCGAGCACGTTGGCGCGGGTGAAATCAATGCCCAGCGTCTGGCGCACCCGTTCGCTGAAAAAGGTGAAGCCGCCCGAGACCAGCAGCACCTTCAGGCCAGCGGCCTTGCACGCGTTGATGAGCTCGGCTGCGCCAGGGTTGATGCGCAGGCGTTCGGTGTAGACATGTTCCATGTCGGCGATGGTCACGCCTCGAAGCAAGGCCACACGCCGGCGCAGGCTGTCCTTGAAGTCAGCGATCTCGCCACGCATCGCGGCCTCGGTGATTGCGGCCACCTCCGACTTTTTGCCCACCGCATCGGCGATCTCGTCCACGCATTCGATGTTGATGAGCGTGGAGTCCATGTCGAAGGCGATGAGCTTGAAATCGCTCAGCTTCAGCGGCGGGGTGAAGCGCTGGATGGTAAGGCCCGGGGCATGGTCGAAGGCGGATGTCGTGGTCATGGTCTGGAGGGCTTCGGCAAGCTCAGCCCGAATGGAGTGATGAGAGTGTCGTCAAGCGGCTTCGGTGGCCTTGATCGGTTGCCCGAGCGAACGCAGCACGTCGCGCACGAGCTGGACGCGGTCTTTCACCTCCGGCAGTCCACGCTCGATGCGCAGCTTCTCGTTGCCGGCGAGCTTGATGTGGCGGTTTTTCTGGATCAATTCGATGATGCGCATCGGTTCGATCGGTGGATTGGCGCGGAAGGTGATGCTGGTCACGCCGGGTGCGGCGTCGACCTTGACCACGCCGTACGGCGCGCTGATGCAGCGCAGGCGGTGCACGTCGATCAGCGTCTGCGCCTGGGCCGGCAGCTTGCCGAAGCGGTCCACGATCTCTTCGAGCAGGGCGTCCACCTGGTCGGTGCTCTTGGCCGTGGCCAGCTTCTTGTAGAACGAGAGCCGCAGGTGCACGTCCCCGCAGTAGTCGTTGGGCAGCAGTGCGGGTGCGTGCAGGTTGATGTCGGTTGTGACCGACAGCGGCGAGAGCAGGTCGGGCTCGCGGCCGGCCTTGAGCGAGCGCACGGCTTCGCTGAGCATCTCGTTGTAGAGCTGGAAGCCCACCTCCAGCATGTTGCCGCTCTGGTTCTCGCCCAGCACCTCGCCGGCACCGCGGATCTCCAGGTCGTGCATGGCCAGGTAGAAGCCGCTGCCGAGCTCCTCCATCTGCTGGATCGCGTCGAGCCGCTGCGACGCCTGTTTGGTCAAGCCCTCGATCTCGGGAACCATGAGGTAGGCGTAGGCCTGGTGGTGGCTGCGGCCGACGCGCCCGCGCAACTGGTGCAGCTGGGCCAGGCCGAACTTGTCGGCCCGGCTCATCACGATGGTGTTGGCCGTGGGCACGTCGATGCCGGTCTCGATGATGGTGGAACACAGCAGCACGTTGAAGCGCTGCGCCACAAAGTCGCGCATCACGCGCTCGAGCTCGCGCTCGGGCATCTGGCCGTGGGCAATGGCGATGCGCGCCTCGGGGAGGATTTCTTCCAGCTTCTGGCGCCGGTTCTCGATCGTCTCGACCTCGTTGTGCAGGAAGTAGACCTGGCCGCCCCGCTTGAGCTCGCGCAGCACGGCCTCGCGGATCACGCCGTTGCCCTCGTTGCGCACGAAGGTCTTGATGGCCAGCCGGCGTTGGGGCGCGGTGGCGATCACCGACAGGTCGCGCAAGCCTTCGAGCGCCATGCCCAGCGTGCGCGGGATCGGCGTGGCGGTGAGCGTGAGCACGTCGACCTCGGCGCGCAGCGCCTTCATGGCTTCCTTGTGGCGCACGCCGAAGCGGTGCTCCTCGTCGATGATGAGCAGGCCCAGGTCCTTGAACTTCACGCTCTCGCTGAGCAGCTTGTGCGTGCCGACCACGATGTCCACCGAGCCGTCGGCCAGGCCCTTGGCGGCGGCGGTGATTTCCTTCGCGGAGCGAAAGCGGCTCATCTCGGCCACCTTCACCGGCCACTTCGAAAAGCGGTCTGACAAGGTCTGGAAGTGCTGCTCGGCCAGCAGCGTGGTCGGCGCGAGAAAGGCCACCTGGCGCCCGCCAGTCACGGCCACGAAGGCCGCGCGCAGCGCGACTTCGGTCTTGCCGAAGCCCACGTCGCCGCAGACCAGGCGGTCCATCGGGCGCGGGCTGATCATGTCCTGGATCACCGCGTGGATGGCTGCGCGCTGGTCGGCGGTTTCCTCGAAGCCGAAGTCGTTGGCGAACACCTCGTAGTCCTGCGCCGAGTAGCGGAAGGCATGCCCCTGGCGCGCAGCGCGCCGGGCGTAGATGTTGAGCAACTCGGCCGCGGCGTCGCGCACCTGCTCGGCGGCCTTGCGCTTGGCCTTTTCCCACTGGCCACTGCCCAGCTTGTGCAGTGGCGCCTCGTCCGCGCTCACGCCGGTGTAGCGGCCGATCAGCTGCAACTGGCTCACCGGCACGTAGAGCACGGCCTTGTCGGCGTACTCCAGGTGCAGGAATTCCTGCAGTGCGGGTGTGCCGTCGGGGTTCTTCTCCCCCATGTCCATGTGCACGAGGCCGCGGTAACGGCCGATGCCGTGCGCGTTGTGCACCACCGGGTCGCCCACATTGAGCTCCGACAGGTCCTTGATCAGCGCGTCGACGTCGCTGACCTGTTCCTGCTTCCTGCGCCGGCGGGTGGTGGGGCCTGCGGCAAAGAGCTCGGTCTCGGTGACGAAGTCGATGCCGTCGTCGAGCCAGGAAAAGCCGGTCGCGAGCGCCGCGGTGGCGATGCCGGTTTTCTCGTCGCTGGCCTGAAACTCGGCGAGCGAGTCGAAGGCTGGCGGGTTGACCCCGCTGGCGCGCAGGAAGTCGAGCAGGCTCTCGCGCCGGCCGTCGCTTTCGGCGAGCAGCAGCACGCGGTGCGCGGTGTTGCGGATGTGGCCTTGCAGGCGCGAGAGCGGGTCTTCGGCGCCGCGCACCACGGAGAGGTCACCCAGCTTCTGCACATGCGCGCCGTGTTCGGCGTCCTGCTGGGTGGGGGCTCGCACCACGTACTGCGCGTGCTGGTTGGCGCGGACGTAGAACTGCTCGGTGCCCAGAAACAGCGCCTCGGGGGGCAGCACAGGGCGCTCGGTATCGCCCTTGAGCAGGCGATGGCGGTCTTTCGTGTCCTGCCAGAAGCGCTGGAAGGCGGGTTCGAGGTCGCCATGCAGCACCACCGTGGCGTCCCCACCGAGGTAGTCGAACACGGTGGCGGTGTCTTCGAAGAACAGGGGCAGGTAGTACTCGATGCCGGCGGTGGCCACGCCGTTGCCAATGTCCTTGTAGATGCGGCTTCGGGTCGGATCGCCTTCGAGCAACTCGCGCCAGCGGCTGCGAAAGCGCGCTCGTGCCGCGTCGTCCATTGGAAATTCGCGTCCAGGCAGCAGTCGCACCTCGGTCACCGGGTACAGGCTGCGCTGGCTGTCGGGGTCGAAGGTGCGGATGCTGTCGATCTCATCGTCGAACAGATCCACGCGGTAGGGCACCAGGCTGCCCATGGGGAAGAGGTCGATCAGGCCGCCGCGCACCGCGTACTCGCCCGGACTCACCACCTGCGTGACATGCTGGTAGCCCGCCAACGTCAGTTGGCCCTTGAGCTTCGCCTCGTCGAGCTTCTGCTTGACCTTGAAGTGGAAGGTGTAGCCGGCCAGGAAAGAGGGCGGTGCCAGGCGGTAGAGCGCGGTGGTCGCGGGCACCAGCACCACGTCGGCACCGGTGTCCTTGTCGCGTTGCGAG
Source organism: Hydrogenophaga sp. (assembly GCF_050182545.1). Taxonomy (GTDB): domain Bacteria; phylum Pseudomonadota; class Gammaproteobacteria; order Burkholderiales; family Burkholderiaceae_C; genus Hydrogenophaga. Next base: position 18,984 of record NZ_JBFXCD010000010.1, on the reverse strand, counting down.
ATGCGCCAGAGCGTGGCCAGGCGCTCGCTGATCAGGTCCTGGTGGGGCGAGAAGGTGTCGTAAGGCAGGGTTTCCCAGTCGGGAAACAGCGCGCAGCGCAGCTCGGGCTCGAAGAACGCCATCTCGTCGATCAGCCGCTGAGCGTCGTTGGCATCGGCGGTCACGATGGCCGTCAGGCGCCCGGCCGCCTTCTCGCGAATGCCCAGTTGCGCAAGCAGCAAGGCGTCCGCTGATCCACCGGGGTGGGGCATGGTGTGGCGTTTGCCGGGGGTGAGATGGGGCAAGTCCATGAAAGGCGGGGGTAGGTTGGCGCGCGGGAGAGCCTGGGTGTGCGTGGGGCCGGATCGACCATGACGAAAACCCCCGGCCACGGAGGCGGGGGGTGTGGGCTCTGATTCTAGAATGCACGCTCACCATGCCCGATGCCACCTCCGAATTGACCCGCCCTGGCACGCCGCGCTGTCATGTGCTGCTGCCGTGTGCCGGCAGCGGTACCCGGGCAGGCACCGGTCTTCCCAAGCAATACCAGCCCATAGCGGGACAGGCCATGGTGTTGCACACGCTGGCCGCATTGCGCTTGGTCACCCGGATCGACAGCTGTCTGGTGGTGATTGCGCCGGAAGACAGCTTCTGGGCTTCGCAGCCTGTGGGCACCACGCTGGCGCGCTGCGGCGGTGCAACGCGGGCCGAGAGCGTGTTCAACGGCTTGCATGCCCTGCGAGGCCAGGGAGCGGAAGACGACGACTGGGTGCTGGTGCACGATGCCGCGCGCTGCCTGATCACGCCGGCCCAGGTGGAGTCGCTGATCGACGCGTGTTGGGCCGATCCCGTGGGCGGCTTGCTCGCGTTGCCCTTGCCCGACACGCTCAAGGCCGAGGCTGGTGGTCGTGTCGCGGCCACCGTGGAGCGCACCGGCAAGTGGCTGGCGCAGACGCCGCAGATGTTTCGCGTTGGTGCCTTGCGCGCCGCGCTGGCGTCCACGGCTGCAAGTGGGTTCACCGGTGTCACCGACGAGGCCAGCGCCATGGAGATGGCGGGTCACCAGCCGCTGCTGGTGCGAGGCAGCGCACAGAACTTCAAAGTCACCTACCCGGAAGACTTCGCGCTGGCCGAAGCCGTTCTCAGGAGTCGCCCATGAGCACACACCTTCCCACGTTTCGCATTGGAGAGGGCTGGGATGTGCATGCACTGGTGCCCGGGCGCCCACTGATCATTGGCGGTGTGCGCATTGCACACAGCCAGGGGCTGCTTGGCCACTCCGACGCCGATGTGCTGCTGCATGCCATCACCGACGCCCTGCTGGGTGCGGCGGGGCTGGGCGACATCGGGCGCCACTTTCCCGACACGGACGAGCGCTTCAAGGGCGCTGACTCCAGCGCGCTGCTGTCCGAGGCGGCGCGTCGTGTGCGCGCCGCAGGGTTTGAAATAGGCAACGTCGACAGCACCGTGATCGCGCAGGCGCCCAAGCTCGCGCCGCACATCGGTGCCATGTGCGAAGCTATTGCGCGCGCGCTGGGCTTGATGATCGAGCAGGTCAACGTGAAGGCGAAGACGGCGGAAAAGATCGGGCCAGTGGGGCAGGGCCTGTCGATCGAGGCGCGTGCCGTGGTGTTGCTCTCAGTAACCCGGTAGCCGCTGCCCGGGGGCGTTCAGGACGGCGCTTTCACCAGTTTCATGTGGGCCGCCAGGCCGCCGGTGCTGCTGTTGGCCAGCGCGAAGCGCCCGCCCATGCGCGCGATAGCGCGGTCCACGATGGCCAGGCCCAGACCCGTTCCCGTGGCTGCGGTGCGGGAGACGTCCCCTCGAAAGAAGGGCTGCGTCAGCTGTTCGATCTGATCCGGGTCGACGCCCTTGCCGTGGTCGCGCAACTTCACCAGCACCGCGTCGTCCTTGGTCTTGGCTGCGATGTCGATGCGGGCCACGCCGGTTTCGGCATTGCGCCCATAGCGCATGGCGTTTTCGATCAGGTTGGTGAACACACGCTGGAGTTCCACCGCATCGCCCAGCACAACGGTGCCGAGAGGGATGTTGGTGGTGATGTGGGTGTTCGGATCCTGCCCGGTGGCGAAGATCGCGGCATCCACGATCTGGTTGAGGTTCACGCGTTCGGGTTTGAGTTGATCGGGGCGCGCGTAGTCCAGGAACTTGTCGATGATGGCGTTGACCTGGTCGATGTCCGCCGCCATGTGCTCGCGCGCCTGCGAGTCGCCCACGCTCATCTCGGTTTCGAGGCGCAGCCGCGCCAGTGGCGTGCGCAGGTCGTGCGAGATGCCCGCCAGCATCAGGGCGCGGTCTTGCTCGATCTTGGAGAGACGTTGCGCCATGCGGTTGAAGCCGATATTGACCTCGCGGATCTCGCTCGTCGCCACGGTTTCGTTGAGCTGACTGGCGTTGAAGTCGCCCTCGCGCACGCGGCCGGCCGCAAACGATAGTTTCTTCAGCGGACGGTTGATCAGGCGCGCGATAAGCGCCGCGCCGGTGAGTGAAAGCAATGCGGCCGTGCCGAGCCAGATCAGCCAGGTCGTGCCTGCCACCGGGCCGATGCGCGAGGGGTCGGTGAGCAGCCAGTAGGGGTCGCCATCGATGGTGAAACCAATCCACAAGCCAGGCGTGCCGTTGACCTCGCGTGCCACCAGCGTGTCCGGGCCCAGGCGCGCGCTCAGGCGTTCCGCCACGTTGCGGCTGAGCGCATCAATGTTGTAGAGGCGAAAGGTGTCGGTGGGTTCGCGCGGCGCGATGCGCAGACCTTCTTCGCTGGCCAGGGTCTTGATCAGCGAGACGCGGGCAATCGCGTCCGAGTGCACCAGTGCGGCGCGGCTGAGATTGACCAGCGAAGCCAGCTGGTTGGCGCTTTGCAATGCGCGCGGTTCGTACTCAAGGGCGCGAAACGTCTGCAGCCACGCCACGATGCAGCCAATGAGCAGCAGCGCGAGAAAGAAGAAGGTGCGCCAGAACAGACTGACGCCCCGTGTCGGGCGCATTTCCAGCGGCGCAGGCGCGGTCTCCAGCGCGGCTGGCTGGGTCTCGAAAGGTACGCGCGATTCATCGGGCATCAGGCGTTGCCATCGGGCACGAACACGTAGCCCACACCCCAGACCGTCTGCAGGTAGCGCGGCGAGGCGGCATCTTCCTCGATCAGCTTGCGCAGGCGCGAGACCTGCACGTCCAGGCTGCGGTCAAAGGGTTCGAACTCACGGCCACGCGCGAGCTGGGCCAGTTTTTCGCGCGACAGGGGCTGGCGCGGGTGGCGAACCAGCGCCTTGAGCATGGCGAATTCACCAGTGGTCAGGGGCAGGTCGGCGCCGTCCTTGCGCAGCGTGCGCAGGCTCAGATCGAACTCGAATGGGCCGAACTTCACCACTTCCTGGTCCTGCGAGGGTGCGCCGGGGACTTCAGTGGGTGGACGGCGGCGCAAGACCGCATGGATGCGCGCGAGCAGCTCGCGTGGGTTGAACGGCTTGCCAAGGTAGTCGTCGGCGCCGACCTCCAGCCCAACGATGCGGTCCACGTCCTCGCTCTTGGCGGTGAGCATGATGATGGGCGTGCGGTCGCCGTTGGCGCGCAGGCGCCGGCAGATGGACAGACCGTCTTCGCCCGGCATCATCAAGTCCAGCACGATGATGTCCACCGAGTCGCGCTGGAGCACGCGGTTCAGGGCTTTGCCGTCCTCGGCCAGCATGACCTCGAAACCTTCTTGCATGAGGTAGCGCCGCAGCAAATCGCGGATGCGCACGTCGTCGTCGACGACCAGCACCTTGTTGGGACGAACTTGGTTTTGTGGCATGGCAGCAACTTCCGGTAAATGTAACAAACACGATTGTGGCAGCGCCAAGTGCTTGTCAGGACTCATTTTTTATTTTTATGACACGCTGTTACAGATGTTGCCCGCGCTGGTGTCCGCTTCACCTGCGGCACATCACACAATCCTTGAACTGACCATACTTGAGTGCACCATGAAATCGTATCTGTCGAGTGGCTTGTTGTTGATGGTGTTGGGCTCGGCTTTCGCCGCTCCGGACGATGCCGCGGTCCTTGCGGCGCCGTCCGAGATGCCGGTGGCCGCCTTGCCGATCACCGCCGACGAAAGCGAGCCTCGTGGCGCGATGCGCTTGCGCGATGCGTTGCGGAGACCGTTCGACGACATGGATGACAGCCGCAAACCCTACCGACTTTCGGTGGAAGAGCGCCAGCGCCTGCGCGAACAGCTTCGCGATCAGCCGCCTTACGACTTCAAGTTCAAACAATGACCCTGCACGCCTCGAATTGCCTCCCCCGCCCCGTCTCCCGTCTTCTCCTTCCCACCCTTCTTGCCCTCGGGCTTGGTGCCAGCGATCCGGCCATGGCCCAGGTGGCGTCGCCTGTACCCGCCAATGTGGTGAACATTGCCGCCAGCGGCTTTCTGGAAGTGCCCCAGGACTGGCTCAGCATGCGGCTCAACACGACGCGTGAAGGCGGTGATGCCGTCACGGTGCAGAACCAGCTCAAGCAGGCGCTGGACGCGGCCCTGACCGTGGCCCGTTCCAGTGCCCGGCCGCAGCAGCTCGAAGTGCGCACCGGGCAGTTCAGCCTGTACCCGCGCTACGGCAGCAACGGCAAGATCAATGGCTGGCAGGGCAGCACCGAACTGGTGCTCGAGGGCCGCGACTTCGCCCTCATCAGCACCACGGCCGGCAAGATCCAGACCCTCACCATGTCGGGCATCAGCTTCTCGCTCTCGCGCGAGGCGCGCCAGAAACTCGAGTCCGATGTGCAGGCGCTTGCGATCGAGCGCTTCAAGGCCCGCGCGGACGAAGTCAGCAAGGGTTTCGGTTTCTCAGACTACAGCTTGCGTGAGGTGTCGGTGAGTTCGGCAGACCAGGACGTGCGCCCCTACCAGCCGCGCGCCATGGCCATGGAGGCCAAGGCCGCGATGTCGGACGCACCCGTGCCGATCGAGGCCGGCAAGTCCATGGTCAACGTGACGGTCTCGGGATCGATCCAGCTGAAATAGGGCGGCAATCCTGGCCGCTCACTGTGCAGCCCAGCCCCCGTCCATGTTCCAGGCCACGCCGCGCACGTTGTTGCCGGCGGGCGAGCAGAAGAACACCGCCAGCTCGCCCAGCTCTTCGGGCGTGGTGAATTGCATGGAGGGTTCCTTCTCGCCCAGAAGTTGCCGGGTGGCCTCGGCGTTGGAAATCCCCTGAGCGGTCGCCTTGGCATCCACCTGCTTTTGCACCAGAGGGGTGAGCACCCATCCCGGGCAGATGGCATTGCAGGTCACGCCCGAGGTGGCGTTCTCGAGCGCTGTGACCTTGGTCAAGCCCACGATGCCGTGCTTGGCGGCGACATAGGCCGACTTTTCGGCGGAACCCACCAGGCCATGCACCGAGGCCACGTTGATGATGCGGCCCCAGTTCGCTTTCTGCATCGCAGGCAGCGCCAGGCGGCTGGCATGGAAGGCGCTGCTGAGGTTGATGGCGATGACCGCGTCCCAACGGTCGACAGGAAAGTCCTCAACCCGGGCGACGTGCTGGATGCCCGCGTTGTTCACCAGGATGTCAACCCGTCCGAAGGTGCTGGCCGCAAACGCCATCATGGCCTCGATTTCAGCGGGCTTGCTCATGTCGGCACCGTGATAAGCGACCTTGGCACCGAGCGCGGCAATCTCAGCCTTGGGGCCTTCGGCATCGCCAAACCCGTTGAGGACGATGTTGGCGCCCTGGCGCGCCAGGGCCTTGGCGATGCCCAGGCCGATGCCGCTGGTGGAGCCGGTGACGAGGGCAGTTTTGTTGGCAAGCATGGGTGAACTCCAGTTCCAGTACGATGGGTTGAAAAGTGCTCGAAGCATTATCACGGACGCTTTTGGGCGCCCACTTCGCACCGTCAGACCTCCATGCAAGAACCGAACCTTCAGCACCTTTCTGTCAATGGTCCCGCAGCCCGCGCTGGCGGGCCTCGGCGCATGGCCTGGTGGGACTGGCCCTGCACCGCACGCCAGAGCCACCACGTGGTGGTCTGCGTGCATGGTCTCTCGCGCCAGGGCCGCGACTTCGACACGCTGGCGCGGTCGTTGACCGAACGTTCCCGTGTGGTGGCTGTCGATGTGGCTGGTCGCGGCCACAGCGACTGGCTGGCCGATCCCATGGCCTACCAGGTGCCGACCTACGTCGCCGATCTCGCGGCCTTGCTGATGCACCTGCGCGCGCAGGATCCACGGGCCGTCATCGACTGGGTTGGCACCAGCATGGGTGGGCTGATCGGCATGGCGGTCGCGGCACAAGCTTCTCTGGCGCCTCGCCGGCTGGTGCTCAACGATGTCGGTCCTGTCATTCAGTGGGAGGCATTGCAGCGCATCGGTACCTACCTGGGGCTGAACCCGTCGTTCGACAAAGAGGAGGCGGCGCTGGACTACCTGGCGTCGATTTCCTCCGGTTTCGGGCCGCACACCACCGCCCAGTGGCGTGAGCTGTCCCTGCCGCTGCTGCGCGAGCGCGAGGGACGCTGGTGGCTGCACTACGACCCGGCCATCGCCACGCCTCTCAAGGCGCTGACCGGCATGGCCGACCAGGCGGCGGCGCGGCGAATGGCGAGCGAAGGCGAGGCCGCGCTGTGGGGCCTGTACGACGCGATCACGGCACCCACGCTGCTGTTGCGCGGTGCGCAGTCGGACCTGTTGACGCCGGAAACCGCCTCCGAAATGGAGCGACGAGGTCCCAAGGCCCGATGCGTGGTCTTTGACGGCGTGGGCCATGCTCCGACACTGGTGGCCGATGACCAGGTGGCTGCCGTGAGGGACTTTCTCTGGTCCGACTGAGCGTGCGCTGAGCAAATCATGAAAAGAACGAATTCCTCGTCTGCGACCGAGGCCGCGGAGCCCATGGGTACCGATGAGCGCTCCCTGGGTGCGCCCTCGGCCATCGTCGCGGCCACTTCCGACAGCCTCCCCAGACAGGCCCAGGCACTGGCGCGCGCGAGGGCGTTTGCCGAACCCTTGCTGGGCAGCGAGCAGCTCGACACCGGGGAGAATACGCTGGCGCACGCCGACGCGGTCGCTGGAGTGCTGAACGACATTGGAGGGTCAGAGGCGATGCAGGCGGCTGCTTACCTCGTGTATGCCTGCCAGTACCTCAATCGCCCTCAGGAAGTCATTGCCAAGGCCTTTGGCGACAACTTCGCGGCGTTGGCGATCGAGACCACCAAGCTGGTGCAGTTGCAGCGCCAGGCGCGCATCAAGTCGGCGGCGGTGCAGTCCCGCAAGGAAGAGGCGGCCTCAGCGCCGGCAAAGGCCGCGCCATCGGAACTGGCCGCGAGCCAGACCGAGAACGTGCGCAAGATGTTGTTGGCGTTCTCGCGCGATTTGCGCGTGGTCATGCTGCGACTGGCTTCACGCCTCCAGACCCTGCGCCACTTCGCGGCCATCAAAGGCGATCCCGGCGGGGCGCTGGCCGCCGAGTCGCTTCAGGTATTCGCACCACTCGCCAACCGCCTGGGCATCTGGCAGATCAAATGGGAGATGGAAGATCTGGCCTTTCGCTTCCTCGAGCCGCAGACGTACAAGGAAGTCGCTCGCCTGCTGGACGAAAAGCGTGTCGAGCGAGAGGCCCACGTGGAGCAGGCGCGCCAGCAGCTTGAGGCGGACCTGCAGCGTCAGGGCATCGCAGCGTCGGTCCAAGGGCGCCCGAAGCACATCTACAGCATCGTCAAGAAGATGCGCGGCAAGTCGCTTGATTTCGACCAGGTGTTTGACATCCGGGCCCTGCGCGTGATCGTGCCCGGTGTGGACGACTGCTACGCCGTGCTGGCCCATGTGCACGCAAAGCATGTGCCCGTGGCCGATGAGTTCGACGACTACATTGCCAAGCCCAAGGCGAACGGCTACCAGTCACTGCACACCGTCGTGAGAGACGATCAGGGCAGGGCGTTCGAGATCCAGATCCGCACCCAGGCCATGCATGACCACGCCGAGCACGGCGTGGCGGCGCACTGGGCGTACAAGGAGGCGGGGGCCAAGGGCTATGCGGGCGTGTCGGCAAGTTCCGACTATGACGCCAAGATCGCGGTGCTGCGTCAGCTGCTGGCCTGGGAGCGTGACCTGAGCGGCGCCGCCCAGGGCCTGTTCGACGACCGTATTTATGTGCTCACGCCCGACGCCGCGATCGTGGAGCTGCCGCAGGGAGCGACCCCCGTCGATTTCGCCTACACGGTGCACACCGACCTCGGCCATCGCTGCCGCGGCGCAAGGGTTGATGGGGCCATGGTGACCCTCAATACGCCGCTGCAAAATGGCCAGACGGTGGAGATCACGGCCGCCAAGGAAGGAGGGCCGTCACGCGACTGGCTCAATGCCGAGTTGGGATACCTGGTAAGCCACCGCGCCAAAAGCAAGGTGCGGGCCTGGTTCAACGCACTGGCGATGGAAGAAACCGTGGCCAGGGGGCGAGAGGCGGTGGAGAAGCTGCTCCAGCGCGAGGGTAAGACCGCATTGAAGCTGGACGATCTCGCGGTCTCCATGGGTATGGCCTCCGCGCAGGCCTTGTTCGAGCAGGTGGGCAAGGACGAGCTGTCGCTCCGGGCGATCGAGACGCATCTGCGTCCACCCGAGCCCGAGGCACCTTCCGAGGTACCCGCGTGGTTGAAGAAGCCGCGCAAACCGTCCAGCCAGACCGGCGGCGGAGTGCTCGTGGTCGGGGTGGAATCGCTCATGACGCAGCTGGCCAAATGCTGCAAACCGGCGCCGCCGGACGAGATTGGTGGCTTCGTCACGCGAGGCAAGGGAGTGAGCATCCACCGCGCCGACTGCAGCGATTTCGCCCACTTGCAGCGCAAGAACCCGGATCGCGTGATCGAGGTGCAGTGGAGCGGGCAGGCGGCGCCGGATCGCGATGGGCGGCCGGCAGTGTATCCGGTGGATGTGGCAATCGAAGCACAGGACCGGCAGGGTCTGCTGCGCGATATCTCCGATGTGTTTGCGCGCGAGAAGATGAACGTCATCGGCGTGCAGACCCAGTCGGTCAGGGACGTGGCGTGGATGACGTTCACCATTGAAGTTTCGGATGCGCGCCAAGTCGCGCGTGCAATGTCCGTGGTGGGGGACGTGTCCGGGGTGAGGGTGGTCCGGCGCAAATAGCATCGGCGAACACTGCTATACTGCGAGGCTTCGAATCGTTTGTAGGCGCGTAGCTCAGCTGGTTAGAGCACCACCTTGACATGGTGGGGGTCGTTGGTTCGAGTCCAATCGCGCCTACCATTCTTCTCCTCTGAAGAATGGCCCTGGTCCCCCTCGCGGGGAAATACTGGGGAAGAATCACCCGACATTGCAGCCGCCAGCCGATCCCTCGCTGAGCCGTTGTCGGCACCCGGAATCCACCTCGCATACTTGCTCAGCAGCATCTGCACGCTGTGGCCGAGCTGCGCCGCGATGTAGGCAGGCGGCACCCCACCCATCAGGGCGACCGTCGCGTACGTGTGGCGGGTGCTGTAGGCCCGCCTGCTGCGGATTCCCTGGCGCTTGAGTGCTGGCTTCCAGTAGTGGTCGCGCTGGCTGCGTTCGTCGTGGAATGGCCGTCCGGTCACGGGGTTCTGGAACACATCGGCCGCATCGTCCTGGTCGTCGCGTTCCACCCGCAGCATGAAGGTGTAGGGCTTCATCAGCCGCAGAGCGTCCAGCGCCTGTGGCACGAGGTCCACGTCGCGCACGGTGTGGGTCTTCGAGCCGTCGCGCTCGCCACCCTTGAAGGTGCGCACGCGCTGGATGCGGGCAATGCCGGCGTTCCAGTCGATGTCGCTCCAGCGCAAGGCGATCAGCTCCTCGGGGCGCATGCCGGTGAAGAAGGCGAACTGGAAATAGGCGTGAATGCGCGGGTCGTACCGCTTCTGCAGGTCGGCCAGCACCATGTCGCGCTCGGCGCGCGTGAGCGGATCCGGCAGGGTCTTCACCACCTGGGCGTTCTCGATGCCGTTCATGGGGTTGTGCATGGCCTGGGGGCCTGGGTAGAGCATGTCGAACACCCCGCGCAGGGGGATCAGGGCGTTGTTCATGCGCTTGGCCGACTTCCACGGGTGGCCGCCCACCACCGCCTTGAGCTTGGCGTGCGTCAGGGCCTTGAGCTTCGTCTCGGCACCGAGCAGGGCTTTCCATTCCTCGATGGCCAGGCGGTACTGGTTGCGGGTCGCCTCGGTCTTCTGACCGATGGACAGAAGGTAGTCATCAGCCGCGGCGCCGAAGGTGCCCGGGCCTTCGGCCTTGGCGCGCGGGCTGTCGGGGAAGAACTCGGCGTAGGTGAAGCGCTGGAACTTGATGGCGTCGTTGACCTGGCCCACCAGGCGAGCTGCGTACTTCTCATTGGCCGGCGTGGGCGGGAGCTTCAGCGTCTCGCGCACCCACTCACCGTCCAGCATGAACCCGACTCGGATAGAGGCCGCGCGCAGCTCTACGCCATTCCCTTTTCGACCCACAGCTCGTACTCCCTCATGTCGATGAAAACCCGGCCATGCCGCCGCCGGTAGTGCTTGCCTTCGGCCCAGACGCCATCTTCGATCATGCGCCGGATGGCCTTCTCAGTCAGGCCGGACATGCCAGAGGCCAAATCAATGGTAACGAATCGGGCCGCCGCCACCTGGACGACGGCTTGCCGCTCCATGGTGGCGGCTGTGCTCATGTCTTGTCTCCCTGTGGAGGTGGAGGGCACCAGAGCTGCGGCATCGCGTCTTCGTCCCACCCGAGGAACCCGTCTTCAACCCCGCCGAAAGTTAGGTACTCGTCGCGGAAAACCCAGCCGTACATCCAAACGTCTGAGCCATCCGCCGCAATGGCGGGATTGCCGGGGTACTCAGCCCACTTGGCAACGATGGAAAAGCCCCAGTGAGGTGATGTGATGTGCACCCACGTCCCGTCCTTCGGGCATGTCTCAATCGGCATCCATTGCCCAGTGCTGGGGTGGGAGAGGGCGGCACGGCGGTTCCAGTACTTTCCGGCATCACCATAGCCCAGGCCCGACTGGGGTACTGATGCGAGACACGTTCCGCAGGTCACGGCGTTGTGGCTGTGGCTGTGCTTCTCAAGCGCCTCGCCGTCGCAGAACGGGCATGGCAATAGTTTCATGGCTGCATCCCTCTGATGATCGCGGCTAGACGCGGGATGTCGCTGGTTTCAACCCCTTCGAAGGCGTTCCAGGCTGCGACGAGTCGAAAGGCGTTTTCCTCGGCCTCGACATCACCGCGCTTGCCGCAAGTGCAGATAAAACCAGCTGTTCCAGCGTCGATATTGATGTCTTCGCCAGCGTAGACACTCACGGGTGCCACACGAATCAGCCCAAGGGTGTGCGTCATGCTCGTCGCTCCTCATGCACTTCACAAAGGCCATGCTGGTGCTCGAAGAATGTGCCGGACGAGCCGTCCTCGGTTCCCGCTGTGCACACCCATCCCATGGTCAAGGAGACTTCACCTTTGCCGACAACCTTGTTCCATGGGTGTTTCGAAACGCGGAGTTGACTCGCGCAGTTGCAGCAGCAGGCCCTCCACTGTGGTTTGCAGCACTGCGGTGTGCGCTCCCGCTCGCTCTGTTGTTCAGCTTGCATTGCCGGTCTCCCTTGTGAATGGAACGCCGTGAATATTCGCGGCCAACTGAATCTCGAAGTCGTTCATGAAAGGCCCGTACCCCTGTTTCTCGGATGTGCCCTCGCTGAACACAAGGAACCATCCTGCCCACTGTGGGCTGAAGTACCAGCGAAGTTTGTTCATGTGCTGCTCTCCTTGGTGACGATGCCGTGGGCGCGCTCAACGGCACGGGCGAACCGAACAAACGCCTCACCCAAGCTCATTGGCGTGTCATCGGCAGGCATAAGGTTTGCGATCTGCGCCTCACTCAGCGGCACACTCTCAGGGGTGGAGGCGCGGAGAGCGGCGACCAATTCGTGCTCAAGGCCGTTGATGTATGCCTGCATGGCGGCTAGTGATCCAGAGCCGTCAGACTGCTTCTTGAGAAGCGCCAGCCGTTCCTGCGCATCTTGAGCCGGTGCTGAACTTAGAAGCGGGATTTTCTCGCTTCTATCAGCTTGAGCAGGTGCCTCGGTGGTGTATCGATCTCTTGAGCAAGCGATAAGCGAGCCATCCGGGTACTTGTGGTTTCCCCACTCATTGATCGGCGCACCGACTGCGCAGCCGTCGCATTGATTCGCCTCCCCCTGCACGCGCTCGGGTGACTCCAGGGCGGCGGCGAACCGCGCCAAGTCTTCAGGAAGCATCACCACCTTTTCGTCGATGGGATTGCCGCCGCACTTGACGGCCAACTTGCGCAGTTTTTCCTGCGCTGCCAGCTCGGTGTGGGATTGGTTCATTGGGGAGCCTCGATTCCGATGGTGGATGCCACCTTGATGCTGCTTTCGCGCAGCCTCTTGAGATAGTCGATATCCGCCTGATTGGCAGGCTTGCAGACGCCGTAGCGCAGCGCCACGATGCGCGGCTGAACTACCAGAAAGGTCACATCCGATGGGCCATCCGGGTCTTCGCCGCGAAGGCGGCTTTCCACCGCCTCGATGGTGCAGTAGGTGCCATGCACACCGCTGGTGGAGAACAGCACAAAGTTCAATTCGTCTGCCTTGGCTTCTGGGAACATCTCGCGCAGGGCGACCATCCCACCGACGCCCGGCTGCACTTGCATGACCGAGTAGTGCGCGCTGTCGCGCCGCGTTCTGTCCAAGTTTTCCCAGTTCATGCCGAACCCCCTCCATCACCACGGGTGCGGGCAGCGCGGCGAGCGCGAACAAGCCTCCAAGTGATTCCCCTGGTCTGCTCTTGTCGCATCCAATCCGCCCACGATTTCTCGAAGTTTCCGTAGTCGTCGATGTAACCCACAGATTCAAACTCTGTGTCGATCAGCTTGTCGATGTCCTGCGCCACCTGCTCTGGCTGCGCCGGGGCGGTGTAGAGCAGTTCGATCTTCGTGATCAGGATGCGATCGACATGGCTTCCCGGGTCTTCCGCTGCCGGGACGATGAGGCGATCAATGCCGGTGTTGCGCCGGAAGTAGATGGCCTGAAACTTCGGCTTCTGCTCCCCGGCAGGCGGCTGGTCGGGCTTGAAGTGCGCAACGACACGCGCTGTTGCTGTTTCGCACACCGAATGCCACCCGGCGTGCTTGCCAACCGTGTAGGGGCCGCTGACGTAATACGCGGGAAGATCGGCAGGCGGCTTGGTGGCGAGTGCGCGCAATGCCATTGCAGCCACAGCCATAGTCAGATGGTCGGGAGCCTGTTTTCTTGTTAGCGGGTCAATCAAGTCGGCTATCTGCATTGCGTCTGGCCCCTCCCCCGCACCGCTGGCCTGTGGCTGTGTGGCGAGCCGTTTCATGATCCCATCAAGATACGGATCGCTCGGCGCTTCCGCCTGCTCTGCCTCTTTGGTAGGTGCGGCGGCGAACAAGGCCATTGGCCGCTCGAAAGACTTTTCCTTGCTGAGTTGCGTTGTGATGTGCGCGGTCTTCGAGTTGGCGCGTGAGGCAAGCCAGCTAATAGCTCGCTCATCAACCCACGCCACCGCCTCACCGCCCACCCCAGCGGCCTTGTCGGCTTCGTGCTTGGATATGGCTGCGCGAGAGTTCGATTCGTAGACGCGCTTGAAGGACACGCCGCCAATCTCGAACTCGGCTACCCAGTCGCCTTTTTCGGGCCAGTCTCGGTTGGCCAATTCCTTGATGACCTCGGTTGCGTGGGGGTCGTCTGGGTCGCCAAGCCACTCGTTCACGATGAACTTCCGGATCTCGGCTTCGGTGTATGCGATGAACGCACAGGGCAGATCGGACTCGCCCCATGCCTCGCACAGCAGTGGCAGCGCATTCGCCAGCCTGATGTGTTCCTCCACCTCCGCAACCGTGCGGGTGTCGTCGGTGTTTGGAGACGTGATGTCGGTTGTTTTCATGGCTGTTGTTCCTCGCTGACTTTCAAGCCGAGTGCTTCGATGATTTCAGGGCCGACAGGGAAGTAGTCAACCTCGTCATGCACGAAGGTCACGATAGAGGCGTAGGGCGCATCGCGCTCACCAACTACAGCGTGGTCATCGCGGCCTTTGCAAGTGAAGACGTCTCCCCGATAGCTGCGGTCTTGGACCTTCACCACTTCCACGGTGTCAGACAGAAAGCCGCCGACAGGTCTGTCCCATGGCTTGAATTGCACGTAGAAGAGGTCGCCTTTTGATGGAATGAATTTGCTCATGACTTCACCTGGTTGGAAAGAGCCTGCGCGGATTCGAGGGCGGCGCGGGCCTTTTTGCTCGCTTCATTCAGGGCGTCGTCGCGCGCATATCGCGCAGCGCGGTCCCTGTCGTCCTGATGGCGCTTCCAGTCGTCGGTGCAGCAGATGCAGCCGCTTTGGTAGCCAAGACCGTGTTTCTCGCAAATCCAACCCCAAGCGGTTTCGCCGGGGTTGCGCATCTCAACTTTGGGCCAGACAAAGCCCGAGTAGTCGCCATAGATCGGCATGGCCTGTGCGGCTTGCTGCTCTTCCAGCGCCTCAACCAGCCTCTGGTGGCTTGCGTCAAGGGCGCGGAGGTGGGCGGCGGCTTCGATGCAAACCCAATCGCCCCATTTGTCGCCAACCTCATTGAGGTCACCGTCGCCTTTTTGCTTGAGGATTCGCGCCAGTTCTTCAGCTGTGCTCACGTCGTCTCCTTGTTGAATTGCAGGCGCTCCATGTCGCGCATGGTGGTTTTCATGCTGCCTCCCGGATGGCGTTGATCACGTCGCGCGCCACGGGCGGCACCACGGCATTGCCGAGCATGTGCATGGCGTCCTTGGCGCGCGGCGGGAGCTGGTAGCTGTCGGGGAAGCCCATGGCCCGGCGGCACTCGGCCACGTTGAGCATGCGCATTCGGTCGCCGTCGATCACAGCCCAGCGATCGCGCGTTGTGATGGTGCCCACGGGGCGCTCCAGACCGCGGCCGCCGCGCTCGTTTCCGTAGTACGCGGTCAGGAAACGCGGCCCGCAGACGCGACGCCCCTCGGCGATTCGCGCCAGCGTGCTGGCAGAGCGGCCTGGTTTGTCGATGGCTGACCACCGCCCGCCGTCGAAGTCGATCAGGGAACCGCTGCCGACGTGCTTACGCAGCGGCAGGTCCAGCGTGATGGGATGCTTCGAGCGCGTGCCAACGACGAACAGCCGGCGCCGGTGCTGCGCCACGCCATGGTCGGCGGCGTCCAGCACCATCGGAGCCAGCGCGTAGCCCAGAGCGTGCATGGCTGCGCACCACGCGGGGTAGAGCGTCCACTTGGCGAACTCGGGCACGTTCTCGACCACCACCGCGGCGGGCCGATGGCATTCCGCGGCCGACACCACGGCCCACGCGGTGGAGCGTTGCGCGTCGTGGTGGGCCCGTTCCTTGCCGCGCGCCCGGCTGTGGCCCTGGCAGGCGGGTGAGGCCAAGAGCAGTTCGTGCGCCGGCACCTGCGTCCAATCGGCCTGCTGCAGGTCCTGGCACACGTGCATGGTGCCCGGGTGGTTGTTGGCGTGCACCTGCACGGCAGCGGGCCAGTGGTTGGCCGCCCAAACCACTTCGCACCCTGCCATGGTGGCGCCAGTGCTGAACCCCCCGGCCCCGGCAAAAAGATCGATCGCGCGCATGGTGGTCTTTCAGGTTGGTGGTGGGCGAGACGGTCAGGCCAGTTCAGGCGACAGCTCGGTGAAGTACCGGCCGAAGTGGGCAAGGAAGTACGCGCGCTGTTCCTGCAGCTTCTGGAGTTCCAGAGCCTTCGAATCGATCTCGCGGTCCATCTTGCGGAGCACGTCGCCCTTGTCGATCTCCAAGGCGTTGTTGTCGATGTCCGCGATCACCTCGAAGTCCTTGGTCTCGCTGTTGAAAGCCTTGAACTTGAGGCCGCCCCCGTAGCTGGTGTCGAGGTACGCGACGTTGATCGTGGGCTTGCTGGGGAAGGGGTCGAAACCGACGATCACGCCGGGGTAGGTGCTGAAGTCGCTGCCGCTGTAGCCGGACTTCACAAGGCACTTGACGCGGCTACCGATGGCCAGTTGATCGATGCGCTTGGCGGTGCGCAGATCGACTTCCAGCTTCACGCCGTTGACTTCGATGATGGTGGTTTGCTTTTCGGTGTTCATGGGATGCTCCGTTGGGTTGGTGGTGGGGGAAGGGTCAGGCGGCCTCAGCCGCGGCGGGCTTCCTCTTCTTGCGCGCGTCTCCCTCGGCCTTCAAGCCGGAGCGCACGCCGGAGGGCAGCACATACCAGAGGGCGGATTTCTGGTCGCCGTCCAGGTTCTCGCGCTCGATGCGGTCGAAGGCGAACGAAGCGCCGAATTCCTCGCTGTTGAACAGGTCGGTGACTTCCTGGCCGAGTTCGCGCAGGATGTTCTGTTCCTCGATTGGCAGCGATGCCATGGCCTCGGCCAGCGCGTCCCTGGCCGTGATGACGGTGGCGGCAGGCCGGTTGTCGATGGGGTCCAACCCTTCGCCGTTCTCGCGGTTCAGGTGCTCCACCGCTTGGTCGAGGCGGTCGGTTTTCGGCCACAGCTTGTAGGCGCGCTTGATGACGGTCTTCTTGATCATCTCGCCCTCGTCGGTCTTCCACGGGCCTTTCTGGCCGCTCTTCCACGACTGCGAGCGATCGCGGATGTCGAAGACGTCGGAAATGCTCATGGTCGTGGTGAGGTAGTCCCCGTCGCGGGTCTTCACCACCACGTACACGCCGACGATGGCGCCACGATCAGGCGCGAACGGATCGCGGTTGTGCAGCGGCGGGTTGTCGAAGCCTCGAAGCTCGAAACGGTCGGCCGCGTAGACAAGCTCGGCCTGCCCCCACATGATCGAACCCGACTGAATGGCAAGGTCGAGCAGGCCCATGTAGCTGATGTCGAGGCAGATTTTCCCGTCGCGCGGCACGAGGTAGGCCTGGCGCTTCGCCGGGTTCAGGCTGATGCCAATGGCGCCCACGTTCGTGACAGCGTGGATCACCGATTGGCGGTTGGCCATGGCGATCTTCATGGCGTATTCGTTGCCCGTGATCACCTGCACCGCGAAGCCGGCCTCGCGCTCGAAGTTCAGGGCGCCCCCGGCCATCTTGTCGAAACGCTCCTGCACGCTGTAGATGTCTTCCCTGATCAGGGCGACGGCGTTGCTGTTGCTCATGTGTGTTCCTCGGTGGTTGATCAGTTGCGCCGAGCGGCGCGGATGGCTTTGCGCAGGGCAGGCCAGAAGGAATGCCCGGCCACGCGGTACACGCGGTAGGTGTGGATTGCGAGCGTCATGCGGCTGTCGTCGGGCAGCGCGATATCCACGGCCAGCGGGGCGACGTTGCTGGACAGGTCGCATGCGCCCATGCACTCGCCCTGCGGGTAGCGGCAGGTCATGTCGAACGGGCAGCGGGCCATCTGCTCGGGCTGGACGCGGTTGGGGTGGAAGTTCATGGTCAGGCCCAGAAGTGAGGGGAAGCCATGCCCAGCAGCAGCGCAGCCAGGCAAAGGGTTATGAAAAGACGGTCGCTCATTGCGGGCTCCGGCCCTGCGGCACGGCCAGCAGCCACTTGTCGCCAAGGTTGAGCACTGCGCGGACGTAGGCCTTGCGGTTGTGCCGGTTGATGTGCTCCGGCACCTCAGGCACCGAGTACAGGCGGCGTGCCTGCTTGAGCAAGCGCCGGGCAGATGCCAGACCTTCGCTGGGGGTGGTGTTGAAGCTGCTCATGGGTGACTCCCGGTGATGAAAAACCAAGCTCCGTACACCGCGCCCACGGCTGCGGCGATCAGAATCCAAGAGATCGCGGTCAGCAAAAAGCCGCCAAGAAAAGACGTAATGAGCTGATCCATGAATCCGTCACCAATCGGCTGCGAGAGCCACACGATAAAAGTGCACATCAAGAACCATGTGCAGGCGATGCTGACGAACAGGTATGGGTTCATGACACGCTCCAAACCAGAAGCCACACGAGCACAGCAACACCGGCCACGATGGCAACCACCTGCGCAACAATGGCTTTCGGGTCTTCTTGCGCAGCCCTGCACAGAGGACAGGTTGGGTCGTAGTACCCGCCCATGCGCCCGTTCTTCGGGTTGTGGCGGCAGTTGGGGGCGGTCATTTCTTCACCTCGCAGGTCATGGGTGTTTGAATGAGCCTGTCGTGAAGGTCCGGATCGCCAGCGAACAGGACGAGAAGCAGCACGACGGCAAGGATGAAAATCGCGTCCGCGTTCACGGCTGCATCTCCAGCACGCGGTCAAGCTCCAAGCCGATCACCTTGCGGGTGTAGGCGGCGTCCAGATACCGCGATGTCAGCTCCCGGGTCGCCGCGGCAACGATCTGGTCCGTGTTGCGCCGGTTTAGCATCAGCTTCAACAGCTCCGCGCTGCTGATCGGCCCTCGCAGCACCGGCGTTTTCGTGAGCACCGGCGAACGGTCTTCGTCCACCGTCGCCAGAAACTCGCCCAGCGTCTCCGTGGTCAGGGAAATGTCAGCGCCGCACACCTGCTCAAGGGCCAGGCCTTCGGCGTGATCGGTGCAGGGCGCGTTCCACGGCGCGGATGCGTTGTCGCTGCCCTCTGGGTAGTTGCTGGCGCTCATGCGGCCTCCGACTCGCCCTTGACCTCGCACATGCGGCGCACCAGATCGGCAGCGCTGGCCTGCAGGTGTTCGGTGGTCGGCTTGAGAGCGTCCCTGGCAGCGGCCCCGGCAGCGTCCCTGGCAGCGGCCCCGGCAGCGGCCCAGGCAGCGGCCCCGGCAGCGTCCCAGGCAGCGTCCCAGGCAGCGGCCCCGGCAGCGGCCCCGGCAGCGTCCCAGGCAGCGTCCCAGGCAGCGGCCCCGGCAGCGGCCCCGGCAGCGTCCCAGGCAGCGTCCCAGGCAGCGGCCCCGGCAGCGGCCCCGGCAGCGGCCCCGGCAGCGTCCCAGGCAGCGTCCCAGGCAGCGGCCCCGGCAGCGGCCCCGGCAGCGTCCCCGGCAGCGGCCCCGGCAGCGTCCCTGGCAGCGGCCCCGGCAGCGGCCCAGGCAGCGGCCCCGGCAGCGTCCCAGGCAGCGTCCC
>NZ_JBFXCD010000009.1:0-180337 GCF_050182545.1 Hydrogenophaga sp. | reverse complement strand
ACACCAGTACCCAAGAAGGAGAAGACCCCAAAGAACTTATCCACATCCTGAACCGCAAGGTTCATCCCAAAGGGTGGGTCAAGGTTCGATGGAAATCCCGGGTCACCTATGCGTGGAAATCAACAATGTAGCTTTCCGGACGCGCTTCGGACTTCGTCCGGAGAAAACAGAGAATCAGGGGCCAAACAGAGAAAGAAAGGCTGGAGGATGGGGAGAATCGATGGTGCGTAGAGGTGCTTTGGAAAGATGTGAAACGGGCGCAAAGCCTTTAGAAACAAGGGGAAAAAGAAAACCCGTCACCCCGGAGAATGACCCCAGAGAGACGGGTTTGTCTTTTCTAAATGGTGGAGCTGGGGGGAATTGAACCCCCGTCCGCAAGCCTTCTTCGAGCAGTTCTACATGTGTAGCCATCTGTTTTGGGTCTCGCCGCCCGAGTCGCGCAGTGGCACGCTAAACGGGAAGCCAGCATCCTTGAGTCTTACCCTGCGACAAGATGCCCGGCGCAGAGCCAGCCGATGTCAATTACCTCGCAGCCGGGAGGTCTTGCGACCCCCTTGCCCAGCCCATCGGCCTGCTGTTGCGAGGCTCACCGGTGTTTAAGCGGCGAGTGCGAAACGTTCGTCGTTTGCAGTTGGTTTTTTTCTGCGGATTTACGAGGTGACAGAACCTCGACATGCCCTGCTGCGCGTCCGAACCCACGTCGAAACCGGTGCAGCCCCAAGATCTGTCAGTTTAAGGCAGATCGAGCAACTTCAAGACCTGCAGGGGTGAAGAAACTTCCGCGTCCGCACCCCAGGCCGATGCATCGGCTCCCGGGCCAAGGTAGCCGTATTGCGCTGCCACAGTGCGCATGCCTGCAGCCCGTCCCGCAAGCACATCGCGTTCGTCATCGCCCACATAGATGCAGTCGCCAGGCGCCATCCCTATCCTGCGCGCCGCTTCCAGCAAGGGCTCCGGATGCGGTTTGGCGTGCGCCGTGGTGTCGCCACTGATAACAACCGATGCCGTGGCGAAGAGTTCCATCGCCCGCGTGATCGGTAGCGTGAACCGCTCGGCCTTGTTAGTGACCACGCCCCATGGCATGCGTTGGCCCACCAGCGAAGCCAGCAGATCCGCCACGCCATCGAATGCCTTGGTGCGCTGAGTGAGGCAACCCGCGTACACAGCGAAAAACTCTGTTTTCAGGGCGTCGTATTCCTCATGTTCAGGAGAGATGTCGAAGGCAGCACGCAGCATGCCTCGCGCACCAGACCCCGTGTAGGGTCGGTAGTGCTCCGGCGGGAGCGAAGCGAGGCCGCGGCGAATACGCATCGCATCGACCGCAGCGCCCAGATCAGGCGCACTGTCAATCAACGTACCGTCAAGGTCGAACAACACGGCCCGCACGCCACGGAAGCTGACCCGTGTCATCGTTTGCGGGTCGCGAACAGGTAGTTCACACTGGTGTCCGCGCTCAGCCAGTAGCGCCTAGTGAGCGGGTTGTATTCCATGCCGCGCGTGTGCTCCAGATTCAGGCCTGCCGCACGACAGTGGCTGGCCAGTTCACTGGGCCGGATGAATTTCGCGTACTCGTGCGTGCCCTTGGGCAGCAACTGGAGCACATACTCTGCGCCCAGAATCGCAAACAGGAACGACTTCGGGTTGCGGTTCAGGGTGGACAGGAACACCCAGCCTCCAGGCTTCACTAGGGTTGAGCATGCCCGCACCACGGACGCTGGGTCGGGTACGTGCTCCAGCATTTCCATGCAGGTCACCACGTCGAACTCGCCGGGCTGCTCCAGGGCCATGGCCTCGGCACTGCCTTCCTCATAGCGGACGTTTGAGGTCCCCGCCTCCAGCGCATGCAATTGCGCCACGCGCAACGCCTTTGTGGACAAATCGATGCCGAGCACCTGCGCTCCCTTGCGTGCCATCGAATCGGAAAGAATACCGCCGCCACAACCCACATCAAGCACCTTCTTGCCCGACAAACCAGCCAGTGCATCAATCCAGTCCAATCGGAGTGGATTGATCAGGTGCAATGGGCGGAATTCACTCTCAGGGTCCCACCAGCGATGGGCGAGGTCGGAGAATTTGGCCAGCTCGGCCGGATCGGCATTGACGGTTGGATTCATGGGGCAATTATCGTCAGGACAATAAAAAACCGCGCCGAGGCGCGGTTTTCATTGGAACTGGTTGAATCAGTTCTTGCGGGTGCCGACCACTTCGACTTCCACGCGACGGTTCTTCGCACGACCTTCCTTGGTCTTGTTGTCCGCCACCGGCTGGGTCAGACCCTTGCCTTCGGTGTAAATGCGGTTGCTCTCAATGCCCTTGCTCACCAGATAGGCCTTGACAGCCTCGGCACGGCGGTTGGACAGGGTCTGGTTGTAGCTGGCGGGACCGGTGGAGTCGGTGTGGCCCACGGCAATCACCACTTCCAGAGCGATGCCCGAAACCTTGCCGGCCAGATCATCCAGCTTGGCCTTACCTTCGGGCTTGAGGACAGCCTTGTCGAAATCGAAGAAGGCGTCAGCCGCGTAGGTCACTTTTGAAGCAACAGGGGCCGGGGCCGGAGCCGGCGCAGGAGCCGGAGCAGGCGCTGGTGCTGCGGCAGGAGCTGGTGCGGGCGCTGCTGGTGCAGGCGCAGGAGCAGCCATGGGCACGATGGCGCCATCGCAACCTTGTGCAGCGGTGGCAGGCGTCCAGCTGGCATCGCGCCAGCACAACTCGTTGGTGCCATTCTTCCAAACCAGTTCGTTGGTGCCGTTGCGCCAGTTGTCGATGGTTTGCGCGCCGGCGGCGGATGCCATGGCGGCGGTTGCCAACAGCATTGCCACTTTGTTCAGTTTTTTCATGGTTTTCCTCTATATGAGCCGCAGACGGACTGCGTGACAAAAAACGACGCTTCAAGTGACCACCACTAAAAACGTTGGAATTTATTGTGCCACAAGCACGGAATGCCCCGCCAGCCGACCAATGTCAGCCTGCCCCCCCGATACAGGGCCTCACATCATTCGTTGTGGATGTACAACAAACGGATGAATAAAGCAGTGGAAGCCCTGCCGCTTAAAATCTTCGGTTGCCTTCAGGTCCATCCACGCTTCACAGCCGCCGCACATGACACAGTTCGCCAAAGAGACCCTGCCCATCAGTCTTGAAGAGGAAATGCGGCGCAGCTACCTCGACTATGCGATGAGCGTGATCGTGGGACGCGCCCTGCCCGATGCGCGCGATGGCCTCAAGCCAGTGCATCGGCGCGTGCTGTTTGCGATGCACGAACTCAACAACGACTGGAACCGGCCGTACAAGAAGTCGGCCCGTATCGTGGGGGATGTGATCGGCAAGTACCACCCGCACGGCGACAGCGCCGTGTACGACACCATTGTGCGCATGGCGCAGGACTTCTCCCTGCGACACATGCTGGTGGACGGACAGGGAAACTTCGGCTCGGTCGATGGCGACAACGCGGCGGCCATGCGCTACACCGAAATCCGCCTCTCGAAGATTGCGCACGAGATGCTGGCCGACATCGACAAGGAAACTGTCAACTTCGGACCGAACTACGACGGATCCGAGAAGGAACCGCTGGTTCTGCCGTCGCGCCTGCCCAACCTGCTGGTCAATGGCTCGGCGGGTATCGCTGTCGGCATGGCCACCAACATCCCGCCGCACAACCTCAACGAGGTTGTCGACGCTTGTCTTCACCTGCTCAAGAGCCCGGACGCCTCCATTGACGAACTGATGGAGATCATTCCGGCACCGGATTTCCCCACGGCCGGCATCATCTACGGCATCAATGGCGTGAAGGATGGCTATCGCACCGGGCGCGGGCGCGTTGTGATGCGCGCCAAATGCCATTTCGAAGACATTGATCGTGGCCAGCGCCAGGCCATCATCGTCGACGAACTGCCGTACCAGGTGAACAAGAAGACCTTGCAGGAGCGCATTGCCGAACTGGTGCACGAGAAGAAGATCGAGGGAATCAGCCATATCCAGGACGAGTCGGACAAGTCGGGCATGCGCTTGGTGATCGAACTCAAGCGCGGCGAAGTACCCGAGGTGGTGCTCAACAATCTGTACAAGCAGACACAACTGCAAGACACGTTCGGCATCAACATGGTGGCCTTGGTGGATGGGCAGCCGCGCCTGTGCAACCTGAAGGACCTCATCCAGGTGTTCCTGGAACACCGGCGCGAGGTCGTGACCCGCCGCACCGTGTTCAACCTGCGCAAGGCGCGTGAGCGCGGTCACGTGCTCGAAGGCCTGGCCGTGGCGCTGGCCAATATCGACGAGTTCATCCGCATCATTCGCGAATCGCCCACACCTCCGGTGGCGAAAGCCGAGTTGATGGCCCGGCCGTGGGACAGTCAGTTGGTGCGCGAGATGCTCACCCGAACGCGCGCCGATGGCGGCGTCATCAATGCGGACGACTACCGTCCCGATGGCCTGGAGCGGGCCTTCGGCATGGGGGGCGACGGGCTCTACCGTCTCTCGGAAACCCAGGCACAGGAAATCCTGCAGATGCGCCTGCAGCGGCTGACCGGTCTAGAGCAGGACAAGATCGTGGCCGAATACAAGGAGGTCATGGGCGAAATCGACGATCTGCTCGACATTCTTGCCAAGCCCGAGCGCGTCTCGGCCATCATCGGCGACGAGCTCACGGCCGTGAAGCAGGAGTTTGGCCAGACCAAACTGGGTGCGCGCCGAAGCGAGATCGAACACAACGCACAGGACCTGGCGACCGAGGACCTGATCACGCCCACCGACATGGTGGTCACGCTCAGCCACAGTGGCTACATCAAGAGCCAGCCGCTGTCCGAATACCGTGCTCAAAAGCGTGGTGGACGGGGCAAGCAGGCCACGGCGACCAAGGAAGACGACTGGATCGACCAGCTGTTCATCGCCAACACGCACGACTACATCCTGTGCTTCTCCAACCGCGGCCGCCTGTACTGGCTCAAGGTCTGGGAGGTGCCGGCGGGTTCGCGCGGCTCGCGCGGTCGGCCCATCGTCAACATGTTCCCCCTGCAAGAAGGCGAAAAGATCAATGTCGTCCTTCCGTTGACGGGTGAGACGCGCACCTTCCCGGCGGATCGATACGTGTTCATGTCCACCAGCATGGGCACGGTCAAGAAGACCGCACTGGACGAATTCAGCAATCCGCGCAAGGCCGGCATCATCGCCGTGGACCTGGACGAAGGCGACTACCTGATCGGTGCCGCGCTCACCGACGGCGCGCACGACGTCATGCTGTTCAGCGACGGCGGCAAGGCCGTGCGTTTCGATGAAAACGACGTGCGCCCAATGGGGCGCAATGCGCGTGGCGTGCGCGGCATGTTGATCGAAGATGGTCAAAGCGTGATCGCCATGCTGGTGGCCGAGGACGAACAGCAGAGCGTGCTGACGGCGACCATCAACGGCTACGGCAAGCGCACACCAATAGGCGAATACACGCGGCATGGTCGTGGGACCAAAGGAATGATCGCCATCCAGCAAAGCGAGCGCAACGGCAAAGTGGTCGCGGCCACCCTGGTGCACGCCGACGATGAAATCATGCTCATCACCGACAAGGGCGTGCTGGTTCGGACCCGTGTGTCGGAGATCCGTGAAATGGGACGCGCCACGCAAGGCGTCACGCTCATCGCGCTCGATGAGGGTGCGGAGCTCTCGGGCCTTCAGCGCATCGTGGAGAACGACGCCAACGCGCCGGAACTGGGCGACGCGAGCGAGACCGACGAGCCGGGCACCGAGGCGTGATGTCCCGGCCGTTCAACTTTTCCGCCGGGCCGGCCGCCATGCCGGTCGACGTATTGCAAGAAGCCGCTGCGGAGATGCTCGACTGGCACGGCAGCGGCATGAGCGTGATGGAGATGAGCCACCGCGGCAAGGAATTCGGCGCCATCCTGGAGGCTGCCGAACGCGATCTGCGCGAGCTGCTGGCGGTGCCGGAACACTTCCGCATCCTGTTCATGCAAGGCGGTGGACTTGCGGAAAACGCCATCGTGCCTCTGAACCTCTCGCGCGGCGAGTCGGTGGATTTCGTCATCTCCGGCAGCTGGAGCCAGAAGTCGTTCAAGGAGGCTGGGCGCTATTGCAGCGCGCGCGTCGCCGCGAGCAACGAGGCAGATGGCCATACCTCCCTTCCTGACCCGGCCAGTTGGCAACTGGACCCGGGAGCACGGTACGTGCACCTGTGCAGCAACGAAACCATCAATGGCGTGGAAACACACGAGCTGCCAGACCTCAAGGCATTGGGCAGCAACGCGCCGCTGGTCATCGACTTTTCCTCGCACGTCGCGTCCCGCCCCGTGGACTGGTCGCGCGTGGGCCTGGCGTTTGGCGGTGCGCAAAAGAACCTCGGGCCGGCAGGCGTCACGCTGGTGGTGGTGCGCGAGGACCTGCTGGGCCACGCCATGAAGTCCTGCCCCAGCGCCTTCGACTACAAGACTGTGGCCGACAACCGGTCCATGTACAACACGCCGCCAACGTTCGCGATCTACATGGCGGGCCTCACGTTCCAGTGGCTCAAGCGACAGGCCGAAGGTGCCCTGACGGGCGTGGCCGCCATGGAGGCCCGCAACATTGCCAAGGCCGCCCTGCTCTACGGGTACATTGACCAGTCTGCGTTCTACTCCAACCAGGTCGCGGCCCACTGCCGTTCGCGAATGAACGTGCCCTTCTTCCTGCACGACGAGTCGCGCAACGAGGCTTTCCTTGCAGGCGCAAAGGCCGCCGGACTGCTTCAACTCAAGGGCCACAAGTCCGTGGGCGGCATGCGGGCGAGCATCTACAACGCCATGCCGATCGAAGGTGTGCAGGCCCTGGTGGCCTACATGCGCGACTTCGAGAAAACCCAGGCCTGAATCCATGACCCAACCATCACAGTCTGATGCCCTGGCGAGCCTGCGCGTGCAGATCGATGCGCTGGACCAGCAACTGCTTGCCCTGCTCAACCAGCGAGCGCACGTAGCCGAGCAGGTGGGCGACATCAAGCGAGCCGAGGGATCCCCCTTTTTCCGCCCGGATCGCGTGGCCCAGGTGATCGAAAAGATCCAGAGTGCCAATGGGGGCCCTTTGCTCAACCAGCATGTGGCTTCGATCTGGCGCGAAATCATGTCGGCCTGCCTCGCACTGGAAGCGCCTCAGCGCGTGGCGGTGCTGGGTCCACAGGGCACGTTTTGTGAGCAGGCCGCGATCGAGTTCTTCGGCAGTGCCGCCAACCTGATCTATTGCGCCAACTTCGACGAGGTCTTCCACGCCACAGCAGCCGGCACCGCGCAGTTCGGCGTGGTCGGCATGGAGAATTCCACCGAAGGCGTGGTGGCCCGGTCGCTGGACCTGTTTCTGCGCTCCCCTGTGCATGTGGTCGGGGAAGTCAGCCTGCTGATCCGCCACAACCTGCTGCGCCAGCTCAATCACCTCGATGGTATCGAGGTGGTGATGGCGCACCCTCAGGCGCTTGCCCAGTGCCAGAACTGGCTGTCTCAGCACCTGCCACACGTGGAGCGTCGCGCGGTCTCCAGCAATGCCGAAGGCGCGCGCCTGGCGGCCACAAACCCGGCCTGGGCGGGTCTGGCCAGTGAGCGCGCCGCCGCGCAGTTCGGCTTGCACATCGTGGCCCATGCGATCCAGGACGAGGCCTACAACCGCACGCGATTCGCTGTGATCGCCCTCCCCCAGACACTGGCCATGCCTCCTGCCTCGGGACGCGACTGCACCAGCCTCGTGGTCTCCGTGCCGAACCGACCCGGCGCCGTGCACGATCTGCTGGTACCGCTGAAGAACAACGGCGTTTCCATGACGCGCTTCGAGTCCCGTCCGGCGAAGTCCGGACAGTGGGAGTACTACTTCTACATCGACATTGCGGGCCATCCGTCCCAACCAAACGTGGCCGCTGCCTTGAAGGAACTGCAGGGGCTGTGCGCTTTCTACAAGGTGCTGGGTGCTTACCCGGTGAACGAATGATGTTTGAACAATTGGGCCTGATCGGCTGCGGCATGATGGGCGGTTCGTTCGCGCTGGCCCTCAAACGCGCGGGCCTGGTCAAACGCGTCGTCGGCTACAGCAAGTCGCCGTCCACGACCGAACGCGCGCGACAGCTCGGCGTGATCGATGTCGAGGCTCCTTCGGCGCTGCTGGCGGTCTCCGGTGCCGATCTGGTGCTGCTTGCCGTGCCGGTTGCGGCCACCGAAGCCACCTTCAAGGCCATTCGCCACCTGGTGCGCGGCAACGTGCTGATCATGGACGTGGGCTCCACCAAACGCGAGGTCATTGATGCCGCGCGCCGCGTGCTCAAAGACCAGGTCGGTGTCTTCGTGCCCACGCACCCGATCGCGGGAAAGGAAGTGGCAGGCGTCGAACATGCTGATGCCGACCTGTACCACGGCCGCCAGGTGATCCTCACCCCGATTGAACGCACGCTGACTTCGCAGCTCGACAAGGCTGCGCAGCTCTGGACGGCGCTCGGCTGCCACGTCAAGCAGATGTCGCCCGAGGCGCACGATGCCGCCTACGCCGCCGTGAGCCATCTGCCGCACATGGTGGCCTTCGCGCTGATGAATGCCATTCAGGGTCAAAGCGACGGGCCGGACTTCCTCTCGCTCGCCGGCCCCGGGTTTCGCGATTTCTCCCGCATCGCAGCCAGTGACCCGGCCGTATGGCGTGACATCCTTATGTCCAACCGCGAGGAGCTGCTGGCGCAGTCGAGGCATTTTCAGCGCGCGCTGCACGCGCTGGAAACAGCGATCAACGCCGGCAACCCGGATGCGCTCGAAGCCCTGATCGAGCAGGCCAGCAGCGGACGCGCTCGCTGGCGCATGAGCGCAGTGAAACCCCGCAGCTGAGTGACGCTGCCGGCGTCACTCCCCTTTTCCCCCGCATGTTCGCCATTCCCTTCCTCGACATTCCACCCCTGGCCAGCGCGGGCGGTGTCGTCCGCCTGCCTGGATCCAAAAGCATTTCCAATCGCGTGCTGCTGCTTGCGGCGCTGAGCGAAGGCCACACGGACGTAACCGATCTGCTGGACTCCGATGACACGCGCGTGATGATCGAGGCGCTCACCCAGTTGGGCTGCCGCATGGAACGCCAGCCCGACGGCGCGCTGCGCGTCCATGGCCTGGGCAGCCAGTTACCCGTCGACAAAGCCCGGCTATTCCTCGGCAATGCCGGCACCGCCATGCGCCCGCTCACCGCGTCGCTGGCCCTGCTGGCAGCCCGCCACGGAGGTTCGTTCGAACTCGGTGGCGTCCCACGCATGCACGAACGACCCATCGGCGATCTGGTTGACGCACTGCGTCAGCTTGGCTGTCCGGTCGAATGCCTCGTCAACGAGGGCTACCCGCCGCTCAGGCTCGGCGATGGGCAGACCCACCCACTGCAGCTGGACCAGGCCATCCGTGTGCGCGGCGATGTGTCCAGCCAGTTCCTCACGGCCTTGCTGCTGGCCCTGCCCCTTGTGGCGCAGGAACGCGAGGTGGTGATCGACGTGGTGGGTGATCTGATCTCGCGTCCCTACATCGAGATCACGCTGAACCTGCTGGCGCGCTTCGGCGTGGACGTGCGCAACGACGCCTGGCGCCGCTTCACCATCCCGGCCGGCAGCTGCTATCGCTCGCCCGGCACCATCGCCGTTGAGGGTGACGCCTCTTCGGCCAGCTATTTCATTGCACTTGGTGCCATCGCGCCGGCCACCGCAGGCACCGACGGCATCACCATCGAAGGCGTCGGCCTCGCATCGATCCAGGGCGACATCCGTTTCGTGGAAGCGGCGCGGCTCATGGGCGCGCAGATCTCCGGCGACGCCAATCGCCTGCATGTGCGACGTGGTGCCTGGCCGCTCAAGGCCATCGATCTGGACTGCAACCACATCCCCGACGCGGCGATGACCCTGGCCACCATGGCCTTGTATGCCGAAGGCACGACCACCCTGCGCAACATCGCCAGTTGGCGTGTCAAGGAAACCGATCGCATCGCCGCCATGGCCACCGAATGCCGCAAGCTCGGAGCCGAGGTGGAGGAAGGTGCGGACTTCATCCGCATCACTCCGCCGGCCGACGCGCGGCACTGGCGGGCCGCGGCCATCCACACCTATGACGACCACCGCGTCGCCATGTGCTTTTCCCTCGTCGCGTTCAACCCTGCGGGCTTGCCGGTGCGCATCGAAGACCCGAAGTGCGTGGCAAAGACGTTTCCCGACTACTTCGAGACACTTTTTGACGTCTGCGCGACGCCGCCTGCCAACATTCCCGTGATCTGCATCGATGGGCCCACAGCCTCGGGCAAGGGCACCCTCGCCGCCGAACTTGCACAGAGACTGGGCTACCAGTTGCTTGACTCGGGCGCCTTGTACCGCGCCACGGCGCTCGCGGCGCAGGATGCCGGTGTGGCCCTCGACGACGAGCCCGCCCTGGCCCGCCTGGCCTCGCGGTTGCCGCTGGCCTTCCTGGACCACAAGGTGTTCCTGGGCGGTCGCGACATCACCGATCCATTGCGCCTGGAGTCCACCGGCGGCATGGCATCCCGAGTGTCCCAGTACCTGAGCGTGCGCACCGCCCTGCACGGCCTGCAGCACGGTTTCAGGCGCCTGCCTGGCCTGGTGGCCGACGGCCGCGACATGGGCACCGTCATCTTCCCGGACGCGGCCTTGAAGGTGTTCCTGACCGCCAGTGCCGAGCAACGCGCCTTGCGGCGCCATAAGCAGTTGATTTCAAAGGGATTTGCTGCTACCATCGACGGTCTTTTGGCAGACCTTAAGGCACGTGACCTGAGGGATTCGTCCCGCTTGCACGCGCCGCTCAAGCCTGCCGAGGATGCCTTGCGACTGGACAACTCCGGCATGGACATCGAGCAATCGGTGCAGCAGGTCTTGAAATGGTGGCAGGAAAAAACAGTGTTCCCGGGCAACTGAGGACACGCTACTGATGGCCCCGACGGCACAGCCGGGCATTCCCAGCCCGCAGGCCCGAGGGTTCTTTTCACTTAACCCCGCGGTGTCACGCACCGCAACGTCAACGCCGCCCACACGTCGATTCCCGCGCACCCCGGCCCCGCCGGTTGAACGCGCCGACGCTGAGTGGTTTAGGAAATTCAATGTCTGAATCTTTTGCCGCCCTGTTTGAAGAGTCCCTGAAACGCGCCGAAATGCGCTCGGGCGAAGTCATCACCGCCGAGGTCGTGCGCATCGAGCACAGCCACGTGGTGGTCAACGCTGGCCTCAAGTCGGAAGCCTACGTCCCGCTGGCCGAATTCAAGAACGACCAGGGCGAACTCGAAGTGCAGGTCGGTGACTTCGTCTCCGTCGCCATCGACTCCGTGGAAAACGGCTTCGGCGACACCCTGCTCTCACGCGACAAGGCCAAGCGCCTGGCTTCCTGGATGTCCCTGGAAAAAGCGCTCGAATCGGGCGAATTCGTCACCGGCACCACGTCCAGCAAGGTCAAGGGTGGCCTCAAAGTCATGGTGAATGGCATCAGCGCCTTCCTGCCGGGCTCGCTTGTCGACAGCCGCCCCACCAAGGACCTGACCCCGTACGAGAACAAGACCCTGGAATTCAAGGTCATCAAGCTCGACCGCAAGCGCAACAACGTGGTGCTGAGCCGCCGCGCCGTGGTGGAAGCCTCCATGGGTGAAGAGCGCGCCAAGCTGATGGAAACGCTGAAGGAAGGCGCTATCGTCAACGGCGTGGTCAAGAACATCACCGAATACGGTGCGTTCGTCGACCTCGGCGGCATCGACGGCCTGCTGCACATCACCGACATGGCCTGGCGCCGTGTGCGCCACCCGAGCGAGGTGGTCACCGCCGGCCAGGAAATCACCGCCAAGATTCTCAAGTTCGACACCGAGAAGCACCGCGTCTCGTTGGGCCTCAAGCAGATGGGCGACGACCCCTGGATGGGCGTTTCGCGCCGCTACCCGCAGGGCACACGCATGTTCGGCAAGATCACCAACATCGCCGACTACGGCGCTTTCGTGGAGCTTGAGCCAGGCATCGAAGGCCTGGTGCACGTCTCCGAGATGGACTGGACCAACAAGAACGTGGCCCCGTCCAAGCTGGTGTCGCTGGGCGACGAGGTCGAGGTCATGGTGCTCGACATCGACGAAGACAAGCGCCGCATCTCGTTGGGCATGAAGCAGTGCCGCGCCAACCCCTGGCACGAGTTCGCCGAGCAGACAAAGCGTGGCGACCGCGTCAAGGGCCCGATCAAGTCGATTACTGACTTCGGCGTGTTCGTCGGCCTGGCCGCCGGCATCGACGGTCTGGTGCATCTGTCTGACCTGTCCTGGAATGAGCCCGGCGAAGCCGCCGTGCGCAACTACAAGAAGGGCCAGGAAGTCGACGCGATCGTGCTCGCCATCGACGTGGAGCGTGAGCGCATTTCCCTGGGCATCAAGCAGCTCGATGGCGACCCGTTCACCACCTTCGTGTCGGTGAATGACAAGGGTTCCATCGTGACCGGCAAGGTCAAGACAGTGGACGCCAAAGGCGCCGAGATCGACCTGGGCGAAGACGTGCTGGGTTACCTGCGCGCCAGTGAGATCAGCCGCGACCGCGTGGAAGATGCGCGCAACGTGCTCAAGGAAGGCGACGAAGTCAACGCCGTGGTGGTCAACGTGGATCGCAAGACCCGCAACATCCAGTTGTCGATCAAAGCCAAGGATGCAGCCGACCAGCAGGAAGCCATGGCCAGCCTGAGCCAGCAGTCTTCCCGCGAAAACGCCGGGACAACCAGCCTGGGTGCCCTGCTGCGCGCCAAGCTGGACAACAACCAGAACTGAAGCGAAGCCGGTTCGGCGCCGGGCGAGCCGGCTGCCCGCAGGGGCGGCAACTTGCCAGGCGCCGGTTCCTCAACGCCCCGACACCCGACTCCATGACCCGCAGCGACCTCGTTGAAGCCCTGGCCAGCCGCTTTGGCCAGCTCACCCACCGCGATGCCGAGTTCGCCGTCAAGGCGATCCTGGACGCCATGGGCGACGCGCTCGTCAAAGGTCACAGAATCGAGATCCGGGGCTTCGGCAGCTTCTCGGTGAACCGCCGTTCGCCTCGCATTGGACGCAATCCGCGTTCGGGCGAGAGCGTCATGATTCCTGAGAAGCGTGTGCCGCATTTCAAGCCCGGCAAGGCCCTGCGAGAAGCCGTGGACAAGAAGACGGCCGAGATCCTGGACCGCGAGGCCCGCAAACAAGCCTGACCCAGGAACCTGCTCGGTACAATCGTTCCACCACAAAGGGGACGACGTGAAATACCTGATGTGGCTGCTCAATGCAGCCATTTTTTTTGTGCTGTTCGCCTTCGCGCTGAACAACCAGGACAACGTGACACTCCACCTGTTCTTCGGTGCCAGTTGGCAGGCTCCACTGGTGCTGGTCGTCCTGGTCGCGCTGGTGGCCGGGGTGTTCTTGGGTGTCGCCGTGATGCTGCCTCTGTGGTTGCGAGCGCGTCGCGCACGGCGACAGCATGGCTCCGGAGCATCCGTCATGACCAACACCGGGTTTGACGGCGATACCACGCTGCTGCCACCCGAACCGATCGACCGCCGGCATGGACTTTGATTTCACCTGGCTGCTCTGGGGCCTGCCACTGGCTTTCGCTCTGGGCTGGGGTGCCTCGCGGCTGGATTTGCGGCAGTGGCGCTTGGAAAGCCGCCAGGCACCCAAGGCCTATTTCCGCGGCCTGAACCACCTGCTCAACGAACAGCAAGACCAGGCCATCGACGCCTTCATCGAGGCAGTGCAGGGTGACCCCGACACAGCCGAACTCCATTTCGCGCTGGGCAACCTGTTTCGCCGCCGGGGCGACTATGACCGCGCTGTGCGCGTGCATGAACACCTGCTTTCGCGCGCCGACATCGACCGCAAGGACCGGGATCGAGCACAGCATGCCCTGGCGCTGGACTTCCTCAGGGCCGGCCTGCTCGACCGCGCCGAATCGGCCCTGCACAAGCTCAAAGGCTCCGAGTTCGAGGGCGAAGCCCTGCTCGCCCTGCTGGGCATCTACGAACGCTCGCGGGACTGGCCCCAGGCCCGGCAGATCGCGCAGCGGCTCGAAGACGCCGAGCAAGGCAGTTTTGCCACGCGTCTGGCCCACTACCAGTGCGAAGAAGCCGAACTCGCGCAACGCGCCAATGACAGCGCGCAGGCCCTGAGTCTTCTGGAAGACGCCGTGCGACAGGCGCCTCAGTTGGCGCGGGGCTGGATGGCGCTGTCGGCACTGAGGGCAAAGGCAGGCGACCCGTCTGGGGCACTGGACGCCCTACTGCGCCTGAATCAGCAT
Source organism: Hydrogenophaga sp. (assembly GCF_050182545.1). Classification (GTDB taxonomy): domain Bacteria; phylum Pseudomonadota; class Gammaproteobacteria; order Burkholderiales; family Burkholderiaceae_C; genus Hydrogenophaga. The sequence continues at coordinate 166,086 of NZ_JBFXCD010000009.1, read as the reverse complement.
GCGCCCCAGAACCTGCCCCTGGCAGCGCGCGCGCTCGCCGACCTGTCGCAACAGACGGACCGTCAGGCTGAGGCCTTGCGCCTGCTTCAAGCCAGTCACGCACGGGCGCCCTCCATCGACGTCACGGAAGCCCTTGCCAGTCTGGACGCGAACCCCGCGGCGGCCAGGGCACGCTACATGGACCACCTTGCCCTGGAGCCGTCACTGGTGATCACCTCGCTCTGGATGGCGGGCGAAACCCTCTCCAGTGACGACGCGAAGGCACGGGTCCAGGCGGCACTGGACACTGCCAGCGCACCGCTCAGGCGCTACCGGTGCGCGGCATGCGGCTTCGAGGCCCGCCAGCACTTCTGGCAATGCCCCGGATGCCAGACCTGGGACAGCTATCCCGCACGGCGCGTGGAAGAACTCTGAATCGCTAGGGCTTACCGTAGCCCCCGCCACCAGGCGTGTGAATTTCGAAGATGTCACCCGGCTTCATTTCGGCCTGCCCGATATGGCCCAGCTCCTCGATCACCCCGTCCGAACGGACCACCCGGTTGATGCCCACGCAGCCGGGCTTCCCACCGGCCATGCCAAAGGCGCCGTGTTGCCTACCGTTGGAGAGAATGCTGGCCGTCATGCTCTCAAGGAATCGCACCCGGCGCACACCGCCATGACCACCGTGCCAACGCCCTGCCCCCCCCGACTCCGCGCGGATTTCGTAGCTCTCCAGTCGGACCGGAAATCTGAACTCCAGCACCTCCGGGTCGGTCAGGCGCGAGTTGGTCATATGGGTCTGCACCACACTGGTCCCTTCAAAGCCGTCACCGGCGCCGCTGCCGCCCGAGATCGTCTCGTAATACTGGTGCGCAGCGTTGCCGAATGTGAAATTGTTCATCGTGCACTGGCTCGCCGCCATCACACCCAACGCCCCGTACAAGGCATTGGTAATGCAGCTCGATGTCTCCACATTGCCCGCCACCACCGAGGCCGGCGGGTTGGGGTTGAGCATGGAGCCAGGCGGAATGACGACCTTGAGCGGCTTAAGGCAACCCGCGTTCAGTGGAATGTCGTCATCCACCAGGGTGCGAAAGACGTAGAGCACAGCCGCCATGCAAACTGCCGTCGGTGCGTTGAAGTTGTTGAGTTGCTGCGCCGATGTGCCGGTGAAATCGATCTCTGCGCTGCGCTGCGCTGCGTCTACGCGCACGGCCACCTTGATCTGCGCGCCATTGTCCAACGGCAGCGTGAACTGCCCGTCCTTCAGGCGCGTGATCACGCGCCGCACGGCCTCCTCTGCGTTATCCTGCACGTGGCGCATGTAGGCTTGCACCACTTCCAGGCTGAACTGCTCAACCATCTTGCGCAGTTCCTGCACGCCTTTCTCGTTCGCGGCAATCTGCGCCTTGAGGTCTGCCATGTTCTGCTGCGGGTTGCGCGAAGGAAACTCGCCACTCTGCAACAGCGCTACCATCTCCGCCTCGCGCAGCACACCCCGGTCCACCAGCTTCACGTTATTGATCTGCACGCCCTCTTCCTCGATACGCGTGGAGAACGGCGGCATGGAACCCGGGGTTGTTCCACCTATGTCGGCATGGTGGCCACGCGAGCCCACATAAAAGGTAGGCTCGGCCGATCCGCCGATATAGACCGGAGTGATCACTGTTACGTCGGGCAGGTGCGTTCCACCGTGGTAAGGGTCGTTGAGCACATACACGTCGCCAGGCTGCATACGACCGGAGTTCTCGCGAATCACGGTCTTGATGCTCTCGCCCATCGAGCCCAGATGCACCGGCATGTGCGGTGCGTTGGCGATCAGGTGGCCCTCCGCATCGAACAGCGCACAGGAGAAATCCAGTCGCTCCTTGATGTTGACTGAGTAAGCCGTGTTCTGGAGCTGCAGACCCATCTGTTCTGCAATGTTCATGAACAGGTTATTGAACACTTCCAATAGCACGGGGTCCACAGTTGTCCCCACCGCATAGGTAGCAGCACGAGGCACGCGCCGGTCGAGCACCAGGTGGTCCAGTGCCGTAAGCACCGCCTCCCAGCCGGGCTCCACAACGGTCGTGGCGTTCTTCTCAGCAATGATTGCGGGGCCGGGCACCACGTCGCCCGCTCGTAGGTCTTCGCGCACCACCAGTGCGGCGTCGAGCCACTGACCGCCGGAATACATGCGCACCGTCTCGCGCCGCGGCACTTCGCGGGGTTCGTACGTCTCGCGACGGGGTTCATGCGGCGCATCGCCCGCAACCACGGCCTCAACCGACACTGCTTCCACAACCAGGTGCTTTCCCTGCATCAGAAAAGCGAAGCGCTGCCGGTAGGCGGCCTCGAAACCGGCCTCGATAGCGGCGAGGTCCCCGAACGGCACGATCAGAGCGGAATCGCTACCCTCGTAGCGCACGTGCACGCGATGGTGTACCACGGCTTCGCCAGCATTCACCTGCTGCCTCTGCAGCTCCGCCTGCGCCGCCGAGCCCAGCGCATCGAGCTTCTCGGCGACCAGGGGCAACGACGACGCCAGAAGCGGCAGTTCCACTGCTTGTTCACGGATCACGTTCTGGTCAGCCAGGCCCATGCCGTACGCACTGAGAACGCCAGCGAGCGGGTGCACGAACACACGCGTCATGCCCAGCGCGTCCGCCACCAGGCATGCGTGCTGACCACCCGCACCGCCAAAGCATTGCAGGGTATAGCGCGTCACGTCGTAACCACGCGCCACCGATATCTTCTTGATCGCGTTGGCCATCTGCTGCACCGCGATGTTGATGAAGCCTTCGGCCACATCTTCGGGCGTGCGTCCCGTCTGCCGAGCCAGTTCGTCAAACTTCGCCTGCACGGCTTCCAGGCTCAACGTCTCGTTGGCATTCGGCCCAAACACCCTGGGGAAATGGCGCGGTTGGATTTTGCCGGTCATGACGTTCGCGTCAGTCACCGCCAGCGGTCCGCCTCGACGGTAGCTCGCCGGCCCGGGGTTGGCGCCGGCGCTCTCGGGGCCAACCCGGAAGCGGGCACCGTCGAACGAAAGTATTGAGCCGCCACCAGCTGCCACAGTGTGGATGCTCATCATGGGAGCGCGCATGCGCACGCCTGCGACCTGGGTCTCGAACTCGCGCTCGAACTCTCCAGCGTAATGCGACACGTCAGTGGAAGTCCCACCCATGTCAAAACCGATCACCTTGTGCTGCCCCGCCAGCCCAGCGGTGCGCGCCATGCCCACGATGCCACCGGCCGGCCCGGACAGAATGGCGTCCTTGCCTTGGAAGGCTCGCGCATCCGTGAGTCCGCCCGACGACTGCATGAAGAACAGCTTGACCCCTGGCATTTCGGTGGCCACCAACTCGACATAGCGCCTCAAAATGGGCGAGAGGTAGGCGTCGACCACCGTGGTATCGCCCCGGCTCACGAACTTCATCATTGGACTGGTTTCGTGCGACGTGCTTATCTGAGTGAAGCCAATATCACGCGCGATGCGGGCCGCTGCCTGCTCGTGCGCGGTAAAGCGGTAGCCATGCATGAACACGATGGCTACGCTGCGCAAACCGCGGTCATGCGCTGCCTGCAGGTCGGTCTTCAGAGTCACTTCGTCCAGAGGCAACAGCACATCGCCATGCGCGCCCACGCGTTCCTGCACCTCCACCACTTCTCGATATAGCAACTCAGGCAGCGCGATACGGCGGTCGAACAGCCGCGGGCGATTCTGGTAAGCGATGCGCAGAGCGTCGCGAAAGCCACGCGTAGTCACCAGCAGCGTTGGCTCGCCCTTGCGCTCCAGCAGGGCATTGGTGGCGACGGTGGTACCCATCTTCACGCATTCCACCAATGCGGGTGTCACCGGCTCTCCGGCCTTCAGCCCCAATAGGTGGCGGATGCCTGCAACCGCCGCGTCGCGGTATTGCTCGGGGTTCTCCGAGAGCAGCTTGTGCGTTACGAGCGAACCATCCGGCTTGCGCGCCACGATGTCGGTGAAGGTGCCACCGCGATCAATCCAGAATTGCCAGCGACTGCCCAGGGGAGAAGTTTTTTCTTTCATGATGGTGGAACTTTAGCGTTGAAGGTAGTAAGGCACGAAAATCTCATTGGCTTCCTTGCCGACCGATTGAACCCATTCGCGCGAGAACTTCTCGCCAAGGCGTTTGAGCTCAGATTCAAAGGCTGCAGGCGCTCGTTCGACCTTTACGCCATGGCGTTGCAGCTCTCGGGTGGACTCCCTGGCCACCGCCTCGCTCGCGGCCCACCCTCGCCCCTCCGCGCGGGCCGCAGCTTGCAATACAGCGCTACGGACCTGCGAAGGCAATGCGCCGAACGCTTGCTCATTCACGAGCACAATGTTCTTCGGAAACCAGGCATCGATGCTGTAGTAGAAGCCAATCTGACCCCATACACGATTTTCCACCCCGGTCACCGCAGAAGTGATCATGCCGTCTATCTCTCGCCGAGCCAGTGCCTGGTTGACATCGGCCATGGGCACATCCACTGGCGTGGCGCCCAACATCTGGGCGATGCGCCGGGTTGACTGGTTATAGGTGCGCATGCGTGTGCCCTTCAAATCACCTGTGGTGCGCACCGGTACGTTGGCAAACAGTCCTTGTGGCGGCCATGGCACCGCGTACAAGGGACGCATTCCTCGTGCGGCGAATTGCTTTTCGATCAGGGGGCGCTGCAGTTGCCAGAGCCGCCGCGCGTCGGCGTAGCTGTGGACCACAAAGGGAATCGCATCGGCACCCGCGATCGGAATCTCGTCCACCATGCTCGTCATGATCGACTCGCCAGCCTCGGCTTTGCCATCCTGCACCGCTTGGCGAATATCCGCGAGCTTAAAAAGCGAATTGTCTGAGTGCACGTCGATCTGCAGCGCACCGTCCGTGGCCTGCGCCACCTCATCCGCAAATTGCTCAATGTTCTTCGTGTGAAAGGACTCGGCACTGTAGCCGGTGGCCAGTTGCCAACGCGTCTGGGCGTGCGCCACCGAGATCGCAGCCAACGCGACCAAAAATAGTTTCTTCATGGCTTCCCCCTGTTCAGCCCTGCATGCGGCCAGGCAGCCACAGAACGATCTCGGGCACGAAGTAGGTCAGCAGCACAGCCGCCATCATTAGCAGGAACAACGGCAATGCGGTGCGCGCGATCCAGGTCACTTCGCGGCGGATGAGCCCCTGGATGACAAACAGATTGAAGCCCACCGGAGGCGTGATCTGGGCCATCTCAACCACCAGCACGATAAAAACACCGAACCAGATCAGATCGAAACCCGCGGCCTGCACCGTGGGCAGCAGCACCGCGATGGTCAGTACCACCATGGAGATACCGTCCAGGAAGCAGCCCAGCGCGATGAAGAAAATAACCAGCAACAGCATGAGGCTGAACGGCGCGAGGTTCAGTTCGCCGATGAACTCGGCCAAGTGCCGCGGCAGGCCGATGAAGCCCATGGCGAGCGTGAGAAATGCCGCGCCTGCAAGTATCAGACCGATCATGCAATACACGCGACAAGCTGCGACCAACCCGTCCTTGAAACGCACCCAGTTCAGGGAGCCCTCGATTTTTGCCAACAGCAGCGCGCCCCCCACGCCAAGTGCGGCTGCCTCCGTGGGCGTGGCCACGCCGCTGTAGATGCCGCCCAGCACCAGTGCGATCAATGACACCACGGGAATCAGGTGACGCGAGGCATATATCTTCTGACCCAGGCTAACAGATGCCTCGGCGGCAGGCACCTTGTCTGGGTTCATCAATGCCCACACGACGATGTAGCCCATGAACAGAAGCCCCAGCAGCAGACCGGGCACCACCCCGGCCAGAAACAGCCTGGCGATCGATACATCTGCTGCAACGCCATAAACGATCATGATGATCGAGGGCGGGATCAACAGACCCAGCGTGCCAGCACCTGCGAGCGTGCCTACGGCAATGTCATCTGGATAACCTCGCTTCTTCAGTTCGGGCAGCGTGATCTTGCCTATAGTGGCGCAGGTTGCGGCCGACGAGCCCGAGATGGCTGCGAAGATGGTGCACCCCACCACGTTGGTATGCAGCAGCCGACCAGGCAGGCGATCCAGCCATGGCGCCAGACCCTTGAACATGTCGTCCGAGAGTTTGCTACGGAAGAGTATCTCGCCCATCCACAGAAACAGCGGTAGCGCGGTCAGCGTCCAACTGGAAGTCGATCCCCAAATGGTAAGCATCATGCTGTCACCCACTGGGCGTGAGGTAAACAGATCCATGCCGATCAACGCGACGGCAATCAGTGACAGGCCAATCCACAATCCACCCGCGAGCAGAGTCAGCAACAGCACGATGAGGGCGGCAGCAATCAGTACATCCATGGGAGTTCCTCGGGCCCCTAGGGCCTGGTCATTCGGTGCGGGCGGCGTCGCCGCCGACCGGCGTGAAATGCTCACCCCGGTGGCGCAACAGCAGCGCGTGGGCGAACGACAATGCGAAACCGATGCAGCCAAGTGCCATGCCAATCTGCGGAATCCACAGCGGCGTAACGTCCGCACCCGGCGAGATGTCATGCGTGATCCAGGACACCCAGACCAGCCGAATTGCATACCACGCCATGGACAGCGCGATGCACAGACCGATGACCAGGCCCGCACCCTCCAGCACACCACGCGCCCATCCTGGCACGCGGTCCAGCAACAGGGTTACTCGAATGTGCTCGCCTTGACGCAACGTCGCGGGCAGGGCCAGGAACAGCGCGCAGGCGATGAAATAGCCGGCATACGCATCGAGGCCTGCAATATCCCACTGTGCCTGTCGCGACACCACACCGAGCAGCACAGCGCAGAACGTCGCAACCATCGACAGGCATGACAGGAACATCAGCCCCCTGTATAGGCTAAGGACAAGTTGATGCACCGCACACTCCGGTTTCGGGCTGAAAGACACAGCGAAGAGAAAGCGTGGGCCACGATGAACGCTGCCCACGCGCTGGATTGCTACCGGCTGCGGTAGGCGTCGATCACAGCTTGCCCTTCAGGGCCCGCCGTCTTGAGCCAGTCAGAAGTCATGGCCTCACCGATGGCAGCGAGTTCCTTCTTGATGCTTTCCGATGGGGCAGCAATGGTCATGCCTTTCGCGCCGAGTTCCTTGATGAACTCGCCGTCAAGCCGCTCGCTGGTGATCCAGCCCCGCTGCTCAGCAGATGCTGCTGCCTTGAGCACTGCTTCCTGGGTGGCCTTGTCGAGCGCGTCGAACGCCTTCTGGTTCACGACGGTCGCATTGCGAGGAAGCCATGCACTGACCGGGTAGAAGTACTTCACCTGCTCATGCAACTTGCTCTCCACGCCGCTTGCGCTGGAAGTGAGGAAGGTCTGCACACCCCCGGTGGCCAGGGCCTGAGGCAACTCAGCCAGCTGAATGGTCACCGGCTGGGCCTTGAGCATCTGGGCTATGCGTGTCGTCGCCGGGTTGTAGGCACGCATCTTGGTGCCAGCCAGATCGGCAGGCGAGTTCACTGGCTTGACCGAATACAGCGACTGGCCTGGCCAGGGCACAGTGAAAAGCACCTTCATGCCCTGCGACGCCAGCAGTTTGTCCTGTGCGGGCTTGCCTGCCTCGTACAGACGTCGGGCGGCTGGATAACTGGTGGCGAGGAAGGGAATGGAATCCAGACCAAACAACGGATTCTCATTGGCGGCTCCGGAGAGAATGAACTCAGCGGCCGGCACTTGCCCCGTCTGCACCGCGCGCTTGATCTCATTGGCCTTGTAGAGCGATCCCCCTGGGTGCACTGTGATCATGAGCTTGCCGCCGGTGAGTTTTTCCACCTCGCTGGCGAACTGCTGCACATTCTGGGTCTGGAAACTGTTGGCCGAGTAGCCAGTCGGCAGGTCCCACTTGACCTGTGCCGTGGCGGCGCCGGCAAGCGCGAGCGCTGAGAGGCAGAACATCATCTTTTTCATTGAAGGCTCCTGGTTCAAAAACTGGCAAGTTGCTGGTTGAGAAGATCGGCGATCAACATCGACCCTGGGGCGTGGGTGATGCAGAACGCTGGGCGGGCCTGCTGGATCGCGGCCTGCGGCGTGACGCCACAGGCCCAGAACACCGGCAGCTCATCGGACAAGACGTCGACCGCGTCGCCGTAGTCCGGCTTCGAGAGGTCGGCGATGCCGATCAGGGAAGGGTCACCGATGTGCACCGGTGCGCCGTGAACATTGGGGAAACGTGAAGTGACTTGCACGGCACGAATCGCATCGGCCGCCTTCATGGGCCGCATTGAAACAACCAGCGGACCGCAGAACGGTCCCGCCGGCTGCGTGGCAATATGAGTACGAAACATCGCCACGTTGCGGCCCTGATCGACATGTCGCAAGGACAAGCCAGCGTCCATCAGCGCTTGCTCGAACGAGAAGGAACAACCTATGACAAAACTCACCAGATCGTCGCGCCAGATGGCCGTGATGTCGCTTGGCTCGTCCACCAGTTCACCATTGCGCCACACACGGTAGCGCGGCACGTCGGTGCAGATATCGATATCAGCGCCTAGCTCGGGCAACTTGCGCTCTCCCGGCTCCGACACCGTCAGCAATGGGCAGGGCTTTGGGTTGCGCTGGCAGTAACGCAGAAAATCACCGGCAAGTGCCTGGGGCAAGATGACGACATTGCCCTGCACATGCTCGTCGGCAAGGCCACTGGTGTGAGACGTCCACAGGCCCATGCGGATCTTTTCGCGTACGTGCGATGCGCTCTGCATGCCGTTGCGACCGAACACTTCCACTGCCGATTTCGAATCTGAATTCACTGCGTCTCCTCTTGCCATCACATGTCACCGCGATGGCGATGGGCGGATTGTGGAGCGCGATCAGCAGCAATTCAAATTCAAAATTTTTCGCTTACATCATCGATTTTTTCGATGCTCAGAAACGGGGCGAGTTGCGCCTTATTGGTGCGCGCGTGGCACGCGACAGGGACCGAGGTTGCGCCTCGACAAAGCCCAACGCCGACTTCAGAACCGTCTCCACCGCGTCGTTGGTCGGATCCGTGCGGTAGCTCGCGTGGATGGGTAACGGTTGTAGCGGGTGGTCGCACGCCAGCGCTCGAAGGTCGGGCGAGTTGTGCATGCGGCGCACGGCATTGAGCGGGAGCGTGGCCACACCGAACCCGCCCTGTACCAGTTGCACCATGGCAGAGATAGACGAGATCGTGTGCACCCGACCTGGCTCTACGCCTTCCTGTCGGAACAGGTCGAGCAACGCGACATGGGGATGCGATCCGCGCTGGAAAGTCAGCAGCTCCATTGCCGACAGTGCCTCCAGGGTGTAGCGGCGCTTGCGATGCCGCTGTGCGTGGCCAATGAATACCATCTCCATGGGCGGCAGGCTGTGGCTGCGCACACCATCTGCCGCCGCAGGCAGCGCAGCGAACACAATGTCCTGCGTGCCGCGCTGTACCTGCTCGACCAGGATGGGCGTGGTCTCCACCGTGAGTTCCAGCGCCAACGCCGGGTGATCTGCACGCAATTTCTCGATCCAGGGAATCAACCACGAGTGAAGCACCGATTCGATCGCGCCGATGCGCAGCGAGACCGCAAGCGCCGCGCCCGAACCCATCTCCGACTTGGCCTCGCGCTGCAGCTCCAGCAGGCGCTGCGCGTAGGTGAAGAAACGCGCACCCGCCACGGTGAGGCGGAACTGCTTGTCGCGCCGGTCCAGCAACAACACACCCAGTTCCTCTTCCAGCGCCGCTATGCGGCTGGACATGGCCGATTGCGTGAGAAACAGTTTGTCAGCCGCTCGCGTGACGCTCTTGAGCGAAGCCACCCAGTAAAACGCTTCGACGAATCGGAGATTCATGCGCCTTGCCCCGGGGAAAACACCCTGGCACCTGGCCCGCTATTTGCATTTATGCTGTCATTCCTCTTCATTCCACCATTGTCCCGGAGAAACCATGAAGCACCAATTTGCCCTGATGGCCGCCGCGCTGGCGCTGTGCACCGGCGCGCACGCACAGACCAAGTGGGACCTGCCGGCCGCCTACCCCGCCACCAATTTCCACTCGGTCAACCTGGCCAACTTCGCGGCCGATGTCGACAAGGCCACTAGCGGCAAGTTGCAGATCACTGTGCATCCCGGTGCCTCGCTGTTCAAGGCGCCTGAGATCAAGCGAGCTGTGCAGGGTGGCCAGGCACAGGCGGGCGAGATCCTGCTGGCGGCCTATCAGAACGAATGGCAAATGTTCGGTGCCGACGGCCTGCCCTTCCTGGCCACCAGCTACGCCGACTCGAAGAAGCTGTACCAGGCGCAAAAGCCCATCCTGGAGAAAAAGCTGGCCGAACAAGGAATGATGCTGCTGTACGCCGTGCCATGGCCGCCCCAGGGCATCTACAGCAAGAAACCTGTGGCCAGCGCCGCCGACCTCAAGGGCGCCAAGTGGCGAGCCTACAGCCCGGCCACCACGCGCATTGCCGAACTGGTGGGGGCGCAGCCGGTTACCGTGCAGGCCGCCGAGCTGTCGCAGGCTCTGGCCACCGGCGTGGTCGAGGCCAACATGACCTCGGGTGCTACAGGCGTTGACAGCAAGCTCTACGAGCACCTGAAGTACTACTATGACGTGCAGGCCTGGCTGCCCAAGAATGCAGTCATCGTGAACAAGCGGGCCTTCGACGCCCTGGACAAGCCCACGCAGGACGCCGTGCTCAAGGCCGGCGCGGACGCCGAGGCGCGTGGCTGGGAGAAATCAAGCCAGGTCAACACCGACACGCTCGCCACGCTCAAGGCCAACGGCATGGCGGTCGAGCCGCCCTCGGCCACGCTCAAGGCCGACATGCAAAAGGTCGGGGAGACCATGGTCAAGGAATGGCTGGGCAAGGCCGGACCTGAAGGCCAGGCCATGCTCGACGCGTACAGGAAGTAACACCTCCGCCGCGCTCCGCGCGACCCCTTCAAGGGGGCGGCGCCTGCGGCCTGGCCAAGCCAGTTCCGCGGCGCCCGCTGGCTTGAACCCGGACACGCGCAACGGGTCATTCAACTGATTTCATATTCCCATGCGCAAAGCACTTGATGTCCTCTACCTCGGCGCGGCCTGGCTGGCCGCGTTGTTCATGATCGGCGTGCTGGTCATGGTGCTGCTGTCCATCTTCGGGCGTTTGCTGCAGTTCTATGTACCCGGCACCGACGCCTACGCCGGCTACGCCATGGCCGGCGCGGGTTTCCTGGCACTGGCCCACACACTCAAGAGCGGCGAACACATCCGCGTGACGCTGATCATCGGAAAGCTCACGGGTGGCGCGCGGCGCGGCCTGGAGCTGTGGTCGCTCTCGGTGGCGGTGCTGCTGGCTGGGTTGCTGGCGGTCTATGCCTGGCGCCTGGCCTGGCAGTCGCACACCTATCACGACATCTCCACCGCGGCCGACGCCACGCCGCTGTGGATACCACAGATCCTCATGGGCGTGGGCACCACCGTGCTGCTGATCGCCTTCATCGACGAATGGGTGCTCGAATACCGGCGCCAACGCGTCCACGGCCCGGCGGAGACGCGCCATGAATGAGTTTGTGCTCATCACGCTGCTGATCGTCTCGCTGTTCGTGCTGCTGGGTAGCGGCGTGTGGATCGGCCTCACGCTGGCCGGCGTGGCCTGGATCGGCATGGAGCTGTTTTCCTCGCGTCCCGCAGGCGACGCCATGGCCATCACCATCTGGGGCGCGGCCAGCAGTTGGACGCTGACCGCGCTGCCGCTATTCGTCTGGATGGGCGAGATTCTGTTCCGCACCAAACTCTCCGAGAGCATGTTCCGCGGGCTCGCACCCTGGGTGAATGCCCTGCCAGGGCGCCTGCTGCACACCAACATCCTGGGCAGCACGATCTTCGCCGCGGTCTCGGGCTCGTCGGCGGCCACCTGCGCCACCATCGGCAAGATGAGCATTCCCGAGCTCAGCCAGCGTGGCTACCCGGCCGAGAAGATCGTGGGCTCGCTCGGCGGCGCCAGCACCTTGGGCCTGCTGATCCCGCCCTCCATCGTGATGATCGTCTACGGTGTCGCCGCCGAAGTCTCGATTGCCAGGCTGTTCGTCGCGGGCATGCTGCCCGGCCTGCTGCTGGCGGCCCTGTTCAGCGGTCACCTGATGGTCTGGGCGCTGCTCAATCCGGACAAGGTGCCACGCAGCGACACGCGCATGACGCTGATGCAGAAGCTCGACGAGTCGCGCCACCTCATCCCGGTGCTGCTGCTCATCGGTGGCGTGATCGGCACCATCTACACCGGCATTGCCACGGCCACCGAGGCCGCGGCCGTGGGCGTGGTGGGGGCGCTCATTCTCTCGGGGGCGCAGGGTTCGCTGAACTGGCGCACCTTCCGCGACTCGCTGCTCGGTGCCACGCGGCTGTACTGCATGATCGCGCTCATCCTCGCCGGCGCGGCCTTTCTCACGCTGGCCATGGGCTACATCGGCCTGCCTCGCCACCTGGCCGAATACGTCGCCAGCCTGAACCTCTCGCCCGCCGTGCTGCTGATCGCGCTCGCCCTGTTCTACATCCTGCTCGGCTGCTTCCTCGACGGCATCTCCATGATCGTGCTGACCATGGGCGTGATCCTGCCCACCGTCACTGCCGCCGGCATCGACCTGATCTGGTTCGGCATCTACCTGGTGATCGTGGTCGAGATGGCGCAGATCACGCCGCCCGTGGGCTTCAACCTGTTCGTGCTGCAGGGCATGACGAAGCGTGAAATCACCTGGATCGCACGCGTCTGCGCGCCCTACTTCTTCCTGATGGTGCTGGCTTTGCTGCTGCTGTGGTGGTTCCCGCAGATCGCGTTGTGGCTGCCCTCCCGGATGTAGAGCACCTGGCCTCGGGCGTGGCGAGCGACAAACTAAGATACTGGCCCTGCCCCATCTGGCGCAGGGTTTGTTTTTTTGAAGGTATCCCGTGTTCAAGAATGTGACGATCTACCGCATCGCGCCCGGCTGGGCCGCGACGCTGGAAGAGATGGAGGCCGCGCTGGACGCAGCCCGGTTCCAACCCTGCGGCGCCACGCAGGACAAATCCGTCGGCTGGGTCGAACCGCGTGGCGAAGCCCACGGCCCGCTGGTGGAATCGGTCGCAGGCCAGCGCATTCTCAAGCTGCAGATCGAGACCAAGGGCGTGCCCGGCTCGGTGGTGCGCAAGAAGGCGCAGGAAGAAGCCGACCACATCGAGGCCACCACCGGCCGCAAGCCCGGCAAGAAGGAAACGAAAGCCTTGCGCGAGGACGCGCTGCTGGCGCTGCTGCCGCAGGCCTTCGCGCGCCAGATGAACGTCTGGGTCTGGATCGACCTGGCCAACGGCTGGCTCGTCACCGACGCCAGCAGCCAGGGCAAGCTCGACGAGGTCGTGACGGCGCTGGTGCGCGCCTTCGACGGCCTGGCCATCACCCTGCTGCAAACCGCCGTGACGCCGCAGACCGCCATGACGCAATGGCTTTCCGCCACCACGCCGGACGAGTGGCGGGGCGGCTTCGCGGTCGAGCGCGAGTGCGAACTCAAGTCGGGCGACGAGGAAAAGTCGGTGGTGAAGTTCACGCGCCACAACCTCGCCACCGACGAGGTGCGCAAGCACATCACCGAGGGCAAGCTGCCCACGCGCCTGGCCCTGAGCTGGGAAGGCCGCATCGGCTTCGTGCTCACCGAATCGCTGCAGCTCAAGAAGATCAACTTCCTCGAAGGCGTGTTCGAAGGCCGGCCCGACGAAGGCGAGAACGGATTCGACGCCGACGTGGCCCTGTCCACCGGCGAACTGCAGAAGCTCATCCCGGAACTGGTCGAGGCCCTTGGCGGCGAGATGCCTTTTGGCGCCGCGGCTCCTGACACCCAGGCACCCGCGGCCATGCCCATGGCAGAAGAACCCGCGCTGGCCGAAGGCGGCGACGATGACGGCGCGCCATTCTGACGCCCCTTGACGGCACAGGCACCGCATGCACAGCGTCATCGCCATCAGCCTGGGTGCCGTGCTTGGCGCGCTGGCCCGCTGGCGCCTGAGCCTGTGGTTCAACCACGGCAGCGCCCTGTTGCCCTGGGGCACGCTGGCGGCGAACTGTATCGGTGCCTACGCGATCGGCGTGGCAGTGGTGTTTTTCCAGAGCCAGACGCAGATCGACCCGGTGTGGCGCCTGGCGATCGTCACCGGCCTGCTGGGCGCGCTCACCACCTTCTCCACTTTCTCAGTGGAAATTGTGGCCATGCTGCAGCATGGCCGCTGGCTCCTGGCCGGCGGCACGGCCAGCCTGCACCTGTTCGGCTCGCTGCTGCTGACCTGGCTGGGCATGCGCACGGCGGCGATCTGGTTCACGCCCGCCTAGGGCCCGTTCACCCGCGGAGGTTCCCATGCAACTCGAAGGTTCCTGCCACTGCGGCAGCGTCCGGTTCTCGGTCGAATCGACGGAGCCCGTGCCTTTCATGCGCTGCTACTGCTCGATCTGCCGCAAGACAGCGGGCGGTGGTGGTTACGCCATCAACCTGGGCGCCGACCACCGCACCCTGAAAGTGACGGGCAAGCGCCATCTGCGGATCTACCAGGCGGCGATTTCCGAGGGCGATCAGGTGCGGCACAGCAGCGGTCAACGCCACTTCTGCGGCAAGTGCGGCAGCGCGCTCTGGCTGTGGGACCCTCGCTGGCCCGAGCTGGTGCACCCCCATGCCAGCGCGATCGACACGCCCCTGTCCAGCCCGCCCGGCAACGTGCACATCATGCTGGGCTCGAAAGCGCCCTGGGTCCGCGTGGAAGGCCGCAAGAGCGATGAACGCTTTGACGCCTATCCAGATTTCTCCCTCGCGCAGTGGCACCGGGAACACGGCGCGAAAGCACGGAAACCCGTCAGAAAGGCGTCATGACCCCACTGCGGGGTACTTCGCCAGAACCGCCGCGGCCTGCTGCGCCATGCGCTCACGCAGCGCGGGGGGCGCCAGCACCTCGATCTCGTCGCCAAAACCCAGCAATTTCCGCGCGCCCTGCTCGATCGACTCCACGCGGATTGTCACCTCGTCGCCTTCGCGGTCGGTGAAGGGGATGCGCGCGTTCGCCAGCCATCTCAGGCAGCGCGGCGAGACCCGGGCACGCACCTGCACCGCGCGCAGCTCCGATTCAAAGCGCGCGGCCGACGCCTGCCAGGTGCGCGCGAGGTCGAACGACCGCGGACGGCGGAAGGCCGCACCCACCTTCAGTTCGAGCAGGCTTGCCAGGCGGTAGGTGCGCACACGGTCGCCCTGGCCTGAAGCGGCATCGGCCGGGCGCGCCACCAGGTACCACGCACCCGCCTTGAGCACCAGGCCCAGCGGCTCCAGCACACGCCGCGCCTGACCACGCCAGCTTTCGTAGCGCACCTCGATGCGGCGCGCACGCCAGACCGCGTCGGCCACCTCGCGCAGGAAGCGTGGCGCATCCTGCGTGCGGTACCAGTCCACGGGGTCGATGTGCAGGCGCTCGCCCACGCGGTCGGCCTGCTCGCGCCAGCCGCTGGGCAGGCTGGCCACCATCTTCAGGCGCGCCGATGCGGCGGCCGCGCCCAGGCCGAGCTCGGTGGCCGGCCCGGGCAGGCCCGCCAGCAGCAACGCGTGGGCCTCGGGCTCGGTCATGCCGGTGAGTTGCGTGCTCCAGCCCTCGCGCAGCTGGAAGCCGCCCAGGCGCCCCCGCTCGCCCCAAAGCGGCACACCGGCGGCGGAGAGCTGGTCGATGTCGCGCAGCACGGTGCGCACCGACACCTCCATGGCCTGCGCCAATGCCGGTGCCGTCATGCGCCCGCGCGCCTGCAGCAGCATCAGGATCGAGAGCAGGCGGCTGGCTTTCATGCGGCGGATTTAAACATGACAGGCCTTGTCGTGTTTTTCCTTCGATCATCGGCGCACCCCAACCTCAGGAGCCCTTGTCATGAACGAATCAACCATCGTTGAACTGCGCCGCTACACCCTGCACCCGGGCCAGCGCGACACGCTCATCGCGCTGTTCGACCGCGAGTTCATCGAAACCCAGGAGGCCGTCGGCATGCGCGTGATCGGCCAGTTCCGCGACCTCGACGACGACAGGCGCTTCGTCTGGCTGCGCGGATTTGCAGACATGGACCAGCGCCGCGCGGGCCTGGAGGCCTTCTACGGTGGCCCCGTGTGGCAGACCCACCGCGACGCCGCCAACGCCACCATGGTCGATTCGGACGACGTGTTCCTGCTGCACCCCGCCTGGCCCGGCGCCGGCATCGACGGCAGTCACCGGGAGCGCGCCGCACCCGGCGCCTCCAGCACCCCGCCCGGCCTGCTCGATGCCACGGTGTTCCCGCTGCGGGCACCCGCCAGCGACGACTTGCTGGCACTCTGCCGTGACGTGCTCGCGCCTGTGCTGCGGCAGGGTGGCGCGCGGCGCATCGGCTGGTACGTCACAGACCCCACGCCCAACAACTTCCCGCGCCTGCCGGTGCGCGAACGCCAGCCCGTGCTGGTGGGGCTGGCCCTGTTCGACGACCTCGCCGCCTTCGACGCCCTCCAACGCGGCGGCAGTTGGGCGCGCGACGCACAGCCGGCCCTCTCACCCTGGCTCGCCGGCCCCGCCGAAAGCCACCGCCTGGTGCCCACCGCGCGCTCTACCCTGCACGCATGAAGAGAAATACCGCCATGAAAACCCCCGACACCCACGACTTCGACTTCCTCTTCGGCCACTGGCACGTTGAGCACCGCCGCCTGCGCGAGCGCCTGCGCGGCTGCCTGGACTGGGACACCTTCGGTGGCCGCTGCATCGCACAACCCATCCTGAGCGGACACGGCAATGTCGACGACAACCTGCTGCACCTGCCCGGTGGCAGTTACCGCGCCGCCACCCTGCGCACCCACGATGCCGCCAGCGGCCGCTGGTCCATCTGGTGGCTCGACGCCCGGCAGCCGCACCGGCTGGACGTGCCGGTGGTCGGCGCGTTCGAGGACGGCGTGGGCCGCTTCTTCGCCGACGACACGCTCGATGGCCGCCCGATCCGCGTGCGCTTTCTCTGGACCGACACGCACACACCGTCGCCACACTGGGAACAGGCGTTTTCCGCCGACGGCGGAGCCACCTGGGAGGTGAACTGGACGATGCGCTTTCAACGCAGCACCCCATGACGCCAGAGCCCACGGCCGGGACACCGGGCGACCTCTCCGGTATCCTCGCCGGGCGGCTCCAGGCCGCGCCCGGGTGCCAGGCGCATCCGTTCCCGAACTCCGCCGCCCGGTCCGCATCCAACGCCCTGCATGAAGAAGATCCTGGCTTGCACCCTCCTCCTGCTGTCCTTTGCGGGCGCTTCGGCGCAGGCACTGTGGCGCGGCGTGCCCGCCGGCGCCACGCCGGCCGAGGTGAGCGCCCTGATCCCCGAGGCCGTGCCCGCCAGCGCAGACTGGCCGGCCACCGAAGTCGGCCGTGTGCTGCTGGAGATACCCGCCCATGAACTGCTGGGCGTCGACTTCGCCGTGGCCTTCGGCTTCGAGAAGGACAGGCTCCAGGGCATCCAGCTGCAAACCCGGGCCGCCACGCCACAGGAAGCCCGAGCCATCGCCCAGCGGCTGACCACCTCGCTCAAGGCGCGCTACGGGCTGGAGATCAGCACCAAGAGCCGGCAGGATCGCTCCAGCACCGGCATCGATCGCAAGTGGTCGTACCGCCGGACCAGTGTGCATCTGGAGGTGCTCGACGAAACCACCGTCCGCCTGCGCTACCGGCCCGAGACCGTGCGGGCGCCGAACCCGCTGTAGTCGCCCGCCGGGGCGCGGCCCGCCGGCCACGTCTCAATTTGAGAATGATTGGCGGCGCGCCCGGGATTTCAGGGTTAACCCGCAAATCACCGTCTGCCGCCCGTGCTCAACTTGTTGTGCCCCAACACAACAAGGAGACAAGCATGCAGGTTCAGATCAGGGTCAACGGCAAGGCCGTGACCGTCGACGCGGCGCCCCACACGCTGCTGGTCCAGACGATTCGCGAACACCTCAAGCTCACCGGCACGCACGTGGGTTGCGACACCGCCCAGTGCGGTGCGTGCACGGTGCTGGTGGACGGCCGCGCGGTCAAGTCGTGCAACGTGCTGCTGGCCCAGGTGGCCGGCACCGAGGTCACCACCATCGAAGGCATGGCCAGCGCCGACGGCACCATGCATCCCATGCAGGCCGCGTTCAAGGACTGCCACGGCCTGCAATGCGGCTTCTGCACCCCCGGCATGGTGATGAGCGCGGTCAGCCTGTGCAAGCAGCACCCCGGTGCCAGTGCCACCGAAATCCGCGAGCACCTCGAGGGCAACCTGTGCCGCTGCACCGGTTACCAGAACATCGTGAAAGCCGTGCAGCAAGGCGCTGCCGGCATGAAAGCCTGAGGAGCCACACATCATGGGTGCATCCGACTTTTCCAAGCTTCCGCACATCGGCGAATCGCTGCTGCGCAAGGAGGACTACCGCTTCCTCACCGGCGCAGGCCAGTACACCGACGACATCGTGCTGCCCAACATGCACCATGCGGTGTTCGTGCGTTCGCCGCATGCCCACGCCAACATCCGCAAGATCGACAAGGCCGCCGCCCTCAAGGCGCCGGGGGTCATCGGTGTGCTCGACGGCAACGACGTGGCGGCCGACAAGATCGGCGGCCTGCCCTGCGGCTGGCTGATCACCGACACCGCCGGCCAGCCCATGAAGGAACCGCCCCACCCCATCCTGGCCTTCGGCAAGGTGCGCTACGTGGGCGACCATGTGGCCATGGTGGTGGCCGACACGCTGGAGAACGCGAAGAACGCGGCCGAGCTGGTGGACGTCGACTACGAACCCCTTGCCGCGGTGGTCGACGTGCGCGACAGCATGAAGAAGGGCGCCCCTGCGCTGCACGAAGCCGCGCCCGACAACCACTGCTACAAGTGGGCCATCGGCGACAAAGGGACGGTGGACGCGGCCTTCAACGGCGCGGCCCACGTGACGAAGATCGACCTGGTCAACAACCGCCTCGCGCCCAACCCGATGGAGCCGCGGGCGGCCATCGCCTCGTACAACCGCGCCGGTGACGACTACACGCTCTACGTGTCGAACCAGAACCCGCACGTCGAGCGCCTGCTGATGACGGCCTTCGTGATGGGCCTGCCCGAGCACAAGGTGCGCGTGATCGCGCCCGACGTGGGCGGCGGCTTCGGCGCCAAGATCTACCTCTACGCCGAAGACGTGTGCCTGACCTGGGCCTCCAAGAAGCTCAACTGCGCGATCAAGTGGAACTGCGACCGCTCGGAAGCCTTCCTCTGCGACGCGCACGGCCGCGACCATGTGACGCACGCCGAGATGGCGCTCGACAAGGACGGCCACTTCCTCGCCTTCCGCGTGCACACCGACGCCAACCTCGGCGCCTACCTCTCCACCTTCTCCACCGCGGTGCCCACCATCCTGTACGCCACGCTGCTCGCGGGCCAGTACAAGACGCCACAGGTCTACGTGGAGGTGGACGCCTGGTTCACCAACACCGCGCCGGTGGACGCCTACCGCGGTGCCGGCCGGCCCGAGGCCACCTACCTGCTCGAGCGCATCGTGAGCCGCTGCGCCTGGGAAACGGGTCTGTCGCAGGACGAGATCCGCCGCCGCAACTTCATCACCGACTTCCCCTACCAGACGCCGGTGGCGCTGCAGTACGACACCGGGGACTTCCCGGCCTGCATGGCCAAGGCCAACGAACTGGCCGAGATGTCGACCTTCGAGAAGCGCAAGGCCGACTCCAAGGCCAAAGGCCTGCTGCGCGGCGTAGGTTACAGCAGCTACATCGAGGCCTGCGGCCTGGCGCCGTCGAACATCGCCGGCGCACTCGGTGCGCGCGCCGGTCTGTTCGAGTGCGGCGAGGTGCGCGTGCACCCCACCGGCAGCGTCACGGTGTTCACCGGCTCGCACAGCCACGGCCAGGGCCATGAGACCACCTTTGCGCAGGTGGTGGCCTCGCGCCTGGGGCTGGACCCGTCGCAGGTCGACATCGTGCACGGCGACACCGGGCGCGTGCCCTTCGGCATGGGCACCTACGGCTCGCGCTCCATCTCGGTGGGCGGCGCGGCCATCATGCGCGCGCTCGACAAGATCGAGGCCAAGGCCAAGAAGATCGCCGCGCACCTGATGGAGACCGGCGACGCCGACGTGGACTTCGCCAACGGCGAGTTCACCGTGAAGGGCACCGACAAGAAGGTGACCTTCGGCCAGGTCGCGCTCACCGCCTACGTGCCGCACAACTACCCGCTGGACAAGCTGGAGCCGGGCCTGAACGAGACCGCGTTCTACGACCCGACCAACTTCACCTTCCCCGCAGGCACGCACATCTGCGAAGTGGAGGTGGACCCGAACACCGGCGTGGTGCGCATCGACCGCTTCACCGCGGTGGACGACTTCGGCACCATCATCAACCCGATGATCGTCGAGGGGCAGGTGCACGGTGGCCTGGTGCAAGGCATCGGCCAGGCGCTGCTGGAGCACTGCGTGTACGACCGCGACACCGGCCAGCTCGTGACCGGTTCGTTCATGGACTACGCCATGCCGCGCGCCGATGACGTGCCCGATTTCCGGCTCGGCCACGTGGTCACGCCCTGCACCACCAACCCGCTGGGCACCAAGGGCTGCGGCGAGGCCGGCGCCATCGGCTCGCCGCCGGCGGTGATCAATGCCGTGCTCGACGCGCTGGCGCCGCTGGGGGTCAAGGAACTGGACATGCCGGCCAGCCCGAACCGCGTCTGGAACGCCATCCAGGCCGTGAAGTAAGGAGAACAACCATGTACGCATTCACGCTCGAACAGCCCAAGACCCTGGCCGACGCCAAACGACTCGCCGCGGGCGGCGCGCAGGCCCTGGCCGGCGGCCAGACCCTGATCGCCTCGATGAAGCAGCGCCTGCTGCGGCCCGAGAACCTGGTCGACCTGGGCGGCGTTGCCGAACTGCGCGGCATCAAGGTCGAGGGCCAGAACGTGGTCATCGGTGCGATGACCAAACACCAGGACGTGGCCGCCAGCGCCGACGTGCGCAAGCACATCCCCGCGCTGGCCGCGCTGGCCGAGGGCATTGGCGACCGCCAGGTCCGTGCCATGGGCACGATGGGTGGCTCGGTCGCCAACAACGACCCGGCCGCGTGCTACCCCAGCGCCGTGCTCGGCCTGGGCGCCACCGTCGTCACCGACCGGCGCGAGATCGCGGCAGACGACTTCTTCCAGGGCCTCTACACCACCGCACTGGAGCCGGGTGAACTCATCACCGCCATCCGCTTCCCCATCCCCGCGAAAGCGGCCTACGCCAAGTTCCGCCAGCCGGCCTCGCGCTTTGCGCTGGTGGGCGTGTTCGTGGCGCAGACCGCTGGGGGCGTGCGCGTGGCCATCACCGGCACGGGCAACGGCGTGTTCCGCCACAAAGGCCTGGAGGCGGCGCTGGGCAAGAGCTTCACGCCCGACGCGGTGAAAGGCGTGGCGATCGACGCGAGCGAGATCAGCGGCGACTTGCACGCCAGCGCCGCCTACCGCGCGCACCTGGTCACGGTGCAGACGCAGGCTGCGGTGCGGCAGGCCAATGGATGAGCCGGGTGCCTGAGGACACCAGCACCATCGATGGCCTCACCCATGCCCTGCAGGGCGTGGGCTACCACGCACCGCGGCGGCTGGCCACCGCCGTCTTTCTTGCCATGCGGCTGCAACGCCCGCTGTTGCTCGAAGGCGAACCGGGCGTGGGCAAGACCGAACTGGCCAAGGCGCTGGCGCGGGTGCTTGGTCGCCCGCTGCTGCGCCTGCAGTGCTACGACGGCATGGAGCAGCGCGAAGCGCTCTACGAGTGGAACCACACGGCGCAGCTGCTGCACATGCGCGCTGCGCAGGCCGTGTCGACCCCCGACGAGATCGAGCGCGAGGTCTACCAGGCGCGCTACCTGATCCGCCGCCCGCTGCTGCAGGCGCTGCAGACGCCCGAGCCCGGCGCCGTGCTGCTGATCGACGAGGTGGACCGCGCCGACGAACCCTTCGAGGCCTTCCTGCTGGAGTACCTGGGCGAGTACCAGGTGAGCATTCCCGAACTCGGCACCATCACCGCCGTGGCCGCACCGCTGACCATCCTCACCAGCAACCGCACGCGCGACCTCAACGACGCCGTCAAGCGCCGCTGCCTGTACCAGTGGCTGGACTACCCCGAGCGCGAGCGCGAACTCGCCATCGTGCGCAGCCAGGTGCCCCAGGCCAGCGCGCAGCTCACCGAGCAGGTCACGCGCTTCGTCTCGCGCCTGCGCGACCAGCCCTTCGCCAACGCCTTCCAGCGCAGCCCGGGCATTGCCGAGAGCGTGGAGTGGGCCAAGGCGCTGGTGGCGCTGGACACGCTCACGCTCGACCCCGAGGTGATCCAGGACACCGCGGGCATCCTGTTCAAGCAGCGCGAGGACGTGGCGGCCTTGTTGCCGATGCTGGACCAGTTGCTGGCGCCTGAGCCGGCTTGACGGGGGGTGCGGTGAAAACCTTGTTTGCCTGCACTGCGTCCGGGCCGATGGGGCGTGTGCCCGTTCTCCGGCGCACGCTCGCGGGCGGCTGTCTGGGTGCGCGGACGACCGCTTCGTCAATCACGTGGTCTGGGCTCGACCTCTGTGGCAACCGCGAATGGCGCCTGCGCCCGGACACCCACCCCATCGACCCCAGTGGCGCCCCTGCACGCAACGAAAACAACTGGCGCAGGCATGCCCACATGCCACTCTCGACGGCTGGTGGGGTTCGCGGGCGCAGGCGCCATTCGCGGTTGCCACAGAAGCTGAGCGCCAGCCACGGCGTTGACGAAGTGGCACAGGCCCGCCCGAACAGTCGCCCGCGAGCGTGCGCCGGAGAACGCGGACCACGCCAGCCGTCAGCGCGAGGTGCAGGCACGCAGCAGCGAGGTGCAGGCACAAGAGCGCGAGGTGCAGGCACACAACCCGCAGAAAAGACATGATCCTCGGCGACGCAAGAAGCGGGAAACTCCCCGACCACATCACCGCCTTCGGCCGAGCCCTGCGCCGCGCCGGTGTGCCGGTGGACAGCAGCCGCGTGGTGCTGGCCATCACCGCCGCGCAGGCCGTTGGCGTGGAACGCAAGGACGACCTGCGCGCCGCGCTCGAAGCCGTGCTGGTCAGCCGCCAGCAGGACATCGGCGTGTTCAGCGAGATGTTCGACGCCTTCTTCCGCAACCCCGAACTCGCCCAGCAACTGCTCGCGCAAATGCTGCCCAAGGCCGCCAAGGCCCACCCGGTGCGGCGCAAGGCGCGCGTGCAGGAAGCGCTGAGCATTGCAGGCCTGAAAGCACGCACCCCCAACCAGGGCGAGACGGAGCTGAAGTTCGACGCAGCCATGACCGCCAGCGACCAGCAGCGCCTGCGGCACGCCGACTTTGCCGAACTCTCGGCCAGCGAGTTCCGCCTGGTCGAACAGCTGGTGCGCGACATCCCCATGCCCCTGCCGCCGGTGCGCGCGCGGCGCACGCGCGCCGGACTGCGCGGCCACCAGCCCGACTGGCCGCGCGCGCTGCAGCAGGCGCGGCGTCACAGTGGTGAGCTGCTGCAACTGCCGCTGCTGGCGCGCCGGCACCAGCCGCTGCCCCTGCTGATCCTGGTGGACATCTCCGGCTCCATGGAACGCTATGCCCGCCTGCTGCTGGCCTTCCTGCACCAGGCCACACAGGGAACGCCGCGCGCCGCATTCGCCTTCGGCACCGACCTGACCGACTTGCGCCCCGCCTTCCGCCAGCGCGACACCGACCAGATGCTGGCCCTGGCCAACGCGGCGATCGACGACTTTGCCGGCGGCACCCGCCTGGGCGCCGCGCTGGCGCAACTGCGGGCCGCGCACAGCCGCTGCCTGGTGGGCCGGCGCACCGTGGTGCTGCTCATCACCGACGGCCTGGACACCGGCGCGCCCGAGGCGCTCGAAGAAGAACTGCGCTGGCTGGGCCGCCACACGCGGCAGCTGCTGTGGCTCAACCCGCTGCTGCGCTATGAGGGTTATGCCCCGCTGGCCCGCGGCGCCAGCGTGCTGCACCGCCATGCTCACGGCATGCTCGCCGTGCACAACCTCAGCCGCCTGGAAGACCTCGCACGGTCCATGGCCGAGCTGATGCGGCGCGGCTGACGCACCCGATTTCATTCATCATTCCACCCGCACAGGAGATTTCAACGTGGACATGCAAGGCAGCCGGACGCTCGCCGTCACCCAGCAACAGGCCTGGGAAGCCCTCAACGACCCGGAGATGCTCAAGGCCTGCATCCCGGGCTGCGAGAAATTCGAGCTCACCGAAGCCAACACCTACGCCGTGACCACCGCCGTCAAGATCGGCCCGGTGTCCGCGCGCTTCAACGGGCGCGTGCAACTCTCCGACATCGTGCCGCCCGCGTCGTACAAGCTCGGCTTCGACGCCCAGGGTGGCGTGGCCGGTTTCGGCAAGGGCGAAGCGGCGGTGCAACTCGCGCCCGCCGGCACGGGCTGTGAACTCAGCTACACGGTGCACTCCACCGTGGGCGGCAAGATCGCGCAGCTCGGCCAGCGCCTGATCGATGGCGCGGCCAAATCCCTGGCCGAGGACTTCTTCCGCCGTTTCGACGAAGCGCTGCAAAGCCGCCACCCGGGCGCGGCGGCGCCGGCGGCGACCGATCTGCAGGCCATGCCCACGCCAGGTGGTGGCATGCCAACATGGGCCTGGGCCGCGATCGCGGTGGTCGTGGCCGCACTGATCTACCTGGCCACCAAAGGCTGAACATCCATGGAAAACCTTGACGTTACTGTCCTTCGCACCCTGCACGGCTGGCGCCTGCAGGGCCAGCGCGCGCTGCTGGCCACGGTGGTGCGCACCTGGGGTTCGTCGCCACGCCCGGTGGGCTCGATCATGGCGCTGTGTGAAACCGGCGCCGTGGTCGGCTCGGTCTCGGGCGGCTGCATCGAAGACGACCTGATCTACCGCTACAGCCGCGCGCACGGTGCCGTGCAGGGCAGCAGCGCGCCCGCCGGTATCACGCACGACATCCCCACCGGACCGCCCGAGCGGGTGAAGTACGGCGTGAGCGCCGACGAGGCGCACCGCTTCGGCCTGCCCTGCGGCGGCACCCTGGAACTGGTGCTGGAATTCAACCCCGACGCCGGCGCGCTGGCCGAACTGGTGCGCACGCTCGAAGCCGGCCATCTGGTCGAGCGCCGCACCGAACTCGCCACCGGCCGCGTGGAACTGCGCCAGGCCGCCGCGCCGGCGGCGCTGCGCGAGGACGCGCAGTGGCTGAGCAACACCTTCGGCCCCGAATACCGCATGCTGCTCATCGGTGCCGGCCAGCTCACCGAGTACCTGGCCACCATGGCGCTGTTCAGCGGCTTCGCGGTCACCGTGTGCGACCCGCGCGAGGAGTACCGCAACGCCTGGTCCGTGCCCGGCGTGACGCTGCTCACCGACATGCCCGACGACGTGGTGCGCGACTTCCGCGTCGACCGCCGCAGCTGCGTGATCGCACTCACGCACGACCCCAAGCTGGACGACCTCGCCCTGCTCGAAGCCCTCGGCACCGAAGCCTTCTACGTCGGCGCCATCGGTTCGCGCCGCAACAACGAGGCGCGCCACGCCCGCATGATCGAGCACTTCGACCAGACCGCCGAGAGCCTGGCGCGGTTGCGCGGGCCGATCGGCATCTACATCGGCAGCAAGACGCCGCCCGAGATCGCGGTGAGCATCATGGCCGAGGTGCTGGCGGTGAAGAACGGCGTGCCGCTGCCGCGCGACATGGACGTGGCCAGCGCCAAGAACACGCTCGCGGCCGCGGCCTCGGCCCCCACCTGTTTCGTCTCACCGTGAAGACCGGTTTCGTCATCCTCGCGGCCGGCGCCGGGCGCCGCATGGGCGGCGTGGCGAAATGCCTCCTGGAACTCAACGGCAACAGCCTGCTGGAGCGCCTGCTGCGCCAGGTGCAGCCACTGCGCGGCGCGGCCCGGCACGACCTGGTGCTGGTGCTGGGCCACCACGCGGCCGACATCCAGGCCCACCTGGCGCGGCTGCCCGACGAGATCGCGCCGCTGTGCGTGATCAACCCACGCCCCGAGGACGACACCGCCTCGTCGCTGCGCGCCGGCCTGCGCGCGCTCTCACCGGGCGTGCACGAGGTGGTGGTGCTGCTGGCCGATCAGCCGCTGATCGACGGCAGCGACGTGCTGGCCGCGCAGCAGGCCTTTTCAGAACGCGATCCGGGCATCCGCGTGCAGGTGCCGATGGTGCACGGGCGCCCAGGCCACCCCGTGATATTCGACGCCCGGGTGCGCGCCGAACTCATCAGCCCCGCGCAGCCCAGCCTGCGCCAGTGGCGCGCCGCGCACCCCCAGGCGGTGCGACTCTGGGCCAGCGAGAACTCACACTACACCCGCGACCTGGACACACCCGAAGACCTCAACACCCTCGCGCGCGAAACCCGCTGGACCTGGCGCTGGCCGGGTTAACCCGGACCACTGAAGCGTGCACGGGCGGCGCATTCGCTGCTCTAATGGACAGCGCTCCACGGTTCCCCAGCCCGGCCCCGGCCCTGCCACATTCCCGCCGATCGTGACCCCCCAGCACCTGCCCCCGGTTCCCCCGCAGCACCGGCTTGCCCTGATCGAACAGGCGCGCAAGCTCGTGCTGGAGGGCCGCGCGCCGCAGGCCCAGCCCATGCTGGCGCCCTGGGTCGAGCGCTCCTGGCGGCGCTGCCTTGACCTCGGCTTCGAGCCTCGCCAGCACATCGCCTTCGGCGCCGTGACCCCGGGGGCGATGCAGCACGCCATCGAAGCCAGCCAGCCGCTGCTGCGCGCCGCCGCGCCGGTGATTCAGTCGCTCACGCGCGCCATGGCGCACACGCGCTACTTCGCCATCCTCACCGACGCGTGCGGCATGGTGATCAACGTTCATGGCCCGGTGGACCGCAACGATCCGCTGGCGGCCAACATCGCACGCGTCGGTGTCGACCTGTCCGAGCGCGCCGTCGGCACCACCGCCATCGGCACCACGCTGGCCGAGTTGCAGCCGGTGTGGCTGCACCGCGGTGAACACTTCTACGACGACACCAGCGTCTACAGCTGCGCGGGCGCGCCGATCTGGGGACACGACGGCCGGTGCGTGGGCATGCTCGACCTGACCGGCGTGAACGTGATCGAGCAACCCGCGCTCAAGCATCTCGTCACGCAGTCCGCACGCAGCATCGAGAACGCGCTCACCCTGGGCCAGCCACACCGCCTGCTGCTGTGCCTGAACTGGCCTGGCCGCGTGCACGGCGACGACAGCGACGGCCTGGTCTGCGTGGACGCCGACGGCCTGGTGACCGCGCTCAACCGCCCCGCCGCCGACATGCTGGGCGTGGCACCCGGCACCGCGCCTGGCCATTGCAGCGAACTTTTTGCCGCACCAATGGAGTCGCTGTTCGACGCGGCGCGCGCGCAGCGGGGCCCCCTGGAGGTACCCCTGTGGTCGGGCCTGCGCCTGAGCGTGCTGGCCCGGCTCAACCCGGGTGGTGAGCGCAGCCCCCTGCATGGCGCCAGCCACGGCGTTCCCCTCAAGGACGTGGAGACCGCGCTGATCCGCAAGGCAGTGGACGACGCACGCGGCAACGTGAAGGAAGCCGCGCGCGCGCTGGGCATCAGCCGCGCCACGGTGTACCGAAAGCTCGGCGCGCGCCGGCGCTGAGCCTTGCCACACCCGCAGGCACTCAGCCCAGCGCCACGACGAGCGCCGAGGCGGCCACGCTGGCGCTGGCCCGGTCGCCGGTCTTGAGCGCCGACGGATGCGGCGCAAACCCCACCCACTGCCCGCCGCCGGGCAAAGCCAGCACGACTTCATCGCGGGCGCTGCCCGGCGCCACGCGCTCGACCAGGCCGTTGAAGTGGCAGATGTCGGCGGGGCGGACACTGGCGCGATTGCCTCTCACCGCCGACCCCACCGTGACGGCCGTGGCCTTGCACAGCAGCAGCACCGCCCGCCCCGGCGCCAGCCCCAGCAGATCGGCGCTCTCACGCGTCACGCTGGACCACAGCCGGGTGCCCCCCGCGCTCTCGGCCTGCACCCACACGGTGGGATCTTCCGCCGACGAGGCCTCGCAGCGCAGCACCGTGCAGGGCAGCTGATTGCGCATGCTGGTGCGCAGGCCCAGGCCGGTGGCCAGCGCCTCGCCACCCGCGAAACGGGACAACACCTGTTCGCGCGCGTGCGCCAGCGCGGCGGCCAGCGCCAGCAGCTGTTCGCCCTGCGGCGTGATGCGCGCGCCACCGCCGCCCGCGCCGCCCACGGTGCGCTCCACCAGCGGCTGGCCACTCAGGCTGGACAGCGTGTCGATGGCCTGCCACGCGGCCTTGTAGCTGATGCCGACCTCGCGTGCGGCCTGCGAGATCGAGCCACCCGCGGCCACCTGCCGCAACACGTCCAGGCGCTTGTCGGCGCTGCTGTCGACCAGCGCCTGCGGCAGATCGCTCAAGGCGTTGCGAGAGGAGGGTTTTCTGGAAGCCATGAGATTCGTCGAGCGTCTATACTGGCATCGCTATTCCAAATAAGAATAGCGAATCCGGATGAAAAGGAGCACCCGATGTTCGCACGTTCTCTTCTGCGCTGGCCCCTGCTGACGCTGCTGGCCGTGGCCGGCACGCTGCACGCCGCCGAAGCCCGGGTGGCGGTGGCCGCCAACTTCGCCGAGCCCATCAAAGCCGTGGCCGCGGTGCTGAACAAGACCACCGGCCACACACTGCAGATCACGGTGGGCTCCACCGGCAAGCTGTACGCGCAAATCCGCAACGGTGCGCCGTTCGACGCGCTGCTCGCGGCCGACACGAAGACCCCCGCCCAACTGGAGGCCGATGGCCTGGCGCAGCCCGGCAACCGCTTCACCTACGCCACCGGCAAGCTGGTGCTGTGGTCGGCCGATGCGGCCAGGGTGGATGCGCGGGGCGCGGTGCTCAAGGGCGACGGATTTCGCAAGCTGGCCATCGCCAACCCCAAGACGGCCCCCTATGGCGCGGCCGCTGTGCAGGCGATGGAGAATCTCGGCCTCGCCGAGGCGCTCGCGCCCAGGCTGGTGCAGGGCGAGAGCATCGGCCAGACCTACAACTTCGTCCACACCGGCAACGCCGAAATCGGCTTCGTGGCCCTGTCGCAGGTACTCGAAGGCGGCCGGCTCAAAGGCGGTTCGATGTGGGTGGTGCCACAGGGCCTGTATGCGCCCATCCAGCAGGACGCGGTGCTGCTCAAGCGCGGCGCGAACAACGAGGCCGCCGTCGCACTGATGAAATTGTTGAAGAGCCCCGACATCAAGGACCTGATCCGGTCCTGCGGCTACGACCTCTGATCCCGTGCCGCTGACCCCCTCCGATCTTCAAGCCATCGGCCTGACACTGCAGGTCGCCACCCTCACCACGCTGATCCTGCTCGTGCTGGGTGTGCCGCTGGCGTGGTGGCTGGCGCGCAGCAGGTCGGCCTGGAGCCGGCCGGTGGGCGCGCTGGTGTCCATGCCGCTGGTGCTGCCGCCTTCGGTCCTCGGCTTTTACCTGCTCGT
Organism: Hydrogenophaga sp.; assembly: GCF_050182545.1. Lineage (GTDB taxonomy): Bacteria > Pseudomonadota > Gammaproteobacteria > Burkholderiales > Burkholderiaceae_C > Hydrogenophaga. The sequence continues at coordinate 136,653 of NZ_JBFXCD010000009.1, read as the reverse complement.
GGCCATGGGCCCCCACGGGCCGGTCGGCCAGTTCACGCAATGGCTCGGGCTGGGCGTGCTCACCTTCAGTTTTTCCGGGTTGGTGATCGCCTCGGTGTTCTATTCGTTGCCCTTCATGGTGCAGCCAGTGCAGAACGCCATGCAGTCCCTGGGCACGCGCCCACTCGAAGCCGCAGCCAGCCTGCGCGCTTCGCCGCTGGACACGTTCTTCCACGTGGTGCTGCCGCTGTGCAAACCCGGCCTGGTCACCGGCACCATCATGGCGTTCGCACACACCGTGGGCGAATTCGGCGTGGTGCTCATGGTCGGCGGCAACATCCCGGGCGTCACGCGCGTGGTCTCGGTGCAGATCTACGACCACGTGGAAGCGCTGGAGTATGGGGACGCGCACCGCCTTGCCGCCGTCATGCTCGGCTTCGCATTCGTCGTGCTGCTCGCGCTGCAGCTCTACAACCGGCGCCAGCGTGGGGGCAGCACATGAGCGCACATGGCCTGCAGCTCACCGCGCGCCTGCAGCGCCCGGGCTTCCTGCTCGACGTGGATCTGCAGCTGCCCGCGCGCGGCGTGAGCGTGCTGTTCGGCCCATCGGGCTCGGGCAAGACCACTTGCCTGCGCGTGCTCGCGGGGCTGGAACCACTGGCCACCGGCGTGGTGCGCGTGGACGGTGAACCGTGGCAGGACAGCGCGCGCCAAATCATGCGCCCGGTGCACCGGCGCGCGCTGGGCTACGTGTTCCAGGAAGCCAGCCTGTTTGAACACCTGAGCGTGCAGGGCAACCTGATGTTCGGCCTCCAGCGCACACCGGCCACCGAACGCCGCCACAGTTGGGACCATGGCCTCGAACTGCTGGGCATCGCGCACCTGTTGCAGCGCATGCCGCACGAACTCTCGGGTGGCGAGCGCCAGCGCGTGGCCATCGCGCGCGCCCTGGCCACCAGTCCGCGCGTGCTGTTGATGGACGAGCCGCTGGCGTCGCTGGACGCCGCGCGCAAGGCCGAGATCCTGCCCTGGCTCGAACAATTGCACGAGCGGCTGGACATCCCGGTGGTCTACGTCACGCACTCACCCGACGAGATGGCGCGCCTGGGCGACCACCTCGTCCTGCTGGAAGCCGGCCGCGTGCGCGCGCAGGGGCCGGTGATGGAACTCATGACGCGCATGGATCTGCCGCTGGCTCAGGGCGATGCGGCGGCCTCGCTGATCGATGCGCGGATGGTCGGCCATGTGCCCGCCGACAGCCTGAGCGTGCTCGAGTTCGATGGCGGCGGGCGCCTGCTGCTGCCGCAAAACCGCAGCGGGCTGTCTCTGCGAGCGCCCGTGCGACTGCGCATCCAGGCGCGCGACGTGAGTGTGTCGCTGCAGATGCCCGAGCAGACCAGCGTGCTCAACATCCTGCCCGCCACGGTGACGGATGTGGTGGACGACACGCCCGGCCAGGTGCTGGTGGGACTGGAACTCGGCGACGGCGCCAAGCCGGTGCGCCTGCTCTCGCGCATCAGCCAGTTCTCGGCGCGCCGCCTGGGCATCGCGCCCGGCCTGCGCGTGTTCGCGCAGATCAAGGGCGTGGCAATGGTGCGCTGACACAGGCCGCGCTCGCGCCCTCTCGGGGTGGCTCAGTCGAACAGTTCCCTGGGCACATTCCCGCCGTTCGCTGCGATGTGCGCGAGCACGTTCTTGTGCAGCCACACGTTCATCTTTGCGGAGTCGCCCATCAGCTCATCGGGGCAGTACAGCTCCTTGGCCAGCTCCTTGCGCGCGGTCAGGCTGCTGTCGAGCTCGAGCAGCTTGAGCAGGTCGACGATGGAGGTCTTCCAGTTGAGCTTCTGCGGGTTGGCCGCGGCCTTCTTCTCCATCAGCGCCATCACGTCCACCATGGTGATCGAGGCCACCGCCGGCGCGGCCGCGGCCGCGGGTGCTGGCGCTGGCGCGGCAGCCGGCGCGCCGGGCACGGCGGGCGGCGTGATGACGGGTGCCGCCGCGGCCGAGGACATGCCGAGCTTTTCGAGGATGTTGCTGAAGAATCCCATGGTGAACTCCTTGGTGGTGTGGAAACGGATGAAGGGAACCGGGAACAGTATGCCGCGCCCCGTCAGCGGTGATGACCTAAGGCGCGCCAGCCCCACCATGCGAGCCACAGCGTCAGCAACGGGAACACGAGGGTCTGCATCAGGAAGACGACGATCAGGTCGATCACGTGCGCCACGACCTGTTCGGACTGCGCCCGGATCTCGTCGACCTTCTCGGCCAGCTTCTCGCGCAGCTCCCACCAGCGCGTGCCCGAGCTCGCGCCGCTGCCGCCGCTGAGGGTGCGGGTGGAGTCTTCCACCGCCTGCTGGCCACGCTGGTACTGCTCGGTCATGAAGGCCTGGTAGCCCAACTCGCTGGTGATGGCCACGGCCGGCACAAAAAAACGCACCAGAAGCAGGGCCAGCAGCATTCGCCCCAACCAGGGCGGCCGCGCCTGTTTGCTCTGCGGCCCGAACGCGAGCCAGGCCCACGCCAGCGCCAACGCGCTCAGCACCAGCGACACGACCCAGGTCGCGCCCATCTTCATCAGCAGCAGTTGCGCGCTGAACACCACGCTGACCAGCAGCATCAACTGTGAGAACTGCTCCACCAGGTCGTTCACCGGGTCCAGCACCTGGCCCAGCGCCAGGGTGACGTTCACGAAGGCGCCGCCCGTGACTTCGGTGCCCTGGATCACCGAGATGACCGCGTTGAGGCCGCGCGCGGCGGCAAACGCGGCCAGTGAACGCTTGAGGCCCGCCTCGCTGCTGGCCAACGCGAACTGGTCCACCGGCTGCAGCCAGCTCGCGCCGACCATCACGGTCAGCGCAATCAGCAGCAGGTTGCGGCGCAGCGGGCTCATCGGAGGCACGGTAGCACAGACGTGTGAAATGTCAGGCACCTTCACGGCCCCGGCAGGAACACCGGCAGGCCGCCGCCGGCATCGCTCACCTCGTGCACCTCGGCGCGGTAAAGCTCGCGCAGGTCCTGGCGCCGGATCACGCTGGCGACCGGGCCCTGCGCCAGCACCGCGCCATCGCGCATGAGCAGCGCCCGGTCGGCGCAGCGCAGCGCCTGGTTGGGGTCGTGCGTGGTGAACAGCACGGCCAGTCCTTCGCCGGCGAGCGTGCGCACGGCCCGCATCACCCTCCCCTGGTTGCCAAAGTCCAGGCTGGCGGTGGGCTCGTCGAGCAGCACGGCGCGGGGCTGCTGGGCCAGCGCGCGCGCGATCAGCACGAGCTGGCGCTCGCCGCCGCTGAGACGGTGCACCGAGCGCTGCGCCAGCTGGTCAATGCCCAGCCGCTGCAACGCCGCCTGCGCGATGGCATGGTCCCGCGCCCCGGGTCGTGCGATCAGCCCCAGGTGCGCGGTGCGGCCCATCAGCACCATCTCGAGCGCGGTGAAGCCGAAGGTGCTGGCCTGCCCCTGCGGCACGTAGGCCATGGCGCGTGCGCGTTCGCGCAGTGGCCAGTCGCGCAGCGCGCGGCCCTGCAGGTGCACCGATCCCCCCAGAGCGGGCTGCAGGCCGAGCAGGGTCTTGAGCAGCGTCGTCTTGCCGCAGCCATTGGGGCCGAGCAGCGCCAGCACCTCACCGCCGGCCAGCGCGAGCGAGAGGCCGGCGCCCACCACGCGGCCGGGGTAGCCCACGCCCAGCTCGCGGGCCTCGATCATGGGGCTCACATCCAGCCTTTCGAGGCGCGGCGCAGCAGCACGATGAAAAACGGCGATCCGATCAGCGCCGTGAGGATGCCCAGCGGGATCTCGACCGGCGCGAGGCTGCGGGCCAGCGTGTCGATGAACAGCAGGAAACCACCGCCCAGCAGCGCCGCGGTGGGCAGCAGGCGCGGGAACGCGGGGCCCACCAGGAAGCGCGCCAGGTGCGGCACCACCAGGCCGACCCAGCCCACGATGCCGGCGGCGGCCACGCTCGCGGCAGTCACCAGCGTGGCCGCCGCCACGATCAGCAGGCGCAGCAGCGTGGTGCGCGCGCCCAGCGCGCGGGCTTCTTCCTCCGGCAGCGACATCACGTCCATGCGCCAGCGCAACAGCAACAACACGGCGGTGCCGCACAGCACGGGCAGCAACAGCGGCAGCAGGTCGCTGGCGTGCGCGCCAGCGAGGCTGCCCAGCAACCAGAAGGTCATGGCGGGCAACTGGTTGTAGGGATCGGCCAGCACCTTGACCATGCCGATGCCCGCGCCCAGCAAGGCACCGACGACCACCCCGGCCAGGATGAGCACGAGCACCGGGTCGCCGTGGCGCACGGTGGAACCCACGCTGTAGACCAGGGCCACCGCAAGCAGGCCACCCGCGAACGCAGAGGCCTGGATGCCCAGCACCCCGAACGAAAAGAAGATGCCGAGCACCGCGCCCAGGGCCGCCCCGCCCGAGGCACCCAGGATGTCGGGCGAGACCAGCGGATTGCGGAACAGGCCCTGGAAGGCCGTGCCCGCCACCGCCAGCGCCGCGCCCACCGCAATGGCCGCCAGCGTGCGCGGGACCCGGATCTGCCACACGATGGTCTGCACCTGCTCGTCCGGCGCGGGCGCTCCCTGCAGCATCGACCACACCAGCGAGCCCAGGTCGGCCAACGGGATGTCGGTGCGCCCCTGGGTGAGCGCCACCAGCACGCCGGCGAGCAGCACCACCAGCGCCCAGAGGCCACCGCCCTTCATGCTCAGTCGCGCCCGGCCAGCACCCGGGCGACCTGGGCAGGCGACAGATCGACCTGGTAGAACAGCCGGTAGAAATCGCGCGTGATGGTGGCCAGGTCCTCGGGGAACAGCGCGGGAAACACCTTGCTGCCCAGCCACCACAGGCCGGGCAGGCGGTTCACGCCCGGGGGAAAGTCGACCCAGCCGAACGGCAGCTTGGGCGAGAGGTGCACGCGCCCGCTCCTGACCGCGCTCACACCGCGCCACAGCGGGTTGGCCTGCACCGTGCGCGCAAAGTCCTGGTCGATGGTGACGATCACCTCCGGGTCCCAGGTCAGCACCTGCTCCATCGGCACCGTGACCAGACCGCCCCGCAGACCGGCGCCGACGTGGCGGATGCCCATGGCCTCAAAGATCTCCACATTGATCGAGCCGCCCAGCCCGGTCTGCAGGCCTTCGGGGCCGCGCGCGTAGTACACGCGGGGCTGCGCCGGCGCGAGCGCCACCCGTTCGCGCACCGTGCGCAGCGTGTCGCTGGCGTAGCGCGCCAGGGTCGCGGCCCGCTCCGTGCGGCCGGTGAGTTCGCCCAGCAGGGTGTAGCCCTGCGCCGTGGCCTCCAGCCGGCCATCGATCAGCGCATAGGGAATGCCCGTCTGCGACTGCACGCGCTCGGCCAGTTCCACGAATGTCTGGCGCGTGGAGCCGGCGTCGATGATGAGATCGGGTTTGAGCGCCAGCACCTGTTCGAGGTTGGCGGTGTTGCCGCGCCCGGTCAGGCGCCCCAGCTCCGGCCGGTTGCCGATGCCGGGGAGCAGGAATTCGAGTTCGGGCGCGTGGTTGGCGCGCGGCCAGCCCAGCAGCGCATCGGGCGCCAGCGTGTAGAGCCAGATCGCCGCGGGAGGGCCGGCCGGAAAGATGCGCTGCACCTGGGCCGGCACACCGACGCGGCGCCCGGCGCTGTCGGTCACGCTGCGTCCCCGCTGCGCACGCGCCGGCAGGCACAGCCCGGCACCGGCGGCGACCAGCAGGTCGCGCCGGCGCAGCACGGGAAGCTCAGGGTGCTTCGAAACCATGGTGCGCCAGTATCCGCTGGACTGGCCCGGATTGCAGCGCCTCGACCCACGCAAGTGCCCCGGGCGGCGCGCCCACGCGCCGGCTGACGCCATAGCGCACATCGACACACAACGCTGGCGGCAAGGCAACGACCTGAAGCGACGGGCACTCGCGCTGCGCCGCAACGGCGTTGGTGCGGTAGGTCAGGAACACGTCGGCGCGGCGCTGTTCCATCAACCAGGCGTAGGTGCTGCGACCGGGCGGCGCCCTGGGCGAATCGGCCGCGCCGGTCAGCCGCAGTGCCTTGGCCTCCAGGGCCTCGCGGGCGCCGGCACGCGCCTGACCCGCGCGCGCGAACACCGCCCAGGCGTAGTCGCCCGAAGGGTCGCTGCCCGGCGTGGACGTGCCCAAGCGCACGGCGGGATCCAGCAGGGTATCGAGCAGGTCACCAGCGTGGGTGCGCACTGCAGGCGCAACGAGTGCGCACAGGCTGTTGCGGGCAAACACCGTGGGCTCTGTCCAGTTGCCCTGATCGGCCAGGCGCTGAGGTTGGCGCAGGTCGGCCGACGCGAACACCTCGGCCTCCTCGCCCTGCTCGATGCGCTCGCGCAGCAGGCCGGCGGCACCGAAGGTCAGCGCCGCTGCCTCGCCCTGCGCGCGCACCAGCGCGGTGAACGCCTCGCGCAGGCTGCCGGCCGCGTACACGCGCACAGGCGCGGCGGCCGGCATGGTCACTTCGCGGCGTTGGGGAAGAACAGCTGTTCGCCGCCAATCTTGTAGCTGGCGATGGCGGCCTGACCCGCCGGGCCGGTGACCCAGTCGATGAACTTCTGGCCATCGGCGGTCTTGACCTGCGGGTGCTTGGCGGCGCTCACGAGCATCACGCCGTACTGGTTGAAGAGGCGCTTGTCGCCTTCCACCAGCACCGCCAGGTCGCCGCGGTTCTTGAAGTTCAGCCAGGTGCCGCGATCGGTGAGCGCGTAACCGCCGCTGCTGGACGCGATGTTGAGCGCCGGGCCCATGCCGCAGCCGCATTCCTTGTAGCCACTGCCCTTGGCATCGAGGTCGGCCATCTTCCAGAAGCGCAGTTCGGCCGCGTGCGTGCCGCTCTTGTCGCCGCGTGAAATGAAGGGCGCATTCGCCGCGGCCACCTTCTTGAGCGCCTCCACGATGTCGTTGCCGGTGGTCTTGGCCGGGTCGGCCTTCGGGCCCACGAGCACGAAGTCGTTGTACATGACCTCCTGGCGCTTGGCGGCGAAGCCATCGGCCACGAATTTCTCTTCGGCCACCTTGTCGTGCACGAAGAGCACGTCGGCGTCGCCGCGGCGCGCCATGTCGATGGCCTGGCCGGTGCCCAGGGCGACCACCTTCACGTCGATGCCGCTGGCCTTCTTGAACTCGGGCAACAGGTAGCCGAACAGGCCCGACTGCTCGGTGGAGGTGGTGGACGCGACCACGATGCTCTGGGCGAAGGCGCCGGCGCTGGCCAGCAGGCCGGCGGCGCCCAGGACGGTGGCCAGGGTCAGATGACGAACGGATTTCACAGGCTTTCTCCTTGAACAAACAAATGGGCCTGCGGGCACAAAGACCGCAACAGGTCGTGGTTGAAAAAGTCGCGCACGGGCAGGTCCGCCAACAGGCGGCCCCGCTCGATGTAGATGACGCGGCTGGCCAGGCGCTTGACCTGGCCCAGGTTGTGGCTGCTGAAGACCAGCGTGGTCGGCCTTCCGGTGGGCTCGCCCGCCGCATCGCGCTGCCCTGCGGTGGTGAATTCGGCGATCAGCGCCTCCACCTCGCGCTTTGCGTGCGGGTCCAGGCTGGCGGTGGGTTCGTCGAGCAGCCACACGGCCGGGCGCAACGCCCAGGCGCGCGCCAGCGCCAGGCGCTGCTGCTGCCCGCCCGAGAGTGCCCGCGCATTGCGATGGGCAAGCGGCTTCATCTCCACGCGTTCGAGCGCGGCCAACGCCAGGGCATCGGTCTCGCGCCAGGGCACGCCGCGCAGCCACAGGCCGAGCTGAAGGTTGCGCCGCGCGCTCATGCGCAGCATGTGGGGGCGCTGGAACAGCATGGCCACGCGCTGGTTCGACGGCGTGTGCAGTTCGCCCATGCTGGGGCGCTGCAGACCGTGCAGGGTGCGCAGCAGCGTGCTCTTGCCACTGCCGTTGGCACCCACCAGCGCCACCCGCTCGCCCTCTTCGATGCGCAGAAAGACGTCGGCCAGGGCGTGAAAGCGCGCGGCCGGCCCCAGATGCACCTGCACGCCACGCAAGTCGAAGCAGGCGGCGGGCACCACGGGGTGGTGGGTGGTGAGGGGCAAACCGCTCATCCCGCCGCCAGCGCTACGGAAGCGCTGTCCGCGCCATCGGCCCGCTCGCGCCAGCGGCGCAGCATCGACACCAGGGCATTGAGCAGCAGCACCACCAGCAACAGCACCACGCCCAGGCCAAGCGCGAGGGGCAGGTCGCCCTTGCTGGTCTCCAGCGCGATGGCGGTGGTCATGACGCGGGTGAAGCCGTCGATGTTGCCGCCCACGATCATCACCGCCCCGACCTCGGACACGGCACGACCAAACGCCGTGAGCAGCACGGTGACCAGCGCATAGCGCTCATCCCAGGCCAGCAACAGGCTGCGCAGCGGCGCGCCCGCGCCCAGCGAGGACAGCTGTTCACCGTGGCTGCGGTCCGCGTCCTCCACCACCTGGCGCGTGAGCGCCATCACCAGCGGCAGCACCAGCACCGCCTGCGCCAGCACCATGGCCTTGAAGCTGAACAACCAGCCGAGAAACCCCAGCGGACCGGAGCGCGACAGCAAGAGATAGATGACCAGGCCCACCACCACCGAGGGAATGGCGAGGAAGGTGTTGAGCAGCGTGAGCACCGCGCCGCGCCCGGCAAAGCGCGCCGCCGCCAGCCAGGCGCCCAGCACCAGCCCCAGGCCACAGGCGATCAGGCAGGCCGTGGCGCTGACCGAGAGGGAGCGCAGAACCACGGACCACAGGCCCGGATCGCCCGACAGGATCAGCTCCACCGCGGTGACAAGACTGTCTGAAAACGTGTTCATAGGTTCTCACCGAGCTTACGGGGTGCTCCCGAAATGAGAGTACGTAGTGACGCGGTATGAACCGCAGTACATACGGCTCGGGCGGCGTGTTCGTGCCCCTGTTTCGGGCACACTCGTCCCCCATGCGAAAGATCGAGCTGTCCTACGCGCTGACCTCGCCGACCCCGCGGCGCCCACACCAGCCCGCCTTGTTGCGCAACCCCATGATGGACGTGCTGCACGCGCTGCGCAGCAGCGGCTCCATCTCCGGCGCCGCGCGCGAGCTGGGCCTGTCGTACCGCCATGTATGGGGCCAGTTGAAGGACTGGGAAGCCGATCTGGGGCAGGCCCTGATCTTCTGGGAGCGGGGACAGGCCGCGCGACTCACCCCCTTTGGCGAGCGCCTGCTGATGGCCGAACGACTGGCGCAGGCGCGGCTGGGCCCGCAGATGGAGAACCTGCGCGCCGAACTCGAACGAGCCTTCGCGATCGCCTTCAACGAAGACCGCGAAAGCTCCCATGCGAGCGATCTGCTGACCCTCTACGCCAGCCACGACCACGCGCTGACCGAGCTGCAGCGCTACGCCAGCGCGCCCGCCGAGGGCCGCAACCCCTCGCCAGCGCTGCACATGGACATCCGCTTCTGTGGCAGTGTGGACGCGATCCGCGCACTCAACGAAGGGCGCTGCGAGCTCGCGGGGTTCCACACCCAGCCCTTCGCCGCCGCCGGCAGCCTGAGCGCGCGGGCCTACCGGCCGCTGCTCAAACCCGGCCTGCACAAGATCATTGGCTTCGCGCGCCGCTCGCAAGGGCTCATGGTCGCGCCCGGCAATCCACTGCGGTTGCAGGACATTGCCGACGTGGCGCGCCTGCAGGCGCGTTTTGTCAACCGCGCCATCGGCACCGGCACGCGCCTGCTGCTCGACGAACTGCTGGCCCAGGCGTCGCTGCTGCCGATGGATGTCGTGGGTTACCACCACGTCGAGAGTTCACACGCCGCGGTGGCGCAGGCGGTGGCCAGCGGCAGTGCGGACGTGGGACTGGGCACCGAATACGCCGCGCGCGCCCAGGGGCTGGACTTCGTGCCGCTGACCGAGGAGCGCTATTTGCTCGTGTGCCTGAAGAGCGCGCTGGAACAACCCGCCCTGCAGCGGCTGCTCCTGCGCCTGCGAAGCCGCGCCTGGCAGGATCGGCTCAACGCCCTGCCCGGCTACGCCACCGACCACTGCGGCGAGGTGGCAGCGATGAAGCGGCTGCTGCCCTGGTGGGATTGACTGGACGGCCGCAGGTTCAGCGCGGCAAGCGCCGAGCTATCTCACCCACGAGCTGGCGCGCCAGCACCAGCTTGGATGCGCGCGGCAGCTCGGTCATGCCGCGCTCGTCCACCAGCAGCAAGGCGTTGTCGTCGTGTCCGAAGGTGGCCGGGCCGATGTTGCCCACCAGCAGGGGCACGCCTTTGCGCACGCGCTTGGCCTGGGCGTGCTCCTCCAGGTCATGGCTTTCAGCGGCGAAGCCCACGCAGTAGAGCGCCCCGCTTTGCGCGCGCGGCGACGCGGCGATGGCGGCCAGGATGTCCGGGTTCTCGACGAACGACAGCGTGGGCACGGCGCCCGAACCGTCCTTCTTGATCTTGTGTTCCACCGCCTGCGCGGGGCGCCAGTCGGCCACGGCGGCGGCGGAGATGAACACGGACGCACCCGCCACCAGCAAATCTAGGCTCTTCTGCATGTTCAGAGCCGACTTCACGTTGACCCGCCCCACGCCGCGCGGCGTGGGCAGGCCGACCGGCCCGGCCACCAGCGTGACCTGCGCGCCCGCCTCGTGTGCCGCGCGGGCGATGGCAAAACCCATCTTGCCGCTGGAGAGGTTGGTCAGCCCGCGCACCGGGTCAATGGCCTCGAAGGTTGGGCCGGCGCTCACCAGCACGTGCCGGCCCGCCAGCGGTTTGGGCTGGAAGAAGCGGGCAATGTCGTACAGCAGTTCGTCGGGCTCGAGCATGCGGCCATCGCCCGTTTCGCCGCAGGCCTGCTCACCCGCGCCCACGTCGAGCACCGTGGCGCCATCGGCGCGCAACTGCTTGACGTTGCGCTGGGTGGCCGGGTGGGCCCACATCTCGCGGTTCATGGCCGGTGCCAGGATCAGCGGCACCTTGTCGATCGGGCGCGCCAGGCACATCAGGCTGAGCAGGTCGTCGGCGCGGCCATGCACCAGCTTGGCCATGAAATCGGCACTGGCTGGCGCGACCACGATGGCGTCGGCCTCGCGGCTGAGGTTGATGTGGGCCATGTTGTTGTCCACGCCACCCGAGGTGCGCGCGTCCCACTGCGAGGTGAACACCGGGCGGCCCGAGAGCGCCTGCATCGTCACCGCGGTGGCGAACTGCTCGGCCGCCTCGGTCATGACCACCTGCACCGTGGCACCGTCCTTGACCAGTGCGCGACACAGTTCGGCGGCCTTGTAGCAGGCGATGCCTCCGCTGAGGCCCAGCACGAGGTGTTTTCCGGCGAGATCGTTCATGCGCGCAATGTAGCAGTTCGAGCAGGGCCACACGGGGGGCAAGGCCGGGGCGAAAGGGGGCGGCATTTATAATCGCCATTTCCACCTCCTGCGAGCGACTGGCTCGCCCGAGACATGACCAAATTTGTGTTCGTCACCGGCGGTGTGGTGTCCTCCCTGGGCAAAGGCATAGCCTCCGCATCCCTGGCCGCGCTGCTTGAGTCGCGTGGCCTCAAAGTCACCCTCATCAAGCTCGACCCGTACATCAACGTGGACCCGGGCACCATGTCCCCCTTCCAGCACGGCGAAGTCTTCGTCACCGACGATGGCGCCGAAACCGACCTGGATCTGGGCCACTACGAGCGTTTCATTGAAACGCGCATGAAGAAGACCAACAACTTCACCACCGGCAAGATCTACCAGTCGGTGCTGGAGAAGGAACGCCGTGGCGACTACCTGGGCAAGACGGTGCAGGTCATCCCGCACGTCACGAACGAGATCCAGGAATTCATCCAGCGCGGCGCCGGCATTGGCACGCCCGATGCGGTGGACGTGGCCATCGTCGAGATCGGCGGCACCGTGGGCGACATCGAGTCCCTGCCCTTCCTCGAAGCGGTGCGCCAGATGAGCCTGCGCATGGGACCCAACAGCTCGGCCTTCGTGCACCTGAGCTACTTGCCCTGGATCGCCGCCGCCGGCGAACTCAAGACCAAGCCCACGCAGCACACGGCCAAGGAACTGCGCGCCATCGGCATCCAGGCCGACGTGCTGCTGTGCCGCGCCGACCGCCCCATCCCCGAGGACGAGCGTGCCAAGATCTCGCTGTTCTCCAACGTGCCCGCCTGGGGCGTCATCTCCATGTGGGACGTGGACACCATCTATAAGGTGCCGCGCATGCTGCACGAGCAGGGCCTGGACGGCCTGATCTGCGACAAGCTGCGCATCAACACGCCCCCGGCCAAGCTCAAGCGCTGGGACGATCTGGTGTACGAGGTCGAGCACCCGCAGGCCACGGTGAGGCTCGCCATGGTCGGCAAGTACGTGGACCTGTCCGACAGCTACAAGTCGCTCAACGAGGCGCTGCGCCACGCCGGCATGAAAAACCACGCCCGTGTGCAGATCGAGTACATCGACTCCGAAACCCTCAACCCTGCGAACGTGTCCAAGGTGCTGGGCGCGTTCGATGCCATCCTCGTGCCCGGCGGTTTCGGCAAGCGCGGCATCGAGGGCAAGGTCTGCGCCGCGCGTTTCGCGCGCGAGAACCAGGTGCCCTACCTCGGCATCTGCCTGGGCATGCAGGTGGCCACCATCGAGTACGCGCGCCACGTCGCCGGCCTGAAGGACGCCAACAGCACCGAGTTCGAGCCCGACTGCCCGCACCCGGTCATCGCCCTGATCACCGAGTGGAAGGACGCCGACGGCAGCATCCAGCAGCGCAGCGCGAGCTCGGACCTGGGCGGCACCATGCGCCTGGGCGCCCAGAGTTCCGACGTCGCGCCCGGCACGCTGGCGCACCAGATCTACGGCCCGGTCGTCACCGAACGCCACCGCCACCGCTACGAGGCCAACGTGAACTACCTCGACCAGCTGCGCGCGGCCGGCCTGGTGATCTCCGCGCTGACCCAGCGCGAGCAACTCACCGAAATCGTCGAGTTGCCGCAGGCCGTGCACCCCTGGTACGTGGGCGTGCAGTTCCACCCCGAGTTCAAGTCCACGCCCTGGGACGGCCACCCGCTGTTCAACGCCTACGTGAAGGCGGCTCTGGCGCACCAGGGCCAGGCCAGCGCAAAAACCCCGGTCGCGGCCTGAGCACGCGCCACGAAAGAAGACACGCCATGAAACTCTGCGGCTTCGACATCGGCCTGGACCACCCCTTCTTCCTGATCGCGGGTCCCTGCGTGATCGAGTCAGAGCAGCTGCAGATGGACGTGGCCGGGCAGCTCAAGGAGATCACCTCCAGCCTGGGCATCCCCTTCATCTTCAAAAGCAGTTTCGACAAGGCCAACCGCAGCAGCGGCACCAGCTACCGCGGCCCGGGCCGCGACAAGGGTCTGGAAATCCTGGGCAAGGTCAAGTCCACACTGGGCGTGCCGGTGATCACCGACGTGCACAGCGAGGACGACATCGCCGACGCCGCGAAGGTGTGCGACGTGCTGCAGACACCCGCCTTCCTGTGCCGCCAGACGGACTTCATCCGCGCCGTGGCGCAAAGCGGCAAGCCGGTGAACATCAAGAAGGGCCAGTTCCTCGCGCCGCACGACATGAAGAACGTGATCGACAAGGCGCGCGCGGCCGCGAAGGAAGTGGGCCTGAACGAGGACAGCTTCATGGCCTGCGAACGCGGTGCCAGCTTCGGCTACAACAACCTCGTCTCCGACATGCGCGGCCTGGCCATCATGCGCGAGACCGGCGCGCCGGTGGTGTTCGACGCCACGCACAGCGTGCAACTGCCCGGCGGGCAGGGCACCAGCAGCGGCGGCCAGCGCGAGATGGTGCCGGTGCTGGCGCGCGCAGCCGTTGCGGTCGGTGTGGCCGGCCTGTTCATGGAGACCCATCCCGACCCGACCAAGGCCCTGTCCGACGGACCCAATGCCGTGCCGCTCAAGCACATGAAGGCGCTGCTCGAGACCCTGCTCGCCCTCGACAGCGTGACCAAGAAGAACGGTTTTCTCGAAGACCGCTTCAACGCCTGATTTCCCATTTCTGTTTCTGACCCAAAGGTATTGAATCCATGAGTGCAATCGTTGACATCGTTGGCCGCGAAATCCTCGACAGCCGCGGCAACCCCACCGTCGAATGCGACGTGCTGCTGGAAAGTGGCGTGATGGGCCGTGCGGCCGTGCCCTCGGGCGCGTCCACCGGCTCGCGCGAAGCCATCGAGCTGCGCGACGGCGACAAGAGCCGCTACCTCGGCAAGGGCGTGCTCAAGGCGGTGGAGAACATCAACACCGAAATCTCCGAAGCCGTGCTCGGCCTGGATGCATCCGAACAGGCCTTCCTGGACAAGACGCTGATCGACCTCGACGGCACCGACAACAAGGGCCGCCTGGGCGCCAACGCGATGCTCGCCGTCTCCATGGCCGTGGCCCGCGCCGCCGCCGAAGAGGCGGGCCTGCCGCTGTACCGCTACTTCGGTGGCATGAGCGCGGTGCAGATGCCCGTGCCCATGATGAACGTGGTCAATGGCGGCGCGCACGCCAACAACAACCTCGACCTGCAGGAACTGATGATCATTCCCGTGGGCGCACCGAGCTTTCGCGAAGCGCTGCGCTGGGGCGCCGAGGTGTTCCATGCGCTCAAGAAGATCGTCCATGACAAGGGCATGAGCGTGGCGGTGGGCGACGAAGGCGGCTTCGCCCCCAGCGTCGAGAGCCATGAGGCCGCCCTGCAGATGATCCTGGAAGCGATCGGCAATGCGGGCTACACCGCTGGCGAACAGATCGCCCTGGGCCTGGACTGCGCCGCGAGCGAGTTCTACAAGGACGGCAAGTACCACCTCGAAGGCGAAGGCCTGGTGCTCAGCGCCGAGGACTGGACCAACATGCTCGCCACCTGGGTCGACAAGTACCCCATCATCAGCATCGAGGACGGCATGGCCGAGGGCGACTGGGACGGCTGGAAAGTGCTCACCGAGCGCCTGGGCCAGAAGGTGCAGCTGGTGGGCGACGACCTCTTCGTCACCAACACGAAGATCCTCAAGGAAGGCATCGACAAGCGCATCGGCAACTCGATCCTGATCAAGATCAACCAGATCGGCACCCTGACCGAGACCTTCGCCGCGATCGAAATGGCCAAGCGCGCCGGCTACACCGCCGTCATCTCGCACCGTTCGGGCGAGACCGAGGACAGCACCATCGCCGACATCGCCGTGGGCACCAACGCGGGTCAGATCAAGACCGGTTCGCTCTCGCGCTCGGACCGCATGGCCAAGTACAACCAGCTGCTGCGCATCGAGGAAGACCTGGGCGACGTGGCGGTGTACCCGGGGCGTGACGCGTTCTACAACCTGAAGTAAGCTCCGGCTTCATGGCGAACCGCTTCATCCCCGCCCTGCTGGTTGCGCTGCTGCTGATCCTGCACGCGCAACTGTGGTTCGGGCGGGGCAGCGTGCCCAAGGTCGCCAGCCTGAAGCAGCAGCTCGCCACGCAGGATCTCGCCAACCGCGATGCGCAACTGCGCAACGACCAGCTGGTGAGCGAGGTCCGCGACCTCCAGGAAGGCCTGGACATGGTCGAGGAACTCGCCCGCCAGGAACTGGGCATGGTCAAGCCCAACGAAATCTTCGTGCAAATCGCGCAGAACAAGCGCTGACGCCATGGCGGCCTTCACCGTGGCGCTGCTCGGTGGCGAGTCCAGCGGCAAGAAGGCATTGGCCACCGCGCTGCAGCAGGCGCTGGCTCTGCTGGCGCCTGACGTGGCGGTGGCAATCGACGACGACGCACCCCTGGCCAAGGCACGCCGCTACGACCTGACCCTGCTCCTGGCACCCAATCCGTCCGACCCACCCGCTGGCGAGGCCACCGATGCGCAGCTTCGCATTGACTTGCTTCAGGCAGGCGTCGCATTCCAGGTCGTGCATGGCCAGGACGCTGTCCGTGTGCAGCAGGCGCTTCGCACCGTGGGCACGCTGCTCGGCCGCCCACTGGTGGCGCGCGACCCGGCGCTGGCCAACGGCCTGCGGCCGTGGTCCTGTGAGAACTGCAGCGATCCCGAATGCGAGCACCGGCTGTTCACCGGACTGCTGTCCCGCGACTGAGTCAGTGCTTCTGATCGCTGGCCGGTGCCTGCTGCGCCGGCTGCAGGAACACCTGGGCGGCATCCACCGGGTCGAACCAGTACTTCTTGCCACAGAATTCGCAGCCGACTTCCACCTGTCCCTGCTCGGCCAGGATGGACTCCACCTCGTCGCGGCCCAGGCTGCGCAGCATGCTGCCCACGCGCTCGCGCGAGCAGGTGCAGGCAAACCGCGGGCCTTGCGCGCCGGTGAGCGGTTCGAAGCGGCGCACATCCTCCTCCCAGAACAGGCGGTGCAGGATGGTGTCGGCGTCCAGCCCGAGCAGTTCCTCGCGCTTGAGGCTGGCGGCCAGGATGGCGATGCGGTTGTAGTCCTCGTTCTGGCCGATCTGGTCCTCGTCGCGCTGGTGCGAGCTGCCCGCCAGGTTGGTCGCGCCCTGCAAGGGCAGGCGCTGAATCAGCAGGCCGGCGGCCATCTTGTCGTCGGCCGCGAGCACCAGGCGCGTGTCCAGCTGTTCACTCTGCAGCATGTAGTGCTCGATCACCTCGCTGAGTTTCTCCAGCTTCTCGCGCCGGTCGCCAAACAATGGCACCACACCCTGATAAGGCTGCTGGCCCGGCAGGCGGTCCCGGGGGTCGAGCGTGATGGCGCAGCGACCCTGATTGGTCACGTTGACCATGTGCGACAGCGGCGCGTCGGCCGCCACCTCACCCACGACCGTGGCGGTGGCGCGCAGGCTGAGGTCGGGTTGCACCTCGGCCACGGCCAGTTTCACCGGACCGTCGCCCATGATCTGCATGATCAGCGCGCCGTTGAACTTGATGTTGGCCTGCATCAGCGTGGCCGCCACCGTCATCTCGCCCAGCAGTTCCGTCACCGCCGCAGGGTAACCACCGGCGTCGCGGTGGCGCTGCAGGATCTCCTGCCAGGCGTCGGTCAGGCGCACGAGCATGCCGCGCACCGGCAGGCCTTCAAAGACGAATTTGTGGAGTTCGGACACGCGGGACTTTCAGGGACGTTCGCAAAAATTGAATGGGCACAGGTCGGGGTCACCCGATCTTTTTCAAGCCCTGGCGGTAGCGCGCGGCGTTCTCGATATAGTGCCCGGCGCTGCGGCGCAGGCCCTCGATCTGCTCGGGGGTGAGCGTTTTCACGACCCGTGCCGGGCTGCCCATGATCATGCTGCCGTCGGGAAAGGTCTTGCCTTCGGTCACCAGTGAACCGGCGCCCACCAGGCAGTGTTTGCCGATCTTCGCGCCATTGAGCACGGTCGCGCCGATGCCGATCAGCGATTCATCGCCGATGGTGCAGCCATGCAGCATCACCTGGTGGCCCACGGTCACGTTCTCACCCACCGTCGTCGGGAAGCCCACGTCCGCGTGCAGCACGCTGCCGTCCTGGATGTTGCTGCCACGCCCGACGGTGATGGTCTCGGTATCGCCTCGCAGCACCGCGCCAAACCACACGCTGCTGTCCTTGGCCAGCACCACGTTGCCCATCACCTGGGCGCTGTCGGCCACCCAGGCCGAATCGGCCACGCGCGGGGCGACACCATCAAGTTCGTAAATGGCCATGTGAAGAGATCTCCGTTCGCGAAACCTAGAATTGTAGGGATGCACGCCCCCGAGCAACCGTTCCCATCGCCTCGCGCCTCGTTGCGCGAGCAGGCCCTGCTGGCGCTGTGTGTCCCGGATCCGCAGCAGAAGGTGGCGTGTACACACGCGCTGTTCGAAGCCTGGCACGCTGACCGCATCCCACTGGACACGGCTCTGCGCCTGGAGCCCGACACGTCGGGACCCCTGCCCGGACGGCCGGCACGGCCCGAACTCATCGCACCCGTCGACGTGCCGCAGCGCTCACCCTTCACCCCCGAAGGCCTGGCCATGCAGCTGCACGCCGTCACCCACATCGAGTTCAACGCCATCAACCTCGCCCTGGACGCGGTCTGGCGCTTTCCCGATATGCCGGTGGACTACTACACCGACTGGCTGCGCGTGGCGCACGAAGAAGCGATCCACTTCAGCCTGCTGCGCGAACACCTGCAAAGCCTGAGACACGACTACGGCGACTTCGCGGCGCACAACAGCTTGTGGGACATGTGCGTGCGCACCCAGCACGACGTGACCGCGCGCATGGCGCTGGTGCCGCGCACGCTGGAGGCCCGTGGCCTGGACGCCGCGCCGCCGATGCAGGCGCGCCTGCGCAAGGTGGGCACGCCGGCGGCGATGCGGGCGGTGGAGATTCTGGACGTGATCCTGCGCGACGAGATCGGCCATGTGGCGGTGGGCAACCGCTGGTACGGCTGGCTGTGCAAGCAACAGGGGCTGGAGCCCGTGGCGCACTACCGGCAGCTCGCGCGCCGGTTCAGCGCACCCCGGTTGCGCCCACCTTTCAACACGGTGGCGCGCAAAGCAGCGGGGTTTAGCGAGCTCGAAATGCAAGAATTGATGAACGCAGACACACACGCGACAGACACGTAGTTCATTGGTGCTACCCCTTCGCCGAGACCCCAGTGACAGGGGTTCACACGAGAGGCGCACCTCGCCTAACATGCCAGTCATGGCGGAGCGGCGGATACAACTCGATGAATACCTCGGGCAGGCGTTCGATCGCATCCCGGTGGCCATGATCGTCGTGAACCACCTCGGTGAAATCGTCCGACTCAACCAGCTGGCGGAGACGACCTTCGGCTACAGCACCGAGGAGCTGATCGGCCACACAGTGGAAAAGCTCATCCCGCACCGGTACCACGGCGTGCATCCCGGCTACCGCAACGGCTTTCTGGCCGAGACCAGCGCACGCCCCATGGGTGCGGGGCGCGACCTGAGCGGCCTGCGCAAGGACGGCAGCGAATTCCCGGTGGAGATCGGCATCAACCCGGTGCAGACGGGCGAAGGGCCGATGGTGCTGTCGGTGATCCTGGACCTGAGCGAACGCAAGCAGGCCGAGCGGCGCATCCAGGACGCGCTGCAGCAAAAGGACCTGCTGCTGCGCGAGGTGCACCACCGCGTCAAGAACAACCTGCAGGTGATCCACAGCCTGCTCGACCTCCAGGCACTCAAGAGCAAGGACCGCGAGCTCGTGGGCATGCTGCGCGACAGCCAGAACCGCATCCGCTCGATGTCGCTGATCCACCAGACCCTGTACCAGTCGCAGAACTTCGCCAAGGTCGACTTCCAGCGCTTCCTCGACGAACTGCTGCCCCGCCTGACCGAGGCCTACGGCTCTTCGGCCAGCCAGGTGCGTATTCGGGTCGAGGCGCACGAGGTGAGCCTGCCCATCAACGAGGCCATCCCCTGTGGCCTGATCGTCAACGAGCTCGTCAGCAACGCGCTCAAGCATGGCTTCGCGGACGGGCAAGCCGGCACGATCCTGGTCGAACTGAGCCAGGACCACGACAAGCACGTGGAGCTGTCGATCAGCAACGACGGGCGCGGTATCCCCGACGACCTCGACCTGCTGCGCACCGGTTCGCTGGGCCTGCAGCTGGTGCAGTTGCTCACGCGCCAGCTGCACGGCGTTCTGGACATTCAGCGCGCCGGCCCGACTCGCTTTTCCCTTCGCTTCGAGTTGGGAGACACCGCATGAAGAACACGCCCGCGCGCATCCTGATCGTGGAAGACGAAAGCATCGTCGCCTTCAACCTCCAGCAGCGCCTCGCGCAACTGGGCTACGACGTGCCGGCCGTGGCGGTGTCCGGGCAGGAAAGCCTGGCGCTGGTCGACAGCACGCGCCCCGACCTGGTGCTGATGGACATCCACATCGAGGGCGACATGGACGGGATCGACGTGGCCGCGCGCCTCAAGGACGACCACCCGGTACCCGTGATCTACCTCACCGCCTATTCGGAGGACTCCACGCTGGAACGCGCGCGCCGGACCATGCCCTACGGCTACCTGATCAAACCCTTCTCGGAGCGCGAGCTGCACGCCACCATCCAGATGGCGCTGGAACGCCACGCCGTGGAAGAAGCCCTGCGTGAAAACCGGCGCCTGTTGCAGCAAGCGCTTGACGCCGCGAGCATGGGCGTGCTGGAGATGGACACCACCACCAGCGCCATGACCATCAACGCGCGCACCGCGTCCCTGCTCGGGCGCGACGCGGCCCAGCCCCTGACCCTGGCCGATTTTCTGACCGACGTGGATGAGAAGGACCGACAGTTCGTCGAAACCAAACTCAGGGAAGCCATGGAGCCGCTGCGCAAGTTCAGCGAAGAATTCCGCCTGCTCGGGGACCAGACCCCGTCGCGATGGATCAAGCTGGACGCCAGCCCCCTGTCAGAGCAGCGCATGAGCGGCGTGGTGCAGGACGTCACCGAACGCAAGCAGGCCGAGATCCGCCTGCAGCGGCTCAACGAAGGCCTGGAACAACTGGTGCACGAACGCACCACCGAGCTGCGCGAGAGCCTGCGCGAGCTGGAGACCTTCAGCTACTCGGTTGCGCACGACCTGCGCTCGCCGATCCGCTCCATCGCGGGCCTCAGCGCCGTGCTGCTGGAGGACCACCGCGCCGACCTGGGTGACGAAGGCGCCACCCTGATCGCCAGGATCGCCGCCAAGAGCACCCAGATGGGCAACCTGATCGACGCCCTGCTCAACCTGTCGAAGCTCTCACAAGCGCAACCGCAGCTCGTCGACGTCGACCTCAGTGCCATCGCCGCCGAGATCATCGAACAGCAGCTCGAGACCGCGCCCGGGCGTGCGGCCGACGTGCGTGTCGCGCCCGGCATGACGGCCGTGGGCGACCCGGTTCTGGTGCGCAGCGTGCTCGACAACCTGATCCGCAACGCCTGGAAGTTCTGCGCCAAGCGGGAGGTCACGCGCATTGAAGTGGGCCACGAACGGCAGGGCAGCGAGGACGTCTTCTACGTGCGCGACAACGGTTGCGGCTTCGACATGGCATTTGCCGAACAGGTGTTCAGCCCGTTCCGCCGCCTGCACACCGACACCGAGTTCCAGGGCACGGGCATCGGCCTGAGCATCGTGCAGCGCATCGCCGCGCGCCACGGCGGGCGCGTGTGGGCCGATGCGGCGCCCGACCAGGGCGCCACCTTCTACTTCACGCTCGGCGGCTGAGCGCCGCCACCGATAATCGGGGATGACCACCGCCGCCCCGACCGACTTCAGCACCCTCCCCCTTTCTCCGGCCATGCTGGCCAACCTGGCACGGCTGGGCTATGCGTCCATGACGCCGATCCAGGCCGCCGCCCTGCCCTCCGCCCTGCTGGGCAAGGACCTCATCGCCCAGGCCCGCACCGGCAGCGGCAAGACCGCCGCCTTTGCCCTGACCCTGCTGGCCAACCTGAACCCGCGCCGCTTCGCGGTGCAGACGCTGGTGCTGTGCCCCACGCGCGAGCTGGCCGACCAGGTGACCACCGAAATCCGGCGCCTGGCGCGCGCGGAAGACAACATCAAGGTCGTCACGCTGTGCGGCGGCGTGCCACTGCGTGGGCAGCTCGCCACGCTGGAACACGGCGCGCACATCGTGGTCGGCACGCCCGGGCGCATCATGGACCATCTGGAACGCGGCAGCCTGCAGCTGGACGCGCTCAACACCCTGGTGCTCGACGAAGCCGACCGCATGCTCGACATGGGCTTCTTCGACGACATCGTGACCGTGGCGAAACAGTGCCCCAGGGACCGCCAGACCCTGCTGTTTTCGGCCACCTACCCCGAAGGCATTGCCAAACTTGGCGCGCAGTTCATGCGCGAGCCCGTCACCGTGAAGGTGGATGCGCAGCACACGGGCACGCAGATCGAACAGCGCTGGTACGAAGTGGCCGAAACGCAGCGGCTGGACGCCGTGAGCCGCTTGCTCCGCCATTTCCGGCCCGAAAGCACGCTCGCGTTCTGCAACACCAAGGCCCAGTGCCGCGACCTCGTGGCCGTGCTGCAGGCCCAGGGCGTCAGCGCGCTCGCGCTGTTCGGCGAACTGGAGCAGCGCGAGCGCGACCAGGTGCTGGTGCGCTTCGCCAACCGCAGTTGCTCGGTGCTCGTGGCCACCGACGTGGCCGCGCGCGGCCTGGACATCGCCAGCCTGGCCGCCGTGATCAACGTCGACGTGACGCCCGACCCGGAAGTGCACGTCCACCGCATCGGCCGCACCGGCCGCGCGGGCGAAAGCGGACTGGCGCTCAACCTCGCGGCACTGGACGAAATGGGCAGTGTCGGCAAGATCGAGCAGCTGCAAGGGCGCGAATCAACATGGCACGCGCTGGACGAACTCGTGCCAACCGGCGACGGCCCTCTGGTACCGCCCATGGTGACGCTGCACATCCAGGGCGGTCGCAAGGAAAAGATCCGCCCTGGCGACGTGCTGGGCGCGCTCACCGCCGACCTGGGCTACACCCGCGAACAGGTGGGCAAGATCAACGTGAACGAGTGGTCCACCTACGTTGCGGTGGCCCGCGACATCGCGCAGCAGGCCGCGAGCCGCCTCAACGCGGGGCGCATCAAGGGCAAAGGGGTGAAGGTTCGGGTGCTGGAGGACTGATGCGCTTCATCCGAAAGCCCTGGTTCTGGGCCACCGTCGTCCTCGCCATCCTCTTTGTGTGGTACTTCAAGGTGCTCGCCCTGGGCTACTACTGGGCGAGCACAAGCTTGGGTGCAACCGAATGGCAGGGCAGATCGCTATGGTTGCCCGGCTACCGCGTCGCGGTGGAGGCGCACCCGGTGAAAGGGTTGAACCGCAACGCCTCGGGACTCACGTTCAACGTCAAAACCGGCACTCTGTTCACCGTCATCAACCGGCCACCCCAGATCGCCGAACTCACGACCGATGGCGAGTTGCTGCGCATCATCGAACTGGAGGGCGCGGGTGACCCCGAGGGCATCACCTACGTGCAGGACGACACCTATGTGATTTCCGACGAGCACAGCCACGCGATGTACTGGGTGCAGATCCAGCCCGATACCGCGCGCATCTCGGTGGCGGGCAAGTCCAGACTGGGCCTGAGCATCGACACCGTGCACAACAGCAGCTTCGAAGGCGTGTCATG
Source organism: Hydrogenophaga sp. (assembly GCF_050182545.1). GTDB lineage: Bacteria > Pseudomonadota > Gammaproteobacteria > Burkholderiales > Burkholderiaceae_C > Hydrogenophaga. The sequence continues at coordinate 113,672 of NZ_JBFXCD010000009.1, read as the reverse complement.
GGACAGCACACAGAACCGCCTGTTTGTGGTGAAGGAAAAACTGCCGTTGCGCGTGCTGGTCGTCACCGGCCTGGATGTGTTCAACACATCTCAGGGCTTCAACATCGACATCAGCGAGTGGAAATCGTCGCGGGCGGCCTCGCTGTTCATGAGTGACCTGTCTTCCATCACGATGCACGAGCCCACCGGCAACCTGCTGCTGCTCAGCGAGGAGTCGGCGCTGGTCGTGGAATACGCGCCTGACGGGCAACCGATCGGCGTGATGCCGCTGTGGCGGGGTCTGCATGGGCTCCAGCACAAGGTGCCTCAACCCGAAGGTCTGGCTGTGGGTTCCGATGGCGCCATCTACGTGCTGTCCGAGCCCAACCTGTTCTACCGCTTCGAAAAGACCCGTACCGCTGCGGGCACCAGTCGATAGCCCCCCTGGGGAAGTGGCGTCTTCGCGAAAAGTCGCCGGACTCAGAACGTCACCACCACCGAAGCCGCGCTGCGGTGCGCCTCACCATGGAACACCGCCTCGATGTTGTTGCCATCGGGATCGAGGACGAAGGCCGCGTAGTAGCCGGGGTGGTAGGCACGGATGCCGGGTGCGCCGTTGTCCCGGCCACCCGAGGACAGCGCGGCCTGGTAGAACCGGTCCACCATGGCCTTGTCCTGCGCCTGGAACGCCAGGTGGTGGCGCCCCGTCAGTTCTCCATTCGCAGCTTCGCTGTCGGCGGTTGAAACGAACAGTTCATCGGCCCAGAAGTAGCCGTCGCCCGTGCCTCCCAGCGGGATGTCCAGCGCGCCGAGAACCGCCCTGTAAAAAACCTGGCTGGCGGGAAGATCCCTCACCACGAGCTGGATGTGGTCGATCAGTCGGCCGCGATGCAGTTCATGCGTTTCCATGATGTGCTCCTGTGATCTGACGGGCCGCTTCATGCTAGCGCCAGGAAGGGTGACATGCACCCACCCAGCGAATTGGTCGACAATCCCCGCATGAGCGACAACACCTCCCCCGACACCACCCGACCGCCCCTGCCCGACCGCCTGTGCATCGAGCCGGGCAGCCCCCACTACGTGCCTGCCGTGTTCGAGCACGACGTGGGCATCCGCTTCAATGGCAAGGAGCGTTTCGACGTGACCGAGTACTGCATCAGTGAAGGCTGGGTCAAGGTGCCCTCGGGCAAGACGCTGGATCGCAAGGGCAATCCGCTGTTGATCCAGCTCAAGGGCAAGGTCGAGGCCTTCTACAAATAGAGACGTCTTGGCGCGAACCTGCGGCGCGGCGCCGGCTCCAAACAGCCACCCATGCGACGCAGAACCCTCCTCCTCGCACTGCCACTGCTCGACGGCACCGTCGGTCGCGCGGCGGGCGCGCCGGCCGACGAACCCCCCGCGCCCGCCGATTCGCCTGCGGGTCTCAAGGTGTCGCTCGACCAGTTGCAGCAGGCAGCGGCCCAACGCTTCCCGCTGCGCTACCCGGTGCCCGGCGTCCTGAACCTCGACCTGCTGGCTCCCCAGCTGCGTCTGCTGCCCGCGCAGAACCGCCTGCGCAGCGAGATGGTGGTGGACGTGGCCGGGCCCGCGCTCAACCGCAGCCACCAGGGCCGTTTCGACGTCGACTTCGCGTTGCGCTACGAGGCCAGCGACCGCACGGTGCGCGCGCACCAGTTGCGCCTGGGCCGGCTGCGCTTTCCCAGTCTGCAGCCCGGTGTGGTGGACATGCTCAACACCTACGCGCCCGCGCTGGCCGAGCAGTCGCTGCGCGAGGTGGTGCTGCACCAGCTGCAGCCGCAGGATCTGAAAATGGTCGACGCCATGGGCATGCAGCCCGGACCGATCACCGTGACCGACACGGGCCTGGTGATCGGGCTCGTGCTCAAACCGCTGTGAGCCGGACCGGTGGCGCGGGCGAACTTCAAGCGCGGCGCGCACTCCAAAGGGTCTGCCTGTAAGGAACCGGCCTCCTCGTCCGACCCATGCGCATGAAAGGCCCCACCACCATGAACCGCCGACACACCATGAAGCTGCTTTCCTTGCTCGGCCTGGGCTCACAGGCCGCCGCACCGCTGGCCAGCGCTCTGGCCGCCACCGATCCCTGGAAACTCTCCAGCGCCGAATGGAAGAAGCGGCTGACGCCCGCGCAATTCGCCGTGCTGCGCGAAGAAGGCACGGAGCGCGCGGGCACCAGCCCGCTCAACGCCGAGAAGCGCAAGGGCACCTACCACTGCGCGGGCTGCGACCTGCCACTGTTCGCTTCCGACGCCAAGTACGACAGCGGCACCGGCTGGCCCAGCTTCCACACACCGCTGCCGAACGCCTTGGGCACAAAGACCGACTACAAACTGCTGCTGCCCCGCACCGAATACCACTGCGTGCGTTGCGACGGCCACCAGGGCCACGTGTTCAACGACGGACCCCCGCCCACTGGCAAGCGCTATTGCAACAACGGCGTGGCGCTGCGATTCGTGCCGGAGGCCGCATGAGCCGGCTGTTGCGCTTCTGGAGCGGCGCGTTGATGGGTCTGCTGGTCAGCGCGGTCGTGGCGATCGCGCCGGCGCAGGCGCAGACCACACCGTCCACCGCCAAGGCCACGTTCGCGGGCGGCTGCTTCTGGTGCGTGGAGGCCGACTTCGACAAGGTGCCCGGTGTGCTGTCCACCACCTCGGGCTACATCGGCGGCACCGTGGCCAATCCGACTTACCGGCAGGTCTCTTCCGAGAAAACGGGCCATGCCGAGGCCGTGGAGATCGTGTTCGACCCATCCCGGGTGAGCTACGAGCAGTTGCTCGCCGTCTTCTGGCGCAGCATCGACCCCACCACCAAAGACCGCCAGTTCTGCGACGTGGGCAGCCCCTACCGCACGGCCATCTTCACGCAAGATGCGGCGCAAATGGCAGCAGCCCGGCGCTCGCTGGCCGAGCTGGAAAAAAGCAAGCCGTTCAAGGAACCCATCGTCACCGAGATCGTGGCAGCCGGGCCCTTCTACGCGGCCGAGGACTACCACCAGGACTACTACCGGAAGAACCCGATCCGCTACCAGTACTACCGCGCCAGTTGCGGGCGCGACATGCGCCTGGAACAGCTCTGGGGCAAGAAGCAGTAGGCACAGGCCCAGCGGTGGTTCACCCCCGCGGGTGGTGCCGCGCCACCAGGGTCTTGAGGCGCTCGCGCGCCACGTGGGTGTAGATCGTCGTGGTGGAAATGTCGGCATGGCCCAGCAGCATCTGCACCGCGCGCAGGTCGGCGCCGTGGTTGAGCAGGTGCGTGGCAAAGGCATGCCGCAATGTGTGCGGTGACAGCGGCGCGGTGATGCCGGCCTGTGCGGCGTACTTCTTCACCAGTTGCCAGAACATCGCGCGCGTCATGGCCTCGCCGGCGCGCGAACCGCGCGAGGTGACGAACAGGTCTTCGCTCTGCAGGCCACCCAGGATCTCGCCGCGCGCCGTTGCCAGGTAGCGTTGCAGCCACTGGCCAGCCACCTGGCCGAAGGGCACGAGCCGCTCCTTGTTGCCCTTTCCCGTGATGCGCAGCACACACTCGTTCATGCCCACGTGCCAGGTCTTCAGCGTCACGAGCTCGCTCACCCGCAGGCCGCTGGCATAGATGAGTTCGAGCATGCAACGGTCGCGCAGGCCCAGCGGCGTACCCGCATCGGGCGCGTTCAGCAGGGCTTCGACCTGGGCCTCCGACAGGGTCTTGGGCACGCGCAGGGGCTGGCGCGCCGGCGCTAGACGCAGCGTCGGGTCGGCGGCGATGAAGCGCTCGCGCAATGCCCAGCGGAAGTAGCGCTTGAACACCGTGAGGCGCCGGTTGGCGGTGGTGGCGCGGGTCTGCGCATGGCGTGCGCTGAAGTAGTTGTTGAGGTCAACCTCGCTGGTCTCGGGCAGGGTCTTGCCCTGTTCGGCGAGCCAGTCGCCCAGCAGCACCAGATCGCGCCGGTAAGCATCGAGCGTGTTGCGCGACAGGCCCTCCTCCAGCCACAGGGCATCGGCGAAGGCATCGGCCGCGGCGCGGCTGGCCAGGGCCTTCGGGGACAGTTCGGTAGGTGCCTGGGTCACTGAGGTGCGTGGACTCTCGGGGAAAACCCGCCCCGACAGGTAAGCAGTTACCGGGGGGAGTTCCGTATCAACTTGTTGTATTCTGCCTGCTCGCTTTTTCAATCGACAGGAGACACTCACCATGCGCTTGATTCACAAGATTGGCCTGGGGCTCAGCCTCGGCGCGGCCCTGCTCACCGGCGTGGCCTCGGCCCAGCAGCAGCAGTTCGTCAACGTATTGACCGGCGGCCAGAGCGGCGTGTACTACCCCATGGGTGTGGCGCTCTCGCAGATCTTCGCCAAGGACATCCCCAACACCCGTTCCACCGCCCAGGTCACCCGCGCCTCGGCCGAGAACCTCAACCTGCTCCAGGCCGGCCGCGGTGAACTCGCGCTCTCCCTGGCCGACGCCGTCTCCTACGCCTGGCAGGGCAACGCCGAAGCGGGCTTCCCCAACAAGCTGGACAAGCTGCGCGGCCTCTCGGCCACCTACAGCAACTACATCCAGGTCGTCGCCAGCGCCGATTCGGGCATCAAGACCCTGGCCGACCTCAAGGGCAAGCGCCTGTCCGTCGGCGCGGCCAAGTCGGGCACCGAGCTCAATGCGCGCGCCATCCTCAAGGCCGCCGGCCTGAGCTACGGCGACCTGGCCAAGGTCGAGTACCTGCCCTTTGGCGAGTCGGTCGAACTCATGAAGAACCGCCAGCTCGACGCCACCCTGCAGTCCGCCGGCCTGGGCGTGGCCTCCATCCGCGACCTCTCCACCGCCGTCAAGATCGTGGTGGTCTCCGTGCCCGCCGATGTGGTGGCCAAGGTCGGTGACCCGGCCTACCAGCCCTCCGTCATCCCGGCCAACACCTACACCGGCCAGACCGAGGACGTGCCCACCGCGGCCATCCCCAACTTCCTCATCACCCACAGCGGCGTCTCCGACGACACCGCCTACCGCATGGCCAAGGCCATGTACGACAACATCGACACCCTCTACGCCGCGCACAACGCCGCCAAGGCCATCAAGCGCGACAACGCCATCAAGGGCATGCCCGTGCCCCTGCACCCCGGCGCCGAGCGCTACTACAGGGAAGTCGGCCTGATCAAGTGACCTCCAGCGGGCGGCCTCTCGCGAGGCGTCTGTCCGAGCCCAGTCTGCCGATCGGCAAGCGGCCTCCAGCTTCTGCTTGAGGCCGTTTTTTTGGGCTTCCCGGAGCCTGTTCCATGCCATCCATCGCGCTTGCGCCAGCGGCAGAAAAAACACCCCCATGGACCCGCAGGCCCATGGGGCGCCCCTGGCCCATCCTTGCTGCGGTTGCGGCCTTGCTGGCCCTGGTGGTCTGGCTTGCGTACGCGTGGTTTCATCAGGCGGCGCTGCGCGATTCGGAAACCCGGGGCAACGCGGCCATAGAGCGACTGGCCAGCGACCTGCTGGTGTCGGTTGAAAAGTTCGAGCACCTGCCTTACCTCGTGGGCGCCGAACAGATGCTGACGCGGGCCCTGCAGTCGCCCGGTGACCCCGAGCGCATCGCGCAAGCCAACCGCTATCTGCTCTTTGCCCAGAAGCGGACCGACGTGGCGGCCGTGTACCTGATGGACACCCAGGGGCACACCCTGGCCGCCAGCAACTGGGACCTGCCATCAAGCTTCGTGGGGCGCAACTACCGCTTCCGCCCCTACTTTCAGGATGCACTCAATGGTGGAACCGGCCGCTTCTATGCGGTCGGGGTGACCACCGGTGAACCGGGCTTCTTCATTGCCGCGCCCATCCTGAGTGCATCGCAGGTCATCGGTGTGGTGGCGGTCAAGATCGATCTGAATGCCTTTGAGGACAAGTGGCGGGCCGAGGGCCTGCAACTGGCGCTCTCGGACGACAAGGGTGTCCTGTTCCTGACCACCGAACCCGCGTGGCGCTACCGCAGCCTCTTCCCGCTGAAGGGCGCCGTCGTGTCGCAGCTGCGGGAGACCTTGCAGTACGGCGACCCCACGCCCGTCACGCTGATCGAACGCGCAGGCAGTGCCCCGGGGCCCACGGTGCAGGCCATGAAGGTAGGCGGTGTGCCTTACCTGGTTCAGGGGCGTCCGTTGGGCCGGTTCGGCTGGCAATTGCTGCTGTTCTCCGACCCGGCCGCACCACGCGCCCGGGGCCTTCTCGCGGCCGAACTGATCGGCATGGGATTGACGCTGCTGCTGCTGCTCACAGCGCTGGTGTGGCAGTACCGGCGCCGCATGGCCGAGCGACAGGCGTCCATGCGCGAGCGCGCCAGGGTGGTGGCCGAGCTGGAACAACGCATCGCCACGCGCACGGCCGAACTCACCGCCGCCAACGACGCCGCGGTGCAAACCGGCAAGCTTGCCCTGCTGGGCCAGATGGCCGCCGGCATCAGCCACGAAATATCGCAACCGCTCACGGCACTGCGCACGCTCGCCGACAACGCGGGCAAGTTCCTCGACCGACAGGACACCGCCAACGCCAGCAGCAACCTGCGCCTGATCGGCGAACTGTGCGCGCGCATGGGCAGCATCGTGGGCGAGCTCAAGGCCTTTGCGCGCAAGGAGCCTGCGCGCCTGCAGCCGGTCTCGCTGCGGCACGTGATCGGCAGCTCCCTGATGTTGATCGAGCCCATGAGGCACGCCAGCGGCACCCGAATCCTCCACGACGACACGGACCTGCAGGTGATGGGCGATCCGATCCGGCTCGAACAGGTGCTGGTCAACCTGCTGCGCAATGGCATCGACGCCATGGAGTCGCAGCGCGAACGCCGGCTCGACATTGGCGTGCGCGCCACCGCCGACGGCCACGTGTGCGTCTCGGTGCAAGACCACGGACCCGGGCTCAGCCCCGAGGTACAGCAACACCTCTTCGAGCCCTTCTTCACCACCAAACCCGGTGGCAAGGGCCTGGGCCTGGGTCTGGCCTTGTCGAAGGCCATCGTTCGCGAAATGGGTGGGCGCATCGAGGCCGCGAACACCCAGCCAGGGGCCCGGTTCGACCTCATCCTGCAACCGGCACCCCACACACGGGATCCCCATGCACGTCCTGCTGATTGAAGACGATCCGACCGTGATGATGGGCGCCGTCCAGGCGTTTCAGCTCGCGGACATCCCGGTGGCCCAGGCGACCACGGTCGAGGCGGCCATGCAACTGTGCGCACGCGAATGCCCTGCCGCCGTGCTGAGCGACGTCTGCCTGCCCGACGAAGACGGCTTCGAGGCGCTCAAGCGCATGCGTGCGCTGGATGCGGAAGTGCCCGTGATCCTCATGACAGGCCATGGCGATATCCGCATGGCGGTGGAGGCCATGCACCTGGGCGCCTACGACTTTCTCGAAAAACCGTTCTCTTCCGAGCGGCTGGTCGAGGTGATGCGCCGCGCGCTGGAGAAGCGCCGGCTGGTGCTGGACAACCGCCGCCTGCAGGCACTGGTGGCCTCCCGGCCTGAGCACGGTCTGGTCGGCCAGACACCCGGCATGGTCGAGGTGCAGCGGCGCATCGCCGCGCTGGCGCCCACCCAGGTCGACGTGCTCGTGCGCGGAGAGACCGGCACCGGCAAGGAAGTGGTGGCGCGGGCCATTCACGAGGCATCGGGCCGGACCGGGCCGTTTGTGGCGATCAATTGCGGCGCACTGCCCGAATCGATCTTCGAAAGCGAGATGTTCGGGCATGAAGCCGGTGCCTTCACCGGCGCGTCGCGCAAACGCGTGGGCAAGCTGGAATACGCCAGAGGCGGCACGGTGTTCCTCGACGAGATCGAAAGTCTTCCCATGACGCAGCAGGTCAAGCTGCTGCGGGTGCTGCAGGAACGCGCCATCGAGCGGCTGGGGGGCAATGAAAGCCACCGCATCGACTGCCGCTTTGTCGCGGCAGCCAAGGAAGACCTCAAGGCGCTGTCGGACGCCGGGGCATTTCGCGCCGACCTCTATTACCGGCTTCATGTGGCCAGCATCGAACTGCCGCCGCTGCGCGAGCGGCGCGACGACATCCCACTGCTCATGGCGCACTGTCTGCGCCTGTCTGCCGAGCGCTACCAGACCGAGCCGCCTGAACTCTCTCTCACCCAGATGGCGCAGTGGATGGCCCACTCCTGGCCGGGCAATGTGCGTGAACTGCGCAACGTGGCCGACCGCCTGTGCCTGGGCCTGGAGCCGGAGGCGCGCATGCCCGCCGAAGGCAACCCGGTGGCACGTTCACTCAGCCAGCAGGTGGACGACTTCGAACGGCACTTGCTGGTGAATGCATTGACCCACTGCCAGGGCAGCGTGGCCGCGGCGGCCGAGCACCTGAAGGTGCCGCGCAAGACGCTGTACGACAAGCTGACACGGCACACGATCGATCCGACCGGCTTCCGCTGATCACCCGGGATGCGGAAGTCCGCACAACCCCGGCCTGACATTCCGGGAATCCGCACATCGAGCCGCAGCGGGTGCAATGAAATCAACCACTTGCGGGCGGCGCCCTGCTGGCAGGCAAGTTGCTATTTCAATGGTGACCCCGCGCCCGACGGTGGCGAGGTTGCATCAACCCTCAACTGGAGACAACATGAAAAAGCGACGAGCCTTCACGACCACCTGCGCCCTGGTGCTGGCCTCTACGGTGGCCCTGCTCACCGGCGTGGCCTCGGCCCAGCAGCAGCAGTTCGTCAACGTATTGACCGGCGGCCAGAGCGGCGTGTACTACCCCATGGGTGTGGCGCTCTCGCAGATCTTCGCCAAGGACATCCCCAACACCCGTTCCACCGCCCAGGTCACCCGCGCCTCGGCCGAGAACCTCAACCTGCTCCAGGCCGGCCGCGGTGAACTCGCGCTCTCCCTGGCCGACGCCGTCTCCTACGCCTGGCAGGGCAACGCCGAAGCGGGCTTCCCCAACAAGCTGGACAAGCTGCGCGGCCTCTCGGCCACCTACAGCAACTACATCCAGGTCGTCGCCAGCGCCGATTCGGGCATCAAGACCCTGGCCGACCTCAAGGGCAAGCGCCTGTCCGTCGGCGCGGCCAAGTCGGGCACCGAGCTCAATGCGCGCGCCATCCTCAAGGCCGCCGGCCTGAGCTACGGCGACCTGGCCAAGGTCGAGTACCTGCCCTTTGGCGAGTCGGTCGAACTCATGAAGAACCGCCAGCTCGACGCCACCCTGCAGTCCGCCGGCCTGGGCGTGGCCTCCATCCGCGACCTCTCCACCGCCGTCAAGATCGTGGTGGTCTCCGTGCCCGCCGATGTGGTGGCCAAGGTCGGTGACCCGGCCTACCAGCCCTCCGTCATCCCGGCCAACACCTACACCGGCCAGACCGAGGACGTGCCCACCGCGGCCATCCCCAACTTCCTCATCACCCACAGCGGCGTCTCCGACGACACCGCCTACCGCATGGCCAAGGCCATGTACGACAACATCGACACCCTCTACGCCGCGCACAACGCCGCCAAGGCCATCAAGCGCGACAACGCCATCAAGGGCATGCCCGTGCCCCTGCACCCAGGCGCCGAGCGCTACTACAGGGAAGTCGGCCTGATCAAGTAACCCCGCCAGACCCAGCTCACGCGGCACGGCCATGTGCCGCGTGGGCGCGCGAGCGCGCGGGCGGTTTCTGCAACCGCCCTGCGCGCCGCCATGCCAGAACACAACAGGAGACAAGCCCATGCACAGCATCAAAGGGGCCCCATTCTTTCGCATAGCGCTGGCCGTTGCGTTGGCAGCCGTGTCGCTGTCCGTCGGTGCCGAGATACGGATTGGACAGGTGGCCGCTTTCTCCGGCCCTGTGGCTGCGGGCGTCAAGGAGATCACCAAAGGGGCGCAACTGTATTTCGACAGTGTCAATGCCGAAGGCGGCATCAACGGTCAGCCCATCAAGCTCATCTCCGTGGATGATCGATTCGATCCACAGCGCAGCCACGAAGGGGCGCTTGAACTCATCGAAAAACAGCGGGTGCATGCCCTGTTTCTCACCCGTGGCACACCGCATGCCCAGGCGATCAAGCCTTTGCTCAGAAAGCACCAGACACCGCTGATCGCTCCCAGCACGGGCGCGATGGTCCTGCACGAACCGGTCGATCCCTGGATATTCAATGTGCGCGCCACCTACCAGAGGGAGGCTGCCAAGGCCATCGAACATCTGGTCACCATCGGCATCACCAGAATCGCCCTGCTCGTCACCGACGACTCCTTCGGCGAGGACGCGCTACAGGGTGCCTCGCGAGCACTGCAGAAGGCCAGGCTTGAGCCCGTCCTGGTGATGAAATTTCCCCGCGAGAAAGCCGACTTCAAGCGCGTTGGCAAAACCCTGGCCGACGCCACCCCTCAGGCCTTCCTGGTCATCGCGTCCGCGAGGAACACCGTCGCGGCCATCGGTTCCGCCAGGGAGCACGGGTCCAGGGCGCAAGCGGTGACCCTCTCGAACAATGCCTCTTCCGGCTTCATCCAGGAACTCGGCGATCTGGGCCGTGGCACGATCGTCACCCAGGTGTTTCCCAACGAAAGGTCGGTGGCTTTCCCGTTTGTCAAGAACGCCTTGAAGCGGGCCAGAGAACTGGGTGTTGACGAGCTTTCCCCAGCCATGCTGGAAGGTTATGCTGCGGCCATGGTGCTGACCGAAGGCATCCGGCTCGTCGGCAAGGACCTCACCCCGGTCGCGCTGCGAAACGCGCTGGAGAACATGCGCAACTTCAACCTCGGTGGACTGGAAGTGACCTATGGCGCGAACGATCACACCGGGCTTGATTTCGTGGACCTCTCCATCATCGATGCGTCGGGCCGGTTCAGACGTTAGCGCCTTTCCCGGATCAGCACGAGTCCCGACAGACACTGAAAACAATTCCTTCCAACGAGACAATTCATGAGCGACACCCACGAGCATTCGGCACCATCGCCAAAACAAGCGATCTTCTGGATCGCCATCGCCTTCTCGGCCTTCCAGATCTGGATGGCCGCATTCCACCCCTTTTCCAGCCAGGTCATCCGCGCGCTGCACGTGGGTTTCGTGCTGCTGATGATCTTTGTGCTGTTCCCGCCCATGGGCGGCCGTGCCCTGGGCTGGCGCGCGCTGGGCTGGTTGCTGGGTGCGATCGGTTTTGTCACCGGCCTCTACCAGTGGGTGTTCGAGGCCGACCTCACCCTGCGCGCTGGCGAACTCACCCTGGCCGACTGGGTGGTCGGCGTGACCGCCGTGGTGCTGGTGTTCGAGGCGGCGCGGCGCGTGATGGGCTGGGGCCTGCCGCTGATCTGCCTGATCTTCCTGGCCTATGCCATCTTCGGCCAGTACCTGCCGGGCCACCTGGCGCACCGGGGCTACGGTCTCGACCAGATCGTGGGCCAGCTCGGCATGGGGCTCGAAGGCATCTACGGCACGCCGACCTACGTGTCATCCACCTACATCTTCCTGTTCATCCTGTTCGGCGCCTTCCTCGAACAGGCCGGCATGATCCGCCTGTTCAACGACTTCGCGATGGGCACCGTGGGCCACACGCGCGGCGGCCCTGCCAAGGTGTCGGTGATTTCCTCGGGCCTCATGGGCACTATCAACGGCTCGGGCGTGGCCAACGTGGTCACCACCGGCCAGTTCACCATTCCACTCATGAAGCGCTTCGGCTACAGCCCGGCGTTTGCCGGCGGGGTGGAAGCCACGGCCAGCATGGGCGGGCAGATCATGCCGCCGGTGATGGGGGCCGTGGCCTTCATCATGGCCGAGACCATCAACGTGCCCTACCTGTCCATCGTGCAGGCGGCCATCATTCCGGCCATCCTGTACTTCGTCACCGCCTTCTGGATGGTGCACCTGGAAGCCGGCAACAAGGGCCTGACCGGCCTGGCCAAGGAAGACTGCCCCAACCCCTGGACCGCCGTGCGCGAGCGCTGGTACCTGCTGCTGCCGCTGGCCGGCCTGGTGGCGCTGCTGTTCTCGGGCTACACGCCACTGTTCTCCGGCACGGTCGGCCTGGCGCTCACGGTGATCCTGATCTTCGGCGCGGCCGTCATGACCGGCGTCAAGGGCAACGCGCTGCGCGGCCTGTTCTGGGTGCTGCTGGGCCTGGCCTGCGCGGGCTTCATCAAGTTCGGCGTGATCACCTTCTTCGTGATCACCGCCGTGCTGCTGGCAATCACCTTCATCCGCCGCGTCGGCGGCGACGCCCGCCAGCTCGCGGTGCGTGCGCTGGTCGAAGGGGCGCGCCATGCCTTGCCCGTGGCCATTGCCTGCGCGCTGGTGGGCGTGATCATCGGCGTGATCAACCTCACCGGCGTGGCCGCCGAGCTCGGTGGCTACATCATCGCCGTGGGCCGCGAGAGTCTGTTCCTGGCCCTGCTGCTGACCATGCTCACCTGCCTGATCCTGGGCATGGGCATACCCACCATTCCCAACTACATCATCACCAGCTCGCTGGCCGCGCCGGTGCTGCTGGAGCTGGGCGTGCCGCTGATCGTCTCGCACATGTTCGTCTTCTACTTCGGCATCATGGCCGACCTCACGCCGCCGGTGGCGCTGGCGTGCTTCGCGGCCGCGCCCATTGCGCGCGAGACCGGGCTGAAGATCAGCATGCAGGCCATCCGCGTGGCCATTGCCGGCTTCATCGTGCCCTTCATGGCGGTGTACAGCCCGGCCCTCATGCTGCAATCGGGCGACTGGGGCGACACGCTCTGGATCGTGTTCAAGGCCTTGCTGGCCATCGGCATGTGGGGCGCGGGCGCCATCGGTTTCCTGTTCGGGCGCCTGAACTGGGTCGAACGCGCGGTGGCCGTGGTGTCGGCGAGCTTCCTGGTGGTGGCGCTGCCGCTGACCGACGAGATCGGCCTGGGCGCGATCGCGCTCTTCGTGGCCTGGCACTGGTGGCGCACCCGCCAGCAGCGTGCGCTGAGCGCGGTGCGCTGAACCGGGAACGCAAGGGTGTCCGCGGCGGGCGTGTGTCTGGCTTTGGCGGCACTGGCCGCCACACCCGCTCCTGCGCCGGTCTTCGTCGCCACCGAGCGCTTCACGCTGGCCTGGACGCACTCCATTGAAAAGGTGCGCTGGGAAGAAGACTACGCGGTGGTGAGGGCGCCCGAGGGACGGGTCGAACTGCGCGCGCTGTCGGCCCGCGTGCGTGGCTCGGCCGCCGGCATGGAGCCCGCACCCGACGCGGTGCTGAAGGACGGGTGGTACAGCTATACCCCTCCCGGGCTGCGACAACCCGCTGCATTGCGGCTCTCGCGTTCGGAGTTCACGGCCGACTACGAGCTGTGCACCGGCGGCCAGTGCCACGCCCTGTCTCAATGGCTGAAGTCGGACGGCGGGGTCACCGTGGTGACCGCCTGCGAAGGCTCCGCCACGCGCTGAATCCGTGGCCCCGCGCGGCCCAGTTATGCTCGCCCGGTGAACTTCGCGCAGCTCCTCTTTCCCGACTTCTCGCTCATCCTCTGCGGCTATCTGGTGTGCCGCTTCACCGCGCTCAACCGCAAGGTCTGGGAGCAGGTGGAGAGCCTCGTCTACTACTTCCTGTTCCCGGTGCTGCTGTTCCACAGCATCGTGAAGAGCCCGCTGGACCTCAGCGCCGCCTCCAGTCTGGTGGGCGCGGCGGTTTCGCTGGCGGTGTGTGCCATCGCGCTGTCGTACTCCCTGCCCCACTGGCCCTGGTTGGGCAAGCGGCTCGACGTGCGACTGCATGCCGCCAGCGCGCAGGTTGCCTTCCGCTTCAATTCCTTCATCCTGCTGGCGCTGGCGGACCGCGTGGCGGGGCCCGAGGGCCTGTTGCTGGTGGCGGTGATCATCGGGGTTTGCGTGCCGATCTTCAACGTCGGCGCGGTCTGGCCCATGGCGCGCCACGGCCAGAAGGGCTTTGCACGTGAGCTGCTGCGCAACCCGCTGATCATCGGCACGGTCTCGGGCCTGGTGGCCAATCTGCTGGGCTTTTCCATGCCGGTCTGGCTCGAACCCACGGTCAATCGCATCGGCCAGGCTTCGCTGGCGCTGGGTCTGCTGGCCGCGGGCGCGGGCATGCAGTTCGGCATGCTGGCCTCGGCCAAGACGCTGGGTGGCCTGGTGCTGGCCTGCAAGCACCTGGGCATGCCACTCATGGCCTTCGGCCTGGCCAGGCTGTTCCGGCTCGACCCGATGCAGACCACCATCCTGCTGATGTTCTCGGCCGTGCCTACCGCGTCAAGCTGCTATGTGCTGGCCGCGCGCATGGGCTACAACGGGCCGTATGTGGCCGGGCTGGTCACGCTGTCGACCTTGCTGGGCATGGTGAGCTTGCCGTTTGCGCTGGGGGTGCTGGGGAACATCCCCTGACGTTTCAGGCCTGCGGGCCTGGTATGGACCGAGGCGCTGGGCTGACCGGCTCCGCTCATGTCCCCCGCCAAGGGCTTCGCCCTTGTCTCCTCCTTGACTTCGCTGCGCCGGTCAGCCCAGCGCCTCGGTCCGCCTGCACCTGAGCAATCCACCGCTGGAGTGCCACCGCTGCTTCGGATCGGGCACCCGGGCGCTCTGCGCAGCGAAGTCAAGGAGGAGAACCGGCGCAGCCGGTTCGGGGGACATGAGCGGAGCAGAGCGCCCGGGTGCCCGATCCCGCGAGGTCTCCGCACGCGACGCAACGCAACGCAACGCAACGAATGCGAGAGAGCTAGTACCCCAGCAGGTTCTGCCGCACATGCAGCAGGTGCGCCAGCGTCAGTTCGCGCGCCCGCTGCGCATCGCGGTCGCGCAGCGCCTCCACGATGGCGCGGTGCTCGGTCTGGTAGGCCAGGCGGCGCTCGGGCGTCACGCTCTTCTTCTTGAGCTGCCCCCAGTCGCCCTGCGCGCGCACCGTCTTCATGAGCGTGAACACATTGGCCACGAAGCTGTTGTGCGCCGCATCCGCAATCGCCTGGTGCAGCTCAGCATCCCAGTGCTCGAAAGCCTCCAGCGTCTCGGCGCGCTCGGCGTGGTCGCAGCAGGCGTCCATGCGCTGCAGGTCTGCCTGGTTGGCGTTGCGGATCGCCATCTCGATGATGGCCGGCTCCATGGCCAGACGCGCCTCCATCAGCGCGGCCGGGCTGGTGTGCTGCGACGAATCCTGCTGCACGCGCCGGCCCAGGCGTGCGCTGACATGTTCGGTCACGAAAGTGCCACTGCCCACGGTCTGCTCGATCAGGCCTTGCGCCTTGAGTTCGAGCAGCGCCTTGCGCACCGTGGTGCGGCTCACATTGAAGCGGCTGGCGAGCTCGCGCTCGGTGGGCAGGCGGTCCCCCGGGCGCCACTGGCCGGCCTGCAACTGGTCGAGGATGGTGTCGCGCAGCGGTGTGGACATGCTCATGCCGTGCACTATACCAAAACATACCAATATCCACCGCAAGGGCCATCTACGTGATTTCCCCAGTCCAAATTTCATTCACATCGCCTACGATCCAGCTGCAGATACCAATTGGTATTTTTTGGTACTTTTCAAGTTATCTCACAAGGAGTGTGTGTGCGCATTGCGACTTTTGTTCACGACGGACGTCGCCAGGTCGGCCTCGTGTCGGCCGATGGCCTGGTCATCACCCCGCTGGCCCTCGGCCCGGCCGACGCCCGGCGCGGCGCGCTCGCACTGATCGAGGCCAGGGCCGCAGGCCAGCCGCTGCCCGCCACCACGGGCGCCGCGCTGGCCCTGGCCGACGTGCGGCTCGAAGCACCACTGCCCATGCCCCGGCGCAACCTCTGGTGCGTGGGCCGCAACTACCACGAGCACGCCAGGGAGCTGCAGGGCTCGGTGTTCAAGAACAACAACACCAACCCGGCGGCCTGGCCCATCGTGTTCACCAAGGTGCCCGAGTGCGTGATCGCCGACGGCGACGACGTGCAGCTGCCGGGCGATGACATCTCGCCGCAGATCGACTACGAAGCGGAGCTGGCGGTGGTCATCGGCACCGGTGGCAAGAACATCGCCCGGGACGATGCCATGAAGCACGTCTACGGCTACACCATCGTCAACGACGTGACCGCGCGCGACGTGCAGATGCGCCACCAGCAGTGGGACATGGGCAAGAGCTTCGACACCTTCTGCCCCATGGGCCCGTGGATCGTCACCGCCGACGAACTCGATGGCCAGCACACGCGCGTGCGCTGCTGGGTCAACGACGAGCCGCGCCAGGACGGCCGCACCGAGCACCTGATTTTCGACATCCCGACGCTGATCGAGACCATCTCGCGCGGCATCACGCTCTACCCCGGCGACGTGATCGCCACCGGCACCCCCGCCGGCGTCGGTCTGGGCATGACGCCGCCCACCTTTCTGAAGAGCGGCGACGTGGTGCGCATCGAGATCGATGGCATCGGCACGCTGCGCAACCGCTTCGTCTGAACCCGTTCCGCTTTCGACAACCGACAGGAGACAACACCCATGAACCGAACCGCACTCAAGCTGTGCAGCCTTGCCTTCGCCCTGGCCGCCAGCGCAGGCCTGGTCGCCGCGCAGGACGCCTACCCGAGCAAGCCCGTGACCATGATCGTGCCCTTCCCGCCCGGTGGCGTGGCCGACACCGTGGGCCGTCCGGTGGCCGAGGCCATGGCGCGCCACCTGAACCAGTCGGTGGTGGTGGTCAACCGGGGCGGCGCGGGTGGTGCCATCGGCATGGCGGCGGTGGCCAAGGCACCGGCCGACGGCTACACCATCCTCATGGCGCTGTCGTCGCTGGTGGTGCTGCCCGAGGCCGACCGCATCCTGGAGCGCCCGCCGCAGTTCGAGGTGAACCAGCTCACGCCCATCGCGCGCATGACGGCCGACCCCACGGTGCTGGTGGTGCGCGCCGACAGCCCCTGGAAAACCTATGCCGAGTTCATCGCGCACGCCAAGGGCAACCCGGGGCGCATCAGCTTCGGCTCGTCGGGCAACTACGGCACCATGCAAGTCCCGATGGAGCAGCTCAAGGCCGCCACGGGCACCTTCATGCTGCACGTGCCCTACACCGGCGCCGGCCCGGCCATCGTCGGTCTGCTGGGCGGCCAGGTGGAGGCCCTCGCCAGCGGACCGGCGAGCGTCGTGGGCCACATCCGAAGCGGCCGCATGCGCGCGCTGGCCCACTGGGGCGAGGGCCGTCTGGCGCTGCTGCCCGACGTGCCCAGCTTCAAGGAGCTGGGTGTGAACGTCAGCTACTCGCAGTGGGCGGGCCTGTTCGCGCCGGCCGGCACACCGCAGCCGGTGATCGACAAGCTGCGGGACGCCGCTCGCGCCGCCGCGCGCGACGAGCGCACCATCCAGGTGATGACCACGGCCGGCACGCGCTTCCAGTACCAGGACGCCTCGGAGTTCGACGCCTTCGTGAAGGCCGACGCCACGGCCATGAAGGCGGTGGTGCAACGCATCGGCAAGGTCAACTGAGCGTTCAGCGCGGCGCGCCCGACACGAGGTCCATGCGGCGCTGCAGGCGCGCGGCCTCGTCGCTGGCACCTGCCGCCTCGGCGCGCTGCCGCTGCAGCCTGAGCCAGGCGAGCAAAGGCACGCGCCAGCCTTGCGCGGACGCGGTCTCCACCGCGCGCGCGGCCACCGCATCGGAGGCACGGCCCTGGCGCTGCAGCACGCCAGCGGCCACCAACTGCGACAGCGGGTCCTGGATGGCGACCAGGGCGGACTCGGGTGCCGCGCCGGACGCGAGCGCCCGGTGGGCTTCGGGCAGCAGGGCCGCATCGGTCGGCGTGGCCGCCCCCGCGAGGTAGCGCGCATACGCCTGCTCGGCCGGTTGCGCGTCCTGCGCGAGCGCATCAAAGGCGGTGCAGGGTTCGAACGCCAGCGACGCCACGCGCGTGGCGCAACGCAGCAGTTCGGCGCGCGCCAGCAGCGTGGGCTGGCCGGTGCTGGCCAGCGCAGCGCGCACGCGCGCAAACTCCGCCGCCGCGATGCGCGCATCGCCCCCCAGCCAGGCCTGGGTCGCGCGCTCGGCGCTTCCCTTCGCGTTCATCTGCCACTCGGGCGCGGGCGGCTGACTGGAACAGGCGGACAGCACCAAGCCCGCGACGAGCGCCACAGCCCCCAACCAGAAACACCGCGCAACCGGCTCGGCCGGGGCGCAGGGTGTTGCCCCCTTGAGGGGGGATGCGGCTACACGCAGTGAGCAAGCGACGGGGGTGGGCTTCTTCACGGCAGCTTGATCTCCGTGTCGCGGGCGAACGGCCACTTGCGGTTGATGTCGTTGATCAGCGACTCCACCTTGCGCAGGCTGGACTCGACCTCGCCGCGCAACGTGCCCAGGTCACCAGTGGCGTCGCGCGTGTTGGCGGCGACACCCTCGACCTGCACCAGCACCGCGTCGACCTTCTGCAGGCTGGTGCGCGCCTGCCCCAGCAAGGCGGTGAGCTGCTGTACGGTGGCGCGCGCATCGCCCGTCAGGCTGCCCTCGCCCGGCGCGGCGCCCTGGCCGAACACCTGGCGGTCGGCGTTGGCGGCCAGGCTGTCCAGCCGCCTGGCCAGCGCGTCGGCGCGCAGCAGCAGCGCGTTGGTGCGCTCGATGGTCACCACCAGCTTCTTCGCGTCCTCGTCGTTGCCCATCAACAAGCCCATCGCACCCTGCGGGCCTGTGAGGCGGTCGGTCGCCACACCGACGCCGTTGAGCGCGCCGGCGAGCGCGCCGTCGCTTTTCGTGAGCGCGGCAAGGTTCTCCAGCACCTCGCGCATGCTCGCGGCGAGCTTGGGGATCTCGGCCGCGGTGTCGCCGCGCAGCACCGTGCGTTCCGCGCCATCGGGCAGCGGCGGATCGTCCAGCACACCGCTGTAGGCGCGGATGCGCGTGCCCCCCACCAGGCCGCGCTCCATGGTGAAGATGCTGGAGGTGCGCAGCCATTTCGCGTCCGACTCGGGCACGTCGATCAGGATGCGCACGTTGCCGTCGTCGGCCAGTTCGATGCGCGCGACACGCCCGATGGCAAAGCCGGCGAAGGTCATGTCCATGCCGACGACCACTCCCTCGGAATCGTCCGAGATCAGGACCAGCCGCTGCGTGGGCTCCAGCACGCCACGCGCGTACAGGATGTAGGCGGCCGAGCCGAGCAGCAACACCACCATGAGCACCAGCAAGAGCGCGGCCTTGAGCTCCAGGTTCTTCACCGGTGGCGCGTCGGCGGGGTTGGGCGAAGGCGGCGGCGTCGGGTTCATGGTCTTCAATAGTAGTTGCCCACCAGCGACACCACTTCAATCAGCAGCACCACCGAGAACAGTCGCGCGAACTCGCTCATGTCGCTGCGGCGGGCGTAGTGCCCCTGGGCATCGGGCTCGGCGCTGGCGGCCAGCGGCACCACCGCCACGGCCAGGCTGAAGAACAGGGTCTTGAGCGAAAAGATGAGCGAGACGGCGGGCGTGAACACGCCGCCGACGGCATGCGTGTAACCCGGCAGGCCCCAGGGCGAGAAGCCGTAGACCGTGAGGTAGGTCAGCACCAGCGCCACCAGCGAACTCAGCCCGGCGAGCAGGAGCACCGAAAACACGCAGCCCAGCGCGCGCGGCAGCAACTCGTTCACCAGCAGCAGTTGCCGCTCGGACAGGCGGCCTTCGCGCTGCCGCAGCGCCAGTTGCTTGCGCACAACCTGGGCGCCAGGCATGGCATAGCGCACCGCCACAAACAGTGCCGCGTAGAGCGGGATGAGTTCAAGCACCAGCGTGCGCACCAGCACCTCCAGCGCGTACTGCGACAGGCCATAGCTGGTGGCTGTGGCCACGACGATGCGGATCAGCACCAGGCTGACCAGCGCCGAGAGCGTGAGGAACCAGGGGAGCAGGGGCGCGGTGGCGCGGTACAGGTTCTCGAGCACGGCGCGCCGGTGCGGGCCCGCGCTGTAGCTGCCCGGCGAGAGCGCCAGCACCAGGATCTGCGCGCCCACCAGCAGCGTGTTCCACCAGGCGTCCCAGCTCGCGCGCGCCGCACGGCCCCAGCGGTGCAGGGTGGATTGCGCGGAGGTCACCGGATTCATGAACCGATGATAGCCGTCGGTCCGCGCCCGGGCATCGGTGCGGGAGCCTGCAAATGTGACAGCATGCGAAGCCGGCGCCGGCCAGAATGCGGCGCGAACGACCCCAGAAACAGGAGACATTGCATGCCCTCTTCCATCCACCCGGTGGTGCGCCGCCAGACCATCGCCGACGCCCTGCGCCGCACCGCCCTGCGCCTGCCGACCAAGACCGCCATCGTCTGCGGCGACACGCAATGGACCTACGCCGAGTTCGATGCGCTGGTGAGCCGACTGGCCGCGGGCCTGGCCGGCATCGGTGTGGCGCAGGGTGACAAGGTGGCTGTGCTGGCACGCAACTCACACGGCTTTGCCGCGCTGCGCTTTGCCCTGGCGCGCCGGGGCGCGGTGATGGTGCCGATCAACTTCATGCTCAAGGCCGACGAGGTGGCCTACATCCTGCGCCACGCCGGCGCCAGGACGCTGGCCACCGACAGCGGCCTGGCCGATCTGGCGCGCGCGGCGGCGGCACTGGACACGCAGGTGGCCCAGTACGTCTGGCTGCCCTCGGAAGATCCCTCCGGGCCCGTGGCCGGCATGCACAGCTTCGACACGCTGGCCGCCTGCGCGGACCCGCTGCCCGACGTGACCCTGGGCAGCTTCGACCTCGCGCAGATCGTCTACACCAGCGGCACCGAGTCCATGCCCAAGGGCGCGATGCTCACCCACGACGCGGTGCTGTGGCAATACGTGAGCTGCGTGATCAACGCCGAGATCGCCGAAGACGATCGTGCGCTGCACGCGCTGCCGCTCTACCACTGCGCGCAGCTCGACGTGTTCTTCGGCCCGGCCATCTACATCGGCAGCAACAACGTGATCACCAGCAAGCCGGTGCCCGACAACCTGCTCGCGCTGATCGAGCGCCACGGCATCACCAGCTTCTTCGCACCGCCCACGGTGTGGATCGCGCTGCTGCGCTCGCCGCTGTTCGACGCGGCGAAGCTGGCCAGCCTGGCCAAGGGCTACTACGGCGCCTCCATCATGCCGGTGGAGGTGCTGAAGGAACTGGCTTCGCGCCTGCCCGCGGTGCGGCTGTGGAACCTGTATGGCCAGACCGAGATCGCGCCCCTGGCGACCATGCTCGGCCCCGACGACCAGCTGCGCAAACCCGGTTCCTGCGGCAAGGCCGTGCTCAACGTGGAGACACGCGTGGTGAACGACGCCATGCAGGACGTGGCCGTGGGCGAGGTCGGCGAGATCGTCCACCGTTCGCCCCACCTGATGCTGGGCTACTTCAACGACCCCGAGCGCACGAAGGCCGCATTCGAGGGGGACTGGTTCCACAGCGGCGACCTCGCGGTGATCGACGATGAGGGCTACATCACCGTGGTCGACCGCAAGAAGGACATGATCAAGACCGGTGGCGAGAACGTGGCCAGCCGCGAGGTGGAGGAAATGATCTACCGCCTGCCGGCGGTGAGCGAAGTGGCCGTGATCGGCCTGCCCGATCCGAAGTGGGTGGAAGCCGTCACCGCCGTGATCGTCGTCAAGGCAGGCCAGACGCTGACCGAGGCCGAGGTGGTCGCGCACTGCAACCAGCACATGGCCGCGTTCAAGAGCCCGAAACGTGTGGTGTTCACCGACAGCCTGCCCAAGAACCCCAGCGGCAAGCTGCTCAAGCGCGACCTGCGCCAGCGCTTCGCAGGCTGAACTCAGCCACCCAGGGTTTCGTGGTGGCCGACGCTGCCGCGCTTCCAGTAGGCGGAGGCGCGCACGCGGCTCTTGTGCAGGCCGTGTGCGCCCACCAGTACCTCACGCACCGCCGCGATGCTGGCGGCTTCGCCGCCCGCCCAGGCAAATCCCTCGCCCACAGGCAGCTTCAGTGCCGCCACCGCGCGCGCCAGCGCATCGGTCGGGCCGGTGTCGACCCAGTGCGTCTGAACGCGTGCGCGGGAGGTGAAGGCGCGCCGGTCGCCGGCATCGGCGGTCTCGATCACGGTGATGGCCTGCGCGGTCTCGGGCAGTTCCTCGAGCCGCCGCGCGATGGCGGGCAAGGCGGACTCGTCGCCCACCAGCAGGTGCCAGTCAAAGCCCGTGGGCACCACGAAGGAACCACGCGGCCCGCCCAGGCCGACCTCGTCGCCGGGCTTCGCCGCTTCGGCCCAGCGCGAGGCCACACCGTCCCCATGCAGCACGAACTCGATGTCGAGCGTGCCGGCGGCGCGGTCGAACTGGCGTGGCGTGTAGTCGCGCATCACCGGCTTCTCGGCGCCGGGCGGCAGGGACAGCCCGTCCGGCCCGGGTTGGGGCAGCACCAGAGGCACGCCGGGCCGGGCCGGCAGCATGAGCTTGGCGTGGTCGTCGAACGAGGCGCTGACGAAATCGCGCAGCGCGTCGCCCGCGAAACGGATGCGCAGGAAGTGCGGGCTGACGGTGTCGATGCGCTGCACCTGCAGGCGCCGCACGCGGATCTCGTGGCGCACGCGCTCCACTGCAAGGGATGGTGAAAAGTCTGGATTCATGGATTCATCTGGTTGATAATAACAACCATCATGCCCGATATGGATGACACTGTCAACCACATGACCCGCCCACGATGACGAAACCAACCACCAACGAGGTGCTGGACCGCCTGCACCACCTCATGCATGGCCTGCGCCGCCACCTTCGGGACGCGATGCGAAACGACGGCGAGGGCCTGGGGCCGATGGAGGCGCGATGCCTGGCCTTCTTTGCGCGCCGCGACGGTGCCACGCAGCGCGACCTGGTGCAGCACACGGGGCGCGACAAGGCGCAGATTGCGCGGGTCGTCAGGCTGCTGCACGAGCGCGGCTTGCTTCACAGCCGGCCCGACCCCGATGACGGCCGCAGCCAGCGCGTGAGTGCCACCGCCGAGGGCCTGGCGCTGCAGCGCAGGATGCAGCAGCACCTGGCGCGTTTCGAGAAGGCGATGACCGCGGGCCTGGACGAGCGCGAGCGCACGACCCTGCTGGCCCTGCTCGACCGGCTTCGGGACAATGTCGGCGAGGTCTGACGGATCAGCGCGCCGCGGTGGCCTGCGCCATCGCCCAGGCCACGTGCTCGCGCACGAGTTCGCTCGGGTGGTTGGAGCGGCCTTGCAACGCGCGCAGCATGTCGTCGTCGTGCCCGGCGCGCAGCGCGTTGCCCAGCGCCACCGCGATGTTGCGCAGCCAGCGCTCGTGCCCGATGCGGCGGATCGGGCTGCCTTCGGTGCGGCGCAGGAACTCGTCCTCGGTCCACGCCAACAGCGCGACCAGCGCCGCACCGCTCATGCCCGTGCGTTCGTCGAAGTCGGGCAGCGGGCTGCGCTGCGCGAACTTGTTCCAGGGGCAGACCAGCTGGCAGTCGTCGCAGCCGTAGATGCGGTTGCCCATCAGGGGGCGCAGGTCTTCGGGTATCGCCCCCGCATGCTCGATCGTGAGGTAGCTGATGCAGCGGCGCGCGTCGAGCCGGTGTGGCGCGGTGATGGCCTGCGTGGGGCAGACGTCGATGCAGGCGCGGCAGGCACCGCAGTGCTCGCTGATGGGTGCGGTCGTGGGCAGCGCCAGATCCAGGTAGATCTCGCCCAGAAAGAACATCGAACCGGCCTCGCGATTAAGCAGCAGCGTGTGCTTGCCGCGCCAGCCCTGCCCGCTGCGCTGCGCCAGCTCGGCCTCGAGCACCGGCGCGGAGTCGGTGAACACGCGGTGGCCCAGCGGCCCCACAGCGCCCTGGATGCGCTCGGCCAGCGTCTGAAGGCGATTGCGCAGGACCTTGTGGTAATCCCGGCCGCGCGCGTACATGGACACCACGGCCTCGCCGGGATGCCCCAGGCGTTGCAACTCCAGCGCCTGCCAGCCTTCGGGCGCGGCGCGCGGCAGGTAGTCCATGCGCGCGGTGACCACACTCAGCGTGCCCGGCACCAGCTCGGCGGGGCGCGCCCGTTTCATGCCGTGCGCGGCCATGTAGGCCATGTCACCGTGACATCCAGCCGACAACCAGGCCTTCAATCCCGGTTCTGCGGCCTTCAAATCCACACCCGCGACGCCAATTTGGGAAAATGCAAGCTCCTGGCCCCAAGCCTGTATCTGCGAGACGAGTTGAGCGGCATCAAAAGCGAACTTCATGTAAAGCCCATTGTAGGAACCGGGCCGGTTCCTGCGGGCCCCGCGTCCCCTGCCGCCACTTGGCACGGCCGCTGGACCACCGAAGAAGACACGCAGGCCTTTGCCCGCCAGCTCGCCACCTCCCCCGCCATCGCCCACGCCACCCTCACGCTGCGGGGCGATCTGGGCGCGGGCAAGACCACCCTGGTGCGCCACCTGCTGCACGCGCTCGGCGTGCGAGGGCGCATCAAGAGCCCCACCTATGCCGTGGTGGAACCGCACAGCGCGATCGACTGCGCGGTGATGCCCGCGGGCGAACCGCTGCACATCTGGCACTTCGACTTCTACCGCTTCAACGACCCGCGCGAATGGGAGGACGCGGGCTTTCGCGAACTTTTCGCCAGCCCCGGCCTCAAGCTGGTGGAATGGCCGGAACGCGCCGGCGACTTTCTCCCCGTGGTCGATCTGCGGATCGACATCGAACCCGACGAGATGCCCCCTCACACCCACATCGATCTGGATCAGGACACCCACCGCCGCGTCAGCGCCACCGCGCTGACGCCCACCGGCCACCTGTTGCTGGAGGCGCTGGCATGAGCGAGGGATTCGCAGGCCCGCTGAGCCGCCGCCGCCTGCTGCGCGCGGGCTCTCTGGTGCTGTTGCTGGGCACGCAGCAGATCGCGCGCGGCGCCAGCGTGGTGGCGGTGCGCATCTGGCCGGCCGAGGACTACACGCGCGTGACCATCGAGTCCGACGGCGCGCTGCAGGCGCGCCAGTTCTTCATCAATGAGCCGCCCAGGCTGGCGGTGGACATCGAGGGCATGGACCTGTTGCCCGGCCTGCGCGAGCTGGTGGGCCACCTCAAGTCCGACGACCCCAACATCGCCGGCATTCGCGTGGGACAGAACGCGCCTAATGTGGTGCGCCTGGTGCTCGACCTCAAGAAGCCGATCAAGCCGCAGGTATTCAGCCTGCAGCCGGTGGCGGCCTACCAGCACCGTCTGGTGTTCGACCTCTACCCACTGAACCCGCCGGACCCGCTGGAGCAACTGATCTCGCAGCGCATGAAAGACCTGGACGCGGCCAGCGAGCGCGCCGCGCGCCTGCTGGGCCTGGAAGCCGACAAGGTCACCCGCGCGGCCGAGCCTGCCGACGACCCGCTCGGGGACCTGATCGCTCGGCAAGGCAAACCACCCACCACCAGCCCTGAACCGGCCACGTCTCCGGATGGCGAGACCAGCGTGGCCGAGGCCAGGCCGAGGAAGGGCATCGCCGCCAAGCAGCCGCCGCCAGGCAAGGGCAAGACCGAGCGCCTGATCATCGTCGCGCTCGACCCCGGCCACGGGGGCGAGGACCCGGGCGCCATCGGCCCGCGCGGCACGCATGAGAAGAAGGTGGTTCTGCAGATCGCGCAGAAGCTGCGCGACCGCATCAACGAGACGCGCGTGAACGGCAACCCCATGCGCGCCTACATGACGCGCGACAAGGACTTCTTCGTGCCGCTGCAGGTGCGCGTGCAGAAGGCGCAGCGCGTGCAGGCCGACCTGTTCATCAGCCTGCACGCCGATGCCTTCATGTCACCGCGCCCGCAAGGTGCGAGCGTGTATGCGCTGAGCACGCGCGGCGCCACCAGCACCGCGGCGCGCTGGATGGCCAACAAGGAAAATGCCGCCGACCTCGTGGGCGGGCTCAACGCCAAGGCAGCCGACGCCACCGTGCGCCGTGCCCTGCTCGACATGAGCACCACCGCGCAGATCAACGACAGCCTCAAGCTCGGCACGGCCATGCTCGGCCACGTCAAGAAGATCGGCAAGCTGCACAAGCCGCGCGTGGAGCAGGCCAACTTCGCCGTGCTGCGCGCGCCCGACATCCCCAGCGTGCTGGTGGAGACCGCCTTCATCAGCAACCCCGATGAAGAGAAGCGCTTGAACGACCCGAAGTACCAGGACGATCTGGCCGACGCGCTGCTGCGCGGCATCGTGGCCTACTTCTCGAAGAACCCGCCGCTGGCGCGCAGCCGCCAGATCTGAGCTGAGAGCCGGCCACGGCGCGAGGTCGCGCAGCCGGGCTCTCTCACCCGATCATTCCGGCTTGATGTTCGCGGCCTGGATCACCTGCGTCCACTTGCGGATTTCGCTGTCGATGAAGGTCGCGAACTCCGCCGACGTGCCACCGCGCACCTGCAGGCCGACCGCCTCGACCTTCTTGCGCATCTCCGGGTCGGCCAGCACCGCATTGGTGTCGGCGTTGAGCTTCTGCACAATGGCCGCGGGTGTGCCGGCGGGCACCATCAGGCCGTACCAGCCATAGCCGACCACCGTTGGCAGACCCGACTCGCGAAGGCTCGGCGCCTGCGGGTACAGGGGCGTGCGCTCCTCGTTGGCCACGCCCAGCACGCGCAGCTTGCCCGCCTGGATGTGCGGCAACGCGGTCGAGATCGCCGTCAGCGTGGCATCGATCCGGCCCGCGAGCAGCTCGGTATAGGCCGGTGCGTCGCCGCGGAACTGGACCACGATGCCTTTGGTGCCGGCCGCGCGCATCAGCAGCTCGGCCGTGAGGTGGGGCGCCGAGCCGGCCCCCGGCGACCCGAAGGTCAGGCCCTTGTCGCTGGCTTTGCCGTAGGCAATGAATTCGGCCACGGTCTTGTAGGGCGCATCGGCGTTGACGATGAGGAAAAGCGGCGCGATGGCCGTGCTCAGCACGGGTATGAAATCCGTCTTCACGTCGTAGGGGAGCTTGGGGTAGAGGGCCGCGCCAATGGCGATGGGCGCGGCCGCATGCAGCACGGTATGGCCGTCGGGCGCGGCACGCGCCACGTATTCGTTGGCGATGCGCGTGCCCGCGCCGGCCTTGTTCTCGATCACCAGGCTCTGCCCGATGCGGGGCGCCAGGGCCTCGCCGAGCAGGCGCGTGAGGATGTCGTTGGACCCGCCCGCGCCATAGGGCGCGATGAGGTGGACCGCCCGCGCCGGCCAGGCCTGCGCAAAGGCGCTGGTGTGCGCGAGACCGAGGGTGGCGAGGCTGGCGCCGAGCAGGTGGCGTCGTTGGATGGGCATGGTGTGTCTCCTTGTAGGTGAGTCGGAATCAATCGAGTCGTTGCAGCGGGGGAAAGGTGTACTGGAACCGCAGGTGCTCGGCCTGCGGCTGGTAGAGGCGCAGCACCACGTAGAACGGATCGCCGGCCGGTGCCGGCAGCCAGTTGTGGCCCGCGCCCGGGTCCGTGGCCTGGATGCGGATCGCCAGTCCACCGTCCGCTTCGTGCCGCAGGCCGGGCGTGCGGTCGCCGATCGAGTAGCGGTGGATGGGGTTGGCGACAAACAGGCAGTCGCTTCGGCGGTACATCGTCAGCGACCAGAACGCACCCACCTTCGGACCCTCGCCGGGCGCGAAGCGCAGCTCATAGGCGTGCGCGCCGTCCAGCGCGAGCCCCTCGCCGTCCACCTCGGCGCTGGGGTACATCGCTTCCTCGATGCCGAGCGCGCCGATGAAGTTGCGCGCAACGCGCGCGCGGGTGAGCAAGTCCGCGCCCCAGTGCGTCTTCACCTCCAGCGGCAGGGACCATCCACCGCCGAGCGGGCGCGGCTGATTCTGCTGCTCGCGCAGTTCGGCGTACACCTGTGGCAGCAGCGCCTGAACCGCATCCGCATCCAGTGGCCATTCGAGCGACTCGCCCGCGGGTGGAGGGTTGCCGACCAGCGCGTGGTTCACCGTGTCGATGTAGGTCGACGCCGACGGCGCGGCCACCGAACGCCCGTCAATGCGCGTGTCCACGCGCATCGCGGCATCGCTGCCGTCCAGGCGCGTCATGCGCAGCTGCGCCTGCAGCGCGCGCACGGCATCGATGTCCCCTGGCGAGTCGTCCACCAGGACACGGCCGATGAGCCAGACGTCGTCGCCCGGCGCGGCGATGACCTGGGACACGTCCGCCGGCACCACGCCCTGCCAGCGCGGGCCATGCACCAGCGTGCGCTGGCGGCGGTTGCCGGTGGTGCGGCGGCCGACGTAGGCGAATGGGTTGGTCCAGGCATCGAGCAGGCCCAGCGTCCAGTAGCGATCGCCCATGTCGGGCGTGTCGATCAGCACCGGCCCCTGCGAGAGGTCCAGCCAGGCGTTGCTGTAGACCGTGTCGTTGTTCGGGCTCACGACCTCGCGGTCGTCCGGTCCGAGCTTGCGGTGCGTGTGCGTGAACTGGTTGACCCAGCGCTGCGGCGAGTCACGTTCCTCGCTGGCGAACCCCAGCACGGGGTGGCGGCGCGCGGTGGTGGCCGCGCGCATGCGCATCATCTCGAACAGCGGCAGGGTCTGGATCAGGGCGTGGCGCACACGGTCTTCTGTCTGTGGGGTCATCGTCTTGTTCGTGTTCATCAGGCCACCACGCCAGTCCGGCGCAATGCGGCGATATCGTTGGCGCCGTAGCCGGCTTCGGCCAGCAGCGTGTCGGTGTCGGCCCCGCAGGCGGGCGCGGCATGGGGCGCCGGTTGCGGCGCATCGTCGATGCGGTAGGGCAGGCCCAGTGCGCGGTAACGCAGGCCGTCGGCGCCGGCCGCCTCGACGATCAGGCCACTGGCCTCCAGGCCCGGGCTGCGCAGCACCTGGCTGTAGTTGCGCACCGCGCCGGCGACGATCTGGTTGCCCGCGAGCAGCGCCACGCACTCCTCGCTGCTGCGATCCGACAGGCATTCGCGCAACATGGCACGCAGCGCAGCCCGGTGGGCCACACGCCGCTCGTTGCTGCAGAACCGCGGGTCGCGGGCCAGTTCTTCGCGCCCGACCACCCGGCAAAAGCGCAGCCAGTGTTCGTCCGCGTAGGCCGAGAGCACGATGTGGCCGTCGCGCGTGGGCACCACCTCGGCGGCCGGCGCGTTGTGCGGCTGGCCGTCGCCGATGCGGGTGGGCTCGGGCCCTCCCCCCAGGAAATCGGCCCAGGTCGCCGCCTGCAGGTGCATGGCCACGTCGAGCAGTGAGGTTTCGATGGTCGCGCCCACGCCGGTCTTCTCGCGTCCGTACAGGGCCGCCAGCACCGCCTGGGCGCCCAGGTGGGCGGCTGCGGCGTCCACGATGGGCACGCCCACCTTCTGCGGCGGCCGGTCGGGTTCACCGGTCACGGACATCAGGCCGCTCTCGGCCTGCGCCGCGATGTCGTAGCCCGGCCGATCGCGCGAAGGCCCGCGGCTGCCGAAGCCCGAGATCGAGAGATAGACGACACGCGGGAACCGTTCACGCACGCTGGCCGGACCGAGGCCGAGCTTGTCGACCACGCCCGGGCGCAGATTCTGGATCACGACATCGGCCCGCGAGATCAGCCGCAGCGCGGCCTCCCGGCCGGCGTCGCTCTTGAGATCAAGCGCGATGGAGCGTTTGCCGCGGTTGTAGGCCCGCACCATGGATTCGCCATAGCGGCCGATGTGGCGCGCCTGGTCGCCCGCCAGCGGCTCGATCTTGATCACGCTGGCACCCAGCTCGGCCAGTGTCATCGCGGCGCCCGGGCCAGCGATGTACTGGCCCAGGTCCACGACGCGAACGCCTGCGAGCGGCGCGGCCGGGGGAACGGATGCGGAATCGTTCATGGTGCGTCTTGTCTCCTGTATGGGTCGCACGATAGGCGATACCTGGATTCCTGAAAATTGAATAATGCTGATGGCGTGATCCGATCTGGTGATCACCCTCTCTGGGGAAATCCACATGAACAAGGGCTTCGACCACCTCGTGCGCCGACTGCGCCTGCGCCACCTGGAACTGCTGGTGGTGCTCGCGGAAGCAGGCACCATGCGCGCCGCCGCCAGCCGCCTGCATCTGAGCCAGCCGGCCATCAGCAAGATGCTGGCCGAGACCGAGGACTCGCTGGGTGCACGCCTGTTCGATCGCAGCCCCCAGGGCGTGACGGCCACCGCGGCCGGCGCGGCAGCGGTGCATCGCGCGCGGGTCGTGATGGGCGAGCTCGCGCATGCACGCGACGAGGTCGAGGCCATACGCAGCGGCGCGAGCGCGGTGCTGCGGGTGGGCGCGTTTTCGGTCACGGCCGCGGTGCCCGCCGCCGTGGTGCAGCTGCGTCAGCGCATGCCCGAAGCCGCTGTGCACATCCACGAGGGGCGCGTCAGCGAACTGATCCAGCGCCTGCTGGAGGGCGACCTCGACTGCGTGTTCGGCGCACTCACCACCGAGATGCTCACCAGCGACCAGCTGCGCCTGCTCCAGTCCGAGGTCCTGATGCAAGACAGGCTGTGCGTGCTCGCCGCCGCGTCCAACCCGCTGGTGCGGCGCCGTCGCTTGCGCTGGACCGACCTGCGTGACGCGGACTGGGTGGCGCCGCCACGCCAGACACTGGTGCGCCAGGCCTTCATGACCGCCTTTCTCAACGAAGGCGTGGACCCGCCCGCCCCGGTGATCGAGGCGATTTCATCGGTCACCATTGGCGCGGTGCTGCGCCTGGACCCCTCGCTGCTGTGCGCGGTGCGCTTCGAGCATGCGCGCGACGAGGTGGCGCGTGGAGGCGTTCGGCGGCTGGCGGTGGCGCCCGAAGTGGCATTGCCGCCGCTGGGCTTGTTCACGCGGCGCAGCGACGTGCAGACGCCCCCGGTCATGCAGGCTTTCGCGCGCGCGATCCGCAAGACCGGCGCGCTCGCCGCGCGCTGACGCCGACGGAGGCACGCAGGGCAGACGCCTTGTCAGTCCCGCAACTGCAGCAGCACCCGCCCGCCTTCGATGCGCACGGGATGGCAGCGGATGGCCTCGGTCACCGGTGCGCAGGTGGGGCTGCCATCGCGGATGTCGAACCGGCCCTGGTGCAGCGGGCATTCAATTTCATGCCCCTCCAGAAAACCGTCGCACAGCCGCGCCTGACCATGGGTACAGACGTTGTCGGTGGCGTAAACGGTTCCATCGACCCTGTAGAGAGCGATGTCGAGTCCGCCGATGTCCAGGCCGATCACGTCGTCGTCGGGTACGTCGGCTTCAGCGGTGGCGTCCAGCCATTCGGGATGTTTGCTCATGGGGTTTCAGATCGGATAGATGATGGAGTTGGGGATCATTTCGCTGTCGTACACACACAGGCGCGAGGCGAACTTCAGGCCGTCGGGCGTGCGCACGATCACGTCGATGTAGCGGCCGACGTTGAACACCGTCGATTCCTTCGACAGCTTGGTGCGGAACACCGCGTAGTTGGCCTCGACCTCGAAACGGTCGGCCTCGGCCTTGTGCACCAGCGGCGCGCCCACCACGTGGCGCTGGTAGTAGGGGTCGTGGAACAGGGTTTCCTGGATGCCGTAGGCGCGGTCCTTGAGCATGCCCTTGCTCTCGAACGACAACGTGGCCAGCGGAAAGCCGCGCTCGTGGTTCTCGCGCGGGATCAGCTTGTAGACGCAGTCGTCGATGAAGAACTCGGGCCAGAGGTTCCAGTCGCCGGAATCGACCGCCTGCGCATAGTCGGCGTACAGCCGCGTGATCGCCAGGTGGTCTTCAAAGCTCATGCGAACGCTCATGTTCAGGCCTCCATCACGTCGCGCCAGTAGGCGTACATGCCGCGGATCAGGGTCTCGGTGACCATGTGGTCGGTGTCGCCCACCTCCCGGCCACCGAGTTCGGCCAGCGCGCGGTGGTAGGGCTTCTGCTCGAAGCCCTGTTGCGAAAACTCGATCACCTCCCCGTCGTCGGCCGAGACGAAGCCCGCCGGGCCGAACAGGTTGGCCTGGCGCAGGCGGCGCTGGGTCATCTCCGGTGTGTCGTCCTCGAAGCCGAAATGCGTCCAGACGAAATCGAAGGCGCCGTGGCCGTCGGGCTGGATGTGGCGCGTGGAGACGCTGTTGACCTGCTGCTGCAGGATGACGCTGGGGAAGATCGTCATCATCACCGCGGTCGGAATGGGTGCCCCCACGCTCGCCGCTTCGCGTGCTTCGCTGCCCCCCGAGGGGGCTTCCGACGCCTTGGGGCGGCCCGGCGGCGTCGGGCCGCCCCACCACGGCTCGGGCACGATGTCCAGGAAGCGTGGGTCGTGCAGCTGCATGCTTTCCTTGAAGCTGGAGACCTGCGTGACCTGTTCCGCCTTGCCCGACTGGCCGCGCGTGGAGATCATGGCGGCGTGGCGGTGCCGCGCGTCCATCTTCAGCTCGCTCTTGTTGTCCGCGCGCCAGAGGCCGAAGGTGACGAACCAGGTGTGCAGCAGACCCGGATGGTACGGGTCCTTGATGTTCTCCTGCATCAGCTTCCAGTTGCCCGGAATGCGCTGGCGGTTGTAGCCGAGAATGGTGAGCTTGCGGCCGTTGAACAGGCGGTCGAAGTAGCCCAGGATGGTCGGGCCGAGGAAGTCTTCCAGCGACTCGACGCCATGGTCGAAGCTGGCGAACACCACACCGCCGCGCGTGGCCACCTTGAGTTTGTTGAGGCCGTGGTCGGTGGTCTTGAAGTCCGCCGGCATGCCGCCGTTGACCTTGCCGTCCTGCTTCACACCGCGGCGGAACGGCACGCCCTGCAGGTCACCCTTGAGGGTGTAGCTCCACTGGTGGTAGGGGCAGACGAATTCCTTCCTGTTGCCATGGCGCTCGCGGCAGAACTGCATGCCCCGGTGGGCGCACACGTTTTCCACCACGCTGATGGCGCCGTCGGTGTCGCGCACCATGATCACCGAGCGCTCGCCCACCACGGTGCGCTTGAAGTCACCCGGGTTCGGGACCTCGGCCTCCAGGCCGATGTAGTTCCAGTGCTTCGTGTAGAAGAAGCGCTCCAGTTCCTTCCTGTGCAGCTCCGCATCGGTGTAGGCCATGAAGGGGATGCGGCTCGTGCCGCCGGATTCCCAGCGGATGCGCTCGGGAAAGGTGCCTGCGTGTTCGGACGGGGTGCTCATCGTGGTCTCCTAGTGGCTGCTGGCGTAGAACGCGTCGGCGTGGATCTGGTCGGGCAACACGCCCATCTGGCGGATGAGCAGCGAGGTCGCCTCCACCATGGGCGGCGCGCCGCAGAGGTAGGCGCGAAAACCCGGCAGGGCGGGCCAGTCCTGCCCGATCGCTTCGGTGACGAGGCCGGCGCGGCAACCCGGCGCGCGCCCGGACGCCACCACGACGTGCACCTGCAGCCTCGGGTAGCGCTGCTGCAGATCGGCCAGCCAGTCCCGGCCATAGATGTCGCGCTCCGAACGCACGCCAACGTACAGGTGGATCGGGTTGTGCATGCCCTCGGCGATCACGCCCCGGATGATGGACAGGATGGGCGCAAGCCCCGTGCCCCCGGCCACGCAGAGCATGGGCCCGGTGTGCTTGCGGCGCAGGTAGGCCGAGCCCAGCGGGCCGCTCACGCGCACCGCGTCGCCCGGCCTGAGTTCGCGCCCGATGTAGCCGGTGACGCGACCGTCGGGCACGCGCCGCACATGGAACTCGAGCTCGTCGTCGGTGCACAGGCCCGCCATTGAATAGGGGCGGACGTGGTCGGGTGTGAACTGAAGCTGCACGTATTGCCCGGGCGAGAACGCGATCGGCTTGGCCGGCTTGAGCCGCAGGCGCGTGATGTCGTGCGTGGGGGCATCCATGGCCAGCACGGTGGCTTTGATGGTGCGCGCGGGGTGCACCACCACTTCGTCCGGTTCGGGAATCTCGATGGTGCAGGGTTCGGTCAGGAAGGTCTGGCAGGCCAGCACGCTGTCGGCGGCTTCGTTGGCCTGCGGCGGCCGCTGTTCGCGGCCCGACGCCAGCACATGGCCCGAAACCACCTTGCAGCGGCAGGTGCCGCAACGCCCGGCCATGCAGCTGTAGGACACCGGGACATTGTTCGCCCGCAGCGCATCCAGCAGGTTCACGCCCGGCTCCACGCTCAGCGTGCGCTGCAAGGGGCGTACATGGATGTCCATCGGGCTTGTCTCTGGTTTTCGTGGGAACTGGCGGCATGATCCCCATCCGACAAAAATCAGTCAATGCAATGAGATCAATTCAAAATATCATCCAAATCAATATCTGATTGCACGGGAACAGCCATGGAACTTGAAGACATCGACCTCAACCTGCTGGTGGTGTTCAACCAGTTGCTGACCGAGCGCAAGGTGTCCCGGGTGGCCGAGAACCTGGGCCTGGGCCAACCCGCGGTGAGCAATGCGCTGGCCCGCCTGCGCAAGCTGTTCGGCGACGAGCTCTTCCTGCGCACCGCCCAGGGCATGCAGCCCACGCCCTTCGCCGAGCAACTGGCCGAGTCCATCGGCTACGCGCTGGGCATGATTCACAGCGCGGTGAACGCGCGCAGCTCGTTCGATCCCGCCAGCAGCCAGCGCAGCTTCTGCATCGGCATGACCGACATCGGGGAGATCTACTTCCTGCCGCAGCTCATGCAGCGCATCCAGGAGCTGGCACCGGGTGTGGGCATCAGCACGGTGCGCAACACCGCCACGCAACTGCGCGACGCCATGGAGGCCGGGCAGGTCGATCTCGCCATCGGCCTGCTGCCGCAACTCAAGGCCGGCTTCTTCCAGCGGCGCCTGTTCGAGCAGCGCTACGTCTGTCTGTTCCGCCAGGGCCACCGGCTGGACCAGAAGCGCATGAAGGTCGCCGACTTCTTCGCCGCTGACCACCTGGCCGTGGTCTCGGCGGGCACCGGCCATGGCCAGGTCGACGAGATCCTGGACAGGCACTCACCGCAGCGGCGCGTGAAGCTGAAGGTGCCGCACTTCGTGGCCATCGGGCACATCCTGCAGTCCACCGACCTGATCGCCACCGTGCCCGAGCGCCTGGCCGAGCGCATGGTGGCTCCCTTCGGGCTGAAGCAGCTGCCGCATCCGGTGGACCTGCCACGCATTGCCATCAACCTGTTCTGGCACGCGAAGTACCACAAGGACCCGGCCAACCAGTGGCTGCGCGACCTGGTGTTCGAGCTGCACGCCGACCGCGCGCCCACGCGGCCTTGACGCCGCTGCCCCGTCCTCAAGCCGGGTTGCGCCTGGCCTCGCGGCTGGCCTTCCAGCCGCCATAGATCGCGATCAGGCCGGGAATGATGATCATGGCCCAGATGATCTTGCTCAGGTTCTGCTGCACCCAGGGCAGGTTGCCGAACCAGTAGCCCGCGGCCGTCAGGCCCACCACCCAGATCAGCGCACCGATCACGTTGTAGGCCGTGAACTTGGTGCGCGTCATCTCCGCCACACCAGCCACGAAGGGCGCGAAGGTCCGGATGAAGGGCATGAAGCGCGCCAGGATGATGGTGATGCCGCCATACCGCTCGTAGAACGCGTGCGCCTGGTTGAAGGCATTCTTGTTGAACAGGCGCGAGTTCTCCCACTGGAACACCTTGGGGCCGAAATAGCGGCCGATGGAATAGTTCGTCTGGTCCCCCAGGATGGCCGCGGCCACCAGCAGCGCCATGGCCAGCGGCAGGCTCATCAGGCCCGCGCCGCACAGCGTGCCGACCACGAACAGCAGCGAATCCCCCGGCAGGAAGGGCATGACCACCACACCGGTCTCGGTGAAGATGATCAGGAACAACAGGGCATAGACCCAGGCGCCGTAGTTCTGCACGAAGGTCTGCAGGTGCTGGTCCACATGCAGGATGAAGTCGATGAGGAAGGTAACGATTTCCATAGGAGGGGCATTATCCCTGCCACCTACAATTTGTCTGTGACATCCCTGCCCCCCCGCCCCGCCACCGCCCGCCGCCCCATCCGCGAACTGCCCGACGAGCTGGTCAGCCAGATCGCGGCGGGTGAAGTGGTCGAGCGCCCGGCCTCGGTGGTGCGCGAGCTGGTGGACAACGCGCTGGACGCCGGCGCCACCCAGATCACGGTGCGCCTGCAGGCCGGTGGCGTGAGGCTCATCAGCGTGGAAGACAACGGCTGCGGCATCGTGCGCAGCGAATTGCCGAACGCGCTCAAGCGCCACGCCACCAGCAAGATCGCCAGCCTGGCCGACCTGGAATCGGTCGGCACCATGGGGTTTCGCGGCGAGGCGCTGGCCGCGATCTGCTCGATCGCCGAGGTCTCGTTGCTCACGCGCGTGGACACCGCCGAGGAAGCGCACGGCTGGCTGCTCGATGGGCGCAGCGGTGAGCTGCAGCCCACGGCGCGCGCGCCGGGCACCACGGTGGAGGTGCGCGAGCTGTTCTTCGCCACGCCGGCGCGGCGCAAGTTCCTCAAGACCGACGCGACCGAACTCGGCCACTGCATCGAAGCGGTGCGCCGGCACGCGCTGGCGCGACCCGACGTGGGCTTTGCGATCTGGCACGACGGCAAGCTGGTCGCGCAGTGGCGCGCCGCGCAAGGGGACGCCATGGACGCGCTGCGCCAGCGCCTGGCCGACGTGCTGGGCGAGGACTTTGTGCAGCAGGCCGTGGCGCTGGACTGGCCGGTGGACACGCCCGACGACGGCGACGGGCAGGCGCAGCGCCTGCGCGTGTGGGGCTTTGCGGGCGTGCCCGACGCCGCGCGTTCGCGCGCCGACTGGCAGTTCGCCTACGTCAATGGCCGCTACGTGCGCGACAAGGTCATCACCCACGCCACGCGCAGCGCTTACGAGGACGTGCTGCACGGCCAGCGCCAGCCGGTCTACGCCCTCTTTGTCTCGCTCGACCCGGCGCGGGTGGACGTGAACGTGCACCCGACCAAGATCGAGGTGCGCTTTCGCGACAGCCGCGAAGTGCACCAGGCCGTTCGCCGTGCGGTGGAGGCCGCGCTGGCCGTGCCGCGTGCGGGTCATGCCGCGCACGAGCAGCCCGCGTCCGACACCGCCACGGGCGCCGCCCCGGCGTGGACACCCCCGGCGCGGCAGGCGCCCTTTTCGTTTGTGCCGCGTGAGCCCGAAGTGGGGCACCGGGTGAGTGACGTAGGGACTTTGTGGGCTTATGGATCTGCTCGGGTCTTGACGGACGCCGCCCCAACGGGGCTGGATGTTGCGCCCGGGGTAGCAGCCGTTCGGGCAGAAACAACCGCAGCCCTCGACCCATCGGAGCCCCTGCCCGAAGGCGAGTGGCCGCTGGGCCGCGCCATCGCGCAATTGCAGGGCGTGTACATCCTGGCCGAGAACGCCCATGGCCTGGTCGTGGTGGACATGCACGCCGCGCACGAGCGCATCGTCTACGAGCGGCTCAAGCAGCAACTCGACGACCAGCAGGTCAGCAGCCAGCCGCTGCTGATTCCCGCCACGTTTGCCGCCACGCCCGACGAAGTCGCCACCGCCGAAGTCTGTGCCGGCGCTCTGGCCTCGCTCGGCCTGGAGATCACCGCCCTGTCACCCAGAACCCTGGCGGTGCGCGCCGTGCCCACCACGCTGGCGCAAGGCGACCCGGTGGAGCTGGCGCGCGGCGTGCTCGCCGAACTGGGCCAGCACGAAGCCAGCACCGTGGTGCAGCGTGCGCGCAACGAACTCCTGGCCACCATGGCCTGCCACGGCGCGGTGCGCGCCAACCGGCGCCTCACGCTGGACGAGATGAACGCGCTGCTGCGCCAGATGGAAGTGACCGAGCGCTCCGACCAGTGCAACCATGGCCGTCCGACCTGGCGCCAGATGGGCATGAAGGAACTGGACGCGCTGTTTCTGCGCGGGCGCTGAGACGCACCAAAAAAGGAAACGTCCGCAAGCCCGGGCACAGAACAGGCACCGTTCTGGATCAATTTCAGAAAGGCCGCTGTGAGAATGCTCTACATCGGGGCGTTTTGGGTCGCGAAATGCGATCTGCACATAATCTCATGCACTTTTTTGAAGCATGAGAGACATGAAATACACATCGACCCACCAATTCCTGGAACACGTCGCGCAACAGAACCCGGGCCAGTCCGAATTCCACCAGGCCGTCACCGAGGTGATGGAAAGCCTCTGGCCCTTCATCGCCGCCCACCCGAAGTACGCCGAACACGGCCTGCTGGACCGCCTCGTCGAGCCCGAGCGGGTGGTCATGTTCCGCATCGCCTGGGTCAACGACCACGGTGACGTGCAGGTGAACCGCGGCTACCGCATCCAGCACAGTTCGGCCATCGGTCCCTACAAGGGCGGCATGCGCTTCCACCCCTCGGTGAACCTGTCCATCCTGAAGTTCCTCGCGTTCGAACAGACCTTCAAGAACGCGCTCACCACCCTGCCCATGGGCGGCGGCAAGGGCGGTTCCGATTTCGACCCCAAGGGCAAGAGCCCCGGCGAGGTGATGCGCTTTTGCCAGGCCCTGGTGAGCGAGCTGTTCCGCCATGTCGGCAGCGACACCGACGTGCCCGCCGGCGACATCGGCGTGGGTGGGCGCGAGGTCGGCTTCATGGCCGGCATGATGAAAAAGCTCAGCAACCGCGCCGACTGCATCTTCACCGGCAAGGGCCTGTCGTTCGGCGGCTCGCTGGTCCGGCCCGAGGCCACCGGCTACGGCACGGTGTACTTCGCCGAGGAAATGCTCAAGCAGCAGGGCAAGAGCTTCCAGGGCCTGCGCGTGAGCGTCTCGGGCTCGGGCAATGTGGCGCAGTACGCGGTGGAAAAGGCCATGGCACTGGGCGCCAAGGTGGTCACGGTGTCCGACTCCAGCGGCACGGTGATCGACGAGGACGGTTTCAGCCCGGCCAAGCTGGCCGAGCTGATGGAGGTGAAGAACCACCTGTACGGCCGTGTGAGCGACTATGCCCGGCGCACCGGGACACGCTTCGAGGCCGGCCTGAAGCCCTGGGCCGTGCCGGTGGACGTGGCCCTGCCCTGCGCCACGCAGAACGAGCTGGATGCCGATGACGCCGCCACGCTGATCCAGAACGGCGTGGTCTGCGTGGCCGAGGGTGCCAACATGCCCACCACGATGGACGCCGTGCAGCGCTTCGAGGAAGCCGGCGTGTTGTACGCGCCCGGCAAGGCCAGCAACGCCGGTGGCGTGGCCACCTCCGGCCTGGAGATGAGCCAGAACGCAATGCGCCTGTCGTGGCCGCGCGACGAGGTCGACGCGCGCCTGCACACCATCATGGTCGGCATCCACGAGGCCTGCGTGCGCCATGGCCGCCGCGCCGACGGCTCGGTGAGCTATGTGGACGGCGCGAACATCGCCGGCTTCGTGAAAGTGGCCGACGCGATGCTGGCGCAAGGGGTGATCTGAGGCGCAGCCGCGAGGGCTTGACCTGGCGCCAGCGGTGGCATGGAACCTGCACCATCGGGAAAAGGACCTGAACTTTTCCCCTTCCGGGTGCATCCATCACCGCCATGAAGCGTCTCATCGCCACCTTGCTGGCCGCCCTGGCACTGCTGGCCGGATGCGCCACGCTGGACGAAAAGCAGCGCGCCTGGATCTTCCAGCCCTCGGACCGCAGCTGGGCGGGGGGCGCCTATGCGGCCCAGAGCATGGACGAGGTGTGGATTCACTACACCGAGCCCAC
Organism: Hydrogenophaga sp.; assembly: GCF_050182545.1. Lineage (GTDB taxonomy): Bacteria > Pseudomonadota > Gammaproteobacteria > Burkholderiales > Burkholderiaceae_C > Hydrogenophaga. The sequence goes on along the minus strand of NZ_JBFXCD010000009.1, from coordinate 74,415 downwards.
CTCCGGCCAGCCGGTGAAGCTGCACGGACTGTGGGCCGCACACGAGGATTTCGCGCGCCGCGCGGACGCCCCCGTGTTGCTGTACCTGCACGGCGCGCGCTACAACGTCGTCGGCTCGGCGTTTCGCGCCCGGCGCATGCAGGACCTCGGCTTCTCGGTGCTCACCGTCGACTACCGCGGCTTCGGCAAGAGCACCAACGAGCTGCCCTCGGAAACCACCGCCTACGAAGACGCGCGCGCCGCCTGGGACTGGCTGGGCGCGAAGTACCCCGACCGGCCGCGCTACATCTTCGGCCACTCGCTGGGCGGCGCCATCGCCATCGAACTCGCGGCGCGGGTGCAGGACGAGGCCGGCACGGTGGTCGAAAGCACGTTTACCTCCATTGCCGACGTGGTCAGCACCTTCAAGTGGGGCTGGCTGCCGGTCTCGCTGCTGATCACGCAGCGCTTCGAGGCGGTCAAGCGCGTGCCCGACATCGGCTCGCCGCTGCTGGTGGTGCACGGTGGTGAAGACCGCCTGATCCGGCCCGCGCTGGGGCGCCGGCTGTATGAAGCCGCCACCGGCCGCAAGGCCTTCGTGCTGGTCGAGGGTGGCTCGCACCACAACACGAACTCGGTGGGTCAGGCGCAGTACCGCGTGGCGCTGGCCGAGCTGTTCGGTCTGCGCGACGAACCGGCCGCGGTGGACGTGGTGAACGCGGCGGACGCGGTCGCGCGGTAGGCGGTTTTCCCGACCCCGCGGGCATGGCGTCGAGGGGGTGTTCTGCTACCCTCGACCGGATGTCTTCCCCCCTGCCTTCTTCCGCCATGTCGCCGGGCCTGATCGTGCTCGTGCTGTCCCTGCTGCTGGGCATGCAGCCCATCGCCACCGACCTGTACCTCCCCGCCCTGCCCGCGCTCACCGCGGGCTTTGGCGCGCCCATGGCGCAGGCGCAGCTCACGCTCACCGCGCTGCTGCTGGCCTTCGGTCTGTCGCAACTGGTGTGGGGCCCGCTGTCGGACCGCTTCGGCCGCCGGCCCATCCTGCTCGTGGGCATGACGGGCTTCGTGGTGGCGTCGGTGGGTGCCGTGTTCGCGCCGTCGATGGAGCAGCTCATCGTCTGGCGCACGCTGCAGGGCGTGGCCATGGGCGCGGGTGTGATGTGCGCGCGCGCCATCGTGCGCGACCTGTACGCGCCGACCGAGGGCGCGCGCGTCATGTCCAAGGGCCTCACCGGCCTGGGCGTGATCGCCTGTGCGGCGTCCCCCACCGGTGGCCTGCTCGCCGACCTGTTCGGCTGGCGCGTCTCGCTGCTGTCGCTGGCGGTGTTCGGTGTGATCGCGCTCACCGTGGTGGCCTGGCGCTTCAAGGAAACCCTGCCCCAGAAGAACCCGCGCGCACTGCAGCCGCGCACGATGCTGTCCACCTGGGTGCAGATCATGCGCCACCCGACCTTCTGGGCGTTCGCGCTGTTGTCCACCGCGTCCTACGGCGGCCTGTTCACCTTCCTGGCGGCCTCGTCCTTCGTGTTCATCCGTGTGCTGGGCGTCTCCACCACGGGCTACGGCCTGCTGATGTTCAGCATGTCGCTCACCTACATCTTCGGCACCTTCCTCTGCCGCCATCTGCTGCCGCGCGTGGGCCTGCGGCGCACCGTGGCCATTGCCGGCGCCATGACCCTGACCGCCGGCACATCCATGGGCGTGCTGGGCCTGCTGGGTGTGCACAACACCTGGGCCATCATGCTGCCGTTCTGGCTGTTCACGCTGGCCCATGGCGTGCACCAGCCCTGCGGCCAGAGCGGCGCGGTCGGTCCGTTCCCGCAGGCGGCCGGCGCGGCCTCGGCGCTCAGCGGCTTCCTCTCCATGGCTGCGGCCTTTGGCATGGGCGGCTGGCTCGGCGTGAGCCTGGCCGGCGCGGACAGCGTGCTGCCGCTCACCAACGGCCTGTGGTTCTGGAGCGTGCTGATCGCCACCGTCGCGTGGACGCTGGTGCAGCGCTACGGCGAAACCCATGCCGCGCCGCAGCGCGTGGCCGCGGCCGCGCACTGAGGCGCGCATGAGCTCCGCGCCGCGCTGCCTCGCCCTGGCCGGCCCCACGGCCAGTGGCAAGAGCGCGGCCTCGCTGGCCATCGCTCAGCGCTGGCCGGTGGAGATCGTCAGCGTCGATTCGGCCCTGGTCTACCGTGGCATGGACATCGGCAGCGCCAAGCCCACGGCCGCCGAACGCGCGCGGGTGCCGCACCACCTGATCGACATCCTCGACCCACTGCAGAGCTACAGCGCGGCCGATTTCGTGCGCGACGCCACCCGACTGGTGGACGAGATCGCCGCGCGCGGGCGCACCGCGCTGCTGGTGGGCGGCACGATGCTGTACTTCAAGGCGCTGGTCGTGGGCCTGGATGACATGCCGCAGGCCGATGCCACGGTGCGCGAAGTCATCGATGCCCGTGCGCGCGCCCTGGGCTGGCCCGCGCTGCATGCCGAGCTCGCGCGCGTGGACCCTGTCACCGCCGCGCGCCTGCCACCCCACGATTCGCAACGCATCCAGCGCGCGCTCGAGGTTTTCGAGGTCTCGGGCCAGCCCATCTCCAGCTTCCAGTCAGGGCGCACGCACAACCCGGCCAGCCCGCTGGCGCCTGAGAACCTGATCTCGCTCGAACCACACGACCGCGCCTGGCTGCACGCGCGCATTGCGCAGCGCTTCGACGACATGCTGGAGGCGGGTTTTCTGGACGAGATGCGCACGCTGCGCGCGCGCGGCGACCTCTCCACCGACCTGCCCTCGATGCGCTGCGTGGGCTACCGCCAGGCCTGGGACCTGATGGCCGAACACGGCGACACACTCACGCCCGAACAGCTCGACGAACTGCGCGCGCTGGGCACCGCCGCCACCCGACAGCTCGGCAAGCGCCAGCTCACCTGGCTGCGTTCCATGCCGCAGCGCCGCGTGATACCCTGCGACGCGCCCGACGCGCTCGCGCAGGTGTTGCGCGCCGTTGAGGCACGGTTGGGGACGCGCCCATGAGCGCTGCGCCGGGCCGTTCCCAGGCAAGCTCGCACCGCGGCCCGCAGGGCGAAGGTAGTCCATGACTCTCGTCGTCGACCGCCTGGGCAAGCGCTACGGCGACACGCCGGTGTTCAGTGGCGTGAGTCTGGCCGTCGAGCCCGGCGAGTTCGTCGCCATCGTCGGCGAGTCGGGCGTGGGCAAGTCCAGCCTGCTCAATTGCCTGGCGGGGCTCGACGACTGGAGCGAAGGCACGGTCACGCACGACGGCGTGGACCTCGGACGGCTCGACGACACGCAGCGTGCGCACTGGCGGCGCGAGCACCTGGGTTTTGTGTTCCAGGCCTTTCACGTGCTGCCCCATCTGGACGTGGCACAGAACGTGGGCCTGCCCCTGTTGCTGCTGGGCCGGCCCGACGCCGCGCGTGTGCAACAGATGCTCGACGCCGTGGGCCTGGGCGACCTCGGCGCGCGCCTGCCCGCCGAACTCTCGGGCGGGCAGTTGCAGCGGGTGGCGATCGCGCGCGCGCTGGTGCACCGCCCCGGCCTGCTCCTGGCCGACGAGCCCACCGGCAACCTCGACCCCACCACCGCCGCGCAGGTGCTGGACGTGCTGCGGCGCCAAGCGGCGGGCAGCGGCGCGGCGCTGGTGCTGGTCACGCACTCGCCAACGGCTGCCTCGCGCGCGCAGCGCGTGCTGCGGCTCACAGCCAGCGGCCTGCAGCAGGCGTAGCGCCGGCAAGCCTCAGCCCTTGAGGAAGCTGTCGTGATCGGGCGCGAAACACGCGTGCAGCGGCAGCAGCGCGCCACCCAGTGCGCGCGCATCGGAGCCGATGCTGCCCAGCGCCAGCCGAGGCCGGTGCAAGCCCTGCCAATCGTAGGCGTCCAGGGCCGAGTGGGTCTGCTCACACAAGCTGCGCAGCAGATCGGGCGCGACCGCACCGTCCATCACCACCGCCTCCACATCCAGAAAGGCCATGCCCGAGACCACGCATTGCGCCAGCGCGCGCGCGGCCCCGGCGATCCATTCGAGGCTGTGCGTCCGCCAGGGTGGCTGCAGTGCGCGTGCGTCGTAGGCGGCCATGGGGTCCAGGCCGTGTTCGCGGTAGCGCTGCTCAAGGTCCCACAGCGAAGCCTGGGTGACCAGCTGCGGCGGCAGCTCCCTGCCCCGGGCGGTATGCAATGGCATCGAAGCCACCGCGCCGGCGTTGCCATGCAGGCCGCGGTGCAACTGCGAATCGAGCACCAGAGCACCACCCACAAAGGTGTCCATGAACAGATAGAGAAAACTGCGCAGGTCGCGCCCGCGCCCCTGCAGCAGCTCGGCCGCACAGGCGGCCGAGGTGTCCTTGGCAAAACTCACCGGCAACTCCGTGAGCCGCTGCACCTCGGTGGCCAGGTCGATGCCGCTCCAGGCCTGCGCCTGCGCGTGCGTCAATCCCAGCATGCGGTGCCAGCCGCCGAGCTGGAGCGGTGCCGCCACGCCCACGCCCACCACGCGGTCCCGCAGGGGGCCGAGCTTGCGCAACAGGCGGTTCAGGTTGGACTTGATCGCTGGCAGCAGCTCAGCGATGTCGGGAAAGTCGTAAGCCATTGACAGGCGCTCGCGCACCTGGCCGGTGAAGTCCACGAGCAGCCAGTCCGCACTGCGCCGCCCGATCTTGATGCCGATGGCGAACGCGCCGTCCGGGTGCAGGCCCAGCGGCACCGAAGGCTGGCCGACCCGTCCGCGCACAGGCGCCTCGCGGCGCAGCAACTGGTCCTCGTCGAGCCGGGCGGTGATCAGGCCTATGGTCTGCGCAGTCAGGCCGGTCACCCGCGCGATGTCGGCCTTGGCCAGGGTGCCGTGCACGCGCAACGCCTGCAGCACCACGCGGTCATTGAATTGCCGCAGGCCCAACTGGTTGGACCCGCGCGGGCGAAGGCGCGCGGGTGCATCGCGCTGATCGGACGGTGTGTCAGTGGCGGGCAGGAGGGCCATGGGGTTTTCACGATGCCGGGCAGTTCGGGGCTTGAACGATACTTCCCCTCCGGCACATAAATCAAGTTAATTTACTTATGAGCACCCCTGAGCTCGGGCCCATCGCGGTCGCCACCGCTGGCGAGGCCCTGATCGACCTCATCGAAGACGCCGAAGGGCGGCTGCGCCCCTGCGCCGGCGGCGCGGTCTACAACCTGACCCGCGCGCTCGGCCTGCAGGGCGTGGGCACGCTCTACCTCAACCCGCTCTCGCGCGACCGTTTCGGCCGCTCCCTCGCCACCGGACTCGCGCAGGCGGGCGTGGCGCTGGCCCGGCCGGAACCGGTGCACCAGCCCACCTCGCTGGCCGTGGTCGGGCTCGACGCGCAGGGCAAGGCCAGCTACAGCTTCTACCGCGACGGCGTGGCCGACCGCGCGGTGGACGCCGCCGGCATGACGGCAGCGTGCGCTGCCGTGCCCACGCTGCGCCTGGTGGTCACGGGCTGTCTGGCGCTGGTGCCGGAGGACAGCGCGCAGCTGCTTCCGTGGCTGCAGGCCCAGCGCGCCGCCGGCCGCCTGGTGGTAGTGGACGCCAACCTGCGTCCCGCCGTCGTGCCCGACATGGCCGCCTACCAGGCCAGTGTGATGGCCGCGCTGCAGACGGCCCACGTGATCAAGGTGAGCGACGATGACCTCGTGACGCTGGGGCTGGACGGCGCCGACGCGCTCAACAGTGCGCGCGAACTGCTGCAGCGTACGGATGCGCCCTGGCTCGCGCTGACGCTGGGCGCGCAGGGCGCCATGCTGCTGCACCGCGATGGCCGAGCCTGGCACGCCAGCGAAACATCGCCCGTGCCTGTGGCAGACACGGTGGGCGCGGGCGACTGTTTCCTGGCCGGCCTGCTGGTGGCGCTGCTGCGCCGCATCGCCCTGCTGGGGGCGGCGCAGGCGCACTCCCTGCCACTGGACGAAGAGGACGTGCGGCACCTGCTTGCGCACGCGGTGGCCAGTGCCAGCCTGTGCGTGATGGAAACCGGCTGCGTGCCGCCGGACGCGGCCCGGGTCGCCGCCCGGCTGAGCGAAGCACCGCCCCGGGTGCTGGCACGCTGATTCATCCCCCGGGGAAAAAAGTGGTGAAGAACCCCCGATCGCGTGCACGGTCGGGGCCATCGGGTTAAGGTCCGGCCATGGTCATGCAGAAAGAATTCGGCTTGTAACTTGATTACAATAAAATGCCATGACCACAAGTAACTAAATTAGAACCATGGTCACCTCGAACACCGCCTCCACCGCCACCGAACCCCTCGATCTGGTGATCTTCGGCGGTGCGGGCGACCTCTCGGTGCGCAAACTGCTGCCGGCGCTGTACATGGCGCACCTGCACCACACCCTGCCCGAGTCCGCGCGCATCCACGCACTGGGTCGCCAGCCCTGGGACCGCGACGCTTTCATGGCCTTCGTGAACGAGAAGGTGCGTGGCTTCATCGCCGCCGAATCCCTGGACGAGGCGGCCTGGCGCGGCTTCGTGGACCGACTGGGCTACGTGTGCCTGGACGCCACGCAGCCAGAGGACTTCGCGGGCCTGGCGCGCGCGATGCAACCGGGCTCGGACCGCGTTTACTACCTGGCCACCGCGCCCACGCTGTTCACCGGCATCTGCGCGCACCTGCACGGCGCGGGCCTGATCGACGAGCGCGCGCGCGTGGTGCTGGAAAAACCCCTGGGCCACGACCTGGCTTCAGCGCGCGCCATCAACGACGAGGTCGGCCGCTATTTCAGCGAGGCGCAGACCTTCCGCATCGACCACTACCTGGGCAAGGAGACGGTGCAGAACATGATGGTGCTGCGCTTTGGCAACACCATCTTCGAACCGCTCTGGCGCAGCCCCTACATCAAGAGCGTGCAGATCACAGTGGCCGAGTCGGTGGGTGTGGGCAGCCGTGCCGGCTTCTACGACGGCACCGGCGCGCTGCGCGACATGGTGCAGAACCACTTGCTGCAACTGCTGTGCATCGTCGCGATGGAGCCACCGGTCTCGCTCGACCCGGATGCCGTGCGCGACGAAAAGCTCAAGGTGTTGCGCTCGCTGCGCCCGCTCACCGTGGCCGACGTGGCGCGAGACACGGTGCGCGGCCAGTACACCGCGGGCAGTGCCAATGGCGACAAGGCCGTGGGCTACCTGCAGGAAGACAACGTACCCGCTGGCAGCGAAACCGAAACCTTCGTCGCCCTGCGCGCGCACATCAACAACTGGCGCTGGGCCAATGTGCCGATCTTCCTTCGCACCGGCAAGCGCATGGCCGAGCGCCGTTCGGAGATCGTCATCGAGTTCGCCGACCTGCCCTACACCATCTTCCCGGACGCACCGCGCCAGCCGGTCAACCGCCTCATGATCCGCCTGCAGCCCGAGGAGCACGTGCAGCTGCAGATGATGGCCAAGGAGCCCGGCAGCGGCATGCGCCTGCGACCGGTGAGCCTGAACCTGGACCTCGAATCGGCCTTCAGCGCACGCCGCGCAGAGGCCTATGAACGCCTGTTGATGGACGTGATCAAGGGCCGTCTGACGCACTTCATGCGGCGCGACGAACTGGAGGCCGCCTGGACCTGGGTCGAACCCATCCTGGACGGCTGGAGCAACCTGCGCGAGAAGCCCCGCCCCTACACCGCCGGCAGCTGGGGACCGGCCGCCTCGTCGGCCTTGATGGCGCGCGAAGGATCGGCCTGGGTCGAGGAGGCCTGAAAGGCACTGGCATGCGACTTGAGCACCCCTGCAACAGCCCGACCGAACTCGCGCAACGGCTCGCGCGCCATGTGGCGCGGCGGCTGCGCGAGGCCACGACCGTGCGTGGTCACGCGGTGCTGGCGGTCTCGGGTGGCAAGTCGCCGGTGGCCCTGTTCGAGCAACTGCGCGAACAACCACTGGAATGGGCGCACGTCACCGTGCTGCTGGTCGACGAGCGCTGCGTGCCGCACGACCACGCCGACAGCAACACCGCGCTGGTGCGCACCCACCTGCTGCAGGGCGCGGCGGCGAAAGCCAGCTTCGTGCCCTTCTTCGACGCCTTGCCGGCACCGCTCGACGACAGCGCGCTGGAGCGCCTGGCCGATGCCGCCAACCAGCGCCTGGCCACCCAGCCCTGGCCCATGGACGTGGCCGTGCTCGGCATGGGCGAGGACGGCCACACCGCCTCGATCTTCCCGGGGGCGCCGGGCCTGGCCCGGGCGCTGCACGGCAGCGGCCCGGTGACCTGGCTGCGCCCGGCCCCGGCTTCGCGCGCGCCGCACGCTCGCCTCACCCTCACCTTGCCCGCCCTGCTGGCCACGCGCGAACTGGCGCTCTCCATCACCGGCGCGAGCAAGCTCGCCGTCTACCAGCAGGCCCGCCTGGGCGCCGATGAGAGCCTGCCGGTCTCCCTGGTGCTGGACCAGCACCTCACGCCGGTGAGCGTCTGGCTGGCCTAGACATGCCCACCCCCGTCGCTTGCTCACTGCGTGTAGCCGCATCCCCCCTCAAGGGGGCGGCACCAACGGCCCGGCCAAGCCGGTTCCGTGGTGCCACTGGACGACAGTGCCTCGCGCAACGGACTTTTTCGAAATGAACATCATGAGCAACCTGAACCCCGTCCTCGACCGCGTCACGCGGCGCATCACCGAACGCAGCGCGGCCAGCCGCGCCGAATACCTGGCGGCCATGGCCGCGCAGCGCAAGAGCGGCACGCAGCGCACCGGCATGGGATGCGCCAACATGGCCCACACCACGGCCGCGCTGCCGCTGGCCGACAAGCTCCAGATCCATGCCGAGCGCGCGCCGCACATCGGCATCGTCACGGCGTACAACGACATGCTCTCGGCGCACCAGCCGTATGAAACCTACCCGCAGAAGATCCGCGACCATGCGCACCGGCTGGGTGCCACCGTGCAGGTCGCCGGCGGCGTGCCCGCGATGTGCGACGGCATCACGCAGGGCGCGGCCGGCATGGAGCTCTCGCTGTTCTCGCGCGACGTCATCGCGCTGTCCACCGCCGTGGCGCTGTCGCACAACGTGTTCGACGCCGCCCTGTTCCTCGGCATCTGCGACAAGATCGTGCCCGGCCTGTTCATGGGGTCGCTGCAGTTCGGCCACCTGAGCGCGGTGTTCGTGCCCGCCGGCCCCATGACCTCGGGCCTGTCGAACGACGCCAAGGCCAAGGTGCGCCAGCAGTACGCACAAGGTCTGGTGGGGCGCGATGCGCTGCTCGAATCCGAGTCGCAGGCGTACCACAGCCCCGGCACGTGCACGTTCTATGGCACGGCCAACAGCAACCAGATGCTCATGGAGATCATGGGCCTGCACCTGCCGGGCGCGTCCTTCGTCAACCCCGGCACGCCACTGCGCGATGCGCTCACGCGGGGCGCGGTCAAACGCGCGCTGGCCAACACGGGGCGCACCGGCGAGCCCGCGCTCTGCCTGGCCGACATCGTGACCGAGAAAAGCCTCGTCAACGCCATCGTCGGCCTGCTGGCCACGGGCGGCTCCACCAACCACACGCTGCACCTGGTGGCCATGGCGCGCGCGGCGGGCGTGCTGATCGACTGGGACGACTTCGCCGAGCTCTCGCACGCGGTACCGCTGCTGGCGCGCGTGTACCCCAATGGCAGCGCCGATGTGAACCACTTCCACGCCGCGGGCGGCATGGGCTTTCTCATGAAGGAACTGCTGGGCGCGGGCCTGCTGCACGCCGACGTGAATACCGTGATGGGGCCGGGCCTGGACGCCTATGTGCGCGAACCCTGGCTCGACAACGGCCAGCTGGCCTGGCGCCCGGTGCCCGAGCGCAGCGGCGACACCGCCGTGCTGCGCCCCGTCAGCGACCCGTTCAGCGCCGACGGCGGCCTGCGACTGCTGCAGGGCAACCTGGGCCGCAGCGTGGTCAAGGTGTCGGCCGTGAAGCCCGAGCACCGCGTGGTGCGCGCGCAGGCGGTCGTGGTGAGCGACCAGCAGGACCTGCTCGCGTTGTTCAACGAAGGCAAGCTCGAACGCGACCTGGTGGCCGTGGTGCGCTACCAGGGCCCGCGCGCCAACGGCATGCCCGAGCTGCACAAGCTCACGCCCCCACTGGCCGTGCTGCAGGACAAGGGCTTCAAAGTCGCCCTGGTCACCGACGGGCGCATGTCCGGCGCCTCGGGCAAGGTGCCCGCGGCGATCCATCTCACGCCCGAGGCCCTGTCCAACGGCCCGATCGCCCACGTGCGCGACGGCGACTGGATCACGCTCGACTGCGAACGCGGCGTGCTGGAGCTGGAAGTCGACGCCAGAACGCTGGCGCGTCGCAGAATCAGCCACCCCGACCTGAGCGCCAACGGGCATGGCAGCGGGCGCGAGCTGTTTGGCCTGTTCCGCCAGCAGGCCAGCGCGGCCGAGGCGGGGGCCTCCCCCCTGTTCGGCGCGCCACCGGCTCACCACCCCGCCGCGCCCGTTGAAGCCCTTTCCAGCTGAACCCAGACACCATGACGACCACCTGCTTCTCCCGCCCTGCCTTCAAGTCCCGCGTCGTGCCCGTGATCGTGCTCAAGGACGCCGCGCACGCGGTTCCGCTCGCCCACGCCCTGCTCGAAGGGGGCATCGACGTCATGGAAATCACCCTGCGCTCGGGCGTGGCGCTACAAGCCATCGAGGCCGTGGCACGCGCCGTGCCGCAGATGCACCTGGGCGCGGGCACCGTCACGCGCGCGGCCGAGGTGCCGCAGGTGGTTTCGGCCGGCGCGGCCTTCGCGCTGTCTCCCGGATGCACCGCGGCGCTGGTGGAGGCGGTGCGCAAGGCCAACCTGCCCTTCGTTCCCGGCGTGATGACGCCCAGCGAGGTGATGCAGGCGCGCGACCACGGCTTCACCCTGATGAAGCTTTTTCCGGCCGCACAAGCCGGTGGCATCGCCATGCTCAAGGCGCTGGGCGCGCCCCTGCCCGACGTGCGCTTCTGCCCCACCGGCGGCGTGAGCACCGAGAACCTGCGCGCCATGCTGACGCTGCCCAACGTGGCCATGGCCGGTGGCTCCTGGCTCACGCCGTCGGATGCGCTGCGCGATGGCGACTGGAAACGCATCACCCAGCTCGCGCGCGAGGCCACCGCGCTGGCCGCTGGCGTCTAGGATCTCAAGACATGACCCTGCCCACCTCCCTGCCCGCCTGGCAACAGCTCGAATCGCTGTCCCATGCCGCACAACCCCACCTGCGCGAGTTGCTGGCCGACACCGGCCGAGCCGCCCGCATGACGCTGCGCGCCGCCGGCATCACGCTCGACGCCAGCCGCCAGCGCGTCTCGCCCGCCATCGAGCAGGCCTTGCTGGATCTGGCCGAGCAGTCGGATCTGGCCGTGCAGCGCGAGGCGATGTTCCGGGGCGATCGCATCAACACCACCGAGGACCGCCCGGTGCTGCACGTGGCCCTGCGTGGCGACCCGCTGCACACCGGGCCGTGGGGCGCGGCGGTGCAGGCCGATGTGCAGCGCGAACTGCAACGGGTGTGCGACTTCGCCGAAGCGCTGCGCGCCGGCACGGTGCTGGGCCACAGCGGCCAGGCCATCACCGACGTGGTGAACATCGGCATTGGCGGCTCCGACCTCGGCCCGCGCATGGCGGCCGACGCCCTGGCCCACCTCGCCCACCCCGGCGTGCGCGTGCACTACGTGTCCAACCCGGACGCCTGGGCGCTGTGGAGCGTGCTGCGCGGACTGGACGCGCAGCGCACCCTGTTCATCGTCTCCAGCAAAACGTTCACCACCCAGGAGACGCTGACCAACGCGGCGAGCGCGCAGCGCTGGCTGCGCGACAACGGCTGTCCGGCCGAGGCCCTGGCACAGCACCTGGTGGCCATCACCGCGTCGCCCGCGCAGGCGGCCAGGCTGGGCTATCCGGCCGAGCGCACCTTCCTGTTCTGGGACTGGGTCGGCGGGCGCTACTCGGTCTGGTCGGCCCTGGGCCTGCCGCTGGCTATCGCCATCGGGGCCGAGCACTTCCGCGCCTTCCTGGCCGGCGCGCGCGAGATGGACGCGCACTTCCTCGACACCCCTCTGGCGCAGAACCTGCCAGTGCGCATGGCCCTGCACGGTGTGTGGAACCGCAACTTCCTGCGCCTGCCCACGCAGTTGATCGTGCCCTATGCCTCGAGGCTGGTGCGCTTCACGCCCTTCATTCAGCAGATGGACATGGAGTCCAACGGCAAGCACACGCACACCGATGGCACACCTGCCACGGTGGACACCGGCCCCATCGTCTGGGGCGGCCTGGGCATTGACGGGCAGCACGCCTACTTCCAGCTCATCCACCAGGGCCGGCACATGGTGCCGGTGGACTTCATCGGCGTGGAGAACGAAGACACGCCGCTGCCCCTGGCCGCCACGCACCACGCGGTGGTCAACCTCAACCTGCGCGCCCAGGCCGAGGCGATGGCACGGGGCCGCCCGCTGGCCGACACGCAGGGCTTGCTGCAACAGGACGGACTGGGCGAAGCCGACGCAAAGTCGATGGCGCCGCACCGCAGCTTCGAGGGCAACATCCCCAGCCACATCCTCTGGCTCGACCGCCTGGACCCGATGCGCCTGGGCGCGCTGATCGCGCTGCACGAACACAAGGTGTTCACCCAGGCGGCCATCTGGCGCATCAACGCCTACGACCAGTGGGGCGTGGAGCTGGGCAAGACGATGGCCAAGGCGATGGAGAAGGCGCCCGGCTGAGCCTTCATTTCTTGAACCACAGCGCGAGCAGGAAAGCCAGCATCGGCGAGACCAGCTTGCAGACCCAGGACACGAAGGCCATGGCGTTCAGGGTGGATGCCTGAAACCGCAGCCACGCCCAGCCGTCCAGCTTGCCCAGGGCGAGCGTGCCGTCGATCCACGCCGACAGGAAAGCCACGCAGAGCACGGCCAGCACCAGAGCGCCGGTGGTCGTGAACAGCTGGGCGCGCCGATAGGCCCACGCGGTCGCTGGCACCGCCGACACGGGCGCGCTGCCGTCGTGCGTCAGGCCCAGTTGCCCCGGCAGCAGAAAGATCTGGTCCCTGGCACCGGGACGAAGGACCGGATTCACCGCGAAGATGCCCGATTGCGAGGCATCGTCCAGGCGCGCGATGCGCAGGTACCTGGCGTGCGCCAGTTCGGACCCGCTGCCGTACTGCGGCAGTGAGGCTTCGGCGCTTGAGCCGAGCGCCCGGACGACAAGCGACCCGTCAGACACGGCGCACCTCCTGCACCACGAGCCGCAGCGCGGGCGCCAGTTCGCTCTCCGGGAGGTTGAGCTGCGTCGCGAGCGCGGCGGCCGCCCCCATGAGGGCGCGCGACCTGGCCGCGTCCGGTCGGGCGTAGCTTTTCAGACGGGCGGGCGTGTCGGGCCCCGCCAGCAGTTGGGAGAGATACCCCGCGTCGTCGCGCAGCCATGCCCAGCGCTCATCGGCCAGGTCGTCGATCACGTCCTCGACCTCCTCGACCTCCCGTGCCCAGAGGGCGAATCCGGAGGGCCCGCCCGCCGCCGGATCGCGATCGTCCCGTGGGCCCGCCGGCGCATCACCCGTGCCACCCGCAGTCTTGCCCGCGGCCGCCGCGAGCAGCCCGACGACACAACAGCCACAGACATACGCAGGCCGGCTCTTGTCGCGCATGCCGTGCGCCAGGCAGGCGAGCACGCCACACAGCTTGCAGGCCCCGACCGCATCGCCCGGGCTCTGGCCGGGAATCAAGCCGTACTGGTGTTCACAGAGGTAACAAGCCGCACCCATGAAGACCTCCCGTCAGACCCCGCCAAAGGGGGTTGCACGGATTCAACGCCCACGGGCCAAGGGAAGTCAAGCGCTGTTCAGCCGGGTCCGCGCCTCCACCGCTTCGCGCGGGAATGCACCCGCATTGGGCGTGTTGTCGTGCGAATTCGCACGGAAAATACGGTATCGGGTATAAAGCCAACAGTTCCGCAGAGGTGCCACACCCTTCTGCCAGTTCGGCTCACACGAAAGGCATCCACAAGCATGCAAAGCGTCAAGACCTTTCTCAGCAGCCTCACTTCGATCCTGTCGCCGAACACCGAGTCCGCGCCCAAGGCGCCCGACCCTCAGGCCATGGTGCTCATTCAGAAATCGATGTTGCGCCTGCTGGGGGTGCGTGGCGCCGAACTCAATCCCCAACTGGAGAATCGCATCCGCTATGCGTCGAGCATCGAGGCGCTGTGGTTCCTGCGCGCCGATCTGGCGCAAGCGATGTGCCTGCAGCGGGACGAAACCAGCGCCCTGGCCGCGGTGTCGGATCTCACACCGCTGTTCGAGGGGAACATCTCCCAGGCGCAGCTGCAGTCGTTCCAGCGCGGTCGAACCCAGCGGCGCGGCTGAGCAGGGCCGGTCCCGCACCGGCCCCCTGCCCCTACAGCACGTTCAGCGGAATCTTGGCGTAGGCAATGCCGTTCTCTTCGGCGGGCGGCAACTGGCCTGCGCGGATGTTGATCTGCACCGAAGGCAGGATCAGCACCGGCATCTCCAGCGTGGCGTCGCGCCGTGTGCGCATGGCCACGAACGCTTCCTCGCTCACCCCATCATGCACGTGGATGTTGTGCGCGCGCTGTTCGGCCACGGTGGTTTCAAAAGCCACCTCGCGGTCGACGGGCGGGTAGTCGTGGCACATGAACAGCCGCGTTTCGGGCGGCAGGCTCAACAGCCTGCGCGTGGAGGCGTACAGCGTCTTCGCGTCACCCCCGGGGAAATCGCAGCGCGCCGTACCCACGTCGGGCATGAACAGCGTGTCGCCGACGAACACCGCATCGCCGATGCGATAGGCCACGCAGGCCGGTGTATGACCTGGCACGTAGAGAATCTCACCCGAGAGGTCTCCCACCTGGAAGACCTCGTTGTCCTGGAACAGGTGGTCGAACTGTGAGCCGTCGAGCCTGAAATCCGGCTCGAGGTTGAAGATGCCCTTGAACACTTTCTGCACGTCGGTGATGTGGCTGCCAATGGCGATGCGGCCACCCAGTTGTGACTTGACGTAGGGCGCGGCCGACAGGTGGTCGGCATGGGCATGGGTCTCCAGGATCCATTCGACCTTCAAGTCATTCGCGCGCACGAAGGCCACCACCTTGTCGGCCGATCCGTGGCTGGTGCGCCCGGCCTTGGGGTCGTAGTCGAGCACCGGGTCGACGATGGCGCAGGCACTGCCCGGCCCGTTGTGCACGACGTAGGTCACCGTCCAGGTGGCGGGGTCGAAAAAGCCCTGGACTTGCGGAGAAATGGCAGCGGGTTTCATGAAGACCTCCTTCAATTAAGTTGAATATAGTATATTGACAGATATATTGTTTGTCAATAGACTATGTGCCATGCTGAACCGAAAGGACTTCCGATGACATCCACCACCCTGGATCTTGACGACATGCGCGCGGCGGCTGTGGACGCCTGCCGCCTGATGAAGGTGCTGTCCAACCTGGACCGCCTGCTCATCCTGTGCCAGCTCTCTCAGGGCGAATACCGCGTGGGCGAACTGGAGGAACTGCTGGGCATCGTGCAACCCACGCTGTCGCAGCAGCTCACCGTGTTGCGCGAAGAGGCGCTGGTGAGCACGCGCCGAGACGGCAAGCACATTTACTACCTGCTCGACAGCCCGCAGACGCTGGCGGTGATGCAGGTGCTGTACGCACAGTTCTGCGGCACGAAACGGAGAAAGACATGAGCATCGACTGGACGAACTTCACCCCCTGGGCCTCGCTGTCCGGCGGCATCCTGCTGGGCGTGGCCTCGGCGCTTTTCATCCTGTTGAACGGCCGGGTGCTGGGCATCAGCGGCATCCTGGGCGGCTTGCTCACGCCCCGGGTGCGGGACGTGGGATGGCGCGTCGCCTTCCTGCTGGGCTTGCTGGCCGCGCCACTGGTCTACGGCCTGATCGCGCCGACCGGTTTCGTGCAGGCGCCGCGCATCGACGCGGGCTTCGGCGCCATCGTGGCGGCCGGGCTGCTGGTCGGCCTGGGCACACGCTATGGCTCGGGCTGCACCAGCGGCCACGGCGTGTGCGGGCTCTCGCGCCTGTCGCCGCGCTCTCTCGTCGCGACCCTGGCCTTCATGGGCGCGGGCTTCGCGATGGTTTTCGTGGTCCGCCACATTCTCTGAGGAGCACACACATGCACCGCATCACCGAATTCTTCGTGGGCCTGCTGTTTGGCCTGGGCTTGCTGCTCTCGGGCATGACCGATCCCGGCAAGGTGCTCGGTTTCCTCGACCTGTTCGGCACCTGGGACCCGTCGCTCGCCTTCGTCATGGGCGGCGCGATTGCCGTCGGCTTCTTCGCCTTCGCGCTGGCGCGCAAGCGCACCACCAGCTTCCTCGGGGGCGCGCTGCACCTGCCGAAGTCCAGCCAGATCGACCGGCGCCTGGTGCTCGGCGGCCTGACCTTTGGCGCGGGCTGGGGCCTGGCGGGCTTCTGCCCCGGTCCCGGCATCGTCTCCATGGCCTCGGGCGAATGGAAGGCCGCGGTCTTCGTGGCCGCCATGCTCGTGGGTATGGCGCTGTACGAGTTGGCCGAACGGTCTTTCCAGCGCCCGGACGTGGCGACGCGCTGAGCGAGGCCACAGGATGCGCAGCGCACCACGCACCTGGTTGCCCTCGCTGCCCTTGCTGCAGTGGGCACGCGGCTACCAGCGCGAGACGCTGCTGAGCGATGGCGTGGCGGCATTGATCGTCACCGTCATGCTGATCCCGCAGAGCCTGGCCTACGCGCTGCTCGCGGGCCTGCCGCCCGAGGTGGGACTCTATGCCAGCGTGGCACCACTGCTGCTGTACGCGGCGCTGGGGTCCAGCCGTGTGCTCGCGGTGGGGCCGGTGGCCGTGGTTTCGCTGATGACGGCAGCGGCCATCGGCGAACACGCCGTGGCGGGCAGCGACGCCTACTGGGCCGTGGCCATCACGCTCGCCTTTCTGTCGGGTGTGCTGCTGCTGGCCATGGGCCTGCTGCGGCTGGGGTTCCTGGCCAACTTCCTCAGCCACCCGGTGATCTCGGGCTTCATCTCGGCCTCGGGCCTGCTGATCGCCGCCAGCCAGTTGAAGACCTTGCTGGGTGTGCAGGCCGGAGGCCACAACCTGATCGAGCTGGGCCGCTCGCTGCTGTCGCAGCTCGGGCAGGTGCATGGGCTCACCGCGCTGGTGGGCGTGGTCAGCATCGTCTTCCTGTTCTGGGTGCGCAGCGGGCTCAGGCCCTTGCTGGTGCGCGCGGGCCTGCCGCCGCGCACCGCCGACCTGCTCGCCAAGACCGGCCCGATCGCCGCCATTGGCACCACCGCCTTCCTGGCCTGGGCCCTGCAGTGGCAGGCACAAGGCGTGAAGACCGTGGGCGCCGTGCCGCAGGGCCTGCCGCCATTGACGCAGCCCCTGTGGGACATCGCGCTGTGGCAGTCGCTGCTCGTGCCCGCCTTGCTGATCAGCGTGGTGGGTTTTGTCGAATCGGTGTCGGTGGGCCAGACCCTGGCCGCGCGGCGACGCCAGCGCATCAACCCCGACCAGGAACTGGTGGCCCTGGGTGCGAGCAACCTGGGCGCGGCCTTCACGGGCGGCTTCCCGGTCACTGGCGGTTTCGCGCGCTCGGTGGTCAATTTCGACGCCGGCGCACAGACCCCCCTGGCGGGCGTGCTCACCGCGGCGGGCATCCTGCTGGCCTCGCTGTTCCTCACGCCCGCCCTGTTCCACCTGCCACAGGCCACGCTGGCCGCCACCATCGTGGTGGCCGTGCTGTCCCTGGTGGACTTCGGCATCTTCCAGCGGACCTGGGCCTACTCGAAGCCGGACTTCATCGCCATGCTGACCACGCTCGCGGTCACCCTCGGGGTGGGCGTGGAGTCGGGCCTGGTGGTCGGCGTGGGTGTGTCGCTGGCGCTGCACCTGTACCGCACCAGCCGCCCCCACATTGCCGAGGTGGGCCAGGTGCCCGGCACCGAGCACTTCCGCAACGTGCAGCGCCACGCGGTGGCGGTGGATCCGCGCCTGGTGGGCCTGCGTGTCGACGAAAGCCTGTACTTTGCGAACTCGCGCGCGCTGGAGGACCGGGTGAACCAGGCCGTGGCCGAGCACCCGGGGCTGGAGCACGTGGTGCTGCAATGTTCGGCCATCAACGACATCGACGCCAGCGCGCTGGAAAGCCTGGAGGCCATCGACACGCGCCTTCGCGAAGCGGGCATCCAGTTGCACCTGTCCGAGGTGAAAGGCCCCGTGATGGACCGGCTGCAGCGCACGCACTTCCTGCAGGCGCTCAGCGGCCGGGTCTTCCTGACCCACTACCAGGCCGTTCACGAACTGGCGCCCCCGGTGGGCTGAGCCCGGTGACACCGCCCAGGCCCCGACGCCCAGGCGCCACCGCCACCCGGGGCATGCGGCCGAGCCCCACGACGCAAACTTTGCGCCGATTCCTAGGGTAATTCCCAGCATTCAAACGCAAGAGAGTACATATCAGACCAGTTTCCGTACAAATCCTGACGGGGTTCGTGGCCAGAATCTCCCCACGGCCTTGACCGGCCGCCGCGCAATCCGCTTCCCACTCAGAACACCATCAGGAGACCAATGTGAACTTTCGCCCTGCTTCCGTTTTCGCGGCCATTGCCCTGCTGGGCGCCAGCGCCGCCCACGCCCAGGCCAGCACCGAGCTGGTGATCGCCACGGTCAACAACGGCCACATGATCGAGATGCAGAAACTCGGCACGCATTTCGAAAAGGCCAATCCCAACGTCAAGCTCAAGTGGGTCACGCTGGAAGAAGGCACGCTGCGCCAGCGTGTGACGACCGACATCGCCACCAAGGGCGGTCAGTTCGACATCATGACCATCGGACTGTACGAAGCGCCGATCTGGTCGAAGAAGGGCTGGCTCAAGCCCATCGCCACCGACGCCGCCTACGACGTGGACGACCTGCTGCCGGCGATCCGCAACGGCCTGTCGCACGAGGGAAAGCTGTACGCCGCGCCTTTCTATGGCGAGAGCTCGATGCTGATGTACCGCAAGGATCTGGCCGACAAGGCCGGCATCAAGATCGCGGAGCAGCCCACCTGGGCCGACGTCAAGGCGTTCGCCGCCAAGGCACACGAACCCAAGGCCGGCGTGTACGGCATGTGCCTGCGCGGCAAACCGGGCTGGGGCGACAACATGGCCTTCCTGACCACGCTGGTCAACACCCACGGCGGCCAGTGGTTCGACATGCAGTGGAAGCCGCAGATCAACACCCAGCCCTGGAAGGACGCCATCGGCTTCTACGTCGACCTGATGAACAAGTACGGCCCGCCCGGCGCGTCGGCCAACAGCTTCAACGAGAACCTGGCCTTGTTCAACGAGGGCAAATGCGCGATGTGGGTGGACGCAACCATCGCCGCGTCCTTCATCAGCGACCCGAAGCAGTCCAAGGTGGCCGACAAGGTGGCCTTCGCGCAGGCTCCGGTGGCCGTCACGCCCAAGGGTGCGAACTGGCTCTGGTCTTGGAATCTGGCCATCCCCGCCAGCTCCACCAAGGACGCCGCCGCTCAAAGCTTCATCAAGTGGGCCACGTCCAAGGACTACATCAACCTGGTGGCCAAGGAGCACGGCTGGGGTGCGGTGCCCACCGGCACGCGCAAATCGACCTATGCCAACGCGGATTTCCAGAAGGTCGCGACTTTCGCCGCCGCAGAGAAGAAGGCCATCGACTCGGCCAACCCGAACGACAGCACGCTGCCCAAGTCGCCCTATGTGGGCGTGCAGTACGCGGCGATTCCCGAGTTCCAGGCCATCGGCGTCGCGGTGGGCCAGCAGATGAGCGCGGCGCTGGCCGGCAAGGTGACTGTGGACCAGGCCCTCAAGACGGCACAGACCCAGGCCGAGCGCGAGATGAAGAAGGCCGGTTACTACAAGTAGGCTGAGCCCCCCAGGCACGCCATCGCGCGCACTCCCACGAAACACCCCGCTCGCATGAACCGACTGCTGCCCCGGGCGCTGATGGCGCCGGCCGTGATCGCGCTCGTCCTCTGGATGATCGTGCCACTGCTGATGACGTTGTATTTCTCGCTGGTGAACTACAACCTGCTGCAACCCGGTGAACGCCCGTTCATCGGCCTGGAAAACTTCGAGTACTTCGTCACGGACCCGGACTTCTGGCCCTCGGTGTCGAACACGCTGATGCTGATCGGCAGCGTGATCGTGATCACCGTTGTCTTCGGCGTGCTGCTCGCGCTGCTGGTCAACGAGCCCTTTCCGGGCCGGGGTGTGGTGCGCGTGCTGCTGATCTCGCCGTTCTTCGTCATGCCCGCGGTCAACGCGCTGCTGTGGAAGCACATGATGATGAACCCGATCTACGGCGTGCTGGCCAACCTGTGGCAGTTCTTCGGCCTCACGCCGGTGGACTGGCTCACCGACGTGCCGCTGTTCTCGGTGATCGTCATGGTGGCCTGGCAGTGGCTGCCGTTTGCCTGCCTGATCTTCATCACCTCGCTGCAGTCGCTGGACCGTGAACAGATGGAAGCGGCGCGGATGGACGGCGCCAATGCCGTGCAGCGCTTCTTCTACCTCACGCTGCCGCACCTGGCGCGCCCGATGGCGGTGGTGATCATGATCGAGATGATCTTCCTGCTCAGCGTGTTCGCCGAGATCGCCATCACCACCAACGGCGGACCGGGCAACGAGAGCACCAACCTCACCTACCTGATCTTCAAGCAGTCGCTGATGAATTTCGACGTCGGCGTGGCCTCGGCCGGTGCGCTGCTCGCGGTGGTGCTGGCCAACATCGTCGCGGTCTTCCTGATCCGCATCATCGGCAAGAACCTGGACTGAGCATGCCTACCCATCCCTTGCTGACCGCACTGCGCGCCATCGGCGCCTGGGCCATTGCCCTGCTGCTGTTCTTCCCGCTGGGCTGGCTGTTCCTGACGGCGTTCAAGACCGAGCTGCAGGCGATTGCCGTGCCGCCGCTGTTCGTCTTCGAGCCAACGATGGACAACTTTGGCGAGGTGCAGCGCCGCAGCGACTACTTGCTGTATGCGCGCAACTCGCTCATCACCAGCCTGGGTTCGACCATCATCGGCCTGTTGATTGCGGCACCGGCCGCGTATTCGATGGCCTTCTTCCGGACGAAACGCACGCGCGACATCCTGATGTGGATGCTCTCGACCAAGATGATGCCGGCGGTGGGCGCGCTGGTGCCCATCTACGTGCTGGCCCAGACCGCGGGCATGCTGGACTCGCTGAGCGCGCTCACCATCGTGTTCACGCTCTCCAACCTGCCCATCATGGTGTGGATGCTCTACACGAGCTACAAGGACATTCCGAACGAAATCCTCGAAGCCGCGCGCATGGACGGCGCCAACCTCTGGACCGAGTTCCGCCACGTGGTGCTGCCGCTGTCCATCGGCGGCCTGGCTTCCACCGGCCTGCTGTGCCTGGTGCTGAGCTGGAACGAAGCCTTCTGGGCGCTCAACCTCACCTCGGCCAAGGCCGGCACCCTGGCCACGCTCATTGCCTCCTACTCCAGCCCCGAGGGCCTGTTCTGGGCCAAGCTCTCGGCTGCTTCGCTGATGGCGATCGCACCCATTGTGGTGTTTGGCTGGTTCTCCCAGAAACAGCTGGTGCAGGGTCTGACCTTCGGCGCCGTCAAATGAACCTGGAGACAAAACCCATGGCCTACCTTCAGCTCAAGAACATCCAGAAGAGCTTCGGCGACGCGCACATCATCAAGGGCGTGGACCTGGAGATACAGAAAGGCGAGTTCATCGTCTTCGTCGGCCCGTCGGGCTGCGGCAAGTCCACGCTGCTTCGCCTCATCGCTGGCCTGGAGCCCATCACCAGCGGCAACCTGCTGCTCGACGGCAAGGACATCACGCACACGCCCTCGGGCAAACGCGACCTGGCCATGGTGTTCCAGAGCTACGCGCTCTACCCGCACATGAGCGTGTACGACAACATGTCCTTCGCGCTCAAGCTCGCCAACGTGCCCAGGGACGAGATCCGCCGCAAGGTGGAACACGCCGCGAAACAGCTCAACCTCACGACGTACCTGGACCGCACGCCCAAGGAGCTCTCGGGCGGGCAACGCCAGCGTGTGGCGATCGGCCGCGCCATCGTGCGCGCACCCAAGGTGTTCCTGTTTGACGAGCCGCTGTCCAACCTGGACGCGGCGCTGCGCGGCAATACGCGGGTGGAGATCCACAAGCTG
This sequence comes from Hydrogenophaga sp., assembly GCF_050182545.1. GTDB lineage: Bacteria > Pseudomonadota > Gammaproteobacteria > Burkholderiales > Burkholderiaceae_C > Hydrogenophaga. The sequence goes on along the minus strand of NZ_JBFXCD010000009.1, from coordinate 52,318 downwards.
CACGTCGCCCTGGGAGCGACCACCATCTACGTGACGCACGACCAGGTCGAGGCCATGACGCTGGCTGACCGCGTGGTGGTGCTCAAGGACGGTCTGATCGAGCAGGTGGGCACCCCGCTGGAGCTGTACGACCATCCGGCCAACCAGTTCGTCGCGCAGTTCATCGGCATGCCATCCATGAACGTGGTGGCGGCCAACGCCATCCCCAGTTTCTCGGCACAGACCGGTGGCCGCCTGCCGGGCGACGGCTTCCTGGGCGTGCGGCCGGAAGGCCTGCGCGTGCACCCCGGCCAGGGTGCGGGCGAGCCGGGCCGGGTTGACCTGATCGAGGCGCTCGGTGCGGACACGCTGATCCATGTGGACGTGGCTGGCGTGCCACTGGTCGCGCGCCAGAACGAGCGCACGCCATTGCGCGTGGGCGATCCGGTCGCGGTCGAGCTCGACCCGGCCGTGCTGCATCTGTTCAACCGCGATGGTCAATCCATCGCCCAGGCCCGCGCGTGACCACGTGACCCTCTCGCCTCCCGCTTCCCCATGCGTCATGCTCCACCTCGGGCTGGGCTCGTTCCACCGGGCACACCAGGCCGTCTACCTCCAGCAACTGATCGAGCGCGGCGACGATCAGTGGTCGATCTCGGGCGCCAACCTGCGCAACGACATGCCCGAACTGCTGCAGGCGCTGCGCGACCAGGGTGGCGCCTACACGCTGGAGACGGTGTCGCCTGGCGGCGAATACCGCTACCAGCGCATCCAGTCCATACGCGAGGTGCTTCCCTGGGCCCCCGGGCTGGCCGCCGTGGTCGAACGTGGCGCGCACCCGGCCACGCGCATCATCTCCTTCACCGTGACGGAAGCTGGCTACTACCTCGACGCCCGTGACCGGCTCGACCTGGGCTTTCCCGATCTCGTTGCCGACCTGGACCGCGTGCGCCAGGGGCAGGCCGGCGAAACCATCTACGGCGCGCTGTGCACCGTGCTGCGCGCTCGGCGCGACCGCAACGCGGGTGCGGTGACCTTGCTCAATTGCGACAACCTGCGCCACAACGGAGACCGCTTCCGAGCCGGCCTGTTCGAATTCGTCGACCTCGTGGGCGATGCCGCCCTGCTGACATGGATGCGCGCCCACACGAGCTGCCCGAACGCGATGGTGGACCGCATCACCCCACGCCCGCCTCCCGAGCTGCGCGAGCGTGTGCGCGCCGCCACCGGCCTGGACGACGCCGCCGCCGTGACGGGCGAGAGCTTCATCCAGTGGGTGATCGAGGACCATTTCATGGCGGGTCGCCCGGTCTGGGAAACGGTGGGGGTGCAGATGGTGAAAACCGTTGCGCCCTATGAAGAGGCGAAGATCCGCATTCTCAACGCCAGCCACAGCTGCATTGCCTGGGCCGGCACGCTCGCCGGCCTGCGGTTCATCCACGAGGGCACGCTGCAACCTGCCATCCGCCAGATGGCGTTCGACTATGTCACCAACGACGTGATTCCGTGCCTCACCCGGTCCGGCGCGCCCAGCCCGGTGGACCTGCCGGCCTACCGCGACATCGTGCTCGACCGGTTCGCCAACCCCGCCATCCGCGACACCAACCAGCGGGTGGCCATGGACGGCTTCGCCAAGATTCCAGGCTTCATTGCCCCCACCGTGCGCGAGCGCCTGGCCCAGGGCGCGCGCATCGACAGCGTGGCCATGCTGCCCGCGCTGTTCCTCGCGTTCCTGCAGCGCTGGCACCTCGGCCGCCTGCCCTATGCCTACCAGGACCAGGGCATGGATCCGGCCGTGGCACATGCCATCTGCGAGGCCCCCGATCCCGTGGCGGCCCTGTGCGCGGACACCAGCCTGTGGGGCACGGCGGCCGGCGATGCGCGCCTGGTCGAAGCCGTTCAGGCCGCGCACGCGCGCGCAGAAGCCTTCGGTGGTAACGTCGCGGTCTGACCGCACTGGCCTCGGCGCCACCGCCCCACAGACCCATGCCCCAGCGAACCGAACCGGCACCGCGCCAGCTCAGACCCGAGCTGGAACTGGAGTACGCCCGCTCGCCCGACCTGGGCTACGAGCCACCGGGCGACGTGGGTTTCGTGCGTTGCCTCTCGCACGGCTTTCCCACGCCGCTGGCGCGCTGGCACTACCACGACGAATACGAGCTGCACCTGATCACCGCCACCTCGGGCAAGGTGTTCGTGGGTGACTGGATCGGACCGTTCCAGCCCGGACAACTGGTGCTGACCGGCCCGCGCCTGCCGCACAACTGGGTGAGCATGGACCTGCCCGAAGGCGGCGTGGCACAGCGCGACCTGGTGATCCAGTTTTCCCACGAGCCGCTGGCGCGCGCAAGCGAAACGATTCCCGAGCTCGCCGACGTGCTGCCGCTGCTGGAACGCGCGCGCCACGGCATCGAGTTCTTTGGCCTGTCCGACGCCGCCGACGCCCACTGGCACCGGGTGAAGTCCACGCACGGCCTGCGTCGCTTCAACGCTTTCTGTGAGTTCATGGCGGACCTGGTCGCCTGCACCGACTACCGCCTGCTCTCCAGCGTGCAGCTGCAAAGCGACGACGACGACGCCTCGCTGGTGCAGATCGACGCCGTGGTCAGTCGCATCACCGACCACCTGGCCGAGCCGCATTCCGCCGCCGCACTGGCTGCCGAACTCGGCATGAGCGAGAGCCGCTTCAGCCGCTTCTTCCGCCGCGCCACGGGCAACACCTTCACCGACTTTGTCAACCGCGTGCGCATCAGCCGCGCCTGCCAGTTGCTGATGGACACCGATCAGCAGATCACCCACATCTGCTACGAAGTCGGCTTCAACAACGTGGCCAACTTCAACCGTCGCTTCCTCGAGATCAAGGGCATGACGCCATCGGGCTTCCGCCGCCAGTCGCTCAACCGCTTTCGCGGCGCGGCGCTGACGGTGGAACGCCCCCCGATGCCGTAGCGAGTGCAGGCACCCTCGGCACGGCATCGATAGCGCTGGCTTACTTCGCGCCGCGGGCCTTCGCCACCGCGGCCTGCGTGTCCTTCCACAGATCCTCGCCCACGTTGGCGGCGATGCTGGCGTTGACCGCACCGAGCTTCTCGCGCATGCGGTTGGCCTCGGCCGGGCTGAGCTGGTTGATCTGCATGCCCTTGCCCTTGAGGTCGGCCAGCGCCTTGTCGGCCTCGGCGCGCGTGTCCTGGCGCTCGAAGTCGCGGCTCTTCTTCGCCGCGTCCATCAGCACCTTCTGCTCGTCCTTGCTGAGCTGGTCCCAGTACTTCTTGCTCACGGTCACGATCCACGGGCTGTAGACGTGGTTGGTGACAGTCAGGTACTTCTGCACCTCGTAGAACTTGCTGGAGAGGATGGTGTTGTACGGGTTCTCCTGGCCATCGACCGTCTTGGTCTCCAGCGCGGTGAACAGCTCGGAGAACGGCAGCGGCACGGCATTGGCGCCCAGGGTCTTGAAGCTGTCGATGAAGACGTTGTTCTGCATCACGCGCAGCTTGATGCCATCGAAATCCTCCAGCTTGTTGACGGCGCGCTTGTTGTTGGTCAGGTTGCGGAAACCGTTCTCCCAGTAGACCAGGCCGACCAGGCCCTTCTCCTGCAGTTTGTCCATCACCTTCTGGCCCACCGGGCCGTCCAGCACGGCGTCGGCTTCCTGTGCGTTGTTGAACAGGAAGGGTGTGTCCCAGATCGCCATTTCCTTGGTGATGCCCACCAGCGTGGCGGTGGAGCCGACCATCATTTCCTGCGCGCCGCCGATGAGGGCCTGCTGCATCTGCACGTCCGAGCCGAGGGCGGCGGCGCCGATGGCGCGGATCTTCATCTTGCCGCCCGAGGCCTTCTCGACCTCGTCGGCGAACACCTTGGTGGCGCGGCCCTGGTTGGACACCTCGTTCAGGCCGTAGCCGAAACGGATCAGGCGCGGCTTGATGTCCTGCGCCTGGGCGATGCCGGCGCCGAGGGTGGCGAGCGTGACCGCGGTGGCCATGGCGAGCTGTTTGAGTTTCATGGTGTATCTCCTGGGTTGGAATGCGGCGCGAGCCGGGGGAACAGAAAGGTGCCGACGCTCAGAACATCAGCTTCAAGGGCCACAACACGATGGCCGGGAACACGATGAGCAGGACCAGCATGGCCACGTAGACCAGCAGGAAAGGCATGACGCCGCGGATGACCGGCTCCATGCGCAGGCCGCCGACACCGGCCACCACGTTGAGCACCGTGCCCACGGGTGGCGTGAGCAGGCCCAGGCAGCCAACGAAGATGAAGACGAAGCCGAAGTACACCGGGTCGATGCCGGCTTTCGCCGCCAGCGGCGCGAGCACCGGCGCCAGGATCAGGATGGTGGGCGTGAGGTCCATCACCATGCCCACGGCGAGCAGGAACAGGCAGACCACGGCCATGAACAGCATGGGCTCGGAGAGCAAGGGCCCGATGCTCTTCGCCAGCTCGTTGGGCAGGTCGGCCAGCGTGATCATGTAGGACGCGGCGGTGGCGGCGCCGCAAAGAAACATCACCACGCCGGTGGTGCGCGAGGCATCGACCAGCACACGGTAGATGCCCGCCAGGTTGAGCTCGCGATAGACCAGCGTGGCCACCACCAGGGCGTACACCGCGGCCACCACGGCGGCCTCTGTCGGCGTGAAGAAACCCATGCGCAGGCCGCCGATGATGATCACCGGCATCATGAGCGCCCAGGCGCTGCTGGCCAGGGCCTGGCGGCGCTCGGGCCAGCCCGTCTTCTCCGCCACGGACAGCTGCTTGTCGCGCGCCACCCGGCGCCACACCAGCACCAGCGCGCTGGCCATCATCAGACCCGGCACGATGCCGGCAAGAAACAGCTTGCTGATCGAGGTGTTGGTGGTCACGCCGTAGATCACCATGGGCATGGATGGCGGGATGATGGGCGCGATGATGCCGCCCGAGGCGATCAGGCCCGCGCTGGAGCCATCGGGGTAGTTCTGTCGCCGCATCATGGGCAGCAGCAGCGTGGCCAGCGCGGCCGTGTCGGCAATCGCCGATCCGCTCATGGACGCGAGCAGCACGGAAGCCGCGATGGCCACATAGCCCAGCCCGCCGGGCACGTGACCGACGAGGGAGCGCGCCAGGTCGATGATGCGCCGGCTCAGGCCACCGGCGTTCATGAGCTCGCCCGCGAGGATGAAGAAAGGCACGGCCAGCAGCGGGAAACTGTCGAAGCCGGCCTGCACGTTCTGCGCCAGCAGCTGGGCGTCGAAGAAGTCCAGGTGCACCATGAGCGCCAGCGCCGTGAGCATGAGCGCGAACGCAATCGGCACGCCCACCGTCATGGTGGCGAACAGGACCAGCAGGAAGATCGCGATGGTCATGGTGTGCGCCCTTCCTGCATGGACGACCCGGACGCATTGCCGCGCAGGTCGTCCCAGGCCTGCAGCACCAGCAGCACCGCCATGCACACGCCCATCACCAGCGTGCCCGCGGCGCCCACGGCCAGCGGCAGGTCCATCACCGGGCTGCGGCTGTCCAGACCCACCAGCACCTGCGACCATGAGCCATCGATCAGGTAATACAGAGCCAGCGCAATCAGGCCCCGCGTGAGCCAGCGAAACACCGCGCCCGACGTGCCCTTGAGCCGCGCGGTCACCAGGTCGAAGCCCAGGTGCCTGTTCTCGCCGAACGCGAGGACAGCCGAGAGGCAGACCAGCCACACGAACAGCAGCCGCGAGAGTTCTTCCGAAACCACCCAGCCGGTGCCCCAGAAATAGCGCAGCACCACGTTGCCGAACACGCAGATCACCATGCCCGTCAGGCACAGCGCCAGCATGGCTTCAACGCCGTGCTTGAGGGCCTGCCCCAGCTTCATGACCGCACCTCCAGCCCGGCGGCATCTGGAGCCTGCTGCGCCCAGCGCACCACGCAAGTGGCCAGCTGGTCCAGCGGCTCGGTGGCATTGAGCGGCAGCACGCCCGGTTCGTCCCGCGGGTCTTCGAGCGCGGCAAACTGGCTGGCCACCAGGCTCACCGGAAACAGGTGGGCCGGGCGGGCTGCCACGCGCTCGCGCGCCTGGTCCTGCGTGAGTTCAAGAAAGACGAAGCGCAGGCCGGGTGCGGCGACGCGCAAACGGTCCCGGTAACGCCGCTTGAGCGCGGAACACGTCAGCACCACACCCTGCGGGTGCGCCTGCAGCTGCGCGGCCAGCGTGTCCAGCCAGGCGGCACGGTCATGGTCGCTCAGCGGGATACCGCTGCGCATCTTGGCCACATTGCCGGCCGAATGAAAGTCGTCCCCTTCGAGCAACGGCAGACCCAGTGCCTGCGCACAGCGCTGTCCGAGGCTGGACTTGCCGCAACCCGCGACGCCCATGACGACGAGGGAGGTGATAAAGGGCCGGTTCTTCATTGGATAGCGCTGTCCCACAAAACTGAAAAAAGAGGCGGACCACCCGGCAGGGTGTTGCCGCCGTCCGGAGAACCTTTCTGCCTGAAGCGCCCTGCACTTCAGGGTAAATTCGGGGACAAAAAACTCTTGGACAGCGCTATCCTATCGCCACCACCACCGCCTCCACCATCGGGAAAACCCTTGGAACCGACCGAACGCAAGCGCCGCCAGAGCGGGCGCACCACCCTGAACGACGTGGCGCAGGCCGCCGGGGTCAGCCCGATCACCGCGTCGCGCGCCCTGCGCGGCGAGCGTGGCGTGGCCGCCGAACTGGTCGAACGCGTCAAGCACGCGGCCGGACAGCTGGGTTATGTGCCCGATCCGGCCGCGCGCGCGCTGGCCTCGCAGCGCAGCACCCAGGTGCCGGTGCTCGTGCCGCTGCTGTCCAACGCGCTGTTCGTCGACGTGCTGGAGGCCGTGCACCGCAGCCTGTTGCCCCATGGCTACCAGCCCATGATCGGTGTGACGCACTATGACCCGCTGGAGGAAGAACAGCTGCTGCGAAGCTACCTCGCGCACCGCCCGGCCGGCCTGCTGCTCACGGGCTTCGACCGCACCGAGGCCGCTCGGCAGATGATCGCGGGCAGTGGTGTGCCTTGCGTCTACCTGATGGAACTCACGCAGGCGCCCAACGTGTACTGCGTGGGCTTCTCCCAGACCGAGGCCGGTCATGCCATCACCGAGCACCTCGTGCAGCGCGGGCGCCAGCGCATTGCGTTTGTGGCCGCCCAGCTCGACCCGCGCACACTGCAGCGCGCCGAGGGTTACCGCCGCTGCCTGCGCGCTCATGGGCTGTACGACGCACGGCTGGAACTGCTGAGCCCGCAGCCCTCGTCGATGCGGCTCGGCGGCGAGCTGCTGGAGGACCTGCTGCGCACCCGCCCCGATGTGGATGCCGTGTTCTTCTGCAACGACGACCTGGCCCAGGGCGGGGTGCTGACCGCCTTGCGGCTGGGCGTGGACGTGCCGGGCCGGATCGCGGTAACCGGCTTCAACGACCTTTCGGGCAGCGACCAGATGGTGCCGCCGCTGACCACGGTGCGAACACCTCGCCGCGCGATGGGCGAGGCGAGCGCGCAGATGCTGCTGGGCCTGATGCGGGGCCAGCTGCCGCCAAGCAACTCGGTGGACCTGGGATTTGAGATGATGGTGCGCGGGAGCAGTTGACTCACCCGACGCAACGCCCCATTCCCCACCGGAGACCCCCATGCCCGCCTACATCTACGCCAATGTCGATGTCACCGACACGGAAACGTACGAAACCTATCGCCAGCAAGTACCGGCCCTGATCGCCGCGCACGGCGGGCGCTACCTGGTGCGCGGTGGCGCTGTCACGGTGCTCGAAGGCGACGGCGTGCCGCACCGGCAGGTGATCCTGGAATTTCCCGACATGGCGCACCTGCAGGCCTTCTACCACTCGCCCGAATACCAGCGCCTGGTGGCGATCCGCCAGCGTGCATCCACCGGCACGCTGTTCGCGATCGAAGGCTTCTGAGCTGGCGCCAGCCGGTCACAGCTGGTTACTTGCGCGACCTCTGACCACACCTGCGCTTCACATGGGCGCGGGATAATTCAGCCCCATGTTTCAGTTCACCCTGCGCAGGGCTGCGGTGGCCACGGCCGTCGTCGCCGCCATCGTGGCAGCGCTCCCTGTCCCGGCCTCGACCTTCGATCTGCCGTCGCTCGACCGCATCGTCCACTACCAGCCCAAGCTGCCGCTGCAGGTGCTCACCGCCGACGGCGTGGAGATCGCTCAGTTCGGCACCGAGCGGCGCGAGTACGTGCCGCTGTCGCGCATCCCGCTGCAGATGCAGCAGGCGGTGCTGGCGGTGGAAGACGCGCGCTTTCGCGAGCACTCGGGCGTCGATCCGAAGGGCATGGTGCGTGCGCTGGTGGCGGCCGTCACCGGCGGGCGCAAGCAGGGTGCGTCGACCATCACGCAGCAGCTGGTGCGCACCATGCTGCTCACGCGCGAGTTCTCCGCCGAGCGCAAGGCCAAGGAAATCTGGCTCGCGCTGAAGCTGGAGGATGAAATCTCCAAGGACCGCATCCTGGAGATCTACCTCAACGAAATCTTCCTCGGCCAGCGCGCCTACGGCTTCGCCGCCGCCTCGCAGATCTACTTCGGCAAGCCACTGGACAAACTCTCGCTGGCCGAGACGGCCATGCTCGCCGGGCTGCCGCAGAACCCGTATTACGCCAACCCCGTGGCCAACTTCGAGCGCGCCACCCAGCGCCAGCGCGTGGTGCTCGAACGCATGCGCGCCACCGAGGTCATCAACGACAAGCAGCTCGCTGCGGCGCGTGCCGAAAAGCTCACCATCCGCACGCCGGGCCTGCGCAGCGTGCACGCCGCCCACGTGGCGGAAATGGCGCGCCTCGCGGTGGTCGAGCGTTTCGGCACCGAGGTGTATTCGAGTGGCTTGCGCGTGACGACCTCGCTGCGCGCGGCCGACCAGCGTGCCGCGCATGCCGCCGTGCAGCGCGGTGTGCTGGCCTTTGACCGCCGGGGCGCGTGGCGCGGCCCGGAAGATGTGGAATCCCTCCCGTCCGGCAACGGTGCCGAAGTGGAACGCGCGGCCGCGGAGGCCCTCAAGGACCACCGCGACGACGAAACCCTGCGCGTGGGCATCGTGCTCGCCGCCAGCCCCAAGGCCTTGCAGGTGCAGTTGGCCAGCGGCGAACGCGTTACGGTGCAGGGTGAGGGCCTGCGCTGGGCGCAGCGCGCGCTCGACCCCAAGGCCAAGCCGCCACTCAAACTGGCGCGCGGCGCCGTTGTGCGCGTGGTCGGCAGTGCCTCCAGGGTCAAGGGCAAGTCGATCACCACCTGGGCCATCTCGCAATGGCCCGAGGCCGAAGCCGCGCTGGTGGCCATGGAACCTCAGACCGGCCGCGTGCGCGCGCTGGTCGGCGGCTTCGACTTCGGCAGGCAGCCGTTCAACCACGTCACGCAGGGCTGGCGCCAGCCGGGTTCGGCGCTCAAGCCATTGCTGTATTCCGCCGCACTGGAAGCGCGCGTGATGCCCGCCACCCTGGTGGACGACCTGCCCTTCACCGCTGCCAACGGCTGGAGCCCCGACAACGCCAGCCGCGAGCACCTGGGCGCCATCTCCGTGCGCGAAGCGCTGGCGCGTTCCAGCAACCTGGCCAGCGTGCGTGTGCTGCAGCACACCGGCACGCAGCCCGCGCGCGAATGGACAGGCCGCTTCGGCCTGGACGTGGCGCGTCAGCCGAGTGATCTCACGCTGGCCCTGGGCACGGGCAGCGCCACACCGCTGCAGATGACGCAGGCCTATGCCACGCTGGCCAACGGCGGCTGGCAAGTGTCTCCTGTGCTGATCGAAAAAATCACCGACGCCCAGGGCAAGGTGCTGTTTGAAGCGCCACCGCCCGCGCCGCTGACCGAGGACACCCGGGCCATTCCGGCGCGCAACGCCTTCGTGATGGCCAGTCTGCTCAACGAGGTCACGCGCTCGGGCACCGCCGCGCGGGCCCAGGCCCTGCTCAAGCGCCCCGACCTGTATGGCAAGACCGGCACCACCAACGACGCCGTGGACGCCTGGTTTGCGGGCTACCAGCCGACGCTGGCCACCACCGTGTGGGTCGGCTACGACAAACCCCGTGGTCTGGGCGGCAGCGAGTCGGGCGGCCGCATCGCGCTGCCGATCTGGATCGACTACATGGGCGCGGCGCTCAAGGGCGTGCCGGTGGCGCAGCCGGGACCTCCTCCCGAGGGACTGGTGCGCGAGGGCGACGACTGGCTGTATGCGGAATGGCGCGACGGCGGCTGGGTGTCGCAAATCTCGGACGCCAACGGCGTGCAGTACAAGACCAGCTTCGGCGCCGCCATCGGCTCGGCGCTGGATGCCTTCAAGGCCTGGTTGGGCGGCGGGGAGCCCGCGCGCCCGACGACGTCGCCCTGATCAGGCGGCGCAGAGGCGCGCCCTGGCCTCGGCGTATTCGCGCTTGAAGCGCGCCACCAGGTCGGCCGCCGGCACCACTTCGTGGATCGCACCGATGCCCTGGCCACAGCCCCAGATGTCGCGCCAGGCCTTGGCCGCGTTGGCACCTTCACCGGTGGCAAAGTTCATCTTGCTCGGGTCGCTCTGGGGCAGGTTGTCCGGGTCCATGCCGGCGTTCTTGATGCTGCCCTTGAGGTAGTTGCCGTGGATGCCGGTGTAGAAGTTGCTGTAGACGATGTCGTCGGAGTCCGACGCCGTGATCATCGCCTTGTAGCCATCCACCGCGCGCGCCTCTTCGGTGGCGATGAAGGCCGAGCCGATGTAGGCCAGGTCGGCGCCCATGGCCTGCGCCGCCAAGATCGCGCCGCCGGAAGCGATGGCGCCCGAGAGCGCGATCGGGCCACCGAACCACTGGCGGATTTCCTGCACCATGGCAAACGGGCTCTTCACGCTGGCATGTCCGCCGGCACCGGCCGCCACCGGAATCAGGCCGTCGGCGCCCTTCTCGATCGCCTTGTGCGCGAACACGTTGTTGATCACGTCGTGCAGCACGATGCCGCCCCAACCGTGCACGCCCTGGTTCACATCCTCGCGCGCGCCCAGGCTGGTGATGATGATCGGCACCTTGTATTTGGCGCACAGCGCCATGTCCTGTTCCAGCCGGTCGTTGCTCTTGTGCACGATCTGGTTGATGGCGAAGGGCGCGGCCTTGTTGTCCGGGTTCGCCTGGTCGTGCGCCGCCAGCGCCTCGGTGATCTCGGCCAGCCACTCGTCGAGCTGAGAGGCCGGGCGCGCATTGAGCGCCGGCATGGCACCCACCACGCCGGCCTTGCACTGCGCAATGACGAGCTTGGGGTTGCTGATGATGAACAGCGGCGAGCCAATCACCGGGAACTTGAGGTTCTTGAGAACGGGCGGCAGGCTGCGGGCGGGTGCGGTCATGGTGTCTCCGGGTAAGGGATCAGATCAGAACGATTCGATGGCCAGCGCGGTCACGGCCTCGGCGCCATCGACGATGGCATCGCGCACGCCCGGCGCACGGCTGAGGATGTGGTCGGCATAGAAGCGCGCGGTGGTGATCTTCGCGTCCATGAAGGCCTTGTCCTGTCCCTTGGCAGACAGGTCCTCGGCCACCATCAGCGCGCGCGCCATCTGCCAGCCCGCAACAAGGTTGCCCGCGAGCATGAGGTAGGGCACGCTGCCCGCGAATGCGGCATTGGGGTTGGATTTGCCGTTCGCCGCGATGAACTCGACCACGTCCACGAAGGCCTCGCGCGCGGCCTTCAGGCGCTGGAGCACGGCCTTGGCGTTCGCGCTGCCGCGCTTCGCGAGCTCGGCCTCCGTTTTCTCGATCTGCGCGGCGATGGCCTTGGCGCCGGTGCCGCCGTCGCGCGCGGTCTTGCGACCCACGAGATCGTTGGCCTGGATGGCCGTCGTGCCCTCGTAGATGGTCAGGATCTTGGCATCGCGGTAGTGCTGCGCCGCGCCGGTCTCCTCGATGAAGCCCATGCCCCCGTGCACCTGCACACCCAGGCTGGTGACTTCGAGACTCATCTCGGTGCTGTAGCCCTTGACCAGTGGCACCAGGAACTCGTAGAAGGCCGCGTTCTGCTTGCGCACCTCGGTGTCGGGGTGGTGGTGCGCGGCGTCGTACGCAGCGGCAGCCACACTGGCCATGGCCCGACAGCCTTCGGTGGAGGCGCGCATGGTCATCAGCATGCGTTTCACGTCGGGGTGGTGGATGATGGGCGCGGCCGCGCTCATCGAGCCGTCGACAGGTCGGCTCTGCACGCGGTCCTTGGCGTAGCCCACCGCCTTCTGGTAGGCGCGCTCGGCGATCGCAATGCCCTGCACGCCCACCGCGTAGCGCGCGGCATTCATCATGATGAACATGTACTCGAGGCCACGGTTCTCCTGACCCACGAGGTAGCCCACGGCGCCGCCATGGTCACCGTACTGCAGCACCGCGGTGGGGCTGGCCTTGATGCCCATCTTGTGCTCGATGCTCACGCAGTGCACGTCGTTGCGCGCACCGGGTGAGCCGTCCTGGTTCACCATGAACTTCGGCACGACGAACAGGCTGATCCCCTTCACGCCCTCGGGGGCGCCGGTCACGCGCGCGAGCACCAGGTGCACGATGTTTTCGGCCATGTCGTGCTCACCATAGGTGATGAATATCTTGGTGCCAAAAATCTTGTAAGTGCCGTCGGGCTGCGGCTCGGCGCGGCTGCGCACGGCTGCGAGGTCAGAGCCCGCCTGTGGTTCGGTCAGGTTCATGGTGCCGGTCCACTGGCCGCTCACCAGTTTTTCCAGGTAAACGGCCTTGAGTTCATCGCTGCCCGCGGTGATCAGCGCCTCGATGGCACCGTCGGTGAGCAGCGGGCACAGCGCGAAACTCATGTTGGCGCTGTTGAGGATTTCGCCGCAGGCCGCGCCAATGGTCTTGGGCAGGCCCTGGCCGCCAAAATCCACCGGATGCTGCAGGCCCTGCCATCCGCCTTCGACGTACTGCCTGAAGGCGTCCTTGAAGCCGGGCGTGGTGGTGACGACGCCGTCCTTGAACGACGAGGGGTTCTTGTCGCCCTCGAAGTTGAGCGGTGCGATCACGCCCTCGTTCAGCTTGGCACACTCCTCCAGCACGGCTTGCGCCGTCTCCAGACCGGCGTCCTCGAAGCCGGGCATCTTCGCCACTTCGTCGATGCGTGCCAGGTGTTCGATGTCGAACAACATGTCCTTGAGAGGGGCGGTGTAGCTCATGTCTTGTCTCCAGGGGAATCAACGGTGCAGATGCAACAAGGGCATCGCGAACGATGCCCTTGCGTGTTTCAGAGGGCTCAGAGCGCCTTGATCAGTTCCGGCACGGCCTCGAACAGGTCGGCCTCCAGGCCGTAGTCGGCCACGGAGAAGATCGGGGCTTCGGGGTCCTTGTTGATCGCCACGATCACCTTGGAGTCCTTCATGCCGGCCAGATGCTGGATGGCGCCCGAGATGCCGGCTGCGATGTAGAGCTGCGGTGCGACGATCTTGCCCGTCTGGCCCACCTGCCAGTCGTTGGGCGCGTAGCCCGCGTCCACCGCGGCGCGGCTGGCGCCCAGTGCGGCACCGAGCTTGTCGGCCAGCGGCGTCATCACGTCGTTGAACTTCTCCGCGCTGCCCAGCGCCCGGCCACCCGAGACGATGATCTTGGCGGCGGTGAGTTCGGGGCGATCGCTCTTGGCGATTTCCGAGCCCTTGAACTCGCTCTTGCCTTCGCCCTGGGCGGCCGTGGCCGTCTCCACTGCGGCGCTGCCGCCCGTGGCCGCGGCCGGGTCAAAGCCCGTGGTGCGCACGGTGATCACGTGTCTTGCGTCGGTGCTCTGCACGGTGGCGATGGCGTTGCCGGCGTAGATCGGGCGCTCGAAGGTGTCGGCGCTGATCACCTTGGTGATGTCGCTGACCTGGCCCACGTCCAGCGTGGCGGCCACGCGCGGCGCGATGTTCTTGCCGCTGGCGGTGGCGGGGAAGAGGATGTGGCTGTAGTCGGCCGCGATGGCCAGCACCTGCGCGGCCACGTTCTCGGCCAGGCCGTGCTCGAAGCCGGGGGCATCGGCGTGGATCACCTTGGCCACGCCGGCGATCTGCGCGGCGGCCTTGGCGGCTTCACCGGCGTTGTGCCCGGCGATGAGCACGTGCACGTCACCGCCGCACTGGGCGGCAGCGGTCACGGTGTTGAGGGTGGCGCCCTTGACGGAGGCGTTGTCGTGTTCGGCAATAACGAGTGCGGTCATGTGTGGGTTCCTCAGATCACTTTGGCTTCATTCTTGAGCTTCTCGACCAGCGTGGCCACGTCGGGCACCTTGACGCCGGCACCGCGCTTGGGCGGCTCGCTGACCTTGAGGGTCTTGATGCGTGGGCTCACGTCCACGCCGAGGTCCTCAGGCTTGAGGGTGTCGAGCTGCTTCTTCTTGGCCTTCATGATGTTGGGCAGCGTGACATATCGCGGCTCATTGAGGCGCAGGTCGGTGGTGATCACCGCCGGCAGCGTGATGGCCAGGGTTTCCAGACCGCCATCGACTTCGCGCGTGACGCTGGCCTTGCCGTCGGCCACTTCGACCTTGCTGGCGAACGTGGCTTGCGGCAGGCCGGCGAGCGCGGCCAGCATCTGGCCGGTCTGGTTGCAGTCGTCGTCGATGGCTTGCTTGCCCAGGATCACCAGGCCCGGTTGCTCCTTGTCCACCAGCGCCTTGAGCAGCTTGGCCACGGCCAGGGGCTGCAGTTCTTCGCTGGTCTCGACCAGGATGGCGCGGTCCGCGCCGATGGCCATGGCCGTGCGCAGCGTCTCCTGGCACTGCGTGACACCGCAGGAGACGGCAATCACCTCGGTAACCACGCCTTTTTCCTTCAGACGAACCGCTTCTTCCACCGCGATCTCGTCAAACGGGTTCATGCTCATCTTCACGTTGGCGATGTCCACGCCACTGCCGTCGCTCTTGACGCGCACCTTGACGTTGTAATCCACCACGCGTTTGACGGGGACGATGACCTTCATGCTGGTTTGCTCCTGGATGATTGGAAAAATGGGCGCCACGAATTGACGTGCACGTCAACTCGGGAATTGTATGCCTCCGTGTGCGGACGCTTGCGCGGGCAAATGACAGGCACAGGGGAGTAAAACGAACGGTCGTGCTATTTTTTGATTATAGGGGATTCCCCCATCACGACCAAGGCACGTCAATCGCCCATCCTCGACTGTCGCCTGAACGACCATTAACCAACCAATCGGTCGGGCAATTCGGGTAAGTCTGGGGACGGCGTTCCCGGGTAATTGCTTATATTGAGTAAGCCTGCTTTTACTTAATATGTTAATTATTAATCCCCTACCCGGAGTTGCCGCATGAAATCCCGCCACCTGTTTGCCGCTGCCCTGTCCACCACCGTGCTCGCAGCCGGCGCGGCCTCGGCCCAGACCGTGTTCACCGTCTCCAGCTGGCTGCCGCCCACGCACACGCTGAGCACCGTGCAGAAGAACTGGTGCGACCTGCTGGAGAAGGACAGCGCGGGGCGTATGAAGTGCAACATCCTGCCCAAGGGCGTGACGGCCGCACCCGGCACCTTCGACGCCGTGCGCGACGGCCTGGCCGACATTTCCTACACGGTGGATGGCTACACGCCGGGCCGCTTCATCAACACCCAGGTGGCGGAGTTCCCGTTCCTGGGCGACAACGCCACCGCCACCTCGGTGGCCTACCAGCGCATCTACAGCAAGTACTTCGCGCCGCTGGGTGAACACCGTGGCGTGAAGGCGCTGGCCGTGTTCACGCACGGCCCGGGCATCATCTTCAACAGCAAGCAGCCCGTGACGTCGGCGGCGGACGCGGCGTCGCTCAAGTTCCGTATCGGTGGCGGCAACATCAATGAACTCTCCAAGGCCATGGGCTGGAACACCACGCTCAAGCCGGCGCCCGAGTCATTCGAACTGCTTTCCACCGGCGTGATGGATGGCACCTTCTTCCCCGACGAATCGGTGGCCTCGTTCAAGCTCAGCATGATCAAGCACGCCACCACCTTCCCCGGTGGCCTCTACAACACCAGCTTCGTCTTCATGATGAACCAGGGCAAATACAACGCGCTGTCGGCGCAGGACAAGGCGGTGGTGGACAAGATCTCGGGCGAAACGGCCGCGCGCATGTTCGGCGAAGGCTGGGACAAGGTGGACGCTGCCAGCCGCGAGCTGCAGAAGGCACAGGGCGTCGCGCGCGTCATGGCCGACAAGGCGTTCGTGAAAGCGGTCGCCGACAAGCAGGACTACCTGGAAACCAAGTGGGCCGCCGCCGCCCAGGTCAAGGGCCTGAAAAACCCGAAGGCGGTGCTGGCCGAGTTCCGTGCTGAAATCGCCAAGGTGAAGTAAGGCCACGCGCCCACCCCACCAGCCGTCAGCGGCCGGCGGAGCTAGATGCCCGCCGGCCTTTTCACATCAAGACTCTCCATCATGCTCAAGTTGCTCGAGCGCATGCTGCGCTGGTCCGCCGGTCTCATGGCGGCCATGGCCCTGTTCTCCATCATGTGGCTCACCCTCGTGGATGTCACCGGCCGCCGCTTCTTCAGCCATTCGGTGCCGGGCGGTCTGGAGATCACCGAGATCCTGATGGTCGTGGTGATCTTCGGCGCCATGCCGCTGGTGTCCTGGCGAGGCGAACACGTGGTCTTCGACTCGCTGGACGCCTTCATCCCCGGCTGGCTGCGTTCGATCCAGGCGCGCCTGGTGAACCTGGTGTGCGCGGCGGTGTTCGGTTTCCTGGCCTATCTCATGACCACCCGCGCCGAACGCTTCATGGAGTACGGCGACATCACCGTGCACCTGCAGCTCTCGATCGCGCCCGTGGCCTGGATGATGGCGCTGTTCCTGCTGCTCACGGCCTTGGTGCACCTGTTGTTCGTCTTCGTCACGGTGCCGGTGCCCTCGCCCCATCACCCCGCGCCCGTGGCCGATGAAGGGATGCCATCATGATCGAGGCCGTGCTGGGTTTCCTGGCCGTCTTCGCGATGGCCTTTCTGCGCATTCCGCTGGCCGTGGCGATGACCATCGCCGGCATCGTCGGCATGGGGTTGCTGCGCGGCTGGCAGCCTGCCTACGCCAGCACCAGCCAGGTCATCTTCGAGACCGGATTCCATTACGTGCTATCGGTCATTCCGCTGTTTGTGCTGATGGGCAACCTGGTGGCGCGCGCGGGCATGGCCAAGGAGCTGTACACGGCGGCCAATGCCTTCGTGGGACACCGCAAGGGCGGCCTGGCCATGGCCAGCATCATTGCGTCAGGTGGCTTTGGCTCCATCTGCGGCTCCTCCATTGCCACGGCAGCGACCATGGCGCGCGTGGCCTACCCGGAAATGAAGGCACACGGCTACAAGGACACGCTGGCCACGGGTGCCATCGCCTCGGGCGGCACGCTGGGCATCCTGATCCCGCCGTCCACCATCCTGGTCATCTACGGCATCATCACCGAGACGGACATCGGCAAGCTGTTCATTGCCGGCATCCTGCCGGGTCTGGTGGCCATCACCTGCCTGTGCCTGGGTGTGGTGTTCGTCACCTGGCGCGACCCTGCCGCGGGCCCACCGGCCGAGCGATTCAGCTGGCGCCAGCGCCTGGCCGCCATCCGCGGCATCTGGGGCGTGGCCGTGCTGTTCGCGCTGGTCATCGGCGGCATCTACGGTGGCGTGTTCACGGCCACCGAGGGCGCCGGCGTGGGCGCAGCGGGCGCCTTTTTCTTTGCGCTGCTGCGTGGCTCGCTCACGCCGCGCGTGCTGGTGGACATCCTCGTCGAGAGCTCGCGCACCACGGCGATGCTGTTCACCATCCTGATCGCCGCGATGATCTTCACCAACTTCATCAACTTCACCACCATGCCGGCGGACCTGCGCGACTTCGTGCTGCAGTTCAGCCCGCATCCGGTGATGGTCGTGGTGGTGATGATGGGCGTCTACCTCGCGCTGGGCATGGTGATGGAGGAGCTGGCCATCGTGCTGCTGACCATACCGGTCTTCTTCCCCGTCATCACCGGGCTGGGCTTCGATCCCGTGTGGTTCGGCATCCTGATCGTCACCATCGTGGAGATCGGCATGATCTCGCCCCCGGTGGGGCTCAACTTGTTCGTCATCAACTCGCTGCTGCCCCAGGTCAAGCTCGGGGCGATCTACCGCGGCGTATGGCCCTTCGTGCTGGCCGACATCGTGCGCCTGGGCATCCTGATCGCCTTCCCGGCCATCGCGCTGTGGCTACCGGGCTTCATGGCCCGCTAAATCCGCGGGCGGCTCGGGTGTGAGCGCGGGCGCGGACACCATGTGCAGCACGCGCTGCGGGTACGGAATCTCGATGCCGTTCGCCCGCAGCGCCGACAGGATGCTGCGGTTGACCAGCGAGCGGATGTTGAGCGTGCCGTTCTCCGGGTCGGCGATCCAGTAGCCCAGCGTGAATTCCAGTCCGTCCGCGCCAAAGTTCGACAGCGCCGCCGACGGCCCCGGGTCCTTGAGCACGCGCTCGTGCTCGGCCACGGCATCGGTCAGCAACCGCATCACAAGCTCCACGTCGCTGTCGTAGGCCACCGAGACCACGGTGGACTGCCACAGGCGGTTGTCGGCAAGCGAGAGGTTCTCCACCCGATTGATGATCAGCAACTCGTTGGGCACGATGGATTCGCGGCCCGTGGTCGATCGAATCACCGTGTAGCGCGCATTGATGTCGGTGATGCGTCCCTCGAAGTTGTCCACGCGCACGTTGTCGCCAATGCGCATGCTGCGCTCGGCCAGGATGACGAAACCGCTGACGTAGTTCGAGGCCAGCTTCTGCAGGCCGAAACCGATGCCCACACCGATTGCGCCGCCCAGCACCGACAGCGCAGTGAGATCGATACCCACCGCCGACAGCGCGATGATGAGACCGAGGAACATAAGCAGCGCGCGCGTGGCGTTGCTCACCGCCTTGCGCAGCGAAAGGTCGCCGCCCACGGCCTTGCGCAGCAGCCGCGTCTCGATCGCCGATGACACCCACAGCGAGAGGATGAGCACCGCACCCGCGGTGATGATGCCTTCGAGCAAGGTGCGCAAGCTCAGCGTGGTCGCACCGATCTTCCAACTGATGTTGTCAAGCTCGGCCAGCACCACCGGCAGCAGGCCGCTCACCCACAGCACCATGGCCAGCCAGGCGACCCAGGAGATGGTGCGCTCGAGCACGCGCACCCAGGGCGCTGTGGCGAACGCCACCTGCAGCACTTTCACGCCCACGCGGATGACCACCAGAGAAACCAGCACCGGAATGGCCACCTTGAACGCCGCCAGCGGCAGGAATTTGGTGACCAGTGCGCGCGCAATGTAGCCGAGCGTGAGCAGTGCGAGCGGAAACATCACGCCATCGATCAGGCGCCGACCGAACAGCACCGACGACTTGTCGTCCTGCATGCCCAGCGCGCGACGCAGTGCCCAGCTGAGCGACCAGGCCATCGCGACGCAGACCGCCAGCGCGGCCAGTTCGACCAGCACCGTGGGCTGGGCGAAGCCGGCCAGCCACAGACCGAAGTCATCGATCGGCTTGGGATTGGAAGTGGAGTCCATGGAGTGGCGCAGACAGGTGGTTGATGTGATGGGCCCGCGTCAGGCGCGCCATGCGGGAGGCCGTTTGTCGATGAAGGCCT
Organism: Hydrogenophaga sp.; assembly: GCF_050182545.1. Lineage (GTDB taxonomy): Bacteria > Pseudomonadota > Gammaproteobacteria > Burkholderiales > Burkholderiaceae_C > Hydrogenophaga. Next base: position 32,799 of record NZ_JBFXCD010000009.1, on the reverse strand, counting down.
GCACGCCCTCCTGTGCCACCGCGTGAACCATATTGCAGGCCATGCTCTGGCCCGCGAGCTGGTAGGCCGACGCGATGCCGGTCTCAAGCTGGCGGTAGAACAAAGCCTTGCCCATGGCCAGGGCCTCGCGCGGTTTGGCCAGGATCCGGTCGACCAGCGCGGCGACTTCGGCGTCTAGCGCGTCCGGCGCCACCACGCGATTGACCAACCCGCGGGCGCGGGCTTCTGCGGCCGAGACGAAATCCCCCGTGAGCAGCATCTCCATCGCCTGCTTGGGCAGGATGTTGCGCGAGAGGGCCACGCCCGGCGTGGCGCAGAACAGGCCGACATCGATGCCGTTGACGCCGAAGGTCGCGTTGTCGCTGGCCACCGCCAGGTCGCATTGCGCCACCAGCTGGCAGCCCGCGGCCGTGGCCAGCCCTTGCACGCGCGCGATCACCGGCACCTCCAGCTGGCGGATGGTGAGCATCAGGCGAGAACACTGCGCGAACAGACGCTGGTAATAGCCCAGCTCGGGCGTCGCCCGCATCTGCTTGAGGTCATGCCCGGCGCAGAACGCGCGACCGCTGGCGGCGATCACCACCAGACGCGCCTGCGGGTCGGCCGCGACACCTTCCAGCGCGCCTTGCAAGGCCGTCAACATGGCCTCGGACAGCACATTGAAACTGCGCGGCGTGTTCAGCGTGAGCGTGTACACACCACGCGCGTCGCGCGCCTGCAGCATCGGCGAATCATTGATCGGGTCTGGGGGGTTGGAGTCCGTCATGGAGCGCATTATCTGCCGCGCTCCGGGGCGTCCAGTGGCTCAGACGCCGGCCAGCACACGCAGGTGTGCCTCCACGCTGCGGCCCAGTGCGCTGAGCGCATAACCACCTTCCAGGCAGCTCACGATGCGGCCCTTCGCGTGGCGTTGCGCCACTTCCTTGATGCGCTCGGTGAGCCAGGCATAGTCGTTCTCCACCAGGCCCAGCTGTGCCATGTCGTCCTCGCGATGGGCGTCGAATCCCGCGCTGATGAAGAGCATCTGCGGCCTGTGCGCTTCCAGCCGGGGCAGCCACATCATGTCGACCAGCTCGCGGATGTCCATGCCCTTGGTGTAGGCCGGCACCGGCAGGTTGACGAGGTTGCTCGCGGTCGAGTGCTCGCACAGAGGATAGAACGGATGCTGGTAGAAGCTGCACATGAGGATGCGCTCGTCGCCTGCGACGATGTCCTCGGTGCCATTGCCGTGGTGTACGTCGAAGTCCACGATGGCCACGCGCTTCAAACCATGGCGCTCCAGCGCGTACTTCGCGGCCACGGCCACGTTGTTGACGAAGCAGAAGCCCATGGCCTGGTTGCGCGTGGCGTGGTGCCCGGGCGGGCGCACCGCGCAGAAGGCATTGGCCAGTTCGCCGGCCATGACCGCGTCGGTTGCGTCAATCGCTGCGCCCGCGGCCATCAGGATCGCGTCCCAGCTGTGGGTGTTGATGGAGGTGTCAGGGTCCACCTGCGCGTGCCCGGGGCCGCCAGCGGCCATGTCCTCGCGCAGCTGTTCGCTCAGGCCACGCAGCGCGGCCAGATGCATGCGGCTGTGGGCGAGTTCGAGGTCGGCGATGGCCGCGGCGGTCGCCTCGCGGCGCTCCAGCGCGATGTCCAGGCCGCTGATGAGCAGGCGGTCCTCGATGGCGTCCAGGCGCTGCGGGCATTCCGGGTGGCCGGCGCCCATCTCGTGCCTCCAGCATGCCTGGTGGGTGAAATATCCGGTGGCCTGTCCCATGGCGGTTTTACGGTATGGTTCGCGGCATGCAAGCCGACACAAGAATCCAACTGCTGCTGAGCCAGCTTAACACGGTGATCGTGGGCAAATCGCAGCAGGTGTCGGACTGCGTGGCCTGCCTGCTGGCGGGTGGCCACCTGCTGATCGAGGACGTGCCGGGCGTCGGCAAGACCACGCTGGCGCACGCGCTGGCGCGCTCCTTCGGCCTGCAGTTCTCGCGTGTGCAGTTCACGGCCGACCTCATGCCCAGCGACCTGGTGGGCGTGTCGGTCTACGAGCGCGGGCGCGAGGATTTCGTGTTCCACCCGGGGCCGGTGTTTGCCCAGGTGCTGCTGGCCGACGAAATCAACCGCGCCAGCCCCAAGACACAGAGCGCGCTGCTCGAAGCCATGGAGGAGAAGCAGGTCACCGTGGAAGGCGAGACGCGCGCCCTGCCCGAGCCCTTCTTCGTGATTGCCACGCAGAATCCGCACGACCAACTGGGCACCTACGCCCTGCCCGAGTCCCAGCTGGACCGGTTCCACATGCGCCTGTCCATCGGCTACCCCGACCGCGCCGCCGAACGCGAGCTGCTGCGCGGCCAGGACCGGCGCGACATGCTCGACCACATGCCTCCCGCCCTCACGCTGGCCGACCTGGCCGACCTGCAACGCACAGTGGGCCAGGTGCACACCGCCGACCCGGTGCTCGAGTACCTGCAGGATCTGGTGGCCGCCACGCGCAGCGGGCGCTGGTTTGCGCAAGGCCTGTCGCCACGTGCGGCACTGGCCGTGGTGCGGTCGGCCAAGGCACAGGCCTACCTGAGCGGGCGCGACTACGTGGCACCCGACGACATCGCCGCCATCCTTCCGCAGACGGTGGCGCACCGCCTGACCCCGGTTCGCGACGCCGGGCGTGGCCCGGTCGAGCAGGTGCGGGCCATGCTGGAAGCCGTTCCCCTGCCGTGAGCGTCCTCAAGGTTCGCGCCCGCATCCGGACCTGGTGGCACAACCGCCTGCCGCGCCGCGACACCCTCACGCTGACCCAGCGCAATGTCTACATCCTGCCCACGCGGGCGGGCTGGATGCTGGCGCTCACGCTGGTGCTGCTGCTCGTGGCCAGCATCAACTACCAGCTCAACCTGGGTTATCTGCTGACCTTCCTGCTGGCGGGCAGCGCGGTGGTGGGCATGCACGTGTGCCACGGCAACCTGCGCGGCACCACCCTGCACCTGGACGCTCCCGGGCCCGTGCACGCGGGGCAGGCGGCCACGCTGGACATCCGCCTCTCCAGCGAACGCACGCGCATCCGCTACGGCATCGGCATGGGCGTGATCGGCGTCGACCTGGCCCACGCGCCCCTGGCCTGGACGGACGTGCCCGCGCAAGGCAGCGCCACCCTGCAGGTGAGCTGGTCGGTGCCCGGTCGCGGCCTGCACGCGCTTCCCGCGCTGACCGCGCTCACACTGTTTCCCCTGGGCACCTTCCGCGTCTGGACGGTGTGGCGCCCGGCGTCCACCGTGCTGGTGTACCCCGAGCCCGAAAGCCATCCGCCGCCCCTGCCACCGGGCGAGCCGCAGGCGGGCAGCTCGGGCAGCGCACGCGTGCAGAGCACGGGCGAATTCGATGGCGTGCGCAGCTACCGGCGCGGCGACCCCCTGAAAGCGGTGGTGTGGAAGAAGGCCGCCCAGGCCTTTGCGGCCGGGCGCGATGAACTGGTGAGTCGCGACGCACTCTCCACCCAGCGCCAGCAGCTCTGGCTGGACCACGCGCAGTGCGGCCACAGCGGCCTGGAAGCACGCCTCTCGCGCCTGACCGCCTGGGTGCTCATGGCCGACCGCCTCGGGCTGGACTACGGCCTGCGCCTGCCCGCGCGCGAACTCGCGCCCGACCAGGGCCCGGCGCACCGCGCGCGCTGCCTGGAGGCGTTGGCGCTGGTATGAATCACCCCCTGCGCCGCTTCGCGTCTTCCCCCTCGCCTGCGGGAGGGGGACGCAGCCTGTGGCCTGGCGAAGCCAGTTCCACGGCTGCCCTGGATTGTGTCACCTCGCGCCCTCGCGTCCGCTGACATGGCCACCCTGTCCCTGACTTCTCTGCCCCGCGAGACGCGCGACGTGCTCTTCTTGCTCGCCGTGGTGGCCTGGGTGGTCGGCATGCAGGTGGGCCACGTTCCGTGGTGGTGCAGCGCGCTGACTGCGGGGGTGCTGGTCTGGCGCGCCGTGCTCGCGCTGCGTGGCCTGCCACTGCCCGGCTGGCCCTGGCGCCTGGGCCTGTTGCTGCTCACGCTGCTGGCCACCTGGGCCACCCACGGTACCGTGCTGGGGCAGGACGCCGGCGTCACGCTCATCGTCGTGCTGCTGACGCTCAAGACGCTGGAGATGCGCGCGCGGCGCGACGCCTTCGTGATCTTCTTCCTGGCCTTCTTCACCCTGCTCACCCACTTCTTCTACTCGCAGTCCCTGCTCACCGCGGCCGGCATCCTGCTGGCGCTACTGGGCCTGCTCACCGCGCTGGTCAACGCCCACATGCCGGTGGGCCGGCCTTCGCTGGTGCAAGCCGCGCGCATCGCCGCCGGCATGGCCGCCATGGGCGCGCCCATCATGCTGGTGCTGTTCCTGCTTTTTCCGCGCCTGGCGCCGCTATGGGGTGTGCCCTCGCAGAGCGACACCGGGCGCAGCGGTCTCTCGGCCCAGATGCGCGTGGGCCAGATCGCCGAGCTGGTGCTCGACGACAGCATCGCGCTGCGCCTGCGATTCGACGGCACGCCGCCACCGCCGGGCCAGCTGTACTTTCGCGGCCCCGTGCTGAGCGATTTCGACGGCGTCGAATGGCGCCCTGTGCGCTCCGAATTTCCCACGCGCCTGAGCCTGCCCGCCAACCTGAGCGTGGCGGGCGAGCCTGTGCGCTACGAGGTGACCATGGAACCGCACCGCCGGCCCTGGCTGTTCCTGCTGGAAGCGGCCACGCAGGCGCCCGAGGTGCCGGGCGCGCGCGTGCGCATGAACGACGACCTGCAGTGGATCACCAACCGGCCCATGAACAGCCTGGTGCGGTACCGCGCCGAGAGCCACACCACCTTTCGCCACGGCCCGCTCGAACCCGCCCTGGCCCTGCAGGACCATGTGGCCCTACCGCCGGGCTACAACCCGCGCACGCTCGCGCTGGCGCAACAGCTGCGGCGCGAACACGGTACGGGCGCCGAAGCGAACCCCCGCCTCATCCGGACGGTGATGGAGCGGCTGCGCACCGGGGGCTACAGCTACACGCTCACCCCTGGCGTGTATGGGCGCGACACGGCCGACGAGTTCTGGTTCGACGTTCGCGCCGGTTTCTGCGAGCACATTGCCAGCAGCTTCGTCGTCCTGATGCGCGCGCTCGACATCCCGGCACGCATCGTCACCGGCTACCAGGGCGGCGAACTCAACGGGCTGGACGGCTACTGGACGGTGCGCCAACGCGACGCCCATGCCTGGACGGAGGTCTGGCTGGCCGGCCAGGGCTGGGTGCGCGTGGACCCCACCTCGGCCGTGGCCCCGGGCCGCATCGGCGCGTTCGAGCGCCTGCGCGCGCCCGAGGGCGCCATTGCCGGCGCGATCCGCAACCTCACGCCCAACCTGTCCGCCCAGCTGCGCGCGGCCTGGGAAGCGCTCAACAACAGCTGGAACCAGTGGGTGCTGAACTACACCCAGGGCAGCCAGCTCGACCTGCTGCGCAACCTCGGTTTCAAGTCCCCGAGCTGGACCGACCTGGCCTATGTCCTCCTCGGGGTGGTGGTGATCGCGAGCCTGCTCGGCGCGGCCTGGACGCTGTGGGAACGCCAGCAACACGACCCCTGGCTTCGGTTGCTGCGCCGCGCGCGCCTCAAGCTCAAAGCCCTGGGCGTGGACAGCGCCGAGCACACCCCGCCCCGCGAACTGGCACGACACATACAGCAGCGATGGAGCGGCGATGACGCGGCCGCGCAAGGCGTTGCACAATGGCTGCTCCGGCTCGAAGCGCAGCGCTACGCCCGTCCCGCCTCGCCGGACATGAACACCCTGGCCACGCTGCAACGCGAGTTCCGGCAACTGGCCTGGCCCCGCCCCATTACCGCGTCCCGTTGAACCTCGCTCCCCCGCATGTCCCTTCGCCTCCCGCGCCGCGCCCTGGCCTGCATCGCCACCAGCCTGCTCGTCGTTGCCAGTGCCACCACCACCCTCGCGCAGTCGCCCGCCAAAACGCGGCCAGGCGCCTCACCCACCGCAGCAGCCTTCAACTACGCACAAAGCGACGCCGCGATGGCCTTCGCCCGCGACCTGGCCGGGCGCCGCGATCTCGACCCCGCCTGGGTGCGCCAGCATCTCGGCGCCGCGCAGCGCATTCCTGCCGTCATCCGCCTCATGCAGCCCGCACCCAGCGGCACCCCCAAAAACTGGGCCGCCTACCGCGCGCGCTTCATCGAACCCGTGCGCCTGCGCGCCGGCCAGCGCTTCTGGGAAGACAACCGCGAGGCGCTCGCGCGCGCTGAAGACCAGTACGGTGTGCCCGCCAGCCTCATCGTCGGTGTGATCGGCGTGGAATCGCTGTATGGCCGGCACACCGGCAACTTCCGCGTCATCGACGCGCTGGCCACGCTCTCCTTCGACTTCCCGGAGAGCCACCCGCGTGCGGCCACGCGCAGCGCCTTCTTTCGCGACGAACTGGAACAGTTTCTGAGCCTGGCCGAACGCACCGGCACCGACCCCGCGAGCTACCTGGGCAGCTACGCCGGCGCCATGGGCTGGCCCCAGTTCATGCCCAGCAGCTGGACCAAGTACGCCATCGATTTTGACGCCGACGGCAGGGTCGACCTGTTCAACAGCCAGGCCGACGTGATCGGTTCGGTGGCCAACTACTTCAAGGCCTTCGGCTGGCAACCCGGCCTGCCCACGCACTACCCTGTGCGCTTCGACCCCAACCAGAGCCCGCAGGACCTGGCCACCCTGCTCGCGCCAGACATCCTGCCCAGCTTCAGCGTGGAAACGTTCAACGAAAAGGGCGTGCGGATCGAAAGCCCCCTGGCGCCACAGCACAGCGGCAAACTCGCCCTGGTGGAGCTGGAGAACGCGGGCGCACCGTCCACCTACATCGCCGGCACCGAGAATTTCTATGTGGTGACGCGCTACAACTGGAGCAGCTACTACGCGTTGGCGGTGATCGAACTGGGAGAGGCCGTGCGGGAGACGCTCGGCGAGCGATGACGAAGCCGTGCCGGCATCAATGCGCCGACACCCCCGCCAGCAACGGAAAGTCGTAGTCCGCATCCACCACCCGCGCGGCCATGGTCGGCAGCATGCGGTCGATGAAGACTTCACCGATCCAGCGCCGCAGTTCGGGGCGGTTCATGGGGCCAGCGGCCAGCAGCGAGAGGCTGCTGAAGGTCGCGATGCCGTCTTCCATCACCAGGCCATTGGGCACGGGGGGCAAACCGGCCAGGGCCTGGGCGCTGCTGCCGTCGTGGGCGTTGTGGTCCTGGTCTTCCCGCGCGGGCGCGGCCGGTGCGGCGGTGGCGTGATCCGCCAGCGTCATCTGCTGCCACGCGCTCAGGAAACGGTCGAAGCAGCCCACGGTGCCACGGCGCCAGACGTCGGCCAGGTAGAACACCCAGGCGCCCTGGTCTTCGACGACAAAACCCCAGGAAAACTCGTGGATGCCGTCAGGCGCCTGCGCCAGCACGCCGACTTCGCGCACGTCCTCGCGCGCCTGGTACTCGGCGTACAGCGGACCGGGGCCCGAGAGTTCGCCGCGCACGAAGCGTTCGAGGGTGCCGGGGTCGGAACTGAACAGGGGCAGCGGGTCGGTCCACGAGCGCTTGGCGCGGTGGATCAGGCGCGAAGTGGCGTCGGCGCTTTTCTGCGCCTGGATGCAGCGGTCCATGAAGGTCTTGCGGCCTGCCGGGGTGGAGAGCAGGTCCACGGTTTCGGTGAAGGCGGCGTCGTTCTTGAGGTAACCGTCCTCGCGCAGGCGCAGCACGATGTCGAGCATGGAGCTGCGCGTGACGTGTTCGAGCATGTAGGCCATGTCGCCGCCCGCGTAGTCCGTCATTGACTGCTGGACCCAGGCCATGGTCTGCTCGGGCGAGAGACCCTGGGGAGCCCGGGGCATGTCGTTGAACAGGGCGCGCAGCACCCTTACCGTGTCGAGATCGCTGGCCATGTCGCCTCCGGTGATGGCATCTTCTTCGTGGGCGGGCCCGTCCTGGAGGCTCTGGCGCCAGCCCGTCGGGCAGCATAGAGCGATTTGATCACCTCCCCGGCGTCTGCCAGCGGCCGTCCGTGACTTTTGCGACCAGCGGAGCGGGTTTTTTGACCCTCCTCAGAGCCTGCGCGTCCGTTCCGCGCCCGCCACACCCAGAGCCACGAGCATCGCGCCCACGCCCAGCAACTGGCTGGCGCTCAGGGCCCGGCCATACACCAGCCATTCCACCGCGACCGCTGTTGCCGGGTAGACGAACTGCAGCGCCGCCACCCGGCCCGCGCTCAAGCGGGCCACTCCAGCATAGAGCACCATGTAGGCGAATCCGGTGTGAATCACACCCATGCCGGCCAGCCAGGCCCAGGCCGGCCCGGCTGCGGGCCAGCCCTGCGTCAGGGGCCACCACACCAGCGCCACGGCGCCCACCGAGCACTGCCACCAGGCCAGCGCAAGCGGGCTCACGCTGCGCGCGCGCAACGCAATGAGGGTGAGCGCGGCATACCCCACCGAGTTGAGCAAGGCCAGTGCGATGCCTCCGAGATAGCGGGACGAGCCGCCCGCGCCGGTCAGGGCGCCATCGAGCCAGCCCGATGCCAGCGCCAGACCAGTCAGCGCGGCCAGCGCGGCGATGCCCTGCGCGGGGCTGACGCGCTCTTTCCACCACCAGGCGCCAAAGGCCATGACCAGAAAGGGCTGCACGTGCACGACGACGGTGGCCACGCCGATGGAGGTTCGTTCGATGGCCTCGAAGAACAGCAACCAGTTGACCACCGCGAGCACACCGGCACTCACCGCGGCGACGCGCGCCGCGCCGCTCAACCGGAGCTCGTGCCATCGGCGCGTGGCGGCGAACCATGCGGTGAGCGCAAGCAGGCCAAACGCGCAGCGGAACCACACGGCCATGAAGGGGCTCTGGCCCGCCTCCTCCAGAAAAATGCCCAGCGTGCCGAGCATCGCACCTCCCGCGACCATCAGCCACAGGCCGCCGCGCTCGCGCGCAGCGTGGGAGTCGCCAGAGGTGGTGGCTGACAGCGAGGCAGAGGTGGTCATGCGCCGATGGTCGGTTGGCGCGTTGGTTCTGTACAGCGGATAAATAAAATCTTGGTCTTTCGATAATCGAATGATTGAAAACCATGACCCACACCGACCTGCAACTGGACTGGCTGCGCGCCTTCGTCGCCGTGGTGGATGGCGGCTCGCTGTCGGCGGCCGCGCCGCGGGTGCACCGCTCGCAACCCGCGGTGAGCATGCAGATCCGCAAGCTGGAGAATGCGGTGGGCCGGGCGGTTCTCCTGCGCGGCCCACGCCACCTCGAGCTCACGCCCACCGGCACCGAGCTGCTGGGTCATGCGCGGCGCATGCTGGCGCTGCACAGCGAGGCGCTGGAGGCGCTGCACGGGCCGGTGCTGTCGGGCCGCGTGCGTCTGGGTGTGCCGGACGACTACGCCGGCAAGTACCTCACGCCGGTGCTGCGCAGCTACGCCAGCCGCCATGTGGGCGTGGAGATCGAACTCAACTGCGAACAGTCAACCGCACTCATTCCCCGGGTGCGGCGCGGCGAGATCGACATCGCCCTGATCTCGCGCGACAAGGCCACGCGCGGCACGCTGCTGTTCCAGGAGCCACTGGTCTGGGTGGGCGCTCCGCAGTTCGAGGTCTGGCGACGCGATCCACTGCCGATCGCGGTGTACGAGGCCGCCAGCCTGGCGCGCCGCGCAACCATCGCGGCGCTCGCCGCGCAGCGGCGCGCCCACCGCGTGGTCTACAACAGTTCCAGTCTCGCGGGGCAGCTCGCGGCGGTGGAGAGCGGCCTGGCGGTGGCCGTGCTCACACGCTGCAGCGTGCCGGCGCACCTCGCCATCCTGGGTGAACGCCAGGGACTGCCAGCGCTCGCGTCGATGGATGTGGCGCTGTACCGCAGCCAGGCCTCGCGCGCCCTGAAGGCGGTGGATGCGCTGTTCGAATTGATGGTGCAGACACTGAAGGCCAAAGGCTGAGCCAGCGACCAGCTCAGTGCGAGGGCACGAGGAAGTCCTGGCTGATGCGCCCGCCGAGTTCGTTCACCCGGTCCAGGAATTGCGTCAGGAAAGCGTGCAGACCGGTGGAGAGGATCTCGTCGATGCGCGCGTACTGCAGGTCGGCCTTGAGCTTGCCGGCGCGGCGCAGGGTTTCGGCCGAGTGCTCGTTCGACACCACGGCCAGGTTGTTGACCACCTCGTTCAGGCTGGCGGCCAGGCTGCGCGGCATGTCGGCGCGCAGGATCAGCAGCTCGGCCACGCGCTCGGGCGTGATCACGTCGCGGTAGACCTTGCGGTAGACCTCGAAGCCGCTGACGCATCGCAGGATGGCGCTCCAGTGGTAGAAGTCGTATTCCTGATCGAGCTCGCTGGCGGCGCCGAAGAAGTCGCTGTGCACAGCGTGGAATTTCACATCGAGCAGGCGCGCGGTGTTGTCCGCGCGCTCCAGGAAGGTGCCCATGCGGTAGAAGTGGAAGGCCTCGTCCTGCAGCATGGTGCCGATGGCCACGCCACGCGAGAGATGCGAGCGGAACTTGACCCACTCGAAGAATTCGCTGGGGTCGCGCTCGAAATTCTTGCTCTTGACCATGCGATTCAGTTCGAGCCAGGTCTGGTTCTGCGTTTCCCAGAATTCGGTGGTGAGCGCGCCGCGCACCGCGCGGGCGTTCTCGCGCGCGGCCTTCAGGCAGGTGTAGATGCTCGACGGATTGGCTTCGTCACGCACCATGAAGTCGATCACGTTGCGTGGCGTGATGGCCTGGCCGTACTTGGCGGTGTAGCTTGGCATCAGCTCGCTGATGATGAGCAGGCCTTCCCAGCCCACCTGGGCCACGGCGGCGGACTGCGGCAGCAGCGAGGTCTGGTAGTTGACGTCCAGCATGCGGGCGGTGTTCTCCGCGCGCTCGGTGTAGCGGGACATCCAGAAGAGGTGGTCGGCGGTGCGCGAAAGCATGGATAGTCCCTTTGATCAATCTTCCAGAACCCAGGTGTCCTTGGTGCCACCGCCCTGCGACGAGTTGACCACCAGCGAGCCTTCCTTGAGCGCCACGCGCGTGAGGCCCCCGGGCACCATCTGCACCTCCTTGCCGCTGAGCACGAAGGGGCGCAGGTCGATGTGGCGCGGTGCCACGCCGCTTTGCACATAGGTTGGGCAGGTGGAGAGCGAGAGCGTGGGCTGGGCGATGTAGCCGCCGGGGTTGGCCACCACGGCCTTGCGAAAGTCCTCGATCTCGGCCTTGGTGGACGCCGGTCCGACCAGCATGCCGTAGCCGCCGGCACCATGCACCTCCTTGACCACCAGGTCCTTCATGTGGGCCAGCATGTACTTGAGGTCTTCGGCGTCGCGGCCCATGTAGGTGGGCACGTTGTTGAGGATCGGCTTCTGCCCGAGGTAGAACTCGATCATCTTGGGCACGTAGGGGTAGATCGACTTGTCGTCGGCCACACCGGTGCCCACCGCATTGCAGATCGCGACATTGCCGCTGCGGTACACGCCCAGCAGGCCCTCGCAGCCCAGCGTGGAGGTGGGGCGGAACACCGAAGGGTCCAGGAAGTCATCGTCGACGCGGCGGTAGATCACGTCCACGCGCCGGGGGCCGCGCGTGGTGCGCATGTAGACGAAGTTGTCCTTGACGAACAGGTCCTGGCCCTCGACCAGTTCGATGCCCATCTGCTGCGCCAGGAAGGCGTGCTCGAAGTACGCGCTGTTGTACATGCCGGGCGTGAGCACCACCACCGTGGGCTCGGCCGTGGTGGCCGGGCTGACCGCGCGCAGGGTTTCGAGCAGCAGGTCGGGGTAGTGCGCGACCGGTGCCACGCGGTTCTCGCCGAAGAGTTCGGGGAACAGCCGCATCATCATCTTGCGGTCTTCGAGCATGTAGCTCACGCCGCTGGGCACGCGCAGGTTGTCCTCCAGCACATAGTACTCGCCCACGCCGTCGGCATTGGGGGCGCGCACGATGTCGATGCCCGAGATGTGTGAATAGATCTGGTGCGGCACATCCACGCCCATCATCTCGGGGCGGAACTGCGCGTTCTGGAAGATCTGGTCCGCCGGGATGATGCCGGCCTTGATGATTTCCTGATCGTGGTAGACGTCGTGGATGAAGCGGTTGAGCGCGGTCACGCGCTGCACCAGGCCTTCTTCCATGCTCTGCCACTCATGGGCGGGAATCACACGCGGTATCAGGTCGAAGGGAATCAGCCGCTCGGTACCCGAGCCGTCCTCGTCCTTGGCGCCGTACACCGCAAAAGTGATGCCGACGCGCCGGAAGATCATCTCGGCTTCTTCGCGCCGCGCCGCCATGACGTCGTCGGGCTGCTGCGCCAGCCACTTGGCATAGCTCTGGTAGTGGGCCCTGACCTCGCTGGGCGAGGCATTCATTTCGTCGAACATCGGTCTGCTCATGGGCTTTTTCTCCTGGGCACAGCATAGCAAGGACTGGGCCAGGAATGGGGTTTCGCGACCCCAGCGCTCGAATTCAGCCGGCGCGCCAGCTCGCTCAGGCGGTCAGCGCCACGCCGCCCTGCAGGCGCGCACCGACTTCCTCCCGAACGTTCGGCGGTGCATCGGCCAGCAGCGCGGGCCAGTCGGCGCGCGCCACCTTGACGAGGTCTTTGCAGTGGCGCAGCACCACCGACTTGCGCAGGAGGCCGGCGCGTTCGATCAATGACCCGAGCTGCTCCCAGGTGAAGGCGCGCAGCGTGCGATCAATGGCGCGGTTGACGCCATAGTCCGCGGGCGGCAGGCCTGAGAAGAACGCGCTCACGCAGACCGGGTCGTACAGCGGCGCGAGCTGGGGTTCGATGCCGTCGGGATACAGCAGGGCCCAGTTCTTGAGGTGGGCATCGGTGTTGCCCATGAGGATGAAGGCGACGAAGCGGCCGAGGAATTCGCGCGTGTCCCTGGCCGGCTGCACCGAGTACTGGTTGAGCAGGCGCAGCATCTGGCCGAAATCGCGCTCGATGCCCCTGCCGTATTTGTGCTTCGGGGCATAGCCCAACACCTGGGCGAACTCCTCCATGTGCACACGCAGGCCGTGCCTGCGGTCCAGTCGCTCGACCGCCAGAATGTGCGGGAAGGTGGCGGGCTCGGGCAGTTGTGCCTGCTCCCGGGTGATGATGCTGGCGCGGGCGCAGTCCAGCCCCAGCGCCGCACACAGCCGATAGCCGGTGTATTCGTTCTCCACCAGGTCCGGATGCCGGGTGCTGGGCAGCTTGAGGATGTGGCTGCCGGCCAGGCCATGGCGGCGCACGACATAGCGCCGCCCATCCTGCACGGCGGAGAACTTCGTCACCATGCCCGGCAGCGACGCCGCGTCCTCCACCGGCAGTTCCACGAAGCCCGGCTCCAGCACATCGAGCCCCAGCGCCGCATGCCAGTGGCGCACCGCCTGCGGAATCTCCTCGTCCGCCGGCACGGGCTCGACCTCCAGCGCCCCCATCAGGTCGTGCCCGGCGGCGGCCAGCAGTTCGAACTCGTCCTCGGTGGTGCAGCCCCGTTGCGCGGCCAGGCGTTCGCGGTTGTGGCCTTCGGGCAGCAGGTTCTGGAAGAACACCGGCCAGTGGCCATCGTTGCGCACCAGGCGTTCGTCGCGCGGTGCGCGCAGGATCTGCCGGGTGGCGTCATCGTCCACGCCACGCAGGCTCATGGAGAGCGTGGGGCGGCGCGGGTCTTCGATGTAGGACCCGTCAAAGGACATGCGCAGGATGTCGCCGTACTGGGAGAGGTGGCCGATGGGCCGCTTCTCGCCCGTCGGCGTGTGCAAGGACAGGCGCAGGTAGCGGATGGACGTGCTCATGGGCTGCTCATCGGCGCCACGCCATCAGGGCGCCTTGTCCAGCAGGTCGACCAGCGAGCGGGGCGCGCCCGCTCCGGCGGGCTGTCCCAGCACGCGCCCGCCCGAGCGAAGAAAACCCTCCACCTCGGGGCGCAGCGCGCGCGGGACCAGCATCAGCTCCATGCCCATGGCCCGTGCCAGTTCCTGCAGCGTGGACAGCCGGGGGTCCATGCCGGCCTCGATGCGCGAGACGGTCATGCGGCTGACGCCGGCGCGTTGCGCCAGCACCTCCTGGGTGAGCGAGGCCGCCTTGCGGGCGTTTTCGAGATCCTGGACAATGCTCATTATCATGATCTTTTTAAAGATTTTGATAATTTAATTTATCATTTTGACCTCAGCTGCGCAAGCCCAATTTGATAGATATGTTTATCAAAACTACATAAAAGCTTTATTTTTATCGCATTGCATGCCAATACCGCCGATGGCGATCGCGCTGGCACAAGACATCCTCGGGCCGGGCACTGTGCCAGGTGGCGGCCCCGCAATCCGGCGAAGTCACCCACCGGATGCCGCGCTGCGCGTAGCGTTCCAGCACCGCCGGCGCCGGGTGGCCGAAGCGGTTGCGGTAGCCCGACTGCACCAACACCCAGCGCGGCTGCAGCGTGTTGAGCAGCACCGGGCTGCTGGAGGTCTGGCTGCCGTGGTGCGGCGCCAGCAACACGGTGGCGCGCTCCTCGGGCCTCGCCAGCGCCAGGCGCACCTCGCGCGCGGCGTCGATGTCGCCACCGAGCCAGGCGCTGCTCGCGCCATTGCTCACCCTCAACACGCAGGACATGGCGTTGCTCGAAAGGCGCGCGCTGCCATCGTCCGCGTAGTCGCCCGGCTGCGGGTGCAGGACTTCGAAATCCACACCGTCCCATTGCCAGCGCTGGCCCGCCACGCAGCGTCGCGCCGGATCGGCGTCGTACGAGGATAGCCAGCGCGCCTGTGGCTGCGCCGCCTGCACCGAGGCTGCGCCGCCCGCGTGGTCGCTGTCGCGGTGGCTCACCACAACAGCATCGAGCCGCTCGTCCAACGCGCGCAACAGCGGCAACACCACACGGTCCCCCGCATCGGCGGCATCGGGTTGCGCGCCGTAGCGCGGCCCGGTGTCGTACAGCAGGCTGTGCCGCGCGGTGCGCAGCAGCACCGCGCTGCCCTGCCCCACGTCCAGCGCCAGCAGCTCGAACTCACCGGGCGCCGGGCGCGGCGGTGTGTACATCAGCGCCGGCCACAGCAGCAACGGCCCCGCCAGGCGCACGGCCCAGGGCAGGCGCAGCACCAGCAGCACGCCGCCCACCACGGCGGCCAGCGCCAGCGGCCAGGGCGCAACCGGCCGGAACAGGGCGGCCCAGGACCACTGGCCCAGCCACTGCAGGCAGAGCGACAGGCTCTGAACGGCCCAGGACGCCACGTCCCACAGCGGGGGCACAAGAACGCCCAGCAGCGCCAGCGGTGTGACCAACAGCGTCACCCACGGGATGGCGATGAGGTTGGCGAGCAACCCCACAACCGAGAACTGGCCGAACAGCAACAAGGTCAGCGGCGCGAGCGCCACGGTCATCACGCCCTGCTCACGCAGCAGGCCCCGCAGCGCCCGCACGCTGCGACGCAACCATGGCCCATGGTCAGTCCCATCGGCATGGCGGGCCCGCCGCCCCGGGTCGGTGGCGAACAGAATGCCCACCGCGACGAAGCTGAGCCAGAAACCGGCCTGCATCAACGCCCAGGGGTCGAGCAGCAGCACGACGGCCATGGCCAGCAGCCAGACCATAGGCCAGGGCCAGTGGCGCGCGCCCAGGCGCAGCCCGACCACCACGGCCAGCATCAACACGGTGCGCTGCGCCGGCACGCCCCAGCCTGAGAACAGCGCGTAGGCCGTGGCCAGCGCCACGCCACCGACGCCCGCCGCCCACGGCGCGGGCACGGCCAGCAAGGCCTGTGGCCAGCGCCAGGCCAGGCGCCGCCAGAGCACCGCCACCAGCGCTGTGGCCAGCCAGGCAAACAGGGTCACATGCAGACCCGAAATCGACATGAGGTGCGCCACGCCCGTGGTGCGGAACAGGTCCCAGTCGGCGCGCTCGATGGCCGACTGCTCGCCCACCACCAGTGCGGCCAGCACGCCCGCGCTGCGCGGGTCGTGCTGCACGCGCGCCTCGATGCGCTCGGCCACGGCCTGCCGCACCGCATCCAGCGAGGCGGTCTGGCCCAGGCGCTGCGGCACCGGGTCGCGCGGGCCGTTGCGCACATAGCCGGTGGCCTGGACGCCTTGCTCCCAGAGCCAAGCTTTCTGAACGGTACTCACTGTGAGCGCGACTGAACTCCCTTGGGCAGCGGCCCCTGCGGGGAACTCACAGATCGAGGATGGCGCGGAGCGATGCGTATTTCAGTTGTTCGTGATCGGCGAGTCCGGTACAACTTGACCAGCAGCCAAGTTCGAGCTGAACAGGCAGGCCGATCGATTTGGTCAAGCCCTACGCCCTGCCGGCATTGTTTTCCAGAACGTTAGCCGCGGCAAAGCCGTCCTTCGGCGATGGTCGCTTGAGGTAGCCAAGCGGCTGCCTGATCTGCTGGGCTGAACGGCTATGCTTACGTTTCCTCACAAACAAAGGAGAGACACGAATGGCTACCGCGAAGGCTTGGGCACCGAAGTTTCCTGTTGGCTCAACTGTGACGCTAAATACCGGGGGCGGCCCCGTCATGTCGGTGAAGCATGAACCGGGCAAGGAAGGGGCGAGCTACTACTGTCAATGGTTCGCCGGCAAGAAGCTTGACCAAGGCGAGTTCAAGGAAGAACAGCTCATCGCCGCAGAGCCCAAGGCTCCGTTGCCCGCGCCTGAAACCGAGAAGAAGTGATGCTGGCGTCCGAGGCTGCACAGTGGATGCTCGCCATGCTGTATCGCGACGGCTGCATCTATCAGGACGACACAGTAGACATGCTCACAAAGGCAAATGCGGAGGATTTGCTTCGCGAGAACCCAGACGGAAACATTGTTCTCGGGAGTGGAGTGCTCAATGCATTCAAAAAAGTCTCGGCTAGCGCGGTCTGGATCAAGCCCGACCGCTACTGGCGCTGGCGTGTCGATGAGGACGAGCCTGGTCGCGATCAGCGCGGATAGCTTTGTCCTTCATCCCGTGATCGTGAACGACGGTCGTGCAGCGGCAGCCGACAGTCGCGATGAAGAGCTGAGCCCGCAGCGCTTGCCACATCGCGGTCACTCAGCTCCTCCAAATCGCATGGATCGAGTGTCAGCTGCCGGAAGTGCTGCAGACATTGCAACCCTATGTGTGGCGCGGACACGGCGTTTTGCGGCGCCTTCCCTAAATGTTCTCCATCAAGCAATGGTTACCCACTCGTCAATCGGCGTGTCCTGCAGCAAACGGGACGGGATGTACTCGCTTGACGTGCTTCATGGGTCGCACTTGAATGAGGCGCCACCGCTTTGTACGCAGGCGAGTATCGCCTTAGACCGTAATCATGACGACCGAACCGTCCAACTCCAGCAGCCCCATCTCAACCTTCATGGCGGGATGGCGTTGCTTCAACTGAGCGGCGAACGTCCGCAAAGCGTTTCGGTGGGTGATCGCCTCAACATCGCGTGACACCACTGCGGCATCCCCATAGGCAATTCGCGCAGCGCCGCAGTCGCGGTGATTGAGCACCACGATGCGCTTGACCTTGTGCAGCTGAATGGAGGTTGCGATGTTGTCCCAGACAGCCTTGTGCCAATCTTTCAAAGGCTCGGCAACCGCAGCAATGGAGGCGCCTGCCAGCGCCACGTGGCTGTACTTGTCCACCAACTGGTTGTTTCGTGCGTAGTCAAACACGATCCGCTGAAACCGGGGATCGATACACGAAATGATCATCGCCTCGTATTCGCCGTCAGCAGCGCGCGCACTCATCGGCAGCAGGGCCCCCAACGACGTGAGCGCGAGCGTTTGCGTCAGCCAGGAGCGGCGGCTGATGGGGGCAATGCTGGTGCTGCACTGGCACTGAAACCGTGGATTGGGGGTGGTCGGCATCAGGCGCATGGGTCTCTTTCTTCGGTGGGTAAACAGGTTCTCAATTCATCATCAACAAGGCTTTCTGGACCATCTCCAGCAGCTCTTCAAGTGCATCAACAAGCACATCGCTGGAGCGCACGATCGAATCCTCGCTGTCTTTGTTCAGCACAGACCGGTTGAGTTTGGGCTGCAGCAACGTCCACTGCGCGATGGACCCCTCCAGCGCGGAGCGAATCGCGGGTGTGGCTGGGAGTTGTTGCAGCTGTTGGAACGTCGCTTGCAGCTCATCGCGCTCACGCTCCATGAGATCTGCCGTGATACCAGCCACCTTCACGCCAGTGCTAAGGAGAATCGCATCTCGAGAGACTCGCTGAGAAAGATAGAGTGCTCGTGCGACCAAGGTCACGGCCCTGCCCGATGCCGCAGGTCCAGAAAGCACCTTCATAGCCGCTTCGGCTTCGAACGAACAACGGTCCGCGCTTGCGACTATGTCGGCCATGCCCTTGGAGTCAGGTGCTGCCGTGCTGCTTGCGCGCTCGATCAGTGCCTTGACGGAACTCTGCACGGGACGAGCATGGCCTGCTTCGCTCAGCAACGCATCCCAGGACGCGGAATCGGTCGTCGCGGCCGAGATCCCCGTCAGTGAGCGAGCAAGGCGCCGGTCAATCCTTGGGGTGACACCTCTGACCGCCTTCTCTACATACAGCTTGGCGAGCTGCTGACACTGTGCCTTGATGATCGCGAGGTCCGAGAAGACCTTGGCTGGAGAGGGCGCAGCCAGGGCGCATGCATGACCGATCACGATCGCGAACGCCAAACAGATTTGAGGAAACCTTTTCATATGGCCCTTGTGGGTGATGCGAAGCGTCGGCTGCGCTGTGGTCGGAAAGTGGTCCGGGGTCAGAGCGTAGTGGCGCTCTCGGCTTCCAACAACCTGCGCCGCGCCATGGCCAGGTTGGACCGTGCGCGGTCGAGCACGAAATAGATGAACAGGCCCTCGTGCTTGGCCACTGGACGCATGATGTGGTATTGCGTCGTCAGGGTGATCAGCATGTCCTCGATACCGCCCTCAATGTTCAGCGCCTTCATGGTTTTCATCTTGGCGCGAACAACTTCGGTGTTGCCCGCGGCAGCCACCTCCAGATCAACGCCACTGCCCACAGACTCCAGCAACATTCCGCTCTGGTAGTCGACGAGTGCTGCACACATCGCACCGTCGAGCTGCATCAGTTGGGCCAGCATTTCCTTGGGGTTTGCCATGTCGAGTTACTTTCTTGCATCGGTTGTTGTGAATCCAGACCAGCCGCCCGATGTGCGCACAAGTCTGGCGAATTTCAGGTTCAGGGACGCCCAGTTGAGCCGATCGCCACGCAGGTTCTCCGGCATGACCACAGCAGATGTCCAAGGACGGCCGTGGTGTCTGCCACCACCACAAGTACCACGGCCTCGACCAACGCAGGAACCCGCATCAGCAGCAGCTTGCCGCCGCTTGTTTCCATGATCACGTTGTCAGGAGCTGCCTGCCCAGCCTCACGCCCGAGCGACTCGCCCACCGACACCAGCGAACTTGCCATGGCTGAGAGCTTGTTGGCCTGCACTCGGGAGGCCAGCGTCGTCGTCAGCGTGAATCCATCACCAGTTGCCAGTGTCACGCTCCCAATACCGGGGCTCATCAGTTGCAGCTTGTACATTTGCAGATCACACACCTGAAGGAGGCGATCGCGAAGCAGCGGCGACGACGGGACGCTATACATCGTGAGCCTCCAGGTTGTGGACCAGCACGGTCAGCAGCATCTTCACACTGGCCTGCTGACGCACATCAACCGACAGCACGGGGATTAGCGTTTCGCGCTGAGCAAGATGGTCGCAGTAACCCTTCACTGTCGGCACCGGGTGGGATTCCACGCGACCCACCCCAACCACTATTTGGTGCGGCGCCACCAACTTGAGGAATGCTTCGAGGTAAGTGTCCAGATCGGCCAAGGGATCGGGGCGAGAGTTGTCAACAAGAATCACCACGCCGAATGCCTCCTTGCCGAGGATGTCCCACATGAAGCGAAAGCGATCTTGCCCTGGCGTTCCATACAAACGAAGCGTCAGGTTGTCGCCCAACTGGCATTCGCCATAGTCAAGCCCAACCGTGGTCGTGAGCTTCGGAAACGAGCCCATGTCGTTGTTTCTCACGTCGGTGGAAACGGTCTCGGTTTCGCTGATGGCTTTGATGGCCGTCGTCTTGCCGGCGCCCATGGAGCCCGCGAAAACGATCTTCAGTTCGGTGGGATCGAGAGCGCACTCATTCATACGATCGTTCACCATAGCTTCAAGTGTTTTCTAATCCGAGAAAACACAGTCCGCTTGTCTCGCTGGGTCACATGTTCAGATCCAACGAGTATTGACACAGGTACGTTAGCCTCCGCGACTGCGATGCCACACGCAACTGCAGCTTCGACAAAGCGCGTTGCCACTTCGACGTCTACACCTGACAAATGCTGCAGTTCGCTGATGCTGCGGGAACGCACGGACATGAGCGCTGCCATGCGAGCGTAGTGCGGTTTCGTCAATGCAGCGGAGTCTGGCCACCGGCGCAAGCGAAAACCTTGCGCCTGCGAAAGTCTGCCGTCACAACCCAACTCGCTCCTCGATTGGTGCGCAAGGTCCCAGAGCAGAGACTCCAAAGGAATGAGGTGTGATGTGGCCAGTGCCGGCTCCAAGGTCGGATCGTTCGGGAGCACACTCATTCCACTGTCGTGGCCCAGTCCATCCAGCAGCTCTTTCCACGACGGCTCACTCACAACCGTGTTGCGCTGTGGATCAATCATGATCCGGCGACCATCCTTGAATGCCATGACAGTGCGTTGAGAATCCTCTGACCGCACACCCTCGACCAAAGCATTGAACAGGCTTCTTGCGCCTGTGGCGGCAGTTCTCTGAGGTGCCCCAGGAGGCAGAACTTCGCTCACCAGGTGCAGTGCTCGAGCAAGATCGGTGATGCCAAACGGCCGTCGGAGAACGAATCGGAGATCGCTCGCCGACAGGTCATGTGCTGATGCGTTGCGTCCGTTGTCGATCCAGATGACCACCTGTTCTGCAGAAAGATCATGAAGCAACGTCTTTTTGCCTATGGGGCACAAGACGGCCTGAGCGCCCGATCCCTCGCCGCTCAAGAGCAGCGAGTGGGGCAGACGCCCACTGAGCAGACCCAGCATGGAACGAAGCAAAGCTTCATCGCGCATTTCCAAGCCAAACAATCCAACACTCAAGGTCATAAGCTTCGATCTTCTCCAACGACATTCTTTGAACTGGTGTACTGCTTTGATGCTGTACGACCCGACTTTGGCGACGGCTTGAATGGTGGCGGCATTCGGAGCAACGCAACATGGGGAGCCTCCTGAAAGGCAGGTGGGGGAATCTCTTAGAGGGGTCAGGCGTGCTTCACAGGCGGGATCGTGTGACTGAGGTTGGTCGTACGCAAGACGCACACTGCGCAGTGCTTGCTGGGTTGAGGGGCGCCTTCTCAGCCAGATCATCCGTTTGCTTGCGCAGGCGTGCCAATTGCGTCAGCATCCAACTGAGCCCAACCGACCAACAAGAAAAATTGCCCCATGGCTCCACCACAGCACGATCACCTGGCAGACCCGATGGACCCGGGTGAGCGTGCGGATCCCTCTGCACGCATCGACCAGTCATCACTTGAGGCAGCACCCTCCTCAAGCAGAGCGTATGCGCTGCGGCGTTTCGTGCGCCACTACAGCCTGTGGCTGACCTTGGCCTTCACGCTCACGGCTATCGGGGGATTGTTCCTGGCAGAAAGCATCCTTGAACTGACGACCTACGAAGAGTTTGCAGAGCAACGGGCTGAGGCAGCTGCCAACGCCGTGGGTAGCGAGTCGCAAAAGGTCGTGGACAAGGCTCAGCTGATCATGGGCGCCGTGGCGCGGGTCTACCGCAACCGAGATGCCAACGATGGAGCTGCCGCTGTTCGGACGGTGGTATCCGATCTCAACATGCTCGTCCCCGATGTCATTGACCTGTGGCTGGTGGATGCCAATGGCGCGTTAGTGGCTGCCAGCGAGCGGTCTGGGGAAAGTAACCCTTTTCCGCTGAGTGAATCCGAAGTCTCTGCATTGAGGCAGGCCGCACCCAACGATCTTGGGTGGCATCACGTGAGGCGAGAGTCCGGAAGTTCGCAGAGAAGCGTCATCGAGATCCAGCGCCGCGTGCTGGGACGCAACGGGGAGTTTTTGGGTCTGGTTGTCGCGCATCTGGAGGCCAGGCACCTTGATGACGCCGTTCGCTTGGCCGATGTGGGTACCAAAGGTGTCAGCTTCATCCTGTCGACCCGGACGGGGGCGGTGATTGCGTCGCATGCAGGACGGGTCGAGTCCAACGAGGTGATCGGGCTACCGATCGAGGCGATCAGGCGCTCGATCGCACAGAATCCGGCGAGTGGCCGGCTTGTGGTCGGGGGAAAAAACGTTCATCCCGACTGGATCGTCCGCTACCGATTGTTGGAAACGCAGCGCCTTGCTGTCGTTGCAATGATTGCCAGTGAGGATTACCTCGCACCTTGGCGCAAGGAGTTGATGATCCGATTGTTGACACTGGTGGTGCTGGCGAGCTTGCTGATCTTCTTCTGGCGCTCAGCCATCAAGGATGCGGCGAGCCTTCGCTTTGGGGGACGCCAAGGCATCGCGGTGGTTTCGCAGGGCGTCGCGAGCGAAATCCTGTCAACGTTTGATCAGGAAAAGCGCAAACTCGGCCAGGAGCTGCACGACGGGATAGGGCAGAAACTCACCGGGCTGGCTTTCTTGTCGGGGGTGCTCGAGCGCAAACTGCGAGAGAAAAACATCGGTGCTGCCGACGAAGCAGAATGGATCACACGCCTGCTTAGAGAAAGCGTGGCGGAGGTGCGAACTATTTCCAAAGGGCTGCAGCCCGTGCATGACGAAGATGGTGCGCTTGAGCAGGCCCTGAAGCAGCTGGCCCTGGATTGCAGTGCCATGTTCGGTGTGCAATGTACCTTTCTGCAAGCTGCGGGCATCCCAAAGATGGATGTGGGTATCGGAAACCATTTGTACAGGATTGTTCAGGAGGCCACCACCAACGCTGTTCGCCACGGCAAGGCCCAGACGATAGAGATTTCCTTGCAGAGCGATGCCGTGGATGGCGTGGTCCTTGAGGTCTGGAATGACGGCCTGCCTGCAACCGCCAAGGAGCTCGAGTCGCAGTCTGGCCTCGGTATGGCGGGCATGCAATTGAGGGCGATGTTGTGCGGTGGTCAGTTGAGCGTCATACCCAATCAGATTGCAGGATTCACCCTCCTGGTGAAGTTGCCCCTCTGAAAATCAATCGAACCCAACATGTCCCAACCCAAGCAAGCCATCCGCCGCATCCTGATCGTGGACGACCACGCGGTCGTCCGGCGGGGCCTGGCCCTGATGATCGGCATGGAGCCAGATCTCGAGGTGGCGGCCGAAGCTTGCAGCTTGGAAGATGCGGTTGGGCTTCTCAAGTCCGTGTCGCTGGATCTGGCGCTGGTGGATCTGTCATTGCAAGGACCCTCTGGACTGGACCTGATTCGACACATCAGCGCACAGCATCCCAGCGTGCGAATGGTGGCCTTGTCGATGTACGACGAATCCATCTGGCTGGACCGTGTTCTGCGGGCGGGTGGGCACGGCTTTGTGTCCAAGGACGCCAGCATCGAGGTGCTGATGTCTGCCGTTCGCAAGGTTCTCGCGGGTGGCGTGTACATAAGTGATCAAGCTCAGGCCCGCCTGTTCGAGAACTTGAAGGCCGCCAATGCGTCGGCGGAGACTCTGTTGCTGCCGCGGTTATCGAATCGAGAGCTGGAAGTCTTGACCCTGATGGCACAGGGACTGGGAACCGCTGAGATTGCTTCCCTGCTCTCACGCAGTGTGAAAACGGTGGAGTCTCACAAGGAAAACCTGAAGCAGAAGCTGGGCCTGAAGACAGGTATCGCGCTGATGCGGTACGCGGTCGAGCACAGCTTGAACCCCAGCGGAAGATCGTGACCGGTCGTTGGAACTGAACGAGCGCAGACGCCAGGAGCTGGTTCATCTGTCCAACTGGCGCTATTTGATGTAAGCGCCCAAAAGGTCACAGATTCATTCCTACTTTTCGCTTTAGTTCTTTGGGGTTACGCCGAAAATCCTTACATGGCATGGGGACTAGTGGCCCCAAACGCCCGAGGACTTCCCAACCCCCACCTTAAGACATGGGACCTGAATCATGCGTTCGCAAACCGCCAATCGGCCCATCACGCCAGGAACGTCCACCCATGGTGAGCGTCTTCACCTCCAAACCAAGCGCGTGCGATGTGCGAACCCAGGAGATCGATGGCGAGGAACACGAAGGCAACGCGCACCAGTGGCAAAGGTGCGTTGGGCATCAAACTTGGCCACGCCACCCATTGCCACGAGCGTGACCATGTCACCTGCGCACACCCGGGCAATGAGCCTAAGTATGAATTTGCCTCGGCAGAAGCTGCAACACGTGAAACCCGTGACCTTTCTCATCGGTACAAGGATCTCTTCATGAAACTCTCAGACTTCAAAATTGGTACGCGCTTGGGCTCCGCTTTCGCGCTGACGCTGTCTCTGACGATGCTGGTCGCCGGCATTGGCCTCACAAGCATACAGGCCGCCATCCACCACATGGATGATGTTGTGAACGACAACATCGCCAAGATCAACCTCATCAACGACATGTCGGAGCAGGTGCACATCGTGTCTCGCGATTTGCGCACAGTGGTTCTCCTTGATGACCCAGCGCAGATCGAAGCGGAGATAAGTCGAATCGCCGAGTCGCGCCAAAAGTACGACCAGGCGTGGAGCGAACTGCAGAAGATGCCAGCCTCTGAAGAAGGAAAAGCGATCAGAGCTCGAATCGACGCCGCCCGCGTTGACGCTCGAAGCTTTAATGATCAAGTGATCGCACTGGCGCGCTCCAAAAAGGACACCGAAGCGATTGACCTGCTGCTAAAACAAGCCGCACCCCGAGTTGCCGCATGGCAAGCAGCGCTGGACGACAACGCAGCCTTGCAACGCAAAAACAACAAGGCAGCTTATGAGGCTGCGATCGTGGCAGATACCCGTGCGGAAATCCTGCTGGTATCGGTCACTGCACTTGCGATCTTGTTGAGCGCCATTGCCGCATGGCTGATCACGCGCTCGATCACTGGCCCAATGAATCGCGCACGAGACGCTGCCAGCCGTGTGGCCGAAGGCGACCTGACCGTGGATCTGAGCGCTGAGGGCAAAGACGAGACAGCGCAGTTGCTGGCAGCACTATCCAACATGAAGGACAACCTGACTCGCATCGTTTACGGCGTGCGACAGAACGCCGATGGAGTTGCAACGGCTTCAGCACAGATCGCTTCTGGCAACAACGATTTGTCCAGCCGTACCGAGCAGCAGGCCAGCGCGCTGGAGGAAACGGCGGCCTCGATGGAGCAACTGAGCTCCACCGTCAAGCAAAACGCCGACAGCGCCAAGCAAGCCAATCAACTTGCGCTTGGGGCCAGTGCAGTCGCCATCAAGGGAGGCGAGGTCGTTGGTCAGGTGGTTCACACCATGAAAAGCATCAACGACAGCAGCAAGAAGATTGCCGACATCATCAGCGTGATCGACGGCATTGCCTTCCAGACCAACATACTGGCGTTGAACGCGGCG
Organism: Hydrogenophaga sp.; assembly: GCF_050182545.1. Lineage (GTDB taxonomy): Bacteria > Pseudomonadota > Gammaproteobacteria > Burkholderiales > Burkholderiaceae_C > Hydrogenophaga. Next base: position 7,314 of record NZ_JBFXCD010000009.1, on the reverse strand, counting down.
GTGGAAGCGGCACGCGCCGGAGAACAAGGCCGGGGTTTCGCGGTGGTGGCGGGCGAAGTGCGCAACCTGGCGCAGCGCAGCGCCGAAGCGGCCAAGGAAATCAAGGGTTTGATCATGACCAGCGTCGAGCGGGTCGATCAGGGCACGATGCTGGTTGACCAAGCGGGCGCGACGATGAGCGAGATCGTAGGCTCGATCAAGCGGGTGACCGACCTCGTGGCAGAAATCAGCGCAGCCAGCAACGAACAGAGCGAGGGTGTGGCACAGGTGGGCGAGGCCGTCAGCCAGATGGACCAGGCCACCCAGCAAAACGCTGCGCTGGTGGAGGAAAGTGCTGCTGCTGCCGACAGCCTCAGGGCGCAGGCAGATCAACTGGTGCAGGCGGTGGCTGTATTCAAGTTGGCGCAAACACCGCACAGCTCCCAAGCTCAAAGTGCCCGGGCGCCGGCCATCGGGCTGCCCGCTGAATCACACCGCAATCTGCATCCGGCCAAGAAGACTTCCCCGCCTCAAATGGGCGCTTCGGCCAGACCCACACCAAAACCCCATGTTGTGCAGCCCACAACTGGATCATCATCGGGAAAATCTGATGGCGATGCATGGGAAAGCTTTTAAGTGATCCAACTGCATGCCTCGTGAAATCACTGTGGTTGTGTGATCCTCATTGTTTCTACAGAAGATTGTTGCACTTAGCCCTGACTGCTTATATCAAACTGGCAATAAAAAATAGGTGTCTTATCATGGTGACATGAAGATTTAGAGCGTACTAGGTTTTGTAGATAAATAGAAAAAGTAAATGTTGACATCCTAAAGAATACAAATGAGCCTGCTGAAGCGGAATCATCTCTCTAAATATGAAGTGTCACAGCATGAGCGTCGCCAACAATCATACTCTAATCGATCTTCTCTTGGTCAGTATTGAGACTGTCAGGAATCGTGATGCTGAAGTGATTGGTTTCAATTGCGTTCAAAAAGATATCACGACAGATACAGCTCCATTGCATGAAAAGCTGCTCGCGATCTCACAATTGGACGTTCTAAAAAAGCTGGCTGGTGCTTTTTCAGTTTCTCGCCGTCCTGGTGAGAGACATTACTCCGTTCCCAAGGAGGTTCGGACTTTGTTCCACCTGCCTGAAGACAAATCCGAGTGGACTTTGGAGGAAATAGGAGGGATCATTTTTGAGGACGATGCCCAAGCAGTTGCCATGAGTATTGCCCGTACCGTCGAGTCTGGAGGACCTATCGATGTTGAATTTCGTATAGCAGGAGACGATGGCAATATTCGATGGGTTCGATGTCACAGCGTATCCAGCGAATATGACAGCGCTGGAAAGCTTCCACACTGCTGGTCGATCCAGGATGTCACGCCGTATCGTACCCAGATGGCTGTGTTGAACAACCACTTGGAACTCCGTAACCGGCAACTGGCGCAAGCCAATCGCGCTTTGACAGAGTTTGCTTACGCGCTCTCTCATGATCTTCGTCGTCCTGTGCGCCACGTTCACAGTTACGCTGAACTCCTTAAAGAAGCATTACAACAGAGTGAAATCTCAGTGAGCATGGACTTTGCCGAGAGAATACAGCTTGCAGCCACCACCATGGTCAACCTGATTGACCGAATGCTCAGTTTTTCCCAAGTGGGACATCGAGCCCTTGAATATGCCGAAGTCAATCAAGGTGAATTCATTTCCGATTTGATGACACAAATGTTTTCATCTCAGGGCGGATCCAAGGTCCAATGGAAGATCACTGGCGAGCTTCCACCCGTCTTCGTCGACAAGGTACTTTGGCAAACCCTGTGGGTCAATCTCATTGACAACGCAATCAAGTACTCCGCTGATCGCACAGTGGTTGAGATTGAGTTCTTTGTGGAGAAAGTTGGTCATCAGCTTTGTTATTGCATCAAGGACAATGGTATCGGATTCAATCCTGATAGCGCAAAGAGGATGTTTGAGATTTTTCAGCGAATGACTTCGGATGAGCGTTTTGAAGGCAGTGGGATCGGGTTGGCACAAGCGCGACGGATCATTGAAGCCCATGGAGGAACCATCTATGCCCAGTCTCAGACAGGCTGTGGAGCGACTTTCTGTATTACCTTACCCATGACGTCATCAGTCTCTGTTGATCAACATTAGACGTTGAGTTCAGTCTGTGGTTCTATTAACACGCAGTTGGTACCCGTCACTATGGATAAGCAGTTCATACTTTATCACGACGCTTGTTGGCGATTGCGACAGCTGCTCATTGCGGTACAATGCCTTCAGGACGATATCGCATGTCGCACCACGAATCAAGCATGGAAAGATGTCGAGATGCTGCTGCCATTGTTGGAAGATATTCAGTTGAAAAGTGTCACAATCGCCAACATCATGCATCAATTCGCTGGTGAAGTTCAATCGCGTGCGCTGGATATTCGATTTAATCAAGCTTATGTCTTAATCGAATCCTCTTGCCATGAATTACTGAATGCTGTGCAAAGTGTCGGGCAATCTTCATCAATGATTGCGCAAAGTGTCTTGCATGATCCAACACTGGCACAAGGTTTCGATGAGATTGGTCCATACATTGAAGGGATCCGAAAATGCTTGAATGGAGAGCCACTCGCAGGATGACCTTTGCTCACCGTAAAGAGTGCTGGGCTTGATGACGGAAAAGGTCTGATGTGAAATTCTGACTGCCAGGTCGTTCAAGATTGATGCACTGGCCCGTTCGGCCGCTATGGGCCCACCACCTCCCCCGCTACCATGATGCACATAGGCCAAAAGCGGACGTTGAGCGCCAGTCCCGCAAGTGTCAAGACGACAAGTTGACGATTTGATTTGAGCGCCTGATAGCGGTCGAACGTCTTGAACATTGCTTCATCTCCTAAAGGTTGATAAAGCAGATGATCTCAACGCGCTCTATTCTCCGATTCTCACTCAGGTCGCGATTTGTATCGATTCATGTCACAGCTCTTGAATGCGCGGTGCACGTGCAGCCCAGTGCTTGAAATATGGGGCGACCAACTGGCGCAGCCAGTTGAGCATCCTCTCGATAGCCGGGTTGTGCGGACGACCTGCTGGTGGTCGGGCCTGATGGGCGACAGGTGCGCCTGGTGCGCAACTTCGAACGTGATCAAACCCTCTACGACTGGACGCGCTACATCGCTCGTTGAGCGAAAGCCCGGTGCGCCGCACCAAGATGACCACCGCCTTGCTTGCCCGACTCACGCACCACTGCCACATCGTAGAGACGGGCAATAAGAGCTGGCGCTTCAAGCATTCCAGTGCTGCTGTCGCGGCAGCACCAGAGAATCCATCAAACCAGTGGCTCAATATTCGACGTGATCAACTGCGCAGAGCCAGACAAGCCCGTCGGTTTGAAAACGAAACCGTTGTCAGGGCTCCAGGCATTGCCGCAGATCAGACAAGAGGAGATTGATGAGCGGGTTGCTGGGGCGATTGATCGGTTGCACGACATCCACTTCGTAGACGATGGATGGACTCAAGCTAACGCAAACCAAGCCTGAACCACTTGAGAAACGTGGCGTGATCGGGTTCACCACCGCCAAGCCAATACCGCTGCGCACCAGCGCGCAAAGCGATGTTGCGCTGCTGGTTTCAGCCACAATCTGCCGCTTTATACCGTGCTGATCCAGCATGGCATCCAACCGACGGCGATAAGGATCACGTGAGCCGTAGCTCACAAATGCTTGGCCCGTCAAATCTTGCAGCCGAAGGTGTTTTTTTCGTGCCAGTGGATGCGTGTGCACCATGATCACAACTTCATTGCCTCTGAACAGCGAGGTGGCGACAGTTTGCGCTATCGGATGTTTGTGCTCAACCAGACCCAGGTCAAAACGTTGCTCTGACAAAGCGCCATCAAGCTCGGGAGAGTCCAAGGCGCTGATGCGAATGAGCACATCGGGATGCCTGCGGTGGAACCGCTCACAAGCCTGGGGCAGCAGGGAATCGCAAAGCGCTGGCAGGGCTGCAACCGATAGCGTGCCGCTCTTGAATTGACGCAGTGCTTCGGCGCGCGCGCCAAGCTCGACCAGCCCTGTAAAGCTGCGCTCGACCTCCTCATAAAAAGCCAGCCCCTGCGCGGAGGGCGAAAGCCGCCCCTTGACGCGCTCAAAAAGCGCAAAACCCAGCACCTGCTTGAGTCGCGCCAGATCACGGCTGACGGCGGGTTGTGACGTAAAGAGCAGTTCGGCTGCGCGCGTTGCGCTGCCGCATGAAACAACGGTACGAAAGGTTTCGATCAGGCGATGGTTGAGTCGCATAGAAATAACATATCAAAACTGAATAGTGAGCCTATAAACAAGTATTTTACTGATATCAACTGCCAAGCCATAGTCGCTCTGAGTAGAAACATCCGATTCAAATCATGAGCTCCTCTGTGAACGTAAATGCAGCAACCGTCACGCAAACACACTTTGCGGTTGATGCAGTCAATCAGGTACGGCGGATACCTGAGCGCGGCAAGTACGACAAGGCGACGGTGTTTGATATCGTTGACCGTGCACTTATCGCCCATGTTGCTTTCGTCGAAGACGGTCGCCCTGTCGTGATTCCGATGACCTGCGCACGTTGGGGTGACGAACTGCTGATTCATGGCGCACGCAAATCACGCATACAGCAGGCAGTGGCAGACTTGCCGGTGTGTATCACCGTGACCCTGCTGGATGCACTGGTCTATGCACGTTCAATCTTCCATTCATCCATGAATTACCGCTCTGTCGTGGTCCACGGCATTGCACGAGTTATTGAAGACGAGGCTGAAAAGCTGAGAGCACTAGAAGCAATGAGTGACCACTTGATGCCCGGGCGGTGGCAGGAAGTTCGGCCACCGCTGTCCAAAGAATTGAAGGCGACCGAAGTGCAGCGTGTCGAAATCCTGTTTGCCTCAGCAAAAATCCGCGACGTTGGCGTGCTGGATGACAAAGCAGACTACACGCCCGGGCAGTGGGAAAGCACCTGGGCGGGTGTTGTTCCGCTTGCGATGGGGCGCGGACGACCGCTGACTGATTCGAATGTTGTGAGCGGAATCAAACCGCCCCTCAGTGTTTTGCGCGCAAACTGAACTTTGACCTGCATGCGTACACGCTTCGGTTGAAACGCGTGGTTACATACCTATGCCATTGGCTCAAAAGACGATTCTCGGCCTGCAACGCCGGTATTGATGTCAAGTTTAAGCATGAGGAGTATTGATGTCTGAGCTTGAATTTCGACCGGCACTAAAGAGTGATTGCACCCATTTGGCTTTGCTCGCAGACATGGCAACGCGGTGCTTGGCCTCTCATCTCTGGTCTCATGCTGCGACTGCAGGACAATCTGCTTTCGAGGTGGGCAGATCAATCATTCGCAACGATAAGCTGAACTTTTCACATTTCAGCAACTGGCGGGTTGCAGCGCTTGATGGTGAGGTGGTCGGTGCCATCAACACCTGCCTGTTACCGCCGGCGATGTGCGAACCGCCGACTCCGTCGCAAATCCTGCCAGACGTTACACGCGCGTCGAACGAACTCAAATCGCTCGCCGCAGGTAGCTGCTATCTGTCTGCGGCAGCGCTTTATCCCGAACACCGAGGCTGTGGATTCGGCTCGGCACTGATAGAGGAAGCATTGTCACAAGCTCGTGATACCGGCGCGGGGCAACTCACACTGCTGGTCGGCAGCTTCAACACCAGGGCCCACAGGCTCTATTTGCGATGCGGCCTTGAAGAATGGGCCAGGCGCCCGTTTACAGCATTTCCAGGGTCTGACAGCCCGGGCGAGTGGGTGCTGATGCGCAAGGCGATACCGACATGAGCCGCCAATCCGAACGGATCATCACCTTGCGGGTCGTGCCAGGACTTTATGGCATTGCAAGGCTGGCGCAGGATACTCCGATCCCCAGCTGGGCGAGTGGGCCGGGTTTCAGTGCGGGTGTTCGCGCCGATGATGAACTCACGCTGGTCTGTCTGCAAGAACGCATCCCAAATGATGTCGAGTGTGTACTGCACTGGCGCTGTCTGCGCAGTGTCGGGCCCTTTGCATTTGATACAAGCGGCATTGTGTTGGCGATCATCGCGCCACTGTCCGCACAAGGTATCGGCATCTTCGTTGTCTGCACATTTGATGGCGAGCATGTCCTCGTCGCTGAACAGAACTGGGTGGCATCGCTGAAATGCCTGAGAGGCGCCGGTCATCTTGTTATCGACTGACCTCGAACCAGAGCTCCAACACAAAAACTTCCCCATAAGACACGCATGTATCCATCTGCAACCAGTGACAGCCTGCCGCAGTTCATGTCTTCGCCCACCATGTGCCAGTTTGCGAAAGACGGTTTGTGGGAAAATGCTTGGTCTTTTCCTTGTGATCGTCCGCCATCGCTGCCGGAGCTTGACGGCTGCCTCGCTCATCGGACCGAGGTAGCGTTTGAAGCTTTTTTTGGCCCCGCGTTCTTCGGCGTGCGCTTGTCGGGCACAACCTCTGAGGTCAAAGCTTTCGGTATCAAATGCCTCAAGGCATTGAGCACGCAGTCATCGTTCTTCGATACGTTGCGCCGCGAGATCGGCTGCCCGAGTTTGGCACAAAAACCCGACTTTGTAGAAATCGGCTGTGTCAACGGATGGCGAAGCATTGGCGCATTCCGAATGACCGAGTTGCCACCCACTGTGTCTGAGTTTGAGCTTCTTTGGAGTCTGATCTGCGATAGCCCGATCGGACGCGACACCGACCACGCCAAAGCCATAGAGTTCGCATTCAAACATCCCATCGAGCACTGGTTTGGCATCCCCATCTCCGTTGAAGGCGGCCCGAATCTGGTCTCCAAAACATTGCTTGCCAACGCTGCCCAAACACTGACCCGCTGGGGGCATGGACAATTTCTTTGACTGGCTGGTGGTTGGTTCGCGTGGTCACACGACGACCGACTTCGAGCCATACGGCTCGACATCAAGCTGGGCAAGCGAGTTCGCTTGACCATTCTCCACCGTGGCTACCTCACATCCCAAATATTCAAGCAGCACAATCACCCCATTCCCAACCGAGCCTTCTTGCAGGAATGAATGTAAAAAATCGGTTGGATCAGTTCCAGTCACCAGAGTCTGGGGAATGATAGGTTTCGATGGACCTGCAGTCGTTCGAGCGCTGCTTGCCCCAATGACCGGAAGTTGACGTCACGACGAGTCCATGCGTCGATGACCAGCGTCCGAGTTCAGTCGAGGCTGTGTGAAAACGCTTGAATTGACCGAAGTGATCACTTAATGTTCGACAACGCGACTTTAGGTGGGCCATATGAAGCGATTCATCGAAGGCGAGGAGCGCAGTCAAGTCACACTGCTGCCGGA
>NZ_JBFXCD010000008.1:0-187079 GCF_050182545.1 Hydrogenophaga sp. | reverse complement strand
GAAGCGTCCACGGCAGCGGACCAGGCAGCGTCCCAGGCAGCGACCCCGGCAGCGTCCCCGGCAGCGGCCGCATCGGTGCGCACGGCTTCAAGCGCCGGCATCAACGATGGGCATTGCAGGAAGTCGGTGATCTCTGGCAGGGTTTCGAGCAGCGCGGCCTGCTTGTCCAACTTCGCGAGGCGCAGCCATGCTGGCGTATAGGTGCGGATCAGCCAATCAGCCGCCATCGTCGAGCGGCGCATTTCCACGTCGGGCGTGGAGCGCGTGCCGACGATCAGCGGAATCAGCGGTTTGAGCAGGCGGTCGCGGTCGGCGTCGGTGGGAAGGCCGTCATTCCACGAAACCATGAACGCCGTGATGACCGGGCATGCACACTGCGGCGCATCGCTCCACTCTTCACCAGCCACGTAGGCCACGGCCTCCATGACGCAGGCATTGATGTCTTCGTTCGGGACGTGAGAACCCGACCTGAGCGGGAACTGCTGGATGCGCTCCAGGCGCTGGGTGTCGATCTGCATCTGCTCTCTCCGTTGATGGCCCCGGTGTGGAGCCGATGGAGAGAATTAAACACGACGTTTAAACAGAAGTCAACATGACGTTTAAGAAATTTTCAACACTGCGAATGGACAGGCGTGAAAAAGCCCGCTCTCGGCGGGCTGGTCAGGGTGTGGGCTTTCGTCGCCAGTCCCATGGCGGGATAGGAGAGGGGCCGCCCCAAAGGCCCGCGCCCTCGCCGCGCGCCGTGTCCTGTGCACTTGCGATGGCTGGATCCGTCAGATAGCGGGTGTAGGCCCAGGCCATGCCGGCGCGCACCTGCTGCAGGTTGGCGTCCTTGCCCTGGCATTCAACGCGCGCCACGGTGCGGCCGTATCGGTCAGTCGTGGCGGGCCTGATGGTGGCCGTTTGCTGGAAGCACAGGCTGGCCAGGTGCTGGCGGCTGCGGTTGCCGAAGGGCTGTGCCTTCTCTGGCGCGTCGATCTCGGCCAGGCGCACCTTGACCTGCTGATAGGCTCCAGGCTCACCACAGCGAGCGGTGAGAGTGTCGCCGTCAGCAATCGCGACCACCAGGCACAGAAGAAGGGAGCTCATGGTGGCTCATCGGGGTTATCGACAGGTGAGCAGTGAGCCGTCGTAGAAAAAGACCAAGCTGCGGGCGCCAACCTCATAGTGATCCTTTCCCGCTTCACGAATTTGGCCGTGGGCGCCAAGCCGCTTCATGCGCTCCGAGCGAGAAATGTTCGGGGCGCAGTGGTCTGGTAGATCAGGTTTCTCCTTTGGAGCTATTGCTGCAATTGGCGCTGTTTCTATGGTCCATGAAACATCAACTTCGGCAATTCGGGCATATTTTTCCATTCCGAAGAACTGTGAGCTTTGATATTCCAATCCAGCCTTTTCACCCTTGTCATTCAAAATTGCGGTAAAAGCAGATAGTGGGATTCGCTCCTCATGCAACTTAAACCCATCTGCGTCTGCGAAGCTGACCGTAATAGCACCATCCCGATTGCGTGCTGCCAAGCGCGGGTCGGTTAAAAAAGTTGGCGCTCCAACAAAGTTGGCGAAGAGGTACATGCTGTCGTCTACGAGCTTGGTTCTGGCCATCATATTCATCCCAAGGTGCTGCGAGAGATCCTTGGTCCAAACCTTTGTGACTTCAAAAGGCTCAGCTTGCCGCTTCTTGTAGGCCTCAAAGCTGTAATTCGCAATTGCGCCCAGCAGCGCCAAAGCCACTACTGCTACGACGAGTGCGACCGCAATCTTTGCGGCACCTCTGAAAAATTCCTTCACAGCTTTCCCCTCGTTTGATATTCAACAACTTTGCCGATTACTCGCACGTTGGGATCGTCGATCTCCACCGTGGGATAGGTGGGGTTGAGCGGCTTCAAATACCACCGCCCCCCGTCTGACACCAGGCGCTTGAAGGTCGCCTGCTGGGTGGCGACGTCCTTGGCGATCACGAAATCGCCCGCGTCGGCCGAGCGGCCGGGGTCCACGATGATGACGGTGCCCTCAGGGAAACTGCGATCTCCCGGGATCGGGTTGGTCATGCTGTCACCAGTCACGCGCAGGGCGAACGAGTTGTCGCCCGGGCGGGTGTCATATGCATCGGCCCACTCGTCTGCCTCACCGGGGTGGAACTGGTCCTCGATCGCGCCCCAGGAACCCGCCTTCACCCACGAGATGAGCGGCACACGGCGCTTTCGCTCAACCGCTTCCACGTTGTAGTCGGCTTGACGCTCCTGCGCAGACCATGGCGCATCGGCGGCTTTGTGCGACGGGCTGTCCGGGTTGGGCGCCAGCATGTCTCCGTTCCCATTCAGGATCCAGATGGCGCTCACGCCGAGCTGGTCCTCAACCATCAGGGCGCCGGGCTTCGAGATGCCACGGCTCTCCCAGTTCTTCACGACCTGCGGCGAAACGTTGAGCAGTCGCGCCAGAGCTGACTGTCCTGTCACCCCTTTGAGGTCTTTGGCCGCCCGGTACAGGCGGGCAGTGGCGGGGTGCATACCGGGTTCTGTCATGGGGGAAATTGTCCGGGGACTAAACAACGCGTTGTTAAACGGCATGTTTGACTTTTGTTTAAACGCGTTGTTTAATCGTCCCTCATGGACCAACCCGACAACACCCACCCCGACGCCGGCCTGATCAAGGACCTCGGCGGCCCCGCAAAGCTGGCCGAAATCCTCGGCTACGACAAGGCCGCTGGCGGTGTCCAGCGCGTCCAGAACTGGACCACGCGCGGCATCCCTGCGGCCGTGAAGGTCCAGCGCCCAGACCTGTTCCTCGGCCGGCAGGTGGTTGCAGAACCCGCACCCAGCGGCATCACACCCGAGCCCACAGGGCAGGGGGCTTGAACACAACGAGAGGCTGGTGGTCGTCATGGCCGCCAGTCTCTTTTTTTGGGCCACCCCAAGGTCCTCAACAGTTCTCAACAAGGTTGCGCGACTGCATGAACCAACTTTCACTCCCGAACGAAATCCGCCCAGAAGAAGTGATGCGCAAGCAGACCCTGGGCGGTGCCATTGAGCTCTGTGCCGAGCTGGGTGGCTACTCCCTGGACAAATCCCTGCAGCAGGAGCTGGGTGTGGACAAGGCCCAGTTCTCGCGCTGGCAGTCCGGCACCGAAGGCGTGCAGTGGCCCAAGTTCGAGCTGCTGATGGACAGGTGCGGCAACGACGCGCCAGTGCTCTGGATGCTCCACCGCCGCGGCTATGACCTGCACAGCCTGCGCCGGCGTGAATCGGACGTGGAGCGAGAGAACCGCCTGCTGCGCGAGGAAGTTGCCGCGCTGCGCCGCGTGATCGGGAGCCCAGCATGACCGACATCTACTGGCCCGGCACCACGATCCCGATCAGCCGCGGCAACGGCTTTGACCTTGCCGCCCGCATGGCGCGCGGCCCCAGCATCTTCTGCAACCTCACCAGCAAGCAGGCCAAGGCCGGCTCCCTTGGTGGGGCGCTCAGTTCCTCCACGGTGGCCACGGTCGCAGGGCTGTCCAAACGGGCCCAGGCCGAGCTGAACAAGGCGCCCAAGGCCATCACCCTGGGAAAGCTCTCCGACACCGACAAGCGCCTCAAGGCGAGGAAGGCGGCCATCTGATGAGCGACCTTCTCGAATCCGAGCTGCGCCTGGAGCAGCACATCAAGGACTGCGGCGAGCGCATGGCCGCTGCATTCAAGGCCGGTGACCGCAAGGAGGCATGCGAGTGGCAGGGCCGCATGTACACCGCCATCCGAAGCCGCACACCTGAGCACCAGGCTCGCCTGAGCGCGCGCATTGACTCGGCCATCTGGTTTCAGAGCGAGGAAGCGCTGGAGATGGGAAGGGTGCCACCTGATGCGTGACTACGCCAAGCTGGCGCCCACCTTCTGGACAGGCGAAACCGGGAAGGCCCTTCGCAGGGCTGGCCCCGAAGCGGTCATCGTTGCCCTGTATCTGGTCAGCTCCCCCCACTCGAACATGCTGGGCTTGTACTACCAGCCGGTGCTGTACATGGCCCATGAAACCGGGTTGGGCATCGAAGGGGCTTCGAAGGGGCTTCAAGGATGCACCGCATGCGGCTTCTGCTCTTACGACGCCGACAGCGAAATGGTGTTCGTGCACGAGATGGCCCGCTGGCAGGTTGCCGACTCTCTTTCAGAGGGGGACAAGCGCTGCAAGGGCCTGCAGAAAGACTACGAATCTCTGCCCGCCAATCCGTTCCTGGGCGACTTCTTCGATCGCTACAGCCAGGCCTTCCACCTCACCCGGCGCCGCTCGATCGAGGTGGAAAAGCAGGAAGTTGGTGACCTGTTCGGACAAGGGGCATTGCAAGCCCCTTCGAAGCCCCATCGAAGCCAAGAACAGGAGCAGGAGCAAGAACAGGAGCAGGAGAAAAAGCCTTCGGCTTCGTCGCCAGCCAAGCTGCCGACCTGCCCGACGCAGGACCTGATCGACCTGTACCACCTGCTGCTGCCTGGCTTGCCGAAGGTCCGGCTGCAGACCTCTGGCCGCACGAAGGCACTGCGCAAGACCTGGGACTGGTGCCTGACCAGCAAGCGCGGCGACGGCACACGCCGGGCTGAAACCGCCGAGCAGGCGCTGGCGTGGTTTCGCGAGTACTTCGAGCGCGCCAGCCTCAACGACTTCCTGATGGGCCGCACGCCGCGCGCCGGTGAGCACGCGAACTGGCAGTGCGACCTGGACTTCCTGCTGACCGAGCGCGGCATGAAGCACGTCATCGAGAAAACCAACCCTGGAGACACCCCGTGAACATCATTCACTGTGTCTCTGTGTCCGGTGGAAAGGACAGCGCCGCCACAGCCATCGTGGCGTTGGAAACCCAGCCGCGCGAGAGCCTGCGCTTCGTCATGGCCGACACCGGCAACGAGCACGAGCTGACGATGGAATACCGGCTCACCATGCAACGGGTGCTGGGCATCGAGATCGCCTTGATCCGCGCCAACTTTGACCGGGAGATTGCCGGCAAGCGCGAATACGTCCTGACTCACTGGGCCGCCAAGGGCGTGCCGACATGGGTGGTGGAGCGCGCGGCCGCCATCTTGGTGCCCACGGGAAACCCGTTCCTGGACTTGTGCATCTGGAAAGGCAGGTTCCCATCGCGCCGCGCGCAGTTCTGCACGCAGCACCTGAAAACGCTGCCGTTGGTGGAGCACCAGCTGGGCTTCATTGAGCGTGGCGAGGCCGAGGCGGTCTGGTCTTGGCAGGGCGTTCGCCTCGACGAGAGCGATGCACGCCGAGTCAAGCACCAGGGCACGGGCGCGTGCGTGCGCTCATTCGATGTCATGGGAGGCGGCATCTTCAATCACCGCCCGATCCTGCGCTGGAACGTGCACGACGTGTTCCAGGCGCACCGCCTGGTCGGCCTGCCGCCGAACCCGCTCTACACCCAGGGCATGACCCGCGTCGGCTGCATGCCGTGCATCAACAGCAGCAAGGACGAGCTGCTGGCCATCAGCAAGCGCTTCCCAGAAGTCATCGCGCGCATCGCCGAATGGGAACGCCTGGTCGGCCTGGCGTCGAAGCACGGCGCTTCCAGCTTCTTTCCGGACCCTGACCGCGACGCCCACCTCGACAAACGAGGCATTCACAAGATGGTGGAGTGGTCGAAGACGAAGCGCGGCGGCCAGCTCATGGACTGGATCCGCATCACCGAAGAACCTCAAGCGTGCGAGCGCGCGCATGGACTGTGCGAATGAACATGAACGAACCCTTCGAACCTATCGGCGAGGCCCTCTACGAAGGCGTGCAGCTCCGCGTGCCGCCGCACAGCGTGGAGTCGGAAAGCTCGGTGCTGGGCGCGCTCCTGCTGGACAACAGCGCCTGGGACCGTGTTGGCGACGTGCTGACTGTGGAGGATTTCTACCGCCACGAGCACCGCCTGACCTACTCGGCGATTGCCTCGCTGGTCAATGCCAGCAAGCAGGCCGACGTGGTGACCGTGTTCGAACACCTGCAGCGCCACGGGAAGGCTGGCGAGGTTGGCGGCCTGCTGTACCTGAACCAGCTCGCTCAGTACGTGCCCAGCGCGGCCAACATCCGCCGCTTCGCCGAGATCGTGCGGGAGAAGGCCATCCTGCGCCGGCTGGTGGCGGCCAGCGACGAGATCGCCACGCGGGCATTCAACCCGGGCGACGTGTCGGTGGCGGAGATGCTGGACCAGGCGCAGCAGGCCATCTTCGCCATCGGAGACCAGGGCGCGCCGCGCGACGACTGGCAGGACAGTGAGGCGGGCGTGACGCAGGTGCTCGACGACATCCAGGCGCGCCACGACGGCGACGACGACTTCACGCCCACGGGCTTGAAGGACCTCGACGACAAGCTCAACGGTGGCGTGCGGCCCGGCAATGTGGTGGTGATCGCCGCGCGCCCGTCCATGGGCAAGACCGCGCTGGCGCTGACGATCGCCGAGCATGTGGCGACGAACGAGGGCCTGCCGGTGGGCGTGCTGTCCATGGAGATGCCGAAAGCCGAGGTGCAGAACCGCCGCGTGTCGATGCGCTCGGGCGTGCCGTTCCACAAGATCCTGCGGCCGGAGCGGATGAACGACATCGAGTGGTCGCAAATGGCCGCCGGGGTGGAGACATTGACGCGGGTGCCGCTGTACGTGAGCGACCAGACCGCGCTGACCATCAACCAGGTGCGCGCCAAGGCCCGCGCGCTCAAGCGGCGCCACGGCCTGCGCCTGCTGGTGGTGGACTACATCGGCCTGATGGAGGGCACGGACAAGAAGGCGAACCGTGCCACGCAGCTCGGCGAGGTGAGCAGGGGGCTCAAGGCGCTGGCCAAGGAGCTGGACATGTCCATCCTGCTGCTGGCCCAGCTCAACCGGGAGGTGGAGAAGCGCCCCGGCATGCGACCCATCCTGGCCGACCTGCGCGAGTGCGGCGACATCGAGCAGGACGCCGACGTGATCGTGTTCGTGCACCGACCGTTTCACGTGAAGCCGGACCTGGGCGAGGAGTGGAAGCACTACGCCGAGCTGATCGTGGGCAAGAACCGCAGCGGCACCTGCGGCTTGATCGACGCGCACTTCGCCGGCGCCACGATGCGCTTCTTCGACTGGTCAGGCGACAAGCCCACCTCGATGGTGCGCACGAAAGGCGGTGACCTGTGAACACCCTTGCCCTTGACCCTGGCCCCACCGAAACCGGGTGGGTGATCTTCGGCGGCGGCGTTGTGATGCACAGCGGTGTTGTGCCGAACGCCGAGGCGCTGGAGCGCCTGCAAGGTGACTGGTCGTTCTACGCGCACCACCTCGCAATCGAGATGATTGCCAGCTACGGCATGCCGGTGGGCAGGGAGGTGTTCGAGACCTGCGTTTGGATCGGCCGCTTCATGCAGGTCTGGAAAGACCCGGAGGCGGTCGAGTTGGTGTACCGCAAGGACGTGAAGATGCACCTGTGCGGCACGCCGCGCGCCAAGGACCCGAACGTGCGGCAGGCCATCATCGACCTGTTTCCGGCAACCGGCGGCGGCAAGTGCGCGCAGATCGGCACGAAAGGCCAGCCAGGGCCGCTGTACGGCGTCAGCAGCCACGCATGGCCGGCGCTGGGCGTTGCGCTGACGGCCCAGGCGAGCAGGAAGGCGGTGCCGGCATGAACCCCGCCGACTTCGACTTGCAGCCGTCTGACGTGCCCCAGCCCAAAGAGGTGGACGAAGACCTGGCCAGCCGCGACTGGCCCATGCCGCCGGTGAAGCCCTGGGCCCCGGCACCGCGCAAGGAAACGCTGCGCGAGCGCATCGCGGAGGTGTTCCGGTGAGCAAGCTGGTGATCATCAAAAACGACCAAGGAAAGCTCGAAGGCATTGACCCGGCGGGCCAGCGCGCCTACCAGAAGTGGCGCCGCCTGGTCACCGACCTGCCGGTGGGCCAGACGCTGAGTTTCAGCTACCGCATGCCGCGCAGCCCGGCGCACCACCGGCTGTTCTTCGGGAAGCTCAACAACCTGCTGGCCCGCACCGAGGCATTCACGAAGCTGGACGACCTGCGCCGCTGGCTCACCTTGGGCGCCGGGTATGCCGACCTGATCCCGGGCCTCGACGGCCAGCCCAACGCCATCCCGCAGTCCCTGGACTTCGAGAGCATGGACGAAGCCGAGTTCGGGGAACTGCACCGGCAGGTGGATGCGTTCCTCTGGTCGACCCGCGCCCAGCAAACCCTCTGGCCCCACCTCGACGACGAAGCCCGATACCGGTGCGTTGAGAGCTTCATGCGGGAGTTCGAATGAGGTCGAAGAACAAGCCCGCCCCCACGGTCGCCGAGGCGGAATACATCCGCTACGTGGCAAAGCAACCCTGCTCCGTATGCGACCAAGGGGGAGGCGAAGCCGCCCCATCCGAAGTCCACGAGATCAACCAGGGCTGCTGGTGGCTCTCCATCGCCCTGTGCGGTGACTGCCACCGGGGATCGTTCAACGGCCTGCACGGCCAGCGCCGCATGTGGCACCTCAAGAAGCTCGACGAGCTCGGCGCACTGGCCATCACCATCCGCCGGGTGTTCGAGTGTGCGGGGAGGCTGTCGTGAACAACATGAATGTGATCGCCCTGCCGGCATCAACGAACTTCACGCCCGAGCAGGCGCTGAACTCTGCGCTGAGCCACGACCTGGCCGACGTGCTCGTGATCGGCTACGACCAAGACGGCGAACTGGTCATCCGGTCGTCACGCATGACGTGCGCCGAGGCGGCATTCCTGTGTGAGAAGGCCAAGAATTGGGCCTTGACCGGAGGGCAGCTATGACCCTGGACGACATCAAAGACCGGTGCTTCATCACAGAAGAAGGTTGCTGGGAATGGCGCGGCGCGCTGAGTGATGGGCGGTGGCCTCGCGTGCATGCACCGAACCACAGCAAGCCCGGAAGCCCCAAGGAGGTCCAGGGGGGAAGAAGGGCGGTCTGGCAAATCGCGACCGGCAAGCCGATACCCAAGGGCTGGCGGGTTTTCGGCACATGCAACTGCGAGACCTGCCTGAATCCAGAGCACATGGACAGTGGCACAACCGCCAAGGTCGGCCGTTTCACCCGCAGGACGGGTCGTTTCAAGTGCAACCCAGCTCGGATCGCGGCGAATCGAAGGCTCGGGCGCAACCGGGCAGCTCTCACTGCAGAACAGGTAGCCGCCATCCAGCAGTCGGACGAGCCCGGAACCGTCTGGGCGAAGCGGTTGAACGTGTCACGCCAAACCGTGAGCAGGGCCAGGAACGGCCTGATGGTCTCCCTCGCTTCCGCCAACCCCTTTGCCGGATTGGTGAAGCCATGAAGCGCGGCATGGAACGCCTAGGCAGGGACATCAGCATCGAGCGAGCCAAGCGCGGCTGCTTCCAGAAGAAGATGTTCAAGACCCGCAACCAGGCGCGTGACTGGGCCATCGTGGGTCAGAAGAAGCACGGAAACGCAGCGACGGAGCCTTATCGTTGCCACCTGTGCGGGCATTGGCACCTGACCAAGCTGCCCAAAAACGCCCAGGGAAAAGCCCGGGCGAGGAACTGGAAGGACCAATGAACCCATTGACACCGAAACAACAGCGCTTTGTGCAGGAATACCTGGTCGATCTGAATGCGACCCAGGCCGCCGTCCGCGCCGGATACAGCCCAAAGACCGCCGAGCAGCAGGGATCGCGGCTGTTGGGGAATGCGAAGGTTGCCGCTGCAGTGGCCGCTGGCCGGAAGCGCCTGGCCGCGAAACTGGATCTGACCGCCGAGAAGGTCCTGGCCGACATCGAGCGCATCGCGAACAAGGCCGAGCGCGCCAAGCGGTACGGAGACGCCCTGAAGGGGAAGGAACTACTCGGTAAGCACCTCAAGCTCTTCACCGAGAAGCACGAGCACGGTGGCGTCGGCGGAGGGCCGGTGCAGTTCCAGATCACCGGCAGTGAGGTGGCGCATTGAGCTTTACGCCCACCGCCAAGCAGAAGGAAGCCATCGACGGCATCTTGGCCAGCCTCGCGGCCACCTGGTTGATGCTGTTCGGAGGCGGGCGCAGCGGGAAGACGTTCATCATCCTGCGCACCATCGTGCTGCGCTGCCTGAAGGCGCCGGGCTCGCGCCACCTGATCGTGCGCCTTCGCTTCGTCCACCTGAAGGCCTCGATCATCGCGGATACCTTCCCCAAGGTGATGCGCATCTGCTTCCCCGGCGTGCACTACGTGCTCAGCAAGAGCGACTGGAACGTCAAGTTCGACGGCGGCTCGGAGATCTGGTTCGGCGGCCTGGACGAGGGCGACCGCATGGAGAAGCTGCTGGGCATGGAGTTCGCCTCGATCTACTGCAACGAGTCCAGCCAGATCAGTTGGAACGGCGTGATGTTGCTGCTCACCCGCCTGGCTCAGAAGGTCATGCAGGTGCTGCCCGACCGCGCGCCAGTGCCGCTGAAGCTGCGGTTCTTCTTCGACTGCAACCCGCCGAGCAAAGCGCATTGGTCGTTCAAGGTGTTCAAGCAGAAGGTGAACCCCGAGACCAAGGAGCCGCTGCCCGACCCTGAGAACTACGCCTGCTTCCAGATGAATCCGCAGGACAACGAAGAGAACCTGTCCGCGGAGTACCTGAAGACGCTGGGCGGCCTGTCGGCACGGATGAAGCGCCGGTTCGTGCATGGCGAGTTCTCGGACGCCACGCCGAACGCCCTATTCGATGAGGTGATGATCGATCAGTGGCGCGTTGCCGACGGCGAGACCTTGCCCGACTTCGTGCGCGTGGTGGTGGCGGTGGACCCATCCGGCGCCAGCGACGACGAGGCCAACGCCGACAACGACGAGGTGGGGATCGCGGTCGATGCCCTGGGCACAGATGGTAGGGCCTACCTGCTGGAAGACCTGACCGTGAAGGGCGGGCCGTCGACCTGGGGGCGCGTGGCGGTCGAGGCGTACATGCGGCACCAGGGGGATGTGATCGTCGGCGAGACGAACTTCGGCGGAGGCATGGTCAAGCACGTGGTGCAGACCGCCGCCTCGAAGGCTGAAACCCGCGTGCACTTCAAGATGGTCACGGCCAGCCGAGGAAAGGTCCAGCGCGCGGAGCCATTCTCCGCGCTGTACGAGCAGGGCAAGGTGCGCCACGCCGGGCTGTACCCGAAGCTTGAGGACGAGTTGTGCGCCTTCTCCACCGGCGGCTACACGGGGCCGAAGTCGCCGAACCGTGCCGACGCGCACATCTGGGCGCTGGCCGAACTGTTCCCCGCCATGACCAAGCCACCAGCCAACCCGCCAGCACCGGAACCGCTGCCCATAGCGTCGGCCTGGCGTCGTCGGTAAACTCCACGGCATCGCAACGACCGGCCCGCCCGGTCCGCTGAGTATGTCGAGCCGCCAGCAGCTCATCTTTCCCGCAAGGGGGATGACCAATGGCTCGCATGTCCAAGCAACGGCGTCTGGAAGAAATCCACACAGACGCGCTCCTCGAATTCGACGAGATTCAGGCCGCCAGCCGCGAAGAGCGCTTGCAGTGCCTGCAGGACCGGCGCTTCTATTCGATCACCGGCGCCCAGTGGGAGGGTGAGCTCGGCGAGCAGTTCGAGAACAAGCCGCGCTTCGAGTTCAACAAGGTGCACTTGGCGGTCATCCGGATCTTCAACGAGTACCGCAACAACCGCATCACCGTCGATTTCCAGCCCAAGGACGGCTCCAGTGACGAGCTGGCCGACACCTGCGATGGACTGTACCGCGCCGATGAGAAGACCTGCACCGCGGACGAGGCCTACGACAACTGCTTCGAGGAGGGTGTAGGCGGTGGCTTCGGCGCATGGCGCATGCGGGCCTGCTACGAAGACCCGGACGACGACGACAACGAGCAGCAGCGCGTCGTCATGGAGCCTATCTTCGATGCCGACTCCACGGTGTTCTTCAACCTGGGCGCCAAGCGCTACGACAAGGCCGACGCCGAGCGCTGCTACGTGCTGACGCCGTACCCGCGCCGCACATACATCGAGACATTCGGGGACGACCCGGCAAGCTGGCCGCACTCGATCAATCAGCAGGAGTTCGACTGGTGCACGCCCGACCTGGTGTGGGTCTGCGAGCTGTACCGCGTCGAGGAAGAAACCGAGCTGGTGCGCTTCTTCCGCAGCCTGGTGGACGGCGAGCCCGACATGCAGGTGTCCGAGGACGAGATCGACGCCGACCCGGAGATGCTGGCCGAGCTGCTCGCCACCGGCTTCCGTGAGGTGCGCCAGAAGCGCGTGCGCCGCCGCAAGATCATGAAGTACACGATGAGCGGCGGGCACATCTTCGCCACCGGCGAGCACAAGCCCCAGCAGATCGCCGGGCGCTGCATCCCGATCATCCCGTTCTACGGCAAGCGCTGGGTCGTCGATGGCGTGGAGCGCTGCATGGGCCACGTGCGGCTGGCGAAGGACGCTCAGCGGCTCATGAACATGCTGCTGTCCTGGCTGGCGGAGATGTCGGCCCGCTTCGACATTGAGAAGCCCATCTTCTCGCCCGAGCAAATCGCCGGCCATGCCCAGATGTGGGCGCGCGACAACATCGAGAAGTTCCCCTACTTGCTCGCCAACGCGCAACTGGACGAGAGCGGCAACGCAGTCCCGGGCACGCAGGCGCCAGTCGCCTACACCAAGGCCCCGAACATCCCGCCCGCGATGGCCGCGCTCACCCAGGTAGCCGAGCAGGCGCTGCAGGACTTGCTGGGCAACCAGCAGGCCGGCGAGCAGATGCAGCCGAACCTGAGCGGCAAGGCCGTGGAGCTGATCCAGAACCGCCTGGACATGCAGGTTTTCATCTACATGTCCAACCTGGCGAAGTCGATGAAGCGCAGCGGCGAGGTGTGGCTGTCGATGATGAAGGACATCGCGGTCGAAGAAGGTCGCCGCATGAAAGTCATAGACGAGCATGGCAAACCTTCAAGCGTGCTGATCAACCAGCCCGCGTACAACCCGGAAGAGGGCCAGCAGTTCATGCAGAACGACCTGACGAAGGCCAGCTTCGACGTGGATGTCGAGGTCGGCCCCAGCAGCAGCAGCCGGCGCGCCGCCACGGTGCGCGCGCTCACCGGGATGATGCAACTGACGCAAGACCCGGAGACGCTGGGCGTACTGAACAGCCTGGCCATCATGAACATGGAGGGCGAAGGCCTGTCCGATGCGCGCGACTACTTCCGGGCCAAGCTGGTGCGCGGTGGCGTGGTGAAGCCCTCGAAGGAAGAGAAGGCCGAGATGGAGGAAGAGAAGGCCAACGCCAAGCCCGACCCGCAAGCCGCTGCCCTGCTTGGAATGGCGGAAGAGGCCACCGCGAACGCTGCCGCCGCGCGCGCGAAGACCGTGCAGACCATCGCCGATGCAGACCTCAAGCGAGCCCAGACAGCCAAGACCATGGCCGAGACCATGGGCGAGGAAAACAGCCAGATGATCGCCAGCGTGCAGGCCCTGCAGGACATCGCATTCCAGAGCCAGCAGCAGGCGCCGGGCCCCTCTATCGGCTTCTGAAATCACGGGCGGGAAGGTCACGTCAAAGACAATCGGCGCACCTGAACTTACCCAGAGACCACCATGAATCTTCGCCTCGTCCAATTGCTCAAGCTGCACGGCCTCTACTGCGCACCTGCTGGCGATGATGGCGCTGCGTCTGGCACCGGCACTGATGTCGACGACCAGCCGGCTGGCGAGGGTGAAGGAGGCGAAGCTGGGGCAGGCGGTGACCCAGATCCGGATGCAGACGCCGCCAAGGCTGCTGCTGCCGCTGCTTCTGCCGAAGAAGCTGAGGCCGAGGTGGTTGTCACGCTGGGCGAAGAGGTTCCACCGGAAGAGGAAGACCCGGCCCGCGCGCCCGACTGGCTGCGCGACCTGCGCAAGTCCAACCGCGACAAGGACCGCCGCATCCGCGAGCTGGAAGCCGAGCGCGCTGCCCGCGGCACGACCAGCGAGAGCGCTGCCATCGTGGTCGGAGAGAAGCCCAAGCTGGAAGACTTCGACTACGACGGCGAGAAGTTCGCCACGGCACTGGAGTCGTGGCATGGCCGCAAGGCCCAGGCAGACGAGCAGCAGCGCAAGCGCGACGAGACCCAGAGCCGCGAGCGCGCGCAGTGGACCAGCCGCCTCGACGCCGTGACGAAAGCCTCTGAAGGCCTCAAGGTGCGCGACCATGAGGACGCGACCGCCGCATTCGAGGGCGTGTTCTCCATGATCCAGCAGGGCATCGTGCTCGGCGGCCCGGACGATGCAAAGACCTCCGCCATGCTGCGCTATGCCCTGGGCAAGAACCCGGCGAAGGCGCGCGAACTGGCGGCCATTCAAGACCCGGTGAAGTTCGCTGTTGCCCTGGGCAAACTGGAGATGCAATTGAAAGTCACCCCCCGCAGGACGGCTCCCGCACCCGACGCCAAGGTCAGTTCCAGTGTTGCAGGCGCGACGGCTGTGGACAATCAGCTCGAGCGGCTGCGCGAAGACGCGCGCCGCACCGGCGACTACAGCAAGGTCGCCGAGTACCGGCGCCAGCAGGACAAGAAGGCTGCTGCAGCCAAGTAAGAATCGCGCCACGGCGCACAACGGGATCGCCCACCGAGACGGGCAGTGAGGTGGCCACCGTCCGGCCCTGAGCGGATGAGTAAAGCAAGCGCGGCATTGCCGCATCTGTTCACTCATCTTTCAGGAGTCAATCGTGACCAAAAACCCTTTCATCAAGCTTGTCGCACTGGCCCTCGCCTCCGTGGTGGGCCTCAACTTCATGGGCGCCATCTCGCGCGCCGCCGCCTTCGTCTATGAAGGCCTGGTCGGCACCGAGAAAGAGCGCGGCGGCCGATTCGCCCTGGGCTCCAACGCGCTCACCAAGGATCTCGAAATCCTGTTCGAGAACTTCATCGTCGGCTTCGATGCCGCGTGTGTGATCTCGCAGGAAGCCTCGTTCTTCTACCCTGACCAACAGGCCATGCAGCGCGCCGGTGACACGGTGTACCGACCGCAGGACTACCACATGAGCGTGGTGGCAGGCTTGGACATCTCCGCTGCCACGCCCACCGACTTGATCCAGCGCCAGGTGCCTGCGACCTACAAGAGCCCGCAGAACATCCTGTACACGCTCGACGCCCGGGAAATGCGCGACCCTTCGCACAAGGAACAGGCCGGCAAAGCCGCAGGTCTGCGTCTGTCCGCCCAGATCGACTCCGACATCTACTCGGCCGTCGCCCTCCAAGGTGCGAACGTGATCAAGAAGGTGGGGGCGCTGACCTGGGACGATGGCGCTCTCGCCGAAGCCGTGCTTCTGTCCAAGGGCATGCCGCTGGGTGTGGCCCGCAAGATGTTCTTCAGCCCGTTCGACTACAAGGACGTGGCCAAGGACCTGGGCAACCGCGCGTACTTGGGCCAGACCAACCTGGACGCCTACGAGCGCTCGCGCGTGCCGGACATCGCGTCGTTCCGCACCTTCCGCACGGACAACCTGATCAACCTGCCTGCTGTTGGCACGGTGACGGGCACCACGGTGAGCGGCGCACAGTCGTTCACGCCTTCGGCAATGACCGGTGATGTCCCGACCGACAACCGCCGCATGACGCTGGTGGTGGCTGGCGCCAACATCGCCAACATCAAGAACGGCGACGCCTTCACCATCGGCTCGGCCGCCACGGCTGTGAACTCGGTGCACAACATCACGAAGGACGACACCGGCCAGCTGCAGACCTTCCGCGTCATCAGCGGCGCCGGCACGGCAAACCTGGTGATCACCCCCGCGATCATCGCCACCGGACCGTACAAGAACGTGACCATCGCCGCCGGTGCAGGCGCCGCGATCACCTTCCTGAACACGGCGACGAAGCCCGTGAGCCCGTTCTGGGTGGAAGGCGCGGTCGAACTGATGGCGGGCAAGCTGGCATTCCCCGATGGCCAGGGCGCGCAGATCATGACCGCCACGTCGAAGAACAAGATCCCTCTGATCATGTCCTACGCCTTCGACCACCTGAAGGGTGTGACCACCTGCCGCTTCACCTCGCTGTACGCCACCACGGTGCTGCAGCCCGAGCTGGCCGGCATCGTGCTGGCCAACCAGACCTGATCCGGGTCTGAGCAGGGAAGGGGCCGCCACCGCGCGCGGCCCCTCTTTCACATCACAGGAGATCGATCATGGAATTCCCCCAAGCACTTTTCCGCATGCCAGGCGTCGAGATGCTCGACCTCGGCGGCTTCACCACCATCCTGGCGCACGACGAGGCTGATCGCGAGGCCAAGTTCGCCGACGGCTTCCACGCGACGCAGGAAGAGGCAAGGGCCGCATACGACGCCGCCCTGAAGGCCGCCGACGCACCGTCGCGCGCGGAGCTGGAGCAGAAGGCGACCGAACTCGGCATCACCTTCGACGGCCGGACCAAGGATGCGAAGCTGGCTGCCGCCATCGACGCCGCCCTGAAGGCCGCCGCATGAACACCGCCGCCGCTGTCGCCAAGTGCTTCGCGGCGCTCGCGCCCGACGTGAAGAAGGCGACCCTCTACATCGGCGACAAGCAGGTCGTCTCGGTGTGCCGTCGCTTCAAGTTCAGCCGGCGCAACACCCGCGAAGACTTCGTGCTGAAGGTCGGCGCGCCCAACTTCGAGCAGCGCGAGTTCATCAAGCGTTGCAAGCGTGCCGGCGAGACGCTCCCTGTGCGCAAGGTGCAGCTGAAGTTCTGGCCGCAGAAGAAGAAGTGAGCGCGCCATGTCCTGGACCAAGCGCGAGCTGATCAGCGAGGCCTTCTCCGAACTCGGGGTGCAGGGCTACGAATTCGACATCACGCCCGAAGAACAGCTCACTGCGCTGCGCCGGCTCGAAAGCATGATGGCGACCTTCGAGGCCAAGGGCGTGCGCGTGGGCTACGCCTTCCAGATGCTCGACACGTTGGACCCGGATACCGACTCCGGTCTGCCCGAAAACGCCGTCGAGCCGGTGTACCTGAACCTCGCCATTCGCTTGGGCCCGGGCTTCGGCAAGGCCATCCGGACCGAGACGAAGCGGGCCGCGAAGGATGGCTACACCACTCTGCTGTGGATCGCGGCCCAGCCTCAGCAGCAGCAGTTCCGCAGCGGCATGCCAGCAGGCGCAGGCAACCGTCACAGCATCCCCTGCCGGCCATTCTTGGCACCGCCCGACCGCAGCCCTCTGGTTGTCGGCTCGAACGGCGATCTCAACATCCTCCCGGAGTGACCCATGTCCATCCAACGACTCAACCAGGGTGAGCCCAACAGCGCTTCGCAGGTCCCCTTCTACGACACAGCGAACGGGCAGGACCGGCGCGCGTCCTTGGGGGATGTACTCATCAACGCGATGCCGCTTGTGTCGAGCGGCGCAGCCGGGCTCGCCCCTGCAACGGGCGGCGGGACGACGAACTTTCTCCGCGCCGATGGAACTTGGGCTGCACCTCCCGGCGGGGGTGGCGGCGTCTCTGATGGCGACAAAGGCGACATCACGGTTTCTGGTGGCGGTGCTACATGGGAGGTCAACGCAGGCCTTGACGCTGCAAAGCTGGCAAACGGTACCGTTTCGAACGCAGAGTTCCAGTACCTTGGCGGCGTCACGTCCGATATCCAGACCCAACTGAATGCGAAGGCATCCACCGCGGTTGTCACCAGCGGCGCGAACGGCCTGGCTCCCGCCTCTGGCGGCGGAACCACCAATTTCCTGAGGGCTGACGGCACTTGGGCCGCGCCTCCCGGAGGCGGTGGCGGCGTATCGGACGGTGATAAGGGCGACATTACGGTCTCAGGCGGCGGGACGGTCTGGACCATTGACGCAGGCCTTGACGCTGCAAAGCTGGCCGATGGCTCTGTCTCCAACACCGAACTGCAGTACCTCAACAGCGTCACTTCCAACGTTCAGACCCAGCTCGACAGCAAGCTGGGCGCGGGGTCGGCAACGCCAGTCTCCAACACGAAGGCCGTCCCGGTCGATGCCGATCCCGCGTTTGTCGAAGACAGCGAAGCCTCGAACGAACTGAAGAAAACCACCATCGGCGGCATCCGCACCCGGCTGAACACCACGCCAATCGGGACTGCGCTGGGCACGACTGGAGCGGTGAACCTGGACTTTGCAGCGCTGGTCGGCACGCTCCAGACCATCGCGGCCACGGGCGACATTACCTTCACCGCATCCAACATGGCAGCCGGCCGGAGCTTCGAGTTGGAGATCGTGGCCGGCGCAGCGGATCGTGACCTTGTCTATCCTGCCGCCTGGGTGGAATTGGGGCAGGCCCTGCCATTGATCCTGCTCGCGGGCGAGATCTTGTGCATCGCTCTGCGGAGCAATGGCACTACCGAAGCCAGCGTGCGTGCAGCCGGTGCGGTGAGCGTGTGAAGCTCTCATCCATTCCATTTTTGGCGGTGGTGACACCGGGAGGCGGACCACCTCCTGGCGAGACGTTCATCCGCATGTCCAGTCTCACGGACATGAGCGAGACGGGCGACGGCACGACAGGCTGGATCTACACCGGTGACGCAGCCAACGGCGTTGCGGCAGGATCTGATTACACGCTGGCCGCAGGCGTCGCAGGCGGTCTCGAAGTGCAATGCAACAAGCCTGGCGCAGCGAATCCGTTGGTTGGCTGGTACACCGCTCCCACCGGTGGCATTGTGGACGACTACCACATGCTGGCCTACGAATTTTCTGGGAGCTGGGTGGTTTGGAGCCCAGGCGGCACGGACATCGTTACCAATCCACGGACCTACGAAGCGGGGGACCACATTCGCATCCGGTTCAATTCGACAAACGACGTGACCGTTGAAATTGCGCGCGCCGGTGCGCCAACAACTTGGCTCCTGCTGGCTTTTGCCACGATCACCCGCAGCGTCACGCTGTACCCGAAACTCGGCTCGCTCAGCACCGACGGCGCTGTGCTTTCCGCACCCAAGGTCTCGGTATGACGATCTATCGCTATGAGGGTACGGACTCCGGGGTTGCGATCTCGCCCCTCGGGTTCTTCGCCATGACCTACCCGAACCCTGTGCCTGCCGGCCTGTCGCTGCAGATGGTCGCCACCTACATGGACGAGGACGGCAACAGGCAGTCGGTGACCGCTGACAACGGTACGGTGCCAACAATCACAGGTGTGACGCCCCTGCAGGTATGGCTTGATGCCACCGGCTCGCGCAGCGTGGCCACTGACGCCGACGACGAGGCCGGCGCCTGGGCGAACATGAGCTATCGATTCGATGCGGGTGGTGCGACTCCGGCCGGCAACTGGTCGCTGACAGGGAAGCCCAAGAACCGGATCGAGGGGCCGCCGAAGACCTTTTTCATGCTGGAAGAGGCCGGCACGCACACGATCACGCTGACCGTTGTGGACAGGGAGGGTCGTCAAGGCAGCATCACGATCACGGCGGTCCTGACGGCCCCTGGCGCGGGGACAAACGTCGGAGCTGGCGGGTCCTGGCCGACCATCACCGACAAGATGGTTCTGCGCCTGGAGAGCGGCGTGAATCACACCGCAAAGGGCACGCTCAGCCTGGCCGGTCGGGAGGGCGTGCGCGTTGAGCCCTTCGGAGAAGGTGCAGCGCCCATCGTCTCGCGCATCGACTTCGATGACCGGTATGAGGAGGCCTCGCCGGTGCAGCGCACACGAAATTGCACCATCAACGGCATCAACGTCGGGATCATCGGCGAGTCGCTGATCGGGCAAGAGTTCTGTGCGGTGCTCAACCACCCCGGAACCTTCTACTACTCCCCCTCAACACAAAGCCTGGGGTGGCAGGTGTCCACCGCGAACCAAACCATTCGCGACAACATGGCCTTCCCGGTGGGCATGGCTTTCTGGAATTGCGCAGGGATCACCTCTTGGCCTGACCACTACGTCTTCATTCACTTCGGGAAATACTGGGGCTTCCGCAACTGCGTCCTGGACAAGACATCAGGCGATGCAGGGCAGCATGTGCTCCGAGGTGGCTTCGACACCTTGGACCTTCGTGGGAACTTGCTCGAGAACACGGCCGCGACGAGCAGCTACGCGAAGATCACGGGCTGGGACAATGGCCCGAAGGCCCTCCCGGTGATCGACGCATGGCCCGTGGCGGACCGCTACGGTGTGTGGAACGGTGCACCCTACAAGCCACTGAGCCGCTACATCTTGATCGAGGACAACGACGTCGGGTCGGCGTCTTCCGCAATCGCTTCGCAGCTTCTGATCGAGGCGATGCCCGAGAACGACGACGAAGGCTCGGAAGTCGAACTCAACCAGTATGTGTCGGTCATCAACAACCGCTTCTACTACACGCCCGGCGAGACGAAGTACGTCGGCTTCGGCGCCAAGGATGTCCTGTACTACAACAACAAGATGAACTCGGGCGCGGGCGCGGAAATCGAGTACGGCACGAACCTGCGGACCAATCGCTTGCCGGATGGTTGGGGCACCACGAACAACCTCACCACCGCGCGCCCGGCGTTCCTGAGCTGACCATGCAGATACCCATCTTGTCAGGCATCTACGCCGACCAGGCGCCGGACTTTCGCACCAGTTACCCGCGCAACATGGTGCCGGTTCCCAAGGTTCAGGGCATCTCCAATGGCTACCTGCGCCCTGCCGACGGCATCGACCTGTTCGGCACGGGCCCGGGCTCTTGCCGTGGCTCCATCAAGTGGAACGGCGTGCTCTACATGGTGATGGGACCATCGCTGGTTCGCGTAGATCGCGACGGCACGGTCGTTGAGCTCGGCGCGGTGGGCGGCACCGGCCACGTCACGATGGACTATTCGTTCGACTGCCTGTCGATCGCCTGCGATGGTCGGCTGTTCTACTGGGATGGCGTCGCGCTCACGAGCGTCACGGACCCCGACATCGGCACCGTCATCGACCAGCTGTGGGTGGACGGCTACTTCATGACCACCGATGGGGAATACCTGATCGTGACGGAGCTCAACGACCGGTACTCGGTCAACCCGCTCAAGTACGGCAGTTCCGAGGTTGACCCGGATCCTGTGTGGTCGCTGCTCAAGGTCAGGAACGAGGTCTACGTGCTCAACCGGCACACCATCGAGGTGTTCGACAACGTGGGCGGCGAGAACTTCCCATTCCAGCGCATCGACGGCGCGCAGGTGCCGCGTGGCGTCATCGGCACACAGGCCTGCTGCCTGTTCGCCGAGACAATCGCATTCCTGGGCTCTGGACGCAACGAGGCGCCATCGGTGTACCTGGTGGCCAGCGGCAGCGCGGGCAAGATCGCGACGGCGGAGATCGAGACCATCCTGAAGGGCTACACCGAGCAACAGCTTTCAGAGGTTGTGCTCGAGGCGCGCGCCGACAAGGCGCATCAGCAGATGCTCATGCACCTGCCGGACCAGACGTGGGTCTACGACGCCGCGGCCAGCGCAACCATCGGTGAGCCGGTCTGGTTCAGCCTCACGACCTCCGTGGTTGGCCCTGGAACCTACAAGGCCCGCAACTTCTGCTGGTGCTACGACCAGTGGATCGCGGGCGACCCAACGAGCAGCCGCATCGGTGTGATGAACAGCAACATCTCGACTCACTACGGCGAGACCATCGGCTGGGATTTCGGCACGCTCATGCTCTACAACGCAAGCCGCGGCGCACTCATCTTCGAGCTGGAGATGGTTGTGCTTCCCGGGCGCGTTCAGTTCGGCAAGAACCCCGTGATCTGGACCAGCTACTCGCTGGACGGCCAGACCTGGAGCCAGGAGTTCCCGAAGGCGGCCGGTAAGCAGGGAGAACGGCTCAAGCGCATCGCCTGGCGCAGGCAGGGCAAGTTTCGCAACTACCGAATCCAGCGCTTTCGCGGCACGAGCGATGCGCACGTGGCGGTAGCGCGGCTGGAGGCTCAGCTCGAGCCGTTGGCGGCCTGACATGGCAACCACGCGCCGCGGAATCACACGCGAAGAGCTGGCACAGTTCCTGCCCAGCCACAAGCTGATCAAGGCTTTCGAGAGCCTAACCGAGGGCGTCACCGTCGTCCTGCCGACCGAGTTGGACGCCATCCGCATCCAGGTCGAAGAAGTGGCGCTTGCGACAGGCGCGGCGCAGAACGAGGCAATGGCCGCGCTCGCGATGGCGGCAGTGGCAGTCGCCGAGGTTGCCGCCCAAGAGCTTGCAGATTGCCGCACGCAGTTCAGCGCCCTGAGTGCCGAAGTCGACGTTCTCAGAACGCAGGTGCAAGCCCTGCAAGTAGCACCCGTTTGAAAGGAACACACCATGGCCGCACGATCAACAACCCTCATCGGCTCCAAGGACGCCGAGAACGCCCAGACCACTCAGTACACCGCTGTCGGTCTCGTCGCCATCATCGACAAGTTCACCGCGACGAATCACAGCGCGGTGGCGGCGACCCTCTCCGTGAATCTGGTTCCTGCCGTGGGATCAGCCGGCCCAACGAACCTTGTTGTGAAAGAAAAGTCGATAGCAGCAGGCGATTCGTACACCTTCCCGGAGATCGTCGGCCACACACTCGCACCTGGCGACGCTATCAGCACATTCGCTTCGGCGGCTGGTGCGATTGCAATCCGGTGCAGCGGTCGTGAAATAACGTGACCCAAAAGGCGCGCGTGCCTATAATTCGCGCACTCGACCCGGCCAATCATCGGGTCCGCTGAGACTAAACCCTCCGAGCCGCCAGCAGCTCACAGACCGCGCGACATGCGCGAGAAGTGAGAACTGCAATGCGGAATTTTCAGCGGATCGCCACAGGCGTCAACGTGACGCCCCTGATGCTGGCAATTGCCCGGCGTCCCGACCTCTGGACTGAAGACACGTTCCTGCGGCACTACCCGCAGGGACCCTTCGGCATGGTCGATTCGATCATGCTGCGATTCCCCGAGAAGGTAGTCTTCGATGACGCCGACCCGGAGGAGCAAGAGCGCAAGCTGGCCCTTTACAAGGCGAACCAGCTGCCCGGGCACGACCAGCACGAGAGCATCGACTACCCGGCCTACGCCAAACTGCCAGAGGCGCGGGAAATCGTGATGAAGGTGTTCGCCGCGGTGAGTGGCGAGCGCCTGGGCCGCGTGATGATCAACCGCATCGCGCCCGGCGGCGTGATCTACCCGCACGCGGACACGCCCGAGCACTGCAGCTACTACAGCCGCTTTCACGTCGTGCTCCAGAGCGCGCCAGGCGTGCGCTTCCGCAGCGAGAAGGAAGAGGCGTACTGGGAGACCGGCGCGGTCTTCTGGTTCAACAACGCGCTGGAACACGAGGTGGTCAACGACTCGGAGATCGACCGCATCCACATGGTCATCGACGCGAGGTGCTCGCAATGATCGCGGCCGCGCTGTCGATGGCGACAGAAGGCCTGACGAAGCCGGGCACCTTCTACCGCGTGGAGCGCTGGAAGCACCTGCGCGCCGAGATGCTGCCGCTGCTGGTTCGGCACTGGCGCGAGGTGGCGCTGAACCATGCCGATGTGCCGCTGGACATCGACGAGAAGCGATACGCCGAACTCGACGAGGCCGGCGCCCTGCACATCGTCACCGCGCGCCGCGATGGCCTGCTGATTGGCTACCACGTCGCCATCGTCGGTCCGCACCTTCACTACGCATCGACCGTGCACGGCATCACCGATGTGTACTGGATTGCGCCGGAGTGCCGCCACGGCGTCACCGCCATGCGCCTGTTCCAGGCCGTCGAACGCGAGCTCAAGAAGGTCGGTGTGCGCAAGTTGTTCACCGCCACGAAATTGCACCTGGACCAGGGTGCGCTGTTCGAGCGCTTGGGCTACCGGCCCGTGGAGAGGCTCTATGCGAAGCTCATCTAACACCCGGCACTGGCCGGCAGAAGGCCTTGAGGCGCGTGCACTGACGGTTGCCGCGGCTATCGTGGGTAGCTCTGTTGTCGGCGGCGTGATGTCTGCTGATGCCGCTGGGGACGCCGCATCGACTGCGGCAGGCGCACAGACCGCAGCATCGGAGGCTGGCATCGCCGAGCAGCGACGCCAGTTCGAAGCGGTCCGCAAGCTGCTCGAGCCCTATGTGCAGGCTGGCACTGACGCCCTGGGCGGCCAGAAGGACCTCGCAGGCCTGAATGGGAACACCGCACAGGACGCGGCCATCCAGGCGCTGCAGGGGTCCCCGCAATTCACCTCGCTGCTCGCGCGCGGCGAAAACTCCATCCTTCAGAACGCATCCGCTACTGGCGGGCTGCGTGGCGGCAACACCCAGGCCGCGCTGGCGCAGTTCAGCCCGGCCCTGCTGGCCCAGACGATCAATGACCAGTACACCAGGCTCGGCGGCTTGACCAGCCTGGGGCAGAACGCTGCGGCAGGCGTGGGCAATGCCGGCTTGCAAACCGGCGACAACATCGCCGATCTGCTGAGCCAGATCGGGTCCGCGCAGGCGGGCGGTGCGCTGGCGGCAGGAAGGGCGCAATCGAACATGTGGTCCTCGCTCGGCGGCGCTGCCGGCGCGTACTACGGCCTGCAGGGGAAATTCTGATGGCCGGCCCGTACGACTACACCATCGACGTTGTTAACCCGTTCCAGGCTGCATTGCAGGGCTATCAGGGCGGAGCGGCGATTCGCGAGAACCAGATGAAGCTGCAACAGCAGGAGGCCGCCCGGGCTCAGGCGCTGAAGCAGCAGGAACTGCTGGGGCGCCTGGCGTCGAACCCCAACGCTTCCGCCGACGACTATGCCAGCGTGATGACGCAGATTCCGGCCCTGGCCGAGAACCTGTCCAAGGCCTGGTCGCTCAAGAACGACGCGCAGCAGCAGTCCCATGCAGCCGACCTGCTGAAGTGGGGTGCGGCCTTGAAGAGCGGTCAGCCGCAGATCGCAGTCGAGCAGATGCGCGCACGCGCCGACGCGATGGAAGCGGCCGGGCAGACCAAGGAAGCCGAAGCCCTGCGAGCGAATGCCGGCGTGGTGGAACTCAACCCGAACCTGGCGCTGGGGATGATGCAGGCGCAGTTGTCGGCCAACCCCCGCGGCAAAGACGCGGCCGAGGCCCTGTCCAAGTTCGGCACCGAGCAGCGCGCGGGTGAACTGCACCCGTCTGCTGTCAAAACTGCTGAAGCCGGCGCGGTCAAGGCCGGTGCGGACGCTCAGTCGGCTGTGGTCGGCGCCAAGTTCGCCGAGTCCAAGGCGGTGCTGGACCTGAAGCTCGGCGAGGCTCAGATCAAGAAGCTGGCTGAGGACACCGAGATCGCCCGCATGAACGCGCGCATCGCCGCGATGAACGCAGCCACCGCGCGCGAGGGCAACGACCTGAAGCGGCAGGAGCTGAGCCTCAAGGTGGAAGAAGCCATCCAGAAGCGCGACGAGAAGGTGCGCGAGAAGGTGGGCACCGCCCAGGCAGGCGCGGCCAGCATCGACAACATGCTCAACACGGTCGAGCGCATCAAGTCCAACAAGTCGCTGGATTCGGTGCTTGGTTCGCTGGAGGGTGGCGCCTTCTACCCGAACTCCACGCTGGGCACCATAAACCCGTTCGGCGACGGCGACGAACGCGCGGACGCCATCGCCCTTATCGAGACGCTCGGCTCGCAGGCTTTCTTGGCACAGATCCCAAACATCAAGGGCATGGGCGCGCTGTCCAACGCCGAGGGCGAGAAGCTCCAGAGCGCGCTGCAGAACCTGAGCCGAAAGCAATCCGAGAAGCAGTTCCGCGAGAGTCTTGACGAGGCATCCCGCCTGCTGAAGAAGGGTCGCGACACATTGGCAAAGAGCTCTGGCGTCGACCTGGGCAAGCCTGATACCCCCGCAGCTCCTGGCGCCCGCCCGCCACTGTCCTCGTTCCAGCGCTGATCATGGCCTTCGACGTTGAAGCGGCCAGGGCCGCAGGCTACAAGGATGCGGAGATCGCGGAGTTCCTCGCCAAGCAGGACAACTTCGACCTGGCCGCGGCGAAGAAGAGCGGATACACCGATGGCGACGTGATCGCGCACCTGTCGGGCAAGCCCGCGCCAGCCTACACGCAGATCCCTGTTGAGCCTGGCGCCAACACCCAGCCGACGCCCGAGGTTCCAACCACCCTGGGCGAGAAGGCGATCGGCACCGGTGAAGCGGCGCTGACGGCGTTGACCGGCGCCACCGGTGGCACGGTCGGCATGATCGCCGGCACTCTGAAGGGCCTGGCCGAGCAGATTCTCAGCGGCAACTTCGGCACGCCCGAGGCCGCCAAGCTGGTCGAGCAGTCGGCCATGTCCGGCGCCCAGGCCCTGACCTATGAGCCGCGCACCCCATCGGGGCAGGCCCAGGCCGAGGCTGTGGGCTCTGCGATGCAGCAGATCATCCCCGTGGCGCCTGTGTTGCCCGGCCTGATGCCAGCGGCTGCAGGTGCGCGCAGCGCCGCGCCAGCCCGGGTTGTCGCGCGCGCTGGCGCTGAGAGTGCCGGGCGTGCCGTGGCTGGTGAAACCGGGGCCGCCGCGGTGAGTGCGGGCATCGACGGCGCATCGCGCATCACCCGGCTCGCCGCCAGCAAGGCCACCACCTTGCCGCGGCGCGCGCTGGAAGCCCTGCGCACCGAGCAGCAGCCTACCAAGGGGACGATGGGCAGCATTGGGGCGGCCGGCACGGACATGGCCACGCAGCGCCGCATGACGGCCGAGAGCATGGGCTTTACCGGGGATCGTGCGCTCACCAAAGGCCAGTCCACGCGAGACGCAGCCCAGCTTAAGTTCGAGCGCGAGACCTCCAAGATTCCAGACGATGGCGCGATGCTGCGCGAGCGCCTGGTCAACCAGAACGATCAGATCCTGCGCAACTTCGACGGATGGATCGACCAGACCGGCGCCGAGGCGCCGAGCTTGCGCGCGGTGGGCGTGGCAGTTGACAAGGCGCTGGTGCAGCAGGCCGCTCGCGACAAGGTGCAGATTCGGGCGGCCTACAAGGCCGCGGAGAAGGCGGGCGAGATGGAGTCGCCCGTGCTGCTGCAGACCGTGGTGGAACACCTGAACGAGAGCGCAGCGGATGCCGCTACGGCGCCACTGCTGACCACGGCGCGCGCGCGCGCCATACAGACCGGAATCGCCAGGGAAGAGGGCGGGGTGCTGGTCGCCCAACCCGTGCCGCTCAAGATCGCCGAGACATACCGGCAGGCCGTGAGCCGCGCCACCGACTTCGAACCGACCAACGTACGCCAGGCCACGATCATCAAGGGGCTGCTGGACGAAAGCACCGAGGGCGCGGGTGGGGCGCTGTACCAACAGGCCCGCGCCACACGCCGCCGCTTCGCTCAGAACTACGAGGACCGGGCGACCATCGCCAAGCTGCTCAACACCCGGCGCGGCACCTCCGACCGACAGGTGGCCTTCGAAGACGTGTTCGCGCACACCATCCTGCGCGGAAGCCTCGATGACGTTCGCAACGTGCGCCGCGTGCTCCAGCGTGGCGGCGCCGAAGGGCAACAGGCCTGGCGCGAGTTGCAGGGCTCCACCGCCACATGGATCCGGGACCAGGCCACCAAGGGCGTGTCCACGGACAGCCGCGGCAATCGCGTGATCTCGCCGGCCGCGCTGAACAAGGCGGTTCGGGAGCTGGACGCCGATGGCCGCCTGGACTTTATTTTTGGCAAGCAGGGCGCGCAGCGCATGCGCGACATCAACGACTTGGCGCAGTACGCCATGACCGTGCCACCAGAGGCCGCGGTGAACACCTCCAACACAGCGGCCACGCTGCTGTCGGCCTTCGCCGACCTGGGAATCAGCGGCATCAGCGGCGCCCCCGTACCGATCGCCACCGGCGCGCGCCTGGGAATCAAGCACATCAAGGACCTGCGCCTGCGTCGCCGGATCAACGACGCCCTGAACCACTACGAGAAGCGCGCGCCCGGAAAGCGCAAGCCTGCAGTCCAGGACCCACCCACCTCAACGACCCTTCACTGAGGCCGCCATGATCACCATCGATTCACCATATTCCCAGTTCTACGACCTGGATGGGAGCCCGCTGGACTCCGGCTACCTCTACGTCGGCGAGCCCAATGAAGACCCAGAGACCACGCCCATCCCATTGTTCTGGGATCGCGAGTTGACGATTCCAGCCCCGCAGCCTCTGCGCACGCTCAACGGGATGATCGCCAACAACGGATCGCCGGCTACGGTGTACGCAGCCACGGCCTATTCGATGATGGTGCGCAATGCGAGCATGGCCCAGGTGTTCTACGCGGCTTACTCGCGCGGCGAGTCTCTCACCATCTCGGACTACATGGAGACCCTGCTCGACGACCCCGACGCGCCCGCCGCGCGCGCCACGCTGGGGGCCGCTGCTGCTGGTGCGATCGCCTCCAGCGGGATCACGATGGCGACCGGCCGTGTCCTGGCTCGAACCACGGGAGGCAGTGGCCCGCCAGAGGAAAAGACGGCGGCCGAGCTTCTGGCGTTCCTGGGCATCTCGCTTGACCAGCTCGCGCAGCCGGGCGACTGGAAGGCATTTTCCGGCCCCGTTGCCCCATCAGGGTGGCGAGCCCTCCCGACCGCACCGACCAACATTTCCCGCACGGGCGTCAATGCTGCATTGTTCGCTGCCATCGGCACGACCTGGGGTGCGGGGGACGGCTCCACGACGTTCGGTAGCCCGTACCTCCCGGCCAACCACGTCCCTGTTCAGGCGAGCGGCAATGTGGGCACGGCGACGGTTGGAGAGGTAATCGCGCACGCTCACAGTCAGTTTGGCCAGAACGCTGCAGGCCTTGGCTACAACACAGGTGCCGGCGCCAACAACAACGTCACAGCAAACACCGGAAGCACCGGCGGTACTGCCAACTTGGCAGCCGGTGTCCGCGTCCTTTGGTGCGTGAAGCTGTGACCGATCTCATCCTACCCCTGTGGCCCATCGCGCGCGACGTGCTCGCGTTCCTGTGGAGCGTGCTGCCGCGCACGGTCACCGAGGCATTGCTCTGGCAGTTCATCTATCTGCCTCTGTTGCTCGCTGCGGTCTATCCGGTCGTCATCCAGTACGAGCGGGGTCGGTGGTGGAAGCTGCTCATGCCTTTCACGCTGGTGGCCGCCATTGTGGACGTGTGGCTGAACTTCACCACCTTCTCGGTGTACCTGGGCGGCTTGCCAGAAGAGGGCGAAACCACCTTGAGCAAGCGCTGCAAGAGGCTGGTGCGCGACAGCGGCTGGCGCGGCTTCATCGCTCGCCTGATCGCCCGGTACACCAACCTCTTCGACGAAAACCACATCCCACTGCCATGAGCGAGCCCACCTCATCGACCGCGGCAGGCGGCTACCTGCTCTACAAGGCGGCCATCGCTTTTGGAATCCCTGCCGGCTTGGCCACCGTGGTGGTCATGCTGTGGATTCAGCCCAAGAGCAAACGGGAATGGGCCATGGCCCTGATCTGCACCGTCGTCTCGAGCGTGGGCGGCGGGGCCCTGGCGGTGGAGTACTTGAAGCTGCAGCACCTCGCTGTGGGCGGTGTGGTCGGCCTCATGGCCCTGGGCGGCCTGATCTTCGCCTGCGGTCTGCCGGGGTGGGTCATCGTGCGCGCCGGCTTCGCCTGGGCCGACAAGCGCAAGGGCCACGACCTCGGCGAGCTCGTGCGCGATGCCAAGGAGATCGTCAAATGAGCAACCCCGCATGGATCACCGAGGCCCGCCGCTACATCGGCGTGCGCGAGATTCCGGGTGTCACCCACCACCCTCTGATCGTGCAGATGTGGAAGACCATCAAGCGCGGCGGCATCAAGGACGATGAGACGCCCTGGTGCGCGGCCTTCGTGGGCTTCTGCCTGGAAAACGTCGGCATCGTCTCCAGTCGCTACGAGTCGGCGAAATCGTACCTGTCCTGGGGGCAGAAGCTGGACGGCCCGGCACCCGGCTGCATCGTGGTCTTCACGCGCGACGGAGGTGGGCATGTGGGCTTCCTCGAGGGCCTGACCATCGACGGCCGTCTGCTGGTGTTGGGCGGTAACCAGGGCAACGAGGTGAACATCCGCGCCTTCCCAGAAAGCCGGGTGACGGGCTACCGCTGGCCGCTGTCGTGGCCTCGGCCGCACGTGTCGCTGCAGATCGGCTCAGCGCCAGCTACCAGGGGTGAGGCGTGATCACCAAGGCCGCCATCGCCTGCGTGCTCGTGGTGGGCGCCGCCGCCGCGGTGCAGACCTACCGCCTGCGCGGTGTCGAACTGGAGCTGGTGAACCAGCGTGTGGACTGGGAACGCGAGTCAGGCGTGGCCGTCCGAGCCGCGCTCGATGAAGGGAACCGCCGCACCGCGGCTGTACAGAAGGAGGTGGAAGATGCCCGGAAGAAAACCCATGCTTTGGAAGCTGCTCGCGCTGGCGCTGCTGATGCTGGTCGGCGGCTGCGCGACGAACTCGCCGCCGCCCGTGCTCGTACCTGCCCCAAGCCCGGCAATACCCCCGCTCCCAGCGGAGGCCCGACAGCCGAAGCCACCGAGCGAGTGCTTGCCGACGTGCAGCGAAGGCTTGATGAGGCTGAGGAAAGAGTTGCTGCGTACGCTTCAGCAGCTGCACTCGCCGGCCAAACCTGCGAACGCTCCTACGACGCGCTGACCCCCTGACCGGTTGTCTCCTCGATCAGGTTCACCTGACGTTCGCCCCCATCGGCTTCGGCTGGTGGGGGTTTTTTCCTTTGGCGGCCACCAGCTCCCGCTCCGGCGGGTAGATCCATCCTGGTGGCTGGGCCTGCCAGCTGCAGCACCCGCTGTAGGAAAGCGCCTGGCCGAACTGGTGCCGGTTGCACCAGGCAGCTCCATCATCAGCCTCCATCCACCCGCCGAAGTGGTTGCACAGCTCACAGGCGTGAGCAGTCCGGGTGGTGTCTGGGCCGTAGTAGGGCATGGGCGGAATTGTGCCCACCGGGGAAGAATCCGGGGAAATTGAGGGGGATTTCAGGGGAACGGTGGGGAACCGATCAGAGTGGAAGCCCTGAAAACAGGCGCTTTCAGCCCCCTCTAGGCTTGGTTCGAGTCCAATCGCGCCTACCAAGCTTTTCGGGTGTCAGACACCCCCATTGAAACAGGGCAGACCTTCCTCAGGTCTGCTTTTTTTTTGCCTGTGCCGCGCGCATGGTGCCTTTGGCTTCTCCCGGAGCGCCCGCACAGGGAAAACCCATGCTCGCGACCCCGCGACGGCTTTCTAGAATGTGCCGTATCCTCGGAGCGGTCATTGGCCACTCTGGCCCATTCATCCCTGAAAGACCCGCAGTGCAAAAATCCAAGGCCGGTGGCGGCAGCGAGCGTTCCGGCGCCGTGCGCGTGATCAAGAAGTACCCGAACCGGCGTCTCTACGACACGGACACGTCGTCGTACATCACGCTCTCGGAAGTGAAGGCACTCGTGATGGACAACGAGCCCTTCGTGGTCCGCGACGCCAAAACCAACGACGACCTCACGCGCAGCATCCTTCTGCAGATCATCCTGGAGGAAGAGACGGCCGGGGTGCCGATCTTCACAGAGCAAGTGCTGGCCAACATCATTCGCTTCTACGGTCACGCCATGCAGGACTTCATGGGCGCCTACCTGGAAAAGAATGTGCAGATCTTCATGGATCTGCAGCACAAAATGGCCGAGCAATCCACCGGCGTCAACCCGGAAGCCTGGAAGCAATTCATGAATGTGCAGTCGCCCATGATGCAGGGCATGATGGGCACCTATCTGGAGCAGTCGCGCAACGCGTTTACCCAGATGCAGGAGCAGATGCAAAAGAACAGCGAGCAGATGCTCGCTGCCCTGGGGCTCAAGCGATAGCCCGCCGCCCCTGGGCCCGGGTCCGGTCTGAGACAATCGGGGCATGTCTGAAACGCTTGCCCCATCGGCCGCCACCGCGCCTAAGGTCGGATTCGTCAGCCTGGGCTGTCCCAAGGCGCTGACTGACTCCGAACTCATCCTCACACAACTCAGCGCCGAGGGGTATCAAACCTCCAAGACCTTTGCTGGCGCCGATCTCGTGATCGTCAACACCTGCGGCTTCATCGACGATGCCGTACGCGAAAGCCTGGACACCATCGGTGAAGCCCTGGCGGAAAACGGCAAGGTCATCGTCACCGGCTGCCTGGGCGCACGCGAGGGCGAGGGAGGAGGCAATCTGGTGCGCCAGATGCACCCGAGCGTGCTGGCCGTCACGGGTCCGCATGCCACGCACGAGGTGATGTCGGCGGTGCATGAGCATTTGCCCAAGCCGCACGATCCTTTCGTGGACCTGGTGCCGCCGCAGGGCATCAAGCTCACACCGCGTCACTACGCCTACCTGAAGATCAGCGAGGGCTGCAATCACCGCTGCACGTTCTGCATCATTCCGTCGATGCGTGGCGACCTTGTAAGCCGACCGATTGGCGATGTGCTGACCGAGGCGCGCAAGCTGTTCGAGTCCGGCGTGAAGGAACTGTTGGTGGTCAGCCAGGATACCTCGGCCTACGGCGTGGACGTGAAGTACCGCACCGGTTTCTGGGATGGCAAGCCGGTGAAGACACGCATGTTCGACCTGGTGCGATCGCTGGGCGAACTGGCGCAAGGCTATGGTGCCTGGGTGCGGCTGCATTACGTGTACCCGTACCCGCATGTGGACGAAATCATTCCGCTGATGGCCGATGGCCTGTGTCTGCCCTATCTGGATGTGCCTTTGCAACACAGTCACCCGAGCGTTCTGCGCCGCATGAAGCGGCCGGCCAGCGGCGAGAGAAACCTGGAGCGCATCGCGCGCTGGCGCGAACTCTGTCCACAGATCGTGGTGCGCAGCACCTTCATTGCCGGCTTTCCAGGTGAAACCGAACAGGAATTCGACCACTTGCTCGACTTCCTGCGCGAGGCGCGCATTGACCGCGC
This sequence comes from Hydrogenophaga sp., assembly GCF_050182545.1. Lineage (GTDB taxonomy): Bacteria > Pseudomonadota > Gammaproteobacteria > Burkholderiales > Burkholderiaceae_C > Hydrogenophaga. The sequence goes on along the minus strand of NZ_JBFXCD010000008.1, from coordinate 154,462 downwards.
TGGCTGCTTCGCTTATTCCCCAGTCCCGGGCGCCACGGCCAACACGCTGCCCGATGCGGTACCTGATGCCCTGCGAGAGGAGCGCCGGGCCCGATTCATGTCGGTGGCCGAAGCTGTCTCGGCCGAGAAGCTCCAGCAGCGCGTAGGCGCGACCATGCAGGTTCTGGTGGATTCGGCGCCCGGCGTGGGCAGGAAGGGTGGGGTTGGCCGCAGCTACGCCGATGCGCCAGAGATCGACGGTGTTGTGCGACTGCTGCCACCGGAGAAGATCAGCAAGACCTTGAAGGTCGGGGACTTCACCCGGGCACGCATCGTGGCCGCGCAGGGCCACGATCTGCTGGCGTTGCCGTTTTGACGCGGGCCGCACACGAGTGGGCGTCGGATGGCGCCCTGCCGTCGCAAAAGAAAAGGCCAGCAAACTTGCGTTTGCTGGCCCTTATGATTGGTGCCCAAGAGAGGACTCGAACCTCCACGCCTCTCGGCGCTAGTACCTGAAACTAGTGCGTCTACCAATTCCGCCACCTGGGCATCTCAGGAAAACCAAAATTATAGCAGAGAAAAAGTGAACGAAAAAAGCAGCCTGTTGGCCGAATATGAAGGTGTCGTTTCCGGTCATCGCGACGGACATGGTTTCGTGGTTCGCGACGATGGTCAGGCCGATATCTACCTGCCGTCCAACGAAATGCGCGCGGTGTTGCACAAGGACCGGGTCAAGGCCCGCATCGTGCGACTGGACCGCAAGGGACGTCCCGAGGGGCGCGTCACCGAAATTGTTGAACGCTCCGATTCGCCCATCATCGGGCGTCTGCTGCAGGAGAGCGGCGTCTGGCTGGTGGCACCGGAAGACAAGCGCTACGGACAGGATGTTCTGATACCCAAGGGCGCCACCGGATCGGCCAAGCCGGGACAGGTTGTGGTGGTGCAGCTCACCGAGCCGCCCGCGCTGTATGGACAACCGGTGGGACGCGTCAAGGAGGTGCTGGGCGAGATCGACGACCCCGGCATGGAGATCGAGATCGCGGTGCGCAAATACGGGGTGCCGCACGAGTTTTCCGAAGCAGCGATGGCCCAGGCTCGCGCGCTGCCGGATCACGTGAGATCCGCCGACCACAAACACCGCGTGGACCTGCGCGATGTGCCGCTGGTGACCATTGATGGTGAGGATGCGCGCGACTTCGACGATGCGGTGTATTGCGAACCGGCCAAGGTCGGCAAGGGCAAAGGTTGGCGCCTGCTGGTGGCGATCGCCGATGTGAGCCACTATGTCGAAACAGGGTCTCCCATCGACGTGGATGCCTATGACCGTGCCACCTCGGTGTATTTCCCTCGTCGGGTCATCCCCATGTTGCCGGAGAAGCTGTCCAATGGCCTGTGCTCGCTCAACCCGGGTGTCGAGCGCCTGTGCATGGTCTGCGACATGCTGGTCAACGCCAAGGGTGAGGTACACGCCTACCAGTTCTATCCGGCAGTGATGTTCAGCCACGCGCGCTTCACCTATACCGAAGTGGCAGCGATTCTGCAGAACACGCGTGGCCCGGAGGCTTCACAGCGCAAGGCGCTCGTGCCTTACCTGCTCAACCTGCACGATGTCTACCGTGCCCTGCTGGCGGCGCGAGGCGAACGTGGCGCGGTGGACTTCGAGACCACCGAGACCCAGATCGTGTGCGACGAATCGGGCCGTATCGAGAAGATCATTCCCCGCACACGCAATGATGCGCACAAGCTCATCGAGGAGGCCATGCTGGCAGCCAACGTCTGTTCGGCCGACTTCATCCATGAAGGCAAGCACACCGGCCTGTACCGGGTACACGAAGGGCCCACGCCCGAGAAGCAGGAGATCCTGCGCAACTACCTCAAGGCCATGGGCGTGTCGCAGACCATCGGCGACAACCCCAGGCCGGGCGACTTCCAGCAGATCGCCAATGCCACCAAGGACCGTCCGGAAGCCCAGCAGATTCACACCATGCTGCTGAGATCCATGCAGCAGGCCATCTACACGCCGATCAACAGCGGTCACTTCGGTCTGGCCTTTGAGGCCTACACACATTTCACCAGCCCGATTCGCCGCTACCCGGACCTGCTGGTGCACCGCGTCATCAAGGCGATCCTGGCGCGCAAACGCTACGAGCTGCCTGCCCTGCCCACGCCAGGCGAGGCGCACGCCAAACTCAGCAAGCGCCTGGCCAGTCGGGCGCGGCCACCAGCGGCCGGCGAAGTGGTGAAGAAGCCGTCCGCGGACACGCTGGCGTGGCAGGCAGCGGGGCTGCACTGCAGCGCCAACGAGCGCCGCGCCGATGAGGCGAGCCGAGATGTGGAGGCCTGGCTTAAATGCAAGTACATGCGCGAGCACCTGGGCGAGGAATTCAGCGGCGTGGTGAGTTCGGTCACGAGCTTCGGCCTGTTTGTCACGCTGGATGCGATGTACGTCGAAGGCCTGGTGCACATCACCGAACTGGGCGGCGAGTACTTCCGTTTTGACGAGGCGCGCCAGGAACTGCGCGGCGAACGCACCGGCATCCGCTATGCCCTGGGCAGTCGCGTGCAGGTGCAGGTGAGCCGGGTCGATCTGGACGGTCGGCGCATCGACTTTCGCCTGGTCAGCGGCAACGACGATCTGGTGCTGCGGGCCATGCGCGACAAAACTGGTGTGCCCGGTGCGCCGGAGAACGGTGCGACGCCTGCCCGCACGGGCAAAGGGCGGCGCGATCGGGAGTCCGCACCGGCAGGGCGCCACGGTGGCCAGCCGACGCCCACGCCCGCGTTGAAGCCGGCGGCACGCAAAGCCGCCGGCAAGAAAACCGAGCGAGGCGGCGCGCGCAGCACCGCGAGCCAGTCTCGAAAGAGCCGACGCTGAGCCCGGTGAGGAGCCTTCACATGCACCGTTCGCTGGCTGCCGTGGTCTCGCCCCTCATGAATCCCGCACTGCCAGCGTTGAGCGAGAAGACAGGCCTGTTGCACCTTGTGCCCCGCCGTGCTGTACCGGTTGGCCAGCGGCATCGAGCCTGATTCCGTGCGCCTCGCGCACCACAGCATCTTGTCGGATGCTGAACGGGCTGTGGGCCACTTCCGGTGTGCGGCATCCGCCTCTAAACTCGCGCTTTGCCTCCAGACCTTCCCACGCCATGCGCATCGTTTTCTTCCTCCTTGAAACGTTCTTCTTCTTCCTGGTGGCGGCGGCGTTGCTGCGAGCCTGGATGAACCACTTGCGCATTCATATGTCGGCCCAGCCAGGACGGTTGGTGATTGCAGTGACCGACTGGCTGGTTTCTCCACTGCGCCGTTTGTTGCCTCGTGGGCTCGCGCAGAGCCGCACCGACTGGGGCAGCCTCTTCGCTGCGATGCTGCTGTCGCTGATGTATGGTGTGCTCTGGCTGTTGCTGGCCACCAGTGTGTCGTCAGCGCCGCTGTCGACTGAGGCGGGAATCACCACGGTTGCCAGCATGGCGGTGCGCATCCTTGTGCGCACCCTGCTTCAAGGTCTCATGGTGCTGTTGCTGGGCTACGCCATTCTGTCCTGGGTGCAGCCGCATTCGCCTGTGATGTCCACGCTCGAGCGGCTGTGTGCGCCCATCCTGCGTCCGGTGCGCCGTGTCGTGCCCCTTGTGGGCGGCGTGGACTTGTCGGTGCTGGTGCTCATCATCCTCCTGCAGGTCGGCCTGATGTTGCTGGGCTGAGTCGGCGCTTCAGTCCAGGGCCCGCACTCGCGCCGCCAGCCGGCTGGCGCTCAGGCCCGGTGTCCCGCCATCGTCCACCCAGTGATCGGCCATCCAGCCGTGCTGAAACACTGCGGTGGCCACTCGGTCAGCCACAGAGCGGCCTGACTCCTCGGGCCGTGCCACCGCGCTGCCGATCATGCCCGCGAGTACATCGCCCGTGCCCGCCGTGGCAAGCGCGGCGTTACCGGTCGGGTTGATGCGCGGCACCTCACCCGGGGAGGCCAGCACCGTGCCTGAACCTTTGAGCACGCACAATGCGCCGAGGCGTTCTGCGATGGCCTGCGCTGCGAGCAGGCGATCGGCCATCACGGCGCCGGTGTTGCTGCCCAGCAGGCGGGCTGCTTCAAGCGGGTGCGGCGTGAGCACCGTCGTCCAGCCGCGACCTCGTCGGAGGCTGAGCTGGGTTTGTAGCGAGGAATCGTTTGCGATGGCGTTGAGTGCGTCGGCGTCCAGCACCAGCGTGGAGGCATTCGACAGCACGCGCGGCAAGAGCGCGGTGACGGCGCCACCGCCGCCGCAACCGCAGACCACGCTGGCGGCGCGCAGCAGATTCCGCTCCAGCAGCAGGTCGGGGCGGCGGAACATGAGCTCCGGACAAGCCGGATCCCACGATGCGTTCTGGGAGGCTCCGTCGTCCAGCAGGCCAACGAACACGCGGCCGGCGCCCGCGTGCAGGGCCGCCCGCGCAGCAAGCACGGCAGCACCGGTCATTCCCGCGCCGTGCGGTGCAATTCCTTGCCCTCCGATCACCGCGACATCGCCGAAGCTGCCCTTGTGGCTGGCGTGCGGTCTTGGCGAAATCGGCGTGTCGGGTGGGGGCATGCCCTCCAGCCAGGCTGTCGGCGCCAGGCCGGCACCGGGTGAGACCCCCAGATCATCGAACCACACGCTGCCAGTGGCATCGCGTCCCATGCCGGTGAACAGCCCGGGCTTGAGGGTGAGCAGTGCCAGGGTGTGGCGCGGACCTTGTGCGCGCCGGACGGCACTATCCAGCGGCATCAGGACGCCAGTGTCGGGATGCAGGCCGCTGGGCAGGTCAACATGCAGCACCGGCCGATCGGTGTTGCGCATCGCTCCCAGCCATGCGGCCATGGGTTCTTCGAAGGCGCGCACGGGGCCGATGCCCAGCAGCGCATCGATGGCCAGGTCGAAATCCTCGGGCGGCACCGTGCTGAACGCGATGCCGGCCTGGCGCGCAGCGTCGAGGGCCTGGTGTGCATCCTTTGGCATGCGGGCCACGTCTGGACACAGGTGCGTGACCACGACACGGAATGCGCGACCGCGGGCCGCTGCCCAACGGTGCAGGTGGGTGGCTGCGACCAGGCCGTCCCCGCCGTTGTTGCCTGGCCCGCACGCCACCCAGATGCAGCCCGCGTGCGGCTGCAGGGCCAATGCCATGCGCGCCACCGCGAGGCCGGCGCGCGCCATCAATGTGTGGGGTGGCAGGCTGACCATCGCCTGTTGTTCGGTCGCGCGTGTCGCGGCGCCGTCATACAGGGCCTCGCGATGAGCGGGGGTGATGGGGCGCGGTCCTGTCTGCGCGGCGAAGCGGGGCATGCTCACGGCGTCGCTCCTGATCCTGAAGGTGGGTTGAAGGCGGTTGCTGCGCTGCCCAGGGCCGGAACAGCGCGCCTCATTTCACCATGCTTGCCCGAGTGCCGGAGCGGGCAACTGGCCTGGATCAGAGGTCATAGCGCCGCGGCGAGCAGCCGCTAAGCTCCATGTCCGTGTCGCGACCTGCCAACTGGTCGGCCACCGCGCGCGCACTGCCGCATGCCATGGACCAGCCGGCTCTGCCGTGGCCCAGGTTGAGCCACACACCAGGCACGCGCGTGGTACCCAGCAGTGGCAGGCCATCGGGCACAGTCGCCTGCGCGCCTTGCCACTCCTGCACGCTGCCGTGCGGGCCGCCGAGTCGAACCGCGCCGGGAAACCAGTCGTTCAACGCGCCATACAGTCGCCGCAGCGTGGACCGCGACAGCCGCCCTGGCCGGTGGCCGAAATCGCAGCCGCCGGCCACGCGGATGCGTTGCCCGAGTCGGGCAATGGACACACCATGGCGGGTATCGAACACGGCCGACAGCGGTGCGTCCAGTGGTTCGCGCAGCGCGGCGCTGATGGAGTGGCTCTGGACGTTCTGCAAAGGAGCGCGCAGACCCAGTGAGTGAAGCAATGGTGCGCTGTGTGCGCCAGCACAGACGATCACTGCATCGAACCGTTCGGTCTCGGCGGGCACGTGCGGGGTCCGCCTGGACGCCGGTGCGCTTGTGGATGCGAGTCGCAGATCCACCGCTGTCGAGCCGCAGGGTTTGATCGACTCCACGCGGGTGTTGAACTCGAAGCGGCAACCGAGCTGTTGCGCCCGGGTGCGGATGGAGAGAACGAATTCTCGGCAATTGGCCACCGCTTCACCGGTCAGTTCGATCGCGCCATGCAGCGGAGTTTCTGGATTCAGCGCTGGTTCCAGTGCGCGCGCCTGTTCTGCCGAGAGCTCTCTGAATCCGATGCCCAGTTCCTTCATCTGTTGCAGCGCGGGCCGTGCCTGCTCTGCCTCGCGCGGATCGCGCCAGAGCACCAACATGCCTTCGCTGCGGTCGTGATCAAGTGCATGGTCTTCGGTGATGGACAGCAGGCGCTCCTGGTTGTAGCGCACCAGCTGGTGCATCTGCCGGTGGCTTTCGGTCTGGCGCTCATGCCTTCCCGCCTGCAGCCAGTGCCACAACCAGCGCCACTCGCCCCCGCGCGGCAGCCGATGGAGCCTCATTCCGCCGGATCGAGACGTCCAGGACATGCGCAGACTTCGCTCGGTAGGGCTCCAGGGGGCGGTCCAGCCTGCGGCGACGATGGCGCCGGTGGCGAAACTGGCTTCTTCTGCCACGGTGCTGCGGCGTTCAAAGACGGTGACCTCGTGTCCGTCCAGTGTCAGTTCGAAGGCGGTCGTGGTGCCCACCACACCCGCACCCACCACAGCGAGCCTCAAGAGCGGCTCCCGCTGGAGGGTCGACGCGCGAATTTGTACGGTGCGGACCGTCCGGGAGAACAATTGACGGCGAGAGATCGAACGTCGGGCATGGAACGAGGTGCAGGTGGCGCCGGGACACAGCCTGCCAGCAGGCATCCTTCCAGGCGGTCGGGGTGGGATGGATGTGGCAAGACTGCTATAATCGATAGGCTTTGCAGGTGGGAAACCCGGGTATCGGTTCGGGTGGCACCTCGCAGAGCAAATCGCAAACCAGCCCAACCGGGTGTCGCCTGCGGCAACCAGACCGTCAATGGTCCGGTAATGCCAAGGTGATCGGGGCTGGATTTTAGACTCAACCTCTGGAAAGTTACTTCATGTCTATCTCCATGCGCGAAATGCTGGAAGCCGGTGTCCACTTTGGTCACCAGACCCGCTTCTGGAATCCCAAGATGGCGCCGTACATCTTCGGCCATCGAAACAAGATCCACATCGTCAACCTCGAAAAGACGCTGCCCCTGTTCGAAGATGCGGCCAAGTTCGTGCGCCAGCTCTCCGCCAACCGCGGCACCATTCTCATGGTGGGCACCAAGCGCCAGTCGCGCGACATCGTGGCCCAGGAAGCCCGCCGCGCCGGCGTGCCCTTCGTGGACCAGCGTTGGCTTGGCGGCATGCTGACCAACTTCAAGACGGTCAAGACCTCGATCAAGCGTCTCAAGGACATGCAGGCCCAGAAGGAAGCCGGCCTTGAAAGCATGAGCAAGAAGGAACAGCTGATGTTTGCCCGCGAGATGGAGAAGCTCGAGAAGGACATCGGCGGCATCCAGGACATGACCGCGCTGCCCGATGCCATCTTCATCATCGACGTGGGCTTCCACAAGATTGCCGTGCTCGAAGCCCAGAAGCTGGGCATTCCGCTGGTGGGCGTGGTCGACACCAACCACTCGCCTGTGGGCATTGACTACGTGATCCCCGGCAACGACGACTCGGCCCGTGCTGTGGCGCTGTACGCCCGTGGCATCGCCGACGCGATCATCGAAGGTCGCAGCAACGCGGTGAGCGACGTCGTCAAGGCCGTGGCCGCCGAAGGCTCCGACGAATTCGTCGAGGTCAAGGAAGACGCCTCCGCCTGAGCCCCGCTCCTGCTTGCAAGAGGGGCTCGTGTAGCCCCTTTTTCACAAGCAGATCGCAATTTTTGACCCGCTGGCCGATCCCCCTGGATCGGACTGGCCACAGGAGAACCGAAAAATGGCAATTACCGCAAGCATGGTCGCTGAACTGCGTGCCAAGACCGACGCGCCCATGATGGAGTGCAAGAAGGCCCTGACAGAGGCCGATGGCGACATGGCCAAGGCCGAGGAGTTGCTGCGTGTCAAGCTCGGCACCAAGGCCGGCAAGGCCGCCAGCCGAGTCACCGCTGAGGGCGTGGTGGCCAGTTTTATCGATGGCAACACGGGTGCCCTGATCGAAGTGAACTGCGAGACGGACTTCGTCACCAAGAACGACAGCTTCCTGGCGCTGGCCAACGCCGCTGCCAAGCTGGTGGCCGAGCACAACCCGGCCGACGTGGCCGCGCTGGGTGCGCTGCCATACAGCCAGGACGGCTTCGGCCCCACGCTGGAAGATGTGCGCAAGGGCCTGATCGGCAAGATCGGCGAGAACATGAGTTTCCGCCGGTTCAAGCGCTACAGCGGCGCGGACAAGCTGGCCAGCTACCTGCACGGCACCCGCATCGGCGTGGTGGTGGCGTTCGAAGGAGAAGACACCCCGGCCAAGGACACCGCAATGCACATCGCCGCCATGAAGCCCGTGGCCCTGACCAGCGCCGACGTGCCTGCCGATCTGATCGAAAAGGAACGCTCGGTGGCGACTGCCAAGGCCGCCGAATCCGGCAAGCCGGCCGACATCGCGGCCAAGATGATCGAAGGCTCGGTGCAGAAGTACCTCAAGGAGGTCTCGTTGTTCAACCAGCCTTTCGTGAAGAACGACAAGCAGACCGTCGAGCAGATGCTCAAGGCGTCCGGCACCACGGTCAAAGGCTTCACGCTCTACGTGGTCGGCGAGGGCATCGAGAAGAAGGTCGATGATTTTGCTGCCGAAGTGGCGGCTCAGGTCGCCGCCGCCAAGGGTGCGTGATTCTTTCGGGCTGAAGTGAAGCAACGGGCCGCAAGGCCCGTTGTGCCGTGTGGGCCCATGCTTTTGTGGGTCAACGCTGCGGGCAGGTGCAATGTCCTCGCTACACTTGCTGGCTGAATCATTGTTTACCGATTTCCTGAAAGTTGTCCCATGCCAGCCTACAAACGGATTCTGCTGAAACTGTCGGGGGAGGCCCTGATGGGCGACGACGCATTTGGCATCAACCGGGCCACCATCGTGCGCATGGTGGAAGAGATCGCCGACGTTACCCGACTGGGAGTCCAGGTGGCCATCGTCATTGGTGGCGGCAACATCTTCCGCGGCGTGGCCGGCGGTTCTGTCGGCATGGATCGCGCCACTGCCGACTACATGGGCATGCTGGCCACGGTGATGAACGCGCTTGCGCTGGCCGACACCATGGAGAAGGCGGGCCTGGTTGCCCGCGTGATGTCGGCCATCGGCATCGAGCAGGTGGTCGAACCCTACGTGCGCCCCAAGGCGCTGCAGTACCTGGAAGAGGGCAAGGTGGTGGTGTTTGCCGCTGGCACTGGCAACCCCTTCTTCACGACCGATACGGCGGCCGCTCTGCGCGGTGCCGAGATCGGTGCCGAGATTGTCCTCAAGGCCACCAAGGTCGACGGCGTCTACACCGCCGATCCCAACAAGGACCCGAGCGCCACGCGTTACACGACGATCTCGTTCGACGAGGCCATGGGCAAGAACCTCCAGGTGATGGACGCCACGGCCTTTGCCTTGTGCCGCGACCAGAAGCTGCCTGTGAAGGTGTTCTCGATCTTCAAGCCCGGCGCATTGCGCAAGGTGGTGCAGGGCGGTGACGAAGGCACCCTGGTTCACGTCTGATGCCTTCGTGGCATCTATTTTCGTTGCATTGAGGAGTTTTCATGAGCACCGACGACATCCGGAAAACCGCTGAGCACAAGATGCTTCAATCGGTGGAATCGCTCAAGAATGGCCTGACGAAGGTGCGTACAGGCCGTCCCAACCCGGCGCTGCTCGATACCGTGCACGTCGAGTACTACGGATCCATGCTGCCGCTCTCGCAGGTGGCGAATCTGACCCTTCTGGATGCGCGCACCATTGGCGTGGCACCCTGGGAAAAAGGCATGGGAGCGAAGATCGAGAAGGCCATCCGCGAATCCGACCTGGGCCTGAATCCGTCGAGCCAGGGGGACCTGATCCGCGTGCCCATGCCACCGATGACCGAAGAGCGTCGCAAGGAACTTACCAAGGTGGTTCGGGGTGATGGTGAGGCCGCCAAGATTGCCATTCGCAACCTGCGGCGCGATGCCAACGAGGCGGTGAAGAAGCTCGTCAAGGACAAACTGGCGTCCGAAGACGATGACCGCCGTTCGCAGGAAGACATCCAGAAGCTCACCGATCGCATGATTGCCGAGGTGGACCGGCTGGTGGCCTCCAAAGAGCAGGACATTCTGGCCGTTTGAGCGGCCGCGGTTCCCGTTCATGGCATCTTCCGCGTCACTTCCTCCGATGCCGGCAGCCCGATTGCCCCATCACGTGGCCATCGTCATGGACGGCAACGGCCGGTGGGCGCAAAAGCGCTGGTTGCCCCGTGTCGCGGGGCACAAGCAGGGGGTGGAGGCCCTGCGTCGTGTGGTCAAGGCCAGCGTCGAGCGCGGCCTTTCCGTGTTGTCGGTGTTTGCCTTCTCGTCCGAGAACTGGAGCCGCCCTGCCGAGGAGGTCTCTGGTCTGATGGATCTGCTCGTGATGGCGCTGTCTCGCGAGGTGCCCAGCCTGGAGAAGAGTGGCGTGCGACTGCATTTCCCCGGTGACCGCACTGGCCTGTCTCCGCGCGTGGTACAGGGATTGGAAGCTGCCGAGCGTGCCACCGCCCACAACGACACCCTGATCCTGAACGTGTGTTTCAACTACGGTGGGCGGTGGGACGTGGTCCAGGCCGCTCGGCGCCTGGTGCAGCAGGGCATTGAAATCTCCGAAGAGACCTTGTCCGGTGCGACCGCGCTGGCCCACGTGGGTGATCCGGACCTGCTGATTCGCACGGGTGGTGAGCTGCGCATCAGCAACTTCCTGCTCTGGCAGGGGGCATATTCGGAACTGGTGTTCACCGACTGCCTCTGGCCGGATTTCGACGCTGCCGAACTGGACCGTGCACTGGCCGAGTACGCGCGCCGCGAGCGCCGTTTTGGGCAAACCTCCGAGCAGCGGGCTGTTGTCGACACCGAGTCCGCCGGGGTGGGGCAGCGGCATGCTTAGGCAACGCGTCATCACGGCCGTGCTGTTGCTGGCCGTGCTGTTGCCCGCGCTGTTCTATCCATCGATCGAACCCTTTGCCGCCTTGACCCTGCTGCTCATCGTGGCCGGTGGCTGGGAGTGGGCGCGGCTCAATGGCTGCAGGCCCCACCTGTCGCTGGCACTCGGCGGCGGGCTGGGGGCAGTGATGGCGCTGTTTTGGTTGCTGGGTGGGCTGGCTCTGTCGCTGCGCCCGCTCTGGATGGCCCTTGGGCTGGTCTGGGTGACGCTCGCCTTCGTGATGCTGCGACGCGGTGTGCCCGGTTGGACGGCTTGGCCTGCCGGCCTGCGCCTGTTGATCGGCCTTGTCTTGATCGCCTGCGCCTGGCTGGCCATGGTGCATGCTCGCCTGGAAGGGCTGGGCTTTTTACTGTCGGTGCTGTTGCTGGTCTGGATGGCCGACGTCGCGGCCTATTTCGGGGGCAAGGCGTTTGGACGGCGCAAGCTGGCTCCCGCCATCAGTCCGGGCAAGAGTTGGGAGGGAGCGGCAAGTGGCTTGCTGGGAGTGTTCCTGCTGGCTGGTGGCTGGCTTGCGGTCGACGCACAGGGCGGCAGTCTGTATGCCCGGCTCTGGGCGTTTGGGCCTCTGATCGCGGTGCTTTCGCTGGTGTTCCTGGTGGCGATGAGTGTGGTGGGCGATCTGGTCGAGTCCCTGGTCAAACGCGCTGCCGGGGCGAAAGACTCGAGCCAGCTTCTGCCAGGGCATGGGGGTGTGCTGGACCGCGTCGACGCGCTGCTGCCCGTGTTGCCGCTGGCCATGATGCTTGTCACTCTGTGAGGCCCATGCCATGACCCGTCCGCAAGCCGTCACCATTCTGGGCTCCACCGGTTCAATCGGCACCAGCACGCTTGACGTCATCGCTCGGCATCCTGGGCTTTACTCCGTGTTTGCGCTCACCGCGGCTACGCAGGTTGACACCTTGTTGGCACAGTGCCAGAAGTTCTCCCCGCGCTATGCCGTGATGACCAGTCCGGCCCATGCGCAACGCCTTGCGGGGCACGTGCGCGAACTCGGCCTTTCGGTGCAGGTGCTCTCGGGCGCCAGAGCCCTGTGCGAGGTCAGCGAAGCGACTGAGGTGGACGCCGTGATGGCCGCCATCGTCGGCGCCGCAGGCCTGGCGCCCAGCCTGGCCGCCGCCCGCGCAGGCAAGAAGCTGCTGTTGGCCAACAAGGAGGCGCTGGTGGTGGGCGGGGCGCTGTTCATGCAGACGGTGCGTGAAAGCGGGGCAACCTTGCTGCCGATCGATAGCGAACATTCGGCGGTGTTCCAGTCCCTGCCGGAAGATCCTGGTACCTGGGCGCGGCGGGTGGAAAAGATCGTGCTGACGGCTTCCGGTGGGCCATTTCGTGCCCGTGACCCCGATACCTTGCACGAGGTCACGCCCGAACAGGCCTGCGCGCACCCCAACTGGGTCATGGGGCGCAAGATCTCGGTGGATTCGGCCACCATGATGAACAAGGCGCTGGAGGTCATCGAGGCCAGCTACTTGTTCGGCTTGCCCGCCGAAAGGATCGAGGTACTGATTCATCCGCAGAGCGTGATCCATTCCATGGTGCAGTACACCGACCGTTCGGTCGTTGCGCAACTGGGCACGCCCGACATGCGCGGCCCCATTGCGTACGGCCTGTCCTGGCCCGAGCGCATCGAGTCGGGTGCGGCCGCGCTGGATTTCACCCGACTTGGCGCTTTGAGCTTCGAGGAGGCGGACGACCGGCGTTTTCCGGGCCTGCGCCTGGCCTGGGAGGCGCTGGGAGGGCCAATAGGCACAACCGCGGTGCTCAATGCGGCCAACGAGGTGGCGGTGGCCGCCTTCCTGGACCGCCGCCTGCGGTTCGACCAGATCCATGCCGTCAACCATGCAACTTTGCAGGCGTTGAGCCCCTCCAAGCCTCACGATCTCGCGGACCTGCTCGCGATTGATGCCGAGGCCCGCGCTGTCGCGCAGGCCGGTGTCGATCGGCTGGCGGCCTGATACCCGGCGGGGCAGGTCACCCGTTCACCGTCGTTTCCCTGGCAAGCGAACCTGTCATGCTCACACTTCTTGCTTTTGTGGTGGCCCTGGGCCTGTTGATCGCCGTGCACGAATACGGTCACTATCGTGTCGCTGTGGCGTGCGGGGTGAAGGTGCTGCGTTTCTCGGTGGGCTTTGGTAAGCCGCTGCTGAGCTGGAGGAAGAAGGGCAGTCCCACCGAGTTCGTGATCTGTGCGCTGCCCCTGGGCGGCTACGTGCGCATGCTCGACGAGCGCGAAGCTCCCGTGGATCCGGCTGAGCGGCATCTGGCGTTCAACACGCAGCCACTGCGCTCACGTGCGGCGGTCGTGGCGGCTGGGCCAGCGGCCAATCTGCTGTTGGCGGTCCTGATCTATGCGTTGGTGAACTGGACCGGTGTCGAGGAACCGAAGCCGGTGCTGGCCAGCCCGGTGGCGGGCTCGGTGGCCGAGCGCGCCGGCTTGCTAGGCGGTGAGTGGGTGGTCGAAGCAGCCGCCGCCGATGCCAGTCCCAGCGCGGTTGGGTCATTCGAAGACCTGCGCTGGCGATTGACCCAGGCGGCCCTGTCCAGCGAAGACATGACCTTGTGGGTGGCTGAGCGCGAAGGTGGTAGTGCCCGCCCGGTACGGCTGGCGCTCGGTGCGCTGGATGTGCGCGAGGCCGACGCCGCGCTTTTTCAGCGAATCGGCATTACCAGCCCCTGGAGCGCGCCGGTGGTGGGCGAGGTCATGGACGGCGGAGCCGCCGCGGCCGCGGGATTGCGTGCGGGAGACGTGGTGCGTCGCGTGGACGGCAAACCCGTGAGTGACGGCCAGGACCTGCGGTCCCGGATTCGGGCTGGGGCTGGCGCAACTGGTGAACAGGTCGAGCAACGTTGGGAAATCGAGCGTGCTGGACAGGTGATGACCCTGCTGGTGCGGCCGGAGCCCGTGCAGCAGGCCGATGCCTGGGTCGGGCGTGTCGGGGCCTACATCGGCGCCAAGCCCGAGATGACCACCGTGCGTCTGGGCGCCGTGGACGGACTGGTGCAAGGCGTGGTGCGCACCTGGGAGGTCTCCTGGCTCACACTCAAGATGATGGGGCGCATGCTCATTGGCGAAGCCTCTGTCAAGAACCTCAGTGGCCCGCTCACGATCGCCGACTACGCGGGCAAATCCGCCAGTCTCGGTATCACGTCTTACCTGCTGTTTCTCGCCCTGATTAGCGTGAGCCTGGGCGTGTTGAACCTGCTGCCTCTGCCGGTCCTCGATGGAGGGCACCTGATGTATTATCTTTGGGAGGGTGTCACTGGGCGCAGCGTGTCTGATGCCTGGATGGAGCGCCTGCAGCGAGGGGGTGTCGTCGTTCTCATGGCGCTCATGTCCATCGCCTTGTTCAATGATGTGGCCCGCCTGGCTGGCTGAACGCTTCCTTTCCATGAAAAAAAACAACTTCGGTCTTCGCGGCCTTTCCCTCTCCGTGCTCGCGACGACCCTGCTGTCTGCCCTGCCGGCGTGGGCGGTGGACCCGTTCACCCTTCGCGACATTCGCGTCGAAGGACTGCAACGCGTTGAGCCTGGTACCGTGTTCGCCTCACTGCCGTTCCGCATCGGCGACCAGTACAACGACGACAAGGGCTCGACCGCCATCCGTTCTCTGTTTGGTTTGGGGCTGTTCAGCGACGTGCGGCTGCAGATCAATGGCGATGTGCTCGTCGTGATTGTCGAGGAGCGGCCCTCTGTAGCCGACGTGAGCTTTTCCGGTATCAAGGAGTTCGAAGAGGATGTGCTCAAGAAGGCGCTGCGCGACATCGGCCTGACCGAGGGGCGTCCATTCGACAAGGCGCTGGCCGATCGAGCCGAACAAGAACTCAAGCGTCAGTACATCAACCGCAGCATGTACGCCGCGCAAGTGGTCACCACGGTCACGCCGAGCGAGCGCAACCGCGTCAACCTCAATTTCAGTGTGGTCGAAGGCGATGTGGCCAAGATTCGGGAAATCCGCATCGTGGGCAACCAGGCGTTCTCCGAGTCAACCCTGCGCAACCTCTTCGACCTCGACACGGGCGGCTGGTTAAGCTGGTACACCAAGTCCGACCGGTATGCCCGCGCCAAGCTGAACGCCGACCTCGAAACCCTTCGCTCCTACTACCTCACGCGCGGCTACCTGGAATTTCGCATTGACTCCACGCAAGTCGCCATCTCTCCCGAGAAGGAGGACATGTCGATCACCATCAACATCACCGAGGGTGATCGCTATGTGGTGAAGTCGGTGGCGCTTGAGGGTGAGTATCTGGGTCGGGAGGAGGAGTTCAAGTCTCTCGTGACGCTGCGCGCGGGCGAGGCCTACAACGCGGAGGACGAGGCGAGCACGATCAAGGCCTTCACCGACTACTTTGGCGCGTTTGGCTATGCCTTTGCGCAGGTGGAGCCGGCGCGCGACATCGATCGCGTGAACAAGCAGGTCTCGTTCGTATTCCGGTCACAGCCAGCGCGTCGCGTGTACGTGCGCCGCATCAACATCGAGGGCAACAATCGCACACGCGATGAAGTCATCCGCCGCGAGTTCCGGCAGCTTGAATCGGCCTGGTACGACAGCGACCGCATTCGCCTCTCGCGCGACCGGGTGGACCGTCTGGGCTTTTTCACCTCGGTGGAGGTAGGAACCCAGCAGGTCCCAGGCGTGCCAGATCAGGTGGACATGACCATCACGGTGGTGGAGAAGCCCACCGGCAACCTGACGCTGGGCGCGGGCTACTCGCAGTCGGAGAAGCTGTCGATCATCGCGGGCATCAAGCAGGAGAACGTGTTCGGTTCTGGCAACTACCTCGGTATCGACATCAACACCAGCGAGTTCAATCGCCAGGTCATCGTGAGCACGGTGGATCCCTACTTCACTGCCGACGGCATCTCGCGCAGCCTGGACGTGTATTACCGGACGACCACGCCCTATACCGAGCAGGGTGGTGACTACCGCCTGGTCACCCCTGGGGCAAGCGTGAAGTTCGGTGTGCCCTTTTCGGAGCAGGACACCATCTACTTCGGCATCGGAGCCGAGCAGACCAAGATCGAACCGGGCAATGGCCTGCCCGAGGCCTATCAGACGTACTCGGACACATTCGGTGCCAGCAGCACCTCGGTACCGTTGACCATCGGCTGGGCGCGAGACGGTCGCGACAGTGCCCTGGTGCCCACGCAGGGTCGCCTGCAGCGCTTCAATACCGAGCTGGGCGTGGCCGGCGACACACGCTACGTCAAAGCCAACTACCAGCTGCAACAGTACTACCCGCTGAGCAAGCAGTACACGCTGGCATTCAATGCCGAGGTGGGCTATGGCAAGGGGCTGGGCGGCCGGCCCTACCCGATCTTCAAGAACTTCTACGGCGGTGGCCTGGGCTCGGTGCGGGGCTTCGATCAGGGCACACTGGGTCCGACATCGACCATCCTCTCGGGCATCTCTGCGGGGCAGGTCGTCAATATCGGCGGCAACCGCAGCCTGGCGCTCAACGCCGAATTCATCGCGCCGTTTCCCGGTGCCGGCAATGACCGCACGCTGCGCATGTTTGCCTTTGTCGACGTCGGCAACGTCTACGGCGAGAATGACACCCGGGCCAACGCCAATGACCTGCGGGCCTCTGTCGGCGTGGGCCTGAGTTGGATCTCTCCCGTCGGCCCGCTGCGTTTCGCCCTGGCGAACCCCATCCGCAAATTCCCTGGCGATAGAATCCAGAAATTCCAGTTTCAGATCGGAACCTCCTTTTGATGAAGACTTTTTTTCGCTTTTTCAACCCTCGCGCCCTGCTGGTTGTCGGGCTGGGTTTGAGCGCGCTTGTGGCATCGGCACAGGACCTGCGGATTGGTTTCGTGAACACCGATCGCATCTTCCGCGAGGCCAATCTGGCGAAGGCGGCGCAGACCAAGCTGGAGCAGGAATTCTCGCGCCGCGAGAAGGAAATCCAGGGCCTGGCGGCTCAGCTCAAGGCCGCATCGGAGAAATTCGAACGCGAGTCGCCGACGCTACCGGATGCGCAGCGCGTGGCGCGCCAGCGCCAGCTGGTGGAACAGGACAGGGATTTCCAGCGCAAGCAGCGCGAGTTTCAGGAAGACCTCAACCTGCGCAAGAACGAGGAGCTGCAAAGCGTGCTTGAGCGTGCCAACCGCGTTATCAAGCAGGTCGCCGAATCCGAGAAATACGATCTCGTGATTCAGGAAGCGGTCTATATCAATCCCAAGCACGACATCACCGACAAGGTGCTCAGCGGCTTGAACGGCGCCAAGTAACTCCAGGGCTGCACGTGTCGAAACCACTGGGCGACATCGTTGAAGCCCTGGGTGGCGTACGGCACGGAGCGGCCGACCTGTTGGTCCATCGCTTGGCGCCGCTGGCCACGGCCGGCCCCGGTGAGCTGGCCTTCGTGGCCCAGGCTCGTTACGCCAGCCAGATCGCGACCACGGCTGCGGATGTGCTGATCGTCCCACCGGCATTGCAGGCTCAAGCCCTTGCGCGTGGCGCTTGCATCGTTGCCGAGGATCCCTACCTCTACTTTGCGCGCCTGACGCAATGGTGGCGCCGTGAACATGAGATCCTGCCCGCGCCAGGCGTTGATCCTCTGGCCAGTGTTCACGCCAGTGCCCGACTGGGTGAGGGCGTGAGCATAGGGCCGTTCGTGGTGGTGGGGGCAAACGCCATCGTTGCGCGGGGTGCGCGCATTGGCGCACACAGCGTGGTGGGCGAACATGCGCAGATCGGCGCGGACACCGTGCTGGGTGCGCGCGTCACGGTTGGAGACCGATGCGCGGTGGGCGCGCGATGCGTGCTTCACCCCGGGGTGGTGATCGGCGCCGACGGCTTCGGCTTTGCTCCGCATCAGGGCGAATGGGTCAAGATCGAGCAGCTCGGGGCGGTTCGCATCGGCGACGAGGTGGAAATCGGTGCCAACACCTGCATCGATCGCGGTGCGCTGGACGACACTGTGATTGAGGACGGCGTGAAGCTCGACAACCTGATCCAGATCGGTCACAACGTGCACGTGGGCGCGCACACGGCCATGGCGGGTTGCGTGGGCGTGGCGGGCAGTGCCGCCATCGGCGCGCACTGCACCATTGGTGGTGGTGCGGTGGTGCTAGGGCACCTCAGGCTGGCCGACGGTGTGCACGTGTCCGCCGCTTCGGTGGTCACGCGTTCGCTGACCAAGCCCGGCCATTACACCGGTATGTTTCCCATCGACGACAATGCGGTCTGGGAGAAGAATGCCGCCTCTCTCAAACAGCTGAACCGCTTGCGCGAGCGCCTCAAGGCCGCAGAACAGGCAATCGGACAGGCACTTCAAAACAACCCCAAGCCATGATGGACATTCACGAGATTCTCAAAAAATTGCCACATCGGTACCCCATCCTCCTGGTGGATCGGGTGCTCGAACTGGACAAAGGCAAGAGCATCAAGGCGCTGAAGAACGTCACGATCAATGAGCCGTTTTTTGTGGGGCATTTTCCGCACCGTCCCGTGATGCCGGGTGTGCTGATGCTGGAGGCCATGGCGCAGGCGGCTGCCTTGCTGGCGTTCGATACGCTGGGCGTCACGCCCGACGACAAGACGGTGTACTACTTCGCGGGTATCGATGCGGCGCGCTTCAAGCGACCGGTCGAGCCCGGTGACCAGCTTGTCATGGATGTCGTGCTGGAACGCATGAAGGCCGGCATCTTCAAGTTCAAGGGCGTTACGCGGGTGGGTGACCAAGTGGCCTGCGAGGCCGAGCTGATGTGCACCATGCGCACCATTGCGTGACCATGCGGGAGGTCGCCTCGTGTCTCTGATCCATGCCACTGCGCTGGTTAATCCGGCTGCGGAACTTGACAGTACGGTGAGCGTAGGGCCGTACTCGGTGATCGGGCCCCACGTGAAGATCGGGGCCGGCACGACCATCGGTGCCCACTGCGTGATCGAGGGCCACACCACCATCGGCCGTGACAATCGCATCTTCCAGTTCAATTCGCTTGGTGCCATTCCGCAGGACAAGAAGTATTCGGGCGAGCCCTGCGAGCTGGTCATCGGCGACCGCAACACCATCCGCGAATTCTGCACATTCAACATCGGTTCGCCCGGTGATCGGGCGGTGACGCAGGTGGGCAATGACAACTGGATCATGGCTTACGTGCACCTGGCGCACGATTGCGTGGTCGGCAACCACACCATCTTCGCGAACAATTCGCAGCTGGCGGGCCATGTGGTGGTGGACGACTGGGTGATCCTGGGCGGCTTCACGGTGGTCCATCAGTTCGTGCGCATTGGTGCCCATGCCATGACGGCCATGTGCTCACTGCTGTTCGCCGATCTTCCTCCTTTCGTGATGTGCCAAGGCCAGCCCGCGCAGGCGCGTTCGATGAACTTCGAAGGCTTGCGCCGGCGAGGCTTCACGCCCGGGCGCATTTCCGCGGTGAAGGCCATGCACAAGGCCCTCTACCGGGACGACCTCACGCTGGACCAGTCGCTTGAGCGCATCCGCGGTCTGGGCGAGGGGGCCTCCGAAGTGGCTCAGGACGTGAACATGATGCTGGATTTCCTCGGGCAGGTGTCGCCCCAGCGCGGCATCGTCCGCTAAGCTCCGCATGAATTCCTCCAAGCGTTTTGCCCTGGTGGCGGGCGAGACGTCGGGTGATCTGCTGGCGGGCTTGCTGCTGGGGGGCGTCAAGCAACGATGGCCCGATCTGCAGTCCTTTGGTATTGGCGGACCCCAGATGGCAGCACAGGGGTTCGAGGCCTGGTGGCCCAGCGAGAAGCTGGCGGTGCGTGGCTACGTCGAGGTGCTTCGACACTACCGTGAAATCGTGGGCATCCGCGAGCAACTGCGGCGTCGTCTGCTCGCCGCAGAGCGGCCCGATGTGTTCGTTGGTGTGGATGCCCCAGATTTCAATCTCGACCTGGAAGCAAGCCTGAAGGGTGCCGGGGTGCGCACCGTGCATTTTGTGTGCCCCTCGGTCTGGGCCTGGCGTGCCGATCGAGTCGAAAAGATCCGCCGCAGCGCCGACCATGTGCTGTGCATCTTTCCGTTCGAACCCGATTTGCTGGCGAGGCACGATATTGCCGCCACCTATGTGGGGCACCCCCTGGCGAACGTGATACCGCTGGCGCCAGATCGCACGGCTGCGCGGGCCACGCTGGGATTGCGCGACGAAAACACGGTGGTGGCCATCCTCCCGGGCAGCCGGGCATCCGAAGTCCAGTACCTGGCGCAGCGCTTTTTCAGGGCCGCCACGTTGTTGCTTCGCGAACGTCCCCACCTGCGGTTTGTCGTTCCGGCGTTGCCATCGTTGCGAGCCCGCATCGAGGCCGAAGCCCGCATGGCGGGGCTGGGCGAAGCACTCCAGGTGCTGGACGGGCAGTCGCACACGGCGCTGACCGCATGCGACGTGACGCTGATTGCCAGCGGCACGGCAACCCTGGAGGCTGCGCTGTTCAAACGGCCGATGGTGGTCGCCTATAACATGAACTGGCTTTCGTGGCAGATCATGCGGCGCAAGCAGTTGCAGCCTTGGGTTGGCCTGCCCAACATCCTGTGCGGCGAGTTCGTGGTCCCCGAGCTGCTGCAGGACCAGGCCACGCCTGAGGCGCTCGCCCGGGCGGTGACCGAATGGCTCGATGCACCAGCGAAAATCCACACATTGCAGCAGCGGTTCACCTCGCTGCACCATGCGCTGAGACGCGACACCGCTCAACTGGCGACCGATGCGATCGAACAAGTTCTTGAAAGCTGAGCAGGCGTCCCTGGTCTGGGATGCTCCGGGCTTGCTCGCGGGCGTGGATGAGGCCGGGCGCGGGCCACTGGCCGGACCGGTGGTCGCGGCCGCCGTGATTCTCGATGACCGTGCACCCATCAAGGGGCTCTCCGATTCCAAGCAGCTCAGCGCGTCGCGGCGCGAGCGCCTGTACGACGAGATTCGCGCCAAGGCCCTGTGCTGCTGCGTGGCCCAGGCCTCGGTCGAGGAAATTGACCGGCTCAACATCCTGCAGGCCACCCTGCTGGCCATGCGCCGCGCGGTGCTTGGCCTTCGTCTCAAGCCAACCAAAGTCCTTGTGGATGGCAACCGCCTGCCGCCGCTGGACGTGCTGGCCGAAGCCATCGTCTCGGGAGACGCGCTGGTGCCGGCGATCTCCGCCGCCTCCATCCTCGCCAAGGTCACGCGCGACCGCTTGCTGTGCGAGTTGCATCTGCAGCACCCTGAATATGGTTTTGATCGTCACAAGGGTTACGGCACGGCGCAGCACATGCAGGCGCTTCGGATGCACGGTGCGCTCGCGGTGCACCGCCGTTCGTTTGCACCGGTGGCGCGGGCACTGGCCGAGCCGGCCACCGATCGCGAAGCAGCGCCATGACCGCCGTGCCCACCGTCATCACTTCGCGCGACAACCCGCTGCTCAAGCGATTGCGCTTGCTGGCGCACGACAGCACCGCATACCGAAAGCAGGGGCAGGTCTGGCTGGAAGGCGACCACCTGTGCCGCGCCCTGCTGGCCCGCGGGCATCGACCTGCCACCGCGGTCTTCTCTGAATCGTTCTGGCCCCAGGCGCCCCACGACTTGCGCGATGCGGCCCAGCAGATCGTCGTCGTGCCCGATGCGTTGATGGCCGGCATCAGCGGGCTCGAGTCCCCTGCGGGCGTGGGGTTTGTGTGGCATCTGCCTGCGGCCGTCACACCGCAGGCTGGCGCGGCCACCGTGGTGCTCGACCGTTTGCAGGACCCGGGCAACGTCGGCTCCATCCTGCGCAGCGCGGCGGCTTTCGGCTTTGGCCAGGTCTTTGCGCTCAAGGGGACGGCCGCACTGTGGTCGCCGAAGGTGTTGCGTGCCGGCATGGGCGCGCACTTCGGCCTGCGCCTGATCGAGGGCCTGCTTGAAGTTGACCTCGCTGGTCTCGATGTGCCACTGCTCGTGACGAGTTCGCACCAGGGTGACTGGCTGCACGAAGCCAGTCTTCCATGGCCCTGTGCCTGGGTCCTGGGTCATGAAGGGCAGGGGGTCGGTGCGGCGCTGACGGCACGCGCCAATGGGTTTGTGCGCATCGCGCAACCGGGTGGCGAGGAGTCGCTCAATGTGGCCGCCGCCGCCGCCATCTGCCTGCACGCGAGCGCAGCGCTTCGGGCCCTCTGAGCGCATGGCCGACGGCAGCGCCGGGCTATAATTCCGGGGTTTACCCGCAATCGGCGCAAACCCTGCGCGCCCCGGCTTTTCACCCCAGGTTTTTCGATCTGTTTCTGCCCGGCACAGGCCTGGTGTGAGGCGGGCGCGAAGCCTGCGCGGCACCTGCCGCCGGCGCGAGGGCGTTGCAGCCCCACTCTGGAGAATTCCGTGCTTCCCGTCCACCCGAAAGCCCTTCTCGCGCTCGCCGACGGCACGGTCTTTACAGGCATTTCCATTGGCGCCACCGGCCAGACGGCGGGCGAGGTGGTGTTCAACACCGCGCTCACCGGCTACCAGGAAATCCTCACCGATCCCAGTTACTGCCGGCAGATCGTGACGCTCACGTATCCGCACATCGGCAACACCGGCACCAACGCCGAAGACGTGGAAGCCAGCCGTGTCCACGCCGCCGGCCTGATCATCAAAGACCTGCCTCTGCTGGCCTCCAACTTCCGCAGCAGCGAGACCCTCTCCCAGTACCTGCAGCGCGAAGGCACGGTGGCCATTGCCGACCTCGACACCCGTGCGCTCACGCGTCGACTGCGCACGCACGGTGCGCAGAACGGTTGCATCCTCGCCTTGCCCGCCGGTGAGGCTATTACCGAGACACACCGCGCCACGGCCCTGGCCGCCGCGAAAGCCGCACCGAACATGGCGGGCACCGACCTGGCAAAGGTCGTGTCTGCCACGACGCCCTATGCCTGGACACAGACCGAGTGGCAGCTCGGCTTTGGCTATGGCGAGCAGATCGCGCCGCGTTTCCACGTGGTGGCCTACGACTTTGGCGTGAAGCACAACATCCTGCGCATGCTCAGCGCGCGCGGATGCAAGATCACCGTGGTGCCGGCGCAGACGCCCGCGTCCGATGTGTTCAAGCTCAAGCCCAATGGCGTCTTCCTCTCGAACGGCCCGGGCGACCCGGAGCCATGCGACTACGCCATCACCGCAGCGCGCGAAATCATCGAATCTGGCGTGCCCACCTTCGGCATCTGCCTGGGCCATCAGATCCTGGCGCTGGCGAGCGGGGCGAAAACCTTCAAGATGAAGTTTGGCCACCACGGGGCCAATCATCCCGTCAAGGACCTCGACAATGGCCGCGTGAGCATCACCAGTCAGAACCACGGCTTCGCGGTCGACGAGAAGTCGCTGCCAGCCACGCTGCGCGCCACGCATGTGAGCTTGTTCGACGGCACGCTGCAAGGCCTGGCCCGCACCGACAAGCCGGCGTTCTGCTTCCAGGGTCACCCCGAAGCCTCGCCCGGCCCCCACGACATCGGCTACCTGTTCGACCGTTTCATCGACCTGATGCAGGCCCGCGTGCCCGCCACCGCCTGAGCCGGCGCACACCCACCGCGAACCATGCCCAAAAGAACCGATATACAAACCGTCCTCATCATCGGCGCCGGCCCGATCATCATCGGCCAGGCCTGTGAGTTCGATTACTCCGGCGTGCAGGCCTGCAAGGCGCTGCGCGAGGAGGGCTACCGCGTGGTGCTGATCAACAGCAACCCTGCGACCATCATGACCGACCCGGCCACGGCCGACGTCACCTACATCGAGCCCATCACCTGGCAGACGGTCGAGAAGATCATCGCCAGAGAGCGCCCGCTGGTCCAGGGCGGGTTTGCGATCCTGCCCACCATGGGCGGGCAGACGGCGCTGAACTGTGCGCTCGATCTGTGGCGCCACGGCGTGCTCGAGAAGTACGACGTGGAGCTGATCGGCGCCACGCCCGAGGCGATCGACAAGGCGGAGGACCGCTTGAAGTTCAAGGACGCCATGACCAAAATTGGTCTGGGCTCGGCGCGCTCGGGCATCGCGCACAGCATGGAAGAGGCCTGGGGCGTGCAGAAGACGGTGGGTTTCCCCGTGGTGATTCGCCCCAGCTTCACACTCGGCGGTACGGGGGGCGGCATCGCCTACAACCCGGAAGAATTCGAGACCATCTGCAAGCGCGGCCTGGAAGCATCGCCCACCAACGAGCTGTTGATCGAGGAATCGCTGCTCGGCTGGAAAGAATACGAGATGGAAGTGGTGCGCGACAAGGCGGACAACTGCATCATCGTTTGCTCGATCGAGAACCTGGATCCTATGGGCGTGCACACCGGTGACTCGATCACCGTGGCGCCCGCCCAGACGCTGACCGACAAGGAGTACCAGATCCTGCGCAACGCCTCACTGGCCGTGCTGCGCGAGATCGGCGTGGACACCGGTGGCTCCAACGTGCAGTTCTCCATCAATCCGAAGGATGGCCGCATGGTCGTCATCGAGATGAACCCGCGCGTCTCCCGCTCGTCGGCGCTGGCCTCCAAAGCGACAGGCTTCCCCATTGCCAAGGTCGCGGCCAAGCTGGCCGTCGGCTACACACTGGACGAGTTGCGCAATGAAATCACGGGCGGCGCAACGCCCGCGAGTTTCGAGCCGAGCATTGACTACGTGGTCACCAAAATCCCTCGTTTCGCGTTCGAGAAGTTCCCTACTGCCGACAGCCGCCTGACCACGCAGATGAAGAGCGTGGGCGAGGTCATGGCCATGGGTCGCACCTTTCAAGAGTCGTTCCAGAAGGCGTTGCGCGGCCTGGAAGTCGGCGTTGACGGCATGAACGAAAAGACGCAGGACCGCGAGACACTGGAGCGCGAGCTCGGTGAACCTGGCCCTGACCGCATCTGGTACGTTGGTGACGCGTTCGCTGCCGGATGGACGATGGAAGAGGTTCACCAGTTCACCAAGATTGATCCCTGGTTCCTGGTGCAGATCGAAGAGATCGTGAAGATCGAGCTGGCGCTGGAGAAAACCAGCCTGGAGGCCATCGATGCTGAAACGCTGCGTGGTCTGAAGAAGAAGGGCTTCTCTGATCGCCGCCTGGCCAAGCTGCTCAAGACCAACGACCAGGCCGTGCGCGAGCGGCGCATTGCCGAGAACATCCGCCCGGTGTTCAAGCGCGTGGACACCTGCGCCGCCGAGTTCGCCACCGACACGGCGTACCTGTATTCCACCTACGAAGGCCACGGGGACGGTGAGTGCGAGGCCGAGCCCACGAACAAGAAGAAGATCATGGTCCTCGGTGGTGGTCCCAACCGCATCGGGCAAGGCATCGAGTTCGACTACTGCTGCGTGCATGCCGCGCTCGCCATGCGCGAGGACGGTTACGAGACCATCATGGTCAACTGCAACCCCGAGACCGTGTCCACCGACTACGACACCAGCGATCGCCTGTACTTCGAGCCCCTCACGCTGGAAGATGTGCTGGAGATCGTCGACAAGGAAAAACCCCTGGGCGTGATCGTGCAGTACGGGGGCCAGACGCCGCTCAAGCTCGCGCTCGGCCTGGAGGCCGCGGGCGTGCCTATCATCGGCACCAGCCCGGACATGATCGACGCGGCCGAAGACCGCGAGCGTTTCCAGCAGTTGCTCCACACCCTGGGCCTGCGTCAGCCCCCCAACGCCACCGCCAGAGCCGAATCGGAGGCGTTGGAGAAGGCCGCTGCGCTGGGTTATCCCCTGGTGGTGCGCCCGAGCTACGTGCTGGGTGGCCGGGCCATGGAGATCGTGCACGAGCAGCGCGACCTGGAACGCTACATGCGCGAGGCGGTCAAGGTGAGCAACGACTCGCCGGTGCTGCTTGACCGCTTCCTCAACGACGCCATCGAGTGCGACGTGGACGCTGTTCGTGACGCCACGGGCCGCGTCTTCATCGGTGGCGTGATGGAGCACATTGAGCAGGCCGGGGTGCACAGTGGCGACTCCGCCTGTTCCCTGCCGCCGTATTACCTGAGCAAGGCCACCGTGGACGAACTCAAGCGGCAGACGGCGGCCATGGCCGAGGGCCTGAACGTGGTCGGCCTGATGAACGTGCAGTTCGCGATCCAGGAGGTGGAAGAGAACGGCGTGAAGAAGGACGTGATCTTCGTGCTCGAAGTGAACCCGCGCGCCTCGCGCACCGTGCCCTTCGTATCCAAGGCCACAGGCATTCAGCTGGCCAAAGTTGCTGCGCGCTGCATGGCCGGCCAATCGCTTGACGCGCAAGGCATCGGCGCCGAGGTCACGCCACCGTACTTCAGCGTCAAGGAGGCAGTGTTCCCGTTCGTAAAGTTCCCCGGTGTGGACACCATCCTCGGCCCCGAGATGAAGTCGACCGGCGAAGTGATGGGCGTTGGCAAGACCTTCGGCGAGGCGTTCGTGAAGAGCCAGCTGGGGGCCGGTACGCGCCTGCCGACTTCCGGGAAGGTGTTCCTCACGGTGAAGAACGGTGACAAGCCGCGCGCGGTGGACGTTGCCCGCGAGCTCGTGGCCATGGGCTTCGAACTGGTGGCCACGCGCGGAACGGCCGCGGCGATCGACGCCGCCGGCATTGCCGTGCAGACGGTCAACAAGGTCACCGAAGGTCGCCCGCACATCGTCGATGCGCTCAAGAACGGTGACATCGTGCTGGTGATCAACACGGTGGAGGAGCGCCGCAACGCCATCAGCGACTCGCGCGCGATCCGCACCTCCGCGCTTCTGGCGCGCGTGACCACCTTCACCACCATTGCCGGCGCGGAAGCCGCCGTGGAAGGCATGAAGTACCTGGACAAGCTGGGCGTGATCTCGGTGCAGGAGATGCACGCGCAACTCTGATCCGGCTCCTGGCGTTCCCGCGGTCTTCCGGACTGCGGGTTTGCGCCAGCACTGGGTGAGAGTTCCGCACGCTACATTGCGGCCCATGGACATGGGCCAGACTCCGGATCACCACATCGCACGCAGGTGGTCCACCGATCGGGTGGACGCACCCCGGCGGCTGGACTACTGGGTCGGTGCGATTTGCGAGGCGTTCCTGGAAATGGACTGCAGCTCCCGGCAGGCGCCCGTGTTTGAAGGGCAACTGACGAGCGTGGAGGTGGGGGCCCTTTCGTTCAACCAGGTCGAGGCGTCGACGCAGGACGTTTTCCGCACCCGTGCCGGTATTGCGTGCAGCGCGCAGCATCCGTTCTACCTGATCGCGCAGCGCGAGGCGCCCTGGCATGTGCGACAGGGGAGCCACCGGGTGGGACTTCGACCCGGTGACCTGGTGCTGGTCGATTCGGCCCAGTTGTACGAACTGCACTTTCCGGAATCGGTCGCGGTGATGTCCATCCAACTGCCGCGCGCCTGGGTCGGCCAATGGCTGGCCAAAGTGGACGATGCTCTGCCGCGCGTGGCACGGCGCGATCAGGGTTGGGGACGCGCTCTGTCGGGCCTGACCCTGCAGTTTGCGCACGAACCGCTGCTGGCGGCTCGCTACCCGGCCGAGCTGTTGAGCGATCAACTCGGTGCCATGCTCGCCGCAGCGATCGAGCCGTCGTCGATCATGACCACGCCCGCCGCCCATGGCCTGCTGGCGCGGGCGCGACGCCTGCTCCAGGAGCGCCTGGATGTCTCTGGTCTTGCGGCGACCGGTGTGGCTGCAGAACTCGGCGTTTCCGTGCGCACGCTGCATCGGGCTTTTGCCGCAGGCGCTACCAGCTTTGCACTGGAATTGCGGCGGCAGCGTCTGGTCCGCGCCGCGCAGTTGCTGGCGCAGCCCCGCCTGTCCGGTGTCACGGTGGCCGAGCTGGGGCGGCGCTGCGGCTTTGTGGACGCCTCGCACTTCGTGCGCGAGTTCCAGCGAGAATTCGGCGCCACGCCCGCGCGCTGGCGTCGCCTCCGCCTGACGCACTGAGGCCCCGCGCCTGGCACGCGATGGCCATCAGGGTGGCACAGGCAGGCCATTTCGCCCCCTGATGTCTGCATATGCTTCTCCCGGTTGTCCCGACATCCTGTCGGGACTGGCAACCCGAGGAGACAGACATGGCAGATACCTATGTGCTTGTGCACGGCGCCTGGCACACCGGCGCGGAGATGGAACCGGTTGCCCGGCATCTGCGCGAGCGCGGCCACTCCGTGCATTGCCCCACGCTGGCCGGCAACCGCGCGGGCGACGACCGTGCCACGATGGGTTTGAGCGAAGCCGCCCAGTCGCTGGTGGACTATCTGGTGCAGAACGACCTGCACGGCGTTCGCCTGATGGGCCACAGCTATGGCGGCATGGTCATCAGCAAGGCCGCCGACGTGGTGCCCGCGCGCATCGCGCGGCTGGTGTACTGGAACGCATTCGTTCCCCTGAACGGTGAGTGCCTCAACGACATGGTTCCACCGCACTACAAGGCACTGTTCGACGGGATCGCCGCCGCGAACGGGAACGCCGTGATGCTGCCGTACCCGATCTGGCGGGAAGCATTCATCAACGACGCCGACGCGGCCCTTGCGCAAAGCGCCTTCGATTCGCTCAACCTCCAGCCCTACCGGACCTTTACCGAACCGGTCCAATTGCAGAGCGAGCTGGCGACCAAGCCCATCGGAAAAAGCTATCTGCTGTGCACCGAAGATACCGCGATGCCTCACAGCCTTCCCTGGCACCCGCGGCTGTCGGAGCGGCTGGGCCTGTACCGTCTGGTGGCCTGCCCGGGCAGCCACGAGCTGTGCTTCACCAACCCGGAGTTGCTCGCGCGCAAGATCGAGGAAGCCGGGCGAGATTGACATGCGTTCGCCTGCTTGGGCGCCGGATTCTTTCGCGGCATAATGGCTTTTCATGAACACCGCCGAGCGGCAACGCCCGGCGGTTTGCTTTTGTGCCGGCGAAGCGCCGCAGCCTGTAGGAGAACGTCACCGTGGCCACCATTCCGATCACCAAACGCGGCGCCGAAAAGCTCAAGGAAGAGCTCAACCGCCTCAAGACCGTGGACCGTCCCTGGGTGATCAATGCGATTGCCGAAGCGCGCGCGCAGGGCGACCTGAGCGAGAACGCCGAATACGACGCCGCCAAGGACCGCCAGGGCTTCATCGAAGGCCGCATCGCGGAGATCGAGGGCAAGCTCTCCGCCGCCCAGATCATCGACCCCGCCGCGCTGGACGCGGGCGGGCGTGTGGTGTTCGGCGCCACGGTGGAGCTGGAAGACGAAGATAGCGGAGCCGCAGTGACCTACCAGATCGTGGGCGAGGACGAAGCCGACCTCAAACTCGGCCTCGTCAACATCAGCAGCCCGATTGCGCGCGCGCTGATCGGCAAGGAAGAGGGCGAGGTTGCCGAGGTGCAGGCGCCGGGCGGCGTGCGGCACTACGAAATCGTGGCCGTGCGCTACGCCTGATGCCTCTGCAGCGCCTTGCTGTGCTGATCGCTGCCCTGTGGTGGGGTGGTATCAGTGCGCTGAGCTTTCTGGCTGTGCCGCTGCTGTTCGCCAGCCTGGGCAGACCGGCCGTTGCCGGGCCCGTGGCCGCGCGCGTCTTCAGCTTGCAGTGCTGGGCGGGCCTGGTGCTGGGTCTGGCGCTGTTGACGATCCTGCGCCGGTGGCGCAGCACGGGGGGCTCGACCATCTCTGCACCAGCACTCACCACCATCGGCTTCGTGCTGTTTGCCATGCTGCTTGCCCTGCTGCAGGAGTTCGGTGTCGCTCAGAACATCGTCACCGCGCGCGCCAGCGGTGGCGACCTGCGCCTGTGGCACGGTGTGGGCTCGGCGATGGTGCTGGGGCAGTGGTTGTGCGTGGGCGTGGTGCTTTGGCGCCTGAGCGCGCCCCGTCCAACCTAGGCGACGAGGCGCTCGGCCGATTCGAGTGTGTTGACCATCAGCATGGTGATGGTCATGGGGCCCACGCCGCCGGGCACGGGTGTGATCCAGCCGGCCACCTCTTTCACGCCGTCGAAGTCCACGTCGCCGCAGAGTTTGCCTTCGTCGTTGCGGTTCATGCCGACGTCGAGCACCACGGCTCCGGGCCTGACCATGTCGGCGGTGAGCACGTTGCGCTTGCCCACGGCGGCGACGATCACGTCGGCCTGCAGCGTCATTGCCTTGAGATCGCTGGTGGCACTGTGGCAGATGGTGACCGTGGCACTCTTCTGCAGCAGCATCAATGCCATGGGCTTGCCGACGATGTTGCTGCGCCCGATCACCACCGCATGCTTACCCCTGAGTTCATAGCCGATGCTCTCCAGCATCTTCATGCACCCATAGGGCGTGCAGGGCCAGAAACCGGGCATCCCGGTCATGAGGGCTCCCGCGCTGGCCATGTGAAAGCCGTCGACATCCTTGGCCGGGGAGATCGCCTCGATCACTTTCTGGGCATCGATGTGAGCGGGCAGAGGCAACTGGACCAGGATGCCGTGGACGGTGGCGTCCTGATTCATGGCATCGACACGGGCCAGCAAATCTGCCTCGCTCAGCGTTGCGGGCCAGCGCTCCAGCACCGAATGCATGCCGGTGTCCTCGCAGGCCTTGACCTTGTTGCGCACATAGACCTGCGAAGCGGGGTTGTCGCCCACCAGGATCACCGCCAGGCCCGGCGTGATGCCCCTGGCCTTGAGCGCAGCGACGCGTGCACTGACATCGGCACGCAGTTGGCGGGAGAGAGCGTTGCCGTCGATGATCTGGGCGGTCATGGTGTGAACATTTTCGCTGGGACAATACAAACGCCCGCGGCAGAAGCGGCGGGCGTCGCAGGAGGAACTGTGGGTCAGGCTTTGGCCGGCGTCTGCCCGAGCGCGATCTTGAGCAGGTCGGCCACGGTGTTCGCGCCCAGCTTTTCCATGATGTTGGCGCGGTGGGCCTCCACCGTCTTGATGCTGATGCCCAGGTCGTCGGCGATCTGCTTGTTCAGGCGACCCGCCACGATGCGTTCGAGCACCTGGGCTTCCCGACTGGTGAGTTTGGAGAGCAAGGCATCGCGACTCACAGCCTGCTGGTGGGTTGCGAAGGCCTCGCGCGCGTGTTCAAGCATGCGTTCGACCAGGGCCACCAGCTGGTCCTCCTTGAACGGCTTCTGGATGAAATCCAGCGCGCCCTTCTTCATCGATTCCACCGCCATGGGTACGTCACCATGCCCCGTGATGAAGACGATGGGCAGGGGGGACTGGCGTTCGATCAGGCGCTCCTGAAGCTCCATGCCCGTCATGCCGCCCATGCGGATGTCGGCGATCAGGCAGGCGACTTCGCGTGCGTCGTAGCGGCTGAGAAAGGCTTCGGCCGATTCGAAGCAACGGACCCGGAAGTCTTTGCCTTCGAGCAGCCATTGCAGTGAGTCGCGCACGGCCTCGTCGTCATCGACCACGTAGACGCTGCCTTTTTTGGGGATCAAACTCATCTCGCTCTTTCAGTGTCCGTCAGCGGCTCTGTGGCGGGCCCGGCCGCGACGTCTTGGGTCTGCAGCCGCGAGACCACAGGGATCCAGAAGCTGAAGCAGCAGCCTACCACCTCCTCGCCATTGTAGATGTTCTGCACCTGCATCCTGCCGTGGTGCGACTCGACGATGCTGCGGCACAGCTTGAGGCCGATGCCCATGCCCTCGCTCTTGGTGCTGTAGAAGGCCTCGTAGATGCGTTCGATCATTTCGTCGGGCACGCCATTGCCCGAGTCGCGCACCGAGAACTCCACCACGTCGACGTCGTCCAGGCGGCGCGGTCCGACGCGCAGCTCGACGTAGCGCTCGCCGGGTGCGCGGCCAGCCTGCGCAATCGCTTCGCCCGCGTTCTTCAGCAGGTTGATCAGCACCTGCTCGATGAGGATCGGATCGACCATGAGGCTGGGCATTCGCGCAGCCACGTAGGGAGAAAGGCGGACCTGCTGGCGGCGCAGCTCGATGTCGGCCAGCTCGATGGCATTGCTCACCATCTGGGCCACGTCCGAGGGGCTGGGGTTGGGTTCACTGCGTTTCACGAACGCGCGGATGCGCTGGATGATCTGACCGGCACGCTGCGCCTGGCGGGATGTTTTCTCCAGCGCACCCAGCAATTCGTCGGTGCTGATGCGCTGCTCGCTCACGCGCGTGATCATGCCGTTGCAGTAGTTGGTGATGGCGGTCAGCGGCTGGTTGAGTTCGTGCGCCACGCTCGAAGCCATCTCACCCATCGTGATCAGGCGGCTGGCGGTCTGCGCACGCTCGGCCTGGCGCGATGCCTGGGCTTCCGCATAGCGGCGTGGCGTGATGTCGCTGGCGATCACCATCTGCGCCAGACGCCCGTCGACCCAGGTCAGGTAACGCGTGCGCACTTCCAGCCAGCGGTCGAGCTCTTCCACGAACACCTCGGCGTTTTCGGCGCCCGCGTCCGTGAGGGTGTCGGTGGGCATGCCGGCGAACGAGTCGACCGCATCGCCGTCGTCCGGGCTGGGCGAGGGCTGGTTGCCCGCCAGATCGACCAGATGCCGGTGGCCGGCACCACGGGTGCCGAACCACAGGCGGTACATCTTGTTCGCGAACAGCATCTCGTCGCTGCCGAGCGGGGCCACGGAGACCGCCGAATCGAGACTCTCGAGCACGGTGGTGAACCGCTCGTACGAGGCGGAGAGTTCTTCCCGGATGCGCTTGGGCTCGGTGATGTCGGTCATGGACGTCATCCAGCCGGTTTGATGACCCTTGGGGTCGATCAGTGGCGAGACGTACATGCGGGCGTCGAAGATGCTGCCATCGCGGCGCTTCACATGCACTTCGAATCCGCCGGGCGTGGAGCGGCCGCGCAGTTCGTCCTCCAGACGGGCCGCGAGCTGGTCGTGCTCCTCCTCGGGCCAGTAAGGGAAGGGTGCGGTACGCCCTACAAGTTCGCCTTCGGTCCAGCCGGTCATGGAGCAGAAGGCGGGGTTCACGTAGGTGATGCGCCCCTGCATGTCGAGCGCGCGCATGCCCGTGAGCATGGAGTTCTCCATGGCGCGGCGGAAGTTGGTCTCGGCCACCAGTGCCTGCTGGGCCTGCACGCGCCGGCGGGTGTGCCGCCAGGTGCCGAGGAGCATCCAGACCGTGAGTGCGGACAGCGCGCCGATCACCCAGAAGAAACCGCTGCCTACGATGTCTTGCGAAGTGCGGTAGCCCTGGGCCTTGAGGATCAGGCCGTTGCCCACGGGAGAAACCGGTACCTCGTGCTCCAGCGGCGGGTTGGACCAGGGCAGCAGCCGCAGCACGGTGGTGGGTGTTTGCAGGCTTCCCGCCAGCACGTGGCCACGGTCGTCCATCAAGGCCACGGCGTAGCGGGCCATGATCTCGGGCGGAATGCCGAAGCGCATCAGGCCGTCGATCGAATACTCCCCCATGATCGTGCCGGCGAACCGACCTTGCTCGGTGAACGGCACGTGCAGCATCAGTGTGGCGTTGCGGGGTTCCTCTCCCAGTGGGCGGGAATAGATGGGCTGGCGCAGGTCTCGTGCGAGCTCGAAGGAGCCATCGGTCTCGCCCGGTGAGAGCGTGCTGCCAACAGGACGCATCAGCCTAGCGGGCGCGCTGGGGGACGCGTAGCTGGCCAATACGTTGCGCCGCCCGTCGATCCAGCTGATCGCAAACATCTCCGGGAACTGGCTGACCAGTGACTCCACCTGGAACTCGAACTCGTCGCCCGCGATGTCCTTGTTGCTGACTTCGCGTGCAAGGCGCATGAGTTGCTCCTGGCGCTCGAGCAGGCGCAGGCGCAGGCGTTGCTGAGCGTACTCGACGTCGCGCGTCACCGCCTCCTGTTCGCGCTCCAGTTCCTCATAGCGAAGGTAGGTGATGGCCACCACGATGGCAGAGAGAAAAAGCAGTACCGCCAGCAACGGACCCAGGGTGGCAAATCGATCCTGACGCGACGGAGGAAGGCGCCGCCACCAGCGTTTCCACCACACCGCCCTGGCGGGCGCTGGCGGCAATGTCGGGGCGTGGGGTTGCGGAATCATGAGCCCGCAAGTCTACGTGAGCAGGGCCTCACAAGTCCTTGCCTCGGTCGAGACGGCGACGACTTCTGCTGCCATGCGGTACTGAGGAATGGCGATTAGAATTTCAATATATGAAATGACAAAGCATATGTTGAAAATTGAAAACTTTTATGGAAGAATCCGTGACACTGCGGAAACACATCCGTAAGCTCGATTCAATCAACAGGAGACAACGATGGCAGCGAACGACGCACTCAATGGCCGTGGCGCGGGTGATCTGGACGCACAGGAAACGCGTGAGTGGATGGAGGCGCTGGGCGCCGTGATCGAGCGGGAGGGGCCGGAGCGGGCGCACTTCCTGCTGGAGCAATTGCTCGAAGAGGCGCGCCAGCACAGCATCGACCTGCCGTTCTCCGCGACCACGGGTTACGTCAACACCATTGAGCCGGACCAGGAAGAGCGCTGCCCCGGCAACATTGAAATCGAGGAGCGTCTGCGCGCCTACATGCGCTGGAACGCCATGGCCATGGTCGTCAAGGCCAACCGCCACAACCCCGAAGATGGGGGTGACCTTGGCGGTCACATCGGCTCGTTCGCCTCGCTGGCCCACATGTTCGGGGCCGGCTTCAACCACTTCTGGCATGCCGAGAGCGAGAACCATGGCGGCGACTGCCTGTACATCCAGGGCCACGTCTCGCCCGGCGTCTACGCCCGCGCCTACCTGGAAGGCCGCCTGACCGAGGAGCAATTGCTCAACTTCCGTCAGGAAGTCGGCGGCAAAGGGCTGTCGAGCTACCCGCACCCCAAGCTCATGCCAGAGTTCTGGCAGTTCCCCACCGTGTCCATGGGGCTGGGCCCGCTGATGGCGATCTATCAGGCACGCTTCCTGAAGTACCTGCATGCCCGTGGCATCGCCAACACCGAGAACCGCAAGGTATGGGTGTTCTGTGGCGACGGCGAGATGGACGAGGTGGAGTCGCTTGGTGCCATCAGCCTGGCCGCCCGCGAGAACCTCGACAACCTGATCTTCGTGGTGAACTGCAACCTGCAGCGCCTGGACGGCCCCGTGCGCGGCAACGGCAAGATCATCCAGGAACTCGAGGGCGAATTCCGCGGATCCGGCTGGAATGTGATCAAGCTGCTGTGGGGCAGCGAGTGGGACAACCTGCTCGCACGCGACAAGGACGGCGCGCTGCGCAAGATCATGATGGACACGGTCGACGGCGACTACCAGGCCTTCAAGGCCAACGACGGCGCTTACGTGCGCAAGCACTTCTTCGGCCGCGACCCCAAGACGCTGGAAATGGTGGCCCACCTCAGCGACGACGACATCTGGAACCTCAAGCGCGGCGGTCACGATCCACAGAAGGTCTATGCCGCGTACCACAAGGCCGTGCACCACAAGGGCCAGCCCACGGTGCTGCTGATCAAGACCGTCAAGGGCTACGGCATGGGCAAGTCGGGCGAGGGCAAGAACACGGTGCATCAGACCAAGAAGCTCACCGACGAGGACATCAAGATCTTCCGCGACCGCTTCAACCTGCCGATTCCCGACAGCGAACTCCCGAAGATCCCGTTCTACAAGCCGGCGGACGATACGCCGGAGATGAAGTACCTACACGAGCGGCGCAGGGCGCTGGGCGGCTATCTGCCCAAGCGCCGCGTGAAGGCCGATGAGAGCTTCACGGTCCCGTCGCTCGAGACTTTCAAGGCGGTGCTCGATCCCACGGCGGAAGGCCGCGAAATCTCCACCACGCAGGCCTATGTGCGCTTCCTGACGCAGCTGCTGCGGGACCAGGCCCTGGGCCCGCGCGTGGTGCCCATCCTGGTGGACGAGGCGCGCACCTTCGGCATGGAAGGCCTGTTCCGCCAGGTCGGCATCTACAACCCTGCGGGCCAGCAGTACACCCCGGTCGACAAGGACCAGGTCATGTACTACAAGGAAGACAAGGCCGGTCAGATCCTGCAGGAAGGCATCAACGAAGCCGGCGGCATGAGCAGCTGGATCGCGGCCGCCACCAGCTACAGCACGAGCAACCGCATCATGGTGCCGTTCTACGTCTACTACTCGATGTTCGGCTTCCAGCGCATCGGCGACCTGGCCTGGGCGGCGGGCGATATGCAGGCGCGCGGCTTCCTGCTCGGTGGCACGTCCGGGCGCACCACGCTCAATGGCGAAGGCCTGCAGCACGAGGACGGGCACAGCCACATCCTGGCCGGCACGATCCCCAACTGCATCAGCTACGACCCGACCTTCGCCCACGAGGTGGGCGTGATCCTGCACCATGGCCTCAAGCGCATGGTGGAGAAACAGGACAACGTTTTCTATTACCTGACCCTGCTCAACGAGAACTACGCCATGCCGGGCCTGCAGCCGGGTACCGAGGAGCAGATCATCAAGGGCATGTACTACTGCAAGCAGGCGCCCGCGCTGAAGAAGGACGCGCCCAGCGTACAACTGCTGGGCAGCGGCACCATCCTGCGCGAGAGCATTGCCGCGCAGGAGCTGCTGGAGGAGGACTGGGGCGTGAGCGCCGGCGTGTGGAGCTGCCCCAGCTTCAACGAACTGGCCCGCGATGGTCAGGACGCCGACCGCTGGAACCTGCTGCACCCGACCGAGACGCCGCGCGTGCCCTTCGTGGCGGAGCAGCTGTCGTCCACCTCCGGGCCGGTGGTTGCGTCCACCGACTATATGAAGAACTACGCCGAACAGATCCGGCCCTTCATTCCGAAGGACCGGACCTACAAGGTGCTGGGTACCGACGGCTTCGGCCGCAGCGACTTCCGCAGCAAGCTGCGTGAGCACTTCGAAATCAACCGCCACTACATCGTTGTGGCCGCACTCAAGGCCTTGAGTGAAGACGGCAAGCTGCCCGCGGCCAAGGTGGCCGACGCCATCAAGAAGTACGGCATTGCTGTCGACAAAGTGAACCCGCTGTACGCCTGAACCGGAGACAACAACATGGCACAGATTGATGTGAAGGTCCCGGACATCGGGGATTTTGATGAAGTGGCGGTGATCGAACTGCTGGTGAAGGTGGGTGATGTGGTCAAGGCCGAGCAGTCGCTGATCACGGTCGAATCCGACAAGGCCTCGATGGAGATTCCCTCCAGCACTGCGGGTGTGGTGAAAGAGCTCAAGGTCTCGCTGGGTGACAAGGTGAAAGAGGGTTCGGTGGTGCTGGTCCTGGAGACGGAGGGCGCAGCAGCCCCTGCGCCAGCGGCGACCGCGCCGGCCGCTTCGGCACCCGCTCCTGCACCTGCACCTGCCAACGCGCCAGCGCCTGCTGCGGCAGGTCCGGTCGAAGTGCGCGTGCCTGACATCGGCGACTTCAAGGACGTGGCGGTGATCGAGGTGCTGGTCAAACCCGGCGACGCGATCGCACTGGAGCAGAGCCTGATCACGGTGGAGTCGGACAAGGCCTCGATGGAAATTCCCTCGTCGGCCGCCGGCGTGTTGAAGGAGCTCAAGGTCAAGGTGGGTGACACGGTGAACATCGGGGATCTGCTGGCCGTTCTGGAGGGTTCCGCCGCCGCGAGTTCCGCTCCACAGCCTGCTCCCCAGGGGGGCGAGGCAGCCAAGCCAGCTGCGGCCAGTAGCCCTGCGGCATCTGCCGCGGCCGCACCCCAGGCAGCCACCACCTCCGCACCTGCCGCCGCTGCGGCGCACAACCCCACGACAGCCCCCATCGGTCTGCCGCACGCCTCGCCCTCGGTGCGCAAGTTCGCGCGCGAACTCGGCGTGCCCCTGGAAGAAGTCAAGGGCAGCGGACCCAAGGGGCGCATCGTGCTCGACGATGTGCAGGCCTTCACCAAGGCGGTGATGAGCGGCACGGCACAGACGAAGGCGCAGGCGGCCAAGGCCCCGGCTGGTGGTGGCGGCGATGGTGCCGGCCTGGGCCTGATCCCCTGGCCCAAGGTCGACTTCGCCAAGTTCGGCCCGATCGAGCGCAAGGAGATGGGTCGCATCAAGAAGATCAGCGGCGCCAACCTGCTGCGCAACGCGGTCATGATCCCCGCCGTCACCAACCACGACGATGCCGACATCACCGAGCTCGAAGCCTTCCGCGTTGCCACCAACAAGGAAAACGAGAAGAGCGGCGTCAAGGTCACGATGCTGGCCTTCCTGATCAAGGCCTGCGTGGCCGCGCTGAAGAAATTCCCCGAGTTCAACAGCTCGCTCGACGGCGATGCCCTGATCTACAAGCAGTACTGGCACATCGGCTTCGCGGCCGACACGCCCAACGGCCTGATGGTGCCGGTGCTCAAGGATGCGGACAAGAAGGGCGTGCTGCAGATCAGTCAGGAAATGGGCGAACTGGCGAAGAAGGCACGCGAGGGCAAGCTCAGCCCGGCCGAGATGAGCGGAGCGACCTTCACCATCTCCAGCCTGGGTGGCATAGGCGGGCGCTACTTCACGCCCATCATCAACGCGCCCGAGGTGGCCATCCTGGGCGTGTGCAAGAGCCAGATGGAGCCGGTGTGGGATGGCAAGGCCTTCGTGCCGCGCCTGATGCTGCCGCTGTCGCTGACCTGGGACCACCGGGTGATCGACGGGGCCGCCGCCGCGCGCTTCAACGCGTATCTGGGCCAGATCTTGAGCGACTTCCGTCGTGTTCTCCTCTGATGCCTTGCGGGTCAGACCACCGCGCAGCGGTGCTCTGACCCCAACCGAACAAGGAAATTTATGGCACTGATCGACATTCAGGTTCCCGACATTGGCGACTTCGACGAAGTGGCGGTGATCGAGCTGCTGGTGAAGGTGGGCGACACCGTCAAGGCAGAGCAGTCACTCATCACCGTGGAGTCCGACAAGGCTTCGATGGAGATTCCATCCAGCGCGGCGGGCGTGGTCAAGGAACTCAAGGTTCAGCTGGGCGACAAGGTCAAACAGGGCAGCGTGGTGCTCACGCTGGAAGCCGAGGGCGCGGCGTCTGCCGCTCCGGCACCGGCGCCCGCAGCGCCGACGCCCGCGGCCCCGGCCCCAGCGGCTGTGCACGCATCGGCCCCTGTGGCCGCTCCGGCTGCGGCCAGCTTCGCCGGCAGCGCCGATCTGGATTGCGATGTGCTCGTGCTCGGCGGCGGCCCCGGTGGCTACTCGGCCGCCTTCCGCGCGGCGGATCTGGGGCTGAAGGTGGTGCTGGTCGAGCGCTACGCCACCCTGGGCGGCGTGTGCCTGAACGTGGGCTGCATCCCTTCCAAGGCGCTGCTGCACGTGGCCGCCGTGATGGATGAGGTCAGCCACATGGCCGACCTGGGCGTTGAATTCGGCCGCCCGGTGGTCAACATCGAGAAGCTGCGAGGCCACAAGGAAAAGGTGATCGGCAAGCTCACCGGCGGCCTGGCGGCGATGGCCAAGATGCGCAAGGTCACCACCGTGCGCGGCTATGGCGCATTCGTGGGGGCGAACCACCTCGAGGTGGAAGAAACCAGCGGCCCGGCGCAGGACAAGACCGGCAAGAAGCAGGTGATCGCGTTCAAGAAGGCGATCATCGCCGCCGGCTCGCAGGCCGTGCGCCTGCCCTTCATGCCCGAGGACCCGCGCGTGGTCGACAGCACCGGAGCGCTGGCGCTCAAGGAAGTGCCCAAGCGCATGCTGATCCTGGGCGGCGGCATCATCGGCCTGGAGATGGGCACGGTCTACAGCACGCTGGGCGCGCGCCTGGACGTGGTGGAGATGCTCGACGGCCTGATGCAGGGCGCCGACCGCGACCTGGTGAAGATCTGGCAGAAGATGAACGCCAAGCGCTTCGACAACATCATGCTCAAGACCAAGACGGTGGGGGCCAAGGCCACGCCCGCGGGCATTGAGGTGACGTTCTCGGCGGCCGAAGAAGGCGGCAAGGCGACCGAGCCGCAGGTCTATGACCTCGTGCTGCAGGCGGTGGGCCGCACGCCCAATGGCAAGAAGATCGCTGCCGACAAGGCCGGCGTGGCTGTGACCGACCGCGGCTTCATCAACGTCGACATCCAGATGCGCACCAACGTGCCGCACATCTTCGCCATCGGCGACATCGTGGGCCAGCCCATGCTGGCGCACAAGGCGGTGCACGAGGCGCACGTGGCGGCCGAGGTGATCGCCGGTGAGCTGCAGGGCAACAAGGAACTGGCCAGTGCCGCGTTCAACGCGCGCGTGATCCCCAGCGTGGCCTATACCGACCCCGAGGTGGCCTGGGTGGGCCTGACCGAGGACCAGGCCAAGGCGCAGGGCATCAAGGTGAAGAAGGGCCTGTTCCCCTGGTCCGCATCGGGCCGCGCCATTGCGAACGGCCGCGACGAGGGCGTGACCAAGCTGCTGTTTGACGATTCACCCGAGGCCCATGGCCACGGCAAGATCCTGGGCGGCGGCATGGTGGGCACGCACGCGGGCGACATGATCGGCGAGATTGCCCTGGCCATCGAGATGGGCGCGGACGCGGTCGACATCGGAAAGACGATTCACCCGCACCCCACGCTGGGCGAATCCATCGGCATGGCCGCCGAGATCGCGCACGGTTCCTGCACGGACGTGCCACCGCAGCGCAAGTAATCCAGCATCGGGAAAAGGCCGCAAGCCCTCGCGGGCTGGCGGCCTTTTTTCATGGGTGCGCGATTCAGCGTGGGGCGACGCGGCTGGCCAGTGGCGCGCTGCGGAAATCCGGCAGCAGTTTGCAGGTGTCGCCGTAGGCGGCCTCATACCCCTTGCACAGCGCCGCCACTTTCTGTGGCGTGGGCTTGTCCTTTTTGTCGATCCAGTCCAGCAGCGCCGTGAACAAGGCAGGGTACTGCGGTTCGCTGAGATAGCTGTGCTCGGACTCGTCGCTGAAGGTCTGCACCAGCAGGGCGCCGTTGCCGGCGCGCTCCACGATCTCGCGGTAGGCGGATTCGAGTTCCACGAAGGCGGTGGGATCGTTCACCGCGTGCAGCGTGAGCACGGGCACATTGATCTTCCCCTGAGGGTCGCTGTCCATCGCCAGATCGGCCACGGCGGTAGGGTCGGCGGCATAGCGTGGCACGCCCGCGTTCAGGGCCGCATCGTCCGCGGAACCCTTGTACCGCACGGTGGCGTTGCCGAACGGGTTGCGGTTGCCCAGGCGCAGCTGCGTGAGATCGCGAAACAGCCAGGTCGCCCAGTTGAGGTGGCCGATCAGCGAGCGCTCCGGGATCTGTATGACCTGGGTGATGGTGGCCAGATTCGCCTTCTGTTGCTCGGTGCGCTGGGCCGCAGGTTTGCGCACGCCCGTGCAGGCGTCCACGCGCGCGGCGAGTTCGGCGCGCGTGAGCTTTGAGTCCATGGGCAACCCTTGCCACAGCGGGTACTGCGGTTCGTCGGCGCGTGGGTGGTTCTTGCACACGTACTGATAGACCGTGCGCAGGTCGATCCGGAAGTCGTAGGCGCGCGTGCCGCCACCCAGCACGCCACTGGTGAGCAGCACGCCGTCATAGGGGCCACGCACCTGACCCGTCGGCCCGTCCACCATGGCATAGAGTTCCGCTGCCCTGGAGGCGACGGCGGCACCGTAGCTCTGACCGTGCAGGAGGGTGCGGCGGGGCGGGCCAAAGTGCCTCACGAAGATCCGGCGCACGCGTTCGGTGTCCTCGGCGGCCATGCTCACGCCGAAGCCGCCGCGCCGGTAGCTGGCACCGGCCCAGGCGTATCCCGCCTTCACTGTCACAGCCCACCGCTTGAGGTCCGCCTCGCTGCGCTCCCGTTTGGCAGGGCCTGTGTCGGCCGGGCCGCCATGGGCGTGCATGACGAGCACACCGGTTTGCGGCTTCCATCCGGATGGCAGGGCCATCCAGTAGAAGCCACCCAGACCGTCCTCGCCGGTGTAGCAGGTCGCTGCGGCCGGCACTTCGGCCGGGCAGGTACCGGGAACCGGTGGAGGCGGGAGCTGGGCGGACGAGGTCAGGGGCTGAAGCGCCAGGACGGCCAGCGCAGAGAGCGCGAAGTGGCGGATGTGCACGGTCTGTCTCCTTGTATTTGTGCGGGTCTACGGCACGATAGGGGTGAGACAACCCTGCGTCAAATATACTGAAACACCATTTTTGATACCTCTGAGATATGGAGATTCGTCACCTGCGCTACTTTCTCGCCGTCGCTGATGCTGGTCACATGACGCGCGCGGCCGAGCGTCTTGGCATCCAGCAGCCACCGCTGAGTCTGCAGATCAAGTCGCTGGAGAAGGAGCTCGGGGTGACCCTGTTCCACCGCCACCCCAAAGGCGTGTCCCTGTCTGATGCTGGCCGGCTGTTTGAACTGGAGGCGCGTCGGCTGGTGGACGACATGGCTGCGATGCGGCAGCGCATGGCGCGCGTGGCGCGGGGGGAACTCGGTGTGCTCAACGTTGGGTTCACCAGCTCGGCTGCCGCGCACAGTTTCACGCCGGAAGCGCTGCGGGCCTGCCGCCGCGCCTGGCCTGGCATTGCGCTGTCTATCCGCGAGGACCATGCCGCGGGCATTACGGAGGCGGTGGAGGCAGGGCGCCTGCACTGCGGGTTGATTCGCGTACCGGTGTCCCAGCCCGACAGCCTCACGTTCGAGACCTTGTTGCGCGAGCCCGTGCTGGTGGCACTGCCGGGGGACCACAGGCTGGTCAGTGCGCGTCGGGCGCTGAAGCTGGCGGATCTGCAGGGCGACGGTTTCATTCTTGTGCGGCAGCCGGGCGCGCCGGGGCTCTATGCCAACTTGCTGTCGCTGTGCGAGGCGCAGGGTTTTCGCCCGCGCATTGCAGCCGAGGTAGAGCGCATGGTGACGAGCCTGAATCTTGTTGC
This sequence comes from Hydrogenophaga sp., assembly GCF_050182545.1. GTDB lineage: Bacteria > Pseudomonadota > Gammaproteobacteria > Burkholderiales > Burkholderiaceae_C > Hydrogenophaga. The sequence goes on along the minus strand of NZ_JBFXCD010000008.1, from coordinate 111,803 downwards.
GGCGGGTGCCGGCATTGCGGTGGTGCCCGCATCCATGCAGGGGCTGCATCCGCATGCCGTGGTGTACCTGCCATTGGCCGACGGCACACCACTGGACGCGCCGCTCACCCTGGTCTACCGCGCGGCCGATGCCGTGGGACCTGCCGCGCACTTCCTCAACATCGCTCGCGAGACAGCGCGCAAGTTTCGTCCGCGCGCACCGCGCAGGCGTGCAACATGATGGTGCTGTCCCGCCGATCCGTCCTGCCGGTGCTCGTTGCCGCGTCGCAGGCGATGGTGCGGCCACAGACCGGCTGGGCGCAGACCGGTCCGTGGCCGTCGCAATCCATGCGCATCATCGTGGTCTACCCGCCTGGCGGGCTCAGTGACGGCATGGCGCGCGCGCTGGCGGAGCAGCTTTCTTTGCAACTGGGGGTGCCCGTTCGCGTGGAGAACCGCGCCGGAGGTGGTGGCAGCGTGGGCCTGCAAGCGCTGGCGCGCGCCCAACCGGATGGCCACACGCTGGCGTTTTCGGCGATCAGCCCGCTCACGCTCAGGCCTCATCGGGGTGAGCAGCTGCATGATCCGCTGCGCGACATCGAACCCGTGGCCAGCGTGATGTACACGCCGGTGCTGCTGGTGGCAACGCCAGCATTCGCTGGCCGCACATTTGACGCGCTGGTGCAGTTGGCGCGCGCGCGGCCCCGGGCCTTGCGCTGGGCAACCTCCGGCATGGCCACGGCGGGCCATCTGGTGCTGGAGCAGGTGCAACTGGGCAGCGGCATTGCCGTCACCCATGTGCCCTACAAGGGCGGGGGACAACAACTCACGGACGCGCTGGGTGGTCAGTTCGAACTGCTGTCCACGAACGTGGCGCCGGCGCAGCTGCGCTACATCGAGGCCGGGCGTCTCACGCCGCTGGCGGTGGGGGCTCCCCAGCGCCTGGACGTGCTGCCCCGGGTGCCCACCTTCGAGGAACTTGGCCTGCCGCATGCCAACGTCGCGTCGCTCTTCGGCCTGTTTGCGCCAGGAGGCACTTCGCCAGCGCTGCTCGACCGGCTGAACCTGGAGATCAACCGCGCACTGGAGGTACCGGCGATCCGCGACCGGCTCGTGGCTTCGGACAATCTGCCCGTGATCGGCGACCGTGCAACGTTCTCGCGCCGCATTGCGCAGGAGTGGGTCAGCAACCGGCGGCTCGACCGCACCAGCATCAAGCCATGAAGGATCGGGTTTATTGCTCGGCCGTGTTCACGCGCCGCGCGCCGTTGAAGCGCTTGTTCCAGTAGGCCAGACGCATGTCCTCCACACGCACCTGCGCGCCGGTGCGTGGTGCGTGGATGAACTTGCCGTCGCCGACGTAGATGCCGACGTGGCTGAAGGCCCGGCGCATGGTGTTGAAGAACACCAGGTCGCCCGGCTTGAGTTCGCTGCGGTCGATGGCTTGCGTGGCCGCGGCCTGCTCGTCGGAGCGGCGCGGCAGGATCTTGCCCAGCGACTGCTCGTAGACGGCACGCACGAAGCCGCTGCAGTCGAAGCCGCTGGCGGCGCTGTTGCCACCGTACTGGTAGGGCACATCCAGGAACGCCAGGGCATTGATCACCAGGCTCGAAGCCTGGTCGCTCACCGTGCTGCGCGCTTGCTGAACCTGCTGTCCCAGGCGCGCAATCACGCCCTTGTCGCTCAACAAGGCATCCATGTCCTCGTAGGCAACGCCACCGGGCGCAGCGTGTGCCGCAGCCGAACAGGTGAGCAAGAGGGCGGACAGCCAGCGGATCATGCCCGGCAGGGTATCGGCACCTGGATGGGAAGTCAAGCGAGAAATGGGCTCCAAGTCATTGATTCACAACAAGTTTGAGGGTGCGCCTCCCGCGTCGCCGTGCCCCTGGCTGCCTGTGCAGGACGTCGCCTGCGAAAATGCCAGCGCCCAACCCGAACCCTTCGCCACGAAAGAACCCCATGCTGCTGGAAGCCTCCGATTCCCAACTTGTGCTGGTGGATTACCAGGCCCGCCTGATGCCTGTCATCCACGAAGGTCCGCAGGTCCTGGGCAATGCCATGCGTCTGGCGCGCATGGCCCGCTTGATGAAGGTGCCGGTCTGGGGCACCGAGCAGAACCCCGACAAGCTCGGCACCAACCCGCCCGAATTGCGCGAGCTCTGCCAGAAGACCTTGTCGAAGATGCAGTTCGGCGCGGCGACCGATGGCCTGGTCGACTGGCTGCGTCCACCCGCACGACCGACACCCGGGAATGCGCGCAGCCTGCCCCGGCACCTCCAGAAGCCGCCAGCGGCACCCCCCACCGAGCGCCAGACCGTGCTGGTGGCAGGTTGCGAGGCGCACGTCTGTCTGCTGCAGACGGCGCTCGGGCTGATCGAGCAGGAATTCGACGTCTGGGTGGTCACGGACGCCTGTGGCTCTCGCACCGAGCGCAACCGCGACGCGGCCTTCGACCGGCTGGCCGCTGCGGGGGCCGAACTGGTGACCACGGAGATGGTGGCTTTCGAGTGGCTTCGCACGGCCGCACACCCGGCTTTTCGTGACGTGCAGGCCCTGATCAAATGAAGGCTTGGAGGCGCGGCGCATGCGGGCGCCGCGTCAGTGTGGTGCAAGCCGGCTGCTCATAATTATGAATTCAGTTTGAGCATTCCCCACACCCACCACCCGCAGGAGACATCCATGAGCACCCCCCAGAGTTACGCCGCGTTCTACCGCCGCTCGGTTGACGACGCCGAAGCGTTCTGGGCCGAACAGGCCGCGCTGGTGGACTGGAAGCGGCCCTTCGACCGGGTGTGCAATCCCGATCGACCGCCCTTCGTGCACTGGTTCGAAGGCGGCCTGACCAACCTGTGTCACAACGCGGTGGACCGCCACCTGAAGGACCGGGCCGACCAGAACGCGCTGATCTTTGTGTCCACCGAGACCGATACCGAGCGCACCTACAGCTTCCGGGAGCTGCACGCTGAGGTGCAGCGCATGGCGGCGGTGCTGCTGGGGCAGGGCGTGAAGAAGGGTGACCGGGTGCTGATCTACATGCCGATGATTCCCGAGGCCACCTTTGCCATGCTGGCCTGCGCACGCATCGGCGCCATTCATTCGGTGGTGTTTGGCGGTTTCGCCAGCCATTCGCTGGCCAACCGCATCGACGACGCCACCCCGGTCGCGATCGTCAGCGCCGACGCGGGTTCGCGCGGCGGCAAGGTGGTCGAGTACAAGCCGCTGCTGGACGAGGCGATCCGCCTTTCCAGCCACAAGCCGGCTTCGGTGGTCCTGGTCAATCGGGGTCTTGCCCCCATGAGTCTCGTGCCGGGGCGCGACCACGACTACGCCGCGCTGCGTGAGCGCCATCTGGACGCGCAGGTGTCCTGCGAGTGGCTGGATTCGACGGCCATCAGCTACACCATCTACACCAGCGGCACCACCGGCAGACCGAAAGGTGTTCAGCGTGACACCGGTGGATATCTCGTGGCGCTGGCCGCGAGCATGAAGCACATCTTCATGGGCGAGCCAGGAGAGACCTATTTCTCCACCAGCGACATCGGCTGGGTGGTGGGCCACAGCTACATCGTCTATGGACCGCTGATCGCCGGCATGGCCACCATCCTGTACGAAGGCCTGCCGATCCGGCCTGATGGTGGCATCTGGTGGCGCCTGGTCGAGAAGTACAAGGTCACGGTGATGTTCAGTGCGCCTACCGCGGTGCGCGTGCTCAAGAAGCAGGACCCGGCCTACCTCAAGCAGTACGACCTCTCCAGCCTCAAGGCGCTGTTCCTTGCAGGCGAGCCGCTGGACGAACCCACGGCGCGCTGGATCAGCGACGGCCTGGGGGTGCCCATCATTGACAACTACTGGCAGACCGAGAGCGGCTGGCCGATCCTGACCATCGCCAATGGCGTCGAGAAGAAGGCCAGCAAGTTTGGCAGCCCCGGTGTGCCCATGTACGGCTACCGCGTGAAGTTGCTGCACGAGTCGACTGGGGAGGAACTGACCGGCGCCAATGAAAAAGGTGTGGTGGTGATCGAGGGGCCGACGCCGCCCGGTTTCATGCAGACGGTTTGGAAGGACGATGCCCGATTCGTCAACACCTACTGGAAAAGCATCCCCGGCAAGCTGGTCTACAGCACCTTCGACTGGGGCATTCGCGACGACGAAGGCTACTTCTACATCCTGGGGCGCACCGACGACGTGATCAACGTCGCGGGTCACCGCCTGGGCACGCGCGAGATCGAGGAGAGCATCTCCAGCCACCCCAACGTGGCTGAAGTGGCTGTCGTGGGTGTGGCCGATGCGCTCAAGGGACAGGTGGCCATGGCCTTCGTGGTCGCAAAGGACACGTCGGCGCTGGGCGACGGCACGGCGAAGCTCAAGCTCGAGGGCGAGATCATGAAGCAGGTGGATGCGCAGCTGGGCGCCGTGGCGCGACCGTCGCGCGTGCATTTCGTGGCCCTGCTGCCCAAGACGCGCAGCGGCAAGCTGCTGCGCCGCGCCATCCAGGCCGTGTGCGAGGGCCGCGATCCGGGAGACCTCACGACCATGGACGACCCCGCGGCGCTGCAACAGATCAAGGACCTGCTGGGCTGAGTGCCGCAGGGGGCGGTCTGCTGGTGAAACCGCACGGCCGACACCGGGCGGGTGCGAGCGTATGATCCATGCTTATATTCACACGAGCGAAGACTGCCATGGAACAGATGATCGGGTCCCAAGGTCAGGTGGAGAAGGTCCGCGTGTTCGAACTGGCGGCCGAACTCTTCGGTGTGCTCGCGACCCCCATGCGGCTGCGCATCCTCAGCGCGCTGTGTGACAAGGAAAAGTCCGTTTCGCAGCTGTTGCAGGAAATCGACACGACCCAGCCGAACCTGTCCCAGCACCTGAACCTGCTCTATCGCGCGGGCGTGCTGGCCAAGCGCAAGGAAGGCACGCAGGTCATCTACCGCGTGCAGAGCGAGAAGGCTGTCATGCTGTGCCGCACGGTGTGCACCCAGATCGCCATCGAAATGGACGAGCCGAGCGCCGTGCCCACGTCCCAGCGCCTGTCACCGCGCGTGGTTTCATGATCTGAACCGGTTTCGCCCGACATTCTTTTGCCCAAGGTCATCGCTCAGGTGGCACAATCGCGGGCTGCAGTCAGGTCCTTCCACAGTCACTGTCGCATCCGCCTAACGGTTCAGCCGTGCCGCGGAAGGTTGTCTTAACCAGCTTATGTTTCCTGAAGGGAAACGGAGGTCAGCGGATTTATGAGCGATTCCCAATCGAACGGGGGCAACGTCTATGTTGCCTACAAGGGCAACTCCTACCTCTTCGGCGGCAATGCGCCGTATGTGGAAGAGATGTACGAGAACTACCTGGACAATCCAGGCAGCGTTCCCGACAACTGGCGCGGCTACTTCGACGCGCTGCAGCACGTTCCGGCCGGTGATGGCACCGACGCCCGCGACGTTCCCCACCAGCCCGTCATCAACGCCTTTGCCGAGCGCGCCAAGCAGGGCGGCACCAAGGTCGTCATTGCAGCCGGCGCCGACTCCGACCTGGGCCGCAAGCGCGTGGCCGTGCAGCAGCTCATTGCGGCCTATCGCAACGTGGGCGCCCGCTGGGCCGACCTGGATCCGCTCAAGCGCGCCGAGCGCGACCATATTCCCGAGCTCGAACTGTCCTTCTACGGCTTTGCCGACGCGGACCTCGAGACCATTTTCAACACCAGCAACACCTTCTTCGGCAAGGAGACCATGTCCTTGCGCGAGTTGCTCAATGCCCTGCGCGAGACCTACTGCGGCTCCATCGGTGCCGAGTACATGTACATCACCGACCAGAGCCAGAAGCGCTGGTGGCAGGAGCGCCTGGAGGGTAGCCGTGCCAAGCCGGTGTTCAACGCCGAGAAAAAGAAGCACATTCTCGACCGCCTGACGGCGGCGGAGGGGCTGGAGCGCTTCCTTCACACCAAGTACGTCGGGCAAAAGCGCTTCTCGCTCGAAGGTGGCGAGAGCTTCATCGCCTCGATGGACGAACTGATCCGCCAGGCCGGCCAGGTCGGCATCCAGGAGATCGTCATCGGCATGGCCCATCGCGGCCGCCTCAACGTGCTGGTCAACACACTGGGCAAGATGCCCAAGGACCTTTTTGCCGAGTTCGATCACACGGCGCCCGAAGACCTGCCCGCCGGTGACGTCAAGTACCACCAGGGCTTCAGCTCCGATGTGACCACCCCCGGTGGCCCGGTGCACCTCTCGCTGGCCTTCAACCCGTCTCACCTGGAAATCGTCAACCCTGTGGTCGAAGGTTCGGTGCGCGCCCGCATGGACCGCCGTGGCGACCCGCTGGGCAAGCAGGTGCTGCCCGTGCTGGTGCACGGTGATGCCGCCTTTGCCGGCCAGGGCGTGGTGATGGAGACCCTGGCGCTGGCCGAGACGCGTGGCTATTCCACGGGCGGCACGGTGCACCTGGTGATCAACAACCAGATCGGCTTCACCACCTCGGACCCGCGCGACAGCCGCTCCACGCTGTATTGCTCCGACGTCGTCAAGATGATCGAGTCGCCCGTGCTGCACGTGAACGGCGACGACCCCGAGGCGGTGGTGTTCGCGACCCAGCTGGCACTGGAGTTCCGCATGGCGTTCCAGAAGGATGTGGTGGTGGACATCGTGTGTTTCCGCAAGCTCGGCCATAACGAGCAGGACACGCCCAGTCTCACCCAGCCGCTGATGTACAAGAAGATCGCGGCCCATCCCGGCACGCGCAAGCTCTACGCCGACAAACTGGCTGCGCAGGGCCTGGGCGAAACCCTGGGTGACGACATGGTCAAGGCCTACCGCGCGGCGCTCGACGAAGGGCGCCACACCGTGGATCCGGTGCTGACCAACTTCAAGAGCAAGTTCGCGGTCGACTGGAGCCCGTTCCTCGGCAAGAAGTGGACCGACAGTGCCGATTCGGCCATTCCCCTGGCCGAGTGGAAGCGCCTGTCGGAGCGGCTGACCACCATCCCCGAGAGCGTGACGCCGCACCAACTGGTGAAGAAGGTCTACGCCGACCGCGCGGCCATGGGCCGTGGCGACATCCCGGTGGACTGGGGCATGGGTGAGCACATGGCGTTTGCCTCGCTGGTGGCCAGCGGCTTCCCGGTGCGCCTCTCGGGCGAAGACTGTGGCCGCGGCACCTTCACGCACCGCCATGCCGTGATCCACGACCAGAATCGCGAGAAGTACGACGAAGGCTTCTATGTGCCGCTGCAGAACGTGGCCGACAACCAGGCGCCGTTCGTGGTGATCGACTCCATCCTCTCTGAAGAGGCGGTGCTGGGCTTCGAGTACGGCTATGCCTCGAACGACCCGAACACGCTGGTGATCTGGGAGGCCCAGTTCGGCGATTTCGTCAACGGTGCGCAGGTGGTGCTCGACCAGTTCATTGCTTCGGGCGAGGTCAAGTGGGGTCGTGTCAACGGCATCACCCTGATGCTGCCGCACGGCTATGAAGGCCAGGGTCCCGAGCACAGCTCGGCCCGCCTGGAGCGATTCATGCAGATGGCGGCCGACACCAACATGCAGATCGTGCAGCCCACCACGGCCAGCCAGATCTTCCACGTGTTGCGCCGCCAGATGATCCGCGGGCTGCGCAAACCGCTGATCATCTTCACGCCCAAGTCGCTGCTGCGCAACAAGGACGCGACTTCGCCACTGTCCGAGTTCACCAAGGGTGGCTTCCAGACGGTGATCCCGGAGCAGAGCGCCGACGTGGCGAAGAAGGCCGAAAAGGTCAAGCGCATCATCTGCTGCTCGGGCAAGGTGTACTACGACCTCGTCAAGAAGCGCGAAGAGCGTGGCTCGGACGATGTGGCGATCCTGCGGGTGGAGCAGCTCTACCCGTTCCCGCACAAGGTGTTCGGCGCCGAGATCCGCAAGTACCCCAACGCGACCGACATCGTGTGGTGCCAGGACGAGCCGCAGAACCAGGGCGCCTGGTTCTTCGTGCAGCACTACATTCACGAGAACATGCTGGATGGTCAGAAGCTAGGCTACGCGGGCCGTACCGCCTCGGCGTCGCCCGCGGTCGGTTATGCCCACCTGCACCAGGAACAGCAGAAGACCCTTATCGAGGCCGCCTTCGGCAAGCTCAAGGGCTACATCCTCACCAAGTAATCCGTTGTGCGTTGTGTGCCCGGCTTCGAGCGTATTGCGCGCCGACGACCACCTAACGCCCAACCCTGATCGCTCAACCGGAAATTGTTATGGCAATCGTAGAAGTCAAAGTTCCCCAACTGTCCGAATCGGTGGCCGAGGCCACGCTGTTGAACTGGAAGAAGAAGGCCGGCGAGGCTGTCGCGGCAGACGAGATCCTCATTGAAATCGAAACCGACAAGGTGGTGCTCGAAGTGCCGGCACCGGCCTCGGGTGTGCTGGTCGAGCTGGTGCAGGCCGACGGGGCCACGGTCGCGGCCGAGCAATTGATCGCGCGGATCGATACCGCTGCCGTGGCGGGGGTTGCCGCACCTGCCGCAGCGGCCCCATCTCCGGCCTCCGCGCCAGCCGCGCCCGCTGCGGCCGCCTCGTCTTCGGCTGCGTCCAAGGCGGGCGTGGCCATGCCGGCCGCCGCCAAGTTGATGGCCGACAACAACCTGGCCGCAGGCTCGGTGGCCGGCACGGGCAAGGACGGCCGCGTGACCAAGGGCGACGTGCTCTCGGCCGTTGCCGCACCCAAGGCCGCCGTGGCCGCGCCCGTGGCTATCCCGACGGGCGCACCCACCAAGGTGCTGCCGCAGGTGCCCGTGGTGGCGCCCGACCTGGGCGACCGCCCCGAGGAGCGCGTGGCCATGACCCGCTTGCGGGCGCGCGTTGCCGAGCGTCTGCTGCAATCGCAATCCACCAATGCCATCCTGACCACGTTCAACGAAGTGAACATGGCGCCTGTGATGGAGATGCGCAAGAAGTTCCAGGAGAAGTTCGAAAAGGAACACGGCGTGAAGCTGGGCTTCATGAGCTTCTTCGTGAAGGCCGCGGTGCACGCGCTCAAGAAATACCCGATCATCAACGCGTCGGTGGACGGCAACGACATCGTCTACCACGGCTATTTCGACATCGGCATCGCGGTGGGCTCGCCGCGCGGTCTGGTGGTGCCCATTCTGCGCAACGCCGACCAGATGAGCTTTGCCGACATCGAGAAGAAGATCGCTGAATTCGGCCAGAAGGCCCGCGATGGCAAGCTGGGGCTGGATGACCTCACCGGCGGCACGTTCTCCATCTCCAACGGTGGGACCTTCGGCTCCATGCTGTCCACGCCCATCATCAACCCGCCGCAGTCGGCCATCCTGGGCGTGCACGCGACCAAGGACCGCCCGGTGGTGGAGAACGGCCAGATCGTGATTCGTCCGATCAACTATCTCGCCATGTCCTACGACCACCGCATCATCGACGGCCGCGAGGCTGTGCTGGGGCTGGTGGCGATGAAGGAAGCGCTGGAAGACCCGGCCCGCATTCTGTTCGACATCTGATCGAGCCTCTCCCTTGTCAACGCCCCACACAGGGGCGTTGACCCTTTGAACTCAGGAAACAACATGTCCCAAGCATTTGACGTCGTCGTGATCGGCGGCGGTCCCGGTGGCTACATTGCCGCCATCCGCGCGGCCCAGCTCGGTTTCAAGGTCGCCTGCATCGACGAATGGAAGAACGCCTCGGGTGGCCCGGCGCCGGGTGGCACCTGCACCAACGTCGGCTGCATTCCCAGCAAGGCGTTGCTGCAGTCGTCCGAGCACTTCGAGCATGCGAACAAGCACTTCGCCGACCACGGCATCAGCGCGACCAATGTGAAGATCGACATTGCCAAGATGATCGGCCGCAAGGACGCGGTGGTGAAGCAGAACAACGACGGCATCCTTTACCTGTTCAAGAAGAACAAGGTCACCTTCTTCCATGGCCGCGGCTCGTTCGTGAAGGCCGTCGAAGCCGGCTACGAGGTCCAGGTCTCGGGTGCGAAGGAAGAGCTCATTACCGGCCAGCAGGTCATCCTGGCCACGGGTTCCAACGCGCGTGCGTTGGCCGGCGTGGCATTCGATGAAGAGACGGTGCTGTCCAACGACGGCGCACTGCGCATCGGCACTGTGCCGAAGAAGCTGGTGCTCATTGGCTCCGGCGTGATCGGTCTGGAAATGGGCTCGGTCTGGCGCCGTCTCGGTGCCGAGGTGACGGTGCTGGAAGCCTTGCCCACCTTCCTGGGGGCGGTGGACGAGCAGATCGCCAAGGAAGCCAGGAAGGCCTTCGACAAACAGGGTCTGAAGATCGAACTGGGCGTGAAGGTCGGCGAGGTCAAGACCTCGAAGAAGGGTGTGAGCGTCGCCTACACCAACGCCAAGGGCGAAGCGCAGTCGCTGGACGCCGACAAGCTCATCGTCTCTATCGGCCGGGTGCCCAACACCACCGGTCTCAACGCCGAGGCCGTGGGCCTGCAGCTCGACGAGCGCGGTGCCATCGTGGTCGATGCCGAGTGCCGCACCAACCTCAGGGGTGTGTGGGCCGTGGGCGACGTGGTGCGCGGCCCCATGCTGGCCCACAAGGCGGAGGAAGAGGGGGTGGCGGTGGCAGAGCGCATTGCCGGCCAGCATGGCCACGTCAACTTCAACACCATTCCCTGGGTGATCTATACCAGCCCTGAGATCGCCTGGGTGGGTGAGACCGAGCAGCAGCTCAAGGCGCGCGGCGCGGCGTACAAGGCCGGCACCTTCCCGTTCCTGGCCAACGGTCGTGCGCGCGCGCTTGGAGACACCACTGGCATGGTGAAGTTCCTCGCCGACGCCGCCACCGACGAGATCCTGGGCGTCCACATCGTGGGCCCGATGGCCTCCGAGCTGATCTCCGAAGCGGTGGTGGCGATGGAGTTCAAGGCGAGCGCGGAAGACATCGCACGCATCTGCCATGCCCATCCCTCGTTGTCGGAGGCGACGAAGGAAGCCGCCCTGGCCGTGGACAAGCGCACGCTGAACTTCTGACGCGGCGCCGGTCTTGAGCGTTCGCAGCAACTACGAAGCCGCGCTCAGGGAGCGCGGCTACACGTCGGATCCGGCGCAGGAGCGCGCCGTCGATGCGCTGGAACGATGCGCGTCCGAATGGGCGGTGTACAAGCAGAAGCGCTCCAATTCACTGAAGAAGCTGTTCGTCAATCCGGACATTCCGCGTGGTGTGTACATGCACGGCGGCGTGGGTCGCGGCAAGAGCTTTCTGATGGAGTGCTTTTTCAATGCGGTGCCGCTGCGCCGCAAGACGCGACTGCATTTTCACGAATTCATGCGCGAAGTGCACCGCGAGCTGCGTGATCTGCAAGGCACCGTCAATCCGCTGGATGAACTCGGTGCGCGCATTGCCCGACGCTACAAGCTGATCTGCTTCGACGAATTCCACGTGGCCGACGTGACGGACGCGATGATTCTGCACCGTCTGCTGGACGCCTTGTTCAAGGCGGGCGTGGGCTTTGTCACTACGTCAAATTTCCATCCGGACCAGCTTTATCCCGATGGGCTGCATCGGGATCGCATCCTGCCCGCCATCGAACTGCTCAAGCAGCGGCTGGAGGTGCTCAGCGTGGACAACGGAACCGACTACCGTCAGCGCACCCTCAACCACATCCAGCTCTACCACTGTCCGTTGGGAGCGAAGACCGACGAAGCGATGGCGGCCACGTTCAGCGAACTGGCCGAGGTGGGGGATCAGGATGCCGTGATGCACATCGAGGCGCGCAACATCCAGGCGCTGCGCCGCGCTGGCGGCGTTATCTGGTTTGACTTTCGCACGCTGTGCGGGGGGCCGCGCTCGCAGAACGACTACCTGGAGATCGCGACGCAGTTCCACACCCTGATGCTCTCTGACGTGCCGCAGATGTCGGTGCGCCAGGCGTCGGAAGCACGCCGCTTCACCTGGCTGATCGATGTGCTGTACGACCGTCGCGTCAAGCTGGTGATGTCGGCCGCGGTGCCGCCGGAGGAACTCTACGTCGAAGGACCGATGTCGCATGAATTCCCGCGCACGGTGTCCCGCCTGACCGAAATGCAGTCACAGGAGTTTCTGTCGCTGGAGCACCGGCTGGTGGATACCGGGTTGACTTGAGACCCGCGTCAGCCCAGCGGATCGAGCTTGACGATCGTCAGCGACAGGTTGTCGCCCATACCTTTGGCGCGTGAGCGCGCCTTCTGGATCAGGAACTCGCACGCCTCGCGCGGCGAGAGCATGGCGATGGTGCTGGAGAGCTCCTCCGGGGTGAAGTAGTGCCAGATGCCGTCGCTGCAGGCCATGATGGCATCGCCCGCGTGCAACTGTGGCACCACGTGGATGTCCACGGGGGGATCGTTCTCCGTGCCCAGGCAGCCCATGAGGATGTTCGCGTGCGGGTGGTCGAGGGCTTCCTCTTCGCTGATTTCGCCCTGGTTGACCAGCGTCTGCACGTACGAGTGGTCCATGGTGCGAAAGACCATCCTGCCGTTGCGGAAGTGGTAGATGCGGGAATCGCCCGCGTGCACCCAGTGGCTGTCGCCGCCGGGGTTGATGAGAAAGGCGGCGATGGTGCTGTGGGGCTCCTGTTCGGCCGACACCGCAGTGAGCTTGATCACCAGATGCGACTCTTCGACGATCTGGCGCAGCAGCGAGGCAGCATCGTCGGTGTCGGGATCGTAGCGCTCGAACAACTGGCGCGCCGTGAGCATGACCTGATCGGACGCCTTGCGCCCGCCGCTGCGCCCACCCATGCCGTCGGCCAGCACCGCCAGCATGCAACTGTTCTGACGCGGATGGTGTAGCAGGCAGACCTGGTCTTGCTGGTAGTCGCGGTCGCCCCGGTGGATGCCGGTGGACGCCTGAATGCGGTAGCCTTTGGACATGGGTTTGATGTGCGCGTTCGATGCTGGCGGGGAAGTGCCTGCAATGGTATCCATTTATCTGCGGTGCACGCCCACGTCGAGCGCAAAACCGTGAACCCGTGCGTGTGGCGCCACAACACGCGCGTCGAGAGGGTCGAAGCGATCTTGGGCCGCACCACATTCCGTCGGGAGACTGTTTGAGCGATCTCGAAAGCAAGGTGCGAGCAGCGCTGGCCTCTGGTGGGCCACTGGCACGCTCGTGCGGCGCCGGACTTCTGCGCGAGCGGCCAGGGCAACAGGAGATGGCGACGGCGGTGGCGCGGGCCATCGAAGCGGGTGAAGGCCTGGCGGTCGAAGCCGGTACCGGTGTGGGAAAGACTTTTGCCTACCTAGTGCCCTTGTTGCTCAGTGGCAGACGCGGCGTGCTGTCGATGTCCACCCAGGCGTTGCAGGAGCAGCTGTTCATTCGCGACATCCCTGTCGTGGCTCATGCCTTGGGCCTGCCGGTGCGCGTGGCCTTGCTCAAGGGGCGATCCAACTATGTGTGCCTGCACCGTGTCGAGCAGGCGCTTCAGGGGCGTGCGCCCTCCTGGCTGCGCGACCCGGTCATTGCCGTGGCACTGGGGCAGGTGATGCACTGGGCGGAAAGGTCGCGTACCGGCGATCTGATGGAGTTGTCGACGCTGGACGAAGGCTCGCCGCTGCGCCCCCTGATCACTTCCACGCGGCAGAACTGCCTGGGCGCAGCCTGTCCGCGCCACGCCGAATGCCATGTCAACCGGGCTCGCCGCGAGGCGCTCTCGGCGGACTGGGTGGTGATCAACCACCATCTTTTCTTCTCCGATCAGTTGCTGCAGGAATCGGATGTTCCCGCAGTGTTGCCCAGGGCCGAGGTGTTGGTGTTTGACGAGGCGCACCAACTGAACGACACCGGTATCGCGTTTCTGGGCCGCGTGATCGGAGACGCACAGCTGCTCGACCTGGCGCGCGACCTGGCTCGACTCGGACCGCTGTGGGCTCGGGGACAACAACCCTGGGCGCATCTGTCACTGGCCCTGGAACAGGCGACGCGGCTTGTCGGCTCCCTGAGCCGCCGCGACGAGTTGGCCGGGGCGCGCCGCCGGTGGTCCGGCGCTGCGCCGCATGGGGTGGACATGGCGTCCTGGTTGCGGGTTGTGGCGGCGCTCGATCAGGCGCTGTCTCAGGTGCAGGCGGCCTTGTCGGTCACGGCCGAGGCTTCGGTCGATCTGCGCAATCTGGCGGCCCTCGCGCATGAGCTGCACGGGTCGTGGCGGGGCATTGCGTACGCTGTCGCATTGGAACCGCCGTCCGGCCATGTGCGTTGGGCTGAGTGGGGCCCTCGTGGGCAATGGCGTCTGGTCAGCGCACCACCCGACAGTTCGGCCGCATTCCGTGTCTGGCTGGGCGAAGCCGAGTCCCGTCCGCGCAGCTGGATTTTCTCGTCCGCCACACTGGGCGGCGACGATGCGCTGAGCTGGTTCACTCGTGGCCTTGGCATCGATGATTCGCCGCGACTGCGCACCTTGCGCGTGCCGAGCCCGTTTGACCATGCGAGACAGGCGGCGCTGTACGTGCCGGGCCATTTGCCCGAGACAGGTGATGAAGCGCACGCCGTCGCCCTGGCCGATGCGGTGGCACGCTGGGCGTCGCGCCTGGGTGGCCGAACTCTGCTGATGACCACGACGCTGCGGGCCCGTGCGCGAATTGCCGAGCACCTGCGCGGCTTGGTGAAGCGCGGTCATTGCGCGCCGTTGCAGGTGCTGGAACAGGGGCGTGCGTCCAGGCGCGCGCTGTTGGCGCAGTTTCGTGACGCGAGGTCGGGCGCCGCCGTTCTCGTCGCGTCAGGCACGTTCTGGGAGGGACTTGACCTCGCGGGCGATGCACTGCAACTGCTGGTGATCGACAAGCTGCCGTTCGCGCCGCCCGACGATCCTCTGATGCGGGCGCGCGGCGAGCGCGCCGAGGCGCAGGGCCTGCGCGCTTTCAACGACGTGTGGCTGCCGGAAGCCGCGATGGCGTTGAAGCAAGGTGCGGGGCGGTTGATTCGCTCGGAGAATGACCGCGGTGTGCTGGTGATTGGAGACCGGCGCCTGCTGACCCGTTCCTATGGCAACCGCTTGCTGGCGGCCTTGCCGGCCATGCGTCGGCTACAGGACGAGGCGGAAATGGAAGCCGCGCTTGACGAACTGGTGGCTACCAGATCTTCCACCACGGATCATCCGCCGACTTGAACCCCTTGCTCAGGTACTCGCTCTGCGGATAGTTGGCACGCATCACGCGCAGCGTGTCGTCGCGCAGCTGAGTCATGCCCAGCGCGTCGTAGGAACGGAGCATGATGTAGAGCGCCTCTTCGAGGGCAGGAGCGTCGGTGTAGTCGGAGAGGGCGGTCTGCGCGCGGTTGATGGCAGCGAGATAGGCGCCGCGGCTGTGGTAGTAGCGCGCCACGTGCACCTCGTACTGCGCCAGCGAATTGACGATGTAGGTCATGCGGCTGCGAGCGTCCGGGCTGTAGCGCGAATCGGGGAAGCGCGTGACAAGTTCGCGGAAGGCCTCAAACGATTCCTTCGCGGCCTTCTGGTCTCGCTCCGACAGGTCCTGGCGGGCCAGGGAGCCGAAAAGTCCGAGTCGGTCGTTGAAGTTCACCAGCCCCTTGAGGTACAGCGCATAGTCCATGGCCGGGCTGGCGGGGTGCAGCTTCTGGAAACGGTCGATGGCCGCCAGGGCCTGGGCGGGCTCATCCGCCTTGTAGTGGGTGTAGGCCTTGTCGAGCTGGGCCTGTTGCGCCAGCGGCGTGCCAGCGGCGCGGCCCTCGAGTTTTTCCAGCAGCGTGACCGCCTTCTCGTAGTTGCCGGCGGCACGCTCGTCGGTGGCTTCGCTGTAGAGTCGGTTCGGGCTCCAGCCCGCTGTTTCGTCCAGTGGCTTGGTGCTGCACGCACCCAGCGCGAGCATGGACGCCAGCACGCACCAAGGCGCAACCGATAATCTGAACGTCAACATCGCGGGCGCACCTTTACAACGGATCAATGGGATTGGCTTCTCAAATTATATCGACGGGGGTCGCCACGCCCGCTGGCGCGCCGGGTGGCGAAGCCGATGGCGTCGCGCTGGGCGACGATATTGCGCAGGACGTCGAAACGCGCGCGTGCGAGGTGCCCGCGGCCATGCACGGCTGGCGCATCGACCGGGCGCTGGCCCGGCTGATTCCGGAGTTTTCGCGTTCGTACCTGCAGCAGCTCATGGCCGACGGCGCGGTCGCGTTGCGTGGCATCGTGCAGACCAAACCCGCGGCCCGCGTCGCTGCAGGAGAGCACCTTCTGGTGGAGCTGCGGCCGACGCAGCAGGCGCAAGCCTTCGTGCCGCAGGCGATGGCGTTGGACATCGTGTTCGAGGACGCCGATCTGCTGGTGGTTCACAAACCGGCCGGCCTGGTGGTGCATCCGGCCGCCGGCCATTGGACTGGCACCCTGCTCAACGGATTGCTGGCCCACCACGTGGGCGCCGCCGGTTTGCCGCGTGCCGGCATCGTGCACCGCCTGGACAAGGACACATCGGGGTTGATGCTGGTGGCCAAGTCGCGTGCGGCGGTGGACGCACTCGTGCGGGCCATCGCTGCGCGCGAAGTCAACCGCCAATACATCGCGCTGGCTCATGGGTCCTGGAGAGGATGCATGGAGCAGGGCGTGGACCAGCCCATCGGACGCGATGTGCACAACCGCCTGCGCATGGCCGTCGTACGTGCCGGCGAGGGCGGCGCGGGCAAGCCTGCCCAGACCGCCGTGCGGCTGCTCGAAAACTCGGAGCAGGCCTGTCTGGTCACCTGCAAGCTGCACACGGGGCGCACGCATCAGATTCGCGTGCACATGGCCTGGCTCGGCCACCCGCTGGTGGGCGACACCCTGTACGGTGGCCGGGTGATGTGGGGCATGAACCGTCAGGCGTTGCACGCGGCCCGCCTGAAGCTCAACCACCCCATCACTGGCGAGGCGCTGTGGTTTCGTTCCTCCCCACCGCAGGACATGCTCGACAGCATCGCGGCATGCGGGCTCCGCTACAATCAGGCGCGTGTGGACAGCGGGTTTCTCGATTGAATGCCCCCGCTACCGACCGCCCCCCGGCTGGGTCGGGGTCCTGACCTCACCGCCCCCTGTTATTGCACCACCTGGCAACAGGTTTTTGCCCGGCGTTCCGAGCCGACGGTCTGCGCCGCCCTCGCCGGCCCGTGTCCAACGGGCCCATGCCCACCCCCTGCACCGCCCGGCCCTGACCGGCCTTTGACAGACTGACACCATGAACACCACGGATGCCAAGCGCGTCCTCGAGACGGCGCTGATCTGCGCGCCCCAGCCACTGTCCGTGAGGGAGCTGGGTGCGTTGTTCGATGCCGAGATCTCGGCGGACACGCTCAAGACGTTGCTGGCCGATCTGCAGATGGAGTGGACCGGGCGCGGTGTGGAGCTGGTCCAGGTGGCCAGCGGCTGGCGCTTCCAGAGCCGGCCTGAGCTGCGTCCCTATCTGGACCGCCTGCATCCCGAGAAGCCGCCCCGTTACAGTCGCGCGACCATGGAAACGCTGGCCATCATTGCCTACCGTCAGCCGGTGACGCGCGGTGACATGGAAGACATCCGGGGCGTGACCATCAACTCGCTGATCATCAAGCAGCTCGAGGACCGGGGCTGGATCGAGGTGATTGGCCACCGCGAGACCGTGGGCCGCCCCGCGCTGTTCGCCACCACGCGCCAGTTTCTCGACGACCTGGGTCTGTCCTCGCTTGATCAGCTGCCACCGCTTGAAGGCAGCGAAATTCAGGAGTCCGCGCTGGACCGGCTGGATTTTGAATCCCTCTCGTCTGGCGTGTTGTCCGATGAAGCCGATCTGCCGGACGCCACCGGTCAGGCGACGTTCTCAGAGTCAGACGCAACCCGCGCCGAGGCGCCGACCCGCATCGAAGGGGATCGGGCCGATGTCTCACTCAGCGAGTCGGACTCACAGCGCTCGGCCCGCTCCACCCAGGAAGACCATGAACCCGGCGCACGACCCTCCATTGATGCCTGAATCCAGCCCTGGCGCCGAACCACGTCGGCCCGAGGGCGAGTCCGCGCCCGCAGGGGAGACGGCGTCCCCGCAAGGGGCGCCAGCCACCCGGCCCGAATCCGTTGCCGATGCGCTGGGCTTCGAGGACGTGGTCAGTGGCGCCTTTGACGCGGTGCAGGAACAGGATCTGCCGCTGCCCGCCAAGCGCGTGCTGGCGCCGCAGGCCGAATCGCCCAAGCTGCACAAGGTGCTGGCGCAGGCTGGCATGGGCTCGCGGCTGGAGATGGAGCAACTGATCCTGGAAGGCCGGATTTCGGTGAACGGCGAGCCGGCGCACATTGGCCAGCGCATCCAGTTTGGCGACGTGATCAAGGTCAATGGAAAACCGGTGCGTGTGCGTATGACGCCGCCGCCGCCGCGCGTGCTGGCTTACCACAAGCCGGCGGGCGAGGTGGTTTCACACGACGATCCTCAGAACCGCCCCACGGTGTTTCGCCGTCTGCCCAAACTGATGCAGGGCAAGTGGCAGTCGGTGGGTCGGCTCGACCTGAATACCGAAGGCCTGCTGCTGCTGACCAATTCGGGCGAGCTGGCCAACCGGCTGATGCATCCCCGCTTTGGCCTGCAGCGAGAATATGCCGTGCGAGTGCTCGGCGCGTTGTCGAATGAGGAAAAGCAACGCCTGCTCGACGGTGTGCGGCTTGAAGACGGGCAGGCGCAGTTCGCCTCCATCGAAGACGGCGGCGGCGAAGGTGCCAATTGCTGGTACCGCGTGACGATTGGCGAGGGCCGTAACCGCGAGGTGCGCCGCATGTTCGAGGCCGTGGGCCATGCGGTCAGCCGGCTGATCCGCATTCGCTACGGCGCGGTGATGCTGCCGCGCGGGCTCAAGCGCGGCGTCTGGCTCGAACTCGACGAACGCGACATTGGCCGACTCACTGCAGCCGCTGGTCTGTCCAGTGGCGATGAGGACGGGCGCGGTGCGCCACGTCCCGGAGGGCGGCATCCCGCGCAGCGTGGCAAACAGGGGGGCAAGGGCGGTCGTGGCCAGGTCAGGCCACCGGGCAGCCGTGCCGACGGTGCTGGCGATCGGGGCGGCAGCAGCGGCTACGGCATGGGCGGTGCGCCCGGTGGGGCCAAGACGCGGGGTGGCCGGGGCGGCGCAGGCAAGGGTGGCTCGGGATCGGGTGCACAGCAACCCGATCCGATGAAGACGTCGTTCGGCTACATCGGTCAGGATGCACTTCAACGGCAACGCAAGCGGGATGGTGCTCGAGGAGGGCCGCCTGGCGGCGCGCGCCGACGAGGCGGTGGCGGTCGTTCGGGCGGGCGCTGATTGATGCCGGTTGCTCTGTGGCGGCTACACCGCGCGGACACCCGGGCAATGTAGAATCATGGGCTTTGTGAGGCCATGCGGGCCTCGCCAGATTGACCCAAAAACTTCAGGAATTCCATGGCCATCGAACGCACCCTCTCGATCATCAAGCCCGACGCCGTTGCCAAGAACGTCATTGGCCAGATTTACGCCCGCTTTGAAGCCGCTGGCCTGAAGGTCGTTGCGGCCCGCATGGCACACCTGTCCCAGGGTGAAGCAGAGGCCTTCTACGCCGTGCACAAGGCGCGCCCCTTCTTCGGGGACCTTGTCAAATTCATGATCTCCGGTCCGGTGATGATCCAGGTGCTGGAAGGCGAAGGCGCCATTGCCAAGAACCGCGACCTGATGGGTGCGACCGACCCGAAGAAGGCGGCTGCCGGCACCATCCGCGCCGACTTCGCCGACAGCATCGACGCCAATGCCGTGCACGGCTCCGACGCGCCCGAGACCGCTGCCGCCGAAGTGGCCTTCTTCTTCGCCGGTCTCAACGTCTACTCGCGTTGATCATGGTATGACGGCCAATCTGCTCGACTTCGATCTCGAGGGTTTGGCCGCCTTTTGCGAACAGCTGGGCGAAAAGCGTTTCCGCGCGGTCCAGCTGTTTCGCTGGATTCACCAGAAGGGAGCGTCTGACTTCGCGCAGATGACCGACCTGGCGCGCAGCCTGCGCGACAAGCTCCCTGCCGTCTGTACCATTGCCGACCTTCCGGTGCTCTCGCGCCAGGACTCGGCCGACGGCACCATCAAGTGGCTGTTTGACGTGGGCGACGGCAATGCGGTGGAAACCGTGTTCATCCCCGAAGTAGATCGCGGCACGCTCTGCATCTCGTCCCAGGCCGGTTGCGCGGTGGGCTGCCGTTTCTGCTCCACCGGCCACCAGGGCTTTTCGCGCAACCTGACCACCGGCGAAATACTGGCGCAACTCTGGCATGCCGAGCATTTCCTGCGCCGCCACCTCCAGCGCGGGGAACGCGTGATCACCAACGTGGTCATGATGGGCATGGGTGAACCCTTGCAGAACTACAACGCGCTGGTGCCGGCGTTGCGCGTCATGCTTGACGACCACGGCTACGGTCTTTCGCGCCGCCGCGTCACGGTGTCCACCTCGGGCGTGGTGCCGATGATCGACCGGCTCGCGCAGGACTGTCCGGTGGCGCTGGCGGTGTCGCTGCACGCCCCCGTCGATGCGCTGCGCGACGACCTCGTGCCTCTGAACCGGAAGTACCCGATCGCCGAATTGCTGGACGCCTGTCTGCGCTACCTGCCGGCGGCACCACGCGATTTCATCACCTTCGAGTACTGCATGCTCGACGGCGTGAACGACCAGCCAGAGCACGCGCGCCAGCTGCTCGACCTGCTCCGATTGCATGGCGTGCGCGGTGTGCCGTGCAAGATCAACCTGATACCTTTCAACCCTTTCCCCGACTCGGGGCTGACCTGTTCGTCGCGTGCCTCGGTGCAGCGCTTTGCACAGGTGCTGACCGAGGGCGGCCTGGTGACCACGGTGCGCAAGACGCGTGGTGATGACATCGATGCTGCCTGCGGCCAGCTGGCCGGCGATGTGCTGGACCGCACGAGCGCGTCGCAACGGCTGGCGCGGCGGCGCCAGGCCAGCGAGCACACCATCCGTATTGTTCAAAAGGAAAGGCAGGCATGACAGACGCAAACCGAACAGGGATCCGGGCTCATCTGGCAGGGCTTGCCCTCGTGTTGCTGGCCATGCTGGCGGGCTGCGCGCAGCCCGCCTCTGCCCCGGCAACCACGGCAGCGGCCGTGGCCACCGGTCGGGAACCGATCACTGCGTCCGACGAGCCAGAGATCCGCAAGCGAGCGCGCATCCGCATCGAATTGGCGTCGGGCTATTTCGAGCAGGGCCAGACCACCGTGGCGCTGGACGAGATCAAGCTGGCCCTGAGTGCGGACCCAACCTATGCGCCCGCGTACACGCTGCGCGGCCTGGTGTATGCGCGGCTCAACGAAATACCTCTGGCCGAAGACAGTTTCAAGCGTGCGCAGCAGCTCAGTCCACGCGATCCGGATGTGCTGCATCACTACGGTTTGTTTGCCTGTCAGCTCGGCCGCTATCCGCAGGCGATCGAACTGTTCCAGCAGGCACTGGCCAGTCCGGTCTACGGCGGGCAGGCCAAGACCCTGATGGCCAAGGGCATCTGCGAGGTGCGTGCGGCGCAGTTTCCCGAGGCCGAGGGCAGCCTGGCGCGCTCTTACGAACTGGACCCTGGCAACCCCATCACCGCCTACAACCTGGCCGCCTTGCAGTACCGGCGCGGCGAGTATGCCCGGGCGCAGTTCGTTATCCGGCGACTGAACAACACCGATCTGGCGAACGCTGAAACCCTGTGGCTGGGCATCAAGGTCGAACAGCGTCTGGGCAACACCGAAGCGATGGGGCAGCTCGCGCAACAGCTGCAGCGACGCTACCCCGAATCGCGCGAATGGGCGTCGTATCAACGGAGAGCATTTGATGAGTGAGGCGTTTGCCGGTGACGAAGCCCGCGCGACGGGCGGGGGCGCTTCGCGCCCGATCCTGCTGCGCGCTGCGCGCGAGGCTGCGGGGTTGCACATAGCCGCTCTGGCTGCAGCGCTCAAGGTGCCCGTGCGCAAGCTCGAGGCACTGGAGGCTGGCAACTACGGTGAATTGCCCGACATGACGTTTGCGCGCGCGCTGGCCTCCAGTGCATGCCGACAGCTCAAGGTCGACCCCGCTCCCATCCTCGAGCAGATTCCACAGGGCGTGGTGCCTGACCTAGGCGCCTCGCGCCAAGGCATCAACGCGCCTTTTCAGTCGGCGCAGGACCCCGCACCCATCAACCCGCTGAGCTGGCTCTCGCGGCCCGCGCTGCTGGCGGCCATCGTGTTGTTGCTGGGCGCGCTGGTGATCGTGTTTCTGCCACGCATGGAAGAAGCCGCGCAGGCAGAGGCCGGCGGCACAAGCGTGATCGTCACACCGGTGGAACCCGTGGAGCCCGCCGAACCCGTGCCTGCGCAAGAGCCTCCGCTGCCGGCAGTGCAGATACTGGAAGGACAGACCCCCACCGCCGGGGCCGGCGGCGGGGTGGTGACCGAAGCGCCCGTCGTCGCCGACACGGCACCCGCGTCACCCCTTGCGGCCACGCCGGCGAGTCCGGAGACGGCGCCACCCGCGTTGCCCGCACCTGCCGCGCCAGCCACCAACAGCCTGCTGAGCATTGCCGCCACGGGAGAAACCTGGATCGAAGTGGTCAATGGCGCGGGCAACGTCGTCATGCAGCGCGTGCTGCAGGCGGGCGATACGGTCGACTTCTCGAGTTCGCCGCCGTACTCGGTGGTGCTGGGTCGGGCCGAGGTGGCGCAGGTCACGGTGCGGGGCAAGCCGTTCGACGTGACGCCCCACATCCGGAACAATGTCGCGAGGTTCGGGGTGAAATGACCATGCACGCGAATGCCCAGGCCATCCCCACCGCCGTCTCGTGCGAGCCGATACCCTTGTCGCGGCCGCTGGCGCGCCGCACGCGCCAGGGTGTGGTGGCCTGGGGCGGACACCGCGTGACGGTGGGTGGCGACGCGCCGGTGCGTGTGCAGTCCATGACCAACACCGACACCGCGGATGCTGTGGGTACTGCGATCCAGGTCAAGGAACTTGCGCTGGCGGGCTCCGAACTGGTGCGCATTACCGTCAACAACGATGAAGCGGCGCGGGCCGTGCCTTATATCCGCGAGCAGCTTGACCGCATGGGCGTGCAGGTGCCGTTGATTGGCGACTTCCATTACAACGGCCATCGCCTGCTCAACGACCACCCAGCCTGCGCCGAAGCGCTTTCCAAATATCGCATCAACCCAGGCAACGTGGGTCGTGGCGACAAGGGCGACCGCCAGTTCGCGCAGATGGTGGAGATTGCGGCGCGCCACGACAAGGCGATCCGCATCGGGGTCAACTGGGGCAGTCTGGACCAGGACCTGCTTGCCCGCCTGATGGACCAGAACGCCGCTCGCAGCGAGCCCTGGGAAGCGAAACAGGTGATGTATGAGGCGTTGATCACATCGGCGCTGGAGTCCGCCCGCAAGGCCGAGGAGATCGGTCTCAGTGGCAACAACATCATGCTTTCGTGCAAGGTCAGCAGCGTGCAGGATCTGATCGCCGTCTACCAGGCACTGGCGCAGCGCTGCGACTACGCGCTGCACCTGGGTCTCACGGAAGCCGGCATGGGCACCAAGGGCGCGGTGGCGTCGGCGGTGGCGCTGTCGGTGTTGCTGCAGCAGGGCATTGGCGACACCATCCGCGTCTCGCTCACGCCGCAGCCCGGCGAGGCGCGCACGCAGGAGGTGGTGATCGCCTCCGAGATCCTGCAGGCGCTGGGCATGCGCGCCTTCGTCCCTTCGGTCACGGCCTGCCCGGGCTGTGGTCGCACCACCAGCACCACCTTCCAGGAACTGGCCAAGCAGATTGACGACTACCTGCGCAGTTCCATGCCAGCCTGGCGCGCACGCTACCCTGGGGTGGAAAACCTCAAGGTTGCGGTGATGGGCTGCATCGTCAATGGCCCGGGTGAAAGCAAGCATGCCGACATCGGCATCAGCCTGCCGGGCACAGGCGAAGCACCGGCCGCCCCGATCTTCATTGATGGGCAGAAGGCCATGACGCTGCGCGGCCCCGCCATCGCGCAGGAATTCCAGCAGGTCGTCGAAAACTACATTGACAAGAAGTTCGGCGTTGGGGGTTGAGCATTGAGCCTGGATCAGGCCAGGCTTCTCACTTTCGCCGCAACGCCCGATGCACAACGCACAACCACCATGGCAGACAAACTGAACGCCGTCAAAGGCATGAACGACATTGCCCCCCCGGCGTCCGCGCACTGGGAGTGGCTCGAGGACAGGCTGCGCGCCCTGATGTGCCGCTACGGCTACCGCAACCTGCGAACCCCCATCGTTGAGCCCACGGCGTTGTTTGTGCGCGGCCTGGGCGAGGTGACCGACATCGTCGAGAAGGAGATGTACTCCTTCGAAGACCGGCTCAATGGCGAGCAGCTCACGCTGCGGCCAGAAAACACGGCGGGCGTGGTGCGCGCCGTGCTCGAGCACTCGCTGCTGTACGACGGGCCCAAGCGCCTCTACTACATGGGTCCGATGTTCCGCCACGAGCGACCGCAGCGAGGCCGCTATCGCCAGTTCCACCAGTTCGGTGCCGAGGCTCTGGGTTTTGCCGGGCCCGATGTCGATGCCGAGCTCATCGTGCTCGCCTGCGACTTGTGGTCGGAACTTGGGCTCACCGGCATCGAACTTGAGATCAACAGTCTGGGCCAGCCGCCTGAGCGTCTGGCGCACCGGCAGGCGCTGATCGCCTATCTGGAGGCCCACGCCGACCAGCTCGACGACGAAGCGAAACGGCGCCTGCACAGCAATCCGTTGCGCATTCTGGACACCAAGAACCCCACCATGCAGGCGCTGGTCAATGCCGCGCCGCGCCTGATGGACCACCTGGGCACCGAATCGCTGGACCATTTCAACCGCCTGCGCGGCCTGCTCGACGCGCACGGCATTGCCTACCGCATCAATCCGCGTCTGGTGCGTGGCATGGATTACTACAACCTCTCGGTGTTTGAATTTGTCACCACGCAGCTCGGTTCGCAGGGCACGGTATGCGCCGGCGGTCGCTACGACGGCCTGTTCGAACAGATCGGCGGCAAGGCCGCGCCCGCGGTGGGCTGGGCGCTCGGCATGGAGCGCATCCTGGAGTTGTTGAAGGAGCAGGGCCGACTGCCTGCCCAACCGGCACCCGACGTTTATGTCGTGGTACCCGATGCCGCGCACGTGCCCCGCGTCATGCCCGTGTTGCGCACCTTGCGGCAAGAGGGCGTGAACGTGCAGATGCATGCCGCGGGCGCCGACGGCATGGGCAGCATGAAGTCGCAGTTCAAGAAGGCGGATGCGAGCGGCGCGCGCTTCGCGCTGATTTTTGGCGAGCAGGAAGTCCGGCAGGACGCCGTGGCGCTCAAGGCATTGCGCGGACCACGCACCGAAGAGTCTGCCGAGACCGTCCAGAAGTTGTTGCCACTGGCCGGCGTTGCCGAATGGGCCGCGCGCCTGCGCGCGAGCTGAGCGACCTCGCATCCTGGCGCGTTGGCCCCTGGGCCGCCCGCCTACAATCTCCCGATGCGCACGCCGCGCACGCTCTCCGTTGATTACCTACCATGGCCAAACACCTCGACCTTGAAGAGCAGGAACAGCTCGACCAGATCAAACACTTCTGGGCGCAGTACGGCAACCTCATCAGCTGGGTGCTCATCGTCGTGTTCGGCTCGTTCGCTGCCTGGAACGGCTGGAACTACTGGCAACGTTCGCAGGGCATCAAGGCGGCGGCGCTGTACGACGAGGTGGACCGCGCGGCTCTGGCGCGCGATGCCCAGCGCATGGAGCGCGCATTGGCCGACATGCAGGCCAACTTCAGCGGAACCACTTTCGCCAGCCAGGCCGCGCTGCTGGCCGGCAAGACACTGTTCGACGCAGGCGAAATTGACAAGGCGCGCGCCGCACTGACGTGGGCGGTGGAGGAGTCGGATGACGCCTCCTACCAGGCCGTTGCACGTTTGCGTCTGGCCGCACTCGACCTGGAGGCGGGCGCCTACGACCAGGCCCTCAAGACGCTGGAAGCCCCGATGCCCAAGTCCTTCGAGCCCCTGGTGGCTGATCGCCGTGGCGATGTGCTTCTGGCGCAGGGCAAGACTGACGAGGCCAGGGCCGAGTACCAGAACGCGTGGCTCGCCTTGGGTGAGCGCACGGAATACCGCCGTCTCGTCGAAGTGAAACTGGCCTCGCTGGGCGTGGACGTCTCCAGCCTGGCACCCACCGCGCGTTGAAATTCATGCTCCTCCGTACTCCCCACCGTTACCTGACCCACTGGCGCTTCGCGCTTCCCATGCTTGGGCTGCTGGCCGTCGGCTTTCTGACCGCCTGCTCGTCGGGCGCCAAGAAGCCCCAACCGGCCGAACTGCCGCCCGTGACCGCACTCATGGGTACGCGGCTCGCCTGGTCGGCGCAGGTGGGCGAGGGAGGTGCATCACTGGCGCCCGCGGTGGTGGCTGGGCGTGTTTTCGTGGCAGGCAAGGCGGGCACCGTGGCAGCACTTGATGCAATCACCGGCAAGGACGTGTGGCGCGTCAGTCTGGATTCCCCCATCGCGGCTGGCGTGGGCTCCGATGGTGAGACGGCGGCGGTGATATCCGCCAACAACCAGTTGATCGCGATGGCCAACGGCCGCGAGCTTTGGCGTGTGCGCCTGCCCGCGCGCTCTTTCACTGCGCCGCTCGTGGCTGGTCAGCGGGTGTTCGTACTGACCGCGGACCGCACGGTCACGGCCTTCGATGGCAAGAATGGCGCCAAGCTCTGGACCCAGAACCGCCCGGCCGAGCCGCTGGTGCTGAGCCAGACCGGTGCACTTCTGGCCGTGGGCGACACGCTGGTGGCAGGCCTGGCGGGGCGGCTCGCGGGTCTCAACCCCGACAACGGCGCTGTGCGCTGGGAAGCCCCGGTAGCGACATCGCGTGGAACCAATGAGGTCGAGCGACTGGTGGACATCGTTGGTCCGGTCAGTCGCATTGGCGGCAGCGTGTGCGTGCGGGCCTACTCGGCGGCCGTCGGTTGCGTGGACGCCAGCCGCGGCACCGTGGTCTGGACCCGCGCGGCCCAGGGCACCACCGGCGTTCACGGCGACGACCGGCTGGTCTTCGGCAGCGAAGTTGATGGTCGCTTTCAGGCTTGGCAGCGCGCCACAGGTGAGCCCGCGTGGAGCATCGACCGGCTGAAGCACCGTGGCCTGAGCGCGCCGCTGGCCCTGGGCCGCGTGGTGGCGGTGGGCGATGCCAGTGGACTGGTTCACCTCGTGTCGCGTGACGATGGCAGCGAAATGACCCGCCTCACCACCGATGGGTCGGCCATCGAAGCCGCACCCGTGCTCGCGGGCGACGCACTGGTGGTGCAGACGCGCAGCGGTGGCGTATTCGCCTGGCGCCCCCAGTAATGGCTGCCGCGAACAACGCGTTCGTGACCACCTGAACGAAAGCAGTCCCCGTGAAACCCGTCATCGCCCTGGTGGGCCGGCCCAATGTGGGCAAGTCCACCCTGTTCAACCGCCTGACGAGTTCACGCGATGCCATCGTGGCCGACTTTGCCGGCCTCACGCGTGATCGCCACTATGGGAACGGCCGCCAGGGCCGTCGCGAGTACATCGTGATCGACACCGGTGGCTTCGAGCCGGATGCCGGGGAGGGCATCTACAAGGAAATGGCCAAGCAGACACGGCAGGCCGTGGCTGAGTCGGATGTCGTGGTTTTCGTCGTCGATGCCCGCGCCGGCATCAGTGCCCAGGACCACGAAATCGCTGGCTACCTGCGTCGCCTGGGCAAGCCGACCGTGCTCGTGGCCAACAAGGCGGAGGGAATGACCCAGGGCCTGCAGCTGGTGGAGTTCTTTGAGCTTGGACTGGGTGAGGTGTTGCCGGTGTCCGGTGCACACGGACAGGGTGTTCGCACATTGCTCGATACGGCGCTCGAACGCATTCCCGGCCTGCCGCCCGAGGATGAGGAAGAGGTCGAGGCCGAGACCGGCGTGATCCGCCTGGCCGTGGCTGGGCGGCCCAACGTCGGCAAATCGACGCTGATCAACGCCTGGTTGGGAGAGGAGCGCCTGGTGGCGTTCGATCTGCCTGGCACCACGCGCGACGCGATTGCCGTGCCGTTCGAGCGCGCGGGCCAGAAGTTCGAGCTGATCGACACCGCCGGTATTCGCAAGAAGGGGCGCGTATTCGAGGCGATCGAGAAGTTCTCGGTGGTCAAGACCCTGCAGGCGATAGCGAACGCACACGTGGTCCTGTTGCTGCTGGATGCCACGCAGGGCGTCACCGATCAGGATGCGCACATCGCCGGTTACATCCTGGAGAGCGGTCGCGCCGTGGTGCTGGCCATCAACAAGTGGGACGCGGTCGACGCCTACCAGCGCCAGCAGATCGAGCGCCAGGTGGAAACCCGTCTGGCGTTTCTGAAGTTTGCCTCGCTGCACTTGATTTCGGCGCAGAAACGCCAGGGCCTGGGACCGGTCTGGAAGTCCATCACCCAGGCACATGCCTCAGCCATGCGCAAGATGTCCACCCCGGTGCTCACCCGCCTGTTGATGGAAGCGGTGGCCTTCCAGGCGCCCACCCGCAGCGGCATGTTCCGGCCCAAGATGCGGTACGCCCACCAGGGAGGCATGAACCCGCCCGTGATCGTCATCCATGGCAATTCGCTGGAAAACGTGCCCGATGCCTACAAGCGCTTTCTCGAAGGGCGCTTTCGCAAGGCGTTCGACCTGGTTGGCACGCCGCTGCGCATTGAATTCAAGACCTCGGCCAATCCCTTCAAGGAATAGGAATTTCGGTCTGTCAGCGGTGCCGCGCCGGTGCTGTGGTATGGTCCATTCCTCATTAACTTACGTTGAACACGGAGCATATCGTGAGCAATAACAAAGGCCAGCTCTTGCAAGACCCTTTCCTGAACCAGCTTCGCCGGGAACATGTCCCTGTGTCGATTTACCTGGTCAACGGCATCAAGCTGCAGGGTCAGATCGAATCTTTCGACCAGTACGTCGTGCTGCTGCGCAACACCGTGACACAAATGGTCTACAAGCACGCGATTTCCACCATCGTGCCGGGCCGCCCGGTGCAGTTCTCGGCCGTCGGCACGGACGAGCCGACCGCCTCCTGAGTCCATTTCTGAACCGCATCCGGCCTGTGCAGCCGCGCTGCCGGGCCAGCAGCGTCGCAAGCGTTGCTGTCAAAACGATTTGAGTTCTCCCACCCCTGCCTCATCCTCCACGCCATCCGTCATTCTGGTGGGCGTGGATTTCGGTACACCCCATTTTGATGCCGGGCTCGAAGAACTGGGCTTGCTGGCACAGACTGCGGGCTACAGCGTGGCCGAGCGCTTGAGCTGCAAGCGCCGTGCGCCGGATCCGGCCCTATTCGTGGGATCGGGCAAAGCGGATGAAATCAAGATGCTGGCCCAGTCCACCGGCGCATCCGAGGTGCTGTTTGATCAGTCACTCAGCCCGGCACAGCAGCGCAATCTGGAGCGACACCTCGGGCTGCCTGTCAACGACCGCACCCTGCTGATTCTGGAAATCTTCGCGCAGCGGGCGCGCAGCCACGAAGGCAAGCTGCAGGTCGAGCTGGCGCGGCTGCAATACCTCTCCACCCGCCTGGTGCGCCGCTGGTCGCACCTGGAGCGGCAAAGCGGTGGTATCGGCATGCGCGGGGGGCCGGGCGAAACCCAGATTGAGCTGGATCGCCGCATGATCGGCGAGGCCATCAAGCGCACCAGGGAGCGTCTTGAAAAGGTCAAGAAGCAGCGCTCCACCCAGCGCCGCCAGCGCGAGCGGCGCGACACTTTCTCGATCTCGCTGGTGGGCTACACCAACGCTGGCAAGTCGTCTTTGTTCAACGGTCTCGTCAAGGCCCGCGCCTACGCGGCCGACCAGCTGTTCGCCACGCTGGATACCACCACCCGACAGCTGTACCTGGGTGAGGCAGGGCGATCGGTCTCGCTGTCCGATACCGTGGGCTTCATTCGCGATCTCCCGCACGGGCTGGTCGACGCCTTTGCGGCCACCCTGCAGGAGGCTGCCGATGCGGATCTCCTGCTGCATGTGGTCGATGCCTCCAATCCAGCGCATCCCGAGCAGATTGCCTCCGTCATGGAGGTGCTCAGGGACATCGGTGCCGAGCACGTGCCGCAAATCCTGCTGTTCAACAAGCTCGACGCCATGGATCCGGCCACCGTTCCCCATGCAAGCTGCGACGCGATGGAACTGGAGGGCCAGTCCATTCCTCGAATCTTCCTGAGCGCGCACACCGGTGCCGGATTGCCCGAATTGCGCGCCCTGCTCGCCGAGCAGGTCAAGGCGCAAAGGGCAGGTCTCGACCCTTCGTCGGCGGGTCCGCTGCCGGAAATCGGCGAGCCGGTGTCCTGATTGGGCACAATGTGGTGGTTTTGTTTTGAATCGACAACGAGTTGGCAACACATGGACGTGAATCTGCAATCCCCTTCCCGAGACGCTGAACCGGCGTCCCGCTCCGAGCGCCGGCGAGGCTGGCGTGGGGTGTGGGGCATGTTCAACCTGAACGATCCGCGCTGGGGCCGGGGTGACGATGGCAACCGCAACGAAGGCTCGAACGGCCAGGAGCCCGGTCGCGACGACGACTCGCGGGGCTCGCAGCGTCCGCCGCGCGGCCAGGGGCCGAACCAGGGCCCGCCCGACCTGGACGAACTCTGGCGCGATTTCAACCGCAAGCTCGGTGGCCTGCTGGGCAACAAGGGACGTGGCGGCGGCAACGGTTCGGGCAGCGGTGGCGGCGTGCCCGGTTTCAACCCGAACCCCAAGGCCACCGGCATCGGCGCGGGTCTGATCGGTGCCGTGGCGCTGCTGATCTGGCTGGGCACCGGTTTCTTCATCGTGCAGGAAGGCCAGCAGGCCGTGATCACGCAATTCGGCAAGTACCACAGCTCGGTGGGTGCCGGTTTCAACTGGCGCCTGCCGTACCCGATCCAGCGCCACGAGACGGTGTTCGTCACGCAGATCCGCTCGGTCGACGTCGGGCGTGACAACGTGGTGCCTGCCACCGGTCTGCGCGAGTCGGCCATGCTCACGGAAGACGAGAACATCGTCGAAATCAAGTTCGCGGTGCAGTACCGCCTGAACGATGCGCGCGCCTTCCTGTTCGAGAGCCGCGACCCGGATGCCGCGGTCGTCAAGGTGGCCGAAACCGCAGTTCGCGAGGTGGTGGGCAAGATGAAGATGGATGCGGCCCTGGCCGAGGAGCGCGATCAGATCGCTCCACGCGTGCGCGCACTGATGCAGAACATCCTGGACCGCTACAAGGTCGGTATCGAAGTTGTGGGCATCAACATGCAGCAAGGTGGTGTGCGTCCGCCCGAGCAGGTGCAGGCGGCTTTCGACGATGTTCTCAAGGCCGGCCAGGAGCGCGAACGCGCCAAGAACGAAGCTCAGGCCTACGCCAACGACGTGGTGCCCCGTGCCCGAGGTGCAGCCTCTCGCCTGACCGAAGAAGCCGAAGGCTACCGCGCCCGCATCGTGGCGCAGGCCGAAGGTGATTCGCAGCGCTTCCGCTCGGTGCTCTCCGAATACCAGAAGGCACCGCAGGTGACGCGCGAACGCATGTACACCGATGCCATGCAGGAGATCTACAGCAACGTGACCAAGGTGCTGGTGGACTCGAAGTCTGGCTCGAACCTGCTTTACCTGCCACTGGACAAGATCATGCAGATGACCGGTCAGGGCGGCTCCTCCACCGCTGCGACGTCGAGCTCGCCGGCACCGAGTTCCGCTCCGAGCCCGACGACCGCCAACCGCAGCCTTGACAGCGCCGCGCGCTCGCGCGAACGCGAGAGCCGCTGAGCGCGGCGCCAGCGACCAGAGAACAAGCCATGAACAAACTCGGTTTCATCATCACATCCTTCATCGTGGTCCTGGCCATCGCCAGTTCCATGCTGTTCGTAGTGGACCAGCGCCAGTTCGGCGTGGTCTTCCAGCTCGGCCAGATCAAGCAGGTCGTCACGGAGCCTGGCCTGAACTTCAAGCTGCCGCCGCCGTTTCAGAACGTGTCGTACATCGACAAGCGACTGCTCACGCTGGAGAGCACTGACACCGAGCCCACGCTGACGGCGGAAAAGCAGCGCGTGGTGATCGACTGGTACGTGCGCTGGCGCATCGCTGAGCCGCAGGAGTACATCCGCAACGTCGGCATCAACGAGCGCGCTGGCGCCCTGCAGCTCAACCGCGTGGTGCGCAACTCGTTCCAGCAGGAAGTCAACAAACGCACGGTCAACGAGCTTCTGTCGACACGCCGCGAGGAACTCATGGAAGATGTCAAACGCCAGGTACTGGCCGCCGTGCGTGGCGCGGACAAACCCTGGGGCATGGATGTGGTCGACGTGCGCATCACGCGCGTGGACTATGCGGAGAGCATCACCGCCTCGGTGTACCAGCGCATGGAGGCCGAGCGCAAGCGCGTGGCCAACGAACTGCGCTCCACCGGTTTTGCCGAAGGCGAAAAGATCCGTGCTGACGCAGATCGCCAGCGCGAGGTGATCGTGTCCGAGGCCTACCGGGATGCACAGCGCATCAAAGGTGAGGGCGACGCCAAGGCGGCAGCCTCGTTCGCCGACGCATTCGGTCGCGACCCGGCCTTCGCGCAGTTCTACCGCAGCCTGGACGCCTACAAGGCGAGCTTCTCCAGCAAGTCGGACGTGCTGGTGGTCGACCCCTCGTCCGACTTCTTCAAGGGCTTGCGCAGCAGCAACCTGGCGCCGGCCCGATGAGCCACGGGCGCTGAGCGCGCGGATACGCGGATGTCATCCGAGTTGTTCTGGTCCGCGCTGGCGCTGGTGCTCATTTTCGAGGGACTGCTGCCCCTGTTGGCGCCCACGCTGTGGCGCCGCGTCTTCACCGATCTGATGCGCCTGCGCGACGGCCAGTTGCGCTTCTTCGGTCTGGTCAGCGTGGGCAGCGGTCTGCTGCTCTGGTGGTTGCTGGCCTGAACGCGCCGCGGCGCCCCGGACGCGGGCCGGTAAAATCACGTTTTTAACAGCGCCTGAAAAACAACATGTCCGCCTGGGTCCTCCCGGATCACATTGCCGATGTCCTGCCATCCGAGGCCCGGCACATCGAAGAACTTCGCAGGAGCTTGCTGGACACGGCCCGGGGCTACGGGTACGAACTGGTCATGCCGCCGCTGCTGGAGCACCTGGAGTCGCTGCTCACCGGCACTGGTGAAGCCCTGGATCTGCAGACCTTCAAACTGGTCGACCAGCTCTCCGGTCGCACGCTCGGGCTGCGCGCCGACAGCACGCCCCAGGTTGCCCGCATCGATGCCCACCTGCTCAACCGCCATGGGGTGGCCCGCCTGAGCTATTGCGGCCCGGTGGTGCACACGCGCATCGACCGCCCTCTGGCCAGCCGCGAACCCTTGCAGTTCGGCGCCGAGATCTACGGCCATGCGGGGCAGGAGGCGGACCTCGAGGTGATCGAACTCGCGCAGGCCTGCCTGCGCGGCGCAGGCGTCAGCGGTCTGCAGCTCGACATGGCCGACGTGCGCGTGATCGACGCCGTGCTCGGGCCGGTATCGCTTACGCCCGCGCAGGAAGCCCGCATCCATGCGGCGCTCAACGCCAAGGACGTCGCCGAGCTGCAGGTGCTGGCCCGCGATCTCCCTGCGGCCGTGCGGCGCGACCTGCTCGCGCTGCCGCGCCTGTTCGGCGACGTGACCGTGCTCGCCGAGGCGGGGCGCGTGCTGCAGGCGTCGCCGGCCTTGCACGCCGCGCTCGACAGCCTGCGCTGGCTTGCGTCGCAGGTGGAAGGGGTCGAGGTGTCCATTGACCTGGCCGACCTGCGCGGTTATGCCTACTACACCGGCATGCGTTTTGCCCTGTTCGCCCAGGCGCCACTGGGCCGCGCCACCGCATCGCTCGAGCTCGCGCGCGGAGGGCGCTACGACGAGGTCGGCGCGGTGTTTGGCCGCAACAGGCCCGCCGTGGGCTTCAGCCTGGACCTCAAGGAACTGGTGGCCGCCGTCGCGCCTCGGCCACTGGTGGCCGCGATCCGCGCGCCCTGGGGCATGGACGCCGGATTGCGGGAGGCGGTGGCCGATCTGCGTGCGCAGGGCCACACCGTGGTCTGTGTCCTGCCTGGCCACGAACACGAGGTCGACGAATTTCATTGCGACCGCGAACTG
Organism: Hydrogenophaga sp.; assembly: GCF_050182545.1. Classification (GTDB taxonomy): domain Bacteria; phylum Pseudomonadota; class Gammaproteobacteria; order Burkholderiales; family Burkholderiaceae_C; genus Hydrogenophaga. The sequence continues at coordinate 77,798 of NZ_JBFXCD010000008.1, read as the reverse complement.
GTGCCCGATGCGGCCCGCCGCGGCGCCTGGACTGTACAAACCCTTCAATCGGATACCAGCAAATGACGAACAGCAGCAGCGCCGTGACCCCTGGGCGCAACGTGGTGGTGGTGGGCACGCAGTGGGGAGACGAAGGCAAGGGCAAGCTGGTCGACTGGCTCACCGAAACCGCCAATGGTGTGGTGCGCTTCCAGGGTGGCCACAACGCGGGCCACACGCTGGTCATCAACGGTGTGAAGACGGCTCTGCACCTCATTCCCAGCGGCATCATGCGCGCCGGTGTGAAGTGCTACATCGGCAATGGCGTGGTGCTCTCCGTAGGCAAGCTGTTCGAGGAAATCGCAGGCCTGGAGAAAGCCGGCGTGGAGGTGCGTTCGCGCCTGCGCGTGAGCGAGGGCTGCCCGCTGATCCTGCCGTTCCATGCCGCCATCGACATTGCGCGCGAGGCCGCCAAGGTGAAGGCCGGCAGCGAGAAGATCGGCACCACAGGTCGGGGCATCGGCCCGGCCTACGAGGACAAGATTGCCCGCCGCGCGCTGCGCGTGCAGGACCTGAAGTACCCCGATCGTTTTGCCGCCAAGCTGCGCGAATTGCTGGCGCTGCACAACCACCTGTTGACGAGCTGGCTGCATTCGGCTGACATGGTCTGGGACGAGAAGCTCGCGGCCTACATGGAGAGCGGCGAGATCCAGTTCGAGCCGGTCTATGCCGAGGCCCTGCAGCAGGCGGAACTCCTCAAGCCCATGATTGCCGACGTCTCGCGCGAGCTCAACGAAGCCCACAGGGCTGGCGCCAACTTGCTGTTCGAAGGCGCGCAGGGCACGCTGCTCGACATCGACCACGGCACCTATCCCTTCGTCACTTCCAGCAACTGCGTGGCCGGCAACGCCGCCGCCGGCTCCGGCGTGGGCCCGGGCCTGCTGCACTATGTGCTGGGCATCACCAAGGCCTATTGCACGCGCGTGGGCGGAGGCCCGTTCCCCACCGAGCTGGACTGGGAGCAGGAAGGCACGCCGGGCTGGCACATGGCCACCGTGGGCGCCGAAAAGGGCGTGACCACCGGCCGCAGCCGCCGCTGCGGCTGGTTCGATGCCGCATTGCTCAAGCGCTCGGCCCAGGTCAATGGCCTCACCGGCCTGTGCATCACCAAGCTCGATGTGCTCGACGGGCTGAAAGAGCTGCAGCTGTGCACGGGCTACGAGCTCGACGGCGAGGTCATCGACATCCTGCCCATGGGGGCGGAGGACATCGCGCGCTGCAAGCCGATCTATGAGACGCTGCCCGGCTGGAGCGACTCCTCGGTGGGCGCGACACGCTATGAGGACCTGCCGGGCAATGCCCAGCGCTACCTGAGCCGCATCGCCGAGGCCACGGGCGTGCCGATCCACATCGTCTCGACCAGCCCGGATCGTGACCACACCATCCTGCTGCACCACCCCTACCATGGGTGAAACCGCCGGGGGCGGTGTGCTGCCCTTCGTGCAAAATTCTTCCCGACACCCCCACCCGGAGCCCGCATGCTCACCGAAGACGGCAAACACCTCTACGTCTCCTACGACGAGTACCACAACCTGATCGAGAAGCTCGCGCTCAAGGTCTACCAGTCGGGCTGGGAGTTCGACACCATCCTGTGCCTTGCGCGCGGCGGCATGCGCCCGGGCGACATCCTCTCGCGCATCTTCGACAAGCCGCTGGCCATCATGTCGACCAGCTCCTACCGCGCCAATGCCGGCACCGAGCAAGGCAACCTGGACATCGCGCGCTACATCACCACGCCCAAGGGCGAGATTGCGGGCAAGGTGTTGCTGGTGGACGATCTGGCCGACTCCGGTCACACGCTCAAGGCGGTGATCGACCTGCTGAAGAACAACTACAAGCCGATCAGCGAGATGCGCAGTGCTGTGATCTGGACCAAGCAGCTCTCCACCTTCACCCCCGACTACTCGGTGGAATTCCTGCCGACCAACCCCTGGATTCACCAGCCTTTCGAGGGCTACGACAGCATGCGCCCGGCGCAACTGCTCGAAAAGTGGAAACTCTGAACTGAATGAACAAGCACGACGACGACCTGTCCACCCGGCTGATCCACCATCCCTACAAGCCTCCGGCGGGTTTCGAGGCGGTGGCGCCGGGCGTGCACAAGGCGTCGACGGTGATGTTCCCCGACGTCGAGGCGCTGCGCACCTACGACTGGAAAGACAAGAGCGGCTACACCTACGGCCTGCATGGCACCCCGACCACCTTCACGCTGGAGGAGCGCATCGCCACCCTCGAAGGCGGCGAACACTGCATGCTCGCGCCCAGTGGCCTGTCGGTGATTTCGCTGGTCGACATGGCGCTGCTGCGCCAGGGCGACGAGGTGCTGCTGCCCGACAACGCCTATGGCCCTGGCAAGGTGTTTGCCGAAGTGGAGCTTGCGGCATGGGGCATCACCCACCGCTTCTATAACGCGATGGACCCGGACGACCTGGCACGTCGGATCGGCCCCGCCACGCGCCTGGTGTGGCTGGAAGCGGCTGGCTCGATCACGCTGGAGTACCCGGACATTCCGGCGTTGGTCGAGCGCGTGCGCCAGGCCAACGCGCAGCGCAGCGGCGACCGCCCTGTCGTCACTGCGCTCGACAACACCTGGGGAGCGGGCATCGCCTTCAATGCCTTTGATCAAGGTGTGGACGTGTCCGTGCAGGCGCTTACCAAATACCCGAGCGGTGGCGCCGACGTGCTCATGGGATCGGTCGTCACGCGCGACCTTGCGCTGCACCGCAAGATCCTGCTCACCCGTATGCGCCTGGGCCTGGGCGTGGGGGCAAACGATGCCGAGCTGGTGCTGCGCGGCCTGCCCAGCGTGGCGCTGCGCTACCACGCGCAGGATGCCACCACGCGCGCGCTGGCCACATGGGCGCAGCAGCAGCCCGGCGTGGCCCGGGTGTTGCATCCCGCACTGCCGAGCTCGCCGGGCCATGACACCTGGAAGCGCGACGCCACTGCGGCCGCCTGCCTGTTCAGCGTGGTGTTCGACCCGGCCATTGCACAAGCCCGCATCGATGCGTTCTGCAATGGCCTGCGCCTGTTCCGGCTCGGCTGGAGCTGGGCCGGGCCGACCAGCCTGTGTGCGCCGTACCACCTGGCCTCGATCCGCACCCAGGGCTGGCAAGACGCCGGGGGTCTGGTACGCTTTGCCGTGGGCCTGGAGGCGGTGGACGACCTGCGTGCCGACTTGGCGCAGGCCTGGACTGCACTGCACTGCAAGCCTGACCCTTTTCCTTCACCACAGACCTGAAAGACAGTTTTGGCCACTCCCAATTACGGATACGAAAAACGCCAGCGCGAGCTTGCCAAAAAGAAGAAGAAAGAGGAGAAGCTCAGGGCCAAGGCGGCCGGTCGTCAGCACACCGAGGGTGATGCGCCCGAGGGGCAGGGTGCCGGGCAGCCCGAGGTGCCAGGCGACGCGCCCAGCGGCGACAGCGCGGCGGACTGACAGCGCCGGCCACGTGGCTGCATGCAGGCCTGCTGCTCAGGCCGGGTGCAGCGATGCCGCTTCACGGGCCATCAGCGCCCGTGCCGCATCGGCCAGGGCCTGTGGCGACCGGTCCGGCAGCGCAAGGGGCAGCGCCTGTGGAAACTGGCTGAAGTTTCTCGCGATCGACTGGGCGTACATCGGGTCGTAGTGGCGGGTCAGCAACTCGAGCACCACGTCCGGCGTGTGCCCCTGGCGCACCTTGTCGATCCAGCCGGCCACCACCTCCTTGCCACGGAGTTCGGTCAGCGCCTCCAGCCGTGAGCAAAAGGACGCCGGGTCCCTGACGAAAAAGTCGTAATCCTCCAGCAGCAGCGCCACGCGCTCATCGTCATCGAGCCGCAGGTCGATGCAGGAGCTGGCTCGCATGGCATCGATCAGCGCGTCGGGCACGCGCACATTGCCCACCTTTTTGCTTTCGCTCTCCACGTAGACCACGCGCGCCGGGTCAAAGCCACGCAAGGCGTCCCACACCAGCGAATCGAAGCGCTTCTGGCTGGGCTGCGGCCGCCCTGGGATGTGACCCAGCACCGAACTGCGGTGGCTGGCCAGGGCTTCCAGGTCCAGCACCTGCGCGCCCTGGGCCGCGAGGGCCTGCAGCAGCCTTGTCTTGCCGCTGCCCGTGGGGCCACACACCACGCGGTAGGTGAGTCCCCTGGCCAGGGCCGGGAGCGCATCCACCAGCGCCGCGCGCCAGGCCTTGTAGCCGCCTTCGATCAGCGTCACGTGAAAGCCGATCGCCCCCAGGATGGTGGCCAGCGCGCCGCTTCGGTTGCCGCCGCGCCAGCAGTACGCCAGGGGCTTCCAGTCGCGGGGCTTGTCGATCACGTGGCGTTCGATGTGGATCGCAATGTTGCGCGCCGCAATGGCCGCGCCGCGCTTCTTGGCCTCGAACGGGTTGACCAGCTTGTACATCGTGCCGATCTCGATGCGCTGCTGGTTGTCCAGCGTCGGCCAGTTGGTGGCGCCCGGTACGTGATCGAGCGCGTACTCGTCCTCGGTGCGGGCGTCGATGACGGTGTCGAACTCCGCGAGGCGGGCCAGCGCCTGCGGGGCGCTCAGGGTGTGTACGGACATGCCCGATTATCGAGCTGCCAGCAGTTTGCGCAGGGCGGGCCAGACGTTGTCGCGCATCGTGGGCTGGGCCGCTTCATTGGGGTGGATGCGATCGGCCTGGAACAGGGCCGTGGGGTCGGGCGTGTCGGCCACGCCCTTGAGGAAGAAGGGCACCAGCGCCGTTTTTTCGGTCTCTGCCACGGCGGTGAACACCTCGCGGAACTCCTGGCCGTACTTCGCGCCGTAGTTGGGGGGCATTTCCATGCCCAGCAGCAGGACCCTGGCGCCCGCTTCGCGCGCCAGGCGGGCCATGGTGGCCAGGTTCTCGCGCGTCATCTTCAGCGGCAGGCCGCGCAGTGCGTCATTGCCGCCCAGCTCGATCACCACCAGCGTGGGGCGGTGCTGGCGCAGCAGGGCCGGCAGGCGCGAGCGTCCACCCGAGGTGGTGTCGCCGCTGATGCTCGCATTGACCACACGGGCCTGAACTTTCTCCCGCTCCAGACGCTCTTCCAGCAAGGCCACCCAGCCGCTGCCGCGCTGGAGGCCGTATTCGGCGCTCAGCGAATCGCCCACCACGAGGATCACCGGGTCCTTGCCATCCTGCGCCAGCGCACGGCCCCAGAGGGCGGATGTGCAGCCAGCCAGGGCCAGGGCGTTAAAGTGACGTCGTTTCAACTTGAGAAGTCCTTCCATGTCCGATGTGATGATTGCGGTTCAGCATGTGTTCAAGACGGTGACCGACTCCACCGGGTCACTGACCATTCTGCGCGACATCGATTTCACCCTGCGCAAGGGCGAGACTGCCGCGATCGTGGGCGCATCCGGCTCGGGCAAGAGCACGCTGTTGTCCATCGTCGCCGGTTTGGACACCCCGACCAGTGGCACAGTTCACATCGACGGTGACGATTTGTTCGCGATGGACGAAGACCAGCGGGCGGCGCTGCGCGCGCAGAAGGTGGGGTTCGTGTTCCAGAGCTTTCAGTTGCTGGGCAACCTGACCGCGCTCGAGAACGTGATGCTGCCGCTGGAGCTCGCCGGGCAGCGCGAGGCGCGCGCGACCGCCACCCGGATGCTGCAGCGCGTGGGCCTGGGCGAACGGCTGGCGGCCTACCCCAAGGTGCTCTCGGGTGGGGAGCAGCAACGCGTGGCGCTGGCGCGTGCCTTTGTGGTGCAGCCCTCGGTGCTGCTGGCCGACGAACCCACCGGCAGCCTGGATTTCGCCACGGGCGGCAAGATCATGGAGCTGATGTTCGAGCTCAACCGGGAGCAGGGCACCACCCTGGTGCTGGTGACGCACGACCGCGCAATCGCAGAGCGCTGCGAGCGCCGCATCACGATCGAGGCGGGGCAGGTGGCGGCCGAGGCCTTGCCAGCCTGACAGGCGCAAGCGCCTTCAGCGCGCTGCCGAGCCGCGCAATTGCTGAACGTCCAGGGCGCTCACCGGTGATGCCTGGTGACCCCACTGCGTGCGCACGAAGGTCAGCAGGTCGGCCAGATCCTGGTCGTTCAGTTCGAGCACGAAGGGCGGCATGCCGAAGGGGCGAGGGTGCCCCGCAGTGGATGGGCCGAAGCCGCCGTTGAGCGTGGTCTGCAGCAGATTGGCGGGTGAGCCCATCAACACCGTGCGGTTGCCTGCCAGCGACGGGTACAGCCCCACACCTTCGCCCTGCGCGCCATGGCATTGGGCGCAGTGCTGCTCGTAGTGCCGGGCACCCGCGCTCAGCGCGCGCGTCTCGGGCGCCTTGTGGGTGGGGCGGCGCGGCGTTGCGGAGCGGGGCAACTGCTTCAGGTAGGTCGCCACGGCACGCAAGTCGGCCGCTGTCCAGTGTTGCGTGCTGTGCTGCACCACGTCGGCCATGGGCCCGGTGGTGATGGCGCCCGGCGCCTTGCCGGTCTGCAGCAGCGCGACGATGTCTTCGAGGTCCCAGTCCTGCACGCCACCTTGCGCGGGGTCCAGCAGGGACGGTGCATACCAGTTCTGCAGGGGAATGGGCCCGCCCGAGAGGTCGAGCATGTCACCGTTGCCGCCGAGCGCGTTGCGCGGCACGTGGCAGGCGCTGCAGTGGCCCAGACCGTTCACCAGGTACGCACCACGGCGCAAATCGCCGGACGCCGTGGCATCGCGCCCCGCCGCCACCGGGTCGGCCTCGTCGAAGTACAGGATGCGCCACACCCGCAGTGCGAATTGCGTGTTGTACGGCCAGCGCAATTCGTGCGGCGGCACCGGCGCATCCACCGGAGGCAGACTGCGGAAGTAGGCGAACAGCGCATCACTGTCCTCGCGCGCGATCTGCGTGGTGTTGTTGATCGGAAAGGCTGGATTGAGCCAGCGACCATCGCGCGACTGCCCGTGGTGCAGGGCGCGCCAGAAGTCGTCGGCATTCCAGTTCGCCAGTCCACTGGTGCCGGGCGTGAGGTTGCTGCCGTAGACGGTGCCAAAGGGCGTGGGCACGGCGCGGCCGCCCGCGAAAGGCGTTCCGCCGCGCGCGGTGTGGCAACCCATGCAGTTGCCCTGCACGGCCAGGTAGCGCCCGCGCTCGATGGTGCTGCCTTCGTGCACGGCTGGCCGGGACGCGGGGTCGATCACGATCGGCGCCGCGGGGGCGCCCAGCCAGACCAGCGCGGCCGCCAGCAGCAGCGCTGCGATGCCTGTGAGCGCCCGGATGAGGTTGCGGCGGTTCATGGCTGGCCCCCGGGTGGCAGCGCCGTGCCACAGCGCAAGGGCAGCGGCACAGAGCCGGGTGCCACCGCCCGGGTGTGGGCGGGCAGGGGTCGGGTCGAGAGCCAGGCGCTCACGGCGGCGATGTCGGCGGGCGCCAGACGCTGGGCCACGTCGGCCATGCAGTCCGGCGTGTGGGCCTTGCGCAGGCCGGTGCGCCAGGCACCCAGCTGGGCGTTGAGGTAGTCGCGTGGCAGGCCGAGCAGGCCGGGCGTGGCAGGCAACACGCCGGTGAGCGCGCTCCCGTGGCAGGCCACGCAGGCAGGCAGGCCGCGCGAGGCATCGCCGCGCAGGGCCAGCTGCTCGCCGCGCTGAAATTCCTGCACGGTCGCTTTCGCCGGTGCCGGCGCAGGGTAGGGCACTTCCAGCGCCGCGAAGTGGCGCGCGATCTCCAGCAGGTAGGCATCGCTCAGTGGATCGACCATCCCGGTCATCAGGCGGTACGTGCGCCGGCCGTCGCGGAAGTTCAGCAACTGGTTGTAGAGGTAATCGGCCGGCTTGCCGGCCAGGCGCGGGTAGTAACCATCGGCCGCCGCGCGGCCCTGCGGGCCGTGGCAGGCGGTGCAGGCCAGCATGCGCTGCGCCATGGTGTCCTCGAACGGCGCCGCCGCAGCGCCCTGCAGCAGCGCGCAGGCCACGGCAACAAGCAGCCTTCGCCAGCTGCGGGATCGGGAAATCGGTTTCATGCTGTCCGGATCATCGCAAAGCGGCATCTGATGCGCAATGTTCAGATATATTGGATTTCTACCGTATCAGATGACGCCGTTTCTCCCCGCAATGCCATGAACGATCCACGCCTCAGGCGCTACCAGCAGCTGGCCGAAGACCTGGCCGATGGCATCGGCGCGGGCGTGCTCAGGCCGGGGGACCGCCTGCCCTCGGTGCGCCAGACCTGCGCCGAGCGTGGCGTCAGCGCGTCCACCGTGTTCCAGGCTTACGGGCTGCTGGAGTCGCGTGGTCTGGTGGAGGCGCGCGCGCGATCAGGGTTTTTTGTGCGCGCGGCACGCCGGGCGCCGCGCGCCGTGCCGCAGGTGGCCGTGCCGCGCGGCGCAGCCACGCCCGTCGAAGTCAGCGAGCTGGTGTTCGAGCTGCTCGGCACCACGCGCGAAGCCGACGTGGTGCCGCTGGGCTCGGCGTTTCCCGCGGCGCACCTGTTCCCGTTCGAGGCGCTCGCGCGCAGCGGTGCGCGCGCCATGCGCCGGCTGCCCGCCCAGCGCATCACCGGCGCACTCACCGCCGGTGACGAGGGGCTGCGCCAGGCCCTTCGGCGGCGCTATGCCATGCACGGCATTGCGCTGGACGAAGGCGAACTCGTCATCACCAACGGTGCCATGGAAGCGCTCAACCTCTGCCTGCAGGCGGTGACCCAGCCCGGCGATGTGGTGGTGGTGGAGTCGCCCACGTTCTATGCCGCCCTGCAGGCCCTCGAGCGCCTGCACCTGCGGGCGGTGGAGGTGGCGACCGATCCGGCCGAAGGCGTGGATCTGCCCGCGCTGGCCGAGCTGCTCCAGCGCCAGAAGGTGGCCGCCTGCTGGTTCATGCCGAGCTTCCAGAACCCGTTGGGCGCGCTGATGCCGCCCGCGCGCAAGCAGGCGCTGGTGGAAATGCTGGCGCGTCACCGCGTGCCGCTGATCGAGGACGACGTGTATGGCGAGTTGTACGCGGGAGTCCGACGACCGCCGCCGGCCAAGGCGTTTGACCGCGAGGGCGGCGTGCTGCACTGCGCCTCGTTCTCGAAATGTCTGGCGCCGGGTTACCGCGTGGGCTGGGCGGCCGCGGGGCGCCATGCGCCTGCGGTGGAGCGCCTGAAGATGTCGAACTCGCTGGCCACGGCGATCCCCTCGCAACTGGCGCTGGCGGACTACCTCGCACACGGTGGCTACGATCGCCACCTGCGTCGCCTGCGCGAGGCGCTGGCAGTGCAGCAGCAACGCGCGCTGCGCCTGGTGGAACGGCACTTTCCGGCCGGCACGCGTGTGACGCGACCGCTCGGCGGCTATTTTCTCTGGCTGGAACTGCCCCCGCCGGTGGATGCGCTCGACCTGCACCACCGCGCCATGGCCGAGTCCATCAGCACCGCGCCGGGCGTCCTGTTTTCGGCCGATCGGCGCTTCACCCACCACCTGCGGTTGAACGTGGGCCACCCGGGCGATGCCCGCATCGACGCCGCGTTGCGGCGCCTGGGCGAGCTCGCGCACGCGGCCTGAAAGCGCGCAGCGCCGATAATTGCCGCATGTCTTCCCCCAAAGTGCTGTTCGGCTTCCACGCCGTGGGCGTGCGCCTGAAAACCGCACCGCAATCCATCATCGAGATCTACTACGAGCCCACGCGGCGCGATGCGCGCATGCGCCAGTTCCTGGACCGGGCGCGCGAGGCCAATGCGCGCCTGATCGAAGCCGACGGCCTGCGCATCGCCAAACTCGCAGGCAGCCATGGCCACCAGGGCGTGGCCGCGCGCGTGGAAGCCGTCGCACAGGCGCGCTCGCTCGACGACCTGCTGGAACAGCTCGAACCCACCGGCGTGCCACCGCTGCTGCTCGTGCTCGACGGCATCACCGACCCGCACAACCTGGGCGCCTGCCTTCGGGTGGCCGACGGCGCCGGCGCGCACGCCGTCATAGCTCCCAAGGACCACGCCGCCGGCATCAACGCCACGGTGGCCAAGGTCGCCAGCGGCGCGGCCGAGACCATGCCGTACTTCATGGTCACCAACCTCGCGCGCACCCTGGGTGAGCTCAAGGAACGCAATATCTGGGTCATCGGCACCAGCGACGACGCGCCGAAGACGCTCTACCAGGTCGACCTCAAAGGTCCTGTGGCCCTGGTGCTGGGCGCTGAAGGTGCCGGCATGCGCCATCTCACGCGCAAGACCTGCGACGAGCTGGTGAGCATTCCCATGGCCGGCGCCGTGGAGAGCCTGAACGTGTCGGTGGCCAGCGGTGTGTGCCTGTACGAGGCGCTGCGCCAGCGCAGCTGACTGAAAGGCCTCAGCCTTTGCCGCCCAGCATGCGCACGGCGCTGGCAATGCGCTTGTTGGCGCGCAGGAAGTAGATGCCGACCGCCATCGTGATGAAGCCCACGAGGATGGGGAGCATGGGCACGGAGACGATAACGATCAACCAGGCTCCGATGACGCCGACGTTGGCCTTCAGGCTGTAGACCAGGTTGGTGGTGTCGTTGCGCAACGCCAGCGCCTGGAACTCGGCCTTGTCGTCCCCCGCCACGGTGACCTGGTCGCCTTCGGCCAGCTGAATCGCGCTCTTCATCACCACCTGGCGGTTGCCCAGGCGGAAGTGTGTGCTGGATTCCTGCGCGATATTGGCGTTGCTGCCGTGGATGACGACGCTGCCTTTGATGTGCGAAGCGGTACCGGAAAGCGTGGCAAGGGCCATCGGGAACTCCTGTTCTGTTGGGGCGGGTGGAAGGCGCAAGGGTAGCGCATGCCCCCCGGCCCCGGGCCTCCGGGCTTCAAACCCAGCCCAGCGCCCCCAGCACCGCGCCCGCGCCGATCATCCAGAGAAGGTGAATCTTCGTGCGCCACACCAGCAGCGTGGCCGCCGCTGTCAGCAGCCACAGCGGCCAGTCGCGCGCGGGGTGGTCGTGCGAGCCGGTGAGCAGCCAGCCGGTGGCGATCAGCAGCGCGATGACGATGGGGGCCATGCCCGTCTTGAAGGCGCGCACCGCGCGCAGTTCGCGGTTCTGGTGCGCCCAGCGCGTGGCGGTGTAGGTCAGCACCGATGAGGGCAGCATGATCGCGACCATGGTCACCAGCACGCCGAAGAACGCCAGCGCCCAGGCCAGCCAGCCCGCCGACGGCCCGCCGCCCGCGTTGAGACCCACGTTCCAGCCGAGCAGCGCGACAAACAGCACGTTGGGGCCGGGCGCGGCCTGCGACAGCGCGATCGACGATGTGAACTGCGCGTCGTTCAACCAGCCGTTCTGGTAGACGAGGTAGCGGTGCATGTCGGGTGCGGTGGTGATGGCGCCGCCCACACCCAGCAGCGAAAGCGAGGCGAAGTGCGTGAAGAGGTCGAGCCAGTTGGCGGCGGTGGGCAGCATGGTGTTCATGCCTCGCCGGCCTTCTGGCGGTCGGCGTCGACATCCGACAGCACGCGGTAGGCCCACAGGCAGGCGCCGCCACCGATGCCCAGCAGCACCCACAGCAGTGGCCAGCGCAGCAGCGCAATGGCCACGAAGGTGAGGGTGGCCAGGCCAATGCACACGCCCATGCCCATCGCGTTGCGATCCAGCGCGGCAATGAGCTTGATGCCGGTGGCGGTGATCAGGCCGGCGGCGACAGCGCCCATGCCGCGCAGCGCGTTCTGCGCCACGGCGCTGTCGGCCACACTGCCGTACAGCACGGCGAGCAGCAGCACGACGACCATGGGCGCGGCCAGCATGCCGGCCAGCGCGGCCATTGCGCCCGGCAAGCCGAAGTAGCGCCCGCCGATCATCATGGACAGGTTGACCACGTTGGGGCCGGGCATGATCTGCGCCACCGCCCAGTCCTCGACGAACTGTTCGCGTGTCATCCAGCGCTTCTTTTCCACCAGCTCGCGCTGCACCACCGCGAGCACGCCACCGAAGCCCTGCAGGGCCAGCCAGGTGAATGAGAGGAAGAGATCGGTTTTCGACGTGGGGTGGTTGAGCGCGTCGTCGGACGTTGAGGAGGCGGGGGCGGCGGGCATGGCGGCGATTATCGTGTCGCGCCCATGGCCTTGCTCAGAGCGCGAGTTCCCAGGTTTCGCCCACGAGGTCCTGGCCGTAGCTGTGGTGGGGTTCGCTGTGCACCAGCGCGAAACCGCGCTGTGCGTAAATGGCGCGCGCGGCGCTGAGGATGCTGTTGGTCCACAGCACCATCTTGCGGTAGCCCCTGGCGCGCGCGAAGGCCAGGCATTCGTCCGTGAGGCGCGCGCCCAGGCCCAGGCCGCGCGCGGAGGGACTGAGGATGAGCAGGCGCAGCTGGGCCTCGGTTTCGCTCTTGCGCACCACGAACACCGAGCCGACGCGCTCGCCGTCCAGTTCGGCGATCCAGCCGCGTTCCCGCTGCGGGTCGTGCTGGCGGATCATGCCGGCCACGATGTCGGCCACCAGGGCCTCGAAATCGCTGTTCCAGCCGTACTCGCGCGCGTAGATCTCGCCGTGCTGCTGCACCACCCAGCCCATGTCGCCGGGACGCACGTCGCGCAGCACGGCGGTGCGGGCGGGTGTGGCGGCCTCGGGGTCGAGCAGGGCCCGTGCCTTGCCCAGTGCCGCGATCAGGGCGTCGCGCCGGGCCGGCGCCAGTGGTTCCAGCAGGCGGGCGGCCGCCTCGCGCGAGCGTTGTTGCAGCGGCTCGAAGGCGGCACGGCCCTCGGGCGTGAGGCTCAGCGACAGTTGCCGGGCGTCCTCGGGCGACGGGGTGCGCGTGATCCAGCCCGCGTCGCTGAACCGGCGCACGATGCGGCTGAGATAACCGGCATCGAGCAGCAACCGGCGCCCGAGTTCGGTCGCGGTGCAGGGCGCGTGGTGCGCCAGTTCGTAGAGCACCCGCACCTCGGTGAGCGAGAACGCGCTGCCCAGGTAGGGGTCGAGCAGGCCGGTGCGCTGCGTGTAGAAGCGGTTGAAGGCGCGCAGGGCGCGGACCTGGGCGGGGTCGACTTCTTTCGGTGCGTTGTCGTTCATGCGCCAGAATGTCCACCATTTATTTGACTAAGTCAAATAAATGGTGGACGTAGTCATGTATCAACCGGCACCCAGCAGCTCTCGCACGCGCTCCACCGTCAGCGGCTTGGTGACGAAGTCCTGGATCAGGGGAATTTCGCCGGCCCGTTCGCGGTCGTGGGCCGCGTCGGACGAGGTCAGCATCATCACCACGACCGTGGGCTTGTCGCTCAGCAGTGGTGTGGCTTTCAATGCGAACTCGAACCCGTCCATCAATGGCATGTTGATGTCCAGGAAGAGGCAGGTGGGCAGGTCGAGGGGGTCTGTGCGCAGGAAGGCCAGTGCCTCGGCGCCGCCCTCGAAGACCAGCACGTCGCCCGTGAAGCCCGCGCGGCGGATCATGATTTCGTGGTAGACGTTGTCGGCCTCGTTGTCGTCGACGAGGATGAAGCGTTGCGGGACAACCATGGTGTTTCCTCGGGGAATGTCAGGCGCGTTGTGCCGGCGAAGAAGGCAGGTGCAGGGTGAAGCAACTGCCGGTGCCGGGCGTGGAACGCACCGAGATCTGGCCGCCGTGCTGTTCCACGATCCGTCGACAGATGGACAGACCCAGGCCGGAGCCGTCGTAGCGCTTGCGCGAATGCAGCCGCGTGAACATGTCGAAGATGCCCGGCTGGTGCTCGGGCGCGATGCCGATGCCGTTGTCGTCCACGTGGATCAGATCGAAGCCGTCTTCGCGCGTGGCGCTCACGCGCACCAGCGGCGGCGTGTCCGGTTGCGCGAACTTCAGGCCGTTGGCCACCAGGTTCTGCAGCGCGATGCGGAGTAGCGAGGCGTCGCCCCGCACCGTGGGCAGTGGCCCGCATTCAAGCCGGCCATTGGCCAGCTGGAGCGCGGAGGCCAGGTCATCGCGCACCTGCTCCAGCAGGCTCGCCACGTCCACCGGGCCGCTGGAGGGGGCTCGCCGGTCCAGCCGGACGTACTCGGCGAGATCGTCGAGCAGCGCGCTCATGCGCTGCCCGCCGCCGCGCACGAAGCCCAGGTAGCGCTGAGCCATGGGAGGCAGGTCCTGCGCGTGATCGGTGGTCAGCAGGGCGCTGAAGTTGTTGATCGAATTGATGGGCTCGCGCAGGTCGTGCGAAAGAATGTGGATGAAGCGCTCCTGTTCCAGCGTCTTCTGCTCCAGCAGCTTGACCGTGCGGTGGAGTTCGGCTTCCCGGTCCTTGAGCGCTTGGATGTCGTGGCCCCGCGTGACCACGCCGGTCACCTTGCCATGGGCATCGCGCACGGGCAGCAGGGCCACTTCCATGTGCCGTGTGCCTCTGGCCTTGAAGTGAGCCTCCCGCTGGTAGGTGACGGTCTCGCCGGCCAGGGCCCGTTGCAGGCGGGATTCCACTTTGTCGCGAAAGATGCCTTCCCCCAACTGCTCGGTGACATGGCGCCCGACGACGTCCTCGCGCCTGCAGCCGTGATAGGCCAGGTAGGTGTCGTTGACGTGGCGGTACACGCCGGAGGCATCGACGAAGGATTGCAGATCGACGCTCAGCAACGCCATGGCGGTCAGTTCCTGGTGCCGCTGTTGCTCGGCGACGCGGGTGCTGTCGGCCTGCGCCTGACGCGTTTTCTCGTGCTCCAGAAGGTCGGCCACCAGGCCAGAGAGCTTGCTCAGGGCGTCGAGCTGCACGGGGTGCAACTGGCGGGCCTGCTGATCGACCACGCACACCGTGCCCAGCGCATAGCCGTCGGCGGTGACGATGGGCGCACCCGCGTAGAAGCGCACCTGGGTGTCGCCGATCACCAGGGGGTTGTCCTGGAAGCGGGGATCCTGGTGCATGTCTTCCACCACCATCACGTGCTCGGCATCGAGGATGGCGTGGGAGCAGAACGCCACCTCGCGCGGCGTCTCCGACGCATCCACCCCGATGCGCGACTTGAACCACTGCCGATCACGGTCGACCAGGGTGATCAGCGCCACCGGCGTGCCGCAGATCAGCTGGGCCAGCGCCGAGATGTCGTCAAAGGCCTTCTGGGGCAGGGTGTCGAGAATGCCCAGGCCATGCAGCCTGGCCAGGCGCTGTTCCTCGTTGGCGGGTGGGGGGGCGATCTGCATGCGGGCGGGGCAATTCGGAGTCTTTCATCATTGCACACAGGGCCCGTTTGCGGCAGTGGCGATGGTCGGTGGTCCGCTGGTACCGGGAAGTACCGCACGCCACTCCGTCACGTGCGCGGAGATTGCGTCAAACGGACATGCCGCCCGAGACTTCGATCACGGCACCGTTGATGTAGCTGGCCTCGTCGCTGGCCAGGAAGGCGTAGACATTGGCGATTTCCTCGGGACGGCCCAGGCGGTGCAGCGGCACGCGGTGCTCCATCTCGGCAATGACCTTGGCCGGGATCGTGTCCAGGATGGGCGTGGCGATGAAGCCGGGCGCCACCGCGTTCACCCGCACGCCCTTGGGGCCGAGTTCGCGGCTCCAGGTCTTGGTGAATCCGATCACGCCGAACTTGCTCGCGGCGTAGTTGGTCTGGCCGAAGTTGCCATAGATGCCCACGACCGAGGAAGCGTTGAGGATCACGCCGCTGCCCTGGGCGACCATGGTGTCGGCCACGGCCTGCGCGCAATGGAACACGCCGCGCAGGTTGACGTCGATCACGCGGTCGAACTGCTCCAGCGTCATCTTCTGCAGCCGCGCGTCCTGCGTGATGCCCGCGTTGTTCACCAGTGCATCGATGCGGCCAAAGCGCGCCTTTGCCTGAGCGACAACCGCGTCGACCATTTCGCGCTGCGTCACGTCCATCATGAAGCCGATGGCCTTTGCGCCCAGCGCCTCGCACTGGCGCACGGCGTCGTCCACCGCTGCCTGTTTCACGTCGCAGACGATCACGGTGGCGCCTTCGCGCGCGAACTTGAGCGCGGTCGCCAGGCCGATGCCTTGTGCGGCGCCGGTGATGAGGCTGATCTTTCCTTCGAGTCGGTTCATGGGTTCAGTAACTCGGTTGGTGCTGGCGGATCGCGGCCTTCGCGGCGTCGTTGAGTGCGAAGCCCGCACCGTGGCGGGCGGCCAGTTCGGCACAGCGCTGCTCGAAGGCCTCGATGCCCATGCCATAGATGAACTGCAGGGCGCCGCCGGTCCAGGCCGGGAAGCCGATGCCGAAGATCGAGCCGATGTTGCCGTCGTGCACCGTGGTGAGCACGCCCTCGGCCAGACAGCGCGCGGTCTCCACCGACTGGCGGTAGAGCAGGCGGTCCTTGATGTCCTGCAGGTCCCAGGTGGTGCCGGCTTTCTCGAACAGCGGTTTGAGTTCAGGCCAGAGCTGTTTTTTCTGCCCCGTGCGGTAGTCGTAGAAGCCACCGCCAGCCGCGCGCCCGGGGCGCTTGAGCTCCTTGACCATGCGTTCGACCAACAGCTCGCCGGGCGTGGGCGCGTAGCGCCTGCCTTCTTTCTCGAAGTCGGCGCGGGTCTGGTCCAGCACGTGCACCGAGAGCGAGAGCGCGGTTTCGTCAAGCACGGCCAGCGGCCCCACCGGCATGCCGGCCTGCATGGCAGCGTTCTCGATCACCGGCGCCGGAACGCCTTCGCCCAGCATGGCCGCGCCTTCCATCACGAAGGTGCCGAAGGTGCGGCTGGTGTAGAAACCGCGCGAATCGTTCACCACGATGGGCAGCTTGCCCAGCGCCTGCACGTAGTCGTAGGCGCGGGCGATGGTTTCGTCGTCGGTGTCCTTGCCGCGGATGATCTCCACCAGCTTCATCTTGTCCACCGGGCTGAAGAAGTGGATGCCCACGAAGCGCTGCGGCCGGATGCTGGCCTGCGCCAGACCTGAGATGGGCAGGGTGGAGGTGTTGCTGGCGAAGAAACCGCCAGCGGCCAGCATGGGCTCGGCTTCCTTGGTGACCGCGGCCTTGAGCTCGCGATTCTCGAACACGGCTTCGATGATCAGCTCGCAGCCCTTGAGGTCACCCGGATGGTCGGTGGGCAGGATGCGGTCGAGCAGCGCGCGCTGGTCGTACGGGCTCATGCGGCCCTTGTCCACGCGCGCCTGGGTGAGCCGGTAGCTGTAGGACTTGCCGCGCTCCGCGTTGTCCTTGCTCACGTCTTCCAGCACGGTCTGGATGCCGCGGCTGGCCTGCGCGTAGGCGATGCCCGCGCCCATCATGCCGGCGCCCAGGATGCCGACCTTCTTCGGCTTGAAGCGCGAGATGTCCTTCGGGCGCGATTGCCCGCTCTTGATCGCGTTGAGGTTGAAGAAGAAGGTGTTGATCATGTTCTTCGCCACCGGGCTCACGATCAGCCGGGCAAGGTAGCGGCTCTCGATGCGCAGCGCGGTGTCGAAGTCCACCAGCGCGCCTTCCGCCATGGCCGCCAGAGCGGCTTCGGGCGCGGGGTAGAGGCCGCGCGTCTTTTGCTTGAGCATGGCCGGCGCCACGGTCAGCATGCCGGCGACCTTCGGGTTGGCCGGCGTGCCGCCGGGGATCTTGTGGTCCTTCAGGTCCCAGGGCTGGCGCGACTGCGGGTGGGCCGCTATCCAGGCCAGCGCCGCGGTGCGCAGGGCGCCAGCCACGTCGCCTTCGGCCGACACCAGCTCATGCACCAGCCCCAGGTCCAGTGCCTCGCGCGGGTTGAACAGCTTGCTCTCCAGGATGTAGGGCTGCGCGCCCACCAGGCCGAGCAGGCGGACCATCTTGGTGATGCCACTGGCGCCCGGGATGAGCCCCAGTGTGATTTCGGGCAGGCCGAGCTGGATCTTCGCGTCGTTCACCACGATGCGGTGGTGACCGACCAGCGCCACCTCCCAGCCTCCACCGAGCGCGGCACCGTTGATGCAGCTCACCACCGGCACGCCCAGTGTCTCCAGTGTTCGGAAGTTCTTCTTGGTCTGTTCGATCTCGGCGAACACGCGCGGCGCGTCGGCCGCCGTGAGGCGCATCGTGCCCTTGAGATCGGCACCAGCAAAGAAGGTGTTCTTGGCCGAGGCCAGGATGATGCCCTTGATGTCGGCGCAGTCGCGCATGACCTGCGCGGTGACCTCGGTGAGGTCCGCCTGCCAGTCGGCGCACATGGTGTTGACGGGCGAGCCTTGCTCGTCGAAGGTGATGGTGGCGATGCCGTCGGCGAGTTCGTAGCGGATGGTTTTCATACCAGGTTCAGATGCGTTCAACGATGGTGGCGATGCCCATGCCGCCGCCCACGCACAGCGTGGCCAGCCCATAGCGCAGCTGGCGGCGGTGCAACTCGTCCACCAGCGTGCCCAGGATCATGGCGCCGGTGGCACCCAGCGGGTGGCCCATGGCGATGGCGCCGCCGTTCACGTTCACCTTTTCGTGGGGCACGCCCATTTCTTTCATGAACTTCATGGGCACGGCGGCAAAGGCCTCGTTCACCTCGAACAGGTCGATCTGGTCGATCGTGAGCCCCGCCTTTTCCAGCGCCTTGCGCGCCGCCGGCATCGGGCCGGTGAGCATGATGGTGGGGTCGGCGCCCGAGAGCGCCACCGAGACAATGCGCGCGCGCGGCGTGAGGCCATGCGTCTTGCCGGCGGCTTCGCTGCCGATCAGCACGGCAGTTGCGCCATCGACGATGCCCGAGGAGTTGCCCGCGTGGTGCACGTGGTGGATGCGTTCGACCTGCGGGTAGCGTTGCAGGGCCACCGCGTCAAACCCCATGCCACCGAGCTGCTCGAACGCCGGTTTGAGCGAGGCCAGGCCGTCCATCGTCGTTTGCGGTTTGATGAACTCGTCTTCGTCCAGGATGGTCTGGCCGAGGAAGTCGGTGACCGGTACCACCGAGCCCTTGAAGTGACCCGCAGCGCGTGCGGCGGCCGCTCGTTTCTGCGATTCGAGGGCAAAGGCGTCCACGTCCTCGCGGCTGAACCCTTCGAGCGTGGCGATCAGGTCGGCGCCGATGCCCTGCGGGACGAACAGCGTGTCGCTGTTGGTCTGCGGGTCCTGTGCCCAGGCGCCTCCGTCGGAACCGATGGGCACGCGGCTCATGCTCTCCACGCCGCCGGCCACGACCAGGTCTTCCCAGCCGCTCTTGACCTTCATCGCCGCCATGTTCACCGCCTCCAGGCCCGACGCGCAAAAGCGGTTGAGCTGCACGCCGGAGCAGCGCCAGTCCCAGCCGGCCTTGAGCGCGGCGACCTTGGCAATCACCGAGCCCTGCTCGCCGATCGGCGAGACCACGCCCATCACCACGTCGTCCACCGCCGCGGTATCGAAACCGTTGCGCTGCTGGAGTTGGGTCAGCACACCGGCCAGCAGGTCGATGGGTTTGACCTCGTGCAGGCTGCCGTCTTTCTTGCCCTTGCCGCGCGGCGTGCGCACGGCATCGAATACGAATGCTTCGCTCATGGTGTCTCCTCGGGGAAGGCGGGTGCCGCGGATCAGTATAGACTTTTGCCAAGCATTTGCTTTGTCAAATTCCCGCCCCCAGTCTGATAGGTGACACCATGATCGATCGCACCCTGTTCAATGCCGACCACGAAGCATTCCGCGACAGTTTTCGCAGGTTTGTCGAGAAGGAGATCGCGCCGCACCACGAGGCCTGGGAAGAGCAGGGCTGCGTGGACCGCGCGGTGTGGAGCAAGGCCGGCGAGAACGGCTTTCTGTGCATGACCTTGCCCGAGGCCTATGGTGGCTCCGGGGCCGACAAGCTTTATTCGGTGGTGCAGATGGAGGAGATTGCGCGCACGGGCTTCACCGGCATCGGCTACGGACTGCACAGCGAGATCGTGGCGCCCTACATCCTGCACTACGGCACCGAGGCGCAGAAGCAGAGGTACCTGCCCAGACTGGCCAGCGGCGAGATGGTGGGCGCGATTGCCATGAGCGAACCCGCCGCCGGCAGCGACCTGCAGGGGGTGAAGTCCACGGCGATCCGGCAGGCCGACGGCAGCTACCTGCTCAATGGCAGCAAGACCTTCATCACCAACGGCTGGCACGCGGACCTGGTGATCGTGGTCGCCAAGACCGACCCGAGCGCGGGCGCCAAGGGCACCAGCCTGCTGCTGGTGGAGCGTGGCATGCCGGGTTTCGAGAAAGGCAAGCGCCTGAAGAAGCTGGGCATGAAGGCGCAGGACACGTCCGAGCTGTTCTTCAACAACGTGTCGGTACCGGCGGAGAACCTGCTGGGAGGCGAGGGCAGGGGCTTCATCTGCCTGATGGAGCAGCTGCCCTGGGAGCGGCTGCAGATCGCCATCGGCGCGGTGGCGGCAGCCCAGGCCGCGATCGACTGGACGGTGCAGTACACGAAGGACCGCAAGGTCTTCGGCCAGAGTGTGGCCGCCTTCCAGAACACGCGCTACACGCTGGCCGAACTGCAGACCGAGGTGCAGGTGGCGCGCGTGTTCGTCGACAAATGCTGCGAGCTGATCGTGGACGGCAAGCTCGACACCGCCACTGCCAGCATGGCCAAGTACTGGTGCTCGGACCTGCAGTGCAAGGTGATGGACGAGTGCCTGCAACTGCACGGCGGGTACGGCTACATGTGGGAGTACCCGATCACCCGCGCCTACGCCGACGCCCGTGTGCAACGCATCTACGGCGGCACCAACGAGATCATGAAGGAGGTGATTTCGCGTGGCATGGGGCTTGGGGGGCGGTGAAGCTCGCATGCCCCGGCATGCAGCAGGCGCTGCGCCAATCCGCAGCCCCTGCGAGACGCCATATTGAGTTATTGGTATCTATATTGATTGGGTTTGTCTGGAAATAACTTCACTTTAGTAACATCTTGGTTTTATATATCAAGGGTTGCCTGTGAAGAATGTCGACATCAAGCAGCTTGCGCTGTTTTGCGAGCTCATCGAATGCCAGAGCCTGACCGAAGCGGCCGCGCGCATGAACGTCACGCCCTCCGCGGCGAGCCAGGCGCTGACGCGCTTGCGCGGCGTGCTCAACGACGCTCTCTATGTGCGTGAGAACCAGCGCTACCAGCTCACGCCCTACGCCGAACACACCATGGCCAGCTTTCGCGAAATGCTGGAGCTGTGGAACGACGCGAGTTCCAGTGAACGCGACTTCGACCCGAAGCGGTGCGAAGCCCACATCGTTCTGTCGTGTTACGACTCCTTTGGCGAGGGAGGGCTGACGGATCTGTACCGCAGCGTGATGTCCGCCGCACCCCTGCTGAACCTGGACATCCTGTCACCCGCCAACGGGCCGCACGATGTGAAGGACTTGCGCGAAGGCGGCGTGGACGTGGTCTGCAGCCATTACGAACCTCCGGCAGACGCTCGCGACCTGCACGTGGAGACAGTCAAGTGCTTCGAGCTCACCGACTGCTGCCTGAATGTGGATCACCCGCGCATCGGTGACAGCCTGACGCTGGAGCAGTACTGCGCGGAGCAACACCTGCTGATCACCTTTCTCCGACGTCAAAGCCAGAGCGGCCAGCGCAGCCCGATCGATCTGGAGCTCGAGCGACTGGGCTTCGGCGCCCGCCGCGCTACGGTGATCAATTCCTGGGCCCTCTGCGCCGAGTTGCTGGCCAGCACGGACCGCCTGGTCACCATCAGCCGCCCGCAGGCGGAAATGCTGCGGCAAAGCAATCCGAAGATCCGCAGCATCGCGCTGCCCCCCGGCCTGACCTGGCCGGAGATTCCGGTCAACATGATGTGGCACCCGCGCACCCACAACAGCCGCCCGCATCGCTGGTTGAGACTGCAACTTCGAGAACACCTTACGCGGCGCCTGGCTCGAGACAGCGTGTGAATGCGAGCCTGGCTGCTCATGGATCCAGCCGCGTATCGAGGTCGATCAGGTGCTCCATGGCTTCCACCTCGCTGGCCATGCGACAGAGCAAGTCGAAATACGCGAATCGCAGCTCGCGCAATGCCTCGCGCTGTTCGGCGGCCAGTACGCGCAGGTAGAGCTGCATGTCGCGGCGCGACATGTGCAGCATGTAGGGCTCCAGCACGCTGACCATCTGGCGCTTGAGCTGCTCGAGCCGCGCTTCTTCCATCACCTCGCGATGCGCGGCACCCTCGGTGCGCAGCAGCCGGTGCAGCCAGCCGGAAAAGCAGATCCTCTGGACCGGAGCCTGCGCCCTTTCTGCGGAGGGTTTGGGTGCGTCGTGGGCTTTGCCGGGGTTGTTGGTGTGCACGGTGCTTCTCCTGGATGTCACGTTGTCGATGGCGTGACTCTAGGAGCGGCGCTGCGGTGCGTCCATTTCGCAATCGGAGAAGGAAGTTCAGCTTGACTAAATGAGGTCTAAAGCTCGATTGTTATTTTCAATGGGACGCCTTCGGGTGCCTCGTGGTCGGCCAGCAGCCAGGCGCGGGCAGGGTGCTCGGCGGCCTCTTGCAGCAGTTCGCGCAGCAAGCGCCGGGAAGGCCCGTCGAGTGCGGCAAAGGGTTGATCGATGAGGGTGAGCGGCGTGCCAGCGGCAAACGCGGCCGCGAGCCAGACCTTGCGCCGGCTGCCGGTCGACAGCATGTACATGGGCTTGGACAGGTGCGGCCCGAGGTCGAAGCCGCGAACCAGTTCGGCCAGCATCTCCCCATTGAACCGGGGATAGTGGTGGCTCAGGCTGTCGAGGTAGCTGCCTGCGGCCAGCGCATCGTGCGCCTCGGTTTGCGGGTCGATCCAGAACACCTGGTGGCGGTACGCGTCGTGCTGCTGGTCGAGCCCGATGCCATGGATGGCCAGCGTGCCGGAGCTGGCCCGCTGAGCGCCCGCGAGCAGGCTCAGCAGCGTGCTCTTGCCGCTGCCGTCGCCTCCCCGCACCAGGCTCACACCAGGTGGGATATCGAAACTCAGGGCGTTGAACAAGGCGCGCCCGCCCCACGCGAAACCCAGGCCCTTGACGTGCAGCACGGGATCGGCGGGATCGGCATTCATGGGATGAATCAGTAGCCTATCGAGTAGCGCAGGCCCTGGTGGTTGAGCACCGCATTGCGCTGGCCGATGGTTTCCAGCTTGAGTCCGGGGGCGATCTCCTGGCCCTCCTGCAGCACCTTGCCGTTGACGATCAGCATGCGCAGCGCCGGGTTGCGGGAATAGGTGGAGCCGCTGACGCTGACTGCGGGCAGGCGTGCTCGGGCCTCGGGTGAGAGTTCGGCGAA
Organism: Hydrogenophaga sp.; assembly: GCF_050182545.1. Lineage (GTDB taxonomy): Bacteria > Pseudomonadota > Gammaproteobacteria > Burkholderiales > Burkholderiaceae_C > Hydrogenophaga. The sequence continues at coordinate 54,801 of NZ_JBFXCD010000008.1, read as the reverse complement.
AGTCGGCACCGGGACGGTCGCCGTGTCGGCGGCCGTCGTTGTTGCCGGAGAAGGGGAAGGCGGCGCGGTGGGCGCGGCGCTCTCAGTCGAAGGCTTGGTCTGGGCCACCGGTGCCGGTTTGGGCGGCTCTGGTCTGGGGGGCGCCAGGATGGGCTGAACCGGTTCGGGCACCGCTGCAACCTGGCTGGCTTCGCTTACCGGGGCAGGGGGCGCCGGGGGCGTGGGCGCCGTCGATGCCGGTGCCGCGACGGGCGCCGGCGCGAGGTCCGGCGGCGCCTGGACAGACCACCACCAGATACCGATGGCCGCGAGCACCGCCACCATCAGCGCCACGCCGTGCCAAGGCCGCCAGCGACGCCGGGATGCTGACTTCGCGCGGCCCGCCGGTGGCACGATCTGGCTGCGCAGGCCAGGCACATGGCCGCGTTCGCGCTCGGCGTCGGCTCGCTGCAGGGCGTCAAGGATGTAGGACATTGGCGTCGAGGCCCTCAGGATCCTGGCGCGGAGAGCCGGGGCTCTTCCACACCGCTGGCCAGGTTCACCTGCATGAAGGTGATGGGCCCGGCAATGCCTGCCGCGTCGATGCCCTGGGAACGTTGAAACGCCTGAACGCGCGCCGTGAGGCCGGTGGTCGACGGCGGCACCTTGCCGGCGGCCTGCAGCCCCGCGATGCGTTCGCCCAGCCAGTCGGCCGCGGGGCCGGTGCGCCCATCCACCAGTCGGCCGCTCTGGCCTGGCGGGGTGCGCCAGAGGGTGGCAAAGTCACCGCGCCACATGTCGGCAAGCTCGGTCAGTGGCATGCGCCAGCGCAGGTCACCGGCCTGCAGCGTGGCCGTGTCGCCGGAGAGCGCCGTCACCAGTGCGCGACCGGCGCCGCGCGCCTGGCGCAGCGTGACGATGCCGGGTCGGTCGAGCTGGCGCAGCCCGTTGAGGGTCATGCGGTCCGTGCGGTAGCACTGAAGTTGTTCCCGTTGCGCCGCCGTGCAGGGGTCGCCGCCGGCATCCAGTGCCAGGCCCCAGAGTGGCGCAAGTTCGCGCCAGGCCTGATCTTCGCTCCCGAGCAGGGCCGAGACCTCGGGCGGGCCGGGCAGCGGTTCGGGTTCGGCCGCGGAGGCTGCGATCGGTGCGTCCGCGGGCGTGGAGGCGGCCAGCTCGGCCGCGGGGGGCGGTGCGCCGACCGCAGCAGTACCGGAGGAGGGGGCCGCTGCGGCCAGCGCGTCGTTCTGCGGGGCCGCAGCACCAGGGCGGCTGGCGCCCTGGTTCCAGAGCCAGAACAGCACGCCCGCCACGAGCGCGCCCACCACCAGGCCCACCCCCAGGGTGCCCAGAGACGACGTCCATGCCGAGGCGGGGGCGACCGCCTGCCGCGACCGCGACTTGGCCACTGGCGCGTCGGCCTCGAACACCTCGCCCGCGGCCTTCTCCACCACCGCGCGCTCGACGCGCGCCTGGTTGGTGGCGTAGGCGCCGAGCAGGGCGCGGTCACAGAGCAAGTTGATGCGCCGGGGCACGCCGCGCGCGATCTCGTGGATGCGCTGGATCGCCTGGTTCGAGAACGGCAGGGGCCCGCGCAGGCCGGCCACCTGCATGCGGTGCTGAATGTACTGGCGGGTCTCGGCTTCGTTGAGTGCGCCCAGGTGGAAGCGCGCGATCACGCGCTGCGCGAGCTGTTCCAGTTCGGGCCGCGCCAGCACCGTGCGCAGCTCGGGCTGACCGATCAGGATGATCTGCAGCAGCTTGCGTTCGCTGGTTTCCAGATTGGTGAGCAGGCGCAGCTGTTCGAGCACGTGGGGCGTGAGGTTCTGCGCTTCGTCGATGATGAGCACGTTGCGCTCGCCCTGGGCATGGCTGCGCAGCAGGTACTCGTTGAATGGGTCGAGATAGTCCTTGATCGTGGCCGGGCCGATGCCCTCGTGCCGGACTTCGACGTGGAACTCGCGGCAGATGGTCTTTAGCAGGTCACCGACCGTGAGTTTGGGATTGAAGATGTAGGCGACCCGGCAGCGTTCGGGAATCTGCTCCAGGAAACAGCGGCAGATGGTGGTCTTGCCGGCACCGATCTCGCCGCTGAGCAGCACGAAACCACCGCCACCCCGGATGCCGTAGAGAAGGTGCGCCAGCGCCTCCCTGTGGCGCTCGCTCATGAAGAGGTAGCGCGGATCGGGCGCGATGGAGAACGGGTCCTGCTTCAACCCGAAGAAGTCGGCGTACATGTCCCCGAGCATAACGGGGCCGCCGGGGGCGGGCAACGGCGGCGCCCGGCCGCCACTGCGTGCCGGGCGTGCGCCCAAGCCGGGATCAGGCCGCCAGGGCCATGGTGCGCTGGGTCGGGTACTTCGCGCTCGCCGAAGACGAGCACTGGATTTCGCCCGAGAGCTGGCCGCCTTCCTCGATCACGACCTTGCCGTAGTTGATCTTGCCCGTGACCTTGCCGGTGGCATAGATCACCAGCTTCTGGCGCACCGTGAGGTTGCCGTCGAACACGCCGCGGATTTCGGCGATGTCGATCTCGGCCGAACCCTTGAACTCGCCCTGCTGCGCGATCTGGATCACGCGAGAGTCCATCGTGGCTTCCACCAGACCCTCGACCACCAGGGTGTCGCAATCGGTGATTTCGACACCCTTGAGCTTGATGTTGGGGCCGACAGTGAGCTTGCTGCCGCCCTCGGGCGTGGCGCCTGTGGCTTTGGCCGGGGATGGGGCTTCCACATCCGCGGCGGCACTGGGCGTGGTGGGGGACTGTGCCTGGGCCTGCGAGGCAGCCGCGCTGCTCGCGGGCTGGCCATACCGGGGAGTCGCCATGCCGGAGTTCAGGGTCTTGGGTTGTTCGGTTTCGCGTTTGCCAAAGTGCAGTGCCATGCCATCTCCTTCAAAAAGTGAAGCGGTCATGCTAAGCGCCATGCACCTTACATTCCTGGACGTTCCGTAAGAGGGGTAACGAGATGAACCGTACATGCGGTTTCATTTTTCTTTCAGCGCCGACCGTTTCCGGTTCTCCATTTCGCTCACGAGCGCGCGGGCTTCATCGCCTTCGGGAATCGCCCGGCCGCTGTCGCGCCACTGCACGGCGTCCTTGAAGCCCGCCGCCTGAGCATGCCGGCGAAACCACAGGCCCTCGGGGTTGTGGCGCGTGATGCCGTCGAACAAGGTGGCCATCGTTTGCGTCTGTTCCAGGCCCATGGTGAGCATGACCTGGTTGACCACCATCTTGTGCATCGCCAGGTGCGAGCGCGGCACACCCGCGATGCGCTCAGCCAGTTGCATCGTTGCCGCATCAAGCCGATCCGCTGGCACGGCTTCATTGGCCAGCCCCCAGGCAGCCGCGGTACGGCCGTCGATCACGTTGCCTGTGAACATCATCTGCTTGGCGCGGGTGGCGCCGAGACGGTAGGTCCACATGGCGGTGGTGGGGCAGCCCCAGACGCGTGTGGGCATGTAGCCAATGCGCGCGTCCTCGGCCATGACCAGCAGGTCGCAGCACAGGGCAATGTCGCTGCCGCCAGCCACCGCCGCGCCATGCACTTTCGCAATGGTGGGCTTGGGGCTGCGCCACAGCGCCATGAAGTCCTCCGTGTTGCGCTTCATGAAGGCGTAGTCGTCCATCGGGTCCCAGGGGTGGCGTTCCTGCTGGCAGGGGTGGTCGATTTCGCCCTCTCCGAACAGGGACAGGTCGTAGCCACCGCAGAAGCCCTTGCCCGCGCCTTCGACCACGATCACGTGCACCTCCTCGTCGGCGTTGGCCCAGTCCACAGCGGCGCGGATCTCCCGCGGCATCAGGTCGTTGATGGCATTGAGGCGCTCCGGTCGGTTGAGCAGCAGGCGGGCGACGCGCGGCTGTGCCGGGTTCTTGTCGATGCGCAGGGTGGTGAATTCGGGCATGGATGTCTCCTCGTATGGAGCGTTCATCTTAGGCAGCGGATGGTCTTGCACCAGTTGCCTGAGTGACAGGTCTTGAAGCTCGCGCATATAGTTGTGCTTGCAACTTGTTTGATGTAAAGTTGCGCACGCAACTAAATAGATGCCATGAATCAAACAAACAATTCCACAGTTCCAGTGCTGATCGCTGGTGGCGGTCCGGTCGGCCTCACGCTGTCGGCACTGCTGACGAAGCAGGGCATTCACAACGTGGTGATCGAGGCCGACGAGGGCTATTGCAGCGGCAGCCGCGCGATCTGCATCTCGCGCCGATCGCAGGAAATCCTGGGCTGGGTGGGCGCCGATGCGCCGCTGGTGGACAAGGGCCTGAGCTGGGTGGGTGGGCGCAGCCACTGGCGAGATGCCGAGGTCCTGCATTTCGAGATGCCGAGTGAGCCGACGCAGCGCTTCGCGCCCATGGTCAACATCCAGCAGTTCTACGTGGAAGAGTTCGCTCACCGCGCCGCGCAGGCGGCGGGCAACGTGTCCGGTGTCCATTGGGGAAGCCGCATTGAGGCGGTGCATCCCCAGCGGGACGGCGTGCGGGTGGGCATACAGACGCCTGAGGGTGCACAGACGGTGCATGCGGAATTTCTCGTGGCCTGCGACGGCGGGCGCAGCACAGTGCGCGAACAGCTCGGCCTGCAGCTCGAAGGCACGCAGTACGACGGCAAGTACGTGATCGTTGACATCGTGCAGAAGACGCGCCGCGCGGTCGAGCGCCTGGCCTGGTTCGACCCGCCGTCCAACCCAGGTTCCACCATCCTCATGCACCGCCAGCCCGACGACGTGTGGCGCATCGACTACCAGATCCGCGATGACGAAGATCCGGAGGAAGCGGTCAAGCCCGAGAACGTGCTGCCCCGCGTGCAGAGCCACCTGGCCATGATCGGCGAGAACGAGCCCTGGGAGCCGCTGTGGATCTCGATCTACAACGCCAAGTGCCTGACCTTGCCGAGCTACCGGCATGGCCGTGTGCTGTTCGCGGGCGATGCCGCCCACCTGGTGCCCATCTTCGGCGTGCGGGGCCTCAACTCGGGCCTGGACGACGCGGGCAACCTGGCCTGGAAGCTGGCCCGGGTGCTGCGCGGTGAATCGCCCGATGCCCTGCTCGATTCGTACTCCACCGAGCGCGTGCACGCCACGCGCGAGAACATCGCCTACGGAGCCAAGAGCACCGAGTTCATGGCCCCGCCCGACTTCGCCTACCGCCTGATGCGCGAGGCCACGCTGCGGCTGGCCGTGAGCGACGCGCAGGTGCGCTCCCTGATCAACCCGCGCCAGTCCGCTCCCATCACTTACACCGGGTCGCCGCTGAACGCGGTGCAGGACGACCGCTGGACGAACGCCATGGCCGCGCCGGGCGCGCCCGCTCCCGAAGCCCAGCTGCATGGCAGGCACGGCACGTTCCACCTCAGCAGCCACTTCGGGCAGGGTTTCGTGTGCCTGGCTTTTGGCGGTGTCGGCCCTGATCTGGCCGAGCTCGGTGTGGCCACGTTCGACATCCAGCCAGGAACCGATGCGCAGAGCCAGGCCTGGCAGCGCTATGGGCTTCGAGGGCCGGATGAGCCCGCGCTGGTGCTGGTGCGTCCCGACGGCTACGTGATGGGCCGTTGGCACGGCCTGGACCCTTCGCCGCTGCGAGCGGCCCTGAAAGACACAGGAGTGTGCGCATGACCGATGCCGATCTGGACCAGAGCTACAGCGCCGTGTGCGAGGCGATGTCGCAGGTGGGTGAAGCACAGGCACCGCTGTTCCTGTCGATGCTGTGTCTCTCCCTCATGAGCCGCTTCGAGCATGCGCAACAGGTGCTGCCACTGATTGCCAACGCCAGGGACCGGTGCGACCAGGAGGCGGCACGTGGACGCTGACATGCCGCTGCTGCAGGACTTCCTGACGTACCGCCTGCACCGGTTGCACAAGCTCAGCGACCGCCACAGCAGCGAGGCCTATGCCGCGGAACTCGGGCTCGGGGTGGGCGAGGGGCGCTGCCTTGCGGCGATCGGCCAGTTCGCGCCCTTGTCCATCAACGACCTTGCGGCGCGTGCCAACCTGGACAAGGCACAGGCCAGCCGTGCGGCGCAGATGCTGGTGGACCGCGGCCTGGTGCTCAAGTCGGCCAGCGAGACCGACGCGCGCGCGGTGGTGCTCACGCTCACACGCAGTGGAAGGCCCTTGTGGAAGCGCGTGATGCGGCTGATCGCACGGCGTAACGCCGAGATATTTGGCTGTCTGTCCGCCAACGAACAGCGACAACTGGAAACATTTTTTGACCGTCTCATTGCCCATTCCCTCGGATCGGATCTCGCCGATTGAGCGGGCACGGTTTATAAAAACGCCATGAACCCCCTGAACGACCTCGGCTACAAGGCCGACGATCTCACCGTCCAGGTCACCGAGTTGCTGGTGGCCACCTCCGATGCCTCTGACGAACTCGTCGACCAATCCGTCTTCGATGTGCTGCGCCTGTTGCGCGAGCGCATGAAGATGGATGTGGTGTTCGTCTCCGAGTTCACGGAAGGCCAGCGCGTGTTCCGTCACGTGTCCCAGGCGCCGGACTCGCCCGTGATCAGCAAAGGAGACTCGGAGCCACTGGAGCGCTCCTGGTGTCAGCGCGTGGTCGATGGCCGCCTGCCCCGGTTCATTGCCGACGCCACGGCCCATCCCGCGTCCGCGCCCCTGCTCAAGGGACTGCCTTTTCCCATCGGTACGCACATCAGCGTGCCCATCGTGCTGGAGAACGGCGACATCTATGGCACGCTGTGCTGCTTCAGCTTTCACCCGCAGGATCAACCCAACATCGAAGACCTGAAGAACCTCGAGTTCACGGCCCGGCTCGCTGCCCAGAAACTCGATCAGCGGCGCGTGGTGCGCAAGGCACCCCAGGCGGTGCCCGACTGGCAACTCAAGCCCAGGTGAGGGGGCTGGGCGGCCAAGAAGCCCTGCAGTCCCCCGAAAAGAGGGTGGCCCCGTAAAATCACGGGTTTCCCACCCACCCGCGCTCCGGGTCTGTGCCAGCCCCATGAACGCTCCCCTCGACGTCTCTTTCTTCGCGCGCGCCGCCAAGCCGATCACCAGCTACCGCCCGTACTGGGCCCGGCGGTTCGGGGTCGCGCCCTTCCTGCCGATGAGCCGCGTCGAGATGGAGCAGCTCGGCTGGGACAGCTGCGACATCGTTCTGGTGACCGGCGACGCCTATGTGGACCACCCCAGCTTCGGCATGGCCGTGGTGGGTCGCGTGCTGGAGGCGCAGGGCTTTCGCGTGGGCATCATCGCCCAGCCCGACTGGACCAGCGCCGAGGCCTTCAAGGCCCTGGGCAAGCCCAACCTGTTCTGGGGCGTGACCGCCGGGAACATGGATTCCATGATCAACCGCTACACGGCGGACCGCAAGATCCGCAGCGACGACGCCTACACGCCAGGCGACGTGGGCGGCAAGCGCCCCGACCGCGCGGCCATCGTCTACAGCCAGCGCTGCCGCGAGGCCTTCAAGGACGTGCCCATCGTGCTCGGCGGCATCGAGGGCAGCCTGCGCCGCATCGCGCATTACGACTACTGGAGCGACAAGGTACGTCGCAGCGTGGTGGTCGACAGCAAATGCGACCTGCTGCTGTACGGCAACGCCGAGCGCGCGCTGGTGGAAGTGGCGCACCGCATTGCCGCGCGTGAACCCATCGAGCAGATCACCGACGTGCGCGGCACCGCGTTCGTGCGCCGCCCCGGCGACCCCACCGCCGCCGGCTGGATCGAGATCGATTCGAGCGAGGTGGACCTGCCGGGCCGGGTGGACGATCACATCAACCCCTACCTGACCACCAGCGAGCAGGCGCAGGCCCAGGGGCAGAGTTGCGCGAAGGAAGAGGGCGATGCCCCGCCGGCGGAAGCCAACCCCGCGATCCAGACACTGAAGTTCGTGCCCAACCCCAACCTGCCAGGCAAGCGCAAGCCGCCGGCGCGAGACCGCTCGGTGATCCGCCTGCCCAGCTACGAACAGGTCAGGAGCGACCCCGTGCTCTATGCCCACGCCAACCGCGTGCTGCACGTCGAGGCCAACCCCGGCAACGCCCGTGCGCTGGTGCAGGCGCATGGTGAAGGTGCGACCGCGCGCGACGTGTGGATCAACCCGCCGCCGATCCCGCTGACCACGGCCGAGATGGACTTTGTCTTCGACCTGCCGTACGCGCGCAGCCCGCACCCGGCCTACGCCGACGAGCACGGCAGGCACGACGGCGCGACCAAGATTCCGGCCTGGGAAATGATCCGCTTCAGCGTGAACATCATGCGCGGCTGCTTCGGCGGCTGCACCTTCTGCTCGATCACCGAGCACGAGGGCCGCATCATCCAGAGCCGCTCGGAAGAATCCATCATCAAGGAGGTGGAGGACATTCGCGACAAGGTCGAAGGATTCACCGGCGTGGTGTCCGACCTCGGTGGCCCCACCGCCAACATGTACCGCCTGGGCTGCCGCACGCCCGAGATCGAGGCCGCCTGCCGCAAGCCGAGCTGCGTCTACCCCGGCATCTGCTCGAACCTCACCACCGACCACGGCCCGCTGATCAAGATTTACCGCCGCGCGCGAGAACTGCGCGGCATCAAGAAGGTGCTGATCGGCTCCGGCCTGCGCTACGACCTCGCCATCCAGAGCCCGGAGTACGTGAAGGAGCTGGTGCAGCACCACGTGGGCGGGTACCTGAAGATCGCGCCCGAGCACACGGAAGGCGGGCCGCTGTCGAAAATGATGAAGCCGGGCATCGGCAGCTACGACCGCTTCAAGCAGCTGTTCGAGAAGTTCAGCGAGGAAGCGGGCAAGAAGCAGTACCTCATCCCGTACTTCATCGCGGCCCACCCGGGCACCAGCGACGAAGACATGATGAACCTGGCGGTGTGGTTGAAGAAGAACGGATTCCGCGCCGACCAGGTGCAGACCTTCTACCCCAGCCCCATGGCCACGGCCACGGCCATGTACCACACCAGCCTGAACCCGCTCAAGGGCATCCACCGCGACGAGCGCGGCGAGCGCGTGGACATCGTGCGTGGCGACAAGCGCCGGCGCCTGCACAAGGCCTTCTTGCGCTACCACGACCCGAACAACTGGCCGCTCCTGCGCGAGGCGCTCAAGACCCTGGGCCGCGCCGACCTGATCGGCAATGGCAAACACCACCTCATTCCCACGTTCCAGCCGATGACGGATGGCAGCTACCAGAGCGCGCGCCGCAAGAACAGCACGCCGGTGGGCAAGGCCGCGCAACCGGGCAAGGGCCGCCTGCTCACGCAGCACACCGGCCTGCCGCCGCGCGTGACCGGCGCCGGGCGCCCCGGCTCGCCGGTGGGCACGGGCAAGCGCAAGCCGCGCTGAAATTCAGACGCCGATGTCGGCGCGGGGGTGTCACCGAATACTGGGCCACACGATCCAGGCCAGCAGGGCCAGCATGTTGACCGCCACCGTGCCCCAGTAAATCAGGCGGAACGGCTGCTTTCTGGTCTTGTGGCGCAGGATCTGTTGCGCGAACCACGCGCCTGGCCAGCCGCCCGCCACCGCCAGCGCATGCAGCCAGTCCTCGGGCACGCGCTGGACTTCATGGATGGCGGCGTCCTTGTCGCGCCAGTACATGTAGAACGTGGCCAGGTTGACAAGCACCACGGCGGTCAGGATGACCCAGGGGAAGCGCCCCATGCCGATGCCGATCAGCCACAGCAGCAGCCAGAAGGCGATCAGGCCCAGGCCGATCCACAGGGGCCGTTCTTCGCGCCGCTTCTGCCACTGCGAGCGCGAACGCACCGCTGGCTGGCTGCGTGGCAGCAGCTCGGCGGCGACGGGTGTCGGCGGCGGCGCGGGGGGGGCAGCGACGATCGCATTGCGCGCCGGCTCCACGGAGAGCGCGCGTGGCCCCTTGCCGCCGACGTGGATGTCCTCGAACGTCACCTGAAGCCCTTCGGCAGGCATGCCCGGGCCGCTGAAGTCGCGCTGGTGGAAGAAGACGTCGGCGGTGATCTGCGGGCAGCGGATGAAGCCGAAGGCTTTCGTGCTGTCCCAGCGCACCACGGTGCCCTGTTTTTTCATGATCTCTTGGGAGGAAGCTGCGTGTGAAAGAGCCGCGCGGTTGCCATGTTATCCCATATGGCGCAAAATGCGCCATACAGGAGAACTGCCATGTCAACCACCAGCAGCGCATTTTCATCCGTCAAGTTGCCCGCGGGCCTGGTGCGGCAGGCGCGTGAGGCGGCGCAGCCACAGCGCCGTTCGGTGGCGGGCCAGATCGAATACTGGGCCACGCTGGGGCGCATTGCCGAGGAAACCGGCCTGACGGTACAGGAAGCGCGCGAGGCCATTGCCCGCTACGACGCCGTTGCCCGCCAGGCGGAATCGGCGGACCCGGTGGACGCGATCGAAGCCCGCTTTCTGGCCGCTGAGTCCAGCGGCCGCCTGGCCCAGGCGGTGCGCCAGACCGTGCTCGACAACCGAGGCAAGGCGCCGGCGGCCCGCCGCGCCGCGTGACCCGACCGGTGCCGCTGGGTGCCGCGAAGGCCGCTGGTTTAGCGCTGGTGTTGATGGTGGTCTGCGTGGACGGGCCCCGGCACCTGCTCGTGCGCGTGCCAGCGCGCGCTGGATGGCCTGCCCGAGGCGTCGTGCGCCATCTGACGACAATGCGCCATGTCCGACGAACCTCAGATTGAAATTCCCCCGTCGTTTATTGCGCTGTACCTCGCGCCCGGACGCCAGAAACCCGGCTTGCCGCGCGACGATCTGACCGCGCGCTACGAGCTGTGCGAGGACATGGCGCAGATGCTCACGGATACCGCGCGCCAGATGGAGTTCAGCCTGGGCATCACCGAGTCCGATGTGCTCGAGCGTTGCCTGCAGGGCCTTCGGATGGAGCCCGTGGTGGTGAGCGAGGCCGAGTCGGTCTGGGTGGTGCGGCGCCTGGCCGAGCTGCTGGACTGGCCAGCGCCAGACACCGCGGCCCTGTAAGGCCCTAGCGACGCGGCCCGGTTCGCAGCCACAGCAGGCAGGCCAGCGCGCTCAGGCCCAGTGCGCTGGAGATCCACAGCGCGTTCGCGCCCCAGCGTTCGATGCAGGCACCGAACACCAGCGGGGCAAAGGCCTGCGCCACGCGCGAGGGCGCCATGATCAGGCCCTGGCGCTGCCCATAGCCGTTCGGGCCGAAATACACCAGCGGCAGCGTGCCCTTGGCAATCGTCAGGATGCCGTTGCCCGCGCCATGCAGCACCGCGAACACCGGCCCCGCCACCGGGCCCAGAAGCATCCAGCAGGCGACACCCAGCGGATGGCCCAGTGTGGCGGCGCGCGCGGCCAGCAAGGGGTGCAGGCGCCGCAGGAAGCCGAATTCCAGCAGCCGCCCGGCCACCTGCGCCGGCCCGACCAGCGCCCCGATGGCCACCGCGCCCGCCAGCGTCGCGCCGCTGGCCACCAGCAGTTGCGGCAGGTGCGAGGCCATGGCGGTGGAGACGAACCATGTGGAGGCGAACACGTAGGACAGGATCCAGGCGGTGTAGCGCGGTGGCGCAGGCGTGCCCTCGCCACTCGCTGGCGCCGGATCGACCTGCGCGACGCGCGACGGTGCGAGGACCGCCGCGGCACGCGGGATGCTGGCATTGAGCGGCAGGCCCAGCAGCAGGTGCAGGCCGGCCCAGCCCAGGCAGGCACCGCGCCAGCCGAATTCAGCTTCCAGCCAGGCGCTCAGCGGCCAGCTCACCGTGCTGGCAAAGCCCGCGATGAGCGTGATGCCGGTGATCGAGGCACGCGCCCCGGTGCCCTGCAGACGCACCAGCGTGGCGAAGGCGGCCTCATAAAGTCCGCCACCCATGGCCAGGCCGATCAGCAGCCAGGCCAGCGCGAGGCCCACGGTGCCCTGGGTCTGCGACAGCGTTGCAAGGCCGGCGGCGAGCAGCAGGCTGGTGCCCATGAGCACCGGTCGCCCGCCCCAGCGGTCGATGGCGCGACCCGCGAACGGGCCCAGCGCGGCCGACAGCAGCATCGCGGCGCTGAAGGCCGTCCACACGTGGATTTCCGGCAAGCCCAGGCCTTGCGCCATGGGTTTGGCGAGCATGGCGGGCAGGTAATAGGTGGAACCCCAGGCCAGCGTCTGCGCGGTCCCCAGGCGCAGCACGAGAGGCCAGGCGCGCGCGGTGTTCATGCGCGGGCTCAGGCGATGTCGAAGGCGTGAAAGCCGAAGTGGCCGGCGCGCCGGTCGGCGAAGTAGTGTTCCAGTGTTTCCTTGACGGTGCGAAAAGCGATCTCGTCCCAGGGAATCTGGTCTTCGGTGAACAGGCGCGCCTCGATGGTTTCGTGGCCCGGGTTGAAATGCTCGCTGAGCAGGCGCGCGCGGTAGTAGATGTGCAGCTGGCCCACGCGCGCCACGTTCATCAGCGTGAAGATGTCGCCGATCTCGTATTTCGCACCGGCTTCCTCGTCGGTCTCGCGGGCCGCACCTTCGGCGGTGGTTTCACCGAGCTCCATGAAACCCGCCGGCAGCGTCCACTTGCCCCAGCGCGGCTCGATGTTGCGCTTGCACAGCAGCACGTACTGGCCCGCATCACCCCACACTGGCACCGTGCCGACGACGACGAGCGGGTTGTCGTAGTGCACCGTGTGGCAAGCGGGGCAGACGGCGCGGACGCGGGTGTCGCCGTCATCGGGCAGACGTTGTTCGACGGCGGTGCCGCAGTTGCGGCAGTGTTTGGCGGGTGGGCGCAGCATCGCGGCAGTTTAAAGGCTCACCCCCCGCGTCGCTTCGCGCCACCCCCTTCAAGGGGGCAGCACCCGCGGCCCGGCAAAGCCGGTTCCGTGGTGCTTCTGGAGGATGCGGGTTTCCGGCGCGCAAAAAAATACCGGGCCTGGGCCCGGTATTCAGCGAGGGAGCCTGGTTCAGGCCTTCTTGCCGTGCTTGGCGATCAATGCCTTCGCGGTGTCGAGCAGTTCCTGGCCCTTGAAGCCGCGCTTGTCCATGTCCTGCACCCACTCGATTTCCACCAGGCGCGCCTTGCGCTTGAACTCCTGCGCCTCGGCCGCGGGAATGGTGTAGATGCTGTTGCCCTGCTTGACCGCCTGCTCGCGGCCAGGGCCGTCGCCGGCCTGCTGCGTCTTGCCCAGCCAGCCCGACGTGGCCAGGCCGGAATTCTTGTCGATGACGGCCTTGAGGTCAGGCGCCAGGGACGCGTACTTGTTGCGGTTCATCGCCATCACGAAGGTGGTGGTGTAGAGCGCGCCGCCAGCGGGGTCGAACTCGCTGTGGAACTTGGTGAGTTCATGCACCTTCACCGAGGGCACCACTTCCCAGGGAATCACGCAGCCGTCGATCACGCCCTTGGAGAGGGCGTCCGGAATCTGCGGCAGCGGCATGCCCACGGGCGTGGCGCCGAGGTAGCCGAGCATCTTGGTGATCTGACGGGTCGGGCCGCGCACCTTGGAGCCGCGCAGGTCTTCCGCGGTCTTGATCTGCTTGCTGCGCATGTGGAACATGCCGGGGCCGTGCACCTGCAGCGCGATCGGCTGCACTTCCTTGAACTCGTCCGCCGCCATGGTCTGCACGTACTCCCAGTACGCCTTGGACGTGGCTTCGGCGTTGTTCATCATGAACGGAAGCTCGAACACCTCGATGCGCGGGAAGCGGCCCGGGGTGTTGCCCGGCAGCGTCCACACCACGTCGACGACTCCGTCGCGCACCTGGTCGTACAGCTGCACCGGCGAGCCCCCGAGCTGCATCGCGGGATAGGCCTCGAACTTGATGCGCCCGCCCGACTCCTTCTCGACCTTGTCCATCCAGGCCTTGTGCATGTTCAGCCACACGTTGGATTGCGGCGACATGAAGGTGTGGAACTTGAGCGTGACGCTTTGCTGGGCAAAGCCTGCGAGAGCGGGCGCGCCGAGCGCCACGGCGGCACCGGACTGGAGCAGGGTTCTGCGTTGGATCATGTGAAGGTTCTCCTGAGGTCGATGAAAAAAAGTGGACAAGAGCTTACGACAGCACATCGTGGTGCTGGCAGGGGTCTTACCCTCGGTTGTGCCATTGCACGGGCATGTCAGGCCACGCGCACCGAAATGGGCGTGAGGCCGTCCACGCCGCCGTGCATGAGATCGCCACGAACCACCGCGTTCACACCCTCGGGCGTGCCGGTGTAGATCAGGTCACCCGCCTGCAGTTCCCATGCCTGCGACAGGTGTTCGATGGTCTCGTTCACATTCCAGATCAGCTTGGCGACCGTGCTGCGCTGGCGATCAGCGCCATTGACCTGCAGCCAGATCGGGGCTTCATTCACCTCGCCCGCCTGCGCGGCCGGTGTGATGGGGCCGATGGGCGCCGAGTGGTCGAAGCCCTTGCCGATGCACCAGGGGCGGCCCTGCTTTTTCATGTCGTTCTGCAGGTCGCGCCGCGTCATGTCCAGGCCCACTGCGTAGCCATAGATGTGCCTGGCCGCGTCGGTGGCCTTGATGTTGCGGCCGCCTGTGCCGATGGCCACCACCAGCTCGATCTCGTGGTGCAGGTTGCCCGTGAGGCTGGGGTAGGGAATGGTGGCCGTCTGGCCCGCTTCGGCGACGACGATGGCGTCGGCCGGCTTGAGAAAGAAGAACGGCGGCTCGCGGCCGGTGAAGCCCATTTCCTTCGCATGTTCCTCGTAGTTGCGACCCACGCAGTAGATGCGGTGAACCGGAAAGCGCTCGGGCCGGCCCAGCACCGGCACGCTGACGGTGGCCGGTGGGGCGAAGGTGAATCGGGTGTCTGGCATGGTGGTGGGAGCTAGGGATGCAGGCAAGGGCATCAGTGTGCCATGCGCGTGGTCTGTCCGTTCGGGGCAGGCGGTCAACTCAATACTGGGATGCGGGCAGCCGCACCACCATGCCGTCGAGCTCCGGCGTCAGCCGCACCTGGCAGCTCAGGCGGCTTTGGGGCACCACTGGGCTGGCGGCGAAATCGAGCATGTCGGTTTCATCGGCCACCGGCGCCGGCAGCCGATCCAGCCACGGCGGGTCGATCATCACGTGGCAGGTGGCACAGGTCAGGCTGCCGCCGCAGTCGCCCTCGATGCCCTTGACGTTGGCGTCCACAGCGGCCTTCATGAGGCTGTGGCCGGGCTCGGCCTGGATGTCATGCACCGTCTGGTCGGCGTGGATGAGTCGGATATGGATCATGGGGAAGCCGTGGCTCAGGTTCTGGCGAAGTACTCGCGGCGTTCGAAGTCGGTCTTGTCCTCGGCCTGGGCGTGGCGGTCGATCTCGCTTTGCTTGATGCGGCAGAAGTAGCGCACGAAGTCCTGGCCCAGCGACTGGCACAGCGCTTCGTCCGCGCGCAGCGCATCCAGGCCTTCGCCGAGCGAGGTGGGCAGCTGCTGGTGGTCCGTCGCGTAGGGCGACTCACTGGCCGGCGGAGGCAGGTCGGCGCGCGCCAGGCCGTCGAGCCCGGCATGGATCTGCGCGGCCATGTAGAGATAAGGGTTGGCCGCCGGTTCGCCCACGCGGTTCTCGATGCGCGTGGCGCCGTCGCCGGCCGCGCCCACCACGCGCAGCATGGCGCCGCGGTTGTCCTGTCCCCACAGCACGGCCTGCGGCGCCAGCGCGTTCGGCCGGAAGCGCGCGAAGCCGTTGATGGTGGGCGTGCACAGTACGGTCATGCCGCGCGCGTGTGCCAGCAGGCCCGCGAGCCAGTGCGCGCCCGCGTCCGACAGCGTGTGTGTGGCGTCCGTGCGCGAGGTGCCCGTCGCGGGCGCCTCACGCACGCAGGCGTTGCGGCCGGTCTTCAGCTCCGCCAGCGACTGGTGCAGGTGCCAGCCGCTGGACATGATGTTCGGGAACGGCGGGCGGCACATGAAGGTGGCGTGGAAGCCGGCGCGGCGCAGCGCCTGGCGCACGCCGTTGCGGAACAGCACCATCTGGTCGGCGGCGGTGAGCGCGTCGGTCGCATCGAACACCGCTTCCACCTGGCTGGGCCCGAGTTCGATCTCCAGCGACTGCAGCGGCAGCCCGAGCGCCTGCGCGGTGCGCTGCACGATGCGCAGCGGCTCGTCGGCCAGGTCCACCATGGCCTCGGACTGGAGGTTGTAGCCAGGGTGGATCATCTCCACCGCGGGCGGCAGGCCAGGCCAGGCCGCGCGTTCGGGGTCGAGCTGCGGCCTCGCATCGGTGATGCGGTAAATGTGGAACTCGACCTCCAGTCCGGTCTTGAGCCCGTAGCCCTTCTCGCCGAGTCGTGCAAGCGCGGCCTGCAACAGGCGCCGCGTGTCCAGCGGCACGGGCGTGCCATCGGCAAACCAGGGCTGGCAACGCAGCCAGCCGGTGCGTTCCAGCCAGGGCAGGGTGGTGAAGCTGTCCGGGTCGGGCAGCAACAACAGGTTGGCCGCACCGGCGAAGCCAGGCAGTTCGGCCGCGCCGCCGGGTTCGAACACCTTCCAGGCGGTGCGGTCGGCTGTGTCCTTGAGCATCAGCGTGCCGACCATGCCCACACCATCGCGCAGCGCGCGCACCGCCGCGCGGGCGGCGAGGGTCTTGCCACGCAGCATGCCGTGAGCGTCGCACCAGCCAAAGCGCACCAGCTCGATGCCGCTGGATTCGATCAGTCGAGCCACGCGCTCGCACGCGGCTTCGCGCTGGGCGGTGTGGATGGCGCAGGTCTGGGCGAACGAGGTCATTTCGCGCCCGCCGTTTCGGCGACGGGTGCGTTGTGTGTGTGCCAGGGCGCGCCTTCGCGCTTCTCGCGCACCGCGTCCTGCCACCAGGTTTCCCAGCCCAGGGCCGGTGCGATGCCGTCGACCGTGTCGGGCCCGGCAATGCTGGCGTGCAGCGCCGGGTCTGCGATGCCGGGCGGCGTGCCGCCTTGCTCCACGGTGTCGATCGCCTGCGCGAGCATGCGCCGGTGTGTCACGATGACCTTGTCGGTCGTGCCCAGGTGTTCGCGCGTGCGGTCCTGGATCGCGCCCATGCTCTCGCAGGCCCACTGGTCGTGCACGTTGATGTCGTCCTCGCCCATGCCCAGGTAAGTGCGGGTCTGCTGTTCCTCGGCGTTGAAGCCCCAGTTGTTGTGCCGACCGGACTTGGGGATGTAGTCGGGCAGCGTCACGGCCTGCAGGCGCGGTGTGCGCATGGCGTCTTTGTCGACCGGGGTGGTGAAGCTGGTGAAGAAGGCGTACCAGTAGTTGTGCGTGTCGTCCACCGGCACGTGCATCTGGGTGATGGTCATGGTCTCCGAGAGCGGGATCACGAAGGTCTGCGGGAACACCGCGTTGGTCACGCGCACATGGGTGAGTTCGTCCGTCATGGGCCGCAGCGCGGTGAGCTGCAGGCCATAGGGCTTGTTCTCGAACGAGATGACGGGCTGGCCGAATTCGCGCATCACGCGCGTCATGGGCCAGCGCTCGCCGCCCACATCGCCGGCGCTGGCGCCGCGGAACTGCTTGCCGTAACTGTCTTCCAGTGAACCGTCGTTGAAGAAGCGGTGCAGGTAAGAGGCGTGCGCCGGGTCGATGCCGACTTCGAGCGACTGCAGCCAGTTGCAATGCCACAGGCCCTTGAAGGCAAAGGTGTGGCTCTCGGGCGCGCTGAAGCAGTCGAGCGCGGGAAAGGGCGGCGGCGTCTGGTCTTCGGGGCCGAACCAGCCGAACAGCACGCCGCTCTTCTGCAGCAGCGGGTAGCTGCGCTGGCGGATGCGGGTGCACATCGTGCTGCCAGCGGGCTCGGCCGGGGTTTCGATGCACTGGCCGGTGGTGTCGAACTTCCAGCCGTGAAAGGGGCAGCGCAAGCCGTCGCCCTCATTGCGGCCGTAGGCCAGGTCGGCGCCCCGGTGCGGGCAGTCGCGGTCAAGCAGTCCGAACGCACCCTGCGCGTCGCGGAACAGCACGAAGTTCTGGCCCAGCACGCGCACCGCCTTGACCGGGCGCACGGCCATCTGCGGGTCCAGTGCGGGATCGAACTCGTCCAGCAGGGCCACGGGCTGCCAGTAGCGGCGCAGCAGCTCTCCGCCGGGCGTGCCGGGGCCGACCTGGGTGAGACGTTGGTTGAGTTCGGCTTTCATGTCGGGCTCCGGATACGGGTAGGGGGTGTGTGGTGCAAATGGTATCCCGTTTTTTCATTTCCGTGTACAGTTTGCGCCATGAACCTGCAAGACACCGTGTTGATGCAACTGCGCGACCTGATCCTGAGCGGGCAGTTCGAGCCCGGGCAGCGGCTGGCCGAGCAGCAACTGGCCGAACGCCTGGGGGCCTCGCGCACACCCGTTCGTGCCGCCCTCGTGACCCTGGAGCAGGAAGGTCTGGTGGAGGCCAACGACACCGGCAAATACCTGGTGCGTCAGTTCACCGCGCAGGAGGTGACGGATGCCATCGCGGTGCGCGGGCACCTCGAAGGCATGGCCGCGCGCTTGGTGGCCGAGCACGGTGTCTCGCGCCAGTTGCAGGGCCAGTTGCAGAACGTGCTCGACGAGGGCGACCGCCTGCTGGCCGACAACCCGCTGACCATCGAGAGCTACGCCGCCTACGCGGTGATGAACGACCGTTTCCACGCGCTGATCCTGGAGGCCAGCGGCAACCGCGCCCTGCAGCGCGCCGTGGAACTCAACGACAAGCTGCCGTTCGCACCCGCCTCGGCCATGCTGCCGATGCAGGGCACGGTGGCGCTGGACCGCGACTGGATGCTGTACGCGCACCGCCAGCACCACATGCTGTTCGACGCGTTGCGGCGCGGCGAGGGCGCGCGTGCGCAGGCGCTGGCCACCGAGCACACCGAAGTCGCGCAGATGAACATGCGCCTGGCGCTGGAGCGCCGCGCCGAATCCGAGCGTGTGCTGCCCGCCATCCGGCTGGTGGTCGGCTGAGCGCAGCGGCCCAGCACAACACGGCGCTTGCCGCGCGAGACCCGCGAACATCCCTGCGCTGGCGCGGCCTTTTTCCGGCCGCCTGCAGCCTGGCTGGATCGGTTGCGCACAATCGTCCGCTCCTTGAACCCCCCTTCACGCCCTGACATGACCCGCCTGTTCGACCCTTTCACCGCTGGCGACATCGCGCTGGCCAACCGCGTCGTCATGGCGCCGCTCACGCGCAACCGCGCGCCGAACGCCGTGCCCACGCCGCTCATGGCGACCTACTATGCCCAGCGTGCCAGCGCCGGGCTGCTGATCACGGAGGCCACGGCCATCAGCCACCAGGGCCAGGGGTATGCCGATGTGCCCGGACTCTACGCGCCTGATCAGATCGAGGGCTGGAAGCGCGTGACCGCGGCCGTGCACCAGGCCGGCGGCAAGATCGTCACTCAGTTGTGGCATGTGGGCCGTGTCTCGCACACCGAGCTGCAACCCGGTGGCGGTGCGCCAGTGGCGCCATCGGCGATCCGCGCCAAGACCAAGACGGTGCTCATCAAGGACGGCGTACCCACCTTCGTCGAGACCTCGGAGCCGCGCGCGCTGGACATCACCGAGCTGCCCGGCATCGTGGACGACTACCGCCGTGCTGCGCTCGCGGCGATCGAGGCCGGCTTCGACGGCGTGGAAATCCATGCCGCCAATGGTTACCTGATCGACCAGTTCCTCAAGACCGGCAGCAACCAGCGCACCGATGCCTATGGCGGCCCGATCGAGAACCGCGCGCGCCTGCTGCTGGAGGTGGTGCGCGCCGTGACCGGCGCCATCGGAGGGGGGCGCACCGGTATTCGCCTCTCACCGGTGACGCCGGCCAACGACGTGGTCGACGCCGACCCGCAGCCGCTGTTCGCGCACGTGATGCGCGAGCTGGCTCCGCTGGGGTTGGCCTACGTGCATTTCATTGAAGGCGCCACCGGCGGCCCGCGCGAAATCGACGACCGACCGTTCGACTACGCGGCCCTGCGCGCAGCCTACCGGGCTGCCGGTGGCCAGGGCGCCTGGATGGTCAACAACGGCTACGACCTGGCGCTGGCCCAGCATGCCCTGGCCGACGGTGCCGACCTTGTGGCCTTCGGAAAGACCTACATCGCCAATCCCGATCTGGTCGCGCGCCTGAAGCGGGGCGGGCCCTTCAATCCGCCCGACCGCGCCACCTTCTATGGCGGTGGAGAGAAGGGCTACACCGACTACCCCGCGCTGAGCACCTGAGGGCATCCACGGCGCGGGCAGGGCCGCATGTGCAGGGTTTGTGCGGGCCGGTGCATCGGCCTAAACTGACCCTTCCCTGTCTCCTGCGGAGGTGCCATGCGGACGAGCCGCGCAACGGTGTGCGCCCTGGCGTCTGGAGGATCGCCCTTCAACGTCACAGGTCTGCGTGTGCCGCCGCGCCCGTGGTCACGCTGGCTGCTGTGCCTGCTGCTTGGCTGGGCCGGTCTTGTGATGCCGGGGCACGCGGCGCCGTCCGCCCGGGTGCTCAATGTGGAAGGCGCCATCGGCCCGGCCAGCGCCGACTACGTCGTGCGCGGCATCGACCAGGCGCGGGACAGCGGCGCCACCCTGCTGGTGCTGGTGCTGGACACGCCGGGCGGTCTGGACAGTGCCATGCGCCAGATCATCCAGGCGATCCTGGCCTCGCCGGTGCCCGTGGCCACCTATGTCAGTCCTCAAGGCGCGCGCGCGGCCAGTGCCGGTACCTACATCCTCTACGCCAGCCACATCGCCGCCATGGCGCCCGCCACGACACTGGGGGCGGCCACGCCGGTGGCCATCGGCATGCCGGGCGCGCCGAGCCCGCCGGCCGAAGCACCGCGGAACGGGCCGCGCAAGGAGGCGCCCACGGCCGACAAGGACGAGCCCGCGCCCATGGATGCCATGACCGCCAAGCGGGTGAACGACGCTGCCGCGTTCATCCGGGGCCTGGCCGAGCAACGCGGGCGCAATGCGCAGTGGGCCGAACTGGCGGTGCGCGAGGCGGTGAGCCTGACGGCCGCCGAAGCCTTGAAGCAGAAGGTGGTGGACGTGGTCGCGACGGACATTCCCGACCTGCTGCGGCAGATCCATGGCCGCAGCGTGCGCATGGCCAGTGGTGAGCTGCTGCTGGCCACCCAGGGCATGTCCATCGAATCGCATCCGCCCGACTGGCGCTACCGCCTGCTCGGCGTGATCGCCAACCCCAGCCTGGCGTTGATCCTGCTCATGATCGGTGTCTACGGTCTGTTGTTCGAGTTTTCATCGCCGGGTTTCGGCATTCCCGGCACGGTCGGAGCGATCTGCCTGCTGATGGCGCTGTTCTCGCTGCAGCTCCTGCCCGTGAACTACGCCGCGCTGGGCCTGATCCTTCTTGGCTTCGCGCTGCTCGCCGCGGAGCTGTTGTCGCCGTCGTTTGGTGTGCTCGGCGTGGGCGGCATCGTGGCCTTCATGGCCGGCGGCCTGCTGCTGTTCGACCGCGATGTGCCCGGCATGGGCGTGCCGCTGCCGCTGATCTTCGGGTTGTCGATCGTGGCCGGCGCCGGCGTGCTGCTGGGTGGCGGCATGGCGTTGCGCGCCCGGCGCGCACCCGTGGTCAGCGGGCAGGAGATGCTGGTGGGCGCGCGCGGCGAGGTGCTGCACGTGGTGGGCGCGCAGGCCTGGGCTCAGGTCCAGGGCGAGCGCTGGCAGGTGCGCTGCGCCACTCCCCTGCAACCCGGCCAGCGCGTGCGCGTGCGGGTCATGCACAACCTGGTGTTGGAAGTGGAGCCGGATACCGCGGACCCACCCGGCCGCCCGACGGCACCTTCAGAAGGAGAACAACATGATGTTTGATTTCAACCTGGGTATCGGCACCATCATCGTGCCGGTCATCCTGATTCTTCTCGTCGCGTCTTTTCGCATCCTGCGCGAGTACGAACGCGGCGTGGTGTTCCAGCTCGGGCGTTTCTGGAAGGTCAAGGGTCCGGGCCTGGTGATCGTCATTCCCGGCCTGCAGCAGATGGTGCGGGTCGACCTGAGGGTGGTCACGATGGACGTGCAGCCGCAGGACGTGATATCGCGCGACAACGTCTCGGTCAAGGTCAACGCGGTGATCTTCTTCCGCGTCGTGGAGCCCGACAAGGCCATCATTCAGGTGGAGAACTTCCTCATGGCGACCAGCCAGCTGGCGCAGACCACCTTGCGCGTGGTGCTGGGCAAGCACGAACTCGACGAGATGCTGGCCGAGCGCGAGCGGCTCAACATGGACGTGCAGCAGATCCTGGATGCGCAAACCGGCGCATGGGGTGTGAAGGTGACCAACGTGGAGATCAAGCACATCGACCTCAACGAGTCCATGATCAGGGCCATCGCCCGCCAGGCCGAGGCCGAGCGCGAGCGGCGCGCCAAGGTGATCCATGCCGAAGGCGAGAAGCAGGCGGCGGTCGCGCTGCTGGAAGCCGCGCAGATGCTGGCCCGGCAGTCGGAGGCGATGCAGTTGCGATACCTGCAGACACTGACGCAGGTGGCCGGCGACCGCGCCTCGACCATCGTGTTTCCCCTGCCCATGGATCTGCTCGGGCGCGTGCTGGGGCATGGCGACGCGGGCAAAGAGCGCACCTGAGCGCGAGCCGGGCCTTGGCCGGCACTGTGCCGGTTTATGCTTGACCCCATGAAGCTCCACAACTATTTCCGCTCCTCGGCCTCGTTCCGCGTGCGCATTGCGCTGGCGCTCAAAGGCATGGCCTACGACTACGTGCCTGTGCACATTGCGCGTGGTGATCACAAGCTGCCGGCCTTCACCGACATGGCCGTCGAGGGCCTGGTGCCGCTGCTCGAACTCGACGACGGCACGCGCCTGACCCAGTCGATGGCGATCATCGAGTACCTCGACGAGGTGCAGCCCGCGCCCGCGCTGCTGCCCGGCGGCGCGCTGGCGCGTGCGCGCGTTCGCGCCCTGTCGCAGATCGTGTCCTGCGAGATCCACCCCATCAACAACCTGCGCGTGCTCAAGTACCTGGTGCGCGAACTCAAGGTTGAGGAGGAGGCCAAGAACACCTGGTACCGCCACTGGGTGCGCATCGGCCTGGAGGCGTTCGAGCGCCAGCTCGCGCAACAGCCCGCGTCGACCTACTGTTGTGGCGAAACGCCCACCATGGCCGACTGTTGCCTGGTGCCACAGATCTTCAATGGTCAGCGCTTCAACACCGATTTCAGCGGCCTGCCGCGCACCATGGCCGCCTTCGAGGCCTGCATGGCCTTGCCGGCGTTCCAGCAGGCGCAACCCTCGGCCTGCCCCGACGCGGAAGCCTGATGCTGCTGGCCGCCGACGGCATCGTCCCGGACTGGCCCGCGCCGCCGGGCGTGCGCGCGGTGTTCACCACCCGCACTGGCGGTGTGTCGGTGGCGCCCTTCGACAGCTTCAACCTGGGTGACCATGTGCGCGACGAGCCGCTGGCCGTGGCGGGCAACCGCGAGCGCCTGGCCGCCTTCACGGCGCCCGCGCGCCCGGTGTTCCTGCGGCAGGTGCATGGCACGCAGGTCGTGCGGCTGGCGCCCGACACCCCCGATGGCACCGAGGCCGACGGCTGCGTGGTGCAGGGGCCTGGCCTGGCCGCGACCATCATGGTGGCCGACTGCCTGCCGGTGCTGTTCGCGCATGCATCCGGTACGGCGGTGGCGGCGGCCCATGCCGGCTGGCGGGGCCTGGCCGCTGGCGTGATCGAAGCCACCGCCAGCGCCTTGCGCGATGCAGCGGGTGAAGGCGAGGTCATGGCCTGGCTAGGTCCCTGCATCGGGCCACGCGCCTTCGAGGTCGGGGCCGAGGTGTGCGAGGCATTCGTCGCGGACGACCACGGCGCCGCACCGCATTTCTGGCCGCTGGGCAAAGGCAAATTTCTGGCCGATCTGCCCGCGCTGGCACGGCGCCGGCTTCGGGCTGCGGGCATCGACGACGTGCACGGCAACGACGGCAGTGCCGCGTGGTGCACTGTCACACAGCGCTTACGGTTCTTTTCGCACCGGCGCGATGCGCTCATCCTCGGCAGCACCGGCCGCATGGCCGCTTGCGCCTGGATCGGCTGAGGCCTGGGCGGCCTTCTGCGCCTGCAGTTCGGCGGCTTCACGCGCCTGGATGGCTTTGCGCCGTTGCGGCGTGCGCATCAGGTAAACCACCAGTGCCACCGGCAGCAATCCGTAAAGAAAAAAGGTCACAATGGCTCCAAGCACCGAGCCTGTGGTGTTGGTTGCTTCGGCCACCGACATCATGAGCACCACGTACATCCAACCAATCACCACCAGATACACGACATTCCTTGCAACCCGGGAAAACGCATGCGCGCGCCCAGGAGACCGCGCTGCCAAGACGGGGAGGGCCGGATTCCCTCCCCTGAGATACCCAGTTTAAGGCGCAGGCCGCACCTCAGGAGACCAGCATGACATCGGGAAAGACCCCCCCAAACGAATGGCTGGACACCGCGCAACAGCTCCAGCAGAACCTCATCGAGCAATGGACCCGGATGGCCCAGGCCTTTCCCGGCGCGGCGGCACAGCCCGCGGCGAGCGACCCCTTCGCTGCCTTCAAAGCCTTCATGCCGCAGTCCGGCGCCGCGAATCCGTTCGGCATGCCCATGCCCGGTGGCACCGCGGCCTTTCCCGGCCTGCCTGCCGTGGGGGAATTGTTCAACCAGTCCGGCAACGGCCAGCCGGTGAACTTCGATCCGGCGCAGTTGCTGGAAATCCAGAACAACTACCTGAAGGAGATCGCAGGCCTGTGGAACCAGGGGCCGAATGTGAAACCCGGGGGCGACCGCCGTTTTTCCTCGGACGCCTGGGCCAGCAACCCCGTGGCGGCCTTTGCGGCCGCGGCCTACTTGCTCAACGCGCGCACCCTCATGTCGCTGGCGGACGCGGTACAGGGCGACGCCAAGACCCGTTCGCGCGTGCGCTTCGCGGTGCAGCAGTGGATCGACGCGAGCTCCCCGAGCAACTTCCTGGCCTTCAATGCCGAAGCGCAGCAAAAGGCCATCGACACCCAGGGCGAGAGCATCGCCAAGGGCGTGGCCAACCTGTTGCACGACATCAAGCAGGGTCATGTGTCGATGACCGACGAGAGCGTGTTCGAGGTGGGCAGGAACGTGGCCACGACCGAAGGTGCTGTGGTGTTCGAGAACGAGCTGTTCCAGCTGATCGAGTACAAGCCGCTCACCGCCAAGGTGTACGAGCGCCCCTTTCTGCTGGTGCCGCCCTGCATCAACAAGTTCTACATCCTTGACCTGCAGCCCGAGAACTCGCTGATCCGCTACTGCTTGGAGCAGGGCCACCGCACCTTCGTGGTGAGCTGGCGCAACCCCGATGAATCGCTGGCGAACAAGACCTGGGACGAGTACATCGAGGACGCGGTGATCAAGGCGATCGCGGTCACGCAGGACATCACGGGCGCCGAAACCATCAACGCGCTGGGCTTCTGCGTCGGTGGCACCATGCTGGGCACCGCGCTGGCGGTGCTGGCCGCGCGCGGCGAGGAGCCTGTGCACAGCGCCACGCTGCTGACCACGCTGCTCGACTTCAGCGACACCGGTATCCTGGATGTGTTCATCGACGAGAACTTCGTCAAGTACCGCGAGATGCAGTTTGCCCGGGGGGGGCTGATGCCCGGGCGCGATCTGGCAACCACCTTCAGCTTCCTGCGCCCGAACGACCTGGTGTGGAACTACGTGGTGGGCAACTACCTCAAGGGCGAGACCCCGCCGCCGTTCGACCTGCTGTACTGGAATTCCGACAGCACCAACCTGCCAGGCCCCTACTACGCCTGGTACCTGCGCCAGATGTACCTGGAGAACAACCTGATCAAACCAGGCAAGGTGACTGTATGCGGCGAGAAGATCGACTTCCGCAAGGTGAAGCTGCCGGTCTACATCTACGGATCGCGCGAGGATCACATCGTCCCCATTGGCGGTGCCTACGGCAGCACGCAGATCTTCCCCGGCAAGAAACGCTTCGTCATGGGCGCTTCGGGCCACATCGCCGGCGTGATCAACCCCGCGAGCAAGGGCAAGCGCAGCCACTGGATCGGCCCGGCCGGCAAGTTCCCTGCCGACGTGAAGGACTGGATCGCCAGCGCCACCGAACACCCCGGCAGCTGGTGGACCGACTGGTCCGCCTGGCTCAAGCCGCTGGCGGGCAAGCAGATTGCCGCGCCCAAGACGTATGGCAGGGGCAAGACCTATGGCGCGATCGAGCCAGCACCCGGTCGCTACGTCAAGGCCAAGGCCTGAACGCATTTTTTTGAACCCAAGGAGACCCGAGATGGAAGACATCGTCATCGTTGCAGCCGCCCGTACCGCTGTGGGCAAGTTCGGCGGCTCGCTCGCCAAGACGCCCGCCACCGAGCTGGGCAGCATCGTCATCAAGGAGCTGCTGGCGCGCAGCGGCCTGCCGGCCGACGCCATCGGCGAGGTGATCATGGGCCAGGTGCTGGCCGCGGGCGTGGGCCAGAACCCGGCGCGCCAGGCCATGATGAAGGCCGGCCTGGCCAAGGAAACGCCGGCGCTCACCATCAACGCCGTGTGTGGCTCGGGCCTCAAGGCTGTGATGCTGGCCGCGCAGGCGATTGCCTGGGGCGACAGCGAGATCGTGATCGCTGGTGGGCAGGAGAACATGAGCGCTGCACCGCACGTGCTCAACGGCAGCCGCGATGGCCAGCGCATGGGCGACTGGAAGATGACCGACACCATGATCGTCGACGGCCTGTGGGACGTCTACAACCAGTACCACATGGGCATCACCGCCGAAAACGTGGCCAAGGAGCATGGCATCAGCCGCGACGCGCAGGACGCGCTCGCCCTGGGCAGCCAGCAGAAGGCCAGTGCCGCCCAGGACGCGGGCAAGTTCAAGGACGAGATCGTGGGCGTGAGCATCCCGCAGCGCAAGGGTGACCCCGTGGTGTTCGATGCCGACGAATTCATCAACAAGAAGACCAGTGCCGAAGCACTGGCCGGCCTGCGCCCGGCCTTCGACAAGGCCGGTTCGGTCACGGCCGGCAACGCCTCGGGCATCAACGATGGCGCCGCCGGTGTGGTCGTGATGACCGCGAAGAAGGCCGCCTCGCTCGGGCTCACGCCGCTGGCGCGCATCGCCGCCTTCGGCACCAGTGGCCTGGACCCGGCCACCATGGGCATGGGCCCGGTGCCCGCGTCCAGGAAGGCGCTGGCGCGCGCGGGCTGGAAGGCCAGCGACGTGGACCTGTTCGAACTCAACGAAGCCTTCGCGGCCCAGGCCTGCGCGGTCAACAAGGCGCTGGACATCGACCCGGCCAAGGTCAACGTCAATGGCGGCGCGATCGCCATCGGGCACCCGATCGGTGCATCCGGATGCCGCATTCTGGTCACGTTGCTGCACGAGATGCAGCGCAGCGGCGCGAAGAAGGGCCTGGCGGCCCTGTGCATCGGCGGCGGCATGGGGGTTTCCCTCGCGGTCGAACGCTGAATTCACGGTTAAATCAAAACGGATTGCCGGAGGGGAGGGCCTTCCGGCCGCCACATCGCCCAAGAGGCACAAGGAGCACAAGAAATGAGCAAGAAAGTCGCTTACGTCACCGGCGGCATGGGTGGCATCGGCACGGCCATCTGCCAGCGGCTGCACAAGGAAGGTTTCACCGTCATCGCGGGCTGCGGCCCCACGCGGGACTTCAAGAAGTGGCTGGACGAGCAGAAGGCGCAGGGCTACACCTTTCACGCTTCAGTCGGCAATGTCGGTGACTGGGACTCCACCGTGGAGGCCTTCACCAAGACCAAGGCCGAGCACGGCACGATCGACGTGCTGGTGAACAACGCCGGCATCACGCGCGACCGCATGTTCCTGAAGATGTCGCGCGAAGACTGGGACGCGGTCATCGAGACCAACCTGAACTCCATGTTCAACGTGACCAAGCAGGTCGTGGCCGACATGGTGGAAAAGGGCTGGGGCCGCATCATCAACATCTCGTCGGTCAACGGCGAGAAGGGCCAGGCCGGCCAGACCAACTACTCGGCCGCCAAGGCGGGCATGCACGGCTTCTCGATGGCGCTGGCGCAGGAACTGGCCACCAAGGGCGTGACGGTCAACACCGTGAGCCCCGGCTACATCGGCACCGACATGGTCAAGGCGATCCGCCCCGACGTGCTGGAGAAGATCGTCGCCACGGTGCCGGTCAAGCGCCTGGGCGAGCCCAGCGAAATCGCCTCCATCATCGCCTGGCTCGCCAGCGAGGAGGGTGGCTACGCCACCGGCGCGGACTTCTCCGTCAACGGCGGCCTGCACATGGGGTGAGCGCTCGGGTGCCCCTGGGCACTGTGCCTTCCGGAAACCCGCTGCGGCGGGTTTTTTGTTGGCCGCTGGGATAATCGCGGCATGTCCCAGACTTCACACAGCCTGTCCCCCTGGCGCCTGTCCGTCGCGCCGATGATGGACTGGACCGACCGGCACTGCCGCTACCTGCACCGCCTCCTGTCGAAACACACGCTGCTGTACACCGAGATGGTGACCACCGGCGCGCTCATGCACGGCAGCGTGCAGCGCCACCTGCGCTTCAACGCCGAGGAGCATCCCGTGGCGCTGCAGCTCGGTGGCAGCGATGCCGCCGAACTTGCACAGGCCGCGCGCATGGGCGAGCAATGGGGCTACGACGAGATCAACCTGAATTGCGGCTGCCCGAGCGACCGCGTGCAGCGCGGTGCCTTTGGCGCCTGCCTGATGGCCGAGCCGCAGACCGTGGCCGATGGCGTGAAGGCCATGGTGGACGCGGTGTCGATTCCAGTGACCGTCAAGCACCGCATCGGCATTGACCGGGTGGAGAGCTACGACTTCGTGCGCGACTTCGTCGGTACGGTGAGCGAGGCCGGTTGCAAGGTGTTCATGGTGCACGCGCGCAATGCCTGGCTGGACGGCCTGAGCCCGAAGGAGAACCGCGAGGTGCCGCCGCTGCGCTATGAGCTGGCGCACCGCCTCAAGCAGGACTTTCCCACGCTCACTTTCGCCATCAACGGCGGCTTCACCACCAACGCGCAGATCGCCGAGCAGTTGCAACACGTCGATGGCGTGATGGTGGGTCGCGAGGCCTACCACAACCCCTGGCTGCTGACCACGTGGGACGAGGCGTTCTTCGGCGCCCTGCAGTCGGAGGTCGCGCGCGAAGAGGTGGAAGATCAGATGGTGCGTTACATGGAACGCGCCCACGCAGAAGACGGTTGCCCCTGGTACGCCATTGCCCGCCACATGCTGGGCCTGCGCCATGGCTTGCGCGGTGCGCGGCGCTGGCGCCAGATCTGGAGCGACCACCGCCTCAAGCCACTGCCCCCGCGAGAGGTGTGGGCCATGGCGCAGGCGCACGTGGGTCTGGAAGCAGAAGCCGCCTGAAAATCCAGGGGCATCAAGGGTCCGGCTCCGCCGGCCCGAGATGCCGTCCCCCCTCCCAGCGCCACAGGCGTGCCAGAGAGGGGGAAGCCGCAAAGCGGCGCAGGGGGGAGCCCCTACCTCAAGCCGCCGCTTCCAGGCCGTTCTGGAAGTGTTCCCGCATGCGTTGCACCGTGAGTGCGGGGTCGCGCTGCGCCAGCGCGGCCACGATGGCGCGGTGTTCGGCCAGCGATTCTTCGATGCGCCCGGTCTTGAGCAGCGAGTTGTGGCGGTTGAGCTTCATGACCTTGCGCAGGTCGGCCACCATCTGCTCGCGCCAGCGATTGCGCGCGAGTTCAAGCACGCGCATGTGGAACTGTTCGTTCAACGAGAAGAACCGGTCGCGGTCGTTGACGGCGGCCTCCAGTTCTTGATGCAAGGCCTGCAGCGCGGCGATTTCATCGGCCGTGGCGCGCTCGGCCACCACACCGGCGGCGTCGGCTTCGAGCAGGGCGAGCAGGTGGTAGACGTCGGCCAGGTCCTTCTCGGACACCTCGGTGACGTAGGCGCCGCGGCGCATCTTCATCGTCACCAGCCCCTCGGCGGCCAGCACCTTGAGCGCCTCGCGCAGGGGCGTGCGGCTGATGCCGTATTCCTCGGCGATCTTGAGCTCGTCGATCCAGCTGCCCGGCTCCAGCTCGCGCCGGAAAATGCGCTGGCGCAGGAGTTCGGCCACTTCTTCGTAGAGGGCGCGGGGCGCAAGCGACTGGGCAGACATGGTCGGTATGGGGACAATCCAAGGGAACGGGGACGCGGTCGATTGTAATGCAGGAGGAATATTTTGCATCAATAATTATGAATGATGTAAGATGCCAAGGGTTTCAGAACCCGTCAACCGATTCACTGCCATGAGCCAGAAACAGCCCGAATTCGCCCCTGCCACCCTGGAAGACTGGGCCCGCGCCGCCAGGAAATCCGCGCCCGGCGGCGATGTGTCTGCGCTGGACTGGATCACCCCCGACGGCATCCGGGTCAAGCCGCTTTACACCGCCGAAGACACGGCCGCGCTGCCACACGCCAACACCTTGCCCGGCTTCGAGCCCTTCATCCGGGGCCCGCAGGCCACCATGTACGCCGTGCGGCCGTGGACGATCCGGCAGTACGCGGGCTTCTCCACCGCCGAGGAAAGCAACGCCTTCTACCGCAAGGCCCTGGCCGCGGGCGGGCAGGGCGTGAGCGTGGCCTTCGACCTGGCCACCCACCGCGGCTACGA
This sequence comes from Hydrogenophaga sp., assembly GCF_050182545.1. Taxonomy (GTDB): domain Bacteria; phylum Pseudomonadota; class Gammaproteobacteria; order Burkholderiales; family Burkholderiaceae_C; genus Hydrogenophaga. Next base: position 24,435 of record NZ_JBFXCD010000008.1, on the reverse strand, counting down.
CAGCGACCACCCGCGCGTCACGGGTGACGTGGGCAAGGCCGGCGTGGCCATCGACAGCGTGGAGGACATGAAGATCCTCTTCGACCAGATCCCGCTGGACAAGGTGAGTGTGTCCATGACCATGAACGGCGCGGTGTTGCCGGTGCTGGCGGGCTATGTGGTGGCGGCCGAAGAGCAGGGCGTGGCGCAAGACCAGCTCAGTGGAACGATCCAGAACGACATCCTCAAGGAGTTCATGGTCCGCAACACCTACATCTACCCGCCCGAGCCGTCGATGAAGATCATTGGCGACATCATCGAGTACACGGCGAAGCACATGCCGAAGTTCAACTCGATCAGCATCAGCGGCTATCACATGCAGGAGGCTGGGGCCAATCAGGCGCTGGAACTCGCCTTCACCCTGGCCGACGGCAAGGAGTACGTGAAGACGGCGATTGCCAAGGGCATGGACGTGGACGACTTCGCTGGCCGCCTGAGCTTCTTCTGGGCGATCGGCATGAACTTCTACCTGGAGATCGCCAAGATGCGGGCCGCTCGCGCCTTGTGGTGCCGCATCATGAAGGGCTTCGACGCGAAGAAACCCAAGAGCCTGATGCTGCGCACGCACTGCCAGACGTCGGGCTGGTCGCTCACCGAGCAGGACCCCTACAACAATGTGGTGCGCACCGCCATCGAGGCCATGGCGGCGGTGTTCGGTGGCACGCAGTCGCTGCACACCAACAGCTTCGACGAAGCCATTGCGCTGCCCACCGAGTTCAGCGCCCGCATCGCGCGCAACACGCAACTGATCATCCAGGAAGAGACCCACATCACGAATGTGGTGGACCCCTGGGCGGGCAGTTACATGATGGAGAGTCTCACGCAGGAAATGGCCGACAAGGCCTGGGCGATCATTGAAGAGGTCGAAGCCATGGGCGGCATGACCAAGGCCGTGGACAGCGGCTGGGCCAAGCTCAAGATCGAGGCCGCCGCAGCCGAGAAGCAGGCGCGCATCGATTCGGGCAAGGACGTGATCGTCGCTGTTAACAAGTACAGGCTCGCGAGCGAGGACCCCATCGAAGCGCGCGACATCGACAATGTGGCCGTGCGCGAAGGGCAGATCACGCGCCTCAAGCAGATTCGCGCCAGGCGCGATGCGGCGAAAGTGGCCGCGGCGCTGCAGGCGCTCACCGACGCCGCCGACAGCGGCGAGGGCAACCTGCTCGATCTGTCGATCCAGGCCATCCGGCTGCGCGCCACGGTGGGCGAGGTGAGCGATGCGCTGGAAAAGGTTTACGGGCGCCACCGCGCCGATACGCAAAAGGTGACCGGTGTGTACGCTGCTGCCTACGATTCCGCCGAGGGCTGGGAAGCCCTCAAGTCCGAAATCAACGCCTTCGCCGAACAGCAGGGCCGCCGCCCGCGGGTGATGATCAGCAAGCTCGGCCAGGACGGCCACGACCGCGGCGCGAAGGTGGTGGCCACGGCCTTCGCCGACCTCGGCTTCGACGTCGACATGGGTCCGCTGTTCCAGACGCCGGAGGAGTGCGCGCGCCAGGCGATCGAGAACGATGTGCACGCCGTGGGCGTTTCCACCCTGGCTGCTGGCCACAAGACCCTGGTGCCCGCCATCATTGCCGAGCTGAAGAAGCAGGGCGCCGACGACATCATCGTGTTCGTGGGTGGTGTGATTCCGCGGCAGGACTACGAGATGCTGTACGAGGCAGGTGTCAAGGGCATCTATGGCCCGGGGACGCCGATCCCCGCCAGCGCCAAGGATGTGCTGGAGCAGATCAGGAAGGCGCTGGGGTGAAGCCTCCGGTGCTGCTGGAGAGCATCCTGCAGGGCGATGCCGCCGGGCAGCGCCGTGCCATGGCCAAGGCCATCACGCTGCTCGAATCCACGCGCGATGACCACCGGGCGCAAGGCGACGAACTGCTCACCGCCTTGCTGCCCCACACCGGCAAGGCGTTCCGCCTGGGCATCAGCGGCGTGCCGGGCGTGGGCAAGAGCACCTTCATCGAGGCGCTGGGCCTGTACCTGATCGGCAAGGGCCATCGCGTCGCGGTGCTCACGGTCGATCCATCCAGCACGGTCTCGGGTGGCTCCATCCTGGGTGACAAGACGCGCATGGAAAAGCTCTCGGTGCATGAGCAGGCTTATATCCGGCCCAGCCCGAGCAGCGGCACGCTGGGCGGCGTGGCCGAGAAGACGCGCGAGGCCATGCTGGTGTGCGAGGCGGCCGGCTACGACGTCGTGATCGTCGAGACCGTGGGCGTGGGCCAGAGCGAAACCGCGGTCAGCGGCATGACCGACATGTTCGTGCTGATGCAGTTGCCCAATGCGGGCGACGATCTGCAGGCGATCAAGAAGGGCGTGATGGAGCTGGCCGATCTGGTGGTGATCAACAAGGCCGATCTCGACCCCGACGCCGCCACCCGCGCGCGCGCGCAGATCACGTCGTCATTGCGCCTGCTCGGCTTGCAGGGCCATCCCGAACACGCCCACCACAACGAAGCCATATGGCACCCGCAGGTGATCCAGCTCAGTGCGCTGCAGGGCCGTGGCGTGGATGCATTCTGGGCCGAAGTTTCACGGTTCCGGCGACTGCAGACCGACAACGGCCGGCTCGGCGCGCGCCGCCAGCAGCAGGCGCGCGCCTGGATGTGGGAGCGTATCGACGCGGGCCTGAAGCAACGATTCCGATCACATCCCCAGGTGCGCGGCCACCTCGACGGCATCACGCAGCAGGTGCTTGCGGGTGCGTTGCCCGCTTCCACCGCAGCGCGCCGCCTGCTCGACCTTTTCGACTGAATTCACTTCCTTTCTGGAGCACACAACCATGCAGGACATCCTGGAACAACTGGAGAAGAAGCGCGCCGCTGCCCGCCTGGGTGGGGGCGAGAAGCGCATTGCCGCGCAGCATGGCAAGGGCAAGCTGAGCGCGCGCGAACGGCTGGAGGTGCTGCTGGACGAAGGCACCTTCGAGGAATGGGACATGTTTGTCGAGCACCGCTGCACCGACTTCGGCATGCAGGACAACAAGATTCCGGGCGACGGCGTGGTCACCGGCTACGGCATGATCAACGGCCGCCTGGTGTTCGTCTTCAGCCAGGACTTCACCGTCTTCGGTGGGGCGCTTTCGGAAGCGCATGCCGAAAAGATCTGCAAGGTGATGGACCAGGCCATGAAGGTCGGTGCGCCGGTGATCGGCTTGAACGACTCGGGCGGCGCGCGCATCCAGGAAGGCGTGGCCTCGCTCGGCGGCTATGCCGACGTGTTCCAGCGCAACGTCATGGCCAGCGGCGTGGTGCCGCAGATCAGCATGATCATGGGCCCCAGCGCTGGCGGGGCGGTCTACTCGCCTGCGATGACGGACTTCATCTTCATGGTCAAGGATTCGAGCTACATGTTCGTCACCGGCCCCGAGGTGGTGAAAACCGTGACGCACGAGGAGGTGACGTCCGAGGAGCTGGGCGGCGCCATCACCCACACCACCCGCAGCGGCGTGGCCGACCTCGCGTTCGATAACGACGTCGAAGCACTGCTGATGTTGCGCCGGCTCTACAACTACCTGCCCCTGAGCAACCGGGAAAAAGCGCCGGTGCGGCCCAGCGGCGACCCGATCGACCGCATGGAGCTCAGCCTGGACACGCTCGTGCCCGAGAACCCGAACAAGCCTTACGACATGAAGGAGCTGATCGTCAAGACCGTGGACGACGGCGACTTCTTCGAGCTGCAACCCGAGTACGCGAAGAACATCCTGATCGGTTTTGCCCGCATGGACGGCCAAACGGTTGGCATCGTGGCCAACCAGCCGCTGGTGCTGGCGGGCTGCCTGGACATCAAGAGCAGCATCAAGGCCGCGCGTTTCGTGCGCTTCTGCGATGCCTTCAACATCCCGGTGGTCACCTTTGTCGATGTGCCCGGCTTCATGCCCGGCACCAGCCAGGAGTACGGCGGGATCATCAAGCACGGCGCCAAGCTGCTTTACGCCTATGCGGAGTGCACCGTACCCAAGATCACCGTGATCACGCGCAAGGCCTACGGCGGCGCCTACGACGTGATGAGCTCCAAGCACCTGCGCGGCGACGTGAACTTTGCCTGGCCCAACGCCGAGATCGCCGTGATGGGCGCCAAGGGCGCGGTGGAAATCATCTTCCGCGAGGAGAAGAAGGACCCGGCCAAGCTCGCGCAGCGCGAGGCCGAGTACAAGGCCCGCTTCGCCAACCCCTTCGTGGCTGGCGCGCGCGGCTTCATTGACGACGTGATCCTGCCGCACGAGACGCGCAAGCGCATCTGCCGTTCGCTGGTGATGCTGAAAGACAAGAAGCTGGAGAACCCGTGGCGCAAGCACGGGAACATTCCGCTGTGACGCGCCGAGGAGAAAAGAACATGTTCAAGAAGATCCTGATTGCCAACCGCGGCGAGATTGCCTGCCGCGTGATCGCCACCGCGAAGAAGCTGGGCATCGCCACCGTGGCGGTGTATTCCGATGCCGACAAGGAAGCGCGCCACGTGCAGCTGGCCGACGAGGCGGTGCGCCTGGGTCCACCGCCCTCGCGCGAAAGTTACCTGCTGGGCGATGCCATCATTGCGGCCGCCAAAGACAGGGGGGCGCAGGCCATCCACCCGGGTTACGGCTTCCTGTCCGAGAACGAGGACTTCGCGCGCAAGGTCGAAGAGGCCGGGCTGGTGTTCATCGGCCCCAAGCACTACTCAATCGCTGCCATGGGCGACAAGATCGCCTCCAAGAAGCTCGCCAACGAGGCGAAGGTCAGCACCATTCCGGGCCACAACGAGCCCATCCAGTCCGCCGATGAGGCGGTGGCCATCGCGCAGAAGATCGGCTATCCCGTGATGATCAAGGCCAGCGCAGGCGGCGGCGGCAAAGGCTTGCGCGTGGCCTTCAGCGACAAGGAGTGCCATGAGGGCTTCACGAGTTGCCGCAACGAGGCACGCAACAGCTTCGGCGACGACCGTGTCTTCATGGAGAAGTTTGTCCAGGAGCCGCGCCACATCGAGATCCAGGTGCTGGGCGACGCGCACGGCAACGTGATCTACCTCAACGAGCGCGAGTGCTCCATCCAGCGCCGGCATCAGAAGGTGATTGAGGAAGCGCCGAGCCCTTTCATCAGCGAAGCCACCCGCAAGGCCATGGGCGAGCAGGCCGTGGCCCTGGCCAAAGCCGTGAAGTACCAGAGCGCGGGCACGGTGGAGTTCGTGGTCGGCAAGGACCAGGACTTCTACTTCCTTGAGATGAACACCCGCTTGCAGGTGGAGCATCCGGTCACCGAATGCATCACCGGGCTGGACTTGGTGGAGCTGATGATCCGCGTGGCGGCCGGCGAGAAGTTGCCCCTGAAGCAGGCCGACGTGAAGCGCGAGGGCTGGGCCATCGAGTGCCGCATCAATGCCGAGGACCCGTTCCGCAGCTTCCTGCCCAGCACCGGGCGGCTGGTGCGCTTCACCGCGCCGTCGCAGACCATGTGGCAGGCTGACTCCGACAACCGCCATGGCGTGCGTGTGGACACCGGCGTGCAGGATGGCGGCGAGATTCCGATGTTCTATGACTCGATGATCGCCAAGCTCATCGTGCACGGCACCGATCGCAACGACGCCATCGCCAAGATGCGCGAAGCTCTCAACGGCTTCGTGATCCGTGGCGTGCAGAGCAACATCCCTTTTCAGGCTGCGCTGCTCGCGCATCCGAAGTTTGTCTCCGGTGACTTCAATACCGGCTTCATCGCCGAACACTATGGCCAGGGCTTTCGCGCCGAGGACGTGCCTCACGACGACCCCGATTTTCTGGTGGCGCTCGCCGCCTTCGTGCGCCGCAAGAGCCGCGAGCGTGCGGCCGGTCTTTCCGGGCAGTTGCCCGGCTATGGCGTGAAGGTGGGCCACGACTACACCGTGATCGTGCTTGACAAGGCCGGAGAGCACCGCCAGGCGCCGGTGCACGTGGACGAGATCGTGGGTCAGCTCGGCGCTGCGGTGGTGACGGTGGGCGGCAAGCGCTATGCCATCCAGAGCCCCTCGCGCCTGAATGACGTGGTGATCACCGGCCTGTGCAACGAGAAGCCCTTCACCGCCCAGCTCGAGCGCAGCACGCCGCGCAACCCGCTGGCGCTCGTGGTGCAGCACAACGGCACGCGCATCGAGGCCATGGTGGTGTCGCCCCGCATGGCCGAGTTGCATGCGCTCATGCCATTCAAGCCGCCGGCGGACATGAGCCGGTACGTGCTCTCGCCCATGCCGGGCTTGCTGGTGGACGTGGCGGTGCAGGTGGGCCAGAAGGTGCAGGCGGGCGAGCGCGTGGCGGTGATCGAAGCCATGAAAATGGAGAACGTGCTGTTCGCGGCGGCTGATGGTGTGGTGGCCAAGGTGCTCGCCGGCAAGGGCGAATCGCTGGTGGTCGACCAGCCCATTGTCGAGTTCGAATGAAGGTGTTGCCGGGCGCTCCGGCCGTTGCATCCGCTCACGCGACAAGGTGGCCGTACTCGGTTACCCTGCGGGCTCCACGGCTTCACGGAGCGGCGCACATGGCAGATGAACGCGGTCAGGGTCCCAGTGGTCTGGCATTTGCCCTGGCCTGGGTGCGAAACCCCAGGCGAATGGGGGCCATTGCGCCCGCATCGAGGGCCCTTGCACAGGCGATTGCCGGCGAAGTGGCCCGCGTCGGGCCCGAGTTGCTGGTGGAGGTCGGTGCGGGCACGGGTGCCATCACCCAGGCACTGGCGGAGGTAGGGCCGCCTCCTGATCGCTTCTTCGTGGTCGAACGCGACTTGGGGCTGGTGCGCCACCTGCGCGAGCGCTTTTCCAGCGCCGAGGTGCTGCACGCCTGCGCCAGCCGGCTTGACCAGTTGCCACTGCCGCCGGCGGCCTCGGTGATGCTGGTGTCCTCGCTGCCGCTGATGTCCATGCCGCGCGAAGAGGGCCGTCACTGCGTCAGGGCCATGCTGACCCTGCTGGAGCGCATGCCCAACGCCCGTTTGCTGCAGTACACCTATGCCGCGCGCCACATGCGGCCCTTTGATCAATTGCCGACCGGCTGGCGCTGGCGGCGCGTCTCCACCGTCTGGGCCAACCTGCCGCCAGCCACCGTCTGGTCGCTCGAGCCGGCGGCCCACTTCACCCAGGGCATTCACTGAACATGAGCGTTTCCTCCCGTCCTTTCCGCGTGCTCGGCGTGCAGCAGATCGCCATTGGTGGCTCCGACAAGCTGCGCCTGCAGAAGTTGTGGGTCGACATGCTCGGCCTCGAATTGATGGGCACCTTCCGCAGCGAGCGTGAGAACGTGGATGAAGACATCTGTGCCATCGGCAGTGGGCCGTTCAAGGTCGAAGTCGACCTGATGCAGCCGCTGGACCCGCAGAAAAAACCCGCGGTGCACGCCACGCCACTGAACCATGTCGGACTGTGGATCGATGATCTGCCCGCTGCCGTGGACTGGCTCGCGGCCCGTGGCGTGCGTTTCGCGCCCGGTGGCATCCGCCAGGGCGCGGCGGGTTTCGATATCACCTTTCTGCATCCCAAGGCGAACGACGAATTCCCGATCGCGGGCGAGGGCGTGTTGATCGAGCTGGTGCAGGCGCCGCCCGAAGTGGTCTCGGCTTTTTCCCGTCTGGCCGGCGCGCCTGCCTGAACCGCGCCTTCCGGGGCAGAAGACCGGAGGAGGGCGCTTTTTCCGGCCTTGTTCGGCCCACTGCCGCCAAGGCGGTGAACTTAATCTTGTGACATGTGAGGGCTGTGCCCGCCGGCACCGCTCCCGCCCCCTTGTTGCAGGAGTTCACCATGAACCCGTTTTCCGGCCAACCATCGAATGAACGCCCCAGCGCGACCGACTGGCGCGAGCGCCGTGTGGCACCCGCCTGGCCTGTCGAACTCCTGGAGCCCTTCTGTCTGCGCATGTCGAGCCAGGGCATGTGCGTGAGCCGCGCGCTGATGATTTGCGACCGGCGTTACGCGCTGGAGCAGCTGTCCCATGCCCACAACATGGCCGACGACACCTTGCGTCTGATGGCCGTGCAATTGTTCCGGCATTTCGAGGCCAGCCAGTCCGGCATCGCCGGCATGCACTGAGGCAGGGTTCTCCCGGCTCAAGGCGCCTGCCGCAAGGCCGATAGGCAGTTGTCCATTCACAGGAGCGATTCAGCCATGTCCGCATTTCATCCTTTGACGGCCGGCATCTGGCTGATGCGGCGTCTGCGGCTGCGCGCCAAGCTGGGCGTTCTGGGGGCCGCTGCCGTGCTCCCGCCGCTGATCACCTGGGGTTTTCTTGAGCGGCAGGCCAATGCCAATGGCACCGTCTGGGTGACCCTGGCTGGGCTGGGCTGTCTCACGTACCTCTTGCTGTGCTTCTATGCCAGCTTCCAGCGCGATTTCCGCCAGGTGCTGGGCGCGATGGAGCAGACCGCCTCGGGCAATCTGCGGTCCATGGTGCAGACTCAGGGGAGCGACGAACTGGCCGACCTGGCGCGCTTGCTGGACCGCACCAACGGCCAGCTTTCGGCCATGGTGGCCGAGGTGCGCAGCAACTCGGCGCTGGTGGCGCACGCAGGCAAGAGCCTGGCGGCGGGCAACCGGGATCTGGCTGATCGCACCGAGCAGCAGGCGGCCAACCTCGAGCAGACGGCGGCCAGCGTGCACGAGCTCTCGGGCACGGTGCGACAGAACGCTCACACGGCCGGCGAATCGGACCAGCAGGCCGCGCAGGTGCGCGACGTGGCGGAATCGGGTGCGCAGTCCATGGGGCGCGCCGTGGAGTCGGTCGAGGGTATCCAGAAGAGCGCCCAGCAGATGAACGACATCATCGGCGTGATCGACAGCATTGCGTTCCAGACCAACATCCTGGCGCTCAACGCGGCAGTGGAGGCGGCGCGCGCCGGCGAGCAGGGGCGAGGCTTCGCCGTGGTGGCCAATGAGGTCCGCACGCTGGCGCAACGTTCGGCCGCCTCGGCCCGGGAGATTCGCGAACTCATCGAGGCATCCCGCAGCCAGGTGGAGGCCAGCGTGGGCCAGATCCGCACCGCAGGCAACAGCATCGGCCAGATCGTCTCCGGTGTGCGCAGCGTGGCGGCCAACATGTCCCTCATCTCCGCCTCCAGCGCCGAGCAGAGCACCGGTTTGAGCGAGATTTCCTCGGCTGTGACCCAACTCGACCAGATCACCCAGCGCAACGCGCAGATGGTGGAGCGCGCGGTCACGCAGGCCGAGCAGCTCGAACAGCGCGCGGCCCATCTTTCGCGGGCGGTGTCGTCTTTCGCACTGCAGCAAGGCACGGCCGAAGAGGCCATGGAATTGGTGGGTCGGGCGCGGGCGATGCGCGGCCAGCGGGGTCGCGACGCCTTCGTGCGGGACATCACCCACCCGTCGAACGGCTTTCATGACCGCGACATGTACGTGTTCGCGCTCGACGCTTCGGGGGTCTATCGCGCGTTCGGAGGCAAGCCCGAAAAAGTCGGCAGCCGGGTGCAGGACATTCCCGGCGTGGATGGGCAGGCACTGCTTGACGCGATCGTCGCGCAGGCTGAGCAGGGTGACGGCTGGGTCGAATACGACATTGCCAATCCCGTCAGCGGCGCGATCCAGGCCAAGATGTCCTACGTGGCGAAGGTCGACGACCTGTACGTTGGCTGCGGCGTTTACAAGACCGTGGCGGCGCGCCAGCCCGCCTGAGCGTAGGGGTCAGTCGCCCGAATTGGCGCGCCGGGCCCGTGAGCGGGCGAGGGCGGCTTCGATCACGACACGCTTCTTCTCCAGCGCTGCTTCGTCGGTGATGCGCGAATGCCCGGCCAGATCGGCCAGTTTTTCGCTGGCCCTGGCTTCCAGCCGTTTCTGATTTTCCAGCTGCTCGCGCGCCAGTCGCTGCTGCCGGCCGGCATATCGCTCGCGGCCCTGCCGCGCCTGGTCTTCGCTCCAGGCCTGCCAGCCGGTGCGTTCGCCGCTGACGATGTCCAGCGAGATGCAGTCCACCGGGCACACCGGCAGGCAGAGTTCACAGCCGGTGCAATAAGGTTCGATCACCGTGTGCATGCGCCGGGAGATGCCGACGATGGCGTCGGTGGGGCAGACCTTGATGCAAAGCGTGCAACCAATGCACCAGTCTTCGTCGATGACGGCCACCGTCAGAGGGCCTTCGATGCCACAAGAAGGGTCCAGGGGCTGCCGGGGCAGGCCTGTGATGGCGGCCAGGCGGGCCACGCCCTCGGCGCCACCTGGTGGGCATTGGTTGATGCCGGCCTCGCCCTCCGCAACGGCCTGCGCATAGCTTGCGCAATCCGGGTAGCCGCAGCGCGTGCACTGTGTCTGCGGCAAGGCGGCATCGATGCGCCGGGCGAGTTCGTTCATGCCGCTGAATATACCGGCGCCGCGCGCGCTGGCGCGCGCCTGTCTCAGCTGCGGGCCGGTTTGCGGGGCGCCGTCTTGCTGGCCGCACGCGGGCTCTTTGCCGCAGTCCGGGAAACCTTGGCCGCAGCCTTTCTGGCCGTTGTCGGGGATTTGACTTCCGTCTGATGGGCCCGGATGAAGGACTTGACCACGGGGTGCACCAGCTCGCGCCAGCGCCGGCCGCTGAAGATGCCATAGTGGCCGGCTCCCTGCGCCTCGTAGTGCATCTGGTGTGTTCGGGGCACACCGGTGCACAGTTCGTGCGCGGCGGCGGTCTGGCCCGAGCCGGAGATGTCGTCGAGCTCACCCTCGATCGTGAGCAGTGCGGTGCGCTTGATGTCCTGGGGACGCACGAGTTCGAGTTCGCCGGCTTCGTTCTTCACATGCCAGACGCCGTGGACCAGTTTGAACGCCTGGAACACGGTCTCGATGGTCTCGAGGTAGTAGTCGGCGTCCATGTCGAGCACGGCGTTGTACTCGTCGTAGAACTTGCGGTGGCTCTCGGCGCTTTCGTTGTCGCCCTTGATCAGGTCCTTGAAGTAATCGTAGTGGCTCGACGCGTGGCGGTCCGGGTTCATGGCCACGAAGCCTGTGTGCTGCAGAAAGCCCGGGTAAACGCGCCGGCCCGCGCCGGGGAAGTTGTCGGGCACGCGGTAGATCACATTGTTTTCGAACCACTCGTGGCTGCGCTGCGTGGCCAGGTTGTTCACCGCAGTGGGCGACTTGCGCGCGTCGATCGGACCACCCATCATGGTCATGGACAGCGGCGTGGTCTCACCCCGGCTGGCCATGAGCGAGACAGCAGCGAGCACCGGCACGGTGGGCTGGCACACGCTGATCACATGGCAGTTGCCATAACCCTGCTGCAGGTAGCGGATGAATTCCTGCACGTAGTTGACGTAGTCGTCCAGGTGGAACTCGCCGTCGGACAAGGGCACGAGGCGGGCGTTTCTCCAGTCGGTGATGTAGACCTTGTGGTCCTTGAGCATGGTGCGCACGGTGTCGCGCAGCAGTGTGGCGTAGTGGCCGGAGAGTGGCGCCACGATCAGCACCACGGGCTGCCCCTTGAGTTTTGCCAGGGTGTCGGTGTCGTCCGAGAAGCGCTTGAACCGCCGCAGTTCGCAAAAGGGTTTGTCGACTTCGACGCGCTCGTGGATGGCCACGTTGACACCGTCCACGTTGACGGTGTGAATGCCGAACTCGGGTTTTTCGTAGTCCTTGCCCAGGCGGTGCATCAGGTCGTAGCCAGCAGCGATGCGCTGAGCCCCGGGCAACTGCGCCAGCGGCAGCATGGGGTTGTTGTAGAGCTTGGCAGCCACTTCGGCCAGGTCCGCAAACGGTTCCATGATGGAGCGCTGGGTCTCGTAAATCTGGTAAAGCATGGGCGTCCGATTTCGTTATGTTGCGGTGCAATATAGCAGCATGCGCCTGGCGTTGTCAGGGTGAAAACACCTAACATTCCAGCGCATCTGTCGCCTTCGTGAAAGAATCGGTCGACTGCCTTTCGCGGTTGTCGGGTACAGCCGACCTTCCATCCATCCCACACCCGTGTCGCCTGCCCGCTGTTGCTGGTGCGTCGGGTCCTCAACGTCACTTCCGGCAGGAACCTGCATGAACGCCATCGTCAACGCTGCAAGCTCGTCGAGCGCCACGGCCCCCCAGCTTGCCGAGCTGGTCAGGGTGCTGCCAGCCACGGAGCGACTGCCGGTGCTGTTCCTGGGGCACGGCAGCCCCATGAACGCCATCGAAGACAACCCGTGGCGGCGCAGCTGGCAGGCGCTGGGGCAGGAGCTGCGCTCGCGCGGTACGCAACCGCACCTGATTCTTTGCGTGTCGGCGCACTGGCTGACCGACGGCTGGCAACTGACTGCCATGCACCATCCCCGCACCATCCATGACTTCGGCGGGTTTCCGCAAGCGCTGTTCGACCAGCAGTACCCGGCGCCGGGTTCGCCGGAGATGGCACGCGCCATCAGCGTGGCGGTGCGGCAGCCTGGTTCGGGCGATGCGCTGGAGCTGGACACCGGTGACTGGGGTCTGGACCACGGCGCCTGGTCGGTGCTCAAACCGATGTTTCCTGAAGCCGACATTCCAGTGATCCAGCTCGGCATGGACTACCGCCGGCCGGCCGAGGAGCACTTCGACATCGGTCGCCAGCTTGCGCGGTTGCGCGAGCGCGGCGTGCTGATCGTGGGCAGTGGCAACATCGTCCACAACCTGCGAGCCATGCGCCGCGACGCTGCCGACAACCAGGCCTACGACTGGGCGATCGAGTTCGATGAGACCACCGCCAACCACATCGCTCAGGGACACCTTGAGGCGCTGCACGCGTTCCGGCAACTCGGTGCTGTCGCGCAGATGGCCCATCCGACTTGGGAGCACTACCTCCCGCTGTTGTATGCAGCGGGTGCCGCAGATGCCGGCGAAGAACCTCGCTTCTTCAACGAGGGCTTTCAGGGTGCGTCGATTTCCATGCGCTCGGTCATGTGGGGATGACCTCATGAAAAAGCCGGCCACGCGGGCCGGCTTGTCGCAAGGGAACTCGGCCGACTCAGACCACCTTGGCGATGGCTTGGCAGACGTAGTCGATGTTTTTGCTGTTGAGCGCGGCCACGCACATGCGGCCGGTGTCGGTGCCGTACACGCCGAACTCGGTGCGCAGGCGGACCATCTGGTCCTTGCTCAGGCCCGAATAGCTGAACATACCAATCTGACTGGTGATGAAGCTCATGTCCTGCTTCACGCCGGCTGCCTTCAGACCGTCCACGAGCTTCTGGCGCATGGCCTTGATGCGCACGCGCATTTCGCTCAGCTCCTTTTCCCACAGGGCACGCAGTTCCGGGTTGTTCAGCACAGCAGCGACCACCGCGCCGCCGTGGATCGGCGGGTTGGAGTAGTTGGTGCGGATCACGATCTTGAGCTGGGACAGCACGCGCGAGGCCTCTTCGGCGTTCTCGCACAGCACCGACAGCGCACCCACGCGCTCGCCGTACAGGCTGAAGCTCTTGGAAAACGAGGTGGAGACAAAGAAGGTGAGGCCGGCTGCGACGAACTTGGCGATGACGGCGCCGTCTTCGGAGATGCCGTGACCAAAGCCCTGGTAGGCCATGTCGAGGAAGGGCGTCAGCCCGCGGGCCTTGACGGTGGCGATCACTTCGTCCCACTGCGTGGCGGTGATGTCGTAGCCGGTGGGGTTGTGGCAGCAGGCATGCAGCACCGCGATGGTGCCGGGTGAAGCCGCGTTCAGGCTGGCCAGCATGCCGTCGAAGTTGACGCCGCGTTTGCCGGCGTCGTAGTAGGCGTAAGTGTCGACCTTGAAGCCGGCATTCGTGAACAGCGCGCGGTGGTTTTCCCAGCTTGGGTCGCTGATCAGCACGGTGGCGCCAGGGTTGAGGCGTTTGAGGAAATCGGCACCGATCTTCAGACCACCGGTGCCACCAATGGCCTGTACCGTGGCCACGCGGTTGCTTTTGACCGGCTCGCTGTCGCTGCCAAAGACAAGCCCCTTGACGGCGGCGTCGTAGGCCGCAATGCCGTCGATGGGCAAGTAGCCGCGGGCCGAGGGTTTGTCCATCATGGTTTTCTCAGCGGCCTGCACGCACTGCAGCAGGGGCAGCTTGCCGTTGTCGTCGAAGTAGACGCCGACGCCGAGGTTGACCTTGTTGGGGTTGGAGTCGGCGGCAAACTGCTCGTTCAAACCCAGAATTGGGTCGCGCGGTGCCATTTCGACGGCGGAGAAGAGGGACATTGCTGGGGTTCCTGGGTTGAGGGGCTGGAGCAAGGCGCATTTTAGCGACCGCTCCGGGCTGGCTGGAACGGACAGCGCGCCGCCGTGAAGCCATGCGGAGCCGTTGGCCACACAGTGAGGGGGCGGAACCAGCTTCGTGTCCGCGCCCTGGAATCGCATGGCCCGCCGCTATGATTCGAGCTTTACACAGCAGGCTCAGGCAGCCATCGGACGCGACATCATGAAAATCACAGTGGTGGGAACGGGGTATGTGGGTTTGGTCAGCGGGGCCTGTCTGTCAGAGGTGGGTAACGACGTGTTGTGTCTCGACGTGAACCCCGACAAGATCCGCATCCTCGAGGAGGGCGGTATCCCCATCTTCGAACCGGGTTTGAAGGAGATGGTCCAGCGCAACGTGGCCGCGGGGCGCCTGCACTTCACCACCGATGTGGCGCGCGCGGTGCACCACGGCACCATCCAGTTCATCGCCGTGGGCACCCCACCCGATGAAGATGGCTCCGCCGACATGCAATACGTGCTGGCGGCCGCGCGCAACATTGGCCGCCTCATGACCGACTACAAGGTGGTGGTCGACAAAAGCACGGTGCCGGTGGGCACGGCCGACCGGGTGCGGGAAGCGATCGCGGACGAACTGCGCCAGCGCGGTGTGCAGACACCGTATGCCGTGGTGTCCAACCCCGAGTTCCTGAAAGAGGGCGCCGCGGTCGAGGATTTCATGCGTCCGGACCGCATCATCGTCGGCGCCAGTGACGAACAGGCCGTCCACCTCATGCGCGCCATCTACGCGCCGTTCCAGCGCAACCGGGAACGCCTCATCGTCACCGATGTGCGCAGTGCCGAACTCACCAAGTACGCGGCCAACGCGATGCTGGCCACGCGCATCAGCTTCATGAACGAGCTGGCCAACCTGGCGGAGGCACTGGGTGCCGATATTGAAATGGTGCGCCAGGGCATGGGCTCCGACCCCCGCATTGGTCACCACTTCCTGTACCCGGGCGCAGGCTACGGCGGTTCGTGTTTTCCGAAGGACGTAAAGGCCCTCATCAAGACCGCAGCCGACCAGGGAGGGCTCGACCTGAAGGTGTTGACCGCCGTGGAGGCTGCCAACGATGCGCAAAAGCATGTGCTCGGACGCAAGGTCAAGCAGCGCTTCGGTGAAGAACTCGAAGGCCGGCACTTCGCGGTGTGGGGCCTTGCCTTCAAACCCAATACGGACGACATGCGCGAAGCCCCCAGCCTGGAACTGCTGGCCGATCTGCTGGCCACCGGCGCCACAGCCACGGTGTACGACCCCGTGGCCATGCACGAGGCCCGGCGTGTGCTCGGCGACGAGCCGCGCATCCGCTACGCCAAGTCTCCCAACGAAGCCCTGGAGAACGCGGACGCCCTGGTCATCGTCACCGAGTGGAAGGAGTTCCGCAGCCCGGACTTCGACCTGATCAAACAGCGCCTGAAGCAGCCTCTGATCATCGATGGCCGCAACCTCTACGACCCGGCCCTGGTCCGCGGCATGGGGATCGACTATCTGGCCATTGGACGCTGAGCCAGCCCGAAGGGGAAACCAGGAGATATCTCCGTCGTGAATGCACGGTCAAGGAGGTTGGGGGAAGATATCCAGCTCTGACTGAACAATCATTGATCCATTTGAAGTATTGGAAGGAAGCGATGAGTCGAGTCCTGAAATGCGCCCTGCTGCTGCTTCTGAGCGCCTGCGGATGGCAGAAGACGCTGGAGCCCGCCGCGCTTGAACAACTCTATGCCGAGCCACTTCCAGCCCCCGAGAAGCCATTGCGTGTCTTTCATATCGGCCACAGCCTGGTTGGCAAGAACATACCGGCCATGCTGGAGCAACTTGCTGGGGCTGGGCACGACCATCGATCCCAACTCGGCTGGGGTGCCAGCTTGCAGTCCCATTGGGAGCCTGACATACCGGTGAAAGGCGCCGAGGTGGAGAATGCGCACGATAGATACCAGGACGCAAAGCTTGCCATCGCCAGCGGCAGTTTCGACGTTCTCGTCTTGACTGAGTCGGTCGAGATCAAGGACGCCATCAAGTATTTCGACAGCCCGGAATACATCCGCCGCTGGGCACGCGATGCCCGGAATGCCAATCCGGCCATGCGCGTCTATCTGTACGAGACGTGGCACCCGCTGAATGACCCCGAAGGCTGGCTGCATCGCCTGGATCGCGATCTGGGTGCCTATTGGGAGGGCGTGCTGCTGGCCCAGGGCTTGGCCCATGGCGATACCGGAGGGCCTGTGTACGTCATTCCTGCCGGTCAGGTAATGGCTGCTTTTGTCAGACGCGTGGAGCAATCTGGAGGATTGCCTGGTCTGCGTTCACGTGAGGATCTTTTCCACCGAACACCGGATGGCACGCAGGACATGATCCACGCCAGCGACCTGGGAAGCTACCTCGTTGCTCTGACCCATTACGCTGTGCTTTACCACCGAAGCCCCTTGGGGTTGCCGCACCAATTGTTGCGGGCCGACGGCTCCCAAGCCGATGCCCCCTCCGAAGCAACGGCACGAGTGATGCAGGAAGTGGTGTGGGAGGTGGTGACCCGATATCCCAAGACCGGCGTGAAGCAGGCGCGCTGAATTCTTGAGCGTCAGGAGAGGAGTACAGCTCAGCCGTTCTTGCCGAGCACGCCCTTGATGCTCTGCTTGACACCGCGCCAGCCGTCCTGGAGGCTGCGAGCGGCTTGCTCGACGGGCATGGCGATCTTGCCTTTGAAGTACTCGTCGGGACGTGCTTTAAAAATGGTCGAATGCACATCACCAGTCCAGTGGGGTGGGGCTTCCTTCGTGTAGTAGTAGGCTGCAAAGCTCTTGCGCACGGAACCCTCGGGACAACGCACCGCCGCCACGCCGTGAAAACTGATGTCTGAAGTCTCGAATACCACGCAACGGTTGAAGATCGGCATGAATGCGTGATGGCAGATCTTCACATCCTTGTCCCAAAGCTCGATTTCTCCTCCCCATTTGCTTTGCCAGTCTTTGTTGAAATACACGAGAATGTTCAAGCGCCTATGGAGTTGCCGCTCTGGGATGTAGTTGAAATCCACATGGACATCGAGGTGTCCCCTGGGGCCTGTTTCATGAATGCCACCGCCTGCGAGTTTGGGGTCGGCGATGAGGCGGGGAATATCCATTACGTAGGACACAAGGTCAAGAAACTCAGGCGCGGCCAACTGCGTGTGCAGAGCGTGTATGGGTGCCGGGAAAAGGCTTGAGTCCGTAACCTGAACCTTGTTTTTTTCGTTCACTGCGGTGAACTTGTGTCCAAGCTGCGACACCTCCTCGAAGCTTGGAAATGCCGCATGCACGTCCTCCGCGAACTCGGGTTGGAGAAAATTGTCAATGGCAAAGAAGGGGAAAGGCTTTGCAATTCGAACCTGGGCACGAAGCGCTTCGCGGTCAATGGGGTTGATCATGATGAAACTCCCGGATGTGGGAACCATTTCGGCAATGGTCCAGATTCTGTTCTCGCAGACAGATTGGGTTGCTAGCAACAAACACGGTGCATCATGGTAGCACCAGTAAAACTTCACGGAACGGGCGAACGACTGCCTGGCCATGGGATTGGACATATGGGATTGCCCAAAATGACCCGATCAGCGCCTCTATACTGACTGCCATGGCTTTACCTTCCCGGCCGCCCCGTTCCATCCTCAAGCGCCGCAGCAGCATCTCGACTGCCGCACAGGGCTTATTTGATGCGGCAGCCGTCATGGGCCTGGCGTATTACCTGATCCGACTGCATGTGGGGGCGCTCAACGCCGACTACATGGTACTGTTACTGCTGCTGCTGGGGGGCATGGCGGTCGCATACGACCAGTTTGGCCTGTACCGCAGCAATAGCAATCGAACGCGCAAAGCCATCAACTTGTTCAAGGCCTGGACCTTGGTGTTTGCATTTCTTCTGCTGGTGGGTTTTGCCACCAAACAGACCGATGTCTACTCCCGCCTCATGGTGGGCAAGCTATATGTGTTGGGCTTCTTCGCCCAGATCGTCCTGCACATGGGCTTTCGGGAACTGCAGGTTCGTTTCATGCGTCGTGCTGTCGAGCCGGACAACGTGCTGATCGTAGGCACCGGCCGTCTGGCCCGCTACCTGCAGAACAAGATATCCAACAATCCCTGGCTGGGCCAGCGGGTGATGGGTTGTCTGGCTCTGCCGCAAGGCGAGCCAAGGCTTCGTGACGATGCCATGAACAGAATGCAGGAGCCCTCGGATTTCGGTAGTCTCCAGGAATCGAGTGTGATCGGCCCCTTCGAAGAAATGCTCGAGATCATCGATCAATACGACATCGACACGGTGTACTTCGCAATTCCACTGGATGCGTCCGATCTGATTGAGGGTATGTACTTCAACTTGCTGGACAAGCACGTGGCGGTTCATTGGGTTCCCGACATCTATTCGATGCTGCTGGTCAACCACAGCGTGCGCGAAATCGCCGGCCTGCCGGTGCTGACGCTGTCTGAAACTCCATTGACAGGGACTCGGCGGTTGTTCAAAGCATGCGAGGACTTCCTGCTCTCCGCGCTCATACTTCTTGCGGTTTCGCCCTTGCTGCTGATCATCGCGGTGGCAATCAAGCTTGACAGCCCAGGACCCGTATTCTTCAAGCAGGCGCGCAACGGCTGGAGCGGCAAGACGTTCAGCATCTGGAAGTTTCGCAGCATGTACGTCCATACAACCGACGGCGGCGTGGTCAAACAGGCTTCCCGCAACGATCCGCGCGTCACCCGAGTGGGGTCCATTTTGCGCAGGACAAGTCTGGACGAGCTGCCGCAACTGATCAATGTTCTCCGTGGAGAAATGTCGCTCGTCGGACCGAGGCCGCATGCCGTGCAACACGACATGGAGTATTCCCAGCGCATCAACAGCTATTTCGCTCGCCACAACATCAAGCCAGGCATCACCGGGCTGGCTCAAGTGCGTGGCTTGAGGGGTGAGACCACCGATATCGAGCAGATGCAGCAGCGCGTGGAGGCTGACATCGAATACATCAACAACTGGTCCCTATGGCTTGACTTCACCGTTCTTTTGCGCACGCTGGGTGCGCTGACTGGGCGCAATGCCTACTGATGAGTTGTTGATCAAGCCTGTCGATGGGGCACAAACCCTGTGGACCTACAGGCCCAGCCAGGCTCGCGCGAGCATTGTCTTGCGCCGCTTGATCGCACGCCTCTTTCGGGGCGCCTTTCCCGGCTGGAAGACGCTGGTGCCCGCATCGCCCCATGCGCGATGGATTGGATATTTCGTCTACTTGCCCGACGGGCAACTGACGGCTGGGCACCGCTTTACGCTCGACCGCCTTTCCGCCGAGCCTGCCCGCCTGATGGTGGTCTGCGCCTGTCCACATGGCCATTCAGTTCTTGAGGAACTGCGCGCGCGCTGCGATGCCTTGTACTGGAAGGGCATGCCGGGTTTTGACTTTTCGGCTTATGCGCTTGGTCTGAGTGAGCTGGCCCGATTGTCGCCAGGTGCGGATGTGTTGTTCATGAACGATTCGATCTTCGGGCCCTTCGCGCCCTTGAACCCTTTTATCGAGGGGGCCCCTTGGCGTGTCACCGGATTCACCGCCAACGCTACGCGGGCAACCGAAGAAAACCACGTTCAGTCCTATGCATTCATCGTCAAGAATCTTCAGTGGGACGTATTGCAGGCGGCAGAGCCATCCATGTCGACGACTTGGGCCTACAACGACATCGACTCAGTGATCCTGCAGCAAGAAACACGTTTCACGCGCATGCTGGCCCGTCATGTCGACGTGGGCGCGTATTGGTGTGGCGTCCAGCGGGACAAGGCCGACCTGTGCCTGTTCCGCCCCAAGGAGCTGATCGACGCCGGTTTCCCATTCCTGAAACGCTCCTTGCTCGGAAAGTTCGCCATGCGTTTCCAACCAGTGGAGGAAATGAAGGTCTTGCTGACCTCGCTGGGACATCCGTTGCCTTGAATGGTGCGCTCTGGCCTTCGGGCTGGCAACTGTGGGTGGGCGTTCAAGTTGTCTCCAGCGCGTTCAGGCATGACGATGGGTCAAACACTGAGACGCCGTCGCGTTGGCGGTCATAGGTGGGCCCGGATGACCTCACTGCGGTGTTTGAAGACCGCGACGTCGTTGAACGGCTCTCCATCCAGGGTTGCTCTGTCAATTAAGGTGCACAGTCGAACGCGATCATGAGCCAACGCTTCCAGCGTCGCAACAAGGGCACCAATATCGTTCGGAGTGGTGAGCACGCCCCCGCCATGACTTGCAATGAGGTCCCTCGGAAAGTGGCTGTCGTAGCCTACGATGGGTGTACCTGATACCAAGGCTTCAATGAGGTTGCGTGGAGACTCCGGGGTTTTGTGGCAAAAGACCAAGATGTGTGAGCGGCGGAGCGTTTCTAGCAACACAGTACGGTCTTTCACGAACCCAGGCAGCTTGACTCGATCCTCCATTCCCTGGCGTGTCACCTCAGCCCGCATGGCGGGAAGCGCTTCTCCATCTCCGAGCCAGGTGGCCTGGAACTCCACGCCTTTCTTGTTCAGTTCCACCATGACTTGAACCCAGTCAGTGGGCCCCTTCATGGCGTCTGCGCGTCCGACGTAGCAGATGCGCAATGGGCCCTGCGTTGCTGCGGATTTTTTTTTCGCGAGCTCCATCGGCGGAATGCGGTCCTTTTCGCTCAAATGGATGTCGTGCACGATCTCCGCCGCATTGGCGTAAGGTTCGTAGGCCGCATAGGTCTCCGCGCCATGGAAGAGCCCCACGGTTGCCCTGCGGATCAATGCGCGCTCGAGCATCGCCATGGGCCAATGCGTCAGTGCCGCCATACGCCTTTTTTTGAACGTCTTGCCCGAGTGCACCTGTTCCCGAACCACTTCGGACTCAACCCGATCCGTCCAGACGGCGAAGCGCCGCTTCTTCCTGTGTGCCTCCATGGCGGCGATTGCGCCCCAATCGCCGATCAATCCGCCAATGGAGAAAGACAGGTAGCGTGCCCGGTCGATGAGTTCCCTGATTTGGCGCCGGATTGCGGCCTGGTGCCGCAAAAACTGGTCAATCCGGTAGGCAGTTGGCAGTGCAACCACTTCCACATGTTCAAAGTCCACCTGCGCCGAACGAAGGGGAATCCAGCTCGGCGGCGCCACTCCATGCTGAACTGGAAACATGACAATCACATGTTTGAAGTTCTCGGCCCACAGTCGCAAGCCATTGCAGGCCTGATCTTCAAGAAGGTAGCCGTTGTCGCTGCTGTAGAGGGGTACGGGCGCGTATAGCAGCAAAGTGTCGTTCTCCTCGATCATTTCAAGAGGTCTTTCGGACGAAGTCGATGGTGTTCGCGGAGGTCATGTGTTGCCGATCACCCAGGTGAACAGGTGTCCTTCGCATGTCAGGCTGTGTCCATCGATGCCCGACGTGGCGCAGTGTTTCCCCGGGATGATGCGAAATCGTGCCTGCGGGTCGCTCTGCGGCAACACGACGTGCACGTCCTGAAATTCGAGCGAGCGGCGGGTTTGTGGATATTGCCACTTGTAGAACGCTTCCTTGGCGGAAAAGAGCCGCGTAACCCAGCGGCCTCGCACTGCGGGGGGGTGCTTGTTCACAAACGCCGCTTCTTCGGGAGTACAGATCGTGTCCCATAGCGCCGGATCCATAGAGTGGTCCTCTTCCAGGTCGATGCCGACTGCCTGCCAAAGCGATCGAGGACACACGACTGCGACGCAAGCCCGGGCCGAGTGAGTGATCGAGCCGACCAGACCGACAGGCCAGACCGGCGACCTGTCCAGGGCGCTGGGAATGGCCAGGGGTGGCCAACCGATCTGCGTCATGGCTTGGCGGGCTGCTTCACGTCCGGCCGCGAATTCACGCTGGCGACGGGGTACGGCGCGGCTGACGGACACGAATTCCTCGGGATACAGGCGCTGAGGTTCACCTTCGACGCTGACGCAGGCGACACCCATACCCGGTCCAAGCCGCGCTGCCAGGCGCTGGCGCAGGTGGTGGAAATTCAGGGAGGGCTTGGCGCAGGCGGCGGCTTCCATTATTCCTGCGGCTGCTTGCCCGCCCGCATGGCTCGCCGGCGCGACATGGCGTCGGCGCGCATCTGCGCGCGTTCGGTGGACTCTGCAACCCCTTCCGGTGCGTCGCGTGGCCTGTCATCCAGGTGGGTGGCCAGGGCGGACAGCGTGGGGAAGCGGAAGATGTCGGTAATGCTGAGGCGTGTGGAGTTCAGCGCCTGCTTGATTTCGCGGTGCGCCTGTACCGCCAGCAGCGAATGGCCACCCAGGGCGAAGAAGTTGTCCTTGGCGCCGATCTTTGGCACGCCAAGCACGCGCGACCAGATTTCCGCAATCTTGCTCTCGATCTCGTTCTCGGGCGCCACGAAGACTTCGGTGCGTTCGCGCAGGGTGGACTGTGATGGAGCGGGCAGGGCCTTGCGGTCGACCTTGCGATTGGGCGTGAGCGGAAACTCGTCCACGGTCATGAAATGTGCGGGAATCATGTGCTCGGGCAGGCGCTCGGTGGTCCAGTCGCGCAGTCGCTCCACCGAGAGGCCTGGGTCGGCCCGCAGGTAGGCTACAAGGCGCACGTCACCGGGCTGGTCCTCGCGGGCCACCACCACGGCCTGGCGCACGCCGCCGGCCGACTCCAGCACCGCCTCGATTTCACCCAGCTCGATGCGGTAGCCGCGGATCTTGACCTGGAAGTCTGCTCGGCCCAGGAAGTCGATGCGACCGTCCGGGCGCCAGCGTGCGAGGTCGCCAGTGCGGTACATGCGGGCGCCGGCGGGGGCGGTGTGTTCGGGTTTGACGAAGGGATCGGCAGGGAAGCGTTCGGCGGTCAGGTCCGCGCGTTGCCAGTAGCCTCGTGTGACGCCGTCGCCACCGATGTAGAGCTCGCCGGGCACGCCCACGGGGACGGGCTGCTGGTGTTCATCGAGGACGTACATCTGCGTATTGGCAATCGGCCGGCCAATGTTGACCACGGGCTCGGTGGCGCTGGCGGTTTCGGTGGACGACCAGATGGTGGTCTCCGTCGGGCCATACATGTTTTCAATGGAGGCCTTCGTGACCTGCCCCAATTCGGCCACCAGCGTGCCGGGCAGCGCTTCGCCACCGATCATGAGGTGTTGCACTTGGGACAGCGCTGCCCGGGCCTCGTCGTTCATGGCGATCATGCGCGCCATGCTGGGGGTGCACTGCAGGTGCGTCACGCCATGGCGCTGGATTTGCGCGGCGATGGAGAAGTCGTCTTCGGCGACCGTGGTGGGCTGGTTGGTGCGGCGCAGCACCTCGGCCAGCGGCACCAGACTCTGCAAGACCTGCTCGGTGGGAATGCCGTAGTCGATCAGGCAGGCCACCTCGCTCACCCCAATGCGCTTGAGTTCTTCGACACGAGCGAGGCCATCGTCCACGGTGCCGAACAAGCCGGAGTCCTCGAAGTAGCGCAGGAAGGCGAAGTCAAGGATGGCGTCCATCTCCTCTTCGTTGAGCGAGCGCAGGTCGAGATCGAACGGGTTGTTCACCCCTGCTGGCTTTTTGAAGGCCGGAAAGGCCCAAGCGTATTGCTTGATGAGGCCGGCAGCACTGCGAAGGTAGTCCTTCATGGGGCCGCGCGCCACCGCTCGCGCCTGCTCGCGGTCGCTGGCGAGGTAGGTGTGCAGCATGAGCGTGACGGTGAACTGTGCCGGGTCGTGGCCAGCGTCGCGCAGTGCCTGATGGTAGATCTTGATCTTGCCGCCGACCTCGTCCACGGTCTGCCCCAGCAGGTGGGTGAGCACGTTGGCGCCGATGGCGCCGGCTTCTTTCCAGGTTTCGGGATTGCCGGCCGTGGTGACCCAGATTGGCAGCTCTTTGGAGACGGGGCGCGGCTGGGTGACGACGTTGAAGGGTTCGCCGTTGGCGGTGGGGAAGGGCACCGCCTCGCCGCGCCAGAGTTTGCGTAGGTGCTCGATGGTCTCGAGCATCGCCTTCTTGTTGTGCGGCGGCGTGTTCTGCGGGCGCAGCACGAAATCGTCGGGCTGCCAGCCCGAAGCAATGGCCAGTGCGGCGCGGCCATTGGTGAGGTTGTCGATGACAGCCCATTCTTCGGCGATGCGCGCCGGATGATGCAATGGCCCCACGCAGCTGCCCGCGCGCACGCCAATGCTCTGGGTGACGGCGGCCACCGCCGCACCGGTGACCGAGGGATTGGGGTACGGGCCCCCGAACGCGTGGAAGTGACGTTCGGGCGTCCACACAGCGCAGAACCCGTGCTGGTCCGCGAACAAAGCGCCAACCAGGAGCAAATCGAATTACTAGGTCCCCCCGCCAACTTCGTAGC
>NZ_JBFXCD010000007.1:0-192320 GCF_050182545.1 Hydrogenophaga sp. | reverse complement strand
AAGGCGGTGTCGCAGAAGCTCATGCCGGTGAGCGTGGGCCTCGATGCGAATGGCCAGCCCACGCCCGCGCTGCTCAATCGGCTGGCTGCGCTGGGGGCTGACGCGTCCGCAGTCGCGGGGCTCAAGCGCGCGCCCGACGGCAAGGCCGAGGCGCTGTTCTACGACAGCGTGGCGCCCGGAGCGGAACTGGCGGTGGGATTGCAGAAAGCGCTCGACGAGGCGATTGCCAAGCTGCCCATTCCGAAGGTCATGACGTACCAGTTGGCGGATGGCTGGAGCGACGTGAAGTTCGTGCGTCCCGCGCACAGGCTGCTGGCTTTGCATGGTTCGACGATCCTGGGTGTGAGCGCTTTGGGCCTTCAGGCTTCCAGCATGACCGAAGGTCATCGTTTCGAATGCGATCCCAAGGCCTTTGCCATTCGCGAAGCAGACAGCTATGCACAACAGATGAAAGATCAAGGCGCGGTGATCGCCTCGTTCGCCGAGCGCAAGGCCGAGATCGCGCGCCAGCTGGCTGCCGCCGCCGCGAAGGTGGGCAACGGCGCGAAGCCGATCGAGGACGACGCGCTGCTGGACGAAGTGACCGCGCTGGTCGAGCGCCCCAACGTGCTCATCTGCGAATTCGAGTCGCAGTTCCTCGGCGTGCCGCAGGAATGCCTCATCCTCACGATGAAGGCCAACCAGAAGTACTTCCCGCTGCTCGACGCGCAGGGCCGGCTGACGAACCAATTCCTCGTCGTCAGCAACATCACGCCCGACGACCCAAGCGCGGTGATCGGCGGCAACGAGCGCGTGGTGCGTCCGCGCCTGGCCGATGCCAAGTTCTTCTTCGACCAGGACCGCAAGAAGTCGCTGGCCTCGCGTGTCGAAGGCCTGGGCAAGGTGGTCTATCACAACAAACTGGGCACGCAAGGCGAGCGCACCGAGCGTGTGAGAGCCATCGCGCGCGCCATCGGCCAGCAACTCGGCGGCGACGTGCTTGCGAAGCAGGCCGACACCGCCGCGCAACTCGCCAAGACCGACCTGCTGACCGACATGGTGGGCGAATTCCCGGAGCTGCAAGGCATCATGGGCGGCTACTACGCGCGCCACGACGGCCTCTCCGAAGACATCGCCTTTGCGATCGAGGACCACTACCGACCGCGTTTCGCGGGTGACGAACTGCCGCGCAACGCCGTGGGCACGGTGGTGGCGCTGGCGGACAAGCTCGAAACACTGGCGGGCATGTTCGGCATCGGCAACCTGCCCACGGGCGACAAGGACCCGTTTGCGTTGCGCCGGCATGCGTTGGGCGTGGCCCGCATGCTGATCGAAGGCGGATTGCCGCTGCAGTTCCATGAACTCACGCGCCTGGCGTTCTCGGTGTTCCCCAATGGGGCGCTGCAAGACACCGTGGTGCAACTCGACGAGTTCCTGATCGAGCGCCTCAAGGGCTACCTCAAAGACTGCGACTATTCGGTGGCCGAGGTGGACGCGGCGCTGTATGCGCGCCAGCTCGGCTTCTGGTCCACTGTGCCGGGCCGTCTGGCCGCGGTGCGCGAGTTCCAGGCGTTGCCCGAAGCCCCCGCCCTCGCCGCCGCCAACAAACGCATCGGCAACATCCTCAAGAAGTCCGAGGGCGTGGGCGAAGCCGTGAATCCGGCGCTGTTCCAGGAGCCCGCCGAGCGCGCCCTGTTCGACGCCATGCTGGCCACCGTGCCCGCCGCCGATGCCAAGTTCGAAGCAGGCGATTTCACCGCCAGCCTGCAGGCCCTGGCCGCGCTGCGCGCCCCGGTCGACGCCTTTTTCGACGGCGTGATGGTCAACGCCGACGACCCTGCGCTCAAGGCCAACCGCCTGGGCCTGCTCAAGCAATTGCACGACGCGATGAACCGGGTGGCCGATCTGTCCCGTCTCGCGTCATGATTGCCCCATGAAACTCCTCATCCTCGACCGCGACGGCACGCTCAACCGCAGCCGCGACGACTACGTCGCCTCGCCCGAGGAGTGGGAGGCGCTGCCCGGCGCGCTCGAGGCGGTGGCGCGGCTCAACCAGGGCGGCTGGCGCGTGGTGCTGGCGACCAACCAGTCCGGCATCGGGCGCGGCCTGTTCGACATGGCCTCGCTCAACGCCATTCACGCCAAGATGCACCGCCAGCTCGCCGCGGTCGGGGCGCGCGTCGAAGCGGTGTGCTTCTGCCCGCATGCGCCGGAAGACGCCTGTGCCTGCCGCAAGCCAGCGCCCGGCCTGTTCACGCAGATCGGCGCACGTTTCGGCGTGCCACTGGCCGCGGTGCATGCTGCCGGCAACGCCCTGCGCCACGTGCAGGCCGCCGCGACGGCGGGCTGCATGACCCACCTGCTGATGACCGGCAAGTCCGAACACCTGCGTGGTCGACTGGGTGGCCATCTGCCTGCCGATCTGGCCGCGCTCGTGCCCGACCTGCCACCCGGCACGCGCGTCCACGACGACCTCGACGCCTTTGCCGACTGGTTGCTGGAGCAACCCGCGACCTGAACCCCATCTCCGTCCCACCCATGATCTTCGTCAACCTGCTGCGCTCGGTCCTGCACACCCTGTTCATGGCCGTGACCGTGGTGCCGTGGGCGCTGGCGGTGCTCGTGGCCGCGCCCTTTCTCAACAGCACGCAGATCTACTGGATGTGCGCTGGCTGGCTCAAGCTGGCGGTGGCCAGCGGCAAGCTGATCCTGGGCATCCGCAACCGGGTCATCGGCTACGAGAACCTGCCGGTGGGCAGCACCGCGCCGGCCATCCTGCTGCTCAAGCACCAGTCGACCTGGGAAACCTTCTGCATGCCCACGTTGATGCCGCACCCGCTGGCCTATGTCTTCAAGAAGGAGTTGCTCTACGTGCCCTTCTTCGGCTGGGCCATGGGGCGCATGGACATGATCCACATCGACCGCAGCAAGCGGGCGCAGGCCTTCAACAAGGTGGTCGAACAGGGCCAGCGCCTGCTCAACCAGGGCACCTGGGTGATCATGTTTCCCGAGGGCACGCGCATTCCGCGTGGCCAGAAGGGCACCTACAAAAGCGGTGGCACGCGCCTGGCCGTCGAGACCGGTGCTCCGGTGATCCCGATCGCCGTGACCTCGGCCAAGTGCTGGCCGCGCAAGGCCTTCATCAAGAAGCCCGGCACGGTGGAGTTCTCCATCGGCCAGCCCATACCGAGCCAGGGGCGCGAGCCCGACGAGCTGATGCGCGAGGTCGAGGCCTGGATCGAGGCGGAAATGCGCCGCCTCGACCCCGAGGCCTATGGAACATGACCACCCCCGCCGCGCTGTGCGCGACCCCCTCCAGGGGGCAACACCAGCGGCCCGGCAAAGCCGGTTCCGCGGTGTTCGCTGGACGAGACACGCGGTAGTTCGCGGTTGAGGTTGACGTGCAAGTCTTCGTGCAACTGGCGCTCGATTTTCTCGGCGGTCCCGCGCCCGAACCGGTTCGACACGCGCCTCCCCCGGTGGCACCGGCGGAGGACGCGCCGCCGGCCCTGCCCATGACGCAGGTGTTCCAGCCCGCGGCCTGGCACCACCCACGCGCCAACCGCATGCTGCGCCTGGGCGCCTGTGACGTGGCCTACGAGTTCAAACGCGGCAAGCGCCGCACCATCGGCCTGTCGGTCAGCACCGATGGCCTGAGCGTGAGCGCGCCGCGCTGGACGCCGGTGGGCGAGGTCGAGGCGCTGCTGCACGACAAGTCGGCCTGGGTGCTCGAGAAACTGCAGAGCGCGCGCCAGCGCGCCGGCGAGATGGCGCAGGCGCGCATCCGCTGGGCCGACGGCGTGGAGTTCGACTACCTCGGCGAGCGCCTGCGGCTGGCGCTGGATCCCACGCATGCGTTCACGCAGGTGGGTGCACTGTTCGAGCCCGCCGCGGCGCCCGGCGGCGTGGCGACCTTGCGCCTGGGGCTGGCGCACAGCGCGCAGGAGGCCCAGATCCGCGATGCCGCGCAAGCCTGGCTGATGAAACAGGCCAAGGCTTTGTTCACCGAACGCCTGGACCACTTCGCGCCGCAGCTGGGCGTGCGCTACAGCAGGCTGCGCCTGTCCAGCGCCGGCACGCGCTGGGGCAGCGCGAGCGCCGACGGGTCGATCCGCCTGAACTGGCGCCTGATCCACCTCAAGATGGACATGATCGACTACGTGGTGGTGCACGAGCTCAGCCACCTGCACCACATGGACCACAGCCCGCAGTTCTGGGACGTGGTCGCCAGCGTGTTGCCCGATCACGCGCAGCGGCGGCGCGCGCTGCGCGAGGCGGCGGTGCCACTGGACGAATAAGCATCGGGCGCCCGCGCCCGCCCGAGGTTGATTCCGTTAAGATCGCCGCCTGACGTTGACGTAAACGTCAACAACAGGGCATTAACCCATGGCGACGAACCCGACCTACACCATCAGCGACCTGGCGCGCGAGTTCGACCTGACCACCCGCGCCATCCGCTTCTACGAGGACATGGGGCTGCTGCAACCCCAGCGCGAAGGCCCGGGCGGGCGCAACCGGGTCTACAGCGCCCGCGATCGCACGCGCCTCAAGCTCACGCTGCGCGCCAAGCGCCTGGGCCTGTCGCTGACCGAGGCCAAGGACATCATCGACACCTACGACAGCCCGCGCGACACCGGGCCGCAACTGCGCAAGTTCCTCACCGTGCTGGCGGAGCACCGCCGTCAGCTGGAAGAACAGATGGCTGATCTGCTGGCCAACCTTGACGAGGTGAAGACGCACGAGAAGGAAGCACGGGCCCTGCTGGGCAAGATCGAAAAAGGCGCTCGGTCCGGGTCGGCCGGTTAAGCTTCCCGCGTTGCGCGGCCGGGGTGGCCGCATCGGAAAGGTCCTGCCATGTCCCTGGTTGCCAGTGTTGTCATCGCGCTTGTCGCGCTCCTTCACGTCTATTTCCTGGTGCTCGAGATGTTCCTCTGGGACAAGCCCATGGGCATGCGCGCGTTTGGCCAGACGCCCGAGTCGGCCGCGGCCACCAAGGTGCTGGCGGCCAACCAGGGGCTGTACAACGGCTTCCTCGCCGCCGGACTGCTCTGGGGCCTGTGGCTCGGCTCCGAGGGTTTTGGCGTGAAGGTTTTCTTCCTGCTCTGCGTGCTGGTCGCCGGCCTGTACGGCGCAGCCACGGCCAGCCGCAAGATTTTGTTCGTGCAGGCACTGCCGGCGGCCGTGGCGCTGGGGCTGCTGTTCCTGGGTCGCACGGCGGCCTGACGCGCGCTCCGGCGGCAGCGTTCCTGCGAGGCTGTGCCCGGCCTGCTCGTCTCCCGCTCCGGCCCCGCCTGCGCCCGGATGGTCCTTTCGCGGCGGTGAGGCGTGTGGGGAATCGATGCCTGCGAAGGCTTTCGCCAGATGGGCGTGAATTGACGTTTACGTAAACGTCAACATAGAATCGCAGGTCATTTTCGCGCCGCGCAAACACCATGAACATGCCTGCTTTCGAACCCCGCAACCCCGGCTTTGATGCCCGCACCCGCGAGAGCTTCGCGCGCCAGGCCGCAATGCGCACCCTGGGCGCGACGCTGGCGGTGGTCGAGCCCGGCCGGGTCGAAATCACACTGCCCTGGGCCGAGCCGCTGACCCAGCAGCACGGCTTTCTGCACGCCGGCATGGTGGCCACCGCGCTCGATTCGGCTTGTGGTTACGCCGGCTTCACGCTGATGCCGGTGGAAGCGGCGGTGCTCACCATCGAATTCAAGATCAACCTGCTCGCCCCCGCGCAGGGCGAACGCTTCCGCATGGTCGGCACCGTGGTCAAGCCCGGTCGCACGGTGACCGTGTGCGAGGGCCACGCCTACGCCATCGACGGCGCGCGCGAAAAGCTGATCGCGACCATGGGCTGCACCCTCATGGCCGTGACCGGCCGCGACAATATCCAGGGCTGAAGCCCTTTGCCCTTTCCCGACCTTTCACGGAGACCTTCATGACCAACCTGCCCGGCCTCAACTTCCAGCTTGGCGAGGACATTGACGCCCTGCGCGACGCGGTGCGCGATTTCGCGCAGGCCGAGATCGCGCCGCGCGCGGCCGAGATCGACCGCGCCGACCAGTTCCCCATCGACCTGTGGCGCAAGATGGGCGATCTCGGCGTGCTCGGCATCACCGTGGGAGAGGCATACGGTGGCGCGAACATGGGCTACCTGGCCCACATGATCGCGATGGAAGAAATCTCGCGCGCCTCGGCCAGCGTGGGCCTGTCCTACGGTGCGCACAGCAACCTGTGCGTGAACCAGATCAAGCGCAACGGCAGCGACGCGCAGCGACAGAAGTACTTGCCCAAGCTGATCAGCGGCGAACACGTGGGCGCGCTCGCCATGAGCGAGCCCGGCGCGGGCTCGGATGTGATCAGCATGAAACTCAAGGCCGAGGACAAGGGGGGCTACTACCTGCTCAACGGCAGCAAGATGTGGATCACCAACGGCCCGGACGCCGACACCATGGTGGTCTATGCCAAGACCGAGCCCGAGATGGGCGCGCGCGGCGTCACCGCCTTCATCGTCGAGAAGGGCATGAAGGGTTTCAGCACGGCGCAAAAGCTCGACAAGCTCGGCATGCGCGGCAGCCACACCGGCGAAATGGTGTTCAACAACGTCGAGGTGCCTGCGGACAACATCCTCGGCGGCCTGAACAACGGTGCGAAGGTGCTCATGAGCGGCCTCGACTACGAACGCGCCGTGCTCACCGGCGGGCCGCTGGGCATCATGCAGGCCGTGATGGACAACGTCGTGCCCTACATCCACGACCGCAAGCAATTCGGCCAGAGCATCGGCGAGTTCCAGCTGATCCAGGGCAAGGTGGCCGACATGTACACCGTGCTGCAGGCCGGTCGTGCGTTTGCCTACACGGTGGCCAAGAACCTGGACCTGCTGGGCTCGGAACACGTGCGCCAGGTGCGCAAGGACTGCGCCTCGGTCATCCTGTGGACCGCCGAAAAGGCGACCTGGATGGCGGGCGAGGGCCTGCAGATCCATGGTGGCAACGGCTACATCAACGAATACCCGCTGGGTCGCCTGTGGCGCGATGCGAAGCTCTACGAAATCGGTGCCGGCACCAGCGAAATTCGCCGCATGCTGATCGGCCGCGAGCTGTTTGCCGAAACCTGCTGAAGCAACACCTGACAACCCGAGACCGACCCATGACTTCTGAACTCAAGGACCTCTTCGATCGCAACCGCGCCTGGGCCGCGTCCATGGTGCGTGAGAAGCCCACCTTCTTCACGGACCTGCTGGCGCAACAAAGCCCACGCTACATGTGGATCGGCTGTTCCGACAGCCGTGTGCCCGCCAACCAGATCACCGATCTGGCGCCCGGCGAGGTGTTCGTGCACCGCAACGTTGCCAACGTGGTGGTGCCCACCGACCTCAACTGCCTCTCGACCATCCAGTTCGCGGTGGACGTGCTGAAGGTGGAACACCTGATGGTGGTGGGCCACTACGGCTGCGGCGGCGTGCAGGCCGCGCTGCGCGACGTGCGCGTGGGCCTGGCCGACAACTGGTTGCGCCACATCAAGGACGTGCGCGACCGCCACGCCGCATTGCTGGGGGCCACACCCGAGCAGCACCGCGCCGACGTGCTGTGTGAACTCAACGCCATCGAACAGGTGATGAACGTGGCCCAGACGACCGTGGTGCAGGATGCCTGGGCGCGCGGGCAGTCGCTCACGCTGCACGGCTGGGTCTATGGCCTGCGCGATGGTCTGCTGCACGACATGCGCATGACGGTGGATGGCAACGAGCAGATGGACGCGGTCTACCGCGCCGCCGTGGCCGGCGTGGGCGCGGTGCGCCAGAGCTGATCCCCCCGGTTCTCCCTTCTTCCTTTTCCTTTCGTTTCAGGAGCTTTCGCATGTCCCAGGACCCCATCGTCATCGTTGGCGCCGCCCGCACCCCCATGGGCGCGTTCCAGGGCGACTTCGCCAGCCAGTCCGCGCACGATCTCGGCGGCGCCGCCATCAAGGCCGCCGTGGAGCGCAGCGGCGTGAAGCCAGACCAGGTGGACGAAGTGCTGTTCGGCAACTGTCTGATGGCCGGCCAGGGCCAGGCACCGGCGCGCCAGGCCGCGTTCAAGGGCGGACTGCCGAAGTCGGCCGGCGCGGTCACACTGTCCAAGATGTGCGGCTCCGGCATGAAGGCCACGATGCTCGCGCACGACATGCTCGCCGCCGGCAGCGCCACCGTGATGGTGGCCGGCGGCATGGAGAGCATGACCAACGCGCCCTATCTGCTGCAGAAGGGCCGCGGGGGTTACCGCATGGGCCACGACAAGGTGTACGACCACATGATGCTCGACGGCCTGGAAGACGCCTACGAGCCTGGCCGCAGCATGGGCACCTTCGGCGAGGACTGCGCCGCCAAGTACAGCTTCACGCGCGAGCAGCAGGACGCGTTCGCCATCGCCTCGGTCACGCGCGCCAAGGCCGCGACCGACAGCGGCGCCTTCGCGAAAGAGATCACGCCCGTCACCGTGAAGGACCGCAGCGGCGAACGGGTGGTGGCCACGGACGAAGGTCCGGGCAAGGTCAAGCTCGACAAGATCCCCGGCCTCAAGCCCGCGTTCAAGAAGGACGGCACCATCACCGCCGCCTCCAGCTCGTCCATCAACGACGGTGCCGCCGCGCTGGTGCTGATGCGCGCATCCACCGCGAAGCAACTGGGCGCGAAGCCGCTGGCGCGCATCGTCGGTCACGCCACGCACGCGCAGGAGCCCAACTGGTTCGCCACCGCGCCCGTGGGCGCCACGCAGAAGCTGTTGCAGAAGACGGGCTGGAGGGTAGACGAAGTCGATCTCTGGGAAATCAACGAGGCCTTCGCCGTGGTGCCCATGGCGCTCATGACCGAGCTGAACATCCCGCATGAGAAGGTCAACGTCAACGGCGGCGCTTGCGCGCTGGGCCACCCCATCGGCGCCAGTGGTGCGCGCATCCTGGTCACGCTGCTGCACGCGCTGCAGGCGCGTGGTGGCAAGAAGGGCGTGGCCACCTTGTGCATCGGCGGCGGTGAAGCCACGGCCATGGCCATCGAACTGCTCTGAGGCCACGGCCATGGCCACCGTGCTCGTGATCGGCGCGTCCCGCGGCATTGGTCTGGCCTTCGTGCAGCAGTATCTCGCCGCGCACGATCGCGTGATCGCCACCGCGCGCGATGAAGCCGGGCTGGAGCGGCTGCGCGGGCTCGGCGCCGAGGCGCTGCTACTGGACGTGACCGACCCGGCGAGCGTGAGCGGCCTGGCCTGGATGCTCGATGGCGTGGCCGTCGACGTGGCCCTGTACGTGGCCGGTGTGTACGACAGTGGTGATGCGCAGACCCCACCCACCCGCGAAGCCTTTGATCGCGTGATGCACACCAATGTGCTGGGCGCGATGCAGGCCATGCCGCAGGTGTTGCCCGCGGTGGCAGCGGCCGGTGGCGTGTTCGCCGTGCTCACCAGCGGCCTGAGCCTGATTGGCGAGGTCACGTCGAGCAGCGCCTGGCTGTATCGCGTGAGCAAGGCAGCGCTCAACATGGCCCTGGTGGGTGCCCGTCACAGCTATCCGGGGGCCACCTGCGTCGCCCTCGACCCGGGCTGGGTGCGCACCGACATGGGCGGGCCGTCGGCACCTTTGACGGCCGAACGCAGTGTGGCCGACCTGCGCCGCACGCTCGCCTCGGTCACCGCCGACGACAATGGCCACTTCCTTCACCGCGATGGCCGGCGCGCCGCCAGCTGGTGACATCGCATTTCCGAAAGACACCCGCATGCCACTCAACCAGGACCAGCTCATGATCCGGGACGCCGTGCGCGCCTTCGCCCAGGAGCAACTCTGGCCGAACGCCGCGGCGTGGGACAAGGCCCACCACTTTCCGAAAGACGCGCACAAGGGCCTGGCTGAACTGGGCGCCTACGGCATCTGTGTGCCCGAATCGCTGGGCGGCGCCGGGCTCGACTACGTCACGTTGGCCGTGGTGCTGGAAGAGATCGCGGCGGGCGATGGCGGCACCAGCACCGCCATCTCGGTCACGAACTGCCCGGTCAACGCGATCCTCATGCGCTACGGCAATGCGCAACAGCAGGAACGCTGGCTGCGCCCGCTGGCGGCCGGCCAGATGCTCGGTGTCTTCTGCCTGACCGAGCCGCATGTGGGCTCGGACGCCTCGGCCTTGCGCACCACCGCGGTGAAGCAGGGCGGCGACTACGTGCTCAACGGCGTCAAGCAGTTCATCACCAGCGGCAAGAACGGCCAGCTCGCCATCGTGATCGCGGTGACCGACAAGGGCGCGGGCAAGAAGGGCATGAGCGCTTTCGCGGTGCCCACCGACACGCCGGGCTATGTGGTCGCGCGGCTGGAGGACAAACTGGGCCAGCACAGCAGCGACACCGCGCAGATCAACTTCGAGAACTGCCGCATCCCCGCCGAGAACCTGATCGGCGCCGAGGGCGAGGGCTACCGGATCGCGCTCTCGGCCCTGGAGGGCGGGCGCATCGGCATCGCCGCGCAAAGCATCGGCATGGCACGCAGCGCCTTCGAGTGCGCGCTGGCCTACGCCAAGCAGCGCGAGAGTTTCGGCCAGGCGATTTTCAACCACCAGGCCGTGGGTTTCCGGCTGGCCGGGATGGCCACGCAGATCGAGGCCGCGCGCGCGCTCACCCACCATGCCGCCGCATTGCGCGACGCGGGCGAGCCCTGCCTGAAGGAGGCCGCCATGGCCAAGCTCATGGCCAGCGAGATGGCCGAGAGGGTCTGTTCGGATGCGATCCAGGTGCTCGGCGGCTATGGCTACGTGAGCGATTTCCCGGTCGAGCGCATCTACCGCGACGTGCGGGTCTGCCAGATTTACGAAGGCACCTCGGACGTGCAGAAGATCATCATCCAGCGCGCGCTGGCCTGACTGTCAGCTCAGCGGGAGGGTGCCCGGCGTATGATGCCGCGACCATGAACATCATCATCCTGGGCGCTGGCCGCGTGGGCGAGAGCGTTGCGGAAAACCTGGCTTCCGAGCAGAACGACATCACCGTGATCGACATGAGCCCGTCCCGGCTGCGCTTGCTGGAGGACCGGCTGGACCTGCGTGGGGTGGTGGGCAATGGCATACAGCCTTCGGTGCTGCGCGAGGCCGGCGCGAAGGACGCCGACATGGTGATTGCCTGCGCCGCCAGCGACGAAACCAACCTGGTGGCCTGCAAGGTCGCGCACGACATATTCAACGTGCCCAGCACCATTGCCCGCCTGCGCTCGCCCGAGTTTGTCGAGGGCGAGGAACTGATGGGCAAGAACGGCTTCGCGGTGGACCACGTGATCTGCCCGGAGGAGTCGGTCACGCGCTACATCCACCAGCTCATCAGCTATCCCGAGGCCTTGCAGGTGCTGGAGTTCGCCGATGGTCGCGCCAGCCTGATCGCGATGCGCGCCACGCACGGCGGTGCGCTGGTGGGGCACACCATCGGCGAGTTTCGTGATCGCTTCCCGCACGCCGAAATGCGCGTGGTGGCCCTGTACCGGCTCGACACCGAGATGGAGGCCACCAAGCAGACGCGCATCCTCGCGGGTGACGAGGTGTTTGTGCTGGCCGACACCGAGAAAATCCGCTACGTGCTCGGCGCCATCCACAACATCGACAAACCGGTGCGCCGCATCATGATCGCCGGCGGGGGCAAGGTCGGCCTGCGGCTGGCGCGCTCACTGCAGGGCCAGTGCCAGGTCAAGCTCATCGAGCGCGACCCGAAGCGCTGTGAGTACCTGGCCAGCCAGCTGCCATCGAGCATGCTGATCCTGCAGGGCGACGGAGCGGATGAGGACCTGTTGCAGGAAGAGAACGTGGGCGAGATGGACATGTTCCTCGCCCTGACCAGCGACGACGAGGACAACATCATGTCGGCGATGCTGGCCAAGCGCATGGGGGCCGGCCGGGTGATGTCACTGATCAACCGCCGCGCCTACGCCGACATGATGCAGGGCAGCACGATCGACATCGCGATCTCACCGTCGCAGACCGTGATTGGCGAACTGCTGGCCCACCTGCGGCGTGGCGATGTGGCCGCCGTGCACAGCTTGCGGCACGGTGCCGCGGAAGCGCTGGAGGGTGTGGCCCGGGGAGATGTGAAGACCAGCAAGCTGGTGGGCCGCAAGGTCGAGGAGGTGAAGCTGCCCAAGGGCACGCGCATCGGCGCCATTGTGCGCGGCGAGGGCCGCAAGTCCGAGGTGCTGATGCCGCATCACGACACCGTGATCGAGGCCGACGACCACATCATCATCTTCATTCCGCACAAGCGCCTGGTGCGCGAGGTCGAGAAGCTGTTCCAGGTCGGCGCCACCTTTTTCGGCTAGAGCTTCGTGTACAGCCTGTTGCCCGTCCTGCTGGTCTTCTCGCGCATCCTGCTTGCGTTTGCCCCGGCCTTCCTCGTGCCACTGGCCTGGGCCTGGTTCCTGGACGCGCAAGGCCACGCGCTGGTGTGGGCTTACGGCTTTGCCCTTACGGTGGTGAGCGGAGCCGTCCTGTGGCGCCTCACGCGCGCGCACCGCCGTGAGCTGCAGGCCAAGGATGGTTTCCTGCTGGTCAACCTCGTGTGGGTGCTGCTGCCGGGGTTTGCCGCGGCGCCGCTCATGTTCACGGTGCCCGACATCACCTGGACCAAGGCGTATTTCGAGGCCATGAGCGCGCTCACCGCCACCGGCTCCACCGCGCTGTCGGGGCTGGACGCCTTGCCGGTGTCGGTGAACGTCTGGCGCTGTTTCCTGCAGCTGCTGGGCGGGCTGGGCATCATGCTGCTGGTGGTGGCGGTGCTGCCGCTGCTCGGGTTGGGGGGTGTGCAGCTCTATCGCGCAGAAACACCGGGACCCATGAAGGACACCAAGTTCACCCCGCGCATCGCCGAGACGGCGCGCGGGTTGTGGGGCGTGTACGTGCTGTTCTCGGTAGCCTGCATGCTGGCCTACCGCTGGGCCGGCATGAGTTGGGCCGATGCCTTCATGCACATGTGCACCACCATGGGACTGGGGGGCTTCTCGTCGCACGACGCCAGTTTCGGGTACTGGGACTCGGCGCGGATCGAAGCCGTGGCCACCGTGTTCATGGCGCTGGCAGGTGTGAGCTTCATGCGCTATTTCATCGTCCTGCGCCAGCGCTCGCTGCGCCCCATCACGCGCGACCGTGAAATCCGCACCTATGTGGCGGTGCTGGTGGTGGCCATCATGGCGGTGGCGGTGCTGCTGGTCGCGCATGGCGACTACGACCATTTCCCGGAGGCGCTGCGCATCAGTGCATTCCACGTGGTTTCGCTGGCCACCACCACCGGGTATGCCTCGGTGGACTACGCACAATGGCCGGTGTTCGCGCCAGTGCTGCTCATGTTCCTGGGTTGTTTCGTGTCCTGCGCGGGCTCGACCGGTGGCGGCATCAAGCTCGTGCGCATGGTGCTGCTGATCAAGCAGGCCCGGCGTGAGCTGGTGCGCATCGTGCATCCGCGGGTGGTCAACCCGGTCACGCTGGGCGGCGCCATCATGCCGCCCACGGTCATGACGGCGGTGCTGGGCTACATGCTGATCTATGGCGCGGCGACCATGGGCCTGACCATGCTGCTGCTGTTCACCGACATGGACATCGTCACGGCGTTCTCCGCCGTGGTGGCCACGGTCAACAACATCGGCCCGGGGCTGGGCGACGTGGGCCCGGCCAGCAACTTCGGCGTGCTGAACAGCTTCCAGATCTGGGTGCTGAGCTTTGCCATGCTGCTCGGACGGCTCGAACTGCTGACCGTGCTGGTGCTGTTCACCGGGCAGTTCTGGAGGAAGTAGAGAGGGGGCTCCCCCCTGCGCCGCTGCGCGGCTTCCCCCCTCTCTGGCGCGCCTTTGGCGCTGGGAGGGGGGACGGCATCTTGGGCCGGCGTAGCCGGACCCTTGATGCCTCTGGACGCAAGTGCCCTGGTGCTCTTAGTTTCGGGGCGGAATGTTCAGGCCGCGTTGCACGGCCGGGCGTTTTTCGAAGGCATCGAGCACGCGAGCGAGGTGCGGGAAGTCGGCAAAGCCCACCAGCTCGCCCGCGCCGTAGAAGCCCACGAGGTTGCGCACCCAGGGCCAGGTGGCGATGTCGGCGATGGTGTAGTCCGCGCCCATGATCCAGTCGCGGCCCTCCATGCGCTGGTTCAGCACGCCGAGCAGTCGTTTCGTCTCGCCCACATAGCGGTCGCGCGGGCGCTTGTCTTCATAGTCCTTGCCGGCGAATTTGTGGAAGAAGCCGAGCTGGCCGAACATCGGGCCCACGCCGCCCATCTGGAACATCAGCCACTGCAGGGTTTCGTAGCGTGCCGCCGGGTCCGACGGCAGCAGCTGCCCGGTCTTCTCGGCCAGGTAGATCAGGATCGCACCCGACTCCCACAGCGCCAGCGGCTGGCCACCGGGCCCGTTCGGATCGAGGATGGCCGGAATCTTGTTGTTCGGGTTGAGCGAGAGGAAGGCCGGCGACATCTGGTCGTTGGTGTCGAAGCGCACCAGATGCGGCTCGTAGGGCAGGCCGGTTTCCTCCAGCATGATGGAGGCCTTCACGCCGTTGGGCGTGGGCAGCGAGTACAGCTGCAGCCGATCGGGATGGATCGCGGGCCATTTCTGCGTGATGGGGAAGGCGGTCAGTGCGGTCATGGTGGGCCTCTTGAATGGTCGCGCAGTGTACCGAGCCAGGCCTTTTCTGCGATCTGGGCAGGGATTTGTTTCGCGTGTATAAGCGACGGGATCGCATGGAAGGAGCGCGACCATGAAGCCCTGCATTTACGGAGACCGGACGTACCCTGAAGGCGCGACCGTCTGCGTCAACGGCCGCGAGTTGCTGTGCGTGGCAGGCGAGTGGACCGAGACCGGACATGCGTGCACGGACGCCACCGGCGAACCCGCCGCCGAAGATCGCCCCCCTGCGCCGCCCGCGACCGGCGCCGACCGTCCCGCTTGAATCCCCACACCCCATGAGCGTCTTTCCCCGCATCCTGGTCGCCGTCGGCGACGACGATCTGTCCAAGCCGGCCATCCAGATGGCCATCCGTCTGGCCCGTGACCAGGGCGCGACGCTGCGCCTGGCCTACGTGAGCGAGCTGGTGCCCCCCAAGGCCTCGTCGGCGCAGGACCTTGCCGACATGGAGTCGGCCTTGCGCGAGGAGGCCAATGCCATCCTGCACCAGGTGAGCGAGCAGGCCCAGGCGCAGGGCGTGGAGGCCGAGACCGTGCGGCTGTCCATCGGCACCGTCAAGGACAGCATCGCCGAGGCCCTGGCGCGCGATGCCGAGGCCTGGGGTGCGGACCTCGTGATCACGGGCAGCCACGGTCGCAAGGGCATCGTGCGCTGGCTCGCGGGCAGCGTGGCCGAGTCGCTGGCGCGTGTCTCGCGCGTTCCCGTGCTCATCGTGCGCGACGCGCAGGAAGCGGGCGTTGCGGCCGAAGCGCCCGAAGCGCAGGCCTGAACCGTTCGGGCGGCGTTGTCCGGTTACAGCGGCCAGACGATCAGCAGCAGCGGCATGCTGACGGCGACCACCAGCACCTCCAGCGGCAGGCCCAGCTTCCAGTAGTCGCCGAAGCGGAAGCCACCCGGACCCAGGATCATGGTGTTGTTCTGGTGGCCGATCGGCGTAAGGAAGGCGCAGGACGCGCCAATGGCCACGGCCATCAGGAACGGGTCGGCGTTGACACCGAGCGCCGCGGCGCTGCCAATGGCCACCGGGCACATCACCGCCGCGGTGGCTGCGTTGTTCATCAGGTCCGACAGGAACATCGTCACGATCAGCACCAGCGCCAGCGCCACCACCGCATTGCCTTGCGCGACCGAGCCCATCAGGCCGCGCGCGATCAGGTCGGCCGCGCCCGTGGACTGCATGGCATCGGCGAGCGGAAAGAGGGCGCCCAGCAGGATGATCACGGGCCAGTCGATCGCGTCGTACAGCTGGCGCAAGGGCAGGGCGCGCAGCAACAGCGTGAACAGGGCGCCGGCCAGGAAGGCGATGGACGCCGGCATCAGGCCCAGCGCGGCAGCGGCGACCGCCAGCAGCATGATCAGCGAGGCCTGGATCGCCTTGCGCTTGTTCGGAATCTGCAGGTCGCGTCCGGCCAGGGGCACGCAACCCGTGTCGCTGGCGAACTCGGCAATCGCGCCGGGTGGGCCCTGCAGCAGCAGGATGTCGCCCGGACGCAGCGCCATCGAGCGCAAGCGTTCGATGGACCGGTTGCCCTGGCGCGAGACGGCCAGCAGGTTCAGGCCGTAGCGGGTGCGCAGCGCGATGTCGCTGGCCGAGCGCCCCGCCAGCATGGGCCCCGGCAGCGCAACCAGTTCAACCAGCACGATGTCCGCGGCTTCGCCGCGCGGCTTCTCGTCTTCCTTCTCCTTCTCGCTGTCCTTCGCGGGGGCGTCCTGGCTGGCCACCGGCCCCGCGGCTGCGTTCGCTTCGGTGGCGGCATCCTGTGCGTTCTCTGCATCCTGCCGGTCGGACGGGCGTCCGGATTCTTCCAGCCGCAGCCCCAGGGAAGACAGCACCGTGGACAAGGTGTCGGCGCCGGCTTCGATGACCAGGATGTCCTGCGCGCGCAGCACGCGCATCGGGCTGGGCGCGCTGATCCGCATCTCCTGGCGCACCAGGCCCACCACCTGCGCGCCGGCTTCCTCGAGCACCTGTTCCACCTCGGCCAGCGTCTTGCCTACCGAAGCGCCGTCTTCGAGAATCCGCGCCTCGGTCAGGTAGGCGCCAGTGTCGAAGCCCTCCAGGCCCTCCGACTTCCGTTGCGGCACCAGACGCCAGCCCACCAGGGCCACGAACAGCACGCCCAGCACCGCGACCGGCACGCCAATGGCGGCGAAGTCGAACATCGCGAACGGCCCGCTGCCATCGGCCACGCCGGCGCGGAACCCCGCGACGATCAGGTTCGGCGGCGTGCCGATCAGGGTCGTCATGCCGCCCAGGATGGTGCCGAAGGCCAGCGGCATGAGCATGCGCCCCGGCGGGATGGACAGGCGCGTGGCGACCTTGATGGCCACCGGCATCAGCAGCGCCATGGCACCCACGTTGTTCATGAAACCCGAGAGCAGTGCGCCCACGCCCATCAGCGCGGCCAGGCTGAGCACCTGCCCCGCCCTGGCGGGAATGGCGTGGCGCGCCAGCACCTCGACCGCGCCCGAGACCTGCAGCGCCTTGCTCATGATGAGCATGCAGGCCACGGTCACCACGGCCGGGTGGCCGAAACCGCTGAATGCGTCCTCGGGCCGGACCAGTCCCGACCACACGCAGGCGACCAGCGCACTCACGGCCACCAGGTCGTGCCGCCAGCGGCCCCAGAGGAAGAGGCCGACGACCAGGCCGAGGATGAGCAGCACGGTGATCTGGTCG
This sequence comes from Hydrogenophaga sp., assembly GCF_050182545.1. GTDB lineage: Bacteria > Pseudomonadota > Gammaproteobacteria > Burkholderiales > Burkholderiaceae_C > Hydrogenophaga. The sequence continues at coordinate 175,005 of NZ_JBFXCD010000007.1, read as the reverse complement.
GGCGTCATGCGGCAGCCCTCTGGCGCGGTGTGGGGAAGGGGGTCAACGACATGGCTCCAATGTACCCATCATCGGGCGTGCGCCCGTGGCCGGGGCACCGCACGCCGATAATCGACATCTCAGGAGTCAGCCATGCCCATCACCAAAGGATTCCGCGCACTCGTGGACGAGGCCAGCGCGCAGATCACCACCTACAGCGTGACCCAGGTACAGGAACGCCTGCAGGCCGGCGACCCGCGGCTGCAACTGGTGGACATTCGCGACCTGCGCGAACTCGAGCGCGAGGGCTCGGTGCCCGGCGCCCTGCACGCGCCGCGCGGCATGCTGGAATTCTGGGTCGACCCCGACTCGCCCTATTTCAAGCCCGCGTTCGGCGACGAGAGCCGGGAGTTCGTGCTGTTCTGCGGTGCGGGCTGGCGCAGTGCGCTGGCCACCAAGGCCTTGCAGGACATGGGCATGCGCAACGTGGCGCACATCGAAGGCGGCTTTGCCGACTGGACAAAGGCCGGCGCTCCGGTGGAGACACTGGAACAGCGCAGGGCGAAGAAGGCCGGATGAAGGAGGCCTGTCCCTGCGGACGGCAGCAGGCTTTTGGCGTCTGTTGCGGGCGCTATCTCGGCACTGGCGTGCCAGCGCCCGATGCCGAGGCGCTGATGCGATCGCGCTACAGCGCCTTCGTGCGCGGCGACGTCGCGCACCTGCTGGCCACCTGGCACCCGAGCCACCGACCGGTCGCACTGGAACTGGACGCGGGCGTGAAGTGGCTGGGCCTTGATGTGAAGCGCCACCGAGTGCTCGACGAGACCCGCGCCGAGGTCGAGTTCGTTGCCCGCTCGCGGGTACGGGGCCGCGGGCACCGCCTGCACGAACGCAGCCGCTTCGTGCGTGAAGATGGGCAATGGTTTTACGTCGATGGAGATTTGCAAACGTGATTCGAGTGAAGTGGCCCAGTCCAGAAACACAGCGGAACCGGCTCTGCCGGGCCGCAGGTGTTGCCCTCCTCAAGGGGGTGACGCCGCAGGCGGCGCAGGAGGTGTCCCATGTTTGAGGCGGTGCTTTTTGATTGCGACGGCGTGCTCGTGGACAGCGAGCCCATCACCAACGGCGTCCTGCGCGAGGTGCTCAACGAGAGCGGCTGGGCCATCACCCAGGCCGAGTGCATGCGGATCTTCATCGGCAAGGCCGTGCGCGACGAACGCGCGCGCATTGAGGCCGAGACCGGAAAACCCTTCAGCGAGGCATGGCTGCAAGGCTTCTACGAACGCCGCAACCAGCGCCTGCTGGCGGAACTCAAGGCGGTGCCAGGCGCGGTGGAGGCGGTCACAGCGATTCACCAGCAGGTGCAGGGCCGCATTGCGTGCGCCTCCGGCGCTGATCGGCCCAAGGTGGTGATGCAACTGGATCTGGTCGGCATGCTGCCCCTGTTCGGAGACAGCGTCTTCAGCGGCCATGACCAGCCCCGCTCCAAGCCCGCGCCGGATGTCTACCTGGCCGCCGCCGCGCACCTGGGCGCCGACCCGGCGCGCTGTCTGGTGATCGAGGACACGGGTACCGGTGCGCAGGCCGGTCTGGCCGCGGGCGCGACGGTGTGGGGCTACTGCCCCGAAGGACACGGCCGCGCGTTCGAGGGGCTGGGCGTGGCGCGCGTGTTCCACCACATGGACGAACTACGGCGCGTGTTCGCTGCGCCACTCGCCGGGTGAGCGGCCGGTCCAGCCGCGAAATGCGCGGATGAAGCTCTTCTCGTTGCGAAACCCGCTGTCCTGTGCCACCTGCTTGATCGGGCGGCGCGTGCGCAGCAGCAGCTCGGTGGCGCGCTGGCGCCGCACCTCGTCTTTCAGGGTCTGCAGCGAAGCGCCTTCCTCTTTCAACTGGCGGTGCAGCGTGCGCGCCGAAACATTGAGCAGCGCGGCCAGATCGTCGGCATTGTGCGCGTCCAGCGGCTGCGCGGCGAGCACCTGGCGCACGCGCCGCACCAGCAGGCGGTCGCGCCGGTAGGAACGCACGGTGAGTGGCAGGGCGCGTTGCAGCAGCAGGTTCATGGAAACCTCGTCGCGCCGCATCGGCAGGGCCAGGTAACTGGCGTCGAATTCGATGGCCGCGTGTTCAGCGCCGAAGGAGCAGGGTCCGTCGAACAGCACGCGGTAGGCGTCCACGTGCGGCGGTGGCGCATAGGGAAACCGCGCGCCCCGCAGCGGAATGCGCGAATCGACGTACCAGCTGGCCAGGCCGTGGATGTTGCGCAGCACCGAGACCACGCAGAACTCGGTCGGCGGCGTCGGCCGGCGGTGCGGGCGCAGGGCAATGCACGCGCGATCTCCCGTGGTCTCCAGCGACAGCTGCAGGTCGTCGGTGAGCAGGCTGTGGTGGCGGCACCAGCGCCGCAGCGCCAGACCCAGGGTGGGGGCCGAGAGCGAGGCGCGCGCCAGCATGCCGTAGCTGCCCCAGGGCAGGGCGCGGCTGAAGCAGCCCAGGCCCTCGTCGTCCAGCTCGCGCATCGCCGCGTCGGACACGGCTTCCATCTGGGCGGCGGTGATGCGCGCGCCGGTTTTTCGCACATCGGCTGGCGCAATGTGTGCCGCCTTCAATGCCCCGTCCGGGCGCAGGCCCCGGGCCTCGTAGGCATCGACCATGGCACGCACGAACGCCATGGGGGTGAGCGCGGGGCCGACCAGAAGGCGGGCGGGGTCCAGAGTGGCGCGGTGGGTGCTTGCAGGCATATCCGGAGTTTCGGCCGATCTGGCGTGATTTGCAACCTGCATGACCGATGGACCCCGGTCACAGTGTCTATCCTCCACAATGACCCGAAACACCACAACGGATGCCGCCATGCCGATCCTGGAGACACAACTCAACGCCCGTTCCGCCGACTTTCAGGCCAACGCCCAGGCCATGCGCGCGGTGGTCGACGACCTCAAGGCCCAGGTGGCCAAGGCCGCGCTCGGTGGCGGTGAGGCGGCCCGCGCCAAGCACACGGCACGCGGCAAATTGCTGCCGCGCGACCGCGTGCAGATGCTGCTGGACCCGGGCACGCCGTTTCTGGAACTCAGCCCGCTGGCCGCGCTCAACATGTACCCCGACCGCGACGGCACCGACAGCGCGCCCTGCGCGGGCGTGGTCACCGGCATCGGCCGCGTCAGCGGGGTCGATTGCATGATCGTCTGCAACGACGCCACGGTGAAGGGCGGCACCTACTACCCGATGACGGTGAAGAAGCACTTGCGGGCGCAGGAAGTGGCGATGCAGAACAACCTGATGTGCATCTACCTGGTGGACTCGGGCGGCGCCAACCTGCCGAACCAGGACGATGTGTTTCCCGACCGGGATCACTTCGGGCGCATCTTCTACAACCAGGCCAACATGAGCGCCAACGGCATCGCGCAGATCGCCGTGGTCATGGGCTCGTGCACCGCGGGCGGCGCCTACGTGCCGGCCATGAGCGACGAGACCATCATCGTCAAGAACCAGGGCACCATCTTCCTGGGCGGCCCGCCGCTGGTGAAGGCCGCGATCGGCGAGATCGTCAGCGCCGAGGACCTGGGCGGCGGTGACGTGCACACCCGCCTCTCGGGTGTCGCCGACCACCTGGCGCAGAACGACGCACACGCGCTGGCCCTGGCGCGCCAGGCCGTGGCCACACTCAACCGCCGCAAGATCGCCACGCAGGCGCTGCGCGAGCCGCGCGCGCCGCTGTACGACCCGAGCGAGATCTACGGCGTGATCCCGGTCGACACGCGCAAGCCCTACGACGTGCGCGAAATCATCGCCCGCATCGTCGACGGCAGCGAGTTCCACGAATTCAAGGCGCGCTATGGCGCCACCCTGGTTTGCGGTTTCGCGCACATCGAGGGCATGCCCATCGGCATCGTCGCCAACAACGGCGTGCTGTTCTCGGAAAGCGCACAGAAGGGCGCACATTTCATCGAGCTGTGCTGCCAGCGCAAGGTGCCGCTGCTGTTCCTGCAGAACATCACCGGCTTCATGGTCGGCAAGAAGTATGAGAGCGAAGGCATCGCCCGCCATGGCGCCAAGATGGTCACGGCCGTGGCCACCGCGCAGGTGCCCAAGTACACCGTCATCATCGGCGGCAGCTATGGCGCCGGCAACTACGGCATGTGCGGCCGCGCCTACAGCCCACGTTTCCTCTGGATGTGGCCCAACGCGCGCATCAGCGTCATGGGCGGCGAGCAGGCCGCGAGCGTGCTGGCCACCGTGCGGCGCGACGGCATCGAGGCCAAGGGCGGGAGCTGGAGCGCCGAGGAAGAGGCCAAGTTCAAACAGCCGCTGCTCGACCAGTTTGCCCACCAGTCGCACCCCTACTACGCCAGCGCCCGCCTCTGGGACGACGGCGTGATCGACCCCGCCGACACGCGCCGTGTGCTCGGCCTGGCCCTGTCGGCCGCGCTCAACACGCCGATCGGCGAACCGAAGTTCGGCATCTTCCGCATGTGATGGCGCCGCCATGGACGCCCACGCCCACTTCGTCCTGCTCGCCCGCTACAACGTGTGGGCCACGCAGCGCCTGCTCGACGCCGTCGCGCCGGTGAGCGAGTTGGACTACCGGCGCGACGTGAAGCTGTTCTTCAAAAGCATCCACGGCACGCTCAACCATCTCCTGGTGGGCGAGCATCTGCTGTGGCAGCGGCGCTTTGCGCATGGCGAGTCGCCATCGGTCGCGCTCGACAGCGAGGTGGAGCCCGAACGCGGGCGTCTGGCGCAGGCCCTGAAAAACGGCGCAGCCACCTGGGAGCCGTTGATCGCCAATTGGCCGGCCGAGCGTTTCGAGGGCCGGCTCGCTTACACCAACATGCGCGGCCAGGCCATGAGCCTGCCCTTTGCCAGCACGCTGGCCCACGTGTTCAACCACGGTACCCATCACCGCGGGCAGATCAGCGCCGTGCTCACCCTGCTGGGCCAGCCCGCGCCTGAGCTGGACCTGGTGTATTTCCTGCAGCAGACGACCTGACCCCGGCAACCACAACGACACAACACGAGACAAGCCCATGAGCGCCACCATCTACGACAACCCGGACCACGAATTGCTGCGCGACCAGGTCGCGCGCTTTCTGGCGCGCGAGGTGGAGCCGCACGCGGCGGCTTGGGAAGAATCCGGCATGGTGCCGCGCGACGTGTTGCGCCGCATGGGCCAGGCCGGACTGCTGGGCATTGCGTTCGAGGGCGCCTACGGCGGTGGCGACGCCGACGCCATGACCAACCTGGTGTTCGCCGAAGCGCTGTCGCAGTCCACCTTTGCCGGCTTCATCATCACGGTGCTGGTGCACACCGACATGGCCGGCCCGCACCTGCACCACGCGGGCAATGCGGCCCAGAAGGCGAAGTACATGGGCAAGGTGACGGCGGGCGAGATGATCACCGCCGTCGGCATCACCGAGCCGGGTGCCGGCTCCGACGTGGCGGGCATTCGCACCACGGCGCGCAAGGACGGCGGCGAATGGGTGCTCAACGGCACCAAGATGTTTATCACCAACGGTGTGCACGCCGACCTGTACTTCATCGCCGCCAAGACCGGCAGCGCGCGCCACGACATGAGCATGTTCATCGTCGAGAAGGGCACGCCGGGCTTCAGCGTGGGGCGCGCGCTGCACAAGACCGGCTGGCTCTCCAGCGACACCGCGGAGCTGGTCCTGGACAACGTGCGCATCCCTGAAGAGAACCTGCTGGGCGAGCAGGGCAAGGGCTTCTATTCGGTGATGAAGAACTTCCAGACCGAGCGCATCGCGCTGGGCGCCATGGCCGTGGGCCACTGCACCCAGGCGCTCAAGCTCACGCTGGATCACGTGCGCCAGCGCCAGGCCTTTGGCGCCACCCTGTGGGACAAGCAGACCATTCGCCAGCGTATCTCCATGCTGGACGCCAAGGTGCGCGCGGCGCGCCAGTTCATGTACCACTGCGCCTGGAGCGTTACCCAGGGTCACGACATCGTGCAGGAGGTCTCCATGCTCAAGGCGCTGACCGGCGAGCTGGTCAACGAGGTCGTGCAGACCTGCCAGCAGTTCCACGGCGGCATGGGCTTCATTCGCGAGACGGCGATCGAGCGCCTGTGGCGCGATGCGCGCGTGCTGGCCATCGGCGGTGGCGCGACCGAGGTGATGCTGGAAGAAGTCGCAAAACGATACTGAGGAACCCCATGAGCAACGTGATCGATGTCTCCCGCCCCACGCCCCACGTGGCGCGCGTGTGGCTCAACCGCCCCGATGTGCGCAACGCCTTCAACGACGATGTGATCGCCGCGCTGACCGAAACCTTCGCGACCTTGTCTCAAGACGAAGACCTGCGCGTGGTGGTGCTGGGCGCGCACGGCAAGGCCTTTTGCGCCGGCGCCGACCTGAACTGGATGAAAGCCATGGCCGGCTACGACTGGGAGCAGAACCGCGCCGACGCCCAGAAGCTGGCCGACATGCTGTGGACGCTGGACCAGTGCCCGGTGCCGGTGGTGGGGCGCATACAGGGCGACTGCTATGCCGGCGGCATGGGCCTGGCGGCGATTTGCGACGTGCTGGTGGCGGTCGAGGGCGCGACCTTCTGCCTGTCCGAAGCGCGCCTGGGCCTGCTGCCCGCCACCATCAGCCCTTACGTGGCGCGCGCCCTGGGCGTGCAGGCCTCGCGCCGGTTCATGGTCACGGCCGAGCGCTTCAGCGCGGCGCGCGCGCACGCGCTGGGCATGGTGCACGAACTGGCCACGCCCGAGACGCTGGACGCGAAGGTGGACGAGCTCGTCGCCACGCTGGTGGCCAACGGTCCGAAGGCCGCGCGCGAATGCAAGCGGCTGGTGCGCGATGTGAGCGGCGTGCCGATCACCGCCGACCTGCGCGCCGAGACCGCGCGCCGCATCGCCGACGTGCGCGCCAGCGACGAAGGTCGGGAAGGCCTGCAGTCCTTCCTGCAGAAGCGCGCGCCCGGCTGGCTGCCGGTGGCCTGAAGGCGGCACGAGGCCATGGCCGACTGGTTCACCACCCTGGGCACACCCGAGCTGCTCGCACTCGCGGGCGCGCTCGGCTGGGCCAGTGGCTTTCGCCTCTACGCGGTCGTGTTTCTGGTCGGCATGGCCGGCGCCGCGGGCTGGATGGACCTGCCCGCCGGCCTGCGGGTGCTGCAACACCCGGTGCTGCTCGGCACCTCCGGCTTCATGCTGTTCGTGGAGTTCTTCGCCGACAAGATCCCGGTGGTCGATTCGCTCTGGGACATGGTCAACAGCGTGATCCGCATCCCGGCCGGCGCGGCCTTGGCCGCGGGCGTGTTCGGTGCCGACAGCGGCACGCTGGCGCTGGCCGCCGCGCTGCTGGGCGGCTCGCTCGCCGCCACCAGCCAGGCCGCCAAGACCACCACGCGCGCGGCCATCAACAGTTCGCCCGAGCCGTTCTCCAATGTCGCGATGAGCCTGATCGAGGACGGCCTGGTGGTCGGGGCGGTCTGGCTCGCCACGAACCACCCGGTGGCGTTCGTCGTGCTGATGGCAATCGTCGTGGTCCTGATGTGGATCGCCACCTGGATGCTCTTCAAGTTCCTGCGCGCGGTGTTCCGCCGCGCGCGCTCCTTCTTCACCGTCACCGCCTAGGAAGTGCCATGTTCAACAAGATCCTCATTGCCAACCGAGGTGAAATCGCCTGCCGCGTCGCCGCCACCGCGCGCCGCCTGGGCGTGCGCTCCGTGGCCGTGTACTCCGACGCCGACGCCAGCGCCAAGCACGTGGCGGCCTGCGACGAGTCGGTGCACATCGGCGGCAGCGCGCCCAAGGACAGTTACCTGCGCTGGGAGCGCATCATCGAAGCCGCCAGGGCCACGGGGGCGCAGGCCATCCACCCCGGCTACGGCTTCCTGAGCGAAAACGACGCCTTCGCCAACGCCTGCGCCGAAGCGGGCATCGCCTTCATCGGCCCACCGGCTTCCGCCATCCTGGCCATGGGCCTGAAAGCCGAGTCCAAGCAGCTCATGGAAAAGGCCGGCGTGCCGCTGGTGCCCGGCTACCACGGCAGCGACCAGGACCCGGCGCTGCTGCAGCGCGAGGCCGACCGCATCGGTTACCCGGCGCTCATCAAGGCCAGCGCAGGCGGGGGCGGCAAGGGCATGCGCGTGGTCGAGAAGAGTGAGGACTTCGCCGCCGCGCTCGCGAGCTGCCAGCGCGAGGCACGCAACAGCTTCGGCAGCGATGCGGTGCTGATCGAGAAGTACGTGCAGCGCCCGCGCCACATCGAGATCCAGGTTTTTGGTGACACGCAAGGCAACTGCGTCTACCTGTTCGAACGCGACTGCTCGGTGCAGCGCCGTCACCAGAAGGTGCTGGAGGAAGCCCCGGCGCCGGGCATGACGCCCGAGCTGCGCGCGCAGATGGGCGCGGCGGCGGTGGCGGCCGCCAGGGCGGTGAACTACGTCGGCGCGGGCACGGTGGAATTCATCGTCGAACAGCCGCCCGAAGGCGGCATGCGCTTCTACTTCATGGAGATGAACACGCGCCTGCAGGTGGAGCACCCCGTCACCGAAGCCATCACGGGCCTGGACCTCGTGGAGTGGCAACTGCGCGTGGCCAGTGGCGAGCCGCTGCCCCTGAAACAGGAGGACCTGCGCATCCACGGCCACGCGATCGAGGCGCGCATCTGCGCCGAGACGCCCGACAACAACTTCCTGCCCGCCACCGGTACGCTCACGGTGTACCGCAAGCCGGCGTGCACGGCCTTCGAACGTGGCACGGTGCGGGTGGACGACGGTGTGCGCGAGGGCGACACCATCAGCCCCTTCTACGACTCCATGGTGGCCAAGCTCATCGTGCACGGCGCCACGCGCGAGGAAGCCCTGGCGCGCCTGGACGCGGCGCTGGCCGAGACGCGCATCGTCGGCCTGTCCACCAACGTGCAGTTTCTGCGCCATGTGGTGGGCAGCCGCTCGTTTGCGCAGGCCGATCTGGACACGGCGCTGATCCCGCGCGAGGCGGCGGCGCTGTTCCACCAGGACAAGGTCGGCCAACCGCTGGCCGTGGCCGCCGCCGTGGCGCAGACCCTGCTGACCGAGCGCGCCAGCGAAAGGGCCGACCCGTTTTCGCGCCGCGACGGCTGGCGCCCGCACGGCATCACCGTGCGCCGCTTTGATTTCGAGTACCAGGGCGAGTCCCTGCTGGCGCACCTGAGCTACCTCCACGATGGTGCGTTGCAGCTGGCCTTCGGGGATGTGAACGCCCTGCTGGACTTTGACGCCTTGCCCGCCGAAACGGGCAACCGCATGGACCTGCGCTTCAACGGCCAGCGCCAGACCGTGCAGACCTGGCAGGTGGACGAGAACGTGCACGTGTTCTGCCCCCTGGGCGCGACGCAGATCGTCGAGATCGATGCGCTGGCGCACGCGGGAGAGGCCGCGGCCGAAGGCGGGCGCCTGACCGCGCCCATGCCGGGCAAGGTGGTGTCCTTCGCCGTCAAGGCGGGCGACGCGGTGAAGAAGGGCCAGGCACTCGCCGTGATGGAAGCCATGAAGATGGAACACACCATCGCCGCGCCCGTCGACGGCACCGTGGCCGAGCTGCTGTACGCGCCGGGTGACCAGGTCAATGAAGGCGCGGAACTGCTCAAGCTCTCGGCGGGCTGAGACGGCCACCGGATAAGCTCAGCGCATGAACATCACCTTCTGCTGCACCGACACCAAGGCCGAACCCTGGCTCGCGGGCCTGCGCGCGGCGCTGCCGCAGGCCACCGTGACCGAATGGCAACCCGGCGCGCCACCGGCCGACCACGCCGTGGTCTGGGCGCCACCGCAACGGTTTCTGGACGAACAGCAAGGCCTCAAGGCAATGTTCAACATCGGCGCCGGCGTCGATGCCCTGCTCAAGCTCAGGTTGCCGCCATCGCTCAAGGTGGTGCGGCTCGACGACGCCGGCATGTCGGTGCAGATGGCCGAGTACGTGTGTCATGCGGCGATCCGCCACTTCCGCGAGTTCGGTGGCTACGAGGCCGATGTGGCGCAAGGCCGCTGGTCGTACCGCAAGCCGCGCGCGCGCACCGACTTTCCGGTCGGTGTCATGGGCCTGGGCGTGCTCGGCCAGCGTGTGGCCGGCGCGCTGCGCCAGTTCGACTTTCCCGTGCGCGGCTGGAGCCGCTCGGCCAAGGCCGTCGACGGCGTGGCCTGCTATGCCGGTCCGGCGACCTTTCACGATTTCCTCTCGTCGTGCCGGGTGCTGGTCAACCTGCTGCCGCTCACGCCCGAGACGCAGGACATCCTGAACCGCGACACGCTCTCGCGCCTGCGCCCCGGCGCCTACCTGATCAATGTCGCGCGCGGCGCGCACCTGGTGGACGACGACCTGCTCGCCCTGCTCGATGGCGGCCACCTGGCCGGTGCCACGCTCGACGTGTTCCGCACCGAACCGCTGCCCGCCGGGCACGCGTTCTGGAAACACCCGAAAATCACCGTCACGCCCCACACCTCGGCGCGCACGCTGCGCGACGAGAGCATCGCCCAGATTGCCGGCAAGATCCTCGCGCTGGAACGCGGCGAACCGATTGCCGGGCTGGTCGATCCGGCCCGTGGGTACTGACCCCGACACCACCGACCCCGACACCAGAGACACGCCATGAAACTGCCCTACCTTGTCCAACTGGTCGACGTTGGTCCGCGCGACGGACTGCAGAACGAGAAGCAGCCGGTGCCCGCGGCCACCAAGATCGAACTGGTGCACCGCCTGCAGGCGGCCGGCCTGAAAGAGATCGAGGTCACCAGCTACGTCAGCCCGAAGTGGGTGCCGCAGATGGCCGACAACCACGACGTCATGAGCGGTCTCGCGCGCGCGGACGGGGTGCGCTACTCGGTGCTCACGCCCAACCTCAAGGGCTACGAGGCCGCCGTGGCCGACAAGCCCGACGAGATCGTGGTGTTCGGCGCCGCCAGCGAGGCTTTCAGCCAGAAGAACATCAATTGCTCGATCGCCGAGAGCATCGAGCGCTTCGCGCCGGTGGTGCAGGCGGCACTCGCGGCGGGCATCGCGGTGCGCGGCGCCATGAGCTGCACCGTGGGCTGTCCGTATGAAGGCGACATCTCGCCCGAGCGGGTGGGCTACCTGGCGGGCCTCATGAAGGGTATCGGCGTGCAGCGCGTGGACGTGGCCGACACCATCGGCGTGGGCACGCCGCGCAAGGTGCAGGCGGCGATGGAGGCCACGCTGAAGCACTTCGACATCGACCATGTCTCGGGCCACTTCCACGACACCTACGGCCAGGCCTTGTCCAACACCCTGGCCGCGCTCGAGATGGGCGTCTGGAATTTCCAGTCGTCGGTGGCGGGCCTGGGTGGCTGCCCCTACGCCAAGGGCGCGACCGGCAACGTGGCCACCGAGGACGTGGTCTACCTGCTGCACGGCATGGGCATCGACACCGGCATCGATCTGGACGCGCTGGTGGACACGGGCGCCTGGATCAGCGAGCAGCTCGGCCGGCCCACCGGCTCGCGCGTGGCGCGCGCGCTGCTGGCCAAACGCGCCGGCTGAGCCACTCACTGGCCCTGATGCCGCGCCGACGGTGCTGCGGCCCAGCACCTGCTGCCGGTGGCCGAGGCGGGGCTGGTCGGACTGGCGCTGGGCAATGCACCGGCCTCCATGCCCGCCTGGGGTGGCATGCGCCCGCTGTTCGGCACCAACCTGATCGCGGCCGCCTTCCCGCGGCAGGGGCGCGCCATCCCGCTGGGCTGGGCGCTGGACGCCGACGGCCAGTCCACCACCGATCCCAAGGCCGGCCTCGCCGGTTCCATGGTGCCGGCAGGTGGCGTGAAAGGGACCCTGCTGTCCATGGTGATCGATCTGCTGGTCGCCACCCTGACCGGTTCGCACTTCGGCTTCGAGGCCGATTCCCTGCTCGACGACGATGGCCGTCCGCCGCGCGTGGGCCAGGTCTTCCTGCTCATCGACCCGGATGCGCTGGCCGGGCGCGAGACGTATTTCGCGCGCATCGAGAGCCTGGTCGAGGTCATGCTGCAGGACGACAACGTGCGCCTGCCGGGCGCACAGCGCCCCACCCGCCAGCAGGCGGCGCAACGCGAGGGGCTGGACATTCCCGACGGCCTCTGGCAGCGGCTGCGGCCGCTCGCGGACCAGGCGCCCGCGGCCTGAGCGCCGGTTCGCGTGTGCGCAAGTGCGCGGCCGCAGGGGCATCGCAGGGGCGGCCGGCGCGCACCCGGGCGCGATGGCATCATGTCGGGCTGTCTTGCTGACCCCTCCCTGTTCCATGGATCTCCACGTCTGGTTTGCCTATTTCGCCGCCTCCTGGGCCATTGCGCTTTCGCCGGGATCGGGCGCCGTGCTGTCGATGACCCACGGCCTGGCGCACGGCGTGAAGAAGACCAGCGCCACCATTGCCGGCCTGCAGCTGGGACTGTCGGTGATCCTGCTGGTGGCCGGCGTGGGGGTGGGCGCCTTGTTGCTGGCATCGGCCACCGCGTTCACGGTCGTCAAGTTCGCGGGCGCGGGCTATCTGATCTGGCTCGGCCTGCGGCAATGGCGTGCGCGCGACGGCGTGATGCCGGAATCGGGCGAGGCCGCGCCGTCGCCAGGCGGCGAACCTTCCGCGCGCGAGCGCTTTGTCACCGGCTTCTTCACCAACGTGACCAACCCCAAGGGCATCGTGTTTATGGTGGCAGTGCTGCCCCAGTTCATCGACCCGCAGCGCGTGCTGTGGCTGCAGTTGCTGATCCTGCTGCTGACCACGATCGTGGTCGACCTGATCGTGATGCACGGCTACGCCTTCCTGGCTTCGCGCGCCCAGCGCTGGCTGGCCACGGCGCGTGCGCGCCGCGCGCAGAACCGTGTGTTCGGCGGCGTGCTCATGGCCATGGGCGCGAGCCTGCTGCTGGTCAAGCGCGCGGCGTGAAGCCGGATCAACCCGCTGCGGGCACGTGCAGCACGCAGCACGTCACATAGGTGTCAAACCAGTCTTCCTGGTTCATGGGCGGGAACAGGCCGCCTTTGACACCGGGTTGGCTTTGCCGGGCTTGGCGTCGCTGCCACAGGTGCACGGACACGTCGAAGGCGTAGCCGCTCTGGCTGCTGCCAGTGACGTAGAGGGCAACGGCCTGGTCGGCTCTCAGCTGTGTGCGTTTGCCGTTCACCAGAATGCCCTTGACTTGAGGCAGCCACCGGTTGTGAAAGTTGCCGGATACGTACGCCCAGTCCTCGACGCCCGCCGTGTACCCAATCTGGCCGCCCTGGCGTTTGCCCAGTTCCAGGGGTTCCAAACGCAATGCGGCAATCAATGCGTTCGGGAACCGAGCCTGCAGTTTCGCGGCCGACTCGGCTGACTTCAACCCTTGACGGAGTTCGCGGATCGAGTGCTCCGCGCGTGTCAGCAACTCGGCCGCGTTCTCTTCTTGCAGAGGCTCCTGCGAGCTTGCCAACTGTTGCAAGGTGTCCACCATGCCGAGGCAGGGGGCCATCAAGTCATGCGGCGCGTTGAGTGTCTTGGCGGGAATCATCAGGCTGTTGATTTCCGAAAGAAAGAAGCTGGCCGTGGCCGCAAACGCTTGCTGGATGGTTTCGTCCAGATCGTCTGCTGTCAGCGAATCGGTGTCCTGGGCGCTCGACTTGGGCGCGGGTTGCTTGGATTTGGCGGACTGCGACGGCCTCTGCTGCCTCTCCAGGATCGCCTTGCGGTCGATCCGGCCGCCCGGTCGCTTCTCGGGAAGGGGACCTTCTATCCATCGGGCGAGTTGCTCCATCGACCATGCCTGCAGTGCGGCGGCTTCGACCTGCTGTGCTTCGGGCAAGGGCGTGGATGTTCCCTTGCGGCGTTGGCGCGCCAGCTGTGCGCAATCGCGGGTTTGCTTGCGGGATTGCAAGTCAATCAAACCGTTGAACTCCCTCAATGCCTGCTGGCTGCCAACCGTCTTGTCGCCCAGCGAGGTGCCTGCCGCCACAGCCTCCATGGTGTCGCGCGTGGCGCGGTTGATCAGCGAGGCATACAGATCACTGGCCTGGTTCAGGCAGCCGTTGATGATCTCCGCATTTGAGAGATCGTTCGAGGTGAGGGCGATGACCACCATCTGGCAGACCGCGTCGTAGAACAGGGGTTGCGGCAGTGGGGGGCTCAATGCCTTCGCACTTTGGTCGGCTTCCTCAAGCAACTGGAACTTCTGCGCCTGGAACAGTTGCAGCATCGACTTCGCAGTCGCTTCACGTTCCTCATGACGCCTTGTGCAGATGGTCATCCAGACGTGATTCTTGAGGAGGTCGAATCTGGCGGCCGGCATTTTTTGGACCAGGGACAGGGCACTGTTCAAGAGCGGTTGCAGCTTGAGCTTGAAGAAGTTGGTATTGGGAAGCTCTGAGTTCAGGAAATTCGCACATTCGTCCCGGATGTCGCAGTCCTGCAGGGGGTCCGGGAGAAGAAGCGCCATGCGCCCGAAGTTCTGGCGCACCAACTCCAGGTTGTTGAGCGGCTCAAGACCATCGAATTGCGCCGACACGATGCCGTCGATGGCCGCCAACCGGAGTTTGCGCGTCAAAACCGGCAGACGCAGATGGGCCAGCCAAAGACTGATTCCAAACGAAAGCACGTTGGACGGAATGCGCGAGAACAATTGCGTGAATTCGTCGTTGTTGACCTGCTTTCGAAATGGATCCTTGGGTGAGCAAAGCACATCGAGCACTTTCAGCGCCTCCTTCTCTTGCGCGGAAGAGGGCGAATTCCTCAGAAGCTGCATCCAGTTCGTGAAGATCGTGTCGATGCTTTTGTCGTCTTTCAGGACCAGATAACCGTACATGTCGCGCTCCAGGAAAGGGATGTGGATGATTTCGACGAGGCGAGGCACGCTGTGGAAGGCGTGTCTGGAATTCTTGGCTCCGGGCGCATTGGATGAATGAGCCATCGCTGAAGATGTGATGACGAAGTTCTGACGCGGCGCCTCGGGCCGCTACCATCGACGCCATGAGTGACACCACCAGCATCTCCAGCCCGGCCGTACAGCGCGTGACCGATCACCTGCGTGCCCTGAACCACCCACACGCGCCCCGCATGCTCGAAGACGCCGCGCGCACCGCGCAGCAGGCTGCGGACGCGCTGGGTGTGGCGCTGGGCCAGATCGCCAAGAGCATCGTGTTCCGCCGCAAGAGCGATGGGGTGGCGGTGCTGGTGGTCACCTCGGGGGATTTGCGCGTGGACGAGAAGAAGGTGCAGGCCATCGTCTGCACCGATGGCGGCAAGCTCGGTCGTGCCGATGCCGAGTTCGTGAAAAGCGCCACCGGCTTTTCCATCGGCGGGGTGTCGCCGCTGGCGCACGCCACGCCCGTCGTCACGCTGATCGATGCCGAGTTGTTTCGCTTTGACGAGATCTGGGCCGCGGCCGGGCATCCGCACGCGGTGTTCCGCCTCACCCCGGCGCAGTTGCGGGAACTCACCGGCGCGCCGGTGCATGCAGTCACCACCGAATCGACAGAACGATGAACCCATTGCCTCCCATCACCTTGCAGGCTGCGCGCCGACGTGCCGGCCTTGCACCCGGCGTGCCTTCGCCCTGCATCTCGGTGTGCCAGATGGATGCCATCAGCGGCTTGTGCAAGGGCTGCTACCGCACCCTGGACGAAATCCGGCTCTGGAGCCAGTCGGGCGATGCAGCCAAGCTGCTCGTCTGGCAGCAGATCGAGGCGCGTCAGGCGCACGGATCATGAGAGATATCACCTTCTTCTACGACCCGATCTCGCCCTACGCGCACCTCGCGTTCGAGCGCCTGCCCGAGACCCTCATGGGCCACAGCGTGGCGGTGCGCTACAAACCGGTGCTGTTCGCCGCGTTGCTCAAGGCGAACGGCCAGCTCGGTCCAGCCGAGATCCCCGCCAAGCGCGCCTGGACCTACCGCCAGGTCGCCTGGCTGGCGCACCACCACGGGGTGGCGCTGGACCTGCCCGCCGCCCACCCCTTCAACCCCTTGCCGCTGCTGCGTCTGGGCCTGGCCTGTGCCCTGGAGGACGCCCCCGGCGAGACCAACCGCTACGTCACCGAACAGCTGTTCCACCATGTCTGGCGCGGGGGTCTCGATGCCACCGACCCCGCGCGGCTGGCGGCACTGCAGGCGCGGATGCAGGACCACATGGTGCAGCGCGAAAAGCCCTGGCATGCCCCCGACAGCGAGGTGGTGAAGCAGCGCCTGCGCGCCAACACCGACGAAGCGCTCGCGCTCGGTCTGTTCGGCGTGCCGGCCATGGTGGTGGATGGGCGCGTGTTCTGGGGCTTCGACGCGCTGCCCATGCTGCGCGCCTACCTCGACGGCGATGCCTGGTTCCAGGGCGGCGCCTGGGAGGCCGCGGCCAGCACGCCGGAGGGCGTGAAGCGGCGCTGACGGGCCGTGGCAGTCGTGGGCCTCAGTCGGGAAAGGCCTCGCCCAGGGCCAGCACCTGTCCCGTGTTCGCTGCCTCGTAGCCCCTGAGTGCGGCCACGCGCGCGCGAAACGCCGGCGAGCGCAGCACGCCCAGCACCGGGCGCAGCTCGGCGCGGTCCAGCGCGTCGGCCGGCATGGCGAAAAAATAGCGCTCCTTGAGCAGCGGAATGAAGTGCAGCCCGAAGCGTTGCGCCGCCGTCTGCACGCCGATGCCCACGTCGGCCATGCCACTGGCCACGTAGGCGGCGACGGCGGCGTGGGTCAGCTCGGTGTTGTCGTAGCCGGCGACCGCGCGTGGCGCGATGCCTTCGCGCTGCAGCAGCAGGTCCGTCAGCACCCGCGTGCCCGAGCCTTCCGGCCGGTTGACGAAGCGCAGCCCCGGCCGCGCGAGATCGCCCAGGCCATGCAGGCCGAGCGGGTTGCCGGGCGCGACGAACAGACCCTGGCTGCGCACCGCCAGGTGCACCAGCAGGTGCTGCTCGTGCTTGAGCCAGGGCAGGTAGCGCTGTACGGCGGCGGCCTCGAATTCGCCCAGCGGCACATGGAAGCCCGCCAGCTCGCAGTCGCCCTGCGCGAGCGCCGCCACGGCCTCCAGGCTGCTGCGGTAACGCAGCTCCACCGGCACCTGGCGCGCCGCGAGCTGCTCGCGCAGCGCCGCCACCGCAAAGCCATGGCTCGCATGCAGGCGCGGCACCGCGCGCTGGCGGCGCTGCACGCGCCCGAGCTCGCCTTCGAGTTCCGAGGCCAGCGACTCCAGCAGCGGTTGCAGGCGCGCGCCGATGCGCGCGTCGGCCCAGATGAGCTTCACGCCAAGCTCGGTCAGCGCCGAACCCCGGCCGCGCCCGCGCACCAGCAGGGCCTGCCCGAACAGCGTTTCGGCCTGCTGCAGCAATCCCCAGGCGTGGCGGTACGACAGGCCGACCTCGCGCCCCGCCTGCGCGATGCTGCCCGAGCCCTGCACCGCCGCCAGCAGGCCGAGCAGGGTGCTGGCGTCGAGCGCGGCCGCGCCATCGCGGTCGTCCTGGCCGATGCGCCAGTGGGGTTGCAGGGTGATGCGCAGCATGTCGAGTGGTGTGACTTTATGAAGTGAAGAACATATTAAGCCGGCGTGAGGGTGCTACGCTGAAAACCACACACCAGAGCGGTCCGCGAGACCGGCCAACGCCCCATGAAACCCACCGTGATTCCCATCCGTTCGCTGGACACCCCGGGCCGTGGCCGCCCGCGCCACACGCCCAAGGGGCGCCAGGTGGCGCCCGAGGCACGCGGGCGCGTCGCCGCGTTGTGCGCAGGCCTTGAGCCCCGCGCCGACCTGCTGATCGAGCACCTGCACCGCCTGCAGGACGCCGAAGGCGGGCTGCGCCACGGCCATCTGGCGGCGCTGGCCGAGCGCCTGCGCCTGAGCCAGGTCGAGGTGTTCGAGGTGGCGAGCTTCTACCACCACTTCGAGATCGTGGACGACGCGGCGCCACTGCCGGCCACCGTGGTGCGCGTGTGCACCAGCCTTTCGTGCGCCATGGCGGGCAGTGAGGCGCTGCTGGCCGATCTGCAGGCGGCGCTGGCGGGCGACGCCTCGGTGCGCGTGCAGGCCGCCCCCTGTGTGGGTCAGTGCCATGGGGCACCCGCGGCCTGCGTTGGTCAGCGGCAGTTGCCCGCGGCCAGCGTGACCGCGGTGCGGGACCTGCTGGCGCGCGGCGAGACCGGGCCGCGCGCCTTGCCCGCGCCCGACCGGTCCGACCTGCCGCAGCTGCGCCGCCTGCTCTCGGGCGCGCTCACGGCCGACCAGGTGCTGGCCGAGCTCAAGGCCTCGAACCTGCGGGGCCTGGGCGGTGCAGGGTTTCCAGCCTGGCGCAAGTGGGACACCGTGCGCGCGCAGCCTGGCCCACGCCACATGGTGGTCAACATCGACGAAGGCGAGGTCGGCACCTTCAAGGACGGGCAGCTGCTCACCAGCACCCAGGCCGGCACACCGCAGATGCTCGAAGGGATGCTGATTGCCGCCCATGTGGTGGGCGCCGAGCGCGTGTGGATCTACCTGCGCGACGAGTACCACGACCTGCGCACCCTGCTCACGCGCGAACTGACCGTGCTGGAGGCCACACTGCGCGCGCTCACCGTGCGCTACCCCGACTACGCGCCGCCGCACATCGAACTGCGGCGCGGGGCCGGTGCCTACATCTGCGGCGAAGAATCGGCGCTGATCGAATCGGTGGAGGGCAAACGCGGGTTGCCGCGCCTGAAGCCGCCCATCGTCGCGCTCAATGGTGTGTTCGGCCGGCCCACGCTGGCGCACAACCCCGAGACCCTCTGGTGGGTGCCCACCCTGCTGGACAAAGGTGGCGCCTGGCTCGCCGGCCAGGGCCGGCGTGGGCGCAGCGGCCTGCGGCGCTTCTCGGTCTCGGGCCGGGTGAAAAAGCCCGGTGTGTATCTGGCGCCCGCCGGCGTCACGCTGCGCGAGCTGGTGGACGACTTTGCCGGCGGCATGGCCGAAGGGCACACCCTCCACGCCTGGCTGCCGGGTGGCGCCTCGGGCGGCATCCTCCCTGCGTCGCTGGCCGACGTGCCGCTGGACTTCGACACCCTGGCCGAACATGGTGCCTTCGTGGGTTCCATGGCTGTGGTGGTGCTGGGCCAGAACGACACCGCGCGCGGTGCCGCGCTCAACCTCATGCGGTTCTTCGAGCACGAATCCTGCGGCCAGTGCACACCCTGCCGCGCCGGCACCACGAAAGCTGTGCAGCTGATGCAGGCGCCGGTGTGGGACGCGCCGCTGCTGGCCGAACTCTCGCAGGTGATGCGCGACGCGAGCATCTGCGGCCTGGGCCAGGCCGCACCCAATCCGGTGGACAGTGTGTTGCGCTTCTTCCCGAAGGAGGTGTCCGCATGAAGACCGACGACCTGCCAAAGGACGCGACGCCGGTGGCCTTCACGCTCAACGGCCGAGCGGTCGAGGCCGCGCCCGGCGAGACCTTGCTGAAGGCGGCGCAGCGCGCGGGCGTGGCCATTCCGCACCTGTGCCACAAGGACGGCTTGCGCAGCCCCGGCAACTGCCGCGCCTGCGTGGTCGAGATCGAGGGTGAGCGGGTGCTGGCGCCCTCGTGCTGCCGCGCGCCCGCGCCGGGCATGGTGGTGCACAGTGACAATCCGCGCGCGGTCGCGGCGCAGAAAACCGTGCTGGAGCTGCTGCTGTCGGATGCACCGGACACCACCGCGCTCAAATTCGACAGCGAGCTGGCGCACTGGGCGCAGGCCTCGGGTGCGCGTGCTTCCCGCTTCCCGTTGCGACAAGGCGCACGACCCGCCGCCGGGCCGCCCCAAGGCGGGGCAGCCCCCTCGGGGGGCACCGATCTGTCCCACCCGGCCATGGCGGTGAACCTGGACGCCTGCATCCAGTGCACGCGCTGCATCCGCGCCTGCCGTGAGACGCAGGGCAACGACGTGCTCGGCCTGGCGTTTCGCGGCGGCCACGCGCAGATCGTGTTCGACCAGAACGACCTCCTGGGCGCGAGCACCTGCGTGGCCTGCGGCGAATGCGTGCAGGCCTGCCCCACGGGCGCCATCGCGCCCGCCAATGGCGCCTATGCGAAGCCTTCGCAGCGGCAGGTGGACTCGGTATGCCCCTTCTGCGGCGTGGGCTGCCAGCTCACCTACCACGTCACGGATGAAAAGATCGAGCACGTCGAGGGCATCGCGGGTCCGGCCAATGAGGGCCGGCTGTGTGTCAAGGGCCGTTTCGGTTTCGATTACGCGCACAGCCCGGAGCGCCTCACGCGCCCGCTGATCCGCCGCGCCGGCGTGCCGAAAGACCCGCAGGGCGAACTGCGTCGCCTCACACCCGAACAGGTGCGCGAGCGCTTCCGCGAAGCCAGCTGGGATGAAGCACTCGACGTGGCCGCGGAAGGTTTTCGCCGCGCGCTCGCCGCCACGCCCGAGCGCGGCCGCCGCAGCCCGGTGGCCGGCTTCGGCTCGGCCAAGGGCACGAACGAAGAGGCCTACCTGTTCCAGAAGCTGGTCCGCACCGCGTTCGCCACGCACAACGTGGACCACTGCACCCGCCTGTGCCACGCCTCCAGCGTGGCCGCGCTCATGGAGGGCCTGGGCTCGGCCGTGGTCACCAACCCGCTGCGCGACGTGCAGCACGCCGACTTCGTGCTGCTGATCGGCGCCAACCCGGCGCAGAACCATCCGGTGGGCGCGACCTGGATCAAGAACGCGGTGCGCAACAACGGCATGAAGCTGGTGCTGGCCGATCCGCGCCGCACCGAGCTCGCGCGGCACAGCTGGAAGCACCTGGGCTTCAAATCCGGCACCGATGTGGCCCTGCTCAATGCGCTGCTGCACACCATCGTGTTCGAGGGCCTCACCGATCCCGCCTACATCGAAGCCCATACCCTGGACTATGCGCAACTGAAAGCGCATCTGGCCGACTTCGCGCCCGAGGCCATGGCCCCGGTCTGCGGCATCGACGCGGGCACGCTGCGCGAGGTCGCGCGCGCCTACGCCACGGCAAGGAACGCCATGATTCTCTGGGGCATGGGCATCAGCCAGCACACACACGGCACCGACAACGCGCGCTGCCTGATCGCGCTCTCGCTCATCACCGGGCAGATCGGCCGGCCAGGCACCGGCCTGCACCCGCTGCGCGGGCAGAACAACGTGCAGGGCGCGAGCGATGCGGGCCTGATTCCCATGGTGCTGCCCGACTACCAGCGCGTGGCCGACGCGCCGGCGCGTGAGAAGGCCGAGCGCCTGTGGGGCCTGCCCGCCGGCACGCTGGGCAGCGAACCCGGCCTGACGGTGGTGGAGATCATCGACGCCGCGCACCGCGGTGACATTCGCGCCATGCTGATCCAGGGCGAGAACCCGGCCATGAGCGACCCCGACGCGACCCATGCCCGCGAAGCCCTTGCCGGCCTGCACCATCTGGTGGTGCAGGACATCTTCCTGACCGAAACCGCGAGTCTGGCCGATGTGGTGCTGCCCGCCACCGCCTGGCCCGAAAAGACCGGCAGCGTGACCAACACCGACCGCTGCGTGCAGCTCGGCCGCAAGGCCGTGGCCGCACCGGGTGAGGCGCGCGCCGATGCGTGGATCACCGAACAGCTCGCGCGCCGCCTGGGGCTGGGCTGGGCGTATGGCGTGGCCGCCGACGGCAGCGCGGGCGACGATGCGCGGCAGGGCATCGGCGCGGTGTTCGAGGAAATGCGCGCGCTCATGCCCAGCATCGCCGGCCTGTCGTGGGCGCGCCTGCGCCGCGAAGGCGCAGTGACCTACCCGGTGGGCCGCGAGGACGAGCCCGGGCAGGCGGTGGTGTTCGTCGATGGCTTTCCCACCGCCAGCGGTCGCGCCACGCTGGTGCGCGCCGCGCTCACGCCACCGGACGAACAGCCCGATGCCGGCTTCCCGCTGGTTCTGATCACGGGCCGGCAGCTTGAGCACTGGCACACGGGCAGCATGACGCGGCGCAGTGGCGTGCTCGACGCGCTCGAGCCGGGCCCCGTGGTGAGCCTGCACCCCGAGACGGCAGCGCGCCTGGGTCTGGAGGCTGGGGCGCTGGCGCAGGTGCGTTCTCGCCGGGGCGAAGTGGCGTTGCCGGTGCGGCTGGACGATGGCATGCCGCGCGAGACGGCTTTCATCCCATTCGCCTATGCCGAGGCGGCGGCCAACCTGCTGACCAACCCGGCCCTGGATCCGGTGGGCAAGATCGCCGAATTGAAGTACTGTGCGGTGGACGTGCGGCCCCTGCAGGCCGCGCGCGCAACGGCCCGGCATTGACCTGCCTCAAGCCCGCAGGCAAGCCGGACACCTACGATGGACCCAGTCCCCGCCGGGGCGGGTTCATCTCACACCACAGGAGAGTTGCCATGTTCAAGAAAATCCTGGTTCCCACCGACGGTTCCACGCTCGCGGCCCAGGCCACCACCGCGGCGGTACAGCTCGCCAAGCGCCTGAACGCGCAGATCGTCGGCGTCAACGTGATCGACCCGTTCCCCTACATCGGCATCGGTGACGCCTCGGCCATCGGCCTGCAGGCCTACCTGACCGAAGCCAAGGGTGCGGCCACCCAGGCGCTGGACGCCCTGCGCCTGGCCTGCAAGGCCGAAGGGGTGGAGTGCGTGGGCGACACCATCGAACGCAACGTGGTCTACGAAGGCATCATCGAAACGGCCGAGGCCGAGGGCTGCGACCTGATCGTCATGGGCTCGCACGGCCACCGTGGCGTGAAGGCGCTGATTCTCGGCAGCGTGGCGCAGAAGGTGCTGACGCACGCGAAGACGCCGGTGCTGATCGTGAAGGGATAGCAGGCGGGCGCCTACCTTCTGAACTTCCCGCTCGCGTCCACGATGGACAGGTCGGCGAAATCCAGCCCCGTGTGGTTGGTCGGGCTGTAGCTCACCGACAGCCCGCCCAGGTCGTAGTTGCGCATGCCTTCCAGCGCGTCACGCAGCGCGGCCGGGGTGGGTTTGGGCCCGGCGCGGCGCAGGCCCTCGGCCACCACCTTGGCGGCCGCGAAGCCCTCCATCATCGCCGGCGACACACCCGGCATGCCCTTGGCCTTGGCGAGGTCCTGCGCTTCCTTGATCAGGCCGTAGGCCACCGAGCGCTCGTTGGGAAACACCTGCGTGACGATCACGCCGCGCGCATGTTCGCCCAGCAGCTTGATGAAGCCCTCCGAGGCGTTGTTCGACAGCGTGACCGCCTGCGCCCGCGAGCCCGCGGCACGGATCGCCTTGACCGCGTTGGCGGTGTTGCCGGCCGAGCCGATCACCATCACCGCCTGCGCGTTGCTGGTGTGCACGCCCTTGGCCAGTTCGGTGAACACCGGCTTGTCGCGCGGAAATTTCTCGAGCAGCACCGGCTGGAGCCTGGCCTCTGCAAACCCCTTGAGCGCGCCCTCGGCACCGTCGGCGCCGAAGGTATCGTCGGTCGTCAACACGGCGATGCGGGTGATGCCGATGCTGGCCAGGTGTTCGATCGCCTTGGCCGCCTCGCGCTGGTAGGTGGCGCGCACGTTGAACACCCAGGGGTTGACCGGCTCGTGCAGCACCATGGCGCCCGTGCTCGGTCCCACCAGCGGCACCTTGTGCTCGGCCAGCAGCGGCAGCAGCGCCTGCGAGTGTGGCGTGCCGCGGTTCAGGAACAGCGCCAGCACGCCCTGTCTGGTGATCAGCTCGCGCGCGACTTCCACGGTGACCTTGGGATCGAACTTGTCGTCCACCGAGATCAGCTCGATCTTCTGGCCATTGATGCCGCCGCGCGCATTGACGGCGTCGAAATACAGCTTGGCACCATCGGTGTTTTCCTTGACGCCGGCCGCCACCGAGCCCGTGAAGCCCGAGGGCTGGCCGATGCGCAGCTGGGCCAACGCGGGGGCAGCGAGCAGCAGGCCACACAGGCCGAGGGTTGCGAGGATCTGCTTGCGCATATGGACGTTGTTCATAGGTGTGTGTCTCCGGGTGTGGGCCGAGTCTATGGACAGCGCGCGGACCGGAAATTGTGGATATGACGTACGCGCCGGTGGCTTTGTCACACGGCTCCGTAGAATCTTTGCGTCCCCCTCTGGAGCCCCTGCATGTCCGATGCCTTTCCGCCCGCCGAGCTGTCCGCGGCCGCCATTTCAATTGCGTCCGATGCCGATGTGCTTGATGGACCGACGGAAGGCGGTTCCGGGCTGATCCGCATCCGCGGGGCGCGCCAGCACAACCTGAAAAACCTCGATCTGGACATCCGCACCGGCGAACTCACCGTGGTCACCGGGCCCAGCGGCTCGGGCAAATCCAGCCTGGTGTTCGACACCCTGTTCGCCGAAGGCCAGCGCCGCTACGTGGAGACCTTCAGCGCCTACGCGCGCCAGTTCCTCGACCGCATGGACAAGCCCGCCGTGGACCGGGTGGAGGGCGTGCCGCCGGCCATTGCGATCGACCAGACCAACCCGGTGCGCAGCTCACGTTCCACGGTGGGCACCATGACCGAACTGAACGACCACCTGAAGCTGCTGTTCGCGCGCGGTGCCGAGCTGTACGACCGTGAGACGGCGATGCTGGTGCGGCACGACTCGCCCGAGTCGATCTACCTGGAGCTGCAGCAACGGGCGCGGGAGCAGGGCGATCCCCGTCTGGTCGTGACCTTTCCGGTGGAACTGCCCGCGAGCACCACACCCGAGGAGATCGAACAATGGCTCTCCGCCAGTGGCTACACGCGGGTGCAGGCCGAGCGCGTGGTGCAGCGCGCGGCGCCCTCGGGAGAAGACAAGGCGAAGGGCAAAGGCAAGACCAAGGCCGCGCCCATGGAATCCATCAAGGTGCTCGACGTCGTGGCCGACCGTTTCCGCATCGGCAGCGCCGAGCCCGCGCGCGTGATGGAGGCGATCGAGGTCGGCCTCAAGCGCGGCGGCGGCAAGCTCATGGTCCATGCCCTGAAATCGGAATCTGACCCCCAATCGGGTGGCGCCGGATCGGTGGAGGCCGAGGTGTGGCGCTTTTCGACGGGGCTGCATTGCCCTGAGAGCGATATCCGCTACAGCGAGCCCACGCCGTCGATGTTTTCGTTCAACTCGGCGGTGGGGGCCTGCGAGGCTTGCCGGGGTTTTGGCCGTGTCATTGGCGTGGACTACGGGCTGGTCATTCCCAACGACAAGCTCACGCTGCGCGCGGGTGCGATCAAGGTGTTCCAGACGCCGGCCTGGAAGGAGTGCCAGGACGACCTGATGCGCCACGCCGAGGCCGCCGGCATCCCTCGCGACACGCCCTGGGCCAAGCTGACCGACGAGCAGCGGCACTGGGTGAAGAGCGGCTCGCCGCAGTGGAACGGCAAGTGGAACCAGCACTGGTATGGCGTGGACCGCTTCTTCGAATACCTGGAGAGCAAGGCCTACAAGATGCACATCCGCGTGCTCTTGTCGAAGTACCGCAGTTACACCGAGTGCCCCACCTGCCACGGTGCGCGGCTCAAGACCGACAGCCTGTTGTGGCGCCTCGGCACGAGGGCGCAGGCCGACGCGGTGCTGCCGCCGTCGCAGCGCTACATGCCGCAGGGCGTGAAGTGGCAGCGCGCGCAACTCGAAGCGCTGCCCGGTTTGTGCCTGCACGACCTGATGCTGATGCCGCTGGACAGGTTGCGGGTGTTTTTTGCCTCCCTCGCGCCTGCTGTCGCACAAGCCCCCATCCCCGCCTTCCCCCCGGGAGGGAAGGAGGTCCATGCGGGCCAGGCGCAGGCCCTCAAGCTCCTGCTTGACGAGATCAACACCCGCATCCGCTACCTCTGCGAGGTCGGCATCGGTTACCTCACGCTGGACCGCCAGAGCCGCACGCTCAGCGGCGGCGAGGTGCAGCGCATCAACCTCACCACGGCGCTCGGCACCTCGCTGGTGAACACCTTGTTCGTGCTCGACGAGCCCAGCATCGGCCTGCACCCGCGCGACATGGCGCGCATCAACGACGCCATGCTGCGCCTGCGCGACGCCGGCAACACGCTGGTGGTGGTGGAGCACGACCCGGCCGTGATGCTTGCGGCCGACCGCCTGATCGACATGGGCCCCGGCCCGGGTGAGCGCGGCGGGCAGATCGTGTTCGACGGCACGCCCGAGGCGATCCGTTCGGCCGACACGCTCACCGGCGCCTACCTCGGCTCGCGCAAGACCATCGGCATGGGCTTCAAGCGCGCGGTGACCGACAGCACGCCGCGCCTCATCC
Organism: Hydrogenophaga sp.; assembly: GCF_050182545.1. Classification (GTDB taxonomy): domain Bacteria; phylum Pseudomonadota; class Gammaproteobacteria; order Burkholderiales; family Burkholderiaceae_C; genus Hydrogenophaga. The sequence goes on along the minus strand of NZ_JBFXCD010000007.1, from coordinate 148,957 downwards.
TCGAAGGCGCGCGCGAGCACAACCTGAAGGACGTGTCGGTCGAGTTCCCGCTGCAGCGCCTTGTGGTGGTCACCGGCGTGTCGGGCTCGGGCAAGTCCAGCCTGATCCAGGACGTGCTGGCGCCCGCGCTGCTGCGCCACTTCGGCAAGTCCACCGACAGCCCGGGTGCGCACGACCGCCTGCTCGGTGCCGACTTCCTGAGCGAGGTCGTGTTCGTCGACCAGTCGCCCATCGGCAAGACCGCGCGCTCCAACCCGGTGAGCTACGTCGGTGCCTGGGATGCGATCCGCGCGCTGTTCGCCGACGCCCCGCTGGCGCGCCAGCGCAGCTACACGCCGGCGAAGTTCAGCTTCAACAGCGGCGACGGGCGCTGCCCCACCTGCGGCGGCTCGGGGTTCGAGCATGTGGAGATGCAGTTCCTCAGCGACGTGTACCTGCGCTGCCCGGACTGCGACGGCAAGCGCTACCGGCCCGAGATACTGGAAGTGCGCATCGAACGCGGCGGCCGCCACCTCAACGTGGCCGACGTGCTCGACCTCACCGTGAGCGAGGCCGCGGCCCTGTTCGCGGGCGACAGAGACGTCATCCGCGTGCTGCAGCCCATCGTGGACGTGGGGCTGGAGTACGTCAAGCTCGGCCAGCCCGTGCCCACGCTCTCGGGCGGCGAGGCGCAGCGCCTCAAGCTCGCGGGTTTTCTGGCCGAGGCCTCGAAGAGCGGCAGTGCGAGCCGCCAGCCGGTGGCGCGCAAGGGCACGCTGTTCCTGTTCGACGAACCCACCACCGGCCTGCATTTCGACGACATCGCCAAGCTCATGCGCTCGCTGCGCAAGCTGCTCGACGCTGGCCACTCGCTGGTGGTGATCGAGCACAACCTGGACGTGATCCGATCGGCCGACTGGCTGATCGACCTCGGCCCCGAGGGCGGCGACGCGGGCGGGCTGATCGTGGCCGAAGGCCCGCCGGAACAGGTGCGCGAGCACGCCAGCAGCCACACGGCGAAGGCGCTGCGCGAGTACGCGCTGGCCATGGGCGAGGTGCACGCCGTCTCCGACTCCCTCCCCCGCTGGGGGAGGGCAGGGGTGCGGGCCGCGCGCGCAGAGGCGCCGAACGATCACGCGATCCGCATCGTCAACGCCAAGGAGCACAACCTCAAGAGCCTGAGTGTCAACATCCCGCGCGGCCGGTTCAACGTGATCTCGGGCGTGAGCGGTTCGGGCAAGTCCACGCTGGCTTTCGACATCCTCTTCAACGAAGGGCAGCGGCGCTACCTGGAGAGCCTCAACGCCTATGCCCGCAGCATCGTGCAGCCCGCAGGCCGCCCCGAGGTGGACGCGGTCTACGGCATCCCGCCCACGGTGGCGATCGAGCAGCGCCTCTCGCGCGGCGGTCGAAAGTCCACCGTGGGCACGACCACCGAGATCTGGCACTTCCTGCGCCTGCTCTATGTGAAGTTGGGCACGCAGCACTGCGTGCACGACGGCGCGGCCGTGATGCCGCAGAGCGCCGACAGCATCGCCGCCGCCATCCTCTCGCGCTACAAGGGCCGGCACGTCGGCCTGCTTGCGCCGCTGGTGGTCAACCGCAAGGGCGTCTACACCGAACTGGCCGACTGGGCGCGGCCGCGCGGCTACAGCCACCTGCGGGTGGACGGCGAGTTCCTGCCTACCACCGGTTTCCCGCGCATCGACCGCTTCAAGGAACACACCATCGAATTGCCCGTGGCCGACTTCGTGGTCAGCGCCGACCACGAGACCGCGCTGCGCCAGCAGCTCAACAAGGCGCTGGAGATCGGCAAGGGTGTGGTGCATGTGCTCGCGCCGCTCGATGGCCTGGCCCAGGCGCTGGCCGATGGCGCGTCCACCCGCGAGCTTGGCACGATGGAGGTGTTTTCCACCACGCGCGCCTGCCCGGTGTGCGCGACCAGCTACCCCGAACTCGACCCGCGACTGTTCTCGTACAACAGCAAACACGGCTGGTGCCCGGATTGCGTCGGCACCGGGGTGAAGCTCTCGCGCGACCAGCGCAAGGCGCTGGACGATTCGGTGCGCGACGACAAGGAGAAGGGCCGAGAGCAAAGCTTTGCCGAGCCCGAGGTGGAAGACCTGGTGGACGAGGCCTGCCCCACCTGCGAGGGCACACGCCTGAATGCGCAGGCGCGCGCGGTGAAGTTCGCGGGCGTGGGCATCACCGATGTCGCGCGCCTGTCGGTGCGCGAGGTGCGCGCCTGGGTGCGCGGGTTGATGGGCGGCGGCGAGGCTGTGGAGGATCCGGCGCCGGGCCGCCCCAGGCCGGATCAGCCCCCCAGGGGGGCAGCGACCCGCGTCAGTGGCGGAGCGTGGGGGCTCATGTCCCCTCGCGAGGCCGACATCGCGCGCGACCTGCTGCCCGAGATCGAGGGCCGCCTTGCGTTCCTTGAAGAGGTCGGGCTGAACTACCTGACGCTGGACCGCGGCGCGCCCACGCTCAGTGGCGGCGAGGCACAGCGCATCCGGCTGGCGGCGCAGCTGGGCAGCAACCTGCAGGGCGTGTGCTACGTGCTCGACGAGCCCACCATCGGTCTGCACGCGCGTGACAACGCCATCCTGCTCAACGCGCTGCACAAGCTCGGCGACCAGGGCAACACGCTGGTGGTGGTGGAGCACGACGAGGACACGATCCGCCGCGCCGACCACATCATCGACATCGGCCCCAGCGCCGGCAAACGCGGAGGCCGCGTGGTCGCGCAGGGCTCGGTGAGCGATCTCTCGGCGAATGCGGATTCGGTGACTGGGCGCTACCTGCTGCACGCGATGAAACACCCGTTGAAGGCGCGGCGCGCGGTCCTGCCTCTGCTCCCTCAGGCGGGAGCGGGTGGGGGTGAGAGCACGCCCTGGCTGCAGATCCGCGGCGCGAACCTGCACAACCTCCACGAGCTCGATGCCGCCGTACCGCTGCAGCGCCTGGTTGTCATCACCGGCGTGTCGGGCTCGGGCAAGTCCACCCTCGCGCGCGACGTGCTGCTGACCAACGTGGCTGCCGCCGTGGCCGCGCGCAACACGGCGGCCGGCAAGAAGGCATGGGACGCGGGCGAGCGACCTGCGTGGACCGGCTGCGAGAGGTTGCTGGGCAGCGAGCCCGTGGACCGTGTGCTCGAAGTCGACCAGACCCCCATCGGCAAGACGCCGCGCAGTTGCCCGGCCACCTACATCGGCTTCTGGGACACGGTGCGCAAGCTGTTCGCCGACACGCTGGAAGCGAAGGCGCGCGGCTACGGGCCGGGCCGCTTCAGCTTCAACACCGGCGAGGGCCGCTGCCCGGCCTGCGAGGGCCAGGGCATGCGCACCATCGAGATGAGTTTCCTGCCCGATGTGAAAGTGCCCTGCGAGGTCTGCCACGGCGCGCGCTTCAACCCCGAGACCCTGGCCGTCACCTGGAAGGGCAAGAGCATTGGCGATGTGCTGCAGATGGAAGTGGACGAGGCGGTCGACTTCTTCGCCTCCATGCCCAACATCGCCCATCCTTTGCAACTGCTCAAGGATGTGGGCCTGGGCTACCTCACGCTGGGCCAGCCCAGCCCCACGCTGTCCGGTGGCGAGGCGCAGCGCATCAAGCTGGTGACTGAACTGAGCAAGGTGCGCGATGACATCACGCGCCGTGGCCAGAAGGCGCCCCACACGCTCTATGTGCTCGACGAGCCCACGGTCGGCCTGCACATGGCCGACGTGGAGAAACTCATCCGCGTGCTGCACCGCCTGGTCGACGGCGGCCACAGCGTGATCGTGATCGAACACGATCTGGACGTGATGGCCGAGGCCGACTGGATCATCGACCTCGGCCCCGAAGGCGGCAGCGGTGGTGGCCAGATCGTCGCCGCCGCGCCGCCGGACGAGGTGGTGCGGCTGGGCACGCACACCGGGCGGGTGCTGGGGCCGGTGCTGGCGAGAACATGAATCCCCCCTGCGCCGCTTCGCGGCATCCCCCCAGGGGGACCACACCAGCGGCCTGGCGAAGCCAGTTCCGCGGTGTGTACTGGATGCGCGCCGGAATTGCGGGTGGCCGGCAAGGCCCAGGCCGGCTGAGATGATCCCCCAGGTCATCCACATCCACGAAGAGGCGCCGGACAAGCCCGCGCTGGGCGCGCCCTGCAACGGCTGTGGCGTGTGCTGCCTGGCCGAGCCGTGCCCGCTGGGTCGGGTGATCTCGCGCAAGCGCGTGGGCGCGTGCGATGCGCTGCGCTGGGACGAGGCGCGGTCGAACTACCGCTGCGGTGCGCTCACCGACACGGCAACGGTGCTGGGGCCGCGCTGGCGCTGGGCGGCGCCGGTGTTGCGGCGGCTCGCGCGGCGCTGGATCGCGGCGGGCGTGGGTTGCGACGCGACGCTGCAGGCCGAACGCGACGAAGGATGATCAGCGCGCGAACAGCACGGCCATGCCGACGACCAGGGCGGCGACCACCACCATCAGCACGCGCGTGCGCTTGCGCAGCAGGTCCACCGCACCCACCAGGCGCGCGTTCTGTTCGGCCAACTCGGTGAGCGTCTGCGCCATCTGTTCCTGCACCGCCGCCTGCTGGTCGATCAGCTGGCGCGCCTCGATCAGGCGGTTTTTCAGCTCACCCGGACTGGGGGGCGCGTCGCCCATGTCCAGCGGTTCAGGCAGGGGCGTGCTCTCGGCCGGCATCTTCTGGCGGTCCATCAGCTTGCGCGCGGCATTGAGCACCTTGGGCGCGTGCTCGATCACGTCGCCCCAGGGAATCACTTTCAGGGCAACCAGCCAGGGGATGGCCATGGGGAGTCCTTTCACAGGTGGGCGGGAACACGGTGGGAGCAGCTTAAACCCGTGGGGTTCCTGCAGATGGGGACGTTGTGGCCCGTCGCAACAGCCACCAGCCCCAGCCGGCCACCGCCAGCAGCAGCGCCGGGAAGCCCAGCGTGGGCACCCACTGCAGCGCGGCGGCACCCAGCGCGGGCGCGAGCACGCCACCCAGTGTGTACGACAGCACCAGCACGGCGGTGCTGTTGACCAGGGTGATGCCTTCCTCGCGCGAGCCGATGTCGATCATGGCCAGCGTGTAGAGGCTGCCGCCGGCCCCACCCCACAGGAAGGCCACCGGCGCGGCCAGCCAGGGCGTGCCCGCCACGAAGGGAATGACGAGCGTGGCCAGCAGCGTGATCAGCGCACACAGCCGCATGATCTTCAGGCGCGAGTCGCGCACGTTGCCCCAGCGCTGCCTGGGGTGGTGCGCCAGGCGGTCGGCCAGCAGGCCGGCGGGCAGCATCATGATGGCGCTGCCCAGGCCGCTGGCCGAGACCAGCAGGGCCGCGGCGGTGGCGCCCAGGCCGAGCGCCAGGCCGTACAGCGGCAGGATGGAGGTGAGCCCGCTTTCGAAGAAGCCGCCGACGAAGCCCACCGTCATGATCAGCGGGTGCAGGCGCAGCGCGTGCCACACGCCCGAGAGGCCGACCTTGGCGTCGTGCGCGTCGGCGGCGGCCGGCAGGCGCGGGATGAGCAGGCTCCAACCCAGGCCGAACGCGGTAAGCGCCAGCGCCAGCCACAGCGCGGCATCGCTCTGCGCACCGACCCAGGCCAGCACCAGCGGGCCGAGCACGAAGGTGGTGCCCACCATGGTTTCAAAGATACCGACGTTGCGCCCGCGTTGTGTGGGCGGCGAGAACTCGGCCACGATGGCTTCGGCCAGGACCCAGCGCAAGCCCGCTGCCATGCCTTCAATGAGGATGCAGACGAACCACAACAGCAGCGAATCGCTGAACAGGAAGCCGGTGATGGCGAGCACCGGCACGAAGGCGGCGAGCCACAGCGATGGGCGCCGGCCCAGACGCTGCGTGATGGCCGACGCAAACGGCGTCATGGCGAAGACGCCGAGCCAGCCGGTCGCCACGAACACCCCCGCCAGCGCAGTGGATACGCCGTCGCCCTTGAGCCGCAGCAACAGCAGCGGCATGAGCATGAAGTAGCCCACCAGCTGGAGAAATGTGGAGCCGAAGATGGCGACCAGGCCGAGCCGGGCCTGCGAGGGCACGAGTGGCGTGGGCGCGGTGCCGGTGATGGCCTGGCTGTGCTGGGGTGGCAGGGGGTGTTCGGTCATGCCCGGTCCGCGGCCCGTGCGTCCAGCACCGCGTTCACCAGCTCGGCAAAGCCCGCGCCGCGCTCACCCTGCGCCACGTAGCGCGGGCGGTGCGCGAGTGCGTTCCAGAAGCGCGCCACGTTGGCCACGCCCACGCTGTGCGGAAAGTGGCCGAACATGCGCGCGTCGTTGGTCGAGTCGCCCACGTAGACCCAGTGATCGAGTTCATCGTCCAGCGCGCGGCCCAGGTGGGACTGCACGATCCAGCGCGCGCCGGCGAGCTTGTCGTGGTCGCCGATCCAGCCGTTGATGTGGATGGAGCTCACGGTGGCATTGAGGCCTTGGCTCTTCATGAGTTGCACCACGCGCGCGATGTCCGCCTCGCCCAGGTGCGCGAACTCGCTGTGGTCGATGGCGATGTCGGTCTCGCGACCGGGGCTGTCGGTGGCCAGGCGGGTGTGCGGCAGTTCGGCTAGCACATGTTGGGCGGCGGCCTTCAGACGCGCAAAGTTGGTGGCGCGCGTGGCGGCATCCTGCAGGTAGTCGCGGCGCAATTCGCCTGCGGCACCGCGCCAGAGCGCGACGGCACCATTTTCCGCCACGATCGCGTTCACCGGCCAGGCCAGCGCGAAAGCCTCGCTCCAGCCCGCCGGCCTGCCGGTGATGGCGAACACCGGCAAGCCCGCCGCGCGCAGGCGCTGCAGGGCGTGCAGCGCATCGGGCGTGATGGCGCCGTCGGTCGTCAGCGTGTCGTCGATGTCGGTCAGCACGCCGCGGATGCGGGCGCGGGCCGCGGCGGGCCAGAGGGTGAGCGGATTCATGGGCATGGGCGGGCGGCAGTGTCGCACAGGCCGTGTGGTCCGCGCGGTGCCACCGGCGACGCGCGGCAGGGGCAACCGGGGCATGCTGCGATAGAATCCCGCGATCCGAGGAGCGTTGCAGCGCCCCCACCGACACCGTCGGCCGCGGGGCGTGAGGCTCGGACCATCCATGCAACGACGCTCGTCCACTTCTCGTGCGATGAGTCCTTTCTTACTCAATGTTTGCGAGATGTGGTTTGTCCATCCCTCACGGAGCGAACCATGAATGCACGTCTGAACAACCCCGCTGTCAACGACAGCTCGATCGCCGACCTTTCCCTTGCCGAATGGGGCCGCAAGGAAATCCGCATCGCCGAAACCGAGATGCCCGGCCTGATGGCCATCCGCGAGGAATTCGCGGCCTCGCAGCCGCTCAAGGGCGCGCGCATCACCGGCAGCATTCACATGACGATCCAGACCGCGGTGCTGGTCGAAACCCTGCAGGCCCTGGGCGCCAGCGTGCGCTGGGCTTCCTGCAACATCTTCTCCACGCAGGACCACGCCGCCGCTGCCCTGGTGGCGCAGGGCACGCCGGTGTTCGCGCACAAGGGCGAGACCCTGGCCGAGTACTGGGACTTCACGCACCGCATCTTCGAATTCGGCGCCGCGGGCACCGAGAACGAAGGCCCGAACATGATCCTGGACGACGGCGGTGACGCCACGCTGCTCATGATCCTGGGCAAGAAGGCCGAGAAGGACCCGTCGGTGATCAGCAAGCCGACCAGCGAGGAAGAGACCTGCCTGTTCGCCGCGATCAAGTCCAAACTGGCGCAGGACCCGACCTGGTACACGCGCAAGGCGGCGCAGATCATCGGCGTGACCGAAGAGACCACCACCGGCGTGCACCGCCTCAAGGAAATGAGCCTCAAGGGCACGCTGCCGTTCCGCGCCATCAACGTGAACGACTCGGTGACCAAGAGCAAGTTCGACAACCTGTATGGCTGCCGCGAATCGCTGGTCGACGGCATCAAGCGCGCCACCGACGTGATGATCGCCGGCAAGGTGGCCGTGGTGGCCGGCTACGGCGACGTGGGCAAGGGCTCGGCGCAGGCGCTGCGCGCGCTCTCGGCGCAAGTGTGGGTGACCGAGATCGACCCCATCAACGCCCTGCAGGCCGCCATGGAGGGCTTCAAGGTCGTGACCATGGAATACGCCGCCGACAAGGCCGACATCTTCGTGACCACCACGGGCAACAAGTCCATCATCACGCACGACCACATGGTTGCGATGAAGGACCAGGCCATCGTCTGCAACATCGGCCACTTCGACAACGAGATCGACATCGCCTCGATCGAAAAGTACCAGTGGGAAGAGATCAAGCCCCAGGTCGATCACGTGATCTTCCCCGACGGCAAGAAGATCATCATGCTGGCCAAGGGCCGCCTGGTGAACCTGGGTTGCGGCACCGGCCACCCCAGCTTCGTGATGTCGAGCTCTTTCGCGAACCAGACCATTGCGCAGATCGAGCTGTTCTGCCACCCGGACGGCTACGACATCGGCAAGGTGTACGTGCTGCCCAAGCACCTGGACGAGAAAGTGGCGCGCCTGCACCTGAAGAAAGTCGGCGCGATGCTGACCGAGCTGACCGACGAGCAGGCCGCCTACATCGGCGTGAACAAGGCCGGCCCGTACAAGCCGGACACGTACAGGTATTGAGCACCGCCGCCGCGCTTTGCGCGACCCCCTCAAGGGGGCGATGCCTGCGGCCCGGCCAGGCCGGTTCCGCGGCATCGCTGGAGGTTCACCATGCGTGCTGATCAATTGCTCGTCGAGCGCGGCCTGGCAGCCACCCGTTCACAGGCCCAGCGGCTCATTGCCGCGGGCGTGCAATGGCGCTTGCCGGAGGGCGATTGGCGGGCCGTGTCCAAGAACGGGGAAGAACTGCGCGACGTGGCCGAACTGCGGCTGCTGGACAGCGCCGAGACGCGCTACGTCTCGCGGGGAGGCCTCAAGCTCGAAGGCGCGTTGAAGCACACCGGTCTGGAGGTGAGCGGACTGCGCTGTCTCGACGTGGGGCAGAGCAGCGGGGGGTTCACCGACTGCCTGCTGCAACACGGCGCGGCGCGGGTCGTCGGCGTGGACGTGGGCCAGGGCCAGTTGCATCCTTCGCTGCGGAGCAACCCGCGTGTGGTCTGCATCGAGAAGTGCAATGCGAGGGAACTGACCGCCGATGCACTGCGCGATGCGGGTGCGGCGCCACCGTTCGAGCTGATCGTGGGCGACCTGTCGTTCATCTCGCAGACCCTGGTGTGGCCGGCCCTCGTGCCGTTGCTGGAGACAGGTGGACGTCTGCTGACGCTGGTCAAGCCGCAGTTTGAGCTGCAGCCCGAACACATTGGCAAGGGGGGCCTGGTGAAGGACGCGGTCAGCCACGAGCGGGTGCGCGAGCGCATCGAACAGGCCTGCCGCGACAACGGCCTGACGCTGCAGGACTACTTCGACAGCCCGATCACCGGTGGTGACGGGAACCGCGAATTCTTTGTGTGTGCAAGCAAGTGATATCAGCAAGGACGAGACCATGAGTCTTCCGATCAGCCTGGAATTTTTTCCGACCAAGACGCCCGAGGGCGCGACCAAGCTGCGCGCGGTGCGCGAGCAGCTGTATGCGCTCAAGCCCGAGTTCTGCTCGGTGACCTTTGGCGCCGGTGGCTCCACGCAGGACGGCACGCTGCAGGCCGTGACCGAGATCATGGCCGAGGGCTGTCCGGCCGCGCCGCATCTGAGTTGCATCGGCCAGTCGCGCGAGAGCATCCGCGAGCGCCTCGCGGCGTACACGGCGGCCGGTATCCGCCGCCTCGTGGCTTTGCGTGGCGACCTGCCCAGCGGGTATGGCGTGGGTGGCGAGTTTCGCTACGCGAGCGATCTCGTGGCGTTCGTGCGCGCCGAGACCGGGAGCCATTTCCACATCGAGGTGGCGGCCTACCCTGAAACGCACCCGCAGGCCCGGTCGCCGCTTTCTGATCTCGACGCCTTTGTGGCCAAGGTGCAGGCCGGTGCGGACTCGGGCATCACGCAGTACTTCTTCAACAGCGACGGCTACTTCCGCTATCTGGACGACCTGCGCTCGCGCGGCGTGGATGTGCCGGTGGTGCCCGGCATCATGCCCATCACCAGCTCCACGCAGCTCATGCGTTTCTCGGACGCTTGCGGTGCCGAGATTCCGCGCTGGATCCGCATGCGGTTGCAGGCCTTTGGCGACGACACGGCGTCCATCAAGGCCTTTGGGCTGGACGTGGTCACCGACCTGTGCGAGCGGCTGTGCCGTGGCGGCGCGCCCGGCCTGCACTTTTACACCATGAACCAGAGCGCGGCGACGCTGGAGATCATGCGGCGGTTGCGGGCATCAACTGAGTGACGGCACGGCGGATGTCGGTGCATGCGCGGGGGTCACTGTCCCTCTGGCGCTAAGGAATTTGTGACCAATTGCTCGCAGCAATTTGTGAGAAATGTAAGAAAATTTAACTGAATGCAGTCAGACGTCTGTATTCAAGCGGCGGACCACAGATCCGCCTTTTTTCTGAAGCTGTCTCTCAGGTGCTGCTCGCATGACCCGATATCTCCCGCCTCTGACCCTCAAGCGCCTGGTGTTGCCCGGCCTGTTCGCGTTGTCCCACGGATTCACTCTGGCTGGAACGGGCTCCTGCGTGGGGGCGGGGGCGATCAACGTATCTGCTCCCGTGGTGGGAGAGTGCGGCCTCGACAACGGTGATTCGCTTTCGGTCACATCCGGTGGGAGCATCACAGGTGATGGCCTGGGTGCGTCTGTCGGTGTGCGCGTTGGTGCTGGCGTGACGGGTGTGCGGATCACCAACGACGGCACCATCGCAGGTTCGCCGTTCGACGCCATCTGGAACATGGGCAGCATCGACAGCATCGTCAACCGCGGGACGCTTCAGGGGGGCAGTGCTTTCGCACTGGGTGTGTACAACCTGGGGACCATCACGGTGCTGAACAACGAAGCCTCGGGCGTGATCTCCGGTACGAGCACGTGGCCGAATGTCATCGAAAGCACCGGCACGCTGGGCACGCTCAACAACGCCGGCCGGATTCTGGGCGGCATCCAGACCACCGGCACCACCCTCAACCTGCTTGGCACCTCCTCGCGGATCACAGGCGCGGTGGCCAACACCGCTGGGTCGATTCGTGTGCTGTCGGGCGCAGTGTTCACCACCGAGAACACGTTCAACGCCGCAACGTTTCAAGTCCTGAGTGGTGGCCGTCTGAACATTGGCGCGTCAACGCACACCATCACACTGAGCAGCGGCTCGGCCGACGCCTTCAACAACGCGGGCACCCTGTACGTACCGGTCGGCGTCCAGGGCCAGATTTCCGGCAACTACAAGCAGACGGGCACGCTGCGCATTGGCGCCACCAGCGCTGCGGCCTTCGGCCGGCTAAACGTCACCGGCAATGCGACGCTGGATTCGGGTGCGCGTTTCGAGGTCGACGTCAACGCGTTCAACACCCTGTCCACGGGTCAGACGCTCGCAGGTGTTTTGTCCGCCAGCGGCACGCTGACGAATTCGGCCCCGGCGACCAATGTGGTCGACAACAGCGCGCTCTTCAATTTCGAATCCAGCGTCAACGGCAGTGCCATCGACCTGGACCTTGTGGCCGCCGGTGGATCGTCCTCGTCCAGCGAGGGCGTCGTGCCCGCCGTGACGCTTAGCAATCTGCTCAACGGTGTGCCCGCCGCTCGCGTGCTCGACGGCTACGTGCGCGGCGGTGTGACCGGAACCGACTGGGACAGCGTGGTGACTGCGCTGGGTCGGCAGGCGACCAACCGCGATGTCGCGGTGGCCGTTGGCCAAGCCATGCCGCTGTTGCATGGCAATGCGGCGCTCGCCGCCCTAGCGCACAGCGCTGCCTCAAACGCTGCCGTCGAAGCGCAGCTGGCCGGGTCGGGCCAGTCCGGAGGCGCCTCGTCGAGTGGCCGCAGCCTCTGGGTGAAGCCGGTGGGCAACTGGGTGCACCAGGACGGCCGGGATGGCGCCAATGGTTACGAGGTCGGCACCTACGGCCTGGTGGGTGGTGTACAGCAGGACGTGGGCACCGCGGCCGCGCTGGGTCTGGGAGTCGCGTACCTCCAGGGCAACGTGGACGGCGAAGGATTCGCTGAAAACCACCGCAGCGACATGGAAAGCGTCCAGCTGATGGGTTATGGCCGCTATGCACTCAACGACACCGGGCTGCAACTGACATGGCGAGGCGACTACACGCGCAGTCGTGTGGAGTCCCGTCGCTCGCTCGCGTTCATCGGCCGCACGGCACAGGCGCGTTACTTCGGCGATGCATGGCACCTTGGCCTCGGTCTGAGCTGGGCGCAACCGTGGCAGGGCATGACCGTCCGGCCGCTGGTGGCTCTGGACTGGCGGCAGTACGCGAGCGAGGCCTACACCGAGGACGGTGCCGGCGCGTTGAACCTGCAGGTCAATGCCCAGAAGGCCCGTGAAGCCATCCTGAAGGTCGGTGCGCAGGTGCAGAAAGACTTCAACACACGGACCCAATGGCTGACCCGCGCGGCGGTGGGGGCGGACCTCAGCGGTCAGGCCAACACCGTGACTGCCCGCTTCACCGGCGGCGGCGTGGCCTTCACCACCGAGGGTCTGCCCCGGTCGCGGATGGTGGCGGAGTTCGGTCTGGGGCTGCGCCATCGGCCCAGCGAACGGATGGAAATCAGCGCGCGCTACGACCTCCGGCTGCGCAAGGGCCTGCGCGACCAGACCGCGTCGGTGCGTCTGGCTTGGATGTTCTGACCCACCGCCGTCTTTGCCAGCGCGCGTGGCCGTTGGCGGCGCTGGCGCTGGCCTGGCTGACGGGCTGCGTTGCGCTCTCCCCGGACGAACGCAGTGCCTCGCTGCAGGCGTGGGCGATCACCCAAGGGTGGCAGCCCCGATTGCTGCCCGGCCCGGCATTCGATCTGCTGGCCTTTGTGCCCGCGCGGACGATCCGGTCCCACCGCCTGACGGTCTACATCGAAGGCGATGGCCTGGCGTGGCTGGACCGGCACACACCGTCGTTCGCGCCGACCCCGGTCGACCCCGTGGCGCTTCGGATGGCCATGGCCGACGAGGGTGGAGCGGCGGTCTACCTTGCGCGCCCGTGCCAGTACGTACAGGGTCCGGCGTTCAAGGGGTGTCATCAACGGTACTGGGGCAGTCATCGCATGGCGCTCGAGGTTGTGGCGGCGATGGACCGCGCCGTCGGACTGCTGGCGGCGGACGCCGGTGCCAGCGAACTCGTGCTCGTGGGGTACTCCGGCGGTGCAGGCATTGCTGCCCTTCTGGCGGCGCGCCGCAACGATGTGGTGGCGCTGGTGACGGTGGCGGGTGTGCTGGACATCGAGACCTGGGCGCAGCAGCTTCGAGTGTCGCCGCTGGAGGGGTCGCTCAATCCACGGGACGTGTCTGTGCGCTTGGCCTACCTGCGCCAGTGGCACTTCATCGGCTTGGAAGATCGCGTGGTCCCACCCGCGGTCCTGCAACGGTTTGTCGGCGCAGGCGCGCCGTTCGCACACCCGCCGGTGGTGCAACGGGTGCCTGCGTTTGATCACCAGTGTTGCTGGGCCAAGGCGTGGCCGGTGCTGAGTCGGCGATTTGCTGCTCCGTCGGGGCCGGATTGAGCCCGCAAGGTCTTGCTTGCCTGGGTCTGGTACAACAGCACATGCTGTGCCCGGCACATTGAACTGGATGCCGTCACCATGGAACCTGGCCGACCATGAATCTTCTTGCTCCTTTCGCTCCCCGCGTCCCCATCCACGCCGATGCCTGCGCATTGGGCCCACCTGGCTGGGCACTGGCTGGCCTGCTGGTCGCGGTGTTGGCGCTGGGCGGCTGTGCGGGGCCCGCGAACCATGAATCGGCAGCCACGGCTTCAACCACGAGTGGGCGCGAGGTCGAACGCGGCATCGCCTCCTGGTATGGCGAGAAATTTCAGGGCCGACGTACCGCCAGCGGCGAGTCGTTTGACATGAACGACTTCACCGCCGCCCACAAGACGCTGCCGTTTGGCACCCGCGTGCGTGTGCGCCATGCAACCACGGGTCGCGAAGTGACGGTGCGCATCAACGACCGGGGTCCATTCACGAAAGGTCGAGTGATCGACCTCAGCCGCGCCGCCGCCGAGGCCATCGGCATCATCCAGGCGGGCGTGGCGCCGGTGATCGTGTTCGCGCCCTGACGGGAGCCGCCCGAGGGGGTCAGCGTTCGTCGTAGCTCACCACCACGCGGTCGGTGGTGGGGCGGGCCTGGCAGCTCAGCACGAAGCCCTTGTCGGTTTCCCAGGGTTCGAGCGTGAAGTTCTTGTCCATCAGCACCGCGCCTTCCATCACCTTGGCGCGGCAGGTGCAGCACACGCCGCCGCGGCACGACCAGGGCAGGTCCAGGCCGGCGTTGAGGGCCACGTCCAGCACTCGCTCGTCGCGGTTCATGCGCAATTCGTGCGGTTTGCCGTCGAGCACCACGGTCAACCTCACCTCCCCTTCAGTGGGAACCGCCGGGTGGCCGAGCACTGCGGCGCGGCGTTCGGCCTTGGGCAAAGCCTCCAGCGTGGGCGAGGTGAAGCGCTCGGTGTGCACGCGGTCAGGGCGCACGCCAGCGTCGAGCAGGGCCGTTTCCGTGGCCTCGATCATGGCCTCGGGCCCGCAGATGAAAACCTCGTCCATGCTGGCGACGGGCAGCAGCGTGGCGATCAGGGCGCGCACCTTGTCGCCGTCGATGCGGCCTTCGAGCAAGGGCACCTCCTGCGCCTGGCGCGAGAGGATGTGGACCAGCGTGAGCCGGTCGGCGTAGCGATCCTTGAGGTCCTGCAGTGCCTCGTTGAACATCACGCTGCCCATGCGCCGGTTGCCATACACCAGGGTGAACTTGCTGTTGTCGGACTCCTCCAGCGTGCTTGCCATGAGCGAGAGGATGGGCGTGATGCCTGAACCCGCTGCGAAGCCCACGCGGTGCAGGGCCCGCGGCTTGTGCACCGTGAAGCGGCCGTCCGGCGGCATGGCCTTGAGCGTGTCGCCGGCCTTGAGTTCGGTGGCGGCCCAGTTGGAGAACACGCCCCCTTCGACGGGGCGTATGCCCAGCGTGAGTTCGCCGCGCCGCGTGAGCAGGCTGCGCGGGCTGCTGATGGAATAGCTGCGGCGTACGTCCTGCCCGGCGATGGTGGCGCGCACGGTGAGGAACTGCCCGGGTTCGAACGCGAAGGCGTCACGCTGTTCGGGCGGGACCGCGAACGTGATGGCGACCGCGCCAGCCGCCTCGGGGCTGATGCGGGCGATGGGCAGGTCATGGAATCCGCGGGCGGCTGCTGTGCTCATGGCGTCAGTACGGTTTGAAGTAGTCGAAGGGCTCGAGGCAATCGAGGCAGCGGTACATCGCCTTGCACGCGGTGGACCCGAAGGGCGAGGTCTCGGTCGTGCGTGTCGAGCCGCACTGCGGGCAGGGCACATGCTCGCGAGGCTGCGCCTGCCGCGAGAACCGGAGCACGTTCGTGCCGTCGCTGCGTCTGTCGCTGTCGCACTGCGGTGGCGCGATGCCGTAGGCGCGCAGCTTCTCGCGCGCGGCTTCGTCCATCCAGTCGGTGGTCCAGGCGGGCGCGAGTTGCGTGACCACGCGGGCCGACATGCCTGCGGTCACGAGCGCGGTGCGCACGTCGTCCTCGATCTGGCCCATGGCCGGGCAGCCGCTGTAGGTGGGCGTGATCACCACCTCGGGCATGCCGTCGGCACCCGTGCGCACATCGCGCAGGATGCCGAGTTCGCGCAGGCTGATTACCGGAATCTCCGGATCGGCCAGATCGGCCAGCGCCGCCCAGATGGCCGCGTGATCGTGCCCGACGAAGGTGGAAGTCACGGCGATCACCACACCGCTTGCGGATGCGCGCGCGCCAGGCTCTGCATCTCCGCCAGCAGGAAGCCCATGTGTTCGGAGTGCACGCCCAGCTTGCCCTGGGTCACATGCCCGCCATGGACCGGACGCGTGAGCGTCGCTTCGTTCAGCGTGTCGTCCACCAGCGCCTCCCACGCCGTCCTCAGGCTGGCCAGATCGGCACCGGTGCCGTTGTTCGCCGCCTGCGTCTCCGCCTCGCTGCCGGTCCAGAATTCCTGGCAATACGGCAGCAGGTGGTTCAGCGCGGCCTGGGCGCGCGCGCGCGATGCCTCAGTGCCGTCGCCGAATCGCACCAGCCAGTCGCTGGCATGGCGCAGGTGGTATCGCACCTCCTTGAGCGATTTGGCCGCAATGGCCGCCAGTTGCGCGTCGGCCGATGCCTGCAGGCGCTCCCACACCAGCACCATCAGCGCGCTGTAGAGGAAATTGCGGGTGATGGTGGTGGCGTAGTCGCGCTCGGCCGCGGCGGTGCCGGCGAGCGGCCCGTGGTGGGGGAGCTCCAGCAGCGTGAGGTTGCGGAACTCGGCCGGGTCGCGGAAATAGGCCAAGGTGTCCTCGGTCACACCACCATCGGCGCGTGCGCCCTGCAGATGCCGGAAACGCTGTGCCAGATCCGCGTCGTCGTTGATGAGCGCCGCGGCGTGTTGGTAGAGCAGGCGGGCCTGGCCCAGCAGGTCCAGGCTGTTGTTGGCCAGGGCCAGGTCTTCTTCGAGGACGGGGCCGTGGCCGCACCACTCGGCGTTGCGCTGGCCCAGCACCAGGGCGTTGTCGGCCAGGTGCAGCAGGTAGCCGATCGGGGCATGGGTGGGCGCCGAGACCATCACATATGCCCCACTTTGTCGGGGATTTCGTAGAAGGTCGGGTGGCGGTAGACCTTGTCGGCCGCCGGGTCGAAGAAGCTGTCCTTGCTGTCGGGCTCGCTCGCGGTGATGGTGGCCGAGGGCACGACCCAGATGCTCACGCCTTCCTGGCGGCGTGTGTACACGTCGCGCGCCATCTGCAGCGCGTGGGCCGCGTCGCTGGCGTGCAGGCTGCCGCAGTGCTTGTGTTCCAGGCCCTGCTTGCTGCGCACGAACACTTCCCACAGGGGCCATTCCTTCAATGTGGGGGTGTTCATGCTGCCTCCTTCATGGCACGTTGCTCTTGCTTGCGGGCATGCGCCAGCGCGGCTTCGCGGACCCAGGCGCCGTCGTTCCAGGCTTTCACGCGCGTGGCCAGGCGCTCCTTGTTGCAGGGGCCGTCGCCGTTGACCACGGCCCAGAACTCATCCCAGTCAATCCGGCCATAGTCGTGGTGGCCACGCGCCTCGTTCCATTTCAGGTCGGGGTCGGGCAGGGTTACGCCCAGCACCTCGGCCTGCGGCACGGTGGCGTCGACGAACTTCTGGCGCAGGTCGTCGTTGCTGATGCGCTTGATGCCCCAGCGCATGCCCTGCACGCTGTTCGGGCTGTCGGCATCTGGTGGGCCAAACATGGCCAGGCATTTCCACCACCAGCGGTTCACCGCGTCCTGCACCATGGCCTTCTGTTCGTCAGTGCCTTGCATCATCACCATCAGCGATTCGAAGCCCTGGCGCTGGTGGAAGCTCTCTTCCTTGCAGACGCGGATCATCGCGCGTGCGTACGGGCCGTAGCTGCAACGGCACAGCGGGATCTGGTTCATGATCGCCGCGCCGTCCACCAGCCAGCCGATCACGCCCACATCGGCCCAGGTCAGCGTGGGGTAGTTGAAGATCGAGCTGTACTTGGCCTTGCCGGAGTGCAGTGCGTGGAACATCTGGTCGCGGCTGGTGCCCAGGGTTTCCGCGGCGCTGTAGAGGTACAGGCCATGTCCACCTTCGTCCTGCACCTTGGCCACCAGGATGGCCTTGCGCTTGAGGCTGGGCGCGCGCGAGATCCAGTTGCCCTCGGGCAGCATGCCGACGATCTCGCTGTGCGCGTGCTGGCTGATCTGGCGCACCAGCGTCTTGCGGTAGGCATCGGGCATCCAGTCGCGCGGTTCGATCTTGCCGTCGGCGTCGATCGCGGCGTCGAAATGGGCCTGCAAGGCAGTGTCGTGGGGCGGCACCGCATGGAGTGCCGCGCCGGTTTTGCTGTCGGCATCGGGCACGTTGAAAGACTGGGTGTACATCGGCGTCTCCTGGCCCCGGTTTTCGGGTGCAGTTGCAAGTATATGCAATTAACCAACCGGTCGGTCGGCTAATTATGCAACACCGGAACCGGGTGCAACCGAAGTGCGGTCGCGCTGCCGGACGGGCGGTGGCCTTCTACATCCGCTTACCAGAGGCTGGGTGCCAGACCGTAGAGTTGGCACATGGTCAATCCACCCAGTCACCCCTCCCATGCGTCCTTTGTTGCGCGCCCCGCCGTGATCCGGCGACTGGTCGCCGTCGCTGGCACAGCGCTCTGCCTGACGGCCTGCGGTGGTGGTGGTGACGGGGGCAGTGGCGCTGAGGCCGGATCCGGCGGTCTCGCCGTGGGCCCCATGCCCGCCAGCGCATCGGGTGGATCGGGCGGTGCGACCGACAGTGCGACGGTTCTGCTGGCGCTGGATGCCGGCACAAGCTGTGGCCTGCCTGAATTCCGCGACAGCCTGCTGCAGCAGATCAACGCCGCGCGGGCCACGGCACGCCAGTGCGGCGGCACGCTCATGTCGGCAGTGGCACCGCTGACCTGGGACGACCGGCTGTTCTCCGCCGCCGCGCGCCACTCGGTCGACATGGCGACCAACAACTACTTCTCGCACACCGGGCTGGACGGGCGCAGCGCGTCGCAGCGCATCGCCGACGAGGGCTACGCCTGGTCCTGGGCAGGCGAGAACATCGCTGCGGGGCAGTCCACGGTATCGGCGGCGATGTCCACCTGGCTGGCCAGTGAGGGCCATTGCGCGAACATCATGCGTGCCGAATACCGCGACGTGGGCGTGAGTTGCATGCAGCGAACGGGCAGCGACTACGGCCGCTACTGGACGATGTCGCTGGGCCGGCCGCGGTGAACCCGCGGCTCAGCCGCCCGATTCAAGTGTTTGAGACTTGCCGCGCCCGCGCCCGAGGTGGGCGAGCAACTGCGGCAGGGCCGCCTGCAGCACACCCTTGAGCGTGTGCGGCGGGTTGACCACGAACATGCCGCTGGCGGTCAGGCCGGGCCGGTCATCGGGACCGTGGGCCGGGTCCTGACCGATCGCCAGCGTGGCGTTGAGCCAGGGCCGTTGCGCCTGGTTGGACAGCGTGCGCAGGCGGCGCGGCAGATCGTGCGCTTCCGGGCGGGGGATCACCGGGTACCAGACCAGGTAGGTGCCGGTGGAAAAGCGCTTGATGGCCTCTTGTATGCAGGCGCTCACTTTCGAGTAATCGCTTTTGATCTCGTAGCTGGGATCGATCAACACCAGCGCACGTCTGGAGCCCGTGGCCGATGGCGGCGGCGGCAGCAGCGGCTTGATTCCTTCGAATCCGTCTTCGCGCGCCACCACGATCTGACGCCCCGCTTCGAGTTGCGCGATGTTGGCCGTCAGCGTGCGGCTGTCGGTCGGGTGCAGTTCGAAGAGCTTGAGCCGGTCACGCGATTGCGCACGCAGCAAGTGGTGCATGACAAAGGGCGAGCCCGGGTAGACGCGCAGTGCTCCTGAGGGATTGAAGCTCTCGATCAGGTCCAGGTAGTCGTCGATCGCCGGCGCGACGGTCTGCGCCGGCGCATGGCCTTCAGCCCGCAAGGCGCCCATGAGCTTGACCACACCGTCCTTGGCCTCACCGCCGGTTTCGGCATAGTCCCCGTCCAGCCGGTAGAGCCCGGCCCCCGCATGGGTGTCGATCAAGGTCAGACCGGCTTCCTTCTGCATCAGGTGGCGCAGCGTGGCGATCAATGTGATGTGCTTGAGCACATCGGCATGATTGCCCGCGTGGAAGGCGTGTCGGTAACTGAACATGCCCCGATGGTAGCCGTTGGACCGTGCTGCCCGACCGCTGGCGGCAGGCGGTTTGCCAGTCAGGCCCGATATTTCGTACAATCGGGGGCTTCGCAGCGAACTGCTGGCTCCGCGGCGAAGTATCCAGACCCCACCTAAGAGCGTTCCGTCAGAGAACGACCGACCGTGGAAAAGAGCTGCCAAACCACCTCTTCAAGAGAAAACTCATGACCAAAACGTTCAGCGCCAAACCCGCTGACGTGACGCACGAGTGGTTTGTGATTGACGCGACCGACAAGGTCCTCGGACGAGTAGCCAGTGAAGTTGCTCTCCGTCTGCGCGGCAAACACAAGGCCATTTACACGCCTCACGTCGATACCGGTGACTTCATCGTCATCATCAACGCAGCCAAACTCCGCGTCACGGGCACCAAGGCCCTCGACAAGGTGTACTACCGTCATTCCGGTTATCCGGGCGGTATCTATGGCACCAACTTCCGCGACATGCAGGCCAAGCACCCTGGCCGCGCGCTCGAGAAGGCCGTCAAGGGCATGCTGCCCAAGGGCCCGCTCGGCTACGCCATGATCAAGAAGCTCAAGGTGTACGGCGGTGCAGAGCACCCGCACACCGCCCAACAGCCGCAAGTGCTGGAACTCTAAAGGAGCCTTGAGATGATTGGTGAATGGAACAACGGAACCGGCCGTCGCAAATCCAGCGTCGCGCGCGTGTTCCTGAAAAAAGGCAGTGGCAAGATCACGGTCAATGGCAAGGACATCCAGGCCTACTTCGGCCGCGAGACCTCGATCATGATCGCCAAGCAGCCCCTGCTGCTGACCAACCACGCCGAGACCTTTGACATCCAGGTCAACGTGCATGGTGGCGGTGAATCCGGCCAGGCCGGTGCCGTGCGCCACGGTATCACCCGCGCCCTGATCGACTACGACGCGGCGCTCAAGTCTGGCCTGTCGCAGGCGGGCTTCGTGACGCGCGATGCGCGCGAAGTGGAACGGAAAAAGGTCGGTCTGCGCTCCGCGCGCCGCCGCAAGCAGTTCAGCAAGCGCTAAAGCCGGCTGCACATGCTCCAGAAACCGCCTTCAAGTTCAAACTTGGGGCGGTTTTTGCTTTCTGGGCCCGGGTTGCGTTTGCTTGCACTTTGAAAGGTTTGAATGCGGTTCCGCCTGCTGCGTAGAAGACTGACCGTCAGCGCACCCAGGGTGTCGGTGCGCAGCACGCTGCCATGGCCCTTGCGCTGGCTGCTGGGTGCCGTGGTACTGGGCTTCTCGGGTGCGCTCGCGGTCTGGGCCTTTGAATTCGGCAAGGACATTGCCGGGCTGGACCGCAACGCCCAGCAGGAGCTCGAGCAGTTGCGCCGCGAGGTTCAGACTTTGCGCACCGATCTGCAGGAGGCGCAGTCGGTGGCCAACACCACCGACAGCCTGCTGATCACCGAGCGCAGCACGCAAGAGCAACTGATGATGCAGATCCGGCAGTTGCAGGCCGACAACCAGTTGCTGCGCAGTGACCTGGGCTTCTTCGAGCGGCTGATTCCCGGCTCGGGCAACGGCGCGCTGAGCATTCGCGGCCTGCAGGCCGAGCGCGTCTCAGAGACGGAGCTGAAGTGGCAGGTGCTGATGATCCAGGCGAGCAAGAACGCGCCGGACTTCAAGGGCGCACTCGAGGTCACGTTCGCGGGCACGCTGGCGGGTAAACCCTGGTCGGCCAGACAGGCGCCGTCACCTCAGCCCGTACTGATCAAGGGCTATCTGCGCATGGAGGGTGTGGTGGACGTGCCCGCGCAGGCCGTGGTAGAAAACGTGACCGCCAAGATCCTGCAGGGCAACTCGGTCAGGTCCATGCAATCCTTCAACCTGTAAACCCATACGGTCCGCCGTCAGGAGAATCCATGTTCGCAAAGAAGAAGCAGCCGCCCATCAAGAGCCTGATTGCGCAAGGCACCCGTGTGGAGGGCAACGTGCTGTTCCATGACGGGCTGCGCATCGACGGCGAGGTGGTGGGTGACATCCGGGCCAGCGACGAGCAGGCGAGCATCCTCGTGGTCAGCGAGGTGGCGGTGGTGACAGGCCAGATTCACGCCGACCACGTCATCATCAACGGTCAGGTCAAGGGCCCTGTGCTCGCGTTCGAGTTGCTGGAATTGCAGCCCAAGGCCCGCATCGAGGGCGATGTGTCCTACAAGGCCCTGGAAATGCACCAGGGCGCCACCATCTCCGGTCAGCTCAAGCCCATGGCGGGTGGGATCGAGGACAAACCCACACTGAAACTGGCGGCAAACAACAGCTGAGGGCATTCCCGAGCAGATTGCTATAGCATTGCCGGGATTCTTTGAGTTTCCGGGTGCGGAGCACCCGCCCCACCATTGCCGCAGCCCGTTGAACGGAAGCGGTACCGACAAGAGGTATTCCATGAGCGCAGTCGCCGAAAACATTCCGACCGACATGCCGGCCCCGCTGATCTTTACCGACAGCGCGGCGGCCAAGGTGGCCGAGCTGGTGGCCGAAGAAGGCAACCCCGATCTCAAGTTGCGCGTGTTCGTGCAGGGGGGGGGGTGCTCTGGTTTCCAGTATGGCTTCACGTTTGACGAGATCGTCAACGAGGACGACACGACGATGTCCAAGAATGGCGTGTCCTTGCTGATCGATGCGATGAGCTACCAGTACCTGGTGGGCGCGGAGATCGACTACAAGGAGGACCTGGAGGGCGCCCAGTTCGTGATCAAAAACCCCAACGCCACTACCACCTGCGGTTGTGGTTCCAGCTTCAGCGTCTGAAACAGGGTCACCGCAATGGCCACGAAAAAGGGAGCCCTCGGGCTCCCTTTTTCATGGTGCTGGAGCGCACCTTTACTCGGCGCTGGCCTGCCGGATGCTGGCCGCCGCGTCCAGCTGCAGGCGCTGCAGTTGGGCCACCGCATCAAAGCGCTGACGCAAGGCGGGAGGCACGGGAACCGACTCGCTCTTGCGCGCGATCGACAGCGGA
Source organism: Hydrogenophaga sp. (assembly GCF_050182545.1). GTDB lineage: Bacteria > Pseudomonadota > Gammaproteobacteria > Burkholderiales > Burkholderiaceae_C > Hydrogenophaga. The sequence continues at coordinate 126,254 of NZ_JBFXCD010000007.1, read as the reverse complement.
TCCACGTGCACGCCGTTGTCGCGGAACTCCAGGTGCAGGTGCGGGCCGGTGGAGGCGCCCGTGCTGCCCACAGCTCCGATAAAGTCGCCCTGGTCCACGCGCTGGCCCTTGCGCACGCCGATGCGGCTGAGGTGGGCGTAGACGGTCATCTGGTTGTTGCGGTGGCGCACATAGATCACGTTGCCGTAACCCCGCTGCACGCCAGCGAACTCCACCACGCCGTCGCCGATGGTGCGCACCGGCGTGCCGGTGGGCGCCGCGTAGTCCACGCCCATGTGGGGCTTGCGCGTGCCGGAAATCGGGTGAAAGCGCATGCCGTACCCGCTGCTCACGCGCGAGAACTCGAGCGGCGAGGACAGATAGTAGCGGCGGGAACTCTGGCCGTCAAAGCCGTAGTACCCCCCTTTGTGGCCGGGCTCCTCGAACCACACGGACTGATATTCCTTGCCGTCGTTGACGAACTCGGCGCTCAGCACCCGGCCAGTGCGCAGCGCTTCGCCGTCGGCTTCCAGGCTTTCGAAGACCACGCTGAAGCGGTCGCCCTGGCGCAGGTCGCGGCGGAAGTCGATGTCGCTGGAGAACATTTCGGCCAGCTGGATCGCGATCGGGTCGGGTATGCCGGCCTCATCGGTGGCGGCGAACAGGGAGCTGCGGATCACGCCACTGGCCAGCTTCGTCGAAGCGGTGAGGGCGCCTTGCTCGAGGCGCGAGTGGAGCTTGCCGTCTTCCGATCGCTCCACCACCAGGCGGGTGAATCCACGTTCATCGGATGAGAGCCAGCGCGCCGTCAGGCGAAGCAATTCGTTGCTTGCGCTGGCTTCGACGCTGACAGGTCGGCCGGTGCGCCCGGCTTGCAACAGCTGGCGGGCCAGGGGGTCGTTGCGCAGGAAGGTCTGGGCCTGCGAGTCGGGTACGCCCAGACGCTGGAGCAGGCTCTGGGCGGTATCGTCCCGCCGCGTGGTTTCCGTCCGGTAGAGCACCAGCGCCGCATCCGGCTGCTGAGTGGCCGACAGGGCATCGATGTTGGCCTGCGTCTGCGTCGGCACATTCAGGGCCTCGATGACCTGGTGCACCGGGATGTCGGAGGCGTCTGGCGCGAGCGGGGCGATGCCGAAGGCAGTCACCCCGGTGCCCAGAAGGACCACGCCAAGGCCGCCCATGATGCGGCGTGGGTGGCTCGATAGAGTCTGGGCTGTGGCACCAAAAAGCTGTGCCAGCGTGAGGAGTAGCGGACGGGTCAAAATCGGTGTTTCCGGTAAAGCCGTCTCCCTGGGGGATCGGCGCACACAAAAAGAGCGCTTGAGGCGGAACAAGTTCACTCAAACGCCCTGGCGGTGACGAACCGACTTGATATCGTGCAAAAAGTGCGCCAACTAAAATCTGTCACCAGCGACCGGCAGTATAGCCAGCGCACCGTGCCTTGCATCTGAGAAAACCCGTATGAACGCCCCTGAAAAAGAAGCCGAACGTATTCAAAAAGATTCGTCCCTGACGGACGGTGTAAGCGAAGCGCTGGGCGTGACGTTGCGGGGGTGCGAAGAATTGATACCCCAGGCCGACTGGGTCAAAAAATTGTCACAGTCGGAAACCACCGGGCGGCCGTTGCGCATCAAGCTCGGGCTGGACCCTACGGCGCCTGACATCCATATCGGTCACACGGTGGTGCTCAACAAGATGCGCCAACTGCAGGACCTGGGGCACCAGGTGATCTTCCTGATCGGTGACTTCACCAGCCTGATCGGCGACCCTTCCGGCCGCAACAACACGCGCCCGCCGCTCACACCCGAGCAGATCAAGGCCAACGCCGAGACGTATTACAAGCAGGCCAGCCTGGTGCTGGACCCTGCGAAGACCGAGATCCGGTACAACAGCGAGTGGAGCTTGCCGCTGGGTTCGATGGGCATGATCCAGCTGGCCGCCAAGTACACCGTGGCGCGCATGATGGAGCGCAATGATTTTCACGACCGCTTCAAGGCCGGCACGCCGATCAGCGTGCACGAGTTCCTGTACCCGCTGATGCAGGGCTACGACTCGGTGGCGCTCAAGAGCGACCTGGAGCTCGGCGGCACCGACCAGAAGTTCAACCTGCTCATGGGCCGCCACCTGCAGGCCGAGTACGGCCAGGAACCGCAGTGCATCCTGACGATGCCCTTGCTCGAAGGCCTGGACGGCGTCGAGAAGATGTCCAAGAGCAAGAACAACTACATCGGCATCACGGAGGACGCCAACGCCATGTTCGCCAAGGTGTTGAGCATCTCGGACACGCTGATGTGGCGCTGGTACACGCTGCTGTCGTTCAAGTCGATTGCCGAGATCGAAGCCTTGAAGAAGGAAGTGCAAGAGGGTCGCAACCCCAAGGACGCCAAGGTCTCGCTGGCGAAGGAAATCACCACGCGCTTCCACAGCGCGGCGAAGGCGGAAGCGGCCGAGCAGGACTTCATCAACCGCAGCAAGGGCGGCATCCCCGACGACATCCCCGCCGTGTCGCTGGCGGGTGTGCCGCTGGGCATCGCGCCGCTCCTGAAGTCCGCGGGGCTGGCGCCATCGAACAGCGAGGCCAATCGTCTGATCGAAGGTGGCGGGGTGCGGGTCGACGGCGCCGTTGTCAGCGACAAGGGCCTCAAGCTCCCCGCAGGCACTTTCGTCGTGCAGGTGGGCAAGCGCAAGTTCGCCCGCGTGACGCTGGCCTGAGGGCTGTCAGCGCGCGCCGGCCTTCTCGAGCATCGCCACCATGGCCGCGTAGCCGCGCGACTTCGCGAGCGCCAGCGGCGTCTGTCCGTTCCGATCCGTCAACTGGAGGTTGGCGCCGGCCTCGATGAGCGCGCGCAGCGTGGCCTGGTGGCGCGCACCGCCATCGCCCAGCACGATGGACTCGATCACCGCCGTCCAGTGCAGGTTGTTCACATGGTCCAGCGGGGCGCCCGCGGCGATGAGCTGCCGCACCACGCCGTCGTGGCCCAGGTGGGCTGCGGCGATCAGGGCGGTGCCGTCGTAGCGGCTCGTCGTCTGTTTCGCGCTGGCGCCCAGTTGCAGCAGCACGCGCAGCGTCTCCTCGTCGTCCGCCACAGAGGCGATGGTCACCGCGTCGTAGCGGTCGGCCTCCAGCCGGTCGATGTCGGCGCCAGCCTTGGCCAGCGCACGGATGGATTCGTGCTGCCGCGCAAACGTGGCCACGTGCAGGGGCGTGCGCCCGCGTGCATCGGTGGCGTTTACCGCCGCGCCACCGGCCACCAGGCGCGCGATCTTCGCGGCATCGCCCTGGTGGGCGGCCGCGTGCAGGCCGCGGTAGGCGGCGGCTTCGCTGGCGCTGGGGGCCACCTGTGCCCATGCGGGCACGGTGGAGGCCAACGCCGCCACCATCAGGCCGCTGATCAGGGTGCGGCGTTTCATTTCAGCTGGTCCTTGACCTTGTCGATGGCGGCCATGGCGCATTGTTCGTCCAGGTGACCGCCGGGAGCCCCGCCCACGCCCACCGCGCCGATCACCTCGTTGCCCACCTTCACCGGCACGCCACCGCCCAGCAGCAGGTAGCCCGGGATGTTCACCAGGTTGGCGGCCGCCGGGTTCTTCTGAGACGCCTCCATGATGGCCAGCGTGGTGTTCTTCGCCGAAGCCGAGGTGTAGGCCTTCAGGCGGCTGGCTTCAAGCGTGTGCGGGCCGGCGTTGTCGGCCCGCATGACAACGCGCACGGTGCCGGCGCGGTCCACCACGGTGGCGGCGACGTTGTAGCCCGCCGTGGTGCAGGACGCGACGGTGGCGGCGGCGATCTGGGTGGCGAGCTCGAGCGACATGTTCTTTTCCACCCGCACACCTTGCGCGCTGGCCACGCTGGCGGCGGCGAGGGACAGGGCGAGGACGGACGTTTTGGCGAAGGCGTGCATGGTGTTCTCCGGGGTTGTGAAACGGTTCGATCAACCGTGGGAGAACTGTAAAAATCCGGATGCGCTGCCGCCATTCGGACGGCTACGCGCGGCCCTCCGTAGAACTACGCAGTGCCTGCGCGTCATTGGCGTCCACGAGTGCCGCATAGTGCCGGATCAGCTGCGCCAGGGAGGGTGCCTGCAGCTTGCCGAACAGGTTGGCGCGGTGGGTCTCCACCGTGCGTGGCGACAGGCCCAGGGCGCGGCCGATCTCCTTGTTGGTCAGGCCTTCGACGATCAGGCCCAGCACCTCGCGTTCGCGCTCGGAAAGCTGGCTGTATCGCTCGCGCGCCGCGCGGTCGGCCTGGTGGCGCTGGCGCGAACGCACGTGCTGGCGCACCGCGTTCTGCAGGGCTTCGAGCAGCGCCTCGTCGTCCACCGGCTTCTCCAGGAACTCGGCCGCACCGGCCTTGAAGGCGCGTCGGCACATCTCTACCGTGCCGTGTCCGGTGAGCATGATCACCGGCTGGTCCACACCCTGCGCCATCAGCGCGTCGAGCACGCTCAGGCCACTGATGCCGGGCATGCGCACGTCGAGCACGATGGCACCGATCCCCTCGCGGTCGAACTGCGCCAGAAAAGCCTGCGGGTCACTCCACGGCTGCACGCGCAAACCCACGGTGCCGATCAACAGGGCCAGGCCGTCGCGCACGGCCTGGTCGTCGTCGATCAGGTGGACCGTAGGCGAGAGGGTGTCAGGCAGCTCGGTGCGGCTCACGTCGTGTTTCCGCCCAAGGGCAGTTGCAGGGTGAACACGGCACCGCCGTGCGTGCGATTGGCCGCTGCCAGGGTACCGCCCATGCCGTTGGCCAGTGTCTCGCACAGGCTCAGACCCAGGCCCAGGCCGCCCTGGCGCGTGGAGAAGAAGGGCTCGAACAGGCGCGGCAGGACTTCGGGCGCAATGCCGGGCCCACTGTCGGCCACCGTCAGTGCGCCGCGCCCGTCCCGTGTACCGATGGTGAGGATGAGCGAGCGCTGCGCCGCCGGCACCTGTTCGAGGGCTTGCAACGCGTTGAAGATGAGGTTGTGCACGATCTGGTCCAGTGCCACCGCATCGGCCAGCACGGTCACCGTCTCGGTGCCTTGCAGCGCGGGAGAGATGTCGCGACGCTGGCACTCCGGCTCCAGCAAGTGGAGCGCGCGCCGCACCGTCTCGTTCAGGCTGACAGGGCGCAGGGCGCCACCCGCATCGGGCCGTTCGACCGCGCGGCGCAGCCGGCCCACCACCTCGGCGGCGCGCCGGGCCTGCGCCGCCGCCTGCGCCATGGCGCCGCGTGCTGTGCCCAGTTCGGGCGGTTCGTCATCGAGCAGCCGCTGCGCGGCCTGGGTATTGGCCAGCACGGCGGTGAGCGGCTGGTTGAGCTCGTGCGCCATGCCGGCGGCCAGCTCGCCCAGTGTGTTCAGGCGCGCCACCTGGCCCAGGCGCAACAGCTCCTCCGCGCGCTGGCGCGCCACGCGCTGGCGTTGCAGGTGGTGCAGGGCCGTCAGCAGCGCGGCCACGGCCAGCACCCAGGCCAGCATGCGCAGCCAGGGCAGCTCGCCCGCGCCAACGCTCAGCGTGTTGATCACGTCGAAGGGCTGGCTCTCGCTGGCCAGCGCCTTGCGCGCCTCCCAGCGCCAGCCCGCGCCGCCGGTGCCCGGCTCGCTGTTACCGGGCTGGATCACGTGGCGCGCACCCACGTGCTCCAGCACCACGCGCACCGGGCTGTTTTGAGGCTGCATCGGCCACTCCGACCAAGGCACCAAGGCGCGCAGATCCAGGTCCAGCGCGTAGCTGGTGGGCGAAGCGGACAGCACCAGTTGGTAGCGCCCCTGCGCAAGGTCGGCGTTGCCCAGCATGGCGTGGCGCCGGGCGTGCGAGGCCGCTTCGGCGCGGGCGAGTTGCGGGTCGGCCCAGGCCTGGCCGGGGTCGCGGCGCTGCACCGCCAGGATCTGCGGGTACAGCGCGGGCAGCCGCTGTTCGGGCGATGCGCTGGCCGTTCCTTGCGGCGCAGGCTGCAGCAAGGCCAGCGTGGCGAGGATGGCGTCGTGTTGCACCACCTGCTGGCTCAGCAAGCGGTGCACGATGCGCGCATCGGTCTCGAACAGCGCGCGCTGCTCGTCCAGCGACTGGCGCGCCAGCAGCACCGCGCCTGCCAGCGCCAGCACGGTCCCGCCGACCACCCACCACCGCACACCGAGCCACAGCTGTTGTCGCATCCGGCGGATTCTGGCATGCGTGCGTGCCGGCACAATCGCGACATGGACTTCCCTTCGATCCGATGGCTCACGCCCCGACGCCTGCTGATCGCGTCGATCGGAGTGGCCACGGCCACGATCGCGCTGAAGACCCTGGCATGGCTTATCACCGATTCGGTGGGCCTGCTGTCCGATGCCATGGAGTCGCTGGTGAACCTGGCGAGCGCGGTGTTCGGGCTGGTGATGGTCACCATCGCCGCGCGCCCGGCGGACGACGATCACCCTTATGGCCACCACAAGGCCGAGTATTTTTCGTCCGGATTCGAGGGCATCCTCATCATCGCGGCGGGGCTGGGAATTCTTTGGGCCGCGGGTCTGCGCCTTCTCGAGCCCAGGCCCATTGAACAAGTGGGCCTGGGGCTGGTCCTGTCGGTGTTGAGTTCGGTGCTCAACGGGACGCTGGCCTGGGTGATGTTGCGCGCAGCAAAGGCGCACCGTTCCATCGCGCTCGAAGCCGACGCCAAGCACCTGTTCTCCGATGTCTGGACGTCCGCTGGCGTGGTGGTCGGTGTGGTGCTGGTGGCCCTCAGCGGCTGGCTCTGGCTGGACCCGCTCGTGGCCATGCTGGTGGCTGCCAACATCATGAGGGAAGGCGCGCGCCTGCTGTGGCGCTCGTCGCAAGGCTTGATGGACGAAGCGGTTGAGCCCGAGGTGTTGACCACCATACAGGCCACGCTGGACGGATACGCCCTTTCGCTCGGCGACAAGCGCACGGTTCGATTCGATCACGTCAGCACACGCCGCGCCGGCCAGCGCCGCTTCGTGGACCTGCACATGCACTTGCCCGCGTCCTGGTCTCTGGGGCGTGCGGCCGCCGTGCGTGCCCAGGTGGAGCAGGCGCTGATGGGCGCCGTGCCGGGCCTGCGCGCGACCATCCAGTTGCTGCCCGCCGACACGGAAACCCGGTTCTTTGAAGAGGACGAACTGAAATGATGTCGCTGCTGCAGCGCGTGAGCGAAGCGCGTGTGGAGATCGCCGGGGACACCGCGGGCGCCATTGGCGCCGGGTTGCTGGTGCTGTTATGCGCCGAACCCGGCGACACCGAGGCCGTGGGCGAAAAGATGCTCGCCAAGATCCTGAAGCTGCGCATCTTCGGCGACGAGGCCGGCAAGATGAACCGCAGCGTGCAGGACATGGGCGGCGGCCTGCTGATCGTGAGCCAGTTCACCCTGGCGGCCGACACGAGAAGCGGCAACCGCCCGGGCTTCACCGGCGCCGCGCCCCCGGCTCTGGGCGAGGCGCTCTACGACGCTTTCGTACGGGCCGCTCGCGCGCAGCACCCGCTGGTGCAGACGGGCCGCTTCGGCGCCGACATGAAAGTGCATCTGGTCAACGACGGGCCGGTGACGATTCCGCTGCGGATCGCGAATCAGGCGTAAGGGTTCGGCTGCCCGAGCCCGGCCAGGATCTCGGTCTCGCGCGCCTCCATGGCCTTGGCGTCGGCCTCGCTGGTCTCGTGGTCCCAGCCTTGCGCGTGCAGCGTGCCGTGCACCAGCAGGTGGGCGTAGTGCTGGGCCAGCGGCTTGTTCAGCTCGGCGGCCTCGCGCGCGACCACCGGCGCGCACAGCACCAGGTCGGCCATCACCATGGGGTCGGTGGCGTAGTCGAAGGTGAGCACGTTGGTCGCGTAGTCGCGCCCGCGGTAGTCGCGATTGAGCGCCTGGCCTTCTTCGGCGTCGACGATGCGCACGGTGATCTCCGCGTCGGCGTCGAGCGCGTGGCGGATGCAGCGTGTCACCCAATGGCGTGGCAGCGCGGCGCGGTGCGCGGCGGCATCGGGCAGCGCACCGAACTGCAGGGACAGGCTGAGCGAAGGCCGTGCCATCAGCGCTTGTTCGCCGGCTGGGCGAAGCAGTTGGACAGCAGGGTCTGTTCCTGCGCGGTGTGGTCGGCGGCCAGGAAACTGAGTTCGCCTTTCATGCCCTGGGTGTACCAGCGCAGGCTGTACTGCTCGTCGAGCGCGATGAAGCGCACACCGGTGGTCGCGCGTCGGCCCTGCAGCATCACGGTGCGGTCGTTGTAGTGCAGCGCGGCAAACGCGGTGCCGTTGCTCAGGTTCAGGTAGGCCAGCTCGATTTCGGCCCCGCCGTCGCAGCGGTAGCGCACGGCCTGGCTGCTGAAGATCAAGGGTGCCTGCGCCGCGGCCTTCGGTGTGGGCGGGTTGGTCTGGGCCGATGTGCCCAGGGCCAGCGGCACGAGCAGGACGCCCAGTGCACGCGCGAATAGGTTGGACGAAGACATGGCCGCGGGCTCCTTTCAGGCGGCAGCGCTGCGGCGCGGGCGCTTCGCGGGCGGGGCGTCATCGGCACCGGGCGAGCGCGCGTCGTAGGCGTCCACGATGCGCGCGACCAGCGGGTGGCGCACCACGTCGGCGCTGGACAGGCGCGTCATCGCAATACCCTGCACGCGCTTGAGCACGCGCTCGGCGTCGATCAGGCCGCTGAGCTGGGTGCGCGGCAGGTCGATCTGGCTCACGTCGCCGGTGACCACGGCCTTGCTGCCAAAGCCGATGCGGGTGAGGAACATCTTCATCTGCTCGGGCGTGGTGTTCTGCGCCTCGTCCAGGATGACGAAGGCGTGGTTGAGCGTGCGCCCGCGCATGAAGGCCAGCGGCGCGATCTCGATCTGCTGGCGCTCGAAGGCCTTGCTCACCTTGTCCGCGCCCATCAGGTCGTACAGCGCGTCGTACAGCGGGCGCAGGTAGGGGTCCACCTTCTGGCCCAGGTCGCCGGGCAGGAAGCCGAGCTTCTCACCCGCTTCCACCGCCGGGCGCGTGAGCACGATGCGCTGCACCGCGCTGCGCTCCAGCGCATCGACCGCGCAGGCCACGGCCAGGTAGGTCTTGCCGGTGCCGGCCGGGCCGATGCCGAAGGTGATGTCGTGCGTGGCCATGTTCTCCAGGTAGCGCGCCTGGTTGGGCGTGCGCCCGCGCACCTCGCCACGCCGCGTCTGCATGGCCAGGGCGCCGTCGCCCGGATCGGCCAGCGCGGTGTCGCCGCTGAGCATGAGCTGCACCTGCTCGGGCGGAATCGGCTTCTTCGCCATCTCGTACAGGGCCTGCAGCGCCTCCAGCGCCTGGTTGGCCCGGGCCTTGGGGCCTTCGATGCGAAACTGCTCGAAGCGGTGCGCCACCTTCACCTGCAAGGCCGCCTCGATGCTGCGGATGTGGCTGTCCATGGGGCCGCACAGGTGCGCCATGCGCGCGTTGTCGGGCGGGGAGAAGGTGTGTCTGAGAATCAAGCCGATAATTCCATGAACCAAGGAAGAAGCGCCCAATGATAGGCAAGTTGACCGGTACCCTGCTGGAGAAAAACCCACCCCAGATTCTGCTGGACTGCCATGGCGTTGGCTACGAGGTGGACGTGCCCATGAGCACCTTCTACAACCTGCCCGCCACCGGCGAAAAAGTGACCTTGCTCACGCACTTCGTGGTGCGCGAGGACGCGCAAATCCTTTATGGCTTCGGCACCGCGCCCGAGCGCGAGGCCTTTCGCCAGCTCATCAAGATCAGCGGCGTCGGCCCGCGCACCGCGCTCTCGGTGCTCTCGGGCATGAGCGTGGCCGACCTGGCGCAGGCCGTGAGCGCGCAGGAAAGCGGGCGCATCGTCAAGGTGCCCGGCATCGGCAAGAAGACCGCCGAGCGCCTGTTGCTCGAACTCAAGGGCAAGCTCGGCGCCGACCTGAACCTGCCCGGTGCCGCGGCCGCGCAGGGCGATGCGGGTGGCGACATCCAGCAGGCGCTGGTGGCGCTGGGCTACAGCGAGAAGGACGCCGCCGCCGCGCTCAAGGCGCTGCCGAAGGATGTGGGTGTGAGCGAAGGCATCAAGCTGGCGCTCAAGGCGCTGGCGAAATAAACCATGAGCATCCAGACCGACGACTTCGCCCCCGCGCCGCGCGTGGTGTCCGCCGCACCGGCTTCCCCGAAAGAAGAGGCGATCGAGCGCGCGCTGCGGCCCAAGCTGCTGGACGAATACGTGGGCCAGGCCAAGGTGCGCGAACAGCTGGAAATCTTCATTGGCGCGGCCAGGAAGCGCAGCGAGGCGCTGGACCACGTGCTGCTGTTCGGCCCGCCGGGCCTGGGCAAGACCACGCTGAGCCACATCATCGCGCAGGAACTGGGCGTGAACCTGCGCCAGACCAGCGGCCCCGTGCTGGAGAAGCCCAAGGACCTGGCCGCGCTGCTGACCAACCTCGAAGCCAACGACGTGCTCTTCATCGACGAGATCCACCGGCTCAGCCCGGTGGTCGAGGAAATCCTCTACCCCGCGCTGGAGGACTACCAGATCGACATCATGATCGGCGAAGGCCCGGCCGCGCGCAGCATCAAGCTGGACCTGCAGCCTTTCACCCTGGTCGGCGCCACCACGCGCGCCGGCATGCTCACCAACCCGCTGCGCGACCGCTTCGGCATCGTCGCGCGGCTGGAGTTCTACACCGCCGAAGAGCTCGCGCGCATCGTCAAGCGCAGCGCGGGTCTGCTCAATGCGCCGATGGACCCCGAGGGCGGTTTCGAGATCGCGCGCCGTTCGCGCGGCACGCCGCGCATTGCCAACCGCCTGCTGCGCCGCGTGCGCGACTTCGCCGACGTCAAGGGCAGCGGCACCATCACGCAAGACATCGCCAACCGCGCCCTGGCCATGCTCGACGTGGACCCGCAGGGCTTCGACCTGATGGACCGCAAGCTGCTCGAAGCGGTCATCCACCGCTTCGACGGCGGCCCCGTTGGCCTGGACAACATCGCGGCCAGCATCGGCGAGGAGCGCGACACCATCGAAGACGTGATCGAGCCCTACCTGATCCAGCAGGGCTTTCTGCAGCGCACGCCGCGCGGGCGCGTCGCCACGCTGGCGGCGTACCGGCACCTGGGGGTGGCGCCGCCGAGTTCACCCAACGAGTTGTTCAGCGAATAGAAGCGCCGCCAGCGCGTGGGGCGTGCCGTGCAATGGGGCATATGCTCGCTGGTACTCAGCCGAAGAAGGATTCCATGGGGATCAACTCGACGCCCCAACCACCGGCTTCACCGATGGACGCAGCGGGGTGCATCGCCGCGAGGCGGATGGCCTCTTCGCGGTCATTCGCCTCGATGATGAACAGACCGCCCACCACTTCCTTGGCCTCGGTGTAGGGCCCGTCGCTGATCTGCGGCTTGCCTCCACGCGGGCGCAGCGCCACCCAGTCCCTGGTCTCGGCCAGCGATGCGGCCACCAGTACCTTGCCGGTCGCCCGCATCCGGTCATCCATCGCCGGGCACTGGCTCACCAATGCCTGCACGTCGTCGGGTGCCATTGCGGCGAATTTTTCCGGGTTGTAGTACGCAAGGCCGAGGTATTTCATGGCGAACTCCTGTGGGTTGATGTTGCCTTGACGACGAAGCAGGGACTCGGGGATCGACACGCTGCGCCAACCACGGGGTTGTGGACCGATGGGCGTTGCCGGGTATTCCTCCTGTGCGGCGGTGGGGCCACGGAGGAAGGCAAGTTGCGTGTGCCGCGCTGCGACCGTTGAACGGCGGTCAGCGCACCGCGCGCTCGCCGCGCAGCATCCCCATCACGATCAGCACCTGCGCGGCGTAGTAGGTGCCCAGCACCCACACCTGCGGCATCGGCAGCGGCGCGACGAACCGGTTGATGGCCAGCACGCTGTCGCTGAGCATGAAGAAGCCCGCGCCCAGCGCCACCGCGAAGGCGGCACGGTTGCGCAGAACCCTGGCGCGGCCGATGGCCTGGGCGGCCATGAGGGCGATCACCAGTACGTAGGCCGCGACCGGCGCGCGCAGGCCAGCCGGCAGGCCGCCCTGCCAGAGGAAGGTGTACATGGCCGCGCCGATGCCCAGCGTGGCCAGCAGCGCGCGCCGGCTGGCGAACCAGGAGGCGTCCTGCCGCAACAGCGCGATGTAGGTCAGGTGCGCGATGAGGAAGGCGACCAGGCCCGGGATGAAGTAACCGGGGAACATCAGGAAGGCGTCGCCCGCAAGCGAGAAGGCGAGCGCGCCCATCAGCAGCAGGTCAACGCGCCGCAGGCCACCCGCACCACGCGCATGGGCGAACACCACCGCCATCGCAATGCCCATGGTCAGCGGCTTGAAGAGGCGGTGCAGCTCCACCGCACCCAGCGCGGCGGTGGCCATGGCGAGTGCGCCGCTTTCAATCATGAGCGCCTCGCCGATGGAGATGCGCCCCTGCATCACCGCGCCGATGGCCCACAGCGCCAGCAGCAGCACCGCGAACACCACCGCGCTGCGCGCCAGGGGCCACCCGTCGGCCACCCACAGGAAACCGGCCACGCCGGCGAGCAGGGCGATGAACTGCAGGCCGGCGAACCACTGCACACCTCGCGACATGGGCGGCGCATAGCGCTGAACGCGGTCGATGTCGAAAGCGGGCGAAGGAAAGCGCGCGGCCACGTCGGCCGGTCGCCAGCCGGGGGGCTTGAACCACACGCGCAGCTTGTCGGCCCAGCGCCGCGTGTGCCACGAGTCCTTGAGCAGGCCCCAGTACACCTCACCGTTGGCCCACAGGGGGTCCCAGCTGTTCAGCGGCTTGCGCGTGCCGTAGACGCATGGCTCGTCCTCTTCCCTGAAGCTGCCGAAGAGGCGGTCCCAGACGATCAGGATGCCGCCGTAGTTGCGGTCCACGTAACGGTCATTCACCGCGTGGTGCACGCGGTGGTTGGACGGGCTGCAGAACCAGCGGTCGAACCAGCCGAGCTTGCCGACCTGTTCGGTGTGCACCCAGAACTGGTAGAGCAGGTCGATCAGCGCGACCACGCCGAACACCAGCGGCGGCACACCGGCCACGGCCATCGGCAGGTAGAACACCCAGCCCAGCAGCGCGCCCGAGCTGGTCTGGCGCAGCGCGGTGGACAGGTTGTAGTCCTGGCTCTGGTGGTGCACCACATGCGCGGCCCAGAAGATGGCGCTCTCGTGCCCGGCGCGGTGCAGCCAGTAGTAGCAGAAGTCGTAGAACACCAGCGCCAGCAGCCAGCCGGGCAGGGTGGTCCAGAACGGGTGGTCCGGCCAGATGGCCACGGCCGAATACACCGCGGTGTAGATGCCCACGCGCAGCAGCCGTGTGAACACCGCGCTGATCTGGCTGAGCATGCCCAGGCCGATGCTGCTGATGGCGTCGTCAAGCCGGTAGGTGTTGCGCTGGCGTTTGAGCCCGATGGCGTATTCGACCGCGATCAGCGCGAAGAACACCGGCGTGGCCAGCACGATGATCTGGCTCGGGCTCATGGCAGGCTGGGGAGGGGGATGGCGCGCATGCGCGCATTGTGGGCAGAACCGCCTGCCTGCGGTGCTGGCAACAACCCGCATGCCGCGTGCCAGAATCGCGGACATGTCCGCCGCTACCTCGCCACCCGCCGCGACCGTTCCGGAGAGCGCCACCCGGGCGCTGTACCGGGCTGCACTGGGCCCGGTGAACACGGCGCGCTACCTGGAGGTGTTCGAGCGCTTCGATGAGGCGGGCCGCGCCAGCCCGGCATGGAACGGGCCCGCAGGCTGGCTCACCCTGAACTGGATGGTGTTTCGCCGGCTCTGGGCGGCGGCGCTGGTGTACCTGGTCTGCGCCTGGGGTCTGGCCGTGCTTGTGGTGGGCCTTGGGCGGCACCTGTTGCAGTGGCCGCAGGCGGTGGAATGGGGCGTGCTCGGCGCCCTGGTGCTGCTGGGCATCGCAATCCCGGGCGCCTACGGCAACGCCGTCCTGCACACCGACATCCGCCGCCGCATGACGCGTGCGGTGGCCGAAGCCCGCACCGTGCGCGAGGCCTGCGCCACGCTGGAGCAGCAGGCGAGTTCCCGCAAGCGCCTGTGGATGCTGGTGGCGATCAACGTGTTGCTGGTGGCCTTGATGGGCTATGCGGCGATGGACGACGGCTGGCGATCCCGTGCCACTGGCGCGGCGGGCGCTGAGCCCGCTGTGACGGCCCCTGCTGAAGCCACCGCCGCAACGACGCCGGCGGCCAGCGCGCAGTCTCCCGAACCGGCGGGGGCTGCGGAGGTGATCGCGGAGCCCCTGCCGGCAGCCGCGCCAGTGACCGTGTCCTTGCCGGAAACCGAACCGGTGGCGCCACAGGCGGCGCCGCCCGAAACGCCTCCCATGCCGGTGCCTGTGCCAGCGGAGGTCGAACCGCCACCGCCGCCCGCGCCGCCGGCGCCTTTGCTCGCGCCGCGCGCAGTCAAGCGATCCGTCGACCCCACCCCGCAGGCCCATGGCATCAACGTCGGCCTGTTCGCTGACCGCGCCAACGCCGAACGGGCGCAGGCGCGCCTGATCGAGGCGGGGTTCCCGGCCATCTTGCAGAACGTCGACCACCCCAAGGGCCCGCTCACCCGCGTGCGCGTCGGGCCGTTCGCCAGCCGCGCGCAGGCCGACGAGGCGGCGGCGCGCATCCGCGCGATGGGCCTGGATGCGGTGGTGTTCCGCCCGTAAAGGTTCAGCCCAGCGCGCCGCGCGCGTCCACGCGGATCAGCCGCTCGACCTTGCCATTCACCAGGCCGCCGCGCACGCCCACCATCACGTCGTACAGGTTGACCGTGGGGTCGCAGTGGCCCGGCACCAGCCAGACCGTGTCGCCCAGCGCGGGCAGGGGATGGCCGGCATGGGCCGCGCGCAGCAGGCCGTGCTCGTCGCCACCGTTGGCGAACACCAGGCCCGGGGGGCTCCACACGCCGGGCGGGCCACTGTCGATGGCGTGGCTCTTGTGGCCGGCGTCGCACACGGCCTGTCGCGCGCTGCGGCTGACGACCTGGCTCTTGACGAACAGCGCGTGCTCGAACACGGGCGCCAGCGGCGCGGCCTCGTTGCGCGCGTAGTCCGCGTCCATGAACAGGTAGGAGCCCACCTGCAGCTCGCCCCAGACGTGGCTGGATGTCTCCAGCACGAAGGTGCCGGTGCCCGCGCCGGTGATCAGCGGCACGGGGAAGCCGGCCGCCTGCAGCCGTTCGCGCGTGAGCGCGGCGGCCCAAGCCGCTTCGGCAATCGCCTGCGCGCGCTCGGCTGGGTCGCGCCGGTGTTGGGCGCCGCCGTGGTAGGCCTGGAGCCCGGCGAAACGCAGCACCGGGTGCTGCGCGATCAGCCGCGCCAGGTCCA
Organism: Hydrogenophaga sp.; assembly: GCF_050182545.1. Classification (GTDB taxonomy): domain Bacteria; phylum Pseudomonadota; class Gammaproteobacteria; order Burkholderiales; family Burkholderiaceae_C; genus Hydrogenophaga. The sequence goes on along the minus strand of NZ_JBFXCD010000007.1, from coordinate 111,004 downwards.
CCGCCGGCTCGCCGGGAGGCACACCGCAACGGCCGTGGCCCACATCGATCTCCACGAAGACGTCGATGCGGCCCTCGCCACCCACCTGCGCCCCCCGCAACGCCTCGGCGAGCCGCAGCACGCCGGCGGCGCTGTCCACCGCCAGGCCAAAGCGCGTGGGCAGGTCGCGCACCGCCTGCGCCAGCCGCTGCAGCTTCGGGACGGCGATCACTTCGTTGGTGATGGTGATGTCGGTCACGCCGCCATGGGCCAGTGCCAGGGCCTCGTCGGTCTTCTGCACGCACACACCCACCGCGCCATGCTGCATCTGCAGGCGCGCGAGCTCGGCGCTCTTGTGCATCTTGGCGTGTGGCCGCAGGCGCAGGCCATGCGCACGGGCATAGGCCGCCATGTGGGCCAGGTTGCGCTCCATCGCGTCCAGGTCCACCACCAGCGCGGGCGTGTCGATCGCGGCCACACCCTGGCCGAGCAGGCTCTGCGCGCGGTGCCAGCGCGTGGGCGGCGTCAGGGGTTCATACGCTGCGTTCATCGAGCGGCGCTCCGGTTTGCAGGTGTGCGGTGTCCGCCCAGCCCACCAGGCTCAGGCCCTCGGGCGACCACAGCAGGCGGTTGATCGCGGTATTGGGCAACTCCCAACTGCGCGGCGCCTGCAGCTCCAGCCGGGTCGCGGCGCGGTAGAGGATGTCGAGCACGCCGCCATGCGCCACCATCAGCACCTGTTCGCCCGGGTGGCGCGCGGCCAGTTCCAGCACGGTCGGAATCACACGCCGTTGCAACTGCTCCAGCGATTCGCCGCCCGCCGGCGCGAAGTCGGGCATGCGCTTGCGCCAGGCCAGCGCCTCGGTGGGCCAGCGCTGTTCGAGCTCGGCCCAGGTCCGGCCTTCGAAACGGCCGAAGTGGCGTTCGCGCAAACCCTTGTGCGGCGTGACGTGCAGGTGCTTGACGCGCGCCACCGCCAGCGCGGTCTCGAAGGCGCGGCCTAGGTCGCTGGCGTAGACCGCCGCGATGGGTTCGTCGCGCAGCGCCTGCGCCAGCTGCGCGGCCTGCCAGCGGCCGTGCTCGTTCAGCGCGATGTCGGTGTGGCCCTGGATGCGGGTGTCGCGGTTCCAGGCGGTTTCGCCATGGCGCACGGCCAGGATGCGGGTGACTTGCAAGGAAATTCCCAGAAAGCGTGAGTAAGACTGCAACTGTAGCGGTGCCGATACCCTGCCGGGGTGTACGTGGTCCGAAAACCGGGGGGATTGCGACACAATCCACCGCATGACGCCATCGCCGCTCGACGGGGATTTTTCCAGCCTTTTCAATTTTCTACCCATCGGGGCCTATCGCGCATCGCCCGAGGGGCAGATGCTGCGCGCCAACCATGCGCTGGTGCGGCTCAACGGCTATGCGTCCGAGGCCGAAATGCTCGAAGGGGTGAAGGACGTGGCGCGCGAGTGGTATGTGGAGCCCAACCGGCGCGCGCAGTTCCAGCAACAACTCGAACGCGACGGCTACGTGCGTGGCTTCATCTCCGAGATCCACCGCTACAAGACGCGCGAGCGGGTGTGGATCAGCGAGAACGCGCACGCGGTGCGCGACGGCTCTGGCACGCTGCTTTACTACGAAGGCACGGTGGAGGACATCACCGACCGCGTCAACGACCAGAAGGCCCTGCGCGAGAGCGAGGAACAGCTGCGCCGGATCACCTCGCAGGTGCCGGGCATGGTGTTCTCGGTGTTCGTGCGCAGGGACGGTCAGCGCGAGTACCGCTACGTGAGCCCCGGTGTGCGCGACATCTATGGGCTGGAGCCCGAGGACCTGATCCGGGAGCCCATGCTGGTCGCGCGTTACCGCCACCCGGACGACCTGGACCTGCTGGAAAAGGACCTCGAGGACATTCGCAAGGGCCCGGTGAACCTGGGGGGTGAGTTCCGCATCGTGCTGCCCGACGGCAGCGTGAAGTGGGTTTATCGCCGCTCCTACGCCGTGTCCGCCGACGAGGAGGGCACGCTGCGCGTGGGCGTGCTGCTCGACATCACCGCGCGCAAGGAGGCCGAAGCGGCCCTGCACGCGAACGAGGCCCTGTGGCGGCTGGCGCTGGAAGGCGCGGGCGACGGCGTGTGGGACTGGGACCTGAGCACCGGGGAGGAGTTCTTCTCGCGCAGCATCAAGGCCATGTTCGGCTACGACGAGGACGACATCGCCCACTTCGCTTCCGAGCTGGATGCGCGCACGCACCCCGACGACATCGCCCAGATGCAGGCCGACCGCCAGGCGCATTTCGAGATGCGCACGCCCACGTACCGCAACGAGCACCGCGTGCGCTGCAAGGACGGCAGCTGGAAATGGGTGCTCACACGCGGCACCGTGATCAAGCGCGACGAGAACGGTGCGCCCCTGCGCATGGTTGGCACCCACACCGACATCACCGAGCACAAGCAGGCCGAGGCCCTGCACCGCGCCCTGGAGGCGCAGTTGCGCGAGTCGCAGAAGATGGAGGCCATCGGCACGCTCGCCGGCGGCGTCGCGCACGATTTCAACAACCTGCTCGCCGCCATCCTGGGCAACCTGGTTCTGGCGCGCGAGGACGTGGGCGAGCACCACCCCGCGCAGGAGAGTCTGACGGAGATCAACCGCGCGGCCATCCGGGCGCGCCAGCTGGTGCAGCAGATCCTCACCTTCAGCCGCCGCCAGACGCAGGAGATGCTGCGCCAGCCGCTCACGCCGCTGGTGGAGGAGGCGCTGGGTCTCATGCGCTCGCTGCTGCCCGCCGGGGTCAAGCTGGTGTCGCGCCTGCCGGCCGCCGGCCTGCCGGTGCTGGCCGATGCCACGCAGATGCAGCAGGTGCTGATGAACCTGTGCACCAACGCCTGGCAGGCCATGGAAGGCCGGGCGGGCGAGATCACCGTGGCGCTGCGCGAGACCTGGCTGGACGCTTCGCAGGGTTTGCAGCTGGGCGGTCTTTCGGGTGGTGCCTACGCCTGCCTGAGCGTGGCCGACAACGGGCCGGGCATGGACGAAGACACCCAGCGCCGCATCTTCGAACCCTTCTTCACCACCAAGGCGCCGGGCGCGGGCACCGGCCTGGGGCTGGCCGTGGTGCATGGCATCGTCAAGGCCCACCGGGGTGCCATCGACCTGCACAGCCGCGTCGGGGAAGGCACGCGGTTTGATGTCTACCTGCCACTGACCGAGGGCGCGCAGGCCGACGCGGCTGTGCAGGTCGAACCCTCCACCGTTTCGAATACGACCTCGGCCACCCCGGCGGTGCCCGGCAAGCACGTGATCTACATCGATGATTACGAGGCGCTGGTGTTTCTCGTCGGGCGGTTGCTGCGCAAGCAGGGCTACCGCGTCAGCACCTTCGAATCGGGCGAGGCCGCGCTGGCCTGGCTGCGCGAGCACCCCGGGGAGCCGGTCGATCTGGTGGTGAGCGACCAGAACATGCCGGGCATGTCGGGCGTGGAAGTCGCGCGCGAGATGCTCGCGCTGCGCCCTGGGCTGCGGGTGGCGATTGTCTCGGGGCACGTGAACGACAAGCTGCTGGCCGAAGCCGGCGAGGCGGGCGTGAGCGACGTGATGGGCAAGCAGGACAGCATGGATGCGCTGGGCGCGGCGATCCGCGAGCTGCTCGAGCGCACGGGATAGGGAGGGGCTCCCCCCGCGCGCCTTCGGCGCTCCCCCCTCTCTTTCGCCTTCGGCGGGAGGGGGGCGACACCTGGGGCCGGCGGAGCCGGACCCTCGGTGTCCCTGGTTTGAGCTGCTTCGCGGGTCGCCGTCAGCGAGGCACTTCGATGTTGACCTGGCGCAGGCCTTCGGGCGGCGCCGGGAAGTCGCGCAGCGCGGCGTCCAGCATGGCCGACCACAGGCTGTTGGTGCTGTTCCAGCGGCCGTCGTGCGCGGCGCGTGTTTCGTACACCACCTGGCCGCTGGCGGCGTGGCGAATCACCAGGGAAACCTCGCGCTGGTAGTACGGCGTCTCGAAGCGCGGAAACATGGGCGCCCAGATCACCTGGCCGGTGCCGGTCACGAAATAACCCTGCCCCGGAAAGCCGAAGCCCGGGCCGAAGCCGCCGCCCCAGTAGGCGTCGTAGGGGCTCTCCCAGGGTGCGCGCGGCAGGCGCAGGGAGCTGGCGCTCACCTGCACAAGCCAGGGGGCCGCTGTGCCTGCGGCGGCGGGTGTCCAGCCGACCTTACCCAGGGCCAGCGTGGTCAGTTTCTCCAGTTCGTCCTGCCCGCCGCTGGCCGACTGGCCTGCGCGCTGCGACGGCAGGCGCTCGAAGCGGAAGACCTGCGGCGGCTGCGGAATCACCACGGGCACGCCGGGCGCGCTGGCGCGGTCGGCCCAGCGCGCGTAGCTCTGCACCTGGTTGTCCACCAGATACACGCTGGCGCAGCCACTCAGGGTCACCAAGGCGGTGAGCAGGCCCAGGGTCCTGAGTGATCGGCAGATCCGGTTGGCGGTGATGGTCATGAAGCCTCCTGGGGGAACGGCGCGCGGATGAAGCCCGCTGAAGGGCTGTTCAGTGCGCGGCGGCAATCGGTATGACCGTGGCCGCGCCCGATGCGTTCCCCATGGCTGCAGTGCCTTTCACATCCGCGGTGTCTGCCGGCGAGGGCAGGGGCTCCTCGTCGAAGGCCTTGTCGCCGTCTTCGCTGGCCACGCCGGTGGCACGAAGCGTTTCAAACGGAAACAGTTGGCGGTCCATCAGGTGACTGGGCACCGCGTTCTGCAGCGCCGAGAACATGTTTTCGATGCGCCCGGGGAAGCGCTTTTCCCAGTCCTTGAGCATCTGCCCGACCTGCTTGCGCTGCAGGTTCTCCTGGCTGCCGCACAGCGTGCAGGGAATGATGGGGAATTCGCGCAGCTCGGCCCAGCGGGCGAGGTCCTTCTCGGCCACATAGGCCATGGGGCGGATGACGACGTGCTGGCCGTCGTCGCTCACCAGCTTGGGCGGCATGCCCTTGAGCTTGGCGCCGAAAAACATGTTGAGCAGCAGCGTCTGCAGGATGTCGTCCCGGTGGTGGCCGAGCGCGATCTTGGTCGCGCCCAGCTCACCCGCCACGCGGTACAGGATGCCGCGGCGCAGCCGGCTGCACAGGCTGCACAGGGTTTTGCCCTCGGGGATCACGCGCTTGACGATGGAATACGTGTCCTGGTTCTCGATGTGGAACTTCACGCCCAGCTTGGTGAGATAGGCCGGCAGCACTTCTTCTGGAAAGCCGGGCTGTTTCTGGTCGAGGTTGACCACGATCAGCTCGAAGCGGATCGGCGCCCGCGCCTGCAGCTTCTGCAGGATGTCGAGCATGCCGTAGCTGTCCTTGCCGCCCGAGAGGCAGACCATCACGCGGTCGCCTTCCTCGATCATGTTGTAGTCCACGATGGCGCGGCCGACTTCGCGGCACAGGCGCTTTTCGAGTTTGTGGTTTTCGAGTTCGGGGTTCATCGCGGTTCTCTTCGTGTGAGTGACTCGTGCTCGTGCCAGGCGTTCCCCGGCATGATGCGTTGCATGAAGGCGGCGAACATGGGGACGGTGAATGCCGTGTCGCCGTGCGTGGGGCTCCAGACCATGCCCTTGCTGATCAGCGAGCTGCGTGTGGGGGCCAGCGAGGATACCTTCTCGTTCAGGCAGGCCGCGATGTCGCCCGAGCGGTGCGGGCCTTCACCCAGTTCGGCCATGGCCCGCAGGTACTTTTTCTCCTTGGGCGTGCAGCGGTCGAAGCGCACGCGGAAGAAGCCTTCGTCGAGCGCGGCGACGGCGGTGACGCTGGCCTTGCGCACGTCGTCGATGCCGATCGGGCTGGCGTCGGCGGCCAGCCAGGTGTGGCTGCCCCAGGTCTGCAGGAAATAGGCATAGCCCTGGCTCAGGCGCAGCACCTCGCGCAGCGCCGCTGGGGTGATGGTCACGCCCTCGTCGTGCAGCGGTTTCTCGATCGCCTGCGTGGCCGCGTCGTTGGGCAGCGCGCCGATCTCGGGGAAGTCGAACAGGCGCTCGGCATAGGACTTGGCGTTGCCCATCTGGCCGCGCAGCTGCGGCAGCCCCGCACCCACCAGCACCACCGGCAACTGCCGCTGCGCCGTGCGGTGCAGCGCGGTGATGAGTGCGGCCAGCTGCGCTTCCTCCACGTACTGCAGTTCGTCGATGAAGATGGCCAGCGCGGTGTTGGCCGCCTTGGCGGCCAGGCCCACCTGCTCCATCAGCGCCTGCAGGTCGTGCTCCAGGTCGCCGTTGTCCGCCAGGCCCGGTTCGGCGTCGTAGTCGATCCCGACCTCGATGTCCTTGTAGCTCAGCTTGAGCTTGCTCGCGAAGCCCGCCAGCGCGCGCAGGCCGCGCACCGCGAAGTCCCGGGCCGCCTCGAACTGACTCAGCCGCAGCAGGGCTTGCCGCAACTGGGGCGCGAGCAGCGCCGGCAGCGACCGGCCCTCCGGGGCTTCCAGGCGGACCGTGTGGATGCCCACCGTTTCCGCGTCGTCGCGCACGCGGTCGAGCAGCACCGTCTTGCCGACCCCGCGGAGGCCCACCAGCATGGCGCTCTTGGCCGGTCGCCCGATGCGCGCGCGCTCCAGCGCCACACGCAGGGATTCGCGCAGCGCATCGCGGCCCGCCAGTTCGGGTGGGGGCGTACCCGCGCCAGGCGCGAAGGGGTTGCGGATGGGGTTCATGGGGCGTGATTCTACTGAAATTCGTCTAGTTATCAAATTTTGATAACTTTTCAAAGTTTAGTTGATGCCGACCGGTGAACCCAGCGGAGGCCGGCGCGCCTCAGCCCTTGGGCTTCGTCTTCTGCCCCGCGAACTGCTCGACCTTGCGCGTCGGGCCGGAGACGATCAGCAGGTCGCCCGCCAGCACCCGGGTGTCGGGCGTGGCGTGCCGGAAGTCTTCCTTGGCCCGCTTGACCCCGACCACGGTCACGCCGTGGCGCTCGCGCACCGTCGACTCGGCCAGCGTCCTGCCGTGCGTGGACGCCGGCGCGTGGATCTTGGCGATGGCGAAGCCGTCGTCGAATTCGATGTAGTCCATCATCCGGCCCGAGATCAGGTGCGCCACGCGCTCGCCCATGTCGGCTTCGGGGAAGACCACGTGGTGCGCGCCGATGCGCTGGGCGATGCGGCCGTGGTCATCGGTCAGCGCCTTGACCCAGATGTCGGGGATGCCCAGCTCGCTCAGCGCCATCAGGGTCATCAGGCTGGCCGCCAGGTTGTCGCCGATGCCGACGATGGCGTGGCGGAAGTCGGCCACGCCAAGCTGGCGCATGACCATCACGTTGGTGGCGTCGGCCTGCACCGCGTGCGTGAGCCGGTCGGCCCAGGCCTGCACGGGCTCGGCGTCGCGGTCGATGCCCATGACGTCGTGGCCCATGCTGACGAGCGACTGCGCCACCGCGCCGCCAAAGCGCCCGAGGCCGACGACCACCACCGAATCGCCGGCGGAAAACGAGAACTGCTCGGTGAACAACTTAGCCAACAATGGGATGCTCCTCAGGTAGACGCCAGGGCATGCGCCGCTCGCCCAGGGCGAGCGACGTGGCCAGCGTGATGGTGCCGACGCGCCCCACGTACATCAGCAGGATCAGCATGAGCTGACCCGAGGGCGGCAGTTCGGCGGTGATGCCGGTGGACAGGCCCACCGTGCCAAAGGCCGAGATGACCTCGAAGATGACCTTGTCGGTGGGCAGGTCCGTCGCGCGCAGGATCACCAGCGAACCCAGCACCACCATGGCGCTGCCCAGCACCAGCACGGTGATGGCCTGGCGCTGCGCCGGCAGGCACACGCGCCGCCCGAACGCCTCGCTGTCCGGGCGGCCGCGGATTTCGGCGACCACCAGCAACAGCAGGATGGCGGCGGTGGTCACTTTCACGCCGCCGGCCGTGCCCGCGCTGCCGCCGCCGATGAACATCAGCAGGTAGTGCAGCGCCCAGCTCTCGTGCGCGAGCGCGCCGATGTCGACCGCGTTGAAGCCGGCGGTCCGGGCCGACGTCGATGCGAACGCGGCGTTGAGCAGCTTGTCCCCCAGCCCCATGGCTCCCAGCGTGCGGGTGTTGGACCATTCAAAGACCAGCAGGACCAGCGTGCCGCCCAGCAGCAGCAAGGCGCTGCCGGACAGCGTGAGCTTGGTGTGCAGCGACCAGTGGCGCGGGTCGCGCCAGCGCCCGCGGATGTCCTGCAGCACGGGGAATCCGATGCCACCGATGACGATGCCGCACATCACCGGCAGCAGCACCCAGGCGTCCTGCTGGAAGCGCATCAGGCTGTCGCCGTAGAGCGAAAAACCGGCGTTGTTGAACGCCGAGACCGCGTGGAACAGGCCGCTCCAGAGCGCCTCATTCCAGGGCATCGCGTGCGTGAGCGCGAAGCGCCCCGACAGCAGCGCGGCCAGCGACAGCTCGCACACCACCGTGACGATCAGCACCACCCGGGCCACGCCGGTCACCTCGCCCAGTCCGATCGAATGGGTTTCGGCCTGGGTCAGCAGGCGGGTGCGCAGCCGCAGGGACCGGTTGACCATCAGCCCCAGCAGGGCGGCCGCGGTCATCAGGCCGAAGCCGCCCAGCTGGAACAGCGCCATGACGACCACCTGCCCGAACGGCGACCAGTAGCTGCCGGTGTCCACCACCACCAGGCCGGTCACGCACACGGCGGAGACCGCGGTGAACAAGGCGGTGAGCAGCGGCGCGGACCCGCCGCCCGCGTGCGACAGCGGCAGCATGAGCAGCACCGTGCCCACGGCGATCAGCAGCAGGAACAGCAGGGCGACGGCCCGGCTGGGGTGGGGCAGGTGACGGGGCATGGGCGGCGAGGAATCGACTGGACCGCGATTCTTGGCCCGCCCCACGCCGCTGGAGCAGGGGCCGGCGCGTCTTGATGCGTTCTTGATGCCGGGAGCCCCAGTCTTGTCGCTTCCTTGATGCGGTGTTGGCCGCTCCCCACGCCGTGTGACCTCCTCCTTGGCCTACAGTCGACGGGTGATGAGCACCGCTTCCACACACGCCCCCGCAGCGCCCGCCGGCAGGCCCGGTGCGGTGGGCTGGAGCGCCTGGTTCGGCGCGGCGGCCATTTGCACCGCCGCGACCCTGATCGGCCTGCCGCTGGCGGACACGCTGGACACCGCCAGCCTGGTGCTCCTGTTCATCCTGGCGGTGGTGCTGTCGGGCGCTCGTTTCGGCCGCGGCCCGGCGGTGCTCGCGGCCTGCCTGTCGGTGCTGTTCTTCAACGTGGTGTTTGTGGCACCGCGCTTCTCGCTGGCGGTGGCCGACGAGCGCCTGGTCTTCACGCTGGTGGTGATGCTGCTGGTGGGCCTCATCGTGGGCCACCTCACCGCCTCGTTGCGGGCGCAGGCGCGCGCCGCCGCCGATGGCGAAGCGCTCGTGCGCCATCTCTACGACATCTCGCGCGAACTCGGCACGGCGCTGACGGTGCAGCAGGTCGACGAGGTCGCCCGGCACTTCCTGCTGGTGCAGCTGGGGGCCCAGGCCAGCCTGTGGGTGCGCAACCCCGACGCGGCGCAGGTATCGCCTGCCGCGGTGCCGGCCGCGCTGGAGGCGCGGGCGATGCAGGCGATGGCCGGCGCGCGCCAGGACCCATCCGGATGGCCGGTCGAAGGGGCGATGGTGGTCGCGCTGCGGGGACCCATGGCCGTCCGCGGTGCCATGGTGCTGCAGCGCCCGGGGGCACTCCCCTGGAGCGAGGGCGAGCGGCGCCTGATCGACGCCTGCGCCGCGCTCATCGGCAGCGCGCTCGAACGCATCCATTACGTGGAAGTGGCCCGCGCGAGCGCCGTGGATGTTGAAGGTGAGCGCTTGCGCAACGTGCTGCTGTCGGCGATCTCGCACGACCTGCGCACCCCGCTGGCTTCGCTGGTGGGGCTGGCCGAATCGCTCGCGCTGACGCGACCCCTGCCGACGCCGCAGCAGGCGGGCATCGCGCAATCCATTGCGGGCTCGGCGCGGCGCATGAGCGCCATGGTCAACAACCTGCTCGACATGGCCCGCGTGGAGTCGGGCGCGGTGCGGCTGCGCCTGGAATGGCTGCCGGTGGAGGAGGTGATCGGGACGGCGGTGGCGGCCTGCGAGCCGTCCCTGGCCGACCACCACCTGGACATCCGGGTGCCGGACGACATGCCCCTGTGTCGGTTCGACGCCGTGCTGATGGAGCGCGTGCTGGTCAACCTGCTGGAAAACGCAGCCCGGTACACCCCCGCTGGCTCGACGATCACCATCGCCGCGGCCTGCCACCCCGACGAGCTCTGGCTCAGCGTCAGCGACGACGGCCCGGGCTTCGGCACCCACCGGCCGCAGGACCTGTTCCGCAAGTTCGAGCGCGGCGACCGCGAAAGCAACACGCCTGGCGTGGGGCTGGGTCTGGCGCTGTGCCGCGCTGTCGTTGAAGCCCACGGCGGCCGCATCCGGGCCGAAGCCGGCGAGGGCGGTGGTGCCCGGTTCGTCATCGTCTTCCCGCGTGCCACGCCCCCCGAGATGCCGGCCGAAGCGACCCTGCTTTCAAGGAGCCCCTGACCGTGCCATCCCCCCAAGCCACGCCGGGCGCCCGGGTCCTGGTGATCGAGGACGAAGCCGACATCCGCCACTTCGTGCGCCTGGCGCTCGAATCCGAGGGCCACGAAGTCACCGAAGCCGCCACGCTGGAGCGCGGGCTCATCGAAGCCGGCGTGCGCCGCCCGGACCTGGTGGTGCTGGACCTGGGGCTGCCCGACGGCGACGGCGTGGACTTCATCCGCGCCTTCCGGAGCTGGTCCTCTTCACCCGTGCTCGTGCTGTCGGCGCGCTCAACCGAGAACGACAAGGTGCGCGCCCTGGACGTGGGTGCCGACGACTACCTCGTCAAACCCTTTGGTTCGGCCGAACTGCTGGCGCGAACCCGCGCCCACCTGCGCCGGCGCAACCGCCACGCGGGCGCCGACGAAGCCCTGCTGAGCTTTGGCAACATCGCCATCGACCGCGCGCGGCGGCGCGTCACGCGCGACGGTGAACAGGTGCACCTCACACCGATCGAATACGGCCTGCTGCTGCGGCTGACGTCGCACCCGGACCGTGTCATTACCCACCGCCAGCTGCTGCAGGAACTCTGGGGACCGGTCCACGCGGACAACGCGCACTACGTGCGCGTGCACATGGGCAATCTGCGCAAGAAGATCGAAGCCGACCCCTCGCGACCGCGCTGGCTGCTCACCGAAACCGGTGTGGGCTACCGGTTCTCGCCCGAAGGGCCGGTGCACACCTGAACGGGTGCAGCGCGCCTCACCACTGCCCGCTCTCCATCCGGATCGCCACTTCACAATCCGCGAAGATTTCCAGCTTGGCGATCTTCACCCGCACGCCGATCACGCCGGGCAACTGCATCAGCCGGCGCGTGAGCTTGCCGATCAGGCTCTCCAGCAGGTTGACGTGCTCGGCGGTGCACTCGTCGATGATGATCTGGCGCACCTTGCGGTAGTCGAGCACGTGGGTGATGTCGTCGTCGTGCGGCAGCAGCGGCTGCGTGCCCTGGTTGAGCTCGGCGTCCACCTGAATCGGCTGCGGCGTGGACTTCTCGTGGTCGAGGATGCCCAGGTTGGCGTTGAAGCGCAGGCCGGTGAGCGTGAGGATCTGGGTGCCGGCGGCGGCGTTGGCGTTCATGGATGGGGCACCGGGTTACATCAGCGAGAAGTCGCGCTCGAAGCGCATCAGGTGCTGGCCGCCGTCCACCAGCAGCGTGGTGCCGGTGATGGAACGGTTGGACAGTGCGAAAGCCACGGTGTCGGCCACGTCCTGCGGCGTGGACGAACGCCCCAGCGGCGACTGGCGGTGCAGTTCGGCGAACTTCTCGTCGCTCAGCAGGTGGCTGGTGAGGGTGAGGCCGGGTGCCACGCCGACCACGCGCACCCGTGGGGCCAGCGCCAGCGCCAGCATGGTGTTGGCGGCTTCCAGCGCCGCCTTGGACAGCGTGTAGCTGAAGAAGTCCGGGTTCATGTTCCACAGCTTCTGGTCCAGCAGGTTGACCACCGCAGCGTCCTCGGCGTTGCGGGATTCGCTGTGCTCGTGCAGGGCCTGCGCCAGCAGCACGGCCGCGCCGGTGTTGGCGCGCAGGTGCTGTTCCAGCGCGGCAAAGCTGAAGGTCCTGGCGCTGTCGTGCTCAAAGGTCGAGGCGCTGTTGACGACGGCATCCACGGCGCCGAAGTGCGCCACCACGGCGGGCAGCAGGGCGCGCACGCTGGATTCGTCGCCGAGGTCCGCGAAGAACGCCTGCGCGCTGCCATCGCGACCGCTGCGCAGCGTGCAGTCCGCGGCGGTCTGTTGGGCTTCGCTCGCGGACAGCCGGTAATGCACCGCCACGTTCCAGCCAGCCTGCGCCAGCGTGAGCGCGATCTCGCGGCCCAGGCGCCGGCCCGCGCCGGTGACGAGCACGGTGCGCGCGGGGGCGGCCGGAAAGGCGGGGGCGTCGCTGGGCATGAAGGACAATCCGGGGGTGCAAACCCCCATGGCAACAGAACCCGAGAGTTTAACGACCAGCCCCCTGCAGGCACGGGTGGGCGCGGCCATCGCCCAGGCCGGTGGCTGGCTGCCGTTCGACCGCTTCATGGCGATCGCCCTGTACGAGCCCGGCCTCGGCTATTACGCCAACGCCACGCCCAAGTTCGGCCACCTGCCCGGCAGCGGCAGCGACTTCGTCACCGCACCCGAGCTCACGCCGCTCTTTGGGCAGACGCTGGCGCGCCAGGTGGCGCAGGCCCTGGCCGCCACCGGCACCGACGCCGTGTGGGAGTTCGGCGCCGGCACCGGCGCGCTGGCGCGGCAGGTGATCGAGGCGCTGGCCGCGCTGGGCCAGCCGCTGCGGCGCTACACCATCGTGGACCTGTCGGGCAGCCTGCGCGAGCGCCAGCGCGCCACGCTGGCCGCGCACGCGGACGTTGTGCACTGGGTCGATGCCTTGCCCGACCGCATGGAAGGCGTGGTGCTGGGCAACGAGGTGCTCGACGCCATGCCGGTGCAACTGCTCGCGCGCGTGAACGGCGTCTGGCATGAGCGCGGCGTCGCGCAGGACGCGGCCGGTGTCCTCACCTGGGTGGACCGCGCCACCGCGCTGCGCCCGCCGCTGGAGGTGCCTGGGGAGCACGACTACGTTACCGAGATCCACCCCCAGGCCGAGGCCTTCGTGCGCACCCTGGCCGACCGCCTGTGGCGCGGCGCAGCCTTCCTGATCGACTACGGCTTTCCCGAGGCCGAGTACTACCACCCGCAGCGCAGCGCGGGCACGCTGATCTGCCACCGCGCGCACCGCAGCGACGACGATCCCCTGCGCGATGTGGGTGAAAAGGACATCACCGCCCACGTGAACTTCACGGGCATCGCCCTGGCCGCGCAGCACGCCGGCCTGGACGTGATCGGCTACACCAGCCAGGGCCGCTTCCTGCTCAACTGCGGGCTGATCGATCAGGCGCGCGACGCCGACGCGAAGCACAACGCCCTGATGCAGCGGCTGGTGAACGAGCACGAAATGGGCGAGCTGTTCAAGGTGATCGCGCTGGCCCCGTCGGCCAGCAGCGCGGGCTGGGTACCCATCGGTTTCAGCGCGGGTGACCGCACGCACAGGCTGTGAAGGGGAACGGCTCTTGATTCGCTGGATGATCGTCATCTTCCTGGCCTTGTTGCTCATCAGCTGGTTCACGCCGCTGCTGCAGCGGCTGGGTTTCGGCCGGCTGCCGGGCGATGTGCGCTTCAAGGCCTTTGGCCGCGACTGGAACCTGCCGTTTGCCACCACCATTGTGCTGAGCATGCTGGCCGGCCTGATCGGCTACCTGATCTGAGCCCCTCGCGGCAGGAGGCGCCGGTGCCTTGAAATGGCCGCGTCGGTGGCCATCTGCAAGCCATTGCTGTCCCGGAGCCCCGCATGACCACCGAAACCCCGCACGTTGTCTGTCCCCATTGCCACACCACCAACCGTGTCGCGCGCGAGGCGCTGGGCCGGGCGCCGGACTGCGGCAAATGCCATCAAGCGCTGTTCAACGGCCACCCGGTGGCGCTGGACGAAGCCGGCTTCCAGAAACACGTGGCGCGCTCGCAACTGCCGGTGCTCGTGGATTTCTGGGCCCCCTGGTGCGGACCCTGCCGCGCCATGGCGCCGGCCTTCGAGCAGGCCGCGCGCGAGCTCGAACCGGGCATGCGGCTGGCCAAGGTGAACACCGAGGAAGCACAGGCGCTTGCCGCGCGGCTGCAGATCCGCAGCATCCCGACGCTGGCGCTGTTCGTGGGCGGGCGCGAGGTGGCGCGCCAGGCCGGTGCCATGGGCGCGGCCGACATCGCGCGCTGGGCGCGCGCGCAGCGGTCGGCCTGAGCCCCGGCGGCGCGGGCCTGGGCTATCATCCCGCGCTTTCCCGAGGCCCTGTCCGCCGGACCGGGGCCGCCCCTGCACAGGAGGCCTGCCGTGAACCCCGATTCCCCTGCCGCGCACAACCCCCACCGCGTGGTGGCCGACGTGGGCGGCACCAACGCGCGCTTTGCCTGGCAGGCTGGCCCGGGTGCGCCACTGACCGACGTGCGCGTGCTGCCGGGCGCCGACTTCCCCACGCTGCAGGCCGCACTGCGCGCCTACCTCGACGGCCTGGGCCGGGGCAAGCCAGGCGCGGTGGCCATCGCCATCGCCAACCCCATCACCGGTGACCAGGTCAGCATGACCAACCACCACTGGTCGTTTTCGCAAGCAGCGATGAAGGCTGAGTTCGGCCTGCGCACGCTGCGCTTGCTCAACGACTTCACCGCGCTCGCGCTCGCCTTGCCCGACCTGCCGGCCGACGAGTTGCGCCAGGTTGGTGGTGGCGCGGGACGGGCCGACGCGCCCCGCGCGCTGGTGGGCGCGGGCACCGGCCTGGGCGTCTCGGGCCTGCTGCCCGATGGCGCCGGGGGCTGGGTACCGCTCGAAGGCGAGGGGGGTCACGTCACACTGCCGGCGGCCACGCCGCGCGAGCGCGTGGTGATGGACGGCCTGGTGCGCCGCTACGGGCACGCCTCGGCCGAGCGCGTGTGCAGCGGCCAGGGGCTGCTCGACACCTTTGCGCTGCTCTGCGAGGCCGACGGCGTGGCCGTGGGCGAGATCGACACCGCGGCCGAGGTGAGCGATGCCGCGCTCAACGCGGGCCAGCCGCAGGCGCTCGAAGCCCTGGGCATCCTCTGCGCCATGCTCGGTTCGGTCGCGGGCAATCTGGCGCTCACGCTCGGGGCGCGCGGTGGGGTCTACGTGGGCGGCGGCATCGTGCCGCGGCTGGGCACCTGGTTCGACCGCTCGCCGTTTCGCGAGCGCTTCGAGACCAAGGGCCGCTTCAAACCCTACCTGGATGGCATCCCGGTCTGGGTGATCACCTCGAAGCAGTCGCCGGCGCTGCTGGGGGCGGCACGGGCGCTGGACGGGGCGCGCTGAGCCCGAGCGGCGCCTCGCGGGCGCCCCATGTCGGGTTTCTCCGGATGCCACGTTTCATTAATTAATGAAAAATGAATGACCTTGGCGCCACCCGCCAGGGCCGATTCACACACCAACGGGCCGAGGGCCTGCACGGAGACACCCATGAAACTCAACCAATTGCTGAGCGCGGCCCTGGCCGCTGCCGCCCTCTCCAGCGCCGTGGCCGGCGAAGTGGAGGTGCTGCACTACTGGACGTCCGGCGGCGAGGCCAAGTCGGCCGCCGAGCTGCGCAAGATGATGCAGGGCAAGGGCCACACCTGGAAGGATTTCGCCGTGGCCGGTGGCGGCGGCGACAACGCCATGACCGTGCTCAAGAGCCGCGTGGTCTCGGGCAACCCACCGGCGGCGGCGCAGATCAAGGGCCCAGCGATCCAGGAATGGGCGGCCGAAGGGGTGCTGGCCAACCTCGACGCGGTCGCCAAAGCCGAGCAGTGGGACGCCAACCTGCCCGGCGTGGTGGCCAATGTCATGAAATACAAGGGCAGCTACGTGGCCGCGCCGGTCAATGTGCACCGGGTGAACTGGGTCTGGGCCAACCCCGAGGTGCTGAAGAAGGCCGGCGTCGCGGCCATGCCCAAAACGCTGGACGAATTCTTTGCGGCGGCCGACAAGATCAAGGCCACCGGCCTGGTCGCGGTGGCGCACGGCGGCCAGAACTGGCAGGACTTCACCACCTTCGAGTCCGTGGTGCTGGGCGTGGGTGGGCCGAAGTTCTACCAGGACGCCTTCGTCAAGCTCGACCCCAAGGCGCTCACCAGCGACACCATGGCCAAGTCGCTCGAGACGTTCCGCAAGATCAAGGGCTACACCGACCCGGCCGCGCCCGGGCGCGACTGGAACCTGGCCACCGCGATGGTGATGCAGGGCAAGGCGGGCTTCCAGTTCATGGGCGACTGGGCCAAGGGCGAGTTCATGGCGGCGGGCAAGGTGCCGGGCAAGGATTTTCTGTGCGCCGCCGCGCCGGGCACGGCCAACGCCTTCACCTTCAACGTCGACAGCTTCGCCATGTACAAGCTCAAGGACGCGGGCGCGCAGAAGGCGCAGGCCGACCTGGCCGCGGCCATCATGAGCCCGGCTTTCCAGGAGGTGTTCAACCTCAACAAGGGCTCCATCCCCGTGCGCCTGAACATGAAGATGGACAAGTTCGACGACTGCGCCCGGCTCTCCAGCAAGGACTTCGTCGACACCGCCAGGACCGGTGGCCTCGTGCCCTCGGTGGCGCACGGCATGGCCATCAGCCCGGCGGCCGAGGGCGCGATCAAGGACGTGGTGAGCCAGTTCTGGAACGACGACAAGATGGCCGTGCCCGAGGCCATGAAGCGCATCGCTTCGGCGGCGAAGAACAACTGACCCCGACCGGACCCGGGCCCCGACCGTGAGCGCGCGCTCGTTCGACACCGTGTTGCCGCGCCTGGTGCTGGCCCCGGCCTTCGTGCTGGGGCTGGCCTTCATCTACGGCTTCATGGCCTGGAACGGCCTGCTCTCCGTGACGGCCTCGCGCATGCTGCCCAATTACGAGCTGGTGGGGCTGGCGCAGTACGCGCGCCTGTGGGAGATGGACCGCTGGTGGGTGGCGTTGAAGAACCTGGCGATCTTTGGTTTTCTGTATGTCGGCATCGCGATGGCGCTGGGCATCTTCCTGGCCATCCTGCTGGACCAGAAGGTGCGCGGCGAGGGCGTCATCCGCACCATCTACCTGTACCCGATGGCGCTGTCCTTCGTGGTCACCGGCACGGCCTGGAAGTGGATCCTCAACCCCAGCGACGGCCTGCAGAAGCTGGTGCAGGACCTGGGCTGGACCAGCTTCACCTTCGACTGGCTGGTGCAGTCCGACATGGCCATCTACTGCGTGGTGATCGCCGGCGTCTGGCAGTCGGCCGGTTTCACCATGGCGCTGTTCCTGGCCGGGCTGCGCGGCATCGACGACAGCATCATCAAGGCCGCGCAGATCGATGGCGCCTCGCTGCCGCGCATCTACTGGCGCATCGTGCTGCCCGCGCTGCGCCCGGTGTTCTTCAGCACGCTGATGGTGCTCGCGCACCTGGCGATCAAAAGCTTCGACCTGGTGATGGCGCTGACCGCCGGCGGCCCCGGCTACGCCACCGACGTGCCCGCCACCTTCATGTTCGCGATGAGCTTCACGCGCGGCCAGATCGGCCTGGGCGCGGCCAGCGCCACCATCATGCTGGCCACGGTCGCGGCCATCGTCGTGCCGTATCTCTACAGCGAACTGCGGAGCAAACCCCATGACCGATAGGCGCATCACCCGGCGCTTCAACTGGGGCCGCGCACTGCTGATGGCCACGCTGCTGGTGGGCGCGGCTTTCTTTCTCGCGCCGCTGTACGTGATGCTCGCCACCTCGCTCAAGGACGCGGACGAAATCCGCAACGGCAACCTGCTGAGCCCCCCCGGCGGCCTGAACTTCTCGGCCTGGGCCACGGCCTGGTCCAGTGCCTGCACCGGCGCCGACTGCCGTGGCCTGCAGCCCTTCTTCTGGAACTCGGTCTGGATGGCGATTCCCGCCGTGCTGATCTCCACCGCCTGGGGCGCGCTCAACGGCTATGTGCTCAGCCTGTGGAAATTCCGCGGCAGCGAAGTCTTCTTCGGCCTGTTGCTGTTCGGCGTGTTCATGCCCTTCCAGGTGGTGCTGCTGCCCATGAGCCAGGTGCTGGGCTGGCTGGGGCTGTCCAGCAGCATCGCCGGGCTGGTGCTGGTGCACTGCCTGGCGGGCCTGCCCAGCACCACGCTGTTCTTCCGCAACTACTACGCCCAGGTGCCCGGCGAGCTGTTGCAGGCCGCGCGACTCGACGGTGCGGGCTTCTGGCAGATCTTCCTGCGCATCATCCTGCCGATGTCCACGCCCATCGTCATGGTCACGCTGATCTGGCAGTTCACCCAGATATGGAACGACTTCCTCTTCGGCGTGGCCTTCAGCGGCGCCGACTCCAAACCCGTCACGGTGGGCCTGAACAACCTGGCCAACACCACCAGCAGCGTCAAGGCCTACAACGTGGACATGGCCGGCGCACTCATCGCGGCGCTGCCGACGGTGGCGGTGTACGTGCTCGCGGGGCGTTATTTCGTGCGCGGTCTCACGGCCGGCGCGGTCAAAGGTTAAGGACGGATTTCCATGGCATCGGCACTCGACATCCAGGGCGTGCGCAAGTGTTTCGGCAAGGGCGAGAAGGCGGTGGAGGTGTTGAAGCAGATCGACATCGCCGTGGCGCCGGGCGAATTCCTGATCCTCGTCGGCCCCTCGGGCTGCGGCAAGTCCACGCTGCTCAACATCATCGCCGGCCTGGAAGAGCCCACCGACGGGGCGATCCGCATCGGCGCGCGCAACGTCGTGGGCGTGCCGCCCGCGCAGCGCGACATTGCCATGGTGTTCCAGAGCTACGCGCTGTACCCGACGATGAGCGTGGCCGACAACATCGGCTTTGCGCTGGAGATGCGCAAGGTGCCGAAGGCCGAGCGCCAGCGCCGCATCGGCGAGGTGGCGGCCATGCTGCAGATCGAGCACCTGCTCGACCGCCGGCCCAGCCAGCTCTCGGGCGGGCAGCGCCAGCGCGTGGCCATGGGGCGCGCGCTGGCGCGCCAGCCGCAGCTGTTCCTGTTCGACGAGCCGCTGTCCAACCTGGACGCCAAGCTGCGCGTGGAGATGCGCGCCGAGATCAAGCGACTGCACCAGGCCAGCGGCATCACCAGTGTGTACGTGACGCACGACCAGATCGAGGCCATGACGCTGGGCAGCCGCATCGCGGTCATGAAGGGCGGTGTGCTGCAGCAGCTCGGCACGCCCGACGAGATCTACAACCGCCCGGCCAACACCTACGTCGCCACCTTCATCGGTTCACCGACCATGAACCTGATCGAAGGCGAAGCCGTGGCCGCGGCCGGGCGCGGCTTCTGCGTCGCCGGCGCCGACCTGCCGCTGGCCTGCCCCGGCGCGCCGCGCGCAAAGGCGCTCATGGGCGTGCGGCCTGAACACATCACGCTGGCCGACGGCGCACCCTGGCGCGGCGAGGTCAGCGTGGTCGAACCCACGGGCGCCGACACCTACGTGGTCGTGAAGACCGCCGCCGGCGATGTGACGGTGCGCACCGCGCCGCAGCTGCGTGTGGCGCCGGGCGAACGGGTCGGGCTGGAGGTGCAGCCGCTGCACCTGAACTGGTTCGACCCGGCCACGGGGCAGCGGCTGGGGTGAGCGCTGGCACGCGGCGGTAGCTTCAGCCCAGCCGCAGTTCCACCCGCAGCCCCCGGGGGTTCACCCGTTCCACCCGCGCATCCCCGCCATGGCGGCGCGCGATCTCGCGCACGATGGCCAGGCCCAGGCCGCAGCCACCGGGCAGCTCGCTGGCGCGCCAGAAGCGCTGGAACACATGCGCCATGTCCGCGTCGCTCAGGCCGGGCCCGTTGTCCTCCACCGCCAGCGTGGCGCCGTTCTCCAGCGCGCGCACGCGCAGCGTGACGGTGCTGCCGCGCGGCGTGTAGCGCAGGGCGTTGTCGATCAGGTTGGCCATGGCCTCGCGCAGTTGCAGCGCGTCGCCCTGCAGGTTCGCGTGCTCCTCGCCCTCGTAGCCCAGATCCACGCCGGCGGCCACGGCGCGCGGTGTCCATTCGCGCGCCACCTCGCGCGCCAGCGCCGCCAGGTCCAGCGGCTCGCGCCGCGCCGTGCTCTCGGTGCGCGCGAGCGTGAGCAACTGGTGCACCAGGTGGGCGCTGCGCTCGGCGCCCGTCAGCACCTTGCCCAGGCGCGCGGTGATCACCGGGTCGGTGGTTTCGCGCTGCGCCAGTTCCACCTGGCTGATCAGCCCGGCCAGTGGCGTGCGCAGCTGGTGGGCGGCGTCGTTGATGAAGCGCTTCTCCTGGTGCACGCTGCGCTCGACCTCGCCCAGCAGGCCGTTGATCGCCTGCACCAGCGCGTGCACCTCGCTGGGCGCCTGCGTCATGCCGATGGGGGAGAGGGCATTCACCGAGCGGTTCTCCAGCTGGCCGGTCAGGCGCTTGAGCGGTGCCAGGCCGCGCCGGATGCCGCCATACACCAGCAGGCTGAGCAGCACGCCGATGGCCAGCAGCGGTGCGAGCAGGTCGGCCACCAGTTCGCGCGCAATGCGCTGCTGCGTCGCCGTGCCCCTGGCCACCTGCACCCTCAGCGTCTGCGGCGCGTCGGTTTCGCCGTAGCTCACGTCCAGCGCGACGATGCGCATCGGGCGCCCGTCCAGCGTGGCGCCATAGAGCATGGGTTCGCCCACCGTCGCCAGTGGCGCTGGTGGCTCGGGCAGGCGCGGGTTGCCGAGCAGGAACTTGCCGGGGGGTGAGCTCACGAGGTAGCTCAGGGGGTCCTCCGGGTCCTGCGCGAGCACGTCCTGCGCGGCGCGCGGGAAATCGATCAGCAGCCCCGAACCGATGGGCTTGACCTGGCGCGCGAGCGCGCGCACCGACTGCGTGAGCGACTGGTCGATGGCTTTCTCGGCGTAGCTCAGGGCGATGCGGTAGGTCAGCAGGCCGCCGCCGGCCCACAGCACCAGCTGTGGCAGCAGCAGCCACAGCAGCAGCTGGCGGCGCAGCGACAGGCGCGACGGTTGCAGCGGGCTCATTGCGGAGCCTCAGGCACCGCCTGTCTCCAGCAGGTAGCCCAGGCCGCGGATGTTGCGGATGTTCAGCGCCGAACCGGCGAACTTGCGCCTCAGCCGGTGCACGTAGACCTCCAGCGCGTTGGATGCCAGGCCGCCGGACTCGCCGGGCTCGGCTTGCCAGGCGGCGAACACGTCCTCACGGCTGACCACCTGACCCGCGTGTCGCAGCAGCAGGTCCAGCAGGGTCCATTCGCGCTGGGTGAGGTCGATGGCTTCGCCGCCCAGCCAGGCGCGCGGCGGGTGGGGCTCCAGGCGCAGCGCACTGGGTGCGGGCGTGGCGGCGGGGGCCGCGCTGGCGCCGAAGGCGGGCAGGCTGGCGCGGCGCAGCAAGGCCTGCAGGCGGGCTTGCAGCTCGTCGAGGTTGAAGGGTTTGGTGAGGTAGTCGTCGGCGCCGGCGTTGAGCCCGGCCACGCGGTCTTCCACCCCGTCGCGCGCGGTCAGCACCAGCACCGGCAGTGCCGGCAGGCGCTGGCGCAGGCTGCGCAGCACCGTCAGGCCATCGACCCGGGGCAGTCCCAGGTCAAGCACCACGCCGTCGAAGGCCCCCGCCTGCAGCCGATCCAGTGCGATCTGGCCGTCCTGGGCGGTGGTGATGCGGTGACCCGCCTGCATGAGCTGGGCGCTCAGCCCGTCGAGCAGGAGTTCATCGTCTTCCACGATCAGCAGGTGTGCCATGCGGCTGATTATCGGGTGCCCCCACGCTCCACCGCTGCGCGGGTCGCTGCCCCCCGAGGGGGCTGTTTCACCTTGGGGCGGCCCGGCGGTGAAACCGGGTGCCCCCACGCTCCGCCGCTGCGCGGGTCGTTGCGCTGTCGCGCTCAGTTGTCTTCCAGGTTCCAGCGGAAGCCGCAGCGTTTGCAGCACACCGGCAGCAGTTTCGGGGGCGCGGTGGTCTGCCGTGGCGCGGCGTCCTGCAACTGCAGCATGCCGTAGGCCTGGCACTGTGCGCAGTTGGCCTGGTTGGCCATTTCCTCGGCGTGCATGAGCAGGTAGAGGTAGCGCCGCAGTGCCCACAGCGACACGGTGGCGCACACCACGACGAAGACCGTGTTGATCAGCTTGTCGTTGGCGCTGGCGCCCTGAAAGGCCTCGAAGCTGGCGATGAGGGCCACAACGGCGAACAGCGCCAGCGCCATGTGGGCGTGGCTGGAGAGCAGTTCGCGCTCATACCACTTGCGAAAGCCCACCTGCCGGATGCCGTCCGCCAGCGTGCGGTTGAGGGGGTTGGGCGTGGCCATGGCGGTGGGGATGCTGTGCCGCACATCGTGGCACAGCCGCCCCCGCCGCGCCAGTGCGGCGTGCGATGGCCCAGCGCGGCGCTGGGAATCAGTGCGTGGCCGCGGGTTGCTGCAGGTGGAAGGCGGGCGCCTGGCCCTCGCGGTCCTGGCCCGCGTACACGGTGAGATGCGGGTAGGGGATCTCGATGCCCTTGGCATCGAACGCCGACTTGACGCGGCGCAGGTATTCGCGCCGCACGCCCCACTGCTCCAGCGGCTGACAGCGGAAGCGGCAGCGGATCACCACCGCCGAGTCGGCCAGGCTGTTGACGCCGGCGATCTCCAGGTCGGCTTCGATCTTCTGGCTCCAGGCCGGGTCCGAGCGCATCTGCGCGGCCACGTCGCTCATCACGGCCATCACGTCGTCCACGTTCTCGCGGTAGGCCACGCCGATGTCCATCACCGCGTTGCTGAAGCCGCGCGTCATGTTGATCACCGTGCTGATGGTGCCGTTGGGCACGTAGTGCACGTTGCCATCGTAGTCGCGCAGCTGCACGTAGCGCAGGGTGACGACCTCGACCACGCCCGAGTGGTCGCCGACCTGCACCACGTCGCCCTGGCGGATCTGGTTCTCCAGCAGCAGGAAGAAGCCGGTGAAGTAGTCCTTCACCAGGCTTTGCGCGCCAAAACCGATGGCCAGACCGACCACGCCGGCGGCGCCGAGGATGGGCGCCACCGAGACGCCGAGTTCGGCGAGCACCAGCATGCCGGCGATCAGGCTGACGACCACCGCCACCAGGTAGCGGACCACACGCCCCAGGGTTTCGGCGCGTTTGTAGGCCTCGCGGTCGTCCAGGCGGCTGGCGATGCGCTCGCGCAGGGTGCGCACCGCACGCTGCAGCACCAGGGTGAGCAGCCAGGCGGCCACGAGGATGACGGTGATGCGGATGGCCACCGTGGCCAACCCGCCGAAGCTGGCCCACCAGCGGGTGGCGATGTCGATGAATTGTTCGTTCATGGAAAGGTCCTCTCGAAAATGGCGAAAAGGCAAAGCGGGCGCCGGCCTCACGGCCAGCGCCCGCGGCGAGGGGTTCAGGGAGCGGGGACGTTGGCGAGCGCGTTGAGGAAGCGCTCGCGCCACCAGTGCACGTCCTGCTCGCGCACGCGCGTGAGCAGCGACTGGTGGCGGCGCTGGCGCTCGTCCAGCGGCATCTGCAGCGCGCGCTGGATGGTTTCGGCCGTGCGCGCCACGTCGTAGGGGTTGACCATCAGGGCTTCGGCCAGCTGTTCGGCCGCGCCCGCAAAGCGCGAGAGCACCAGCACGCCGGGGTCGTCCGGGTCCTGCGCCACCACGAATTCCTTCGCCACCAGGTTCATGCCGTCGCGCAGCGGCGTCACCAGCGCCACGCTGGCCGCGCGGTACAGGCCTGGCAGGCGCTTGCGCGCGACGTTGCGGTGGATGTAGCGCACGGGCATCCAGTCGAGCTCGCCAAAGTTGCCGTTGATGGCGCCGCACAGGCTCTCCAGCTCCTGGCGCAGCGCGGCGTAGGCGTCGACCGACTCGCGGCTGGGCGAGGCGATCTGGATCAGCGTGGCACTGCCCACGTTCTCGGGGTAGGTCTGGAGCAACTGGCGAAAGGTCTTGAGCCGCTGCGGCAGGCCCTTGGAGTAGTCCAGGCGCTCCACGCCCAGCAGCAGGCGGCGGCGCGAGTACTCGCCCTTCATCTGCGCGTACATGTCCTGCGATTCGCGGCCCTGGCCCAGCGCCTGGAATTCGTCCACGTCGATGCCGATGGGGAAAGCCTGCACCTGCAGGGTCTTGCCGTAGGCGCGGAACTCGTGTTCGCCCAGGATGTCGGCCGGGGTTTCCGTGCCGACGTAGCGCGAGAAGTGGGCCACGTCGGCCTCGCTTTGCAGGCCCACGAGGTCGTAGGCGAAGAGCGTGCGCATGAGCCAGTCGTGCTCGGGCACGGCCGCCAGGATCAGGGGCGGTGGCAGCGGAATGTGCAGGAAGAAGCCCATGCGCTGGCGGCAGCCCATGGCGCGCAGCTCGGCGGCCAGGGGCATCAGGTGGTAGTCGTGCACCCAGACCACGTCGTCGGGCCGCAGCAGGTTGGCCAGCTTGCGCGCGAACATGTGGTTCACCCGGCGGTAGCCACCGATGTAGCCGGCGTCGAAGTCGGCCAGGTCCAGCCGGTAATGGAACACCGGCCACAGCACGCCGTTGCTGTAGCCGAGGTAGTAGCTGTCGTGGTCCTCACGGCTGAGATCCACCGTGGCCAGTTGCACGTTGCCCGCCGTCTGCAGGTGCAGCTCGCCTTCGCCCGGGGTGCCGTCCTCCACGATCTTGCCGCTCCAGCCGAACCACAGCCCGCCCGAGGCCTCCAGGGCCTGGCCCACCGCCACGGCCAGCCCGCCCGAGGCCGGTTTTCGCGGGTCGGCGATGCGGTTGGAGATGACGACGAGGCGGCCCATCTAGATCACCGAATCCCAGGGGGCGGAGAGCCTCACGGCGGCGTTGATGATGCCCACCATGGAATAGGTCTGTGGGTAGTTGCCCCACATCTCGCGGGTGGCGGCGTGGGTGTCTTCCGAGAGCATGCCCAGCGGGTTGCGCGCCGCGAGCATGGTCTCGAAGATGGCGCGCGCCTCGTCGACCCGTCCGATGCGCACCAGCGCGTCGATGCGCCAGAAGGTGCAGATGTTGAACGCGGTCTCGGGCTTGCCGAAGTCGTCGGCGGCCTCGTAGCGCCGCATGAACGGGCCGTCGCTGAGATGTGCCTCCAGCGCCTCGACGGTGGAGACGAAGCGCGGGTCCATCGGATCGATCAGGCCGACCTCGGCCATCAGCAGCACGCTGGCGTCGAGATCGCGCCCGCCAAAGCTCTCGGCAAAGGCCTGGCGCTCCTCGCTCCAGGACTCGCGCAGGATGCGCTCGCGCATGGCATCGGCCCGGTTCGCCCAGTAGGTGGCGCGGCCGGGCAGCTCCAGTGTGCGCGCGATCTTGGCCAGGCGGTCGCAGGCGGCCCAGCACATCAGCACGGAACTGGTGTGCACGCGCGCGCGGGTGCGCAGCTCCCACATGCCGGCGTCGGGCTGGTCGTGCACGCGCAGCGCCTGCTCCCCCACGCCTTCGAGCCGCTCGAACTCCGCCAGCCCGGCCGGGCGCAGCAGGCGCCTGTCGTGGAAGGACTGTGCCGCCGCCAGCACGATGTTGCCGTACACGTCGTGCTGGAAATGTTCCTGCGCCTGGTTGCCCACGCGCACCGGCCCCATGCCGCGGTAGCCGGGCAGCGTTTCGCAGATGCTCTCGGGCAGCTCGCGTTCCAGCCCGATGCCGTGCAGCGGCTGCACATGGCCGCCGCCCGCGCCCACCACCACGTTGGCCAGCCAGCGCAGGTAGTCCTCCATGGTGCCGACCTCGGCCAGGCTGTTGAGTGCGCGCACGACGAAGAAGGCGTCGCGCAGCCAGCAGTAGCGGTAGTCCCAGTTGCGCTGGGTGCCCGGTGCCTCGGGAATGCTGGTGGTCATGGCGGCGACGATGGCGCCGGTGTCCTCGAACAGCGAGAGCTTGAGCGTGATGGCCGCCCGGATCACCGCGTCCTGCCACTCCAGTGGCAGCGCCAGGCGCTGGCTCCAGCCGCGCCAATAGGCCAGCGTCTCCTGCTCGAAGTGGCGCGCGGTGTCGCCAATGCCGTCGGCCATGGTCTCGTCCGGGCCGAGCAGGAAGTTGTGCTCGCGCGTGAGCAGGAAGGGCGTGCGCGCGAGCACGTGGCTGACCGAGGCGTCGGTGTGCAGGCGCAGCGTGAGGTTGTCGCCGACAAAGCGGATGTGGTTGCTGCCCGAGGTGATGGTGGGCGTCTGCCGTCCCCAGTCGAAGCGCGGCGCGAGGTGCACGCGGATGCGCGGCGCGCCCTTGAGCGGGCGCACCCGGCGCACCAGTTGCATGGGCCGGAAATAGCGCCCGCGCGCGAGGAAGCGCGGCGCGAAATCGGTGATCGCGATGCCGTTGCCCTCGCGGTCCCACAGCTCGGTGGTCAGCACCGCTGTGTTGGGCTCGTAATGCTGGCGCGCTTCGGCCAGGTGCTCGATTTCTATCGCGAACGAGCCTTGCTCCGCGCCCTCGCCACCGAGCAGGGCGTTGAACACCGGGTCGCCGTCAAAGCGGGGCAGGCAACTCCAGACGACGCGACCGTGAGGATCGATCAGCGCGCTGATGGCGCAGTTGCCCACCACGCCCAGCGAGAGGGAGGGTGGCGCGGGGGGGGCGAATCCGGGGGTGGGGTTCATGGCGTGGTGCTGGATGCAAGCAAACTGTCTGCCAGCCAGGCGCGCAGGGCCTCGGGGTGCGCGCAGCGGTGGCGCGCGCGCGTCGGGCCGTCGCCCACCTTGATGCCGATGCCGCCGAGGCGCTGCACCACGTCGAAGCCGGCTTCGTCGGTCACGTCGTCGCCGGCAAAGACCGGCACACGGCCCGCGAACGGCGCCTCGCGCATGAAGGCATCGATGGCGACGCCCTTGTTCACCGCGGCTGCCTTGACCTCGACCACCGCCTTGCCACGCATCAGCTGCAGCCCGGGCTCGTCGGCGATGGCGCGCGCCAGCGTGTCCTCGCACAGCACGGCGAGCGAGGGCGCGAGCCGGTAGTGCAGGGCCATCGAGGTCTGCTTGCGCTCCAGCAGCAGGCCGTCGTGGCGGCTCACGAGTTGTTCCGCCGCCGCGATGGCCCGCGACAGTCCTGCGGGCCGCGAGGTGCCGGCCACGCCGCCCTGGAGCGAGAGGCGCACGGCGCCGTGCTCGAACGCCGCCGCCCACGGCCAGGGGGTGGCGAGCATGGGCCCGAGGTCGTCGAGTGCCCGGCCGGTGACCAGGGCGAGCGCGCCATCCAGCCGCTGATGCAGCTTGTGCAGCAGGTCCACCAGGGCCGGGGGCACGCGCACCGCATCCGGCCGGTGGGCCAGCTCGGCGAGCGTTCCGTCGAAGTCCAGAAACAGTGCCGACCGGTCGGCCAGCAGTCTTGGTAAGGTGCTCATCAGCGCCGTACCGTAACAGACCCTGAGGTGCTCAGGGTCTTGCGCCGATTTGACCCACCGCCCGGGTGCGGGACTCGCGCCGCGCTTGACGCACGCGGCAGGCGCTCAATCGGCTGCGCCTTTGTCGCGGGGAGCGGTGTGGTCCAGCCCTTGTGCCACGGCGGCGCCGCGCGCGCGCTGGATCCGCTCGCCCACGCGCGGACCCGACAGACCCTCCGCCTGGGCGCGGGCGGCGACGCTGGCGCTGTCGATGGACTGTGCCCAGCTCAGCACGCGGGTCAGGCGCTCGCGCTGCGGGTAGGGCTGGTCGTGCAGACCCAGACGGCCGCGTGCGTCGCATTCGCAGGCCAGCAACACGTCGAGAAAACGCGCCGGTTTGCGCAGCGCATCGCAGCGCTCCAGCAGCCGCACCAGGGCCTCGGCCTTGAGCGATTCGCTGCGGTGGATGTTGCCGTGCTCGCGCGCCACCACATCGGCGATCTCGCGGCACTCCGTCGGCACGCGCAGGCGCTCGCAAACGCCCTTGAGCAGGCGCGCACTGCGTTCTTCGTGACCGATGTGGCGAGGCAGCACGTCCGCCGGTGTCGTGCCCTTGCCCAGGTCGTGGCACAGGCAGGCAAAGCGCACGGTGAGTGGCGCGGCCAGGCGCGCGCTCATGTCGAGCACCATCATCAGGTGCACGCCGGTGTCGACCTCGGGGTGGTGTTCCTCCCGTTGGGGCACGCCCCAGAGTCGATCCACCTCGGGCAGCAGCCGCGCGAGCGCGCCGCAGTCGCGCAGCACCTCGAACAGGCGGCTGGGGCGCTGTTCCATGAGTCCGCGCGAGAGCTCCTGCCAGACCCGTTCGGCCACGAGGTGATCGACCTCTCCGTCGGCCACCATGCGGCGCATCAGCGCGAGCGTTTCGGGCGCCACCGTGAAGTCGGGAAAGCGTGCGGCAAAGCGTGCCAGCCGCAGGATGCGCACCGGATCCTCGGCGAATGCGCCGGTGACGTGGCGCAGCACGCGCGCGCGCAGATCCCGCTGGCCGCCGTGCGGGTCGATCACCGTGGCGATGTCCGGGTGGTCGGCCTCGTCCTCGGCCACCGCCATGGCGTTGATGGTGAGGTCGCGCCGCGCGAGGTCTTCTTCCAGTGTGACGTCGGCTGCGGTGTGGAAGGCGAAACCGTGGTAGCCCGGTGCGGTCTTGCGCTCGGTGCGTGCGAGCGCGTACTCCTCGCGCGTTTCGGGGTGGAGGAAGACCGGAAAGTCGCGCCCCACCGGCAGAAAGCCCCGCGCCGCCATGGCCTCGGGCGTGGTGCCCACGACGACCCAGTCGCGGTCCACATGCGAGGTGGCGGGCGTGTCGGTGGCGCGTGCCATCAGCGCGTCGCGCACCGCACCGCCCACGAGATAGGTCTTCATGCGGCGAGTGTAGAGCGCCGCAACCGGGGCCGAGCCCGCGTCAGCGGCCCAGCCGGTAGGGTTCGTCGAAAGCGATGAAGTCGTGCTCGGCCAGCGCCTCATCCACCCAGGCCTTGACGCCCGGGAGCGCACTCACCCGCGCCACATAGGCCTCAAGGTCGGCGGGAACGGGCAGGCCGTAGGTCCGGATGCGCATGCACACCGGCGCGAAATAGGCGTCGGCGATGCTGAAGTCGCCGAACAGCAGGCCACCGGCCGGCTGCGCCGTGAGCAGCTCGCTCCACAACCCGCACAGGCGCGCGACATCGGCGCGCACACCGGCCTGGTCGCGCCAGATCAGGCGGCCGGTGTCGTGCAGGGAGGCTTCGATGTTCATCGGGCAGTGGTTGCGCAGGGCACTGAAGCCGCTGTGCATCTCGGCGCAGACACTGCGCGCCCGCGCCCGGGCCTTCACATCGGCCGGCCACAGCTGCTTTTCGGGGAAGCGTTCGGCCAGGTACTCGGCAATCGCCAGCGTGTCCCAGATGACGAAGCCATCGTCGACCAGCACCGGCACCTTGCCCAGGGGGTTGACTTCGCGCAGGCGCCTCTTGAAGGCCGAGTCGGGGTCGAAGGAGTCGAAGCGGACCATGACCTCCTCGAACGGGATGCCCGCCTGCTTCATGAGCACCCAGGGGCGCATGGACCAGGACGAATAGTTCTTGTTGCCGACGTAAAGCTGCAAAGCCATGGGACGAATCTCCTGAAAAATCGTGCTCCATGGTAGGGCGTTGCGGCCGCGCCATTGATGCCAAAGTGGCCTGCGATTGATTCCCGCCGCCACCCATCGCGCTGGGGCGTTCGCGGCGTTGTCGAATGAATGCTTTAGGCGTATTTTTCGAGAATTCGTGTGGAACGCTCGACTTCGCGAAATGTGGTCATTTCCGAGTCCGATACCGACACCGCTTCCATCACCGAGCAGGCCATCATGCGGTAGAAGGCCTTGTCCATGGCCTTGCGCGCGGCCGCCATCTGCTGGGCCACGTCCTCACAGCCGCGCCCACTCTCGACCATGTCGATCAGGCCACGCACCTGGCCCTCGATGCGCTTGAGGCGATTGACCACATCACGGTGGTGTTCTGGGCGGCTGGACGAAACCCTGTGCGCGACGGGCGCTTTGCGATTCGGGCTTCTTTCGGGCGGGCTGGCCATGGGCACTCCTGTCGGTTAAAGGTACTCATTTTTGAGACACGCCGAGTGTGCCAAAAAAATACCCCCGTAGCCGCCCATCCGTCAGAAGGTTTGCGCGAGGTTCAGCGGCCCGCGCCGTGCCGGTAGCTCAGCAACTGGGTGCGCACGCCGCGCTGGCCCAGGTAGGTCGGCGCCACGCTGTGCACGCTGGCCGGGGTGATGCCCAGCGCGGCCAGGTCAGGCCACTGGTGTGTGGCCACGTTGTCGACCGACATGGCGGCCAGGTTGTCGCGGCTCATTAGCGGCTCGCCAGGCGCGAGCTCCATGACCCGGGCCTGCAGGCGGGCCAGGAAGCCGGGCAGCGGCCAGACCGGGCGCTCCCGGCTGCCGTGGCGCCCGGCCAGTCGCACCAGCTCGGCCAGGGTCAGCACATCCGGCCCGGCGCACTCGAAGGTCTGTCCCACGCTGCTCATGGGCAGGCCATGGTCGCGCAGGGCGGCCACCACGGCCCGCGCCACGTCTTCAACCCATACGGGCTGGAAACGCGCGCCCGCGCTGGCCAGTGGCACCACGGGCAGCAGCGCCTGCATGCGCGCGAACAGGTTGAGGAAGCGGTCGCCCGCGCCGAACACCACGCTTGGGCGCAGGATGGTCAGGTCCAGGCCCGCGCCGCGCAGCACCTCCTCGCCGCGGGCCTTGCTGCGCTGGTAGCGGGACGGTCCGTCCAGGCTCACGCCCAGCGCGCTGATGTGCACCACGCGGCGCACGCCGTCGGCAGCGCAGGTTTCCGCCAGAGACAGCGGCAGCTCGACGTGCACGCGTTCGAAATCGTCCTCGCTGCCATGCAGGATGGCGACGAGGTTGACCACGGCATCGTGACCGCAGAGCAGGTCCAGCAACTGCGCCGGGTCGTGCACGTCGGCCTCGAGCACGGTCACGCGGGGCAGGTGTTGCACGGCAGCGGCGTTGACGGCCCGTCGCGTGGGGACGGTGATGCGCCAGCCCTCGCGGTGCAGCTTCTCGCAGACATGGCGGCCGATGAAGCCCGTGCCGCCGAGGACGAGGATGTTCTTCATGGCAGTTCGCTGTTGATGGCTTGCGCCGTGGCGGGGCGGGGACCCACCACCCCCAGGCGCGCGCGCAGGGATTGCGGTTGTCCGGTCATCAGCGCCGCGTAGTTGGTGGTGTTGGCGAGCACGCGCTTGACGTAGTCGCGCGTTTCCTCGAATGGAATGTTCTCGGTCCACACCTCGCCGGCCAGCACCGGCCCGTTGCGCCACTGGCGCGAGCGGCTGGGCCCGGCGTTGTAGGCCGCGGCGGCCAGGGGCAGCGAGCCTTCGAAATCGTCCAGCGCGAGCTTGAGGTAGGCGGTGCCGATCTGGATGTTCGTGTCCCGCTCGTTGATCTGGCCGGGCCTGAAGTTGCTCAGACCAATCTTGCGCGCGGTCCAGCGCGCGGTGGCCGGCATCACCTGCATCAGGCCGGAGG
The DNA here is from genome assembly GCF_050182545.1 of Hydrogenophaga sp. GTDB lineage: Bacteria > Pseudomonadota > Gammaproteobacteria > Burkholderiales > Burkholderiaceae_C > Hydrogenophaga. Next base: position 79,624 of record NZ_JBFXCD010000007.1, on the reverse strand, counting down.
CGCCGACGCCCGAGCGTGCCTCGGTGACGAAGCGACTTTCCTGCCGGATCAGGCCGTACACATAGGCCGGATCCAGGCCGATCTCGCGGGCGCGTTCGGTGACCTGGGCGCGGTGCGGCGTCGGAAAGCGCTGGGCGTGGTCCTGGGCCACGGGTGTGCGCAGGCTGGTGTTGATGCAGCGGTCCCACAACTCGTTGCGGCAGGCCAGGTCGGCCGCCGCGAGGAGCTCGCGCTCGGCCATGCCACCGGCGTCGTGCAGGGCCACGGTGTAGTGCCACTCGCGCACGCCCTCGCCGCGCAGGCCCAGGCGGATCGCGGCAAGGGCGCGGCGCAGGCCCGGGTTGTCCTGCGCGGCGGCGGTTTCCGCTGCGGTGAGCGGGGCGGGCACCTCAGGCACGTCGATGGTGCGCCCCAACGCCTCGAGCGCCAGCTGTTCGTAGAAGTCGCGGCTGGAGGCGATCGACTCGAACAGGGCCCGCGCTTCGGCCGCCGCGGCGACCGGATCGGGCTGCTGGAGCGCCTGCAGGGCGCGCGCCTTCCAGTACACCCAGGCGGGTTCGCGCTGCTGTGCCGTGCTCATGGCATTGACCGCATCGCGCACCGCGCCCCAGGCGCCCGCGCGCATGCCGGCGCGCGCCTTCCACGCAAGGTGGTCGTCGTCCATGTAGCGGTCCTCGCCCCGGGCAAACCAGTTCAGTGCCTCCTCCTGGAGTTTCTGGGCCGAGCGTTTGCCGATCACGCCCCAGGCCCAGCCGCGCTCTTCCTGCGTGAGCTGCGCCTTCCAGCGCGTGCGTTCCATCTCGAGCGCTGCCGCAGCGGGGTCGCTGAACGCCAGGCGGATGATGGCCAGTGTCACCATTTCCCGGGTGCGCACGCGCAGGGCGGTGATGCGCTCGTCGAGGTACTTGGCCGGGTCGCTGGCGATGCCGTCGACCTGGGTGGCAAGCTCCGGGTCGATCATGGCCACGGCCTGCGCGGCCACGCGCGGGCGGTTGGCGTCCATGGCCAGCCGCGCGCGCTGCCACACCACCTGGGGTTTGAGGTGGCCCGCATCGAGCAGCGTCTGCGCAGCACTCGCACAGCCGTCGTCGGCATCGCGCTGTGCCAGCCAGTTGGCCTGCACCTGGGCTGCGATCGCTTCGGGCGGCATGCGCCCGGTGGCCATGTCGCGCAGCAGCGCGTAGCAGCGGACCTGGCGGTCGTCCTTCATGCGAAAGAGCGGCAACTCGGTGTCGAAATTGGCCCAGTCGCGCGACTTGCCCAGCAGCAACAGCCAGTCGTTGCGCAGCCGGTCTTCCCAGTAGGTGCCGGGCATGCGGGCGAGCGCCGCGCGAATCTCCGCCGGGCTGGCCAGTTCGAGGCGCGCCCGGGTGTCCCAGTACACCGCCAGCGGTTCCAGCACATGGCCGCGCACGGCGGGCAGCAGGGCAGCGAGCTGTGTCGTGCTGTTGCGCCGGAAGGCTTCGCGCATGTCCAGCAGCGCGGTGTCGCCGGGTGCGGTCTGTGCCCAGAGCGGGGCTGGCAGCGCCAGCACCGCCATAATCAGCCGCATGCCCAGCAGCGCGCGCAAGCCCTGCATGCGCTGGCCGATCCACTGCGAAAGCCCCTGTTTTGCACCCACCGTTTTCATGTATCGATTATGGACAACAAAGACGGCCAGAGTTCCCGCAAAGCCCCTGTCACGCACCCTGAAGGATCGGCGGCGGCGCTCAAGGCCGGCTGGCGCAAGTCGCTGATCGAAAAGCGCCAGGCGCTGGCGGACCGGGCGTGGCGCAACGACCTGCTGCAGCGGGTCATGCGCGTGTGGCTGATCCACCGGCCCGACGCCGTGATCGGCGCCTACTGGCCCATCAAGGGCGAATTCGACCCGCTGCCGGCGCTGTTCCGCTGGCAGGAGGCCGGGCTGGAAGAGGACGTGCAGGGGCAGCAGCGGCACCGCCGCATCGGCCTGCCGGTGGTGAACAAGGTCGACAAGACGCTGACTTTCTACACCTGGTACCCGGGCTGCCCGATGGAAGAGGACGCCTACGGCATTCCCAAGCCCAAGGACACCGAGATCATCGAGCCCACGCTGATCTTCGTGCCCTGCGTGGGCTACGGCCCCGGTGGCTTCCGGCTGGGTTACGGCGGTGGCTTCTACGACCGCACGCTCGCCAGCCTGAGCCCCAAGCCCTTCACCGTGGGCCTGGGCTACGACTTCGGCTACCTGCCCGACCTGGCGCCCGAGCCACACGACGTGCCGCTGGATGCGATCCTCTCCGATACCGGCGTGATGTGGCCGATGAAGTAGGGCCCCCACGCTCCGCCGCTGCGCGGGGTCGTGGTGTTTCAGGGGTGTTCGGCGCTGGCGTGCACTTCGGTGATGCGTTTCTCGCGCCGCACCAGGTACAGCCCGCTGCCGATGACGATGGCGGCACCGAACCAGGTGTGCGCGGACGGCAGCGACTGCCAGATCAACCAATCCAGGCCGACGCCCCAGGCCAGTGCGCTGTACTCGAACGGTGCCACGGCCGAGGCCTGGCCATGGCGGAAGGCTTCGGTGATGGCCAGTTGGCCGCCGAAGCCGGTGAGGGCCAAAGCCAGCAGCAGGGGCGCATCCGTGCGCTGGATGGCCACCCAGTCCGGCAAGGCCAGCGCGCCCGCGCCGAGTGAGAGCAGCACCATCATCCACAGCACCAGGCTCTCGCTGCTGTCGGTGCGGCTCGCCAGCCGCCCTGCAATGGCCGCGACGGCGTAACACAGCGCCGCGGCCAGCGTGGCCAGGCCGCCGAGCGTGACGAAGCCCGCCTGCAGCGCATCGCCGCTGGGGCGCAGCGCGATGAGCACGCCCGCGAAGCCCGCCGCAATGGCCCACCAGTGCGCGGCGGGCACGCGCTCCTTGAGCACGGGCACCGACAGCGCGGTGATCAGCAGGGGCGCGACGAAAAACAGCGTGTAGGCGGCCGACAGCGGCAGCTCGCGCACGCCCAGGGTGAACAGCGAGAGCATCAGGATGCCGAGCACGCCTCGCAGCAGGTGCAGCGGCCAGCGCACCCGCCACACGCTGTGCCACGCACCGCGCCAGGCGATGTAGAGCAGCACCAGGGGCAGGGCGGTGAGCCCGCGCAGGGCCGCGATCTGCAGCACCGGGTAGCGCGCCGACAGCGCCTTGAGCACGGCGTCCATGAGCGCGAAGAAGCCCACCGCCGCGAGCATGCAGACGATGCTGCGAAGGTTGCCGCTGGGTGGCGGAAGGAGTCTCATGGGGTGGCCGTCATTCGAGGGTGGCGCGGTCAGTCAATGTTGTCGACCGTGTCCGGGTCGGGCACGTCGCCGATGGCCTCGCGCGTGGCCGCGGCCTGCTGCAGCAACCAGTCGCAGAAGGCTTTCACCTCTGGCCTTTGCAGGCTGCGCGGCGCCACCATCAGCCAGTAGGCCAGGGGCGAGTCCAGCCGCGCGTGCGGCAAGGGCTCGACCAGTGCGCCGCTGGCCAGGCTCTCGGCCACCAGTGGCAGGCGCGCCAGCGCCACGCCCTGCCCGGTGAGTGCGGCCTGCACGATCTGGTTGGCGTAGTTGAAGTACATCCAGCGCTGTGTCGAGAGTCTGGTGTGTGCGGCGGCCCGCGAGCGTTTGCCCGCGGGCGAGGCCGGCGGCGCGCCATAGGTGTCGAGCCAGCGCTGCCAGGTCAGCCATTCCAGGTGGCGGGTGCGGTGCGCATCGCCCGCTTCGATCAATGCGCAGCGCGCGAGGTCCTCGACGCGCTGGATCGGGTGGGACTGCAGCAGCCACGGGCTGGCCACGGGCGTGAGCTGTTCGCCGAACAGGCGCTGCGCGCCGGCCGGCACCACCTGCGGCACGGCGTAGCGCAAGGCCAGGTCCACGTCGGAGGTGGCCAGGTCCACCGCGTTGTCGCTCGCGTCGATGCGGATGTCGATGTCGGGGTGGTCGCGCTGGAAGGCCTCCAGGCGCGGGATCAGCCACATGGAGGCGAACGAGGCCCAGGTGGTGATGGCCACGCTCTTGCGGCCCGCGCTCTGGCGGATCTGCCGCACGGCAGCGTCCACGCGCTCGAGCGCCATGCTGGCCGCACGCAGCAGTTGAGAGCCCGCGCTCGTGAGTTCGACCGCGCGTGTGTGGCGCAGGAACAGGGCGGTGCCGACCTCGTCCTCCAGTGCCTGGATCTGGCGGCTCACCGCGCTTTGCGTGAGGGAGAGCTCCTCGGCGGCTGCGCGGAAGTTGAGGTGCCGCGCGACGGCTTCGAACGCGCGCAGGTGTCCGGCGGCGATCGGTCGGGTGCGGGGGTGGCTGCTGGTGAGCTGCATGGAGGCTCCGGGCATTGATGCGGGAATCGAATCAATAGCTTACCGCCAATTCATTGGACGACAAGGGGCTGTGACGCGAACATTGATGCCCAGGATGAGCCATCGTCCTCTTCAAGGAGTTACCCATGAGCACCCGTTCCGCCTCTCTTCCTTTTGTGTCTTCCGACCGCGTCGCCAGCAAGGCAGTGGCGTGCGGCTGGCGTCTGGATGCGCGCCGGGCGATGACCCTGCGCCCGCATGTGCCCAGCCGCCTGCAGATCACCCAGGGCAGCGCGTGGGTGACCCTGGGACTGCCTCACGAGGGCGCCGGCAACGAGTCGGGCGACCATGTCCTGCAAGCCGGCGAGAGCCTGTCCGTGCCCGCGGGCGCGCGCCTGGTGATGGAGCCCTGGCCGCTGGCTGGCGCGGGTGCCGCTGCGGTGCGCTTCGACTGGGCTGCTGAAGCCGAGGCGCAGCCCGTTGAACGACCGGGGCGCTTTGGGCGAGAGGTGGTGACGCCCTCGCGCGAGCTTGCGGTGGCGCTGGGTCAGGCGGGTTGGGCCTTTGCCCGCTTGCTGCGCGGTGTGCTCGGCTACAGCGAATACCTGGTGGCCGGGCGCGGCAGGGTGCTCACACGCTTCGAGTCGAATCCCCCCTGAATCGGCTTACCCGCGCGCGGCCCGCTTCCTGGGCTGGCGCGCGGCCACGGCGGCCTCCAGCGCCAGCCGCGCCCAGGGCAGCATGAGGGCCGGCGATTCCAGCGCTTCGTCCGGGGGCGTGTGGTAGTGCAGCTTCATGGATTTGCCCTTGGCCTCGTAGATGAAGGGCCGGGCACCGGCGGCCAGCCAGCGGGGCTCGGTCTCGGCATTCGTCTTCAGGAAGAGCGTGTCCCAGGCAATGATGGCGATGTTCATCCCGTCGGTGGAAATGCCCCAGCCGCCGAACATGCGTTTGGGCACGCAGGGCCCCACGCCCGAGAGCAGCTCGCAGGCATGCAGTGCAAAGGGATCGACGGGTTTGACCATGGCGCCATGGTAAGGGCGGCACGGGTGACAATCCACCCATGGCCAGACCCAAATCCGCCTCGCACGATCTCAAGCGCGATGAAATCCTCGACGTGGCGGCACGCTGCTTCGCCGCGCAGAGCTTTCCTGCCGCGAGCATGAACGACATCGCCACCGCCTGCGGCACCAGCAAGGCGCGGCTGTACCACTACTACGAGAGCAAGGAAGCCATCCTCTTCGATCTGCTGGACCGCTACACCCAGCGTCTGCTGGCTTTGATCGGCGAGGCCGAGGCGCGCGCGCAGCGCAAGAACCTGAGCGAGCGCGACGCCCTGAGCGAGCTGGTGCGCGCGTTCCTCGCCGAATACGAGACCTCGGCCACGCGCCACGTGGCGCTGGTGTCGGACACCAAATTCCTCGGCGAGACGCAGCGCGAACTGATCGTCAACCGCCAGCGCGACGTGGTGGCTGCCTTCACCCGTTTCATCAAGCGTGCCTACCCCGAGCGCGTGACGCCGGCCAACCAGACGGCGCTCACCATGATGCTGTTCGGCATGATCAACTGGACCTTCACCTGGCTGCGCCCGGGCGGCCCGATGAGCTACGGCGCCTTCGCCGACGAGGTGGTGGCGATGCTCGAACGCGGTCTTTCCGGGTGATGCCGGCCCACGATGTCCCGACATCTCAGCAGGAATTCAAGTTTACTGATGTGAAATCGATTTCGTTTAGGTAAAATTCGCACTCCCCCACACGGAGACCGACCCCATGAGCAAAGCCTTCGCCTCCCAGGCCGACCTGGCCGACAAGAAAACCACCTTTGAACAGCTGAGCCCCCACTGCTGGGCCTACACCGCCGAAGGCGACCCGAACTCGGGTGTGATCATTGGCGAGAAGTTCATCATGGTGAGCGACGCCACGGCCACGCCCGCCATGGCGCAGGACCTGATCAAGCAGATCCGCACCGTCTCCGACAAGCCCATCAAATACGTGCTGCTGACCCATTACCACGCGGTGCGCGTGCTGGGCGCCGCCGCCTACCAGGCCGAGGGCGCCACCGAGGTGATCGCCAGCCGCGGCACCTACGAACTCATCGTCGAGCGCGGCGCGCAGGACATGCAGAGCGAGATGGAGCGCTTCCCGCGCCTGTTCCGCGGCGCCGACACGGTGCCCGGCCTGACCTGGCCCACCATGGTCATTGGCGACGGCAAGCCCGGTCGCCAGGGCAGCCTGGAAGTCGACCTGGGTGGCGTGAAGGTGCAGATCTGGCACCCGGGCCCGGGCCACACCCGCGGCGACACCATCGCCTGGGTGGAGGAAGAAAAAGTGCTGTTCAGTGGCGACCTGGTCGAATACGAAGCCGGCGTCTACACCGGCGACGCGCAACTGGAGGAATGGCCCGCCACGCTGGAAGCCCTGCGCGCCCTCAAGGCCGAGTACATCGTGCCCGGCCGCGGCGAAGCCATGAAGGGCAATGCCGACGTGAACAAGGCGCTGGACTACACGAAGCGCTGGGTCACCACGCTTTTTCAGGCCGGCAAGGAAGCCGCCGCCGCCGGCATGGACCTCAAGGCGGCCATGGCCCACACCCGCAAGAGCATGGACCCGGTGTTCGGCCACGTGTTCATCTACGAGCACTGCCTGCCGTTCGACGTGAGCCGCGCCTACGACGAGGCCAAGGGCATCAAGAACCCGCGCATCTGGACCGCCGAGCGCGACAAGGAGATGTGGGCGGCCCTGCAGGGCTGAACGCCGCCGCTCCGACCAGCCGCCTTCGGGCGGCTTTTTCATGGGCGCGCTACGATCGCGCCCAACATGCCCACCGCCGCCGCCACCTTGCACCACACCGCCACGGACTGGGGCATCGTTGCCGTGTTTGCCGTTGTTTACCTGGGCATGTTCCTCGGCGGCCTGCCGCGCCTGAAACTGGACCGATCGGGCGTGGCGCTGCTGGGCGCCATTGCGGTGATCGCACTGGCCGGTCTCCCGGTGGAAGACGCCGCGCGATCGATCGACCTGCCCACCATCGTGCTGCTGTTTGCGTTCATGGTGGTGTCGGCGCAGATGCGGCTGGGCGGTTTCTACGCCGCGGTGACACGCCGCGTGGGTGCGCTGCCGCTGTCGCGCCATGCGCTGCTGGCCGTGCTGATCGTCGTGGCCGGCGCGCTCTCGGCGGTGTTCTCCAACGACATCGTCTGCCTGGCCATGACGCCGGTGGTGGCGCGGCTGTGCCTGCAACGCGGCATGAACCCCCTGCCGTTCCTGATCGGCCTGGCTTGCGCGGCCAACATCGGTTCGGCCGCGACGCTGATCGGCAATCCGCAGAACATGCTGATCGGCTCGGTGCTGCAACTGCCGTTCGGTGGTTACGCGCGGCAGGCCTTGCCGCCGGTGTTGATCGGGCTGGTGTTGTTGTGGGCCTGGCTGGCGTTCGGGCCGGGGTCGGTCGCGGGGGCGCAGCACATTCACACCAGCCGTCTCCCGGAGAGAGAGGAGGTGAATGCAGAGCCCAGGTTTGATACCTGGCAGACCACCAAGGGCCTGGTGGTCGCCAGCGCGCTGATGCTGATCTTTCTCTTCACCGACTGGCCACGCGACGTGGCCGCGCTGGTGGGCGCGGGCCTCCTGTTGCTCAGCCGCCGCCTGCACTCGGCGCATGTCATGGGCCTGGTGGACTGGCCGCTGCTGATCCTGTTCATGGGCCTGTTCGTGGTGAACCATGCGTTCGAAACCACCGGGCTGGCCGCGCAGGCCGTCACCTGGCTGGGCACGCAGGGCGTGCTGCTCACCGACCCGGGCCCACTGCTGGTGGCGGGCGCCGTGCTGTCCAACCTGGTGTCCAACGTGCCGGCTGTCATGTTGCTGCTGCCGCACCTGTCGGGCAGCGGCGAGCAGGCCGGCGTGATGCTCGCGCTGGCCACCACCTTTGCCGGCAACTTGCTGCTGGTGGGCTCGATCGCCAACCTGATCGTGGCCGACCTGGCGCGCCGGCAGGGCATCGAGATTGACTGGAAGCGGCATGCGATCACCGGCATACCGGTGACGCTGTTGTCGCTCGCCGTCGTCTGGGGCTGGATGCGCTTCGTGGCGTGACGCTCAGTGGATCGAGGAGAGGAACTGCTGCAGTTCCGGCGTCTGAGGCGCACCGAAGAGCTGTTCCGGCGGTCCCATCTCATGCACGCGGCCCTGGTGCATGAAGATCACGCGGTCGCTGACCTTGCGCGCAAAACCCATCTCGTGCGTGACCATCAGCAGCGTCATGCCTTCGTCGGCCAGTGACTCCACCACGCGCAGCACTTCGCCCACGAGCTCGGGGTCGAGCGCGGAAGTGATCTCGTCGCACAGCAGCACGCTGGGCTGCATGGCCAGCGCGCGGGCAATGGCCACGCGCTGCTGCTGGCCACCCGAGAGCTGGTCGGGGAAGGCGTCGAACTTTTCGCCCAGGCCCACGCGCTGGAGCAGCTGCCGCGCGCGCTCCATGCCTTCGGCGCTGGCGGTCTTCTTCACCAGGCCGGGCGCGAGCATCACATTGCGGCCCACACTCAGGTGCGGAAAAAGGTTGAAGTTCTGGAAGATCATGCCCACGTGCTGGCGCAGTTCGCGCATGGCGGCGGCGTCCTTGTGCAGCAGCGGCTTGTCGTCCACGGTGAGCGCGCCGGCCTGGAATTCCTCCAGCCCGTTGATGCAACGCAGCAGCGTGCTCTTGCCCGAACCGCTCTTGCCGATGATGGCGATCACCTCGCCGGCCTTCACCTGCAGGTCGATGCCCTTGAGCACTTCGTTGCTGCCATAGGACTTGCGCAGCGCGCGGATGTCGACGATGGTGCGCACGGCGGTGGCGGCCTGGCTGGCCACGGGGTCTTCAGCGGTTTCCATTGAGTTTCCTTTCCAGGGAGCGCGCGTACAGGCTCACGGGGAAGCACAGCGCGAAATACATCAGGGCCACGCAGCTGTAGACCAGGAAGGGAGCGAAGGTGGCATTGGTGATCATGGTGCCGGCCTTGGTGAGTTCGACGAAGCCGATCACCGAAGCCAGCGCCGTGCCCTTGACCACCTGCACCAGAAAGCCCACGGTCGGTGCGATGGCGATGCGCGTGGCCTGCGGCAGCACCACGTAGCGCAGCTGCTCGCCGAAGTTCAACGCCAGGCTTTGCGCGGCTTCCCACTGGCCCTTGGGCACGGCGGCCACGCAGCCGCGCCAGATCTCGACCAGGAAGGCGCTGGTGTAGAGCGTGAGCGCCACCGAGGCGGCCGTCCAGGCCGAGGTCTCGAAGCCGAACAGCGCCAGGCCGAAGTAGGCCAGGAAGAGTTGCATCAGCAGCGGCGTGCCCTGGAAGAGCTGCACGTAGCCGGCCACGAAGGTCTCGGCGCCGGGCCAGCGCGCGGTGCGCGCGACCAGCAGCGCCAGGCCCACGATGCCGCCGCCAACGAAGGCGATCAGCGACAGCGCGACCGTCCAGCGCGCGGCCAGCAACAGGTTGCGCACGATGTCCCAGAGAGTGAAGTCAACCACGGCGGCCTCCGAACAGGTAGCGCGGGCCGAGCCAGTTCAACACACCGCGCACGCCGATGGACAGCAGCAGGTAGATGCCGGTGGCGACGATGAAGGCCTCGAAGGCGCGGAAGTTGCGGCTCTGGATCAGGTTGGCCGCGTAGCTCAGTTCCTGCGTGGAAATCTGGCCGCACACCGCCGAGCCGAGCATGACGATGATGATCTGGCTGGTCAGCGCGGGCCACACCTTCTTGAGCGCGGGCGGCAGCACCACGTGCAGGAAGGTCTGCATGCGCGAGAGCGCCAGGCTGGCCGCGGCCTCGATCTGGCCCCTGGGCGTGGCCTCGATGCCGGCGCGAATGATCTCGGCCGCATACGCACCCAGGTTGATCACCATCGCGATGACGGACGCGATTTCCGGCGTGACTTTCACGCCCGCCGCCGGCAGGCCGAAGAACACGAAGAACAGCTGCACGATGAAGGGCGTGTTGCGGATCAGCTCCACGTAGCTGGCCGCGAGCCAGCGCAAGGCCAGCGGGCCATGGCTGCGCGCCCAGGCGCAGGCCACCCCCACCAGCAGGCCGATCACCGCCGAGATGGCGGTCAGGCCCAGCGTCCAGAGGACGCCCCGGGCCAGCAGAGGCCATTGCGCGAGCACGGCCAGGAAGTCGAGTTCGATGCCCATCGGTGGCCCCGGTGCTTCCGCCCAGGCTTATTCAGGCAGGTTGCCAGCCGGACGGCCCAGCCATTTTTTTGCCATGGCATCGATATCGCCCGACTTCTTGGCCGCCGCGATGATCTCGTTGACCTTCAGGCGCAGCGCGTCCTCGCCCTTGGCCACGCCGATGAAGTTCGGGCTGTCCTTGAGCAGCAACTTGTACTCGGCGCCCAGTGCGGGGTTGCGCTTGATCATGTTGTCGGCCACCGAGACGCCGGTGGCGATGAACTGGGTCTGCCCGGAGACGAAGGCTGAGACGGTGGCGTTGTTGTCCTCGAAACGCTTGATGTCGGTGCTGGCCGGGGCCACCTTGGTGAGCTCCTGGTCCTCGATGGCGCCGCGTGTGACCGCCACCGACTTGCCGCCCAGTCCGCTGAAGTCGGCCAGCGCGGTGCCCTTGGGCCCGTACACGGCCTGGAAGAAGGGCGAGTAGGCCGCGGTGAAGTCGATAACCTTCTCGCGCTCGGCGTTCTTGCCCAGCGTGGAGATCACCAGATCGGCCTTCTTCGTCTGCAGGTAGGGAATGCGGTTGGCGCTGGTCACGGCCACCAGCTCGACCTTCACGCCGAGCTTGCCGGCGATGTAGTTGGCCGCGTCCACGTCCAGGCCCTGGGGCTTGAGGTCGATGCCGACGAAGCCGTAGGGTGGAAAGTCGGTGGGCACGGCGATCTTGATCAGCTTGTTCTTCATCACGTTCTCCAGCGCCGTCTGGGCGTGGGCGTGCCCCAGGCCCAGGGCGGTGGCCAGGGCAATGGAGGTGGCAAGCAGGGCGCGTTTCGAGGGGTTCATAGCAGGGCTCCTAGGTAGGTCTCGGGGGTGGGGGTGGATGGGGGTTTCTTGCCGCCGCGCTTTCGGGTGGACGCGGCAGCGGTGGAGGGGTCGCCAGCTTCGCGCACCGGCGCCAGCGCCTCGCGCAGGTCGGCCAGCGGGTCGCTGGGTGTGCCCAGGCGCAAGGCGGCCTGCACCTGGCCGATGTGCGCTTCCATCAGCCGCTCGGCGGTGGTGGTGTCGCCCTGCTCCAGGGCGGCGACGATGTCGGCGTGGTCCTGGCAGGACTGCACCGCGTCGTGGTTGCTCTGGTACAGCATGGCAATGAGCGTGGTGCGCGCGGTGAAGTCGCGCAAGGTGTCGGCCAGCAGCTGGTTGCCCAGGCACTCGGCCAGGCAGACGTGGAAGTCGCCCAGCAGGTAGCTGCGCTGGCCGACGTCGTCACCCTTGAGTGCGGCCTGCTCCTGCCGCAGGTGCTGGCGCAGGCGCTTGATGGCCGACTTGTCGATGTGGGGTGTGCCGCGGATGAGGCCGGTTTCGATCACGCGCCGCGCCTCGAAAGCCTCGAGCGCCTCGGCATGCGAAGGCTGCACCACGTACCAGCCCCGGCGCGAGCTCACGGTGACGATGCCGCGCGCGGCCAGGCGCACCAGCGCCTCGCGCACCAGCGTGCGGCTGCAGTCGAACAGCATCGACAGGCTTTGCTCGCCCAGGCGCGTGCCCGGGGCGAGGCGCTGGGCCAGGACGGCTTCGATGATGCGTCGGGCGATGTCGGTGGAACTGACCATGAATGACCTTTGACGGTCCTTCATGCGAATTCCGTGCCATGGCCATACAAGCCTTGTATGCAAGACAGATGCACCGGGCTCGTGCGCAGTGGGTGTGCGGGATCCTCGCTCGCACCAAATCGCGGCGTGTGCCGCGGCGCGCGTCCGGTTGTGGTGCCCGCCGCCGGGCCGGCGCGACTCAGCGCTGGGCGCTCAGCGTGCGCAGGTCGCTCTCGTAGCCCTGGAGTGTGGCCACCGCGCTGGCGCGCTGTTCGCCCGTGCTGCTGTTGTGCAGGGCTGCAATCTGGATGCAACCCTGCTGCACCAGCGCCTGGCTGTAGGCGTCGTAGCCCGGTGTGGGCGACTGGCGAATGCGCGCGATGTGCTCGCGCACCCGTTGCTCGGCCTTGTGCGGCTCGGCCTGCGCGTCGCGCACGGTCTGCAGCAGGTCGGCCTGGCGCCGCAGCCGTTCGGCCTGTGTGCGTTGCGGGTCGAAGGGGGAGGCCTGCAACTGCGCGCGCAACAGCGCGCGCTGCTCGGGGCTCAGGGGACCGTAGAACGATTCGCTGCGATCCACCGCCTTCTCCAGCCGCCGTTCCAGGCGTTGCTCGGGGCTTCCGCGCAGAAAGTCCTTTTCAAATTCCTCGTTGGTCTTTGCCTGCCGTTGCTGGAGGTGGTCGAGCTGCGCTGGACTGAGCTGCAAGGCCAGGCGGGCCAGCGGTTCGACGGCCTCGGCGGCAGCATGGTCCAGCCGCACCCGGACCTGCTCGAACGCGGCACAGACCTGGGCCGGCGTGATCCGGTCGGCTGCCATGAACTGCCACTGGCGCAGCAGGCCGGCATAGGCGGGCAGCTCCTGGCTGCGGTGCCACTGGAAGAAATTGTCCAGATCCTGGCGTGTCTGCACCGACTGCGCGTCGTTCAGGTCCACGTGGCGATCGATCCACCAGTAGCCCAGCGTGGGCGCCTGGTTGTAGGCCAGGCGCGTGGCCGTGCAGGCCGCGAGCACGAGGGCCAGCACCAGCACCGCGCCCGTGCGCCGCACCCGTGGCGCGATAATCCGCCGCTGGGGCTTGCCGGCAAGAACGCTGCGCAACCCGTCTCCGAAAGAGGTGTTCATGTCGTTCCCTGTGGATGTGGTGGTGATGGCGGCCGGCAAAGGCACGCGCATGAAGAGCCAACGGCCCAAAGTGTTGCACCGATTGGGCGGTCGCGCACTGGCCCAGCACGTCATCGACCGCGCGGCGCGGTTATCTGCGCGCTCGGTGGTGGTGATTACAGGGCATGGCGCCGAGCAGGTCGAGGCCGGCTTGAGTGCACCTGTGGCGGCGGGCGACAACGCGGCCCCGCAACTGCGCTTCGTGCGCCAGGTGCCACAACTGGGCACCGGCCACGCCGTGCAGCAGGCGGTGCCGGTGCTGGCAGACGATGGCGTCGTGCTGATTCTCAACGGGGACGTGCCCCTGATCGGCCAATCCACGCTGGAAGCCCTGCTGCAAGCCTGCGATGGGCAGCACCTTGTGGTGCTGAGCGTCGACACCGGCGGGGACGCCACCGGCTATGGCCGGATCGTGCGTTCGATGGACGCTGATCGATCGGTCCACGCCATCGTGGAACACAAGGACGCCAATGAAGCGCAGCGCCGCATCACCGAGTGGTACAGCGGCGTCATGGCGGCACCGGCATCCTTGCTCAAGCCCTTGCTCAAGGGCTTGACCAACGACAACAGCCAGCGCGAGTACTACCTGACGGACGTGGTCAGGCACGCGGTGGCGCAGGGGCTGGTGGTTCGTGCCATCAGCACGCACGATGCCGTTGAAGTTGCGGGCGTGAACAGCCCCTTGCAGCTGGCCGAACTGGAGCGCGCGCACCAGCGGCGTCTGGCGGACGTGTTGATGGAGCAGGGCGTGCGCCTGGCCGATCCGGCGCGGCTGGACGTGCGCGGTGAACTGATCTGCGGCCAGGACGTGGAGATCGACGTGAACTGCGTGTTCGAGGGCCGCGTGAAGCTTGGTGACGGCGTGCGCATCGGCGCGAACTGCGTCATCGCCAATGCGGCCATCGACGACGGCGCGCGAATCCATCCATTCACCCATATCGATGGCGAGGCACTGGGGGTGTCGGTCGGCCGTGGTGCGCTGATCGGCCCTTTTGCCCGGCTGCGCCCGGGGGCACAACTCGGTGCCGACGTGCACATCGGCAACTTTGTCGAAGTGAAGAACAGCACCCTGGCCGCGGGTGCCAAGGCCAACCACCTGGCCTATCTGGGCGATGCGACCGTGGGCGAGCGGGTGAACTACGGCGCGGGCAGCATCACCGCCAACTACGATGGCGCGAACAAGCACCGCACCGTGATCGAGGCCGACGTGCACGTGGGCAGCAACTGCGTGCTGGTGGCGCCCGTGACCATCGGCGCCGGCGGCACGGTGGGCGCGGGCTCGACCATCACCAAGGATGCGGCGCCCGGCGCCCTGTCGGTGGCTCGCGGCAAGCAGGTGGCGCTGGACAACTGGCAGCGTCCCACGAAAAAGAAGACCTGAGAAAGCGTTTCCGGCGCGAGCTCTCTCATCCAGAGCACCCGCAGAACCGGCTTCGGCGGGGTGCCTCCCCGCTACCCGCCGCGCACGTCGAGCGAACTGCCATCGAAGCGGCTGTCCCCCGGGGCGCGGCTGTTGCCGAAGCTGCTATCGCCGTTGAGCCGGCCATTGCGGCGACCATGGCCATTGAGGTCCATCAGGCCGCTCATGCCCATGACCTCCGACTCGCGAAAACCGGTGTTGTGGCTGCTGTGCTGCTGATCAAAGCCGGAGAACTGGCTCTCCAGCTGTTGCATCGCGCTCTCGCGCCCTTCCTCCCGGGGTTTGGGCTTGGGCAACTCGGCCAGGTTCAACTGGGCCCGGAAATCGGCCGGCGAAGGCATGCGGTGGATACCGTCTTTCAGAAAGACGAAGCGCACGCCCGCTGTCTTGAGGATCCGGTTCTTCATCTTGACCTTGTGTGCCTTGGCCTTGGCGTCACTCAAGTGGTGCTGCTCGATGTCGAACGCGAAACTGGGCCTGCCATCCGGGCCGCACACCACGAAGTCCACCTGCTGTTCGCTGAGCCGCTGTTCGGCGCGCTTGCGGTCAGCGGCACGGCGGACGGTCAGCATGTCCTTGAGCGGCATGTTGGGCAAGACCACCTGCCCGGGGAAGGTGTCCTGCAGATAGTCCAGCATGTGTGCCTGCTCGGGCGTGAGAATCCGGTGCGGCGAGTACCGGTCGTCCCGACCCGATGAAGCCCGCCTGGCCAGACGCCGAACCACCCAGACGCCGAGCGCCAGCACCACCAGGGCGACGGCGGTGGCCAGGGTGATCGTCAAAACATCCATACAACCTCCTTGAACCAGACAGATGCGGTTGTCTGAGAGCATTTTAGGAGCGTGTTACAAGAGGGAAGACCCGTCAACCGTTCGGGACCGACGCAAGGGCGCCTTTTGTGTGGTTTGCATCAATACCTGTCCGCTCGTGCACGCAAAGGTATTCATTTTTGGGCGATGGCACGAGGCTGACCCAATGGCAGGCGGGGGTCGAACTTGGCTCGCTTGAGGCTGAAAAATGCCTTGATGTTGCGCACGTTGGCGTCGCTGGTGAACAGTTGCTGTGCGAGCGCCAGGTAGGCCGGCATGTCGGTGCAGTGCACCACCAGCATGAAATCCGGCCCCGGGCTCACCCGGTAGCACTGCTGCACTTCAGCCGCGAGCACCACGCGCGCCTCGAAAGCGTCCAGGTGCTCCGCGCCCTGGCGATCCAGGGTCACTTCAACCAGCGCCGTCAGGCCATGGCCCAGCAGCGGTGCCAGCCGGTCCGCGCTGAGCAGAGCCACCTCGCGCTCGATCAGTCCTGACTGGCGCAACCGCTTGACGCGCCGCAGGCTGGTGGGTGGAGAGAGGTGGGCCAGCGCCGCCAGTGTCTGGTTGCTGCGCGAGGCGTCGGTTTGCAGCAGCTCCAGCAGGCGCAAGTCGGCTTCATCTATGTCCATTTGTTCCATTGACTTTATATTTTTGAATTTTTCATCCATGAAAAGGATGATGAAGAATTATCTGTCAAATATCTTGCCAGTTTGATCAATAATTTCCGCCTGCTCTGTTTAGCATCGCGCCATCTCAAACATTCAGGAGTTAGGTATGTGCGGCATCGTGGCAGGAGTTTCCGGGCGTGACATCGTGCCCGTGCTGGTGCAAGGCCTGCAGCGGCTGGAGTACCGTGGCTACGATTCTTGTGGTGTGGCGGTGCACAGCGATGGTCTCAAGCGGGCGCGCAGCACGGCCCGGGTGGCCGAGCTGGTGCAACAGGTGCAGCAGGAATCCATTGCCAGTGGCACGGGCATCGCGCACACGCGCTGGGCCACGCATGGAGCACCCGTGGTGCACAACGCCCATCCCCATTTCAGCCATGGTCCAGGCGCGATGAGCGGCACGGCCGGCCGCGTTGCCTTGGTGCACAACGGCATCATCGAGAACCACGACGAGTTGCGCGCCGTCTTGCAGACCAGGGGCTACGTGTTCGAAAGCCAGACCGACACCGAAGTCATCGCGCACCTGGTCGACTCCCTGTACGAGGGCGACGTGTTTGCCGCGCTGCAGGCGGCCGTGGCGCAGTTGCATGGTGCCTTCGCGCTGGCGGTGTTCCACAAGGACGAGCCACACCGCGTGGTTGGCGCACGCGCGGGCTCGCCGCTGGTCCTGGGTGTGGGCGAGGGGGCGGCCGAGCACTTCCTGGCCAGCGATGCCATGGCGCTGGCGGGGGTCACCGACCAGATCGTGTACCTGGAGGAGGGCGACCTGGTCGATCTGCAGCTCGGGCGTTACTGGGTGCTGGACGCGAGCGGCCGCGCGCTCGGTGTCGAACAGCGTCCCGTGCGCACCGTGCTGGCCCACAGCGGCGCGGCCGAACTCGGCCCCTACCGCCACTACATGCAAAAGGAAATCTTCGAGCAGCCGCGCGCCATTGGCGACACGCTCGAAGGTGTCAACGGCATCACGCCCGAGCTGTTTGGTGACGGCGCCTATAGCGTGTTCAAGGGCATCGACAGCGTCCTCGTCCTCGCCTGCGGCACCAGCTACTACAGCGGCTGCACCGCCAAGTACTGGCTCGAGAGCATCGCCAAGATTCCCACGCAGGTCGAAGTGGCGAGCGAATACCGCTACCGCACCAGCGTGCCCAATCCGCGCACCCTGGTGGTGACCATCACCCAGAGCGGCGAGACCGCCGACACCCTGGCCGCTCTGCGCCACGCGCAGGGCCTGGGCATGAAGCACACCCTCACGGTGTGCAACGTGGCCACCTCGGCCATGGTGCGCGAATGCGAGTTCGCCTACGTCACCCGCGCCGGCGTCGAGATCGGCGTGGCCTCCACCAAGGCCTTCACGACGCAACTGGCGGGGCTGTTCCTGCTCACGCTGGCGCTTGCCCAGGTGCGTGGCCACCTCACTGATGAAGCCGAGGAGGCCCACCTCAAGGCCATGCGCCACCTGCCGGTCGCCCTTCAGGCCGTGCTGGCGCTGGAGCCGCAGGTGATCAGTTGGGCGGAGGACTTCGCGCGCATGGACAACGCGCTCTTCCTTGGCCGAGGCCTGCACTATCCGATCGCGCTCGAAGGCGCGCTCAAGCTCAAGGAAATCAGCTACATCCACGCCGAGGCTTATCCGGCCGGCGAACTCAAACACGGTCCGCTGGCACTGGTGACGGCCGCGATGCCGGTGGTGACCGTGGCGCCCAATGACACGTTGCTGGAAAAGCTCAAGAGCAACATGCAGGAAGTGCGCGCACGCGGTGGCGTGCTCTACGTGCTCGCCGACGCGGACACGCGCATCACCAACAGCGAAGGCATCCACGTCATCCGCATGCCCGAGCACTACGGAGTGCTCAGCCCGCTGCTGCATGTGGTACCACTGCAGATGCTCGCGTACCACACCGCGCTGGCCAAAGGCACCGATGTCGACAAGCCACGCAACTTGGCCAAGAGCGTCACGGTGGAGTGAGGGCGCGCGGGGCGGCGGCAGTTTGCGGTCCGGAAACAGAAACTGAAATCAGCCCCCTACCGTTCGCGAAACGGAGGGGCGTTCTTCCTCTGTAAGAGCCGAGTTCTTTGACACCCGCATCCTTGTAGAACGGACTTGGCTACCCCCGTCTGAGTCCTTCAAATCTTCGTAACAAAACCGTAACAGGGCTTCGCGACCTTGGCGCCGGTAGGAGCGTCAGAGCTGACGTGCAACCCGGGTGGGCAGGTCTCCGTCAAAGACAACGGCTCGCAAACGAATGCTTTTCCAGTACCACGAACGCTTTTCCAGTGCCGGCCTGCACTCGTCTCGGAGCGATGACCCGGCTGAACGCGTAGGAAGTACGCCTGACGACTGCCGTGCCTCGTGTTCCAACACGAGGGGGCCAGTGTTCGTTGAGGGTGACCGCAGGCGGTTTGCTGTTTCAAGCCTTCTCATCGCCATTGAGGATTCTCATTTCCCATGAGAAAGCGTGAAGCAGCGAGCCCCGAGCTACTTTAGGCGTTCCCAGTTGCTCCATCGGGACCAATGACGGAAGCTTAGGTCGGTGTTCTGAAGGAGCCGTGTCATGAGTGAATCCCAGTCGAACGGCATCCTTCTGCGCGTTGGCGCCCTTTACGTGCATGACACCCGCGGCAAGAAGCTGCTCCGGTTCATCGCGCAGCAGGGCGAAGAGCTTCTCTTCAAAGAGGTGGCGCAGAAATGGAGCCAGGTGCCTACACCGGTCCTGCAGTGGCAGCGCGAGCCGACCTTGGAGCTGCGCCGCAAAGGCCGCCTTCAGGACGCTCCTGAGCAGGTCCGGCCGGATTTCATGGCGTGGTCTGACGAGGAACTCACGTTCAAGTTCGAGAGTTCGCGGCGGGGGGTCAACATCGACCGCAATCGGGCATGGGTTGCGAAGCGTGATGACGACATGCTGAAGGTCAAGGAGCTTGTCACGCCAGATGCAATGTTTGCGGCGTACTCCCCCTTGACGAGTCTGCTTGTCATTCGAGAGCACGTTAAGCGTCTTTTAGGCGTCACTGAACCAGACCGCCTCATGGAGCAGGTCGTCCGACGGCTTCTGCACCACTACGCGTGGTACGGGAAGGGCGAGAACGCGCTGCTCGCGATGACGCACCAGCGCGGGCACATGGACGTACTGGTTCGAACGTACAGCACCAAGACAGGCAGACCTAACGCTCTGGTGAGCCTTGGCGCCAGCGAGAGGTACGCCGGTCGCAACATCACCGAGAGCGACCTGCGCAAGTTCATCGACGCGCTCCAGTGCTGGTACGTGAGGATGGACCACTCGCTTCACAAGACGTACGACCTCATGGTCAAGTTCTTGTATGTGCAGAAGACCAAGACGCCAAACGGAAAGGAGGTTGTTTGGCCAATAAGCACTCACAAGATTCCTACCTTTGAGGCGTTTGAGAAGCGCGTGCCGGCGCTCATTCGGATGCTCAAGTTCGATGTTCAGAAGGCAGGACCTAAGGACAGCAAAGAGCTCCAGGAGCACAGAGGATACGACGACGACATCGTCGAGAACTTCGGCGACATCTTCTGCATCGACGCCACTGGTTTCAACAAGGAAGGCGTGCTGGAAATCGAAACCGATGGTGAGACGAAGAACGTTGGACGTGAAACGGCAGTCGTGATTCGAGACCGTAAGTCAGGCGACCCAAGAGGGTGGCACCTCTACACCGGGGCGGAGAGCTGGGACGAAGGCTATCGCCTTGCAATGCTCTGCGCGCTAACGTCCAAGAAGCGGCACTTGGCGTACCTGAAAATTGACGACCCGGGTGCCTGGTCAGACGACGAGAACATTGAGCCACTAGCAGTCGTCGTCGATAACGGCCCTGGCGTGGGCAATGAAGCCAGAGCAGCTTTCGAACGCCAGGACATCCGCGTCCGGCCAACGGGCCGCAACAACCCGCAGCAAAAGGGAGGAAAGGAGGCAATGCTAGGCCGCGCGCAGAACGCGCAGTCGCGTGACCCTGGGGGATTGCGCCGTACCACGCGAGACCGGGACCGCGAAGCTAGGCGGCATGCGAAGGAATTCGCGGCTGAGAACCACTGGGAGATTGAGCGCAAGCTGGTGCTGCACCTCATCGCTGAACGCACGGCCAGGAACAAGCAGCACCTCCTGACCATCGAGATGAAGAAGGACGGGGTGCAGCCCACGTCCCGGGACATTGTGAGGTGGTCTATCCGGAAGCTGGGAGGCGTGCAATCGCGACGCAGTACGGAAGCCGACATCTACCTGAACCTGCTGCGACGCAAGCCGAACGTCGAAGTACTCAGGGCCGGCGTGACGCTCAACAAATCAAAGTACAACTCCCGGCGACTAAGGGATTACCGCCAGTCGATATCAGGCAAGCTCTCCATCACGGTGCTCTATCACCCCAGCCGCCCTGAAGAGGCGTACTGGATTGCTCCGACTGGCGAGTTGGACATTCTGGAGCGTGAGAAGCGCGGTAAACGCCAGTATGGGGTCATGTCGGTGACCGAAATCGAGCTGTGGCATATGCGCGACCGGGCCTCAAGACAGATTGCGCGTCAGAAAGAGCGCGAGTCCACCGCAAGAAGCAAGGGCCTTGTCACCGTCGACCAACACCAGACGCTCTTGAAGATGGCCTCTGCGCTACCGAAACGTCAGCGGACGAAGGCCACCGATGACATTGACGGGAATCGCAAGATTGCTCTGACGCTGCAGCGCGACCAACGCCCGTACGACAAGGAAGAAATTCACGCTCCTCACCTCGCGCAGCAACGCAAGGTAAGCCAGCCCGCTGCGCCGTATGTGAACGCCGCCAAGGGCGCTCGGCCAGCGCCGCCAGCGGCAGCTCCTAGTCAACAGCCGCCGCGCGAGTCTGCGCCTCCCCGTGTCTCCCCCGCTCCACCTCCCGCGCCTTCAGGCGGGGGGCGCGTCCGGTCCGCCGACATCTGGCGTGCGAGGCTTCAGAACGGTCCTATCGACCCGAGCGGGAGCCAGAAGAAATGAGCGACCACCAGACGGTGCAGCGCGTCCACCCTGAGCTTGGAACCGCGGGGCACGAACCAGAAGACCGCTCGATGACTTACAGGCTATCGGCTCAGATGAGTGCGAGGTACGGGCTGGCAGCTAGCCGTGCTGACGGGTTGAGATGTGAGCTTTCCCAGTGGTTTCCGCAGGCGAATGGAGCGAAGTTCAGGGGGGTGCTGAGACCAATCCGGAAGGCGTGGTCAGCACCCGCGGTGGCTGCAAAAAGTGTTTTCTGACAGTAGGTTAGCTATAGGATTCAGCCCTCGGTTTCGCGTTCTGTAGGTCAGTCAATTCACGTTCTGTTTCTGGACCACAAGTTGATTTCGTCCAACGGCCCGGTCACGGTGACCGGGCCTGGCACCAATCGGCGCCTGGCGCCCCCTCTCAGCGAGCCGACAGGAAGTCCGCCACCTCCAGCAGCACGAGCTCGTTGTCGTCGGCCTGGTTGGGGTCGCGGCTGCTGGAGAAGGGCAGGTTGTTGTCGTTGCCCACCACGATGTGGCGCGCATCGACGATGTCGACGTTCTCGATGGTGAAGAACGGGAAGGCGAGCACGCCGTTGGTCAGCGGCTTGCGCGCCAGTCGGTTCGGGTCGGCGATGTTCATCAGGTCGATGTGGGCGATCTTGCGCACCGGGCCGCCCACGTTGGCTTCGCTCAGTTCCACCTTGTAGACGCGCTTGAAGCGGGCGAGGTCGTGGAAGCAGTCGGGGCGCTTGACGGCCTCGGGGCAGGCCTTGTCGACAGTGCCTTCGCCGTTGTCGCGCTCGATGATCAGGCCCTCTGTCGCGTTGATCATGTTGAAGTCTCCGATCGCGTGGTGGTTGGCCTCGAGCACGTACTTCCAGTGGCGGCCAGTCCACTGTTCCGTGGTTACGTCGAACTCCAGCGCGCGCAGGAACTGCTTGCCATCCAGCGCTTCGGGGGCCTTGGTGGCGTCGTCCCACAGCGCGCCTTCGAGCAGGGCATAGAGCTTGCTGCCGTCGGGCGATGCGGCCAGACCCTCATAGCCTTTGGAGCGGCGCGATTGGAACTTGACTTCGCCACCCGGCGCGGCCGGTGCCCGCACCGAAGGGTGGTCGGGCGACACCACCGTCTTGTCATCGACGCGCGTTTCGTACACCGCCTTCACGCGGCCTTTCATGTCGGCCTTGATCAGGTAGGGGCCGAACTCATCGCCCATCCAGAAGTGCCCGTTGGCGATCTGGAAGCCTTCGGTGTCGAAGTCGGAACCCGTCAGGTAGCGTTGCCGGGTGCCCTCGTGCACGATGCGAAAGGGCACCTTCTTGTCAGGGTCGTGCAGGAACACGGTGTTCAGCCGCTCGAACTTTCCGCTCCTG
This sequence comes from Hydrogenophaga sp., assembly GCF_050182545.1. GTDB lineage: Bacteria > Pseudomonadota > Gammaproteobacteria > Burkholderiales > Burkholderiaceae_C > Hydrogenophaga. Next base: position 57,212 of record NZ_JBFXCD010000007.1, on the reverse strand, counting down.
AAATCGACCTTGTAGCGGTTGAGGAACAGCATGAAGTCCGGCGAATTGGCCTTGGACCCCGCGCCGTTGTCGGTCAGCAACCAGTAGCTGCCGTCGGCCATGCGCTTGATGCCCGAATGGCCCTGGACGGGCTGGCCCTTGAAGGGCAGCGATGTGCCGGTGGGCCGGCCGGCGGACAGGCCTTCCACACTGCCCACGGCTTCGACTCGGCTGCCGGTGGTGAACTTGCCACTGACCTTCAGGTCGACGGGTGCGTCCTTGGGGGCGGCGATGAAGGTTCGTGCGGGCAGCAGGGCGTGACCGGCGAGCGTGGCCGAATGGGCGGGTTGGGTTTGGGCCTGTGCGGCGTGACTCAGGCAGGCTGCCGCCAGGGCGAACAGGGTGGATGTGCGCAGGTTCATGTGGATGTGCTTTCGGTTGTGCCAAGGGTCATGTTGCGGCCGCGGGGGGCCGATGCCTCGGCGCGGGCCACCTGCGCAGCTTGCAGGGCTGGCTTGACAACCGTGCGTCAAAGGGATGACGCCGCGTTGACGGGGTCGGGTGTTGGAACCGCCGACCGGTGCGTTTTCACCGAGAAGAATTTCACGCCGCGCCCGATGCCGTCACGCTGTTGCATTCCGCCTGTCAAACGCCTGTGGCAGCATGGTTTGCAGGCCCGGGCTGAACGCTTCGTCAAGCCTTGGTGCCGGTGCGAGACACCCGGTCTCGCGTGCAATGGGGATGCGGCGTCGGGCTGAATCGACGGTGGGGAGTTGTGCATGTTCACCTACATGATCTATGGCGTTCTTCGCGGTTCTAGCGAGGGTCTGATGTTTCACAGCTGCGTGCCCGATCTGGGGCAACACCCCGAGTTGTGGGCGGACGAGTGCCCGTTTCCGATCAACAGTGTGGAGCTTGCGCGCATCGAAATCGCTCCGGGCGTGGCTCCATCCGAAGTAGCCAACTTGCCCCGGATTCCCTACGCCACCTGAAACTGCCGCCCGGTGGTGGCGTTGCCGCCATGGTCATGGTGATACCGGCGCATTGGGCCCAGAGCTCGCTGACCAAAGGGGGCAAGGGCATGCCGATGCGGCGCATGCCGATGGTGCCAATGCGGAGTGCTCGAGGTGCAGTTCTGCGTGGACCAGGGCACATCCGTTCTGGTCTTTGAAACATCGGGTTGCATTGAACGGCATATCGGGTTAACCTAAAAAAGGACGAGGCGCACAGCCCTTGTTCCTTTGGCTTCCCGATGCGGCGCACGCGCCGTGTCCCCGCAGTGAGGCCGATGATCGTTCAACGGCCAGTTGGTCGCTTGAGTTTTTTTGTAGGCCTGCGAGTGCAGGCCGGCCAGCCGCGGTGCCCGCCCATGTGGCGTTGACGCGGTGTGGCACGTTCGGGTGCGAAGGGCGCACGGAGCGTGTCACCAAGACAACCCATGGCATGACCAGTACCACCGTCGAGCATCCGACCGCACCCGCCATTTCCCTTTCCTTTCGCGCTGCCCAACCCCACGATGGCGCTGACCTGTGGCGTGTGGCGCAAGCCAGCGGCACGCTCGAAGTCAATTCGGCGTACTTCTACCTGCTGTTCGCTTCCGATTTCGCGGGCACGTGTCTGGTGGCGGAGCACCAGGACCGTGTCGTTGGCATGGTCGTTGGTTACCGCCCGCCGAACGAACCACAGGCTGCCTTTGTCTGGCAGGTCGGTCTGTTGCCTGAGTACCAGGGCAAAGGTCTGGGTCTGCAACTCCTGCAACGCTGGCTGGCGTTGCCGGCGCTGTCCGGTTGTTCGTTCGTGACCGCAACCGTGGCGGACGACAACCCCGCGTCGCAGGCGCTGTTCCGGCGGCTGGCGCGCGCGTTCAACGTGGCCTGTGAAGAGACACCTCGATTCACGGCCGACATGTTCCCCCATGAGCACCCGCCCGAGCCGTTGTTTCGGATCGGTCCCATCCAGCGCGGCGCTTCGCCGCGCGCCTGAACCCGAGCGCCAGCCGGCGTTCTTTTCTGCGTTTGTCAAAGGGAGGCCCTTGGTCACACCCGCGCAGACCAACCCCAGAAGGAAGACAGATGAACACGTTTGAAGAATTCGAGTCCGAAGTGCGAGGCTATTGCCGCAGTTTCCCGACTGTCTTCAGCAGCGCCAAAGGCGCCTGGATGACCGACACCGCGGGGGAGCGCTACCTGGACTTTTTTGCCGGTGCCGGCGTGCTCAACTACGGCCACAACCCGGACAAGATCAAGCAGGCCTTGCTGGGCTACCTGATGCGCGACGGCATCACCCACACGCTGGACATGTACAGCCAGGCCAAGCAGCGTTTCATCGAGCGCTTCAACGAGGTGATTCTTCAGCCGCGTGGCCTGCACTACAAGTTCCAGTTCCCCGGCCCCACCGGCACCAACGCGGTGGAGGCGGCGCTGAAACTGGCGCGCAAGGTGACGGGCCGCGAACAGGTGGTGGGCTTCACCAACGCATTCCACGGCATGACGCTGGGCGCGCTGGCGGTGACGGGCAACAGCTTCAAGCGTGCCGGCGCCGGCGTGCCGCTGGGCCACACGGCCTCGGTTCCGTTCGACGGTTACCTCGGTCAGGACGTCGACACGCTGAACTACTTCGAGGCCATGCTGCACGACAGCGGCAGCGGCATGGACAAGCCGGCCGCTGTGATTGTGGAGACGGTGCAGGCCGAGGGCGGCGTCAACGTGGCGAGTGTGGAATGGCTGCAGCGCCTGCGCCAGATCACGGCCGAGCACGACATCGTGCTGATCGTCGACGACATCCAGGTCGGCTGCGGCCGCACCGGCTCGTTCTTCAGCTTTGAGGAAGCCGGCATCGTGCCGGACATCGTCACCCTGTCCAAGTCGCTCTCGGGTTATGGCCTGCCGCTGGCGCTGGTGCTGATCAGACCCGAACTCGATCAATGGGCGCCGGGGGAACACAACGGCACCTTCCGTGGCCATTGCCCGGCGTTCGTGACGGCGACCGCGGCGCTGACCTTCTGGGAAGACGGGCGCTTGCAGCAGGCGGTGGCAAGGAAAGGTCAGACAGTGCAGCGCCGACTGGAGCGGATGGCGAAGAAGCTCGCTCCCGACGCCCGGGTGCGCGGACGCGGCCTCATCTGGGGCATCGAATTCAGCGACACCGCGCTGGCCTCGCGCGTCTCGAAAGCCTGCTTCGAGCGCGGTCTGATCATCGAGACCGCAGGCATTGACGACCAGGTGCTGAAGATCCTGCCGAGCCTGACCATCAGCGAGGACGAACTGCAGCACGGCCTTGATGTGATCGAGGACAGCCTGTCGGCCGTTCTCAACGGGACCGATGGCGCAACGAGTGCGGAGGCGAACGCCCTGGCCGAGGCCGCCTGATCAGCGCGCCACTTATCCGGACACCCAACCATTCGCTTACAGAAAACAAGGAGCCTTTTCCATGATCGTGAAACACCTCGATGACGTCCTCAACACCGCCGCCGACGTAGACACCGAGGGCTGGACCAGCCGCCGTCTGATCTACAAGGACGCGGGCATGGGCTACTCGGTGAACGACACCATCATCAAGCCCGGCGCCGAACTCGAAATGCAATACCGGAACCACCTGGAGACCGTGTACTGCATCGAAGGCGCGGGCGAGATCACCGACCTGGCCACGGGCGAGACACACCCGATTCGCGTGGGCACGCTCTACGCGCTCAACAAGCACGACCACCACGTCCTGCGCGCCAACAAGGGCACGCACATGCGCATGGTGTGCGTGTTCAACCCGCCGCTGACGGGCCGCGAAGTGCACGACGCCACCGGCGCGTACGCGCTGGCAGACTGACAGGGGGAAACCACATGATGAGCATGACCGCCATGGGTGCGGCGAAACCGGTTCTGGCGAAGCCGCGCGCCGACGACCGCTACCCCTCGCGCTTCGGTGCGCAGGGCCAGATGAAGGACCGCTTGGACCCGGTCGTGTGGGGCACGCCCGAGCAGGGCTCGCTGAGCAACAGCCAGTTGCTGTTTTACGAGGACAACGGCTATCTGAACTTCGACCAGTTGCTCGCGCCCGACGAAGTGCAGGCCTGCCTGGCCGAATTGCAGCGGCTGCGCGGTGACGAGGCGATCAAGAAGACCAGCGAAGCGGTGGTCGAACCGGGCAGCCGCGAACTGCGCTCGCTGTTCGCGGTGCATCGCAGCAGCGACGTGTTGAAGGCCTTGTGCGAGCACCCCAAGCTGGTGGCCATTGCCCGGCAGTTGCTGGGCAGCGATGTCTACATCCACCAGTCTCGCATCAACTACAAGGGGGGCTTTCGCGGCAAGGAGTTCTACTGGCATTCGGACTTCGAGACCTGGCACGTGGAGGACGGCGTGCCCGCCATGCGTTTGCTGAGCTGCTCCATCGCACTGACAGCGAACACGCCATACAACGGGCCGCTGATGATCGTGCCCGGTTCGCACCAGCGCTATGTGACCTGCGTGGGCGCCACACCCGAGGACCATTACAAGCATTCGCTCAAGCAGCAGGAGGTGGGCGTGCCCGACGACGGTTGCCTCACGCGTCTGGTGCAGGATTTCGGCATCACCGCGCCCACCGGCCTGGCCGGATCGGTCACCTTCTTCGACTGCAACGTGATGCATGGATCAAGTTCCAACATCACGCCACTGCCACGCAGCAACGTGTTCGTGGTCTACAACAGCGTGCACAACACGCCGGTCGATCCCTTCTGCGGCCTGGCGCCGCGCCCCAACTTCATCGCGGAACGGCGGGACTTCACGCCTGTTGGCGAACGCTGAGTCTTGATCAAGGAGAACGCATCATGAAAGCACCGACCCCCATCCGCCGCACCGTTCTGGGCCTGCTGGGCGCCGCCGCCCTGGCCACCTGCGGGCTGGCCAGCGCGCAGACCACGCTGGAGAAGCTCCGCGAGCAGGGTTTCATTCGCGTCGGCTTCGCCAACGAGGCCCCGTACTCGTACGCCAACGCCTCGGGCCAGCTCACGGGCGAGTCGCCCACCGTGTTCAAGCACGTCATGCAGAAGCTGGGTGTGAAGGAAGTCGATGGCGTGCTGACCGAATGGGGTGCGCTGATTCCGGGGCTGAAGGCCGGGCGCTTCGACGCCATCGTGGCGTCCATGTACATCACGCCCAAGCGCTGCGAGCAGATCATCTTCGCCGAGCCTACGTACGGTGTGGGCGAGGCGCTGGTGGTCAAGACCGGCAATCCGGATGGCGTGAGCACGTACGCCGACGCGGTCTCCAAAGGCAAGAGCATTGCCTTCGTGGCCGGAACGGCCGAGATCGAGCACGGCAAGCTCGCCGGCATGAAACGCGAGCAGCAGATGGTGGTGCCCGATTTCGCGGCCGCCGTGGCTGCCGTCAAGGCGGGCCGTGCGTCGGCTGCCGCTTTTACGTCGCTCACGGCGAAGGACCTGGCCGGCAAGGATGACGGCCTGGAGCGCGCACAGCCCTTCACCTTCACCCATGACGGAAAGATCTACAAGGGCGAGGGCTCTTTTGGCTTCCGCCCCGAAGACACCAGCCTGCGCGACGCGGTCAACGCCGAGCTGGCCAAGTTCATCGGCACCGAGCAGCACCTGGCCATGGTCGCGAAGTTCGGCTTCGACAAGTCGAACCTGCCCGAGAAAACCGCAGCCCAGCATTGCGCGGGTGACTGAATGAGCGCGCCCGACGAGGTCGCGCCGTGACGTCCGCTCCGCGCGCCTCCCCGGTGTGGGTGGCCACCGTGCTCGTCAGCTTCGTGGCGGGCCTGGTGGTCGCGAGCTTCGCGGGTTTCCGCGAGTTCCTGCCGGAGCTGCTGCGTGGCGCCCAGGTCACCGTGACGGTGGCGCTGGGCGGCGCGCTGCTGGCCACCGCGATGGCCGTGCTCGCCGGCCTGGCGAAGCTGTATGGACCCCGTCCATTGCGCTGGCTCGCCAAGGCGTACATCGAGACCTTTCGCGGCACCTCCGCGCTGGTTCAGCTGTTCTGGCTGTTCTTCGTGCTGCCGCACTTCGGCATCACGCTGGGACCGATGACGGTGGGCATCGTCGCCCTGGGTCTCAATGTCGGCGCGTACGGGGCCGAGGTGGTGCGCGGCGCCATCCAGGCCATGCCGCGGGGCCAGTGGGAAGCCTGCACCGCGCTGAACTTCAGCCGCACCGAGGCGCTGCGGCACGTCATCCTGCCCCAGGCCTTCGTGGCCATGATCCCGCCATGGGGCAACCTGCTGATCGAGCTGCTCAAGGCCACGTCGTTGGTCTCGCTCATCACCCTGTCGGACCTGACCTTCAAGGCGCAGCAGATCAACCAGAACACCCTGCGCACTTTTGAGGTGTTCTCGCTCGTGTTGCTGATGTACCTGGTGCTTTCCGTGCTGATCACGCTGGGCGTGCGCGGTCTCGAGAAGCGCGCCACGCGCGGCCTGCGGCGCGGAAGGGTGGCCTGATGGGAACGATCTGGGACTGGGGCTACGCCTGGGAGGTGCTGCCCATTCTGGCCGAGGCGTCGCTGGTCACCATCAAGGCCACCGTGATGGGTTTCGGTCTGGCCCTGGTGGTGGGCCTCGTGCTGGCCATCGGGCGCATGGCGGGGCCAGGGTGGTCGCGGCTGGCGGTGGGTGGCGTGGTCGAATTCATCCGCTCGACGCCCCTGCTGATCCAGATCTTCTTCCTGTACTACGTCATGCCGGAATTCGGCCTGGCGATGGACGCCATGCTCACCGGCGTGCTGGCCCTGGGCCTGCACTATGGCGCGTATTGCTCCGAGGTCTATCGCGCTGGTCTGGAGAACGTGCCCAAGGGTCAGTGGGAGGCTTCGATCGCGCTGAACCTGTCGCCCTGGACCACCTTCAAGGACGTCATCCTGCCGCAGGCGATTCCTCCCGTGGTGCCCGCACTGGGCAACTACCTGGTGGCGCTGTTCAAGGAAACGCCGTTGTTGTCCGTCATCGCCGTGCTCGAACTCATGCAGACCGCCAAGATCCTGGGCTCCGAGAGTTTCCAGTACACCGAGCCCATCACCCTGGTGGGCCTGTTCTTCCTGGTCTTCAGCCTGGTCTCCGCCGCACTGATCCGGCAGCTCGAACAGCACCTCAACCGACGCAGGACGACGCGCACATGAACAACCAACCAGCCCCTGGCCCGGGACCCGCCGATGGCGCGCCCATGGTGCGCTTCGCCGAAGTCACCAAGCGCTATGGCGAACTGACCGTGCTCGACCGGCTCGACCTGGACATCGCCCCGAATGAGAAGGTCGCCATCATCGGCCCCTCGGGTTCGGGCAAGACCACGGTGCTGCGCATGCTCATGACGCTGGAGACCATCGACGGTGGCGTGATCTGGGTCGGTGGCGAACCGCTGACACACATGCGGCGCGGTCAGACGCTCGCGCCCGCTGACGCAGCCCACCTGCGGCGCATGCGCGCCCAGGTCGGCATGGTGTTCCAGCAGTTCAACCTGTTTCCACACATGTCGGCGCTGAAGAACTGCATGCAGGCCCCCATGACTGTGCTCGGCCTGGGGGCGGACGAAGCCCGCGAGCGCGCGGGCGAGTTGCTGCGCATGGTGGGTCTGGGCGACAAGATCGACCACTACCCGGCGCAGCTCTCTGGCGGGCAGCAGCAGCGCGTGGCGATCGCGCGCGCGCTGGCCATGCGGCCCAGGGTGATGCTGTTCGACGAAGTCACGTCCGCGCTGGACCCCGAGCTGTGCGGCGAGGTGCTCAACGTGATCCGGGAACTGGGTCAGGCGCATGACCTGACCATGCTGATGGTCACCCACCAGATGGGCTTTGCGCGCGAATTCGCCGACCGCGTCTGCTTCTTCGATCAGGGCCGCATCGTCGAGCAGGGCCCGGCGCAGGCCTTCTTCGAGAACCCGCAAAGCGAGCGCACGCGGCAATTCCTTCGGGCGGTGATGGACGCGGTCTGAGCCGACAGCTCAGGCCATCAGCGGCTCGCCCTGCATCTCCTCGATCTGCTCGACCAGCATGTCCACCTGGCCTTGCCAGTAGTCGCGGCTGCCGAACCAGGGGAAATTGATCGGGAAGGCGGGGTCGTCCCAGCGGCGCGCGATCCAGGCGCTGTAGTGGATCAGGCGCAGCGTGCGCAGCGGCTCGATCAGCGCGAGTTCGCGCCGGTCGAACGGGCGGAACTGCTCGTAGCCATCGATCAGCGCGCCGAGTTTCTGCGTCTGCTGGCGGCGGTCGCCGCTGAGCAGCATCCACAGGTCCTGCACGGCGGGGCCGGTGCGCGCGTCGTCGAGGTCCACGAAGTGCGGGCCGGCGCCGGGCTGGCCCTCGGGCGTCCACAGGATGTTGCCCGGGTGGCAGTCACCATGCAGGCGGATGCGTCGAATGTCATCTTCGGCATTCACCGTCGTACCGGGCTTGAGCACCGCGTGCGCCTCGATCAGCGCAAGGGCTTCATCCAGTGCGCTGGCCCAGGCCGTGCGCACCTCTTTGGCGATCGCGCCGTGGTCCATCAACCAGTCGCGCGGCTCGTGCGCGAAACTCGCGGCATCCAGCGCGGGCCGCTCGACAAACGGCCGCGCCGCACCCACGCTGTGGATGCGGGCGAGGAAACGCCCCGTCCATTCGAGCACCTCGAAGTCTTCCAGCTCGGGTCGGCGGCCACCACGGCGCGGGCTGACCGAGAAGGCAAAGCCATTGAAGTGGTGCAGCGTCTCGCCCTGCACGCGCAGCGGTGGCACGGCGGGGATTTCTGCCGCCACGAGTTCTTCCGCGAAGGCGTGCTCTTCCGCGATCTGCGCATCGCTCCAGCGCCCGGGCCGGTAGAACTTCGCCACCACATCGGCCACTCCATCCACCGGCGACTCCAGGTGGATCTGGTAGACCCGGTTCTCGAAGCTGTTGAGTGCGCTCATGCGCCCGTCGCCCCACAGGCCGATGTGGGCCAGCGCGTCCTGCACCACGTCGGGTGTGAGAGCGCTGTAAGGGTGGTGGCTGTCGTGCGGGGAGGTCATGCGCGATTGTCGCCGCTGGGGCGGTGCACCTCTCTATGATCGGCGCATGTCGAAATACAAGGCCTCCGCGCGCCCCGCGCCTACCCTGCAAGAGCAACTGCCCGAGCTGCGGCCGGGCCAGTCCATCGCGCTGCTGCAGGAGCTGCACATTCTCACGCGCGAAGGCAAGCTCAACCAAGACACGCGGCGCAAGCTCAAGCAGGTTTACCACCTGGTGCAGTTCATCGAACCGTTGTTGGCCGAGGTCCTGGCCGCGCGCGGCGACGTGACGCTGGCCGACCACGGTGCGGGCAAATCGTACCTGGGCTTCATCCTGTACGACCTGTTCTTCAAGGACAAGACCACCGGGCGCGTGACCGGCGTGGAAACGCGCGCGGAACTGGTCGAGAAATCGAAAGCCCTGGCAGGCCAGCTCGGCTTCCACCGCATGGATTTTCTGGCCACCACGGTGCAGCGGGCGCTCACCGACCCCGCGCTGCCCGCCACCATCGACGTCGTGACGGCGCTGCACGCCTGCGACACGGCCACCGACGACGCCATCCGCTTCGGGCTGGCGAAACAGGCCAGCCACATGGTGCTGGTGCCGTGCTGCCAGGCGGAGGTGGCGGGCGTGATGCGCAGGCACAAGGCGCTGAGCCTGTCGCGCACGCCGTTGGCCGAACTGTGGCGCCACCCGCTGCACACGCGCGAATTCGGCAGCCAGATCACCAACGTGCTGCGCTGCCTGCAGCTCGAAGCCCATGGTTACACGGTCACGGTGACCGAGCTGGTGGGGTGGGAACACTCCATGAAGAACGAACTGATCCTCGCCCGTAGAATGCACCCGGACCGCCCAGGTGCCCGTGAAAGGGCCCGGCTTCGCCTGGAGCAGGTGCTCGACGAGCTGCACCTGCGAGAACTCGCGCAGCGCTTCGCGGTCTGACATCCCTCGTGGCCGGCACGTCTGGCCGCAGTTTCCGATTCGAGTCCCGGTTTTCGATGCAGCGTTTCGCTGACGCCGGGTTGCCTGCAGCGTCGCCGTTGCGCCACGCACCGCCCCAGGCCACCAACCAGGAGTCCCATCCATGGCCACTGATTACAACTTCCTGCTGCAGTCGATCGCGTGGCCCGTGGTGCTGCTGCTGGCCTGGTTTGTCGGCGAACGCGTCTATGAAACCTGGCACCTGCCGCGGGTGACGAGCTATGTCGCCGTGGGCTTGCTGGGTGGACTGATCAACCTGCCCGGCCTGACCAACGACGTGCCGGGTCTGCCGTTCCTGGCCAATGTGGCGCTCTCGCTGGTGCTGTTCGAACTGGGCTACCGCATCAATCTGCGCTGGTTCCGGCACAACCCCTGGGTGCTGCTGCTCGGCGTGGTGGAGTCGGCCGCGACGTTCGCGGCCATTTACTGGGCCAGCGCCTGGTTCGATCTGACGGTGGACCTGCGCCTGATCATTGCGGCGTTGTCCATCTCCGCCTCGCCGGCCGGCATCGTGCGCGTGGCCAACGAGCTGCGCAGCGCTGGGCAGGTGACTGAGCGCGTGCTGCACCTGTGCGCCATCAACTGCCTGATGTCCGTGATCGCGCTCAAGGTGGTGGTGGGCTACTGGTACCTCAGCACCTCGGGCGATCTGGTGCTGGCGTCCTTTGGCAGCATGTATGTGGTGGCGATTTCGCTCGCGGTCGGGGGCCTGCTGGGCGTGACCGTGCCCTGGCTGCTGCGCCGGCGCAGCACGCACGAGCGGGGTGTCACGGTGGTGTTTGCCCTGTCGGTGCTGCTGCTCACCACCGCGGCCTATGGCCTCAAGCTCTCGCCCCTGCTGGCCGCGCTCACCTTCGGCATCGTGGCGCGCGAGCGGCGCGTGCACCTGACCAACGCGCAGCGGGATTTCGGCACCGGTGGTGATCTGCTCTCGGTGTTCCTGTTCGTGTACATCGCCTCGCTGCTCGACTGGGCCGATGTCGGCACGGGCATGCTGCTGGGCACATGGCTGATCCTGGTGCGCACCGCCTCCAAGGTGGGTTGCAACCTGCTGGCGGCGCGACTGTCCGGCATCACCGAACGCAAGGGGCTTCTGACCGGCCTGGCGCTCACACCCATGTCGGCGTTCGCGATCCTGCTGCTGGAGCAGACCCGACTCTACGGCTTTGCGCCAGCGGTACAGGTGCTCTCGATCATGGCCGGCATGATGCTGCTGCAGGAACTGCTGGGTCCGGTGGTGACGCAGCGCACGCTGATGGTGGCGCACGAAACCCACGTGACCAAGGAGTAGCCATGCCATTGGAAGAATTCAAGTCCTCAGACTCGCTCACCATGGGTGTGGAGCTGGAGCTGCAGCTCGTCAACTCCTACGACTTCGACCTTTCCAGCAGCGCCAACGACCTGCTCGAACTGCTGCGGCGCAAACCCTTCCCGGGCGTGGTCACGCCCGAGATGACGCAGAGCATGATCGAGATCGCCACCGACGTGCAGCGCGAGCACGGCCCGTTGCTGGCGCAACTGCAGCAGATCCGGAACACGCTGGTGGTGGCGGGCGACCGGCTCAACATCGAGATCGCCGGTGGCGGCACGCACCCGTTCCAGCGCTGGTTCGAGCAACGCATCTTCTCCAAGCCGCGCTTCCAGCAGCTCTCCGGCCTGTATGGCTACCTGGCCAAGCAGTTCACCGTGTTCGGCCAGCATGTGCACATTGGCTGCTCGAACGCCGACGAGGCGCTGTTCCTGCTGCACTCGCTCAACCGCTACGTGCCGCATTTCATTGCGCTGTCGGCCTCGTCGCCGTTTTCGCAGGGCGTGGACACGCTGTTCGATTCGGCGCGCCTCAACTCGGTGTTCGCATTCCCGCTCAGTGGCCGCGCGCCCTTCATGCTGAGCTGGGAGGAATTCGCCAACGTCTACTTCACCAAGATGGAGAGCACCGGCGTGGTCAAGTCCATGAAGGACTTCTACTGGGACATCCGGCCCAAGCCCGAGTACGGCACGATCGAGCTGCGCGTGTGCGACACGCCGCTGACGGTGGAGCGTGCCGCCGGCCTGGCCTGCTACCTGCAGGCACTGTGCCGCCACCTGCTCGAACGCAACGAACCGCCGCCCGAGGAAGACGACTACCTGGTCTACACCTACAACCGTTTCCAGGCCTGCCGCTTCGGGCTGGACGGCATGATGGTCAACCCGCGCACCCGCGAGCAGATCAGCATCCGCGAAGACATACTGGCCACGCTGCGGCACCTCGCGCCGCACGGTGTGGCCCTGAACTCGCTGGCCGCGCTCGACGAGATCGAGCGCACGGTGGGCCGTTCGGGCAACCACGCCACCTTCCTGCGCAACCAGTTCCAGGAGACGGGCAGCGTGCAGTCGGTGGTGCGCGCCAGCGTGGAGGCCCTGCGCCGCGGGCCGTGACGGATGTCACGCACGGGGCGTAGGCGCATCACACCCCGTGTCAGGCAAGTTCCTACAACGCGAATGGGTGCGCACCGACTTAACGGTCCGGGGGGCGATCGATACAGTTTGTTTCATCGACAGCCCGTTTGTGACACCCCCCAACACCGTTAGGAAGCCGCCATGTCCACCACCGCCACCCGCCTCAATCCCTTCGTCCTGATGCTCGATCCGGAAGCCGTGATCAGCGCCATGGAAAGCAGCGCCAACCTGCGCGGCATCCGCAGCCGCATCTGCCGCCCGCTGGACAAGCCCCTGATCCCGAAGATCTACGACGCCGCCGCGCGCGAATACGACGCCGTGATCGAAGCCGAAGACTTCATGGATTCCGGCAGCGAGCTGTACTGCGAAGCCCAGCCCGCGCTGCACCACGTGCACTGAACGCCGGCCCCACGCTGGGTTACCTGGCGAAGCGTCGGCGCGTGAGCGCCAGGGCCAGCCAGAAAGCGGCCACGGTATAGGCCAGCAACACCAGTGCATGCAGCCACGGCTGCGCAGGCCACTGGTCCATGAAGAGCGGTCGCACCAGCTCGATCGCATTGGTCAGCGGCAACCAGTCCGACACCAGCCGCACCGCATCCGGCAGCTGTTCCCGGGGAAAAAACACCCCCGAGAGGAACATCATGGGGGTGAGGAACAGCGTGAAGTAGTAGGTGAAGAAGTCGTAGCCCTGCGCCAGGGCGTTGAACACCAGGGCAATGCACGAGAACGTGATGCCCACGCCCAGCAGCACCGGCCAGGCCAGCAGCAGCTTGGGGGAATGGCTGATGCCCAGCGCGAGCATCACGCCCATGATGGCCGTCACCGAGAACAGGGCCTTGAAGCCCGCCCAGAGCATCTCCGCCAGCACCACATCGTCGAGCCGCACCGGCGCGTTCATGATGCCGTCCCAGGTTTTCTGCACGTGCATGCGCGAGAAGGCCGAGTACAGGGCCTCGAAGCTGGCGGCGTTCATCGCGCTCATGCAGATGCTGCCGCTGGCGAGGAACAGGATGTAGGGCACGGCCACGCTGCCTTGCGGCGTGCTCATGTTCACCTGCCCGACCAGCGCACCCATGCCGTAGCCAAACGCCACCAGCCACATCAGCGGCTCGGCGATGTTGCCCACCAGGCTGGGAATGGCCAGCTTCTTCCAGACCAGCAGGTTGCGCAGGAACACAGGCCACCAGCGCATGGACAGGCGCGGGCGCGACCAGACAGAGGGCGCGCGGAGACGCGTGGGTGATTGAGAGGACGGCGGGATCAAGGGCGGGGTGTGCATGGTGTGGCGCCGGTCAGGCAGGGAACAGTTCCAGCGTGCGCATCATGGCATCGATGTCCACGACATACCCGTCACCGCGCCGATCGACGACCTGCACCCCGAAATGGATCCCGGCGGCGATCGCGTAGCCAAAATTGGTGGCGGTGAGCCGATCCGATTGAATGAACGTGAGCAGACTGGTTCCCGGGCGCATCGAGAAATACAGATGATTCAGATGGCTTCCGTCCATGCTCACCACCCGCGGTGCAGCGCAAGCCATTCGGTAGATCTCCGCGCCTCGCAGGTTGTCGATGTCGAGCACCTGAAAGCCTTCGCGCTCCAGTCGTTGAATCACCTCTTCCTCGTTCAACACAACGCGGGCAACACCCATGCTGCCCCGTCTCAGATAGAGAGGGCGTGCGATGGGCGCGGGAGGTCCAAAGTGCCGGGCGGCGCGAGCGCGCAAGGTGGCGTAGCGCTGTCGTTTGGATGAGCCTTGCGAGAAATCCTGAAACACGGACAGTTCGCGCACCCATGCGTTGGCCGCTGTATCGGGCCGCAGTTCGAACGCATTGACATATTCACGCGCATGGGGCCAGTCTTTGCGCACGTCCAGCAGCAGGGCTTCCTCAGGGCGCGCCAGAAGGGCGGTTGCGCATGCATCCTGAAGCCAGTGGCCAAAGTACTGGCGCGAGACCGCTGACATGCAGTAGGCGGCTTGCGGGATTTCCTTGATGGGACCGCGCGGAATCCTCTGGAGGCGGGCGCTGCTTTTGCGGATGTGGCCGCCGGCGAACTCGACGCCATGTGGATGAACAAGGCAGTCCCGGAACGTGTACCGCACCACCGGAGCATGGGGCGCTGAAGGTCGGGAGAAAAACGCCAGTTCCCTGGCCAGGGTGCTGTGTCCCGGAACGCCGCTGGTGGCCCGTTCCAGTTGCCCGGGCAGGCAGTACAAACGCGGCACCTCTTCCTCTTCCTGCTCCTGAATCACTTCGACATCCACCGCCGCGTCCGACCAGGACGGCTCGAAGCCGACAACGCTCAACGCCATGTTGAGCAGGGCGCGGTATCGAATGAGGGAGAGTTTCAATGCAGGGACCCCGTATTCAAAGTGTGATCGGCAGAATCGCAAGCGGGCTTTAACTTCAGCCGTCTTCCCGTATCTGCCGGCCGGTGAGTTTCAGGAACAGGTCCTCCAGATTCGCCGGCCGATGCAGCGTGCGCAGGTGGTGGTGCGCACCCAGCGCCGCGAGCAGTGGCATGGCCCGCGCGGTGTAGAAGAACACGGTCTCGCCGCTCACCTCGACGCGCGCGGCCAGGGCGCGCAGCGCGGCGTGTTCTTCGGCCTGCGCCAGCGCCAGTGCACCCTGGCCGTAGACCTCCACCACGTCGGGCTCCAGGTGCTGGGCGATCAGTTCGCGCGGGCGGCCCTCGGCGATCTTGCGGCCATGGTCCAGCACCAGCAGGCGCGAACACAGCCGCTCGGCCTCGTCCATGAAGTGCGTGGTCAGCAGAATGCTCTTGCCCTGTTGCAGCAGCATCTGCAGACGTTCCCACATGAGGTGGCGCGCCTGCGGGTCGAGCCCGGTGGTGGGCTCGTCGAGCATCAGCAGCTTGGGGTCGTTCACCAGCGCGCGCGCCAGCGACAGGCGCCGCTTCATGCCGCCCGAGAGTTCGCCGGGCCTGGCATCGGCCTTGTGCGCCAGCGCAGCGAAATCGAGCAGTTGGGGGGTGCGTTCACGCACGGTGGCGGCCGCAAGGCCGAAGTAGCGGCCGTACACCAGCAGGTTCTCGGCGCACGAGAAATCGGGATCCAGCGTGTCCATCTGGCTTACCACGCCCAGCTGTGCCTTGATGGCCAGCGCATCGCGCGGCATGTCCAGGCCGAAGGCGGTGATGCTGCCCGCGTCCGGCGCGGTCAGGCCCAGGCACATGCGGATGGTGGTGGTCTTGCCCGCGCCGTTGGGCCCGATGACACCCAGGCATTCACCCGGGTGGATAGCAAAACCCAGGTCGTTCACCACGGTGCTGTTGCCGTAGCGTTTGACGAGGTGGCGGCATTCGAACAGCGTGTCTGTCATGCGCCGGCATTGTGCCTGCACACCCGAAGCGCCACGGAGGAGCGCCCTACAATCCGTGGCTGCCCGAGAGGGTCTTGTCGCACCGGATTGCCTGCCCATGTCTTTCGCCGTTTCCCTGCAGTACGTGTTCCCGAAGCGCGCGCTGACCGAGTTTGCCCGTTGGGTGGCCAATGGCCGATGGGGTGCCATCACCCAGTGGATCATCCGCCGCTTCATTCGCAAGTACGGCGTGAACATGGCCGAAGCCGCGAACCCGGCGCCGACGGCCTACGCCAGCTTCAACGAGTTCTTCACGCGCGCGCTGCGCGATGGCGCGCGCCCGCTGGCCGACGCCCCCTTTGTCTGTCCCGTGGACGGCGCCATCAGCCAGTTCGGCGCGATCGCCCGCGACCAGATCTACCAGGCCAAGGGCCACACCTACAGCACGCGAGCGCTGGTGGGCGGCGACGCCGCGCTGGCAGCGTTGTTCGACGACGGCGCCTTCGCCACCATTTACCTGAGCCCCAAGGACTACCACCGCATCCACATGCCGGCGGCGGCCACGCTGCGGCGCATGATCCATGTGCCCGGCGACCTGTTTTCGGTCAACCCTGCCACGGCGCAGGGTGTGCCGGGGCTGTTCGCGCGCAACGAGCGCGTGGTCTGCGTGTTCGACCTGCAGGTGGGTGAGACCACCGTGCCTTTTGTGCAGGTGCTGGTGGGCGCGACCATTGTTGGCAGCATGGCCACCACCTGGCACGGCGTGGTGAACCCGCCGCGCCCAGGCACGGTGCGCGAATGGACGTATGACGACAGCCCGGTGCACCTGCAACGCGGTGAGGAGATGGGCCGCTTCCTGCTTGGCTCCACCGTGGTGCTGCTCTGGCCGCGCGACACCATCGCCTTCAACCCCGACTGGGCGCCCGGCAACATGGTGCGCCTGGGCGAAGCCATGGGCGACGCCCTCTGAACTTGCTTTCCATTCATCCTGGAGTTTCCATGACCACGCTTGGCACCCCTCTGTCTCCCTCGGCCACCCGGGTCATGCTGCTGGGCTCAGGCGAACTCGGCAAGGAAGTGCTGATCGCGCTGCAGCGCCTGGGCGTGGAAACCACCGCGGTGGATCGCTACGACAACGCGCCCGGCCAGCAGGTGGCGCACCATGCGCGCACCATCACCATGAGCGACCCCGATCAGCTGAAAGCGCTGATTGAGGCCGAGCGCCCGCACCTGGTGGTGCCCGAGATCGAGGCCATTGCCACACCGGTGCTGCAGGAGCTTGAGGCTGCCGGCGTGGTGCGCGTGATCCCCACCGCACGCGCCGCGCGCCTGACCATGGACCGCGAAGGCATCCGCCGCCTGGCCGCCGAGACACTGGGGCTGCCGACCAGCCCCTACAGGTTCTGCGACTCGCTGCAGGAACTGCAGGCCGCCATCGACGCCGGCATCGGCTACCCCTGCATCGTCAAGCCGGTGATGAGCAGCAGCGGCAAGGGGCAAAGCAGGATCGACGGACCGGCCGACGTGCAGAAGGCCTGGGACTGCGCCATGTCGGGCGGCCGGGTCGGCCCGGGCCGCGTCATCGTCGAGGGCTTCATCGACTTCGACTACGAGATCACCCAGCTCACCGTGCGTGCCCTCGGGGCCGACGGCCAGGTTGCAACCCACTTCTGCGACCCGATCGGCCATGTGCAGGTCAGCGGCGACTACGTGGAGAGCTGGCAGCCCCACCCCATGACGCCGGCCGCGCTCGCCGAGTCGCGCCGCATTGCCCGGGCCGTGACGGATGACCTCGGCGGCCAGGGCCTGTACGGCGTCGAGCTCTTCGTCAAGGGCGATCAGGTCTGGTTCAGCGAGGTCAGCCCGCGCCCGCACGACACCGGCATGGTGACCATGATCACGCAATGGCAGAACGAATTCGAACTGCATGCGCGCGCCATCCTGGGTCTGCCGGTGTCCACCGAATTGCGCAGCCCGGGCGCCAGCGCCGTCATCTACGGTGGCGTGGACGCGACCGGCATTGCGTTCGACGGCGTGGACGACGCCCTGCGCGTGCCGCAGACCGAGCTGCGCCTGTTCGGCAAGCCCGAGAGCTTCACGAAGCGCCGCATGGGCGTGGCGCTGGCGTTTGATGCCGACGTGGACACGGCCCGCGAGCAGGCGAAGCTGGCGGCCTCGAAGGTCCGGCCACGCCGGGCCTGAAACTTTTTTGCATCGGGCTGCATCCGGAATCCGTGCTGGGGCGTAGTGGAAGCAGTGGCGCTGTCTCGCGCCACTGTCCACAACCCACCACCGAGGAGTTTTCCGATGATCATCAAGACCACCCTGGCCGCCACCGCGGCCCTCGCCCTGTCCGCCTGCGCGTCCGGCATGGGCGCACCCGCCATGATGTTTTCCCAGGACAAGCTGCCCGACGCCGTGAAGGTTCCCGCCGGCAACAAGGTGGCCATGGAAACCGTGGGCGTGGGCCAGATCACCTACGAATGCCGTGCGAAGAAGGACATGGCCGGCCAGTTCGAATGGGTGTTTGCCGGCCCCGATGCCCGGCTGCTTGACCGCAGCGGCAAGCAGGTGGGCAAGTACTACGGCCCGCCCGCGACCTGGGAAGCCATGGACGGTTCGAAATTCACCGGCACGCAGCTCGCCGTCGCACCCGGCGGTGCGGGCAACATCCCGTTCCAGCTGGTCAAGTCCAACCCGGCCATGGGCAGCGGCGCCATGACCGGCGTGACCTATGTGCAGCGCGCGGCCACCCAGGGCGGCGTGGCACCGGCGCTGCCCTGTGGCGCGTCCAACATGGGCGCCCGGCAGATCGTGCAGTACCAGGCCGACTACATCTTCTACAAGGCTTCCTGATGCAGCGGTGGCGGCAGCGGGCCACGTGTCGGCCCCGCCACCCCGCCCCGATCGGCTAGTATGGCCGGCAGCCCCGAGGCCCGGTGCCTTCGCGCACCGGTTCGCGGTACCCACGCCCTGCCGCCGCACCGACCCTTGCGCCTTCCCGACCCCGACACCTTCGACCACGATGCCGCCCTGGCCGCCTGCGCGCGGGGCGACCGTGCGGCCCTGCGCCGGCTGTACGAACGCGAAGCGGGTTTCTTGCTGGGTGTGGCGCTGCGCATCGTGCGCGACCGCGCCGCCGCCGAAGACGTGTTGCACGACGCATTCATGAACTTCTGGACCAAGGCCGCGACCTTCGACGCCCGCCGCGGTGCCGGGCGGGGCTGGATGGTCGGCATCGTGCGCCACCGCGCCCTGGACGCCGTGCGCGCCGGCGCACGCACCGTCTCGGCCGACGAGGAGACGATGGACGCCCTGCGCGACGACGAGGACGCCGCGCCCGACATGGCCGAGGCCTTCGCCACGCGCGCCGACCTCGGGCGGCTTGACGTCTGCCTGGCGCGGCTGGACACCGCCAAGCGCAACTGCGTGCTCTACGCCTACCTGGACGGCTGCACGCACACCGAGATCGCCGAGCGCCTGGGGGCGCCACTGGGTTCGGTCAAGGCCTGGATTCGCCGCGGCCTCAACTCGTTGCGGGAGTGCCTCGCATGAACACGCCGGACCACGATCCCGTCGACGAACTGGCCTCGGGCTACGTGCTGGGCACGCTCCCGGCCGCGCGCCGGCGCGAGGTGCAGCAGCGCCTGGCAACGGACGATGCCGCGCTTCGCGCCGCCGTGGACCGCTGGGAACAACGCCTGCTGCCGCTGAGCGCGCTGGCCGAGCCGGTGCAGCCTTCGCCGGCCCTGTGGTCGCGCATCGAAAGCGCCATCGCCGATCAGCCCGCGCCCGCCGCTGCGGTGCCGGTGCGCCAGCGCCCGTCCACGCGCGCCAGCGCCTGGCAGCGCTGGTGGGGCAGCCTGGGCTTCTGGCGCGCGGTGGCCGCCACCGGTTTCGTGGCGGCTTCGGTGGCGGCGCTGCTGCCGGTCACCAGCCTGTTCGCGCCCGCCGCGCCGCAGTACATGGTTGTGCTGGTTGCGCCCGATGGCACGCAGCCAGGCTGGATCGTGAAGACCCAGGGCAAGGACCGACTGCAACTGGTGCCACTGGGCACGACCACGGTGCCGGAACAGCGTTCGCTGCAGTTCTGGACCAAGGCCGACACCTGGAGCGCACCGGTGTCGCTGGGCCTGGTGCAGCCCGGCCGGCCGCTGGAAGTGACGATCGATCAGCTGCCACCGCTGGTGCCCAACCAGTTGTTCGAGATCACGCTGGAGCCCTACAACGGCTCGCCCACCGGCCGCCCGACCGGCCCCATCCTCTACATCGGGCGTTCGGTCAAGCTCATCTGACCGTTCAGGTGTCTGGCAGGGCCTTGGCCGCCTGGTGGATCGCCACGCGGATGCGTGGGTAGGTGCCGCAGCGGCAGAGGTTGCCGCCCATGGCCGCGTCGATCGCCGCGTCGTCGGGCCGGGGATTGGCCTGAAGCAGCGCGCAGGCGCTCATGAGCTGCCCGCCCTGGCAGTAACCGCACTGCACCACATCCACCTCGGTCCATGCCGCGCGCAGCGCCTCGGCCTGCGGGCCTTGCAGGCCTTCGATGGTGGTGATGTCCTGGCCCGCGACCGCAGAGACCGGTGTGACGCAGGAGCGAATGGCGCTGCCATTGGCATGCACGGTGCAGGCGCCGCACATCGCCATGCCGCAGCCGAACTTGGTGCCGATGAGCCGCAGGTCGGCGCGCAGCACCCACAGCAGCGGCGTATCGGGTTCAACCTCGACGGTGACGGACTGACCGTTGACGGTGAGCGTGGTGGTCATGTCGCGGTTTCCTCAGGCCAGTTTCAGGGGCAGGCTGCGCAGGCGCTGGCCGGTGAGCGCGAACAGCGCGTTGGCCACGGCGGGCGCGATCGGTGGCACACCCGGTTCGCCCACGCCCTCGGGGTGGCCGGTGCCCGGCAGGATCAGGCATTCGACGGTGGGTGCCTCGTTCAGGCGCAGGACGGGCTGGTCATGGAAGTTGCCCTGCTGCACCTGCCCGTCGACGATGTCCACCCCGCCGTGCAAGGCGGCCGACAGGCCGAAAATCACCGCCCCTTCCAGCTGCTGGCGCACGCCGGCGGGGTTGACCGCCAGGCCGCAGTCGATCGCGCACCAGACGCGGTGCACGCGGATGGCCTTGTCGGCGCTGATGGACACCTCAGCCACCTGCGCCACCGTTGAGCCAAACGAATCGTGCAGCGCGATGCCGCGCGCGGTCTTCGCGCCATCGGGCGCGGGCTTTGAGGCCGCGCCCCAGCCTGCGGCCCGGGCAGCGGCTTGCAGCACCGCGAGCTGTTTGGGGTGGTTGCGCAGCAGGGTCTCGCGAAAAGCCAGGGGGTCCTTTTTGGCGGCATGCGCGCATTCGTCGAGAAAGCCTTCCTTGAAGAAGGCCTGGTGCGAGTGCCCCACCGAGCGCCAGAAGCCCACCTGCAGCGGCAGGTCGACGTTGACGTGCGCGATGCGCGCGGCCGGCCATTCGTAGGCCTGGTCGAACGCGCCTTCGCTGGCGGTCTTGTCCGGGCCGCCACCGGGCAGGCCGAAGGTGCGCCGCAGCACCTGCGGCACGATGGCCTGGCCGGCGCTGATGTTCTTCCACGCCACCAGGGCACCCTGGGCGTCGAGCCCCGCCTCGAAGCGCGCCGCGCAGGCCGGGCGAAACAAGTCGTGCCGCGTGTCCTGCTCGCGGCTCCAGATCGTCTGCACCGGCTGGCCCGGCATGGCCCGTGCGATGGCCGCGGCCTGCGCGATGAAGTCCACTTCCAGCCGCCGGCCGAATCCACCACCGAGCAGCAGCACGTGCACCGTGACAGCCTCGTCAGGCAGGCCCAGCGCCTCGGCGGCGGCCGCGCGCGCCAGCCCGGGGACCTGCGTCGACACCCAGACCGTGGCCTTGTTGCCTTCGAACAGAACAGTGCAGTTGATCGGTTCGAGCGCCATGTGCGCGAGGTAGGGCGCGCGGTACTCGGCCTCGATGCGCTGGGCGGCGCCGGCCAGCGCCGCGTCGGTCTCGCCGAGCTCGAAGAACGCATAGCCCTCTTCGGCCCGCGCGGTGCGCGCGAGCTGCTCCATCACCTCCTTGCTGCTGAAGCTGGCGAGTTCGCCGTGGTCCCACTGCGCGTCGATCGCCTGCGCGGCTTTGCGCGCGCGCCAGGGGTGGTCGGCGATCACGGCCACACCACCGGTGCCACCGCGCAGGGGCGCCACTTCGACCACGGCCTTCACACCCGGTACCGCGCGCGCAGCGGCATCGTCGAAGCGCAGTGCCTTCCCGCTCAGCGTGGGGCACATCTTCACGCTGGCGTACAGCAGCCCATCGGGCAGCGCGTCGATGCCGAAGCGCGCGCTGCCATCGATCTTGCCGGGCGTGTCGATGCGACGCGTGGCCTGGCCGATCAGGCGAAATCGCTCCGGTGTCTTGAGCACCGGCTTGCGTGGCAATGCCTGTTGCGCCGCAGCGGCGGCCAGCGCGCCATAGCCCAGGCGGCGGCCGTCGGGCGCGATCACCTCGCCGCGCTCGGCGCTGCAGTCCTGCGGCGCAATGCCCCACTGGGCGGCCGCTGCGGCCACCAGCATCGCGCGCGCGGAAGCGCCCGCCTGGCGCATGGGCAGCCACAGGTCCTTCACGCTGGACGAGCCGCCGGTCATCATCACGCCGACCTCGCGCATGGTCTTGGCGGTGAGCCACTTCACGGCGTCGAGCACCACGCTGTCGGTGTCCGGATGCACCGGAAGGCCGTCGACCACCGAGGCGATGTTGTTGTAGATGTCATCGATCGGCGAGGCCTGCCAGGTCACGCGCGACCAGTCGGCGTCCAGCTCCTCGGCCAGCAGCATGCACAGCGACGTGACCACGCCCTGTCCCATCTCGCTCTTGGCCAGCATCACCGTGACCGTGCCGTCGCGCGCGATCCGGACCCAGCCGTTGAAGGCGATCTCGCCCTCGCCGGCGGGCAGCGGTTGCGAGGCGGTGAGCCGCTGGCGCGGCGGCAGCACCCCCCAGCCGATCACCAATGCGCCGGTGGCGGCCAGGGTGCCGAGGATGAACTTGCGTCGGGTGGAGGCCATGGCGTGCTTCTGGTGGGACGTCGGCGCAGCTTAAACCCGAATGGCGCTTGAGGGACCGCATGCGTGGAAACCCGGGTTTGCGTTTTGTTACATTGAGCGCCAATCACGGAAACAAGGCTTGGAGGCGGAAATGGGTTCAGCCCGGTGGTGGGTGCTGGTGTGGGCGGGTGTGTGCGTGCTGTTCCTCTCCGGCTGTGCGGCCACCGGCTTGAACTATGCGTCGGTGTCCGGCTCCCTTCCGCCCCTGAAGGAGAACGGATGCCGCGTCTTCTTCTACCGCAGCGGCTCCATCGTGGGCGCCGCGCTGCAGCCTGAAATCCGCCTGGACCTTCAGGTGGTGGGCCGGTCGCAGCCCGGGGGATTTTTCTACGTCGACACAGTGCCGGGCCGGCATCTGGCCAGTTCGCAGACCGAGGTGGAGGCGCGGCTGGAGTTCGACATCGAAGCGGGCCAGACGCTGTATGTGGAGTCCAGCATCGGCTTTGGCCTGCTGGTCGGGCGGGTGCAGCTGAACCTGAAGCCGGAAGGCACGGCCTTGGCGGACCTGTCCTCGCTGCGCTATACCGGGACGGAGGTGCTCGTGGCCCAGCCGGCCTCGCCACCTGTTGTGGCGCGTGAGTTGCCTCGCGGTCGCGTCACGATGGACGACCTGGAAGCCTTGCTGCCTCCAACGGCCCAAGGAGGTGCGCGATGAGCGGGCGTTGCTGGATCGCCATGGCCGGCCTGCTGGCCAGCGCGTCCGCCTGGTCGCTGGAGCCGGACGCGCTGTTCGCCAAGGTGGTGCCCAGCGTGTGGACGGTGCGGGCCAGCGATGCCCAGGGCCGTCACACGTCGCAGGGCAGTGCGGTGGTGATCGGGCCTGGCCGCCTGGTGACCAACTGCCACGTGCTGGCCAGGATGAGCCACTTCCAGGTGACGAAGGACAACGTGAGCTACGGCGGCAAGCTGGAGTTTCCCGACCCCGAGAACGACCTCTGTCAGATCCGTGTCGACAACTTCCATGCGCCCGCGGTGGAAATGGCCGACATGGACACGCTGCGCGTGGGTGCGCGGGTGTATGCCATCGGCACGCCGCAGGGGCTGGAGACGACGCTGAGCGACGGGCTGTTGTCGGGGCTGCGCCGCGACGGCACGGGGCAACTGATGTTTGTGCAGACGACCACGCCCATTTCGCCGGGTTCCAGTGGTGGCGGCTTGTTCGACGTGGAAGGCCGCCTGATCGGGATCACGACGTTCACCCGGCGCGAGTCTCAGAACATCAACTTTGCCGTGCCGGCCTACCGCGTTGCTGAAGTGGCGGAGCGGTCCCGCCGGCTGCTGGAGCAGCGCAATGCACCCCGAGTGTCCAGCCCCGCCATCGCCGCACCTTCAGGGCCCACCGAACTGACCGCCCAGCGGCAGCCTGGCGACTGGTTCGAGTACGAGATCACCGACCACTACACGCAGCTGACGCAGAGCGTGAATCTGCGCGTGGATCGCGTGACGGCCGACACTGTGGTCTTCAACGGCGGTTCGCGTGTGGAGGGGATGGACGGCAAGGCGAAGGGTTCCCAGGCGCACGCACTGGTCGAACTCGACATGGTGACGCCTTCCGGTGGGTGGGCGCCCGGGGGACAAGTGATGAAAGGCGTGCGTCAGCTCAAGGTGTCCGCCAGTTGGCAGAACCAGCCCGCCAGCTACGACCTGACGGCTGCGGCCTCACCCGAACAACTGCTTCGGGTGGGCGAGGTCGAATACAGCGCGGTGCGCATCGACCTGCAGGGCTGGCACGGCCGGGTCTTCGGGCTCTTCCATATCAACGTTCCCTACCGCGCCACGGTCTGGTATGCACCCGCCCTGAATCGGGTGATTCGCTTCAATGCCGAATTTCGCAACAGCGGCAGCGCGAGTGGCAGCACGCGGGTCAATGAAACCCTGGAACTGGTCCGCGCGGGCCGCAACTGACGCCTTTGCATTCGCATCAGAACCCAACCAGCCCCTGTCACACCCGCGCGACACGGTGCACCGCACTCCATGGTGGAGTGGATGGCGCCCAACGGCATGGCGTCGGGCTGAATTGAACTCAGCGCCCCAGGGCGCGCAAGGGAGCGCGTCAGGGCGCGATGCCTGCTTCCTTGATGAATCCGTTCCACTTCGTGCTTTCCGCTGCCTGGTAGCGCGCCAGCTCCTGCGCCGTGCCGCCGGCCACATCGGCGCCCAGGTCGCGCAGGCGTAGACCGAGTTCCGGGGTGCGCAGCGCGGCATTGATCGCCTGGTTGAGTTTCGTCGTGACGTCCGCGGGCATGCCGGCCGGCCCGAACACGCCATACCAGACCGTGACGTCGAAGCCCGCCAGGCCGGACTCGGCGACGGTGGGCACGTCCGGCATCAGCGACGAGCGCTTGGGCGTCGTCACCGCCAGTGCCTTGAGCTTGCCGCTGCGCACCAGCGGCAACACCGTCGGCATGCTTTCGAACGCCATTTCCACGCGACCGCCGACCAGGTCCTGCAAGGCCGGTGCGCTGCCCTTGTAGGCCACGTGGGTGATCTCCACGCCGGCCATGCGTTTGAACAGTTCGCCCGCGAGGTGCTGCATGGAACCATTGCCGACCGAGGCAAAGTTGTAGCTGTTGGGCTTGGCCTTGAGGTGCGCGATCAATTCCTGTACCGAGTTGGCCGGCACCGACGCGGGCACGACCAGCACGTTGGGCACCGTGCCAACGAGCACGATGGGTGTGAACGACTTCACCGGGTCGTAGGGCAGGCCGGGCACCATGCTCAAGGCGGTGGCGTGTGTGCCGGGGCTGC
Source organism: Hydrogenophaga sp. (assembly GCF_050182545.1). GTDB lineage: Bacteria > Pseudomonadota > Gammaproteobacteria > Burkholderiales > Burkholderiaceae_C > Hydrogenophaga. Next base: position 31,713 of record NZ_JBFXCD010000007.1, on the reverse strand, counting down.
CCAGGGTGATGGTGTGGCCGTCGGGTGCTGCCTTGGCCACCATGTCGGTCCCGATGGTGCCGGACGCGCCGGGCTTGTTGTCCACCACCACGGGCTGGCCCAGGGTCTTGGAGATTTCGACGCCGATGGCGCGAGAGAGCACGTCGTTGCCGCCCGCGGGCGCCCAGGGCGATATCCAGCGGATGGGCTTGTTGGGGTAGGACTGCGCGGCGGCAAGGCCGGTGGTGGCCACGGCGCACAGCGCCAGCAGGAGGCGGGTCAAGAACTTTTTCATGGTCGTGGTTCCTTTCGCTTGAACAACAGAGGGCATCAGTCGGCGCGCAAGGCGCGTTCCACAAAGTCGAGGCGGTCCTGCCCGAAGTGCAGGTCGCCATCGACGACGAAACTGGGCACGCCGAACACGCCCGCGGCCATGGCTTCGGTGGTGTTCGCGTCGAAGCGCGCGCGCATGGACAGCGTGGCGGCATCGGCCAGCAGCCTGTCCGCATCCAGGCCTTGTTCGCGCGCGATCTGCGCAAGCGTCGCTTCTCTGGAGATGTCGAGGTCGTGGACCCAGACGCCGGCCAGCATGCGCTGCGCCAGCGGCCAGACGACCTCGCTGCCGCGCGCATCTTCGGCCGCCATCAGCAACTGCGCGGCGAGCGATTCGTCCACTGGGTGATGGGCCGGCCTGGCATTCACCGGCATGGCCAGCCAGGCCGACCAGCGCTCACGTTCGCGCGCGCGAAACGCCTGGCGCGCGGGCGACATGGCGGCCAGCGGTGTGCCACCGGTTTCCCGGAAGACGCGCAGCAGGTCGATCGGGCGGTAGGCTACGGTGGCGCCGGTTGCACGCGCGATCGCGTGAAAGCGCGGCCCGCCAAAGTAAACCCAGGGCGAGAGCACCGAGAAGAAGAAGGTGACGGTCTTTCCGCTCATGCAGCGGTGTCCTGTGAAGGCGCATCGCCGCGCGCCAGCACCACGGCGTCGAGCGCAAGCACACCCTGGCCGGCGGCGAACACGCGCAGCGGGTTGATCTCGATCGACTCCAGCGTGTCCGCATGGCGCACCGCCAGTTGTGACAGCCGAACGATCACATCGGCCAATGCGTCGATGTCGGCCGCGGGTGCGCCGCGATGACCCCGCAGAAGCGCGTGGGCGCGGAGTTCGCGCAGCATCTCGTGCGCCTGTTCGCGCGAGACCGGTGCGATGCGCAAGGCCACGTCGTTGAACAGCTCGACGAAGACGCCTCCCAGGCCGGCCACGACGACCGGCCCGAAGATCGGATCGCGCTGCACGCCGACGATGAACTCCAGGCCCGGGCCGACCATGGGCGCCACCAAGGCGCCATCAACCTGTGCGTTCGGGGCTTCACGGCGCACGCGCGCCATCATCTCGCGCCAGGCGCTGGCCAGGGCGCGGTCGTCGCGCAGGTTCAGGGCCACGCCCCCCACTTCGGTCTTGTGCACGATGTCGGGCGACAGCACCTTGAGCACGACGGGGTAGCCGGTCCGCCGGGCAGCGTTGATCGCTTCGTCTTCGGTGGTCGCCACCATTTCGATGGGCGCGGGGATGCCGCAAGCGGTCAGCACCTGCTTGACCGCGTGCTCGGTGCGCGCCTCGGCCAGGGTCTGGGCGCTGAGGTCGGGCAGCAGGCTGGACGCCAGGCGAGGGCCCGCGCAGCGGTGGCGTTGCCGGGCCGCGGCGAGCGATCTGAGTGCGGCCACGGCGCGCATGGCGCGCGTGGTGTCCTCGAACAGCAGGTAGCCCGCCGCCTGCATCTGCTGCGAGAGCGCGGGCGGCGCGAGCATGGACAGCACCAGCAACACCTGCGGAAACTCCTGCCGCAGGCGCGTGAGGATGTCGGCCAATGGCGCCTGCAGGTGCGGCGCATGCGGCATCGCGGTGAGGAACAGCAATACGCACTCGTAGTTGCCTTCCTGCAGCATGGTGCGCAAGAAGGTTTCGAAGACCTGCATGTCGGCCCAGATCTGCGCCGTGCCATCCACCGGGTTGCGCACCGAGGCGTGCGGCAGCAGCGCCCGCAGGCGCTCTTGCGCGAGCGCCGGCATCGGGGTGAGGTCCAGTCCGTTCTGTTCGGCCGCGTCCGCCGTGAGCACGCCGATGCCACCCGACACGGTGAACACGCCAACGCGGCCCTCGCGCGGCATCACGCCGCTGGCGCAGGCGCGGGCCACGTCGAAGAAGTCTTCCACCGAATGCGCGCGGTGCACGCCATATTCGTGGAACAGCGCGTCGAACACGCGGTCGTCACCCGCGAGCGCGCCGGTGTGCGACTGCACGGCCGCGCGCCCCACGTCGGAGCGGCCAGCCTTCACCATGATCACCGGCTTGCCCGCCATCTGCGCCAGCGCCAGCGCCTCGATCAGGCGCTCGGGCGACTTGCAGCCTTCCATGTAGCCCATGATTACGTCGATGTCCGGGTCCTGCGAGAAGTGCGCGATGCAGTCCGCCAGCTCGACGTCGCACTCGTTGCCGGTGGTGACCCAGGCACCCAGCGGCAGGCCTTGCTCGCGCGCCATCACCAGCGCCTGTCCTCCGAACGCGCCGCTCTGGCTGACCAGCGCCACGCGCCCGAGCGGGGGCAGGCCGAGGTCGACCATGAAGGCGAAGGTGCCGAGGAAGCCGCTGCGCAGGTTCATGAAGCCCATGCAGTTCGGCCCGAGGATGCGCATGCCGCTGTCGCGGGCGATCATGCCCAGTTCGGCCTGTGCGGCGCGACCCACTTCGCCAACCTCCGCAAAGCCTGAGCTGAACACCGTCACCGCGCGCACACCGCGCTCGGCGCAGGCCCGAACGGCGGACAGGACCGCGCTGCCGGGAAGCGCGATGATGGCGTGGTCCACGGGCGAGGGGATTTGGTCAAGGTCGGCGTAGGCGCGCAGACCCTGCACCTCGGTGGCGCGTGCATTCACGGGATAGATCGGTCCGTTGAAGCCGTGCGTGCGCAAGAACTTCACGGGCCGTCCGCCGATCTTGGTGGCGTCCGACGAGGCGCCCAGGATGGCCACCGAACGCGGGTTCAACAACGCATCGAGCGAGCGCGGCTTCGCCAGGGCCTGCAAGCCTGGGTCGTCGCTCAGGTCGGTCATGGCGTGGCGCCTTTCTGCGCGGCGGGATGGCGGGCCGCGAAGAACGCGGCGACGAGGCTCTGGGTTTGTGTGGAAGAGGCCAGGCGCAGATAGGCCGAGCGTTCGTGTTGCGCGCCCTCGGAAAAGGGTTGTTCGGCCGCGCTGGCTATGAGGGTGATGGCTTCTTGCGCCGCCTCCCGGTCGCCCCAGCGTTCGGTGGCGAGGGCGCGGTAGCGCGCGATGAGCGCCGGAGGCGCAGCACCGTCCGGCACCGGGGATTCGGCCGTGCGCCGCCAGGACAACTGGCCCCCGACGATGGCCAGGGCGTGCGTGCTCGCGGCCTCGCGCAGGTTGCCGCCTTCGGGCACGACCGCGTCGAGCAAGCCGGCGGCTTGTGCGCTGGCTGCGTCCATCGGCTGGGAAAGCACCACCATGCGCAACGCTGCTTCCACACCCACCAGGCGCGGCAGGCGCTGCGTGCCACCGGCACCCGGCACAAAGCCGAGATTCACCTCGGGGAGTGCGAGCAAGGCGTCGTGCGAACCGATGCGCGCATGGCAAGCCATTCCGAGCAGCACGCCGCCGCCAATGGCCTTGCCTTGCAACGCCACCACAACAGGCTTGGGAAAGGCTTCCACCAGCTCGGCCAGTTCGCTGAGCGTGGTGCTGCCGGGCGGATCGGGTCGGCCGACCTCACGCAGATCACCGCCGCCGGAGAACATGCGACCTTCGCTGGCGATCACCACGGCCTGCGTTTTCGGCTCATCGCGGACCGCGAGCAGCGCATCGAACAGCGCCCGGCGCACACGACGGTTCATCGCGTTCACCGGCGGTTGGTGGATTTCCAGCAGGGCGACGCCGCCCGTTCGCCGTGTGACGACAGCGGGCGCATCTTCGAGGACAGGTGTCTGGACAACGGCATTCATGGGCACAGTGTGGTTCAGATAAACATTCTTAAATAGTGAGTTGTTTTGATCATTCGATTCCATAATCGAATCAATTGAGGACCCCATGAAGCAAACACCCTTTTCCTCGCCCGTTACCGGCGTGCGCCTGTCGCACCTGCAGTTGTGCCGCGCGTTGGCGGCGTCCGGCACCGTGCACGAAGCCGCGCGCATGCTGCACCGCACGCAGCCCGCTGTGACCAAAATGCTGCAGGACCTGGAGGCCTCGCTCGGTGTGCGTCTGTTCGAGCGCGGCCGCCTCGGCACGCGGCCCACGCAGAGCGGCATCGCGTTTCTGCACCGCGCCGAGGTGATGCTCAACGAGTGGGGCATCCTGCGCGACGAGTTGCAGGCCATTGAAAATGGCGAGGCCGGCATGCTGCGCGTGGGCGCCACGCCGGTCTTGTTGCTGTCCCTGTTGCCACGCGCGATGGGCCGATTTCTGGAGCGCCGCCCCGGCATGGTGGTGCGGTTCCGCGAGGGCTCCATCCACGATCTGCTGCTCGCGCTCGATGCGGGCGAGGTGGATTGCGTGGTCGGTCGCTTTTCTGGAGAGCTGCTGGCCAGCGAGCCCATGCGCACGCTGCGCGTCGAACGGCTTTACGACGAAGCGCTTGCCATCGTCGCCGGCGCGAGCCAGCCGCTGGCGCGTCGGCGGCGGCAGATCGGTTGGCGGGAGCTGGCCGATGCGCGCTGGGTGCTGCCACCCCCGGAACTGGTGACGCGCCAGTTGCTCAACACCGAGTTCATCCGTGGTGGCGTAACACCGCCCAGGCCCTTGATGGAATCGTCATCGTTCACCAGCAGCCTCGCGCTGGCCCATGAGCTCGAAACCCTTGCGCTGGTGCCGCTGGACGCCGCGCGCCTGGCCCAGCGGCATGGCCTGGTGCGGGTGCTGCGCACGCCCATGTCGTCCTTCTCGGCGCCCATCTCCATCGTGCAGCGCCCGAGTTCGCTGCAGGGCGAGGTGTATGCCGACTTCCTGGCGGCGGTGCGCGCGGTGGCCGCGCGGGTTCAGGCGTAGCCATCCGGATGGTCGGGCGGCCCCATCACCCCATTGAGGCTGGGTGCTCGCCTGGGCTCAGACCTGGCCTCGCGCGGGCTCTGACAGCGCGGTTTCCGGGGTCGATGCCACATGCAGCGTCTGCGTGGGAAAGGCCACTTCCGCGCCATGCGCGGCAACGATGCGGCCGATCTTCAGCAGCACGTCCTGTTTGACCTCGTGGTATTCGACCCAGGCGCGCGTCTTGGTGAAGCCGTAGATCATGATGTCGAGCGAGCTGGCGCCGAACGCGTTGAAGTTGACAATCAATGTCTCGTTGGTGTCGATGCCTTCGTGTGCGAGCAGCATGGCCTTGATGTCCGCCACCACGCGGTCGACCTGGTCGAAATCGTCGTAGCGCAGGCCCAGCGTTTCCTTCAGGCGGCGGTGGCTCATGCGCGACGGGTTTTCCACCACGATGCTGGTGAACACCGCGTTGGGCACGTAGATGGGGTTCTTGTTGAAGGCGCGGATGCGGGTGTGGCGCCAGCTGATGTATTCCACCGTGCCCTCGATGCTCTTGTCGGGCGAGCGAATCCAGTCGCCGACGCTGAAGGGCCGGTCCAGGTAGATGGTGAGTCCGCCGAAGAAATTCGCCAGCAGGTCTTTCGCGGCCAGGCCCACGGCCAGGCCGCCCACGCCGCCCAGCGCCAGCAACCCGCCGATCTTGAAACCCAGCGTCTGGGCGATGGTGATCACGGTGACCACGAACACCAGCAGGCGGGCGAGCTTGCTCAGCGCGTCGAAGGTGGTGGCGTCAAAGGGCTCGCCCCTGGCGCGGCTGCGCGATTCGGCGGTGTGCGTCACCTGCACCACGAACTTCCAGAGGAACCAGGCCACGCAGAGAACGATGCCGACGTCGTGCACCTGCCGGACAGCGACGAGCACCTCGGCGTCCTCGGTCCAGTGGGGCTGCAGCAGGCGCGCCATCCAGCCCAGGCTCACCAGCCAGATGACGGCTTGCACCGGCAGGCGCGCGGCGTTCACCAGGGCCTCGTCCCAATGGGTGGACGAGCGCTGTGCCAGGCGGGTGGCGTGCCTGAGCAGCACGCGCACGATCAGGCTGGCCAGCAGGGTCAGCAGCACGATGGCGAGCGCGGTGGCCAGCCACAGCTCGGTATGCAGGAAGCGGTTGAGAAACGCGGCGAGATCGTTCATGGGGATGGTGTGCCCATGGCTTACTGGAACGCCACTTCGGCAAAGCTGCGCAGCTTGCGGCTGTGCAGCTGGTCGGTGCCGCCTTCGCGCAGCAGCTGGATGGCGCGGATGCCGATGCGCAGGTGCTGGTCCACGCGCTCGCGGTAGAAGTGGTTGGCCATGCCGGGCAGCTTGATCTCGCCGTGCAAGGGCTTGTCGCTCACGCACAGCAGGGTGCCGTAGGGCACGCGGAAGCGGAAACCGTTGGCGGCGATGGTGGCGCTTTCCATGTCCAGCGCGACCGCTCGCGATTGCGAGAACCGGCGCTGCGGCCGGTTGTCGGGCAGCAGCTCCCAGTTGCGGTTGTCGGTGCTGGCCACGGTGCCGGTGCGCATGATGCGCTTGAGCTCGGCCGGTGGCACGCCGGTCACGTCTGCCACGGCGGCCTCGAGGGCTAGCTGGATCTCGGCCAGCGCGGGGATCGGCACCCACAGTGGCAGCTCCTCGTCGAGCACGTGGTCCTCGCGCACGTAGGCGTGGGCCAGCACGTAGTCGCCCAGCTGCTGGCTGGTGCGCAGGCCGGCGCAGTGGCCGAGCATGAGCCAGGCGTGCGGGCGCAGCACGGCAATGTGGTCGGTGATGGTCTTGGCGTTGGCCGGGCCGACGCCGATGTTGACCATGGTGATGCCACTGCGGTCCCCGCGCATCAGGTGGTAGGCCGGCATCTGGGGCAGGCGCGGTGGCGCGTGACCGAGCTCGTCGCCGGGCTCCGCGGCCAGACCGGCGCGGCGCATGACCACGTTGCCGGGTTCGACAAAGGCGACGTACTCGCTGTCGGGGTCGGCCATCTCGGCGTGGCCGAGTTTGATGAACTCGTCGATGTAGAACTGGTAGTTGGTGAACAGCACGAAGTTCTGGAACCACTCGGGCGCGGTGCCGGTGTAGTGGCGCAGGCGCTGCAGCGAGTAGTCCACCCGCGGCGCGGTGAACAGCGAGAGCGGGTGCGCCTCGCCGGGCCGGGGTTCGTGCGTGCCATTGGCGATGCCGTCGTCCATGGCGGTGAGGTCGGGCAGGTCGAATACATCGCGCATGAGCGCGCGGCGCATCAGGTCCATGCTGCCTTCCACATGGTCGTGCTCGGCGAACGAGAAATGGATCGGGATGGGTTGTGTGCTGGTGCCGACCTCAAGCTCGCCGCCGTGGTTGGCCAGCAGCAAGTTGAACTGCTCCAGGTAGTAGTCGCCGTAGAGGTCAGGGCGGGTGAGGGTGGTCTCGAAGCGACCCGGGCCCGCCACGAAACCGTAGCTCAGGCGCTTGACGGGCGGGCTGTCGGGCTTGGCGCCCTGGCGCAGCACGCTGTGCGTGTGCAGCCGCACGTAGGGGTAGCAAGCGCGCACGTGGGTCAGGGTGAAGTCCTCGCCGGCCACGAAGTCGCGCATGGCCTGGCGCAGGAATTCCACGTTGTCCTGGTAGATGCGCTGCACCTGAGCCAGGGCCAGGGCGGCGTCCGTGAAGAAGAGCGGGGCGGTGAAGGCGGGCGTTTTTTGCATGGTGCTATTGTGGCGTGGTGGTGTGTCCGCACCGCAAGCACCGACGAGGAAACCGCATGCCCGATGCCGCCACGCCTGCCCTGACCGGTGCCGCCGCCACGTTGGCGGCCGCGCTGGGCTGCGGCTTGCTGATCGGCGTGGAGCGCGAGCGCCGCAAGGGTGAGGGCCCGGGTCGCGCGCTGGCCGGCCTGCGCAGCTTCGCGCTGGTGTGCGTCACCGGCGCGGCCGCGGCGCTCACGCAGATCACGGGCGTCGTGGTGGCTGGCGCGGCCTTTGTCGCCGCCCTCACGGTGGTGGCGTACTGGCGCGACCGCTCCGATGACCCGGGCGTGACCACCGAAGTCGCCCTGCTGCTGACCTACCTGATCGGCGTGCTGTGCGCCTGGCAGTTGCCACTGGCCGCCGCGCTGGCCGCGGGCCTGACGGTGGTGCTGGCCGGGCGCGAGCGCATGCACCGTTTCGTGCGCCACTGGCTGACACCGGCCGAGGTGCGCGATGGCATCGTGCTGGCCGCGCTGGTGTTGGTGGCCTTGCCCCTGGTGCCTGATCGCCCGTTGTGGGGTCCGGTGCTCAATCTGCACGTCGTGATGCAGCTGCTCGCGCTGTTGCTCGCTGTGCAGTCGCTGGCCCACCTGGGGCGCCGGCTGCTGCGCGCGCGCCATGCGGTGGCGCTGTCCTCGCTGGCATCGGGTTTCGTGTCCAGCACCGCCACGATTGCGAGCCTGGGACTGTCCGTGCGGGAAAGCCCGTCGGGCGCGCGGATGATGGCCGGGGGCGCGCTGTTGTCTTGCGTGTCGACCCAGCTGCAACTGTTGCTGGTGGCTTCTGCCGTGAAGCCCGCCTGGCTGGCGGTGCTCTGGTTGCCGGCGCTGGCGGCGGCTGCACTCGCCGCAGCCTGGGGCTACTGGCTGGTGCACGGCGCGGCGACCGGTGCAACCTCCGGCGAGGTGTCCGGGCCGCGCGCGCAAGGTAGGCCAGGTGGCGATGACGAACGCATGTTCAGCCTCAAGGGCGCGGCGGTGGTGGCTGTGCTGCTGGCCGGCGTTCAGGCGCTGGTGCACGGGCTGGAGCTGTGGCTGGGCACGGCCGGGCTGTACACCGGCACCTTGCTCGGCGCGCTGGCAGACCTGCACGCGGCCCTCGCGGCGGTGTTCACCGCGTCGCAGCCCACCGCCCCGGCCGGCCTGGCGGTGATGCTGGCGCTGGCGGTGCATGCGCTGAGCAAGAGCGTCACCGCGGGCGTGGCCGGTGGTGCGCGTTACCTGGCCTGGTTCGCGCCCGGGCTGTGGGCACACACCCTGCTGGGCGTGGTCCTGCTGTGGTTCCTCAGGCCCTGAGGGGCTCGCGCATGGTCACGAACTCCTCGGCCGCCGTTGGGTGGATGCCGATGGTGCTGTCGAACACGGCCTTGGTGGCGCCGGCTTTCATGGCCACGGCGAAGCCCTGCACGATCTCGCCGGCCTCGGCACCGACCATGTGCAGGCCGACCACGCGGTCGCTGGCCGTTTCCACCACCAGCTTCATCAGCGTGCGCTCGCCGCTGCCGGAGAGCGTGTGTTTCAGCGCCTTGAATTCGCTGCGGAAGATGGTCACGTCGCCAAACTTCTCGCGCGCGTCGGCTTCGCTGTAGCCCACGGTGCCAATGCTCGGATGGGTGAACACGGCCGTGGGGATGAACTCGTAGCCCATGCTGCGCGGTGCCTTGCCGGCGGCCGGTCCGAAGAGCTGGTCCACCACCACCATGGCCTCGCCCAGCGCCACCGGCGTGAGCTGCACCCGGTTCGTGACGTCGCCAATGGCATAGATGCTTGGCACGTTGCTCTGGTAGCGCTCGTTGACGATCACTTCGCCCTGCGCACCCTGGGCCACGCCCACGGCCTCCAGGCCCATGTCCTTCACGTTGGGCACGCGACCGGTGGCGTACAGCACCGCATCGGCCGCGAGCACGGCGCCGCCCTCGCATTCCACGCGCAGGCCGTCCGCCGTCTTGCGGACATCGACCACGTCGGCGTTCAGGCGCAGGTCCACACCAGCCTTGACCATCTCGCCGGCCACGAAATGACGAACCTCGTCGTCGAAACCCCGCAGCACCTGCTGGCCGCGGTAGAGCTGCACCACCTTCGACCCGAGGCCGTTGAAGATGGACGCGAACTCGCAGGCGATGTAGCCACCGCCCACCACCACCAGGTGTTTTGGGAAGGGTTCCAGGTCGAAGATGTCGTTGGAGGAGATCACGTGCTCGCGCCCGACGAAGTGCGGCACATGCGGCGTGCCGCCGGTGGCGATCAGGATGTGTTTTGCGGTGAACTCCTGGTGGCCGGGCGAACCGTCGGCGTTGAGCGTGGCCAGCGCGATCCCGTGCGGGCCGGTGACGCGTGCGAAGGCATCAAACACACTCACGCCCGAGCCACGCAACAGGTTGCTGTAGACGCCGTTGAGGCGGCTGATTTCCTGCGCGCGGTTCTTCTTGAGCGTGGCCCAGTTGAAAACCGGGGGCGTGCTTTCCCACCCAAAGCCGTGGGACTCTTCGAACGCATCGCCGTAGTGCGCCGCGTAGCTGTATAGCTTCTTCGGGATGCAACCCACGTTGACGCAGGTGCCGCCCAGGCCGTCGGTGCCCAGCACCTCGGCCAGCGCCACGCGTGCGCCGCGCTGGGCTGCCATGCGCGCGGCGCGCACGCCGCCGCTGCCACCGCCGATGACGAAGAGGTCGAAGTCGTGGGAAGTGTTGCTCATGGGTGGGATGTCCTGGGCTCGAAGCCTTTGAGTTCCTGTCGGATGAAATCGATAAAGGCGCGCGTGCGCGCGGGCAGCAGGCGGGCATGCGGATACACCACGTGGATCGGCCGTGGCGCGTCCTCGAAGTGGTCCAGCACGATCTGCAATGCGCCGGCCTGAAGCAGCGGCGCCACCTGGTAGGAAAGAAACTGACCGAAGCCGGCGTGGGCCGCACAGGCCTGCACGGCGGGCGCAATGTGATTGAACTCGAGGTTGCCGTTGACCGCCAGCCTGAAGGTCTTTCCACCCTCGCGGAACGGTCCCCATGTGGGGGACTGGCCCATGAGGCGCACGCAGTTGGCCTTGAGCAGATCGTTGGGGTGCGACGGCTGCCCGTGCTCGCGCAGGAAGGCCGGACTGGCGACCACCACGCGGCGAATCTCGCCCACGCGCTGCGCAACCAGGCTGGAATCCTCCAGCACGCCGATGCGGATGCCCAGGTCTATGCCTTCTTCCAGCAGGTTCACCACCCGATCCAGCAGCACCACGCGGCAGTGCATGTGGGTATGCCGCTGCACGAAGCGGGTGACGATGGGCGCCACATGCATCTGGCCGAACAACACCGGGGCGGTGACCGTGAGCAGCCCGGTGGGTTCGGCCGCGTCGTTTTTCAGATCGGCTTCGGCGTCGTTGACGGCTGCCAGCAACTGGCGGCAACTCTCCAGGTAGCGTCGCCCTTCTTCGGTCAGCGATATGCGGCGCGTGGTTCGGTTGAACAGTCGCACGCCGAGATCGGCCTCGTAGGCGGCCAGCGTGCGCACCACCGCCGGCAGCGAGGCACCCGATGCATGGGCTGCGGCGGTCAGGCTGCCGGCGTCGGCGATCTGCACGAAAGTGGTCATGGCGCGGAACTTGTCCATGTGGCATTAGACCGATTTCCGGAGTAGTGATGTGCGAGCAAGGGTATTTGTGAATGTGTTGGCAGCAAAGAAGATTGCATCTTTCCCACCCCGGAGCCACCCATGAAGCCTTCCATTCAGCTGCACCGCAGCGCCATTTCCGGCCATTGCCACCGCGTCGAACTGCTTCTTTCGCTGCTCGGCCTGCCGTTCGAGCGCATCGAAGTCGACCTGGCGCAGCGGCAGCACAAGTCGCCCGAATTTCCCGCCATGAACCCACTGGGCCAGGTGCCGGTGCTGCGCGACGATGAGCTGACGCTGAGCGATTCGAACGCCATCCTGGTCTATCTCGAAGCCCGGTACGCACCCGGCCAGTGGCTGCCGCGCGTCGAGGCCTTGTCGGGCTTTGTGCCCATGGTCCGTTCCCCTGTGGGCCTGGCGGCATGAACGCGCCAGCGGCCTTCCATGAGGGCGAGCAGGCGATGCAGGCGCGTGCCGGCATGCAGGCGCAGATGGCGCAGATCGGACCGCGAGTGCTGCGCGACCACATGCCCGAGCAGCACCGCACGTTCTTCGGACTCCTGCCCTTCGTGGTGGTGGGCAGCCTGGACGCGCGGGGCCAGCCCTGGGCAGGTGTGCTGGCAGGAGCGCCCGGTTTCATGTCATCGCCCGATCCGACGCACTTGCACGTGCGCGCCCGACCCTTGCCGCACGACCCCCTCAATGCCACGCTGCACGACGGTGCGCCACTGGGCCTGCTCGGCATCCAGCCGCACACGCGCCGGCGCAACCGCATGAACGGCACGGCGAGGCTTGAAGACGGTGGCTTCGTGGTCGAGGTCGGCCAGAGCTTTGGCAACTGCCCGAAGTACATTCAGGCGCGCGAACCGGTGTGGATGCCCCAGGCGCCTGCCGGGCAGCTGGCTTATGAAGGGCCTGTGCTCGACGAAGCCTCACGCCGGCTGGTCCGCGCGGCCGACACCTTCTACATCGCTACTGCCCATCCCGAGGCGGCATCGGGCGGCGAAGCGCGCCATGGAGTGGACGTGTCGCACCGGGGCGGCGCACCGGGTTTCGTGAAGCTGGAAGGTGATGTGCTGACCGTGCCCGACTTCATGGGCAATCACTTCTTCAACACCCTGGGCAACATCGCTGTGCACCCCGCAGCGGGTCTGCTGTTCATGGACTTCGAGCGCGGTGACCTGTTGTACCTCGCGGCGCAGGCACAGGTGCTGTGGGACGGTGACGAACTCGCGTCCTTCGACGGCGCGTTGCGCCTGTTGCGCATGCGGGTGACGCATGCGCGACGGGTGCAGGGGGTCTTGCCGCTGCGCTGGGGTGTGGCCGAGCGGTCGCCGCATCTTGATGGCACGGGAACGTGGCCGCGCGCCCAGGACGGTCAGTAGGTGTAGACGCCGCGCCCGGTCTTGCGGCCGAGATAACCCGCAGCCACCATTTCCTTGAGCAGCGGGGCGGGGCGGTACTTGCTGTCGTTGAACTCGGCCATGTAGACGTTCATCACCGCCAGGCACACGTCCAGCCCGATCATGTCCGCCAGCGCCAGCGGGCCGATGGGCTGGTTGGTGCCGAGCTTCATGCCGGCGTCGATGTCCTCGGGCGTGGCCAGGCCTTCGGCCAGCACAAAGAAGGCCTCGTTGATCATGGGCACCAGGATGCGGTTGACCACGAAGCCGGGCGCGTTCTTCACCGTGATTGGCGACTTGCCCAGCGCCACCGCCAGGGCTTTCACCGCGTCGTGCGTGGCATCGCTGGTCTGCAGGCCTCGGATGATTTCCACCAGCGCCATCATGGGCACCGGGTTGAAGAAGTGCATGCCGATGAAGCGGTCCGGCCGCTGCGTGGCCGCGGCCAGCTTGGTGATGCTGATCGAGCTGGTGTTGGTGGCCACGATGACCCCGGGCGCGAGCAGGCTGTCGAGCTGCTGCAGGATCTTCACCTTCAGGCCCTCGTTTTCGGTGGCGGCCTCGATCACCAGCTGTGCACTCTTGAGGTCGTCGTAGTGGGTCGATCCCTGGATGAGCGCGAGCGCCTTGTCCTTGTCGGCGGCGGTGATCTTTTCCTTCTTGATCAGGCGGTCGAGGCTGCCGGCCACTGTGGCCAGGCCCTTGTCCACCGCGGCCTGCGCGATGTCGACCATGACCACGCGGATGCCGCGGGTGGCGCAGGCCTGCGCGATGCCATTGCCCATGGTGCCCGAGCCGATGATGCCGACGGTGTTGATGCTGTTCATGAAAGCGCTGCTCCTGTTCAAAAAATCGGTGTAAACCCGGCGTCGCCGGCGTGTCTTTCCTAGGCGGTTCTGCCTAATCCGGCAGAGGGGGGCGTGCTACCTTGCCCGGTGATTGTCGCGCACCCTTTCCGGCGCGCGGCGCCACGGAGACAGACATGTACGACTACATCATCGTGGGCGGTGGATCTGCCGGCTGCGTGCTGGCGTCCCGCCTCAGCGAAGACCCCGCCCTGCGGGTGGCTCTGATCGAGGCCGGTCCGCCGGACAGCAGCGTGCTCATTCATTGCCCGGCGGGTCTGGCGGCGATGGCGAAGTTCGAGCTCAATGGCTGGGGCTATGGCACCGTGCCGCAGCCCGGTCTTAACGGTCGGCGCGGTTACCAGCCCCGCGGCAAGGTGCTGGGTGGGTCCAGCTCCATCAACGCCATGATCTACGCGCGCGGCCACGCCAGCGACTACGACAACTGGGCCGCGCAGGGCAACCCCGGCTGGTCCTTCGCCGACGTGCTGCCTTACTTCAAGCGCGCCGAGCACAACGAGCGCGGCGCGGACGCGCTGCATGGCCAGGGCGGACCTCTCAACGTGATGGACCTGCGCAGCCCGAACCCGTTCCTGCCGGCCTTCATCGAAGCCGGCGTGCAGGCTGGCCACGCGCTCAACCGCGATTTCAATGGCCCCGAGCAGGAAGGTGTGGGGACCTACCAGGTCACGCACCGCAACGGTGAGCGCTGCAGCGCCGCCAAGGCCTACCTCACGCCGCACCTGGACCGACCCAACTTGCAGGTGATCACGAATGCGCTGACCACCCGCATCGTCACCGACACCGAGGAAGGTGGCGTGGTGCGCGCCGTGGCCGTGGAATACCGGTCGAATGCCGGGCGCGGCCCGCTGCAGATCCTGCGGTTGAGGGAAGGCGGCGAGGTGGTGTCGAGCGCGGGCGCCTTCGGTTCACCGCAACTGCTCATGCTCTCGGGCATCGGGCCGGCGGGGCACCTGAACGAGCTTGGCGTGCGCGTGGTGCGCGACCTGCCCGGCGTGGGCGAGAACCTGCACGACCACGTGGACGTGGTGATCGTCGTCAACGCGCCGAAAATCAAGGACTTGTTCGGGATCTCGCTCACCGGCATGGTGCGCGCCGTGCGCGGCATCTTCGAGTGGCGACGACAGCGCAGCGGCATGCTCACGACCAACTTCGCCGAGGCCGGCGGTTTCATCCGGAGTGCGCCCGGCGAGGCGATCCCGGATCTGCAGCTGCACTTCGTGGTCGGCAAGCTGGTGGATCACGGGCGCAAGACGGTGTTCGGTCACGGGTATTCGTGCCACGTCTGCCTGTTGCGACCGAAGAGCCGGGGCACGCTGCGCCTGGCCAGCGCCGACCCGCAGGTGGCGCCGCTGATCGACCCCGCCTTTCTGCAGGATGCCGACGACACGGCGCGTCTCGTGCGCGGCTTCAAGGCCATGCGGCAACTGCTGCAGCAGCCGGCGCTGGCGCGCCACGGAGGCACCGAATCGGCGGTGTCGGCACAGGCGCAGAGCGATGCGCAGATCGAGCAGTTCATCCGCAACCATGCGGACACGATCTATCACCCGGTGGGTACCTGCAGGATGGGGCGGGGCCCCATGGACGTGGTGGATGCGCGGCTGCGCGTGCACGGTGTGGCCGGTCTGCGGGTGGTCGACGCCTCGGTCATGCCCAGCGTGGTGGGTGGCAACACCAACGCGCCGGTGATCATGATGGCGGAGAAGGCGGTCGATATGATGCGCGAGGATCGCATTGCCACAGACCAGCCGAACCAGGAGCAGCACCATGATTCTCGAACACGCGGACATCCGCATCGACCCCGCGAAGAGCTCAGCCTTTGAAGAGGCCATCCTTCGCGGCGTGACCACCGTGGTCGCGAAGTCGAAGGGCTTCAAGGGCTTCAAGGTGAACCGCAGCATCGAAAGCCCGGGTCGCTACCTGCTGATGATCTATTGGGACACGCTGGAGGACCACACCGTGGGTTTCAGGGGCTCCGACGCCTTCGCGCAGTGGCGCGCCATCGTCGGCCCGTTCTTCGCCCAGCCACCGGTGGTGGAGCACCTGGAACTCGTGGGCAAGAGCTGACTGTCTCTGCGCCGACAAAGTCGCACTAAGGTGGTAACAAGATTACAACCTTAGTTCTTGCGCATCAGCGTCGACTTGCCAAACAGGCTTTCGATCAGGTCCACCGCCAGCATGGCGGTGCGGTTGCGAACATCCAGCGCAGGGTTGAGTTCCATCACATCGAGTGAAGCGAGCCGGCCGGTGTCGGCGATCATCTCCATGCACAGCTGCGCCTCGCGGTAGGTTGGGCCACCGGGCACGGTGGTGCCCACGCCGGGCGCGATCTCGGGATCGAGGAAATCAACGTCGAAGCTCACGTGCAGGTGGGTGCTGTCGTCCAGACCCTGCAGCGCCTGATCCATCGTGTGGCGCATGCCCATTTCGTCGATGTAGCGCATGTCGAACACCTCCAGGCCCGCCTGGTGCACCAGGCGTTTCTCGCCCGCATCCACGCTGCGAATGCCGATCTGCCGCACCACGCTGGCGTTGATGGCGGGCGTGGTGCCTCCAATACCCGTGAGTTCCGGTGGCCCCATACCGCACAGCAGCGCCACCGGCATGCCGTGGATGTTGCCGCTGGGAGTGAGCGCGGCGGTGTTGAAGTCGGCGTGGGCGTCCAGCCAGAGCACGCGCAGCTTTCGGCCCGTCTCCCGGCAGTGGCGCGCCACGGCGCTGATGGATCCAAGTCCCAGGCAGTGGTCGCCACCGAGCACGATGGGCATGCGACCCTGCGTGAGTTCGGCGTGCACCGCTTCATGCAGGGCCAGGTTCCAGGCCACGACTTCCGGCAGGTGGCGGTAGCCGTCGGTCGGTGGTTGCCAGGGGTTGGCGGGGCCTGTGAGATTGCCCCGGTCAATCACCCGCAGCCCATGGCCCTCCAGCACGGCGGCCAGCCCCGCCACCCGCAGGGCCTCAGGCCCCATGGAGGCTCCCCGGGCGCCTGCGCCGATGTCGGTCGGCGCGCCGATGAGACTGATGTCTTTTGGCATGACGGTATTGTGAGCGAGATGGGCTGCGACGGATCGGCAGGCGTCGATGCCGTGTCAAAAGGTATGGGGTGTTACCAGACGCCTTGCCGATGCCTTCGACGGCCGCCGCACGACGTCGCGGGGTGGCTTTTCTGATTGGAATTTAGTTACCAATCCACACCGTCTGTACGCAGCCAAGCGTCGTTTGGCGGGCAATACTCCTTCCACGCTTCGCGCACATCCGTCCATCCGTGTGAGAGTAATCACGCCATCCCCGGTGGCCGAAACTTCTCTTAAGTGTGGAGTGTGATCTTTCACCCAGAAACCCCTTTTTGCTTGCCCGACATGGCGTGCAGCAAGGTGCTCTTTGTGATGCCGCAACGCACAGCTCCGGCCCTATGGATTGCGCTGCACAGCAGTGCTCTTTCATCGGCGTCTTGACATTGCCACCTGCTCTTCTTTCTTGTTTCATGAATCACTTCCAGACTCCTTCTTGCAAGTTCTCCTTCGCGCCCCAGGGCAGCCTGCTGGCAGCCTGCGCGGTGTTGATTTCCGTTGCTGCCAGCCCGGTGAACGCCCAGACGACCACTTCCACTTGGTCCAAGGTGGCCGACGAACACCAGTTCTTCAGGTTGTCTGGAACGAAAAACGTTCGCTACGGTGCAGGAGACCGCTGGCTGTACAAAACCGTGAGCAGCAGAGGGTTGTGCACCAATGGCTACTTCGGTACCGACCCGGCTCCCAATGTCATCAAGTCATGCCAGACCCAGGTTGCATCTGCACCGAGCCCCGCACCTGCACCTGCACCTGCACCCGCACCTGCACCTGCACCTGCACCTGACGGCTGGTCCAAGGTTGCCAACGAGTACGAGACGTTCAACTTTTCGGGAACGAAGAGCGTTCGTTATGGTGCAGGTGATCGCTGGCTGTTCAAGACCGTGGACAGCAGCGGTTGGTGCACCAATAGCTATTTCGGCCAGGATCCGGTTCCGAATACGATCAAGTCGTGTCAGATACAGACCGCAACAGCCGCAGCACCGGCACCCGCACCCGCACCCGCACCCGCACCCGCACCCGCACCTGCACCTGCACCTGCACCTGCACCTGCACCTGCACCTGCACCTGCACCTGCACCTGCACCTGCACCTGCACCTGCACCTGCACCTGCACCTGCACCCGCACCCGCACCTGCACCTGCACCCGCACCTGCACCTGCACCCGCACCTGCACCTGCACCCGCACCCGCACCCGCACCGGCACCGGCACCGGCACCGGCACCGGCACCGGCACCCGGCGGGGCTCCTACCGCCGCTCTGCAGGCAACCCGGTTGAGTGGCGTTGCTCCCCTGGCCGTCATGTTCGATGCCACAGGGTCGTCATTGGGAACGAGTGGTACCTATGCGTTCCACGATCTGTCGTACGAATTCAACTTTGGCGACAACAGCGGACAAACGTGGGGCCTCTCGGGCGTCTCAAAGAACACCCAGAGCGGTGGCCCGCTGGCGGCGCACGTGTTCGAGCTGCCTGGCACCTATTCCGTTCGTGTCCGCGTTGCGGCTCCCAATGGGCAATCTCACGAGGCAACGGTTTCGGTGACGGTTCAGGACGCGGCAGCGTTCTATTCGGGCACCCGAACGGTGTGTGTGTCGACCTCGGCCAACTATGCGGGTTGCCCGTCGGGGGCTGCGCAGCAGACGACGCTGCCTTCCAGCCTGGATGGCAAGCGTGTCCTGTTGCGCAGGGGCGAGAGTTTTGCCGCGATCTCGGTGCGCAATGAAGACGATGGCGTTCAGGTCGGTGCCTACGGCACGGGCGCGAAACCACGGATTCAGTCTGTGCAGATCGGCACAGGTCGCGGAGGGAGCGGGGACTTCCCCGACGACATCACCGTGATGGATCTCGATATCGCCAATGGCATTGAACAGACGGCGTCGGCTTCCAAGCTGCTCATTCTGCGCAACGACCTCGACGATCCCGGCAGCAGCGTCAATAACGGCATCATCATTGGAAGTGCCATCGACTACTGGGCGCCACTCGATCCGTACAGGACTGCGCCGGTGAGTGCGTTCTACAACCCGCGCGAGATCTTCATCGTGGAGAACCGCGTGATCGGCAGCACCGAGAACGACGAAGTGCCGCTGGCCAACCTGCAGGCGGTCGCCTCCCGCATGGCCTTGCTGGGCAACGACTTCGGCCGCGCCAGCCAACACACGGTGCGCCTCTACCGGGCTCACAAGACGGTGATAGCGCACAACGCGCTCAGAGGCATGTCCTCGGACGGTCTTCGTCATTCGCTCAAGCTGCATTCGGGTGGGGTTGGCGCGTACAACGACAACTACGCCCTCTCGGGCTCCAACTGGGCATCCAGCCAGATTGTCATTGCCAACAACCTCATGGGCGATCCGGCCGACAACAACGCCTGGACGGTTGCGGTCCGTCCGCAGAACGATGGTCCGGACAGCAACGAAGGCATCGAAGACGTCATCGTTGAGAACAACCGCTTTGCCCGGGGTTCCCGGACCAATGCCGACGTGGTGCTCGTAGGACGCCGACTCACCACCCGTGGCAACGTCAGGACTGATGGCCAGAGCCTGAGCATCGGCTATACCCATCAACCTTCGAGCTATTCCTTGCTTCCGCTGGATTGGAAGGGTCCTTACCTCATTCGCTGACGGCGCGCGGACCGGGGTTGCCACGGCACCCCGCCTTCAGCGCCAGGTTGAACGACAATCCGTTCACCCACAGCTTCAGTCCACCCGCGACGCGCTGCCTGCGTGTCGCGGGTTTTTCATGCCCGACACCTCAAGCACCATCTGGTCGACCTGCGGCCACGACCGACTCACCTGCAACGAACGCGGCTGGCTGGTTCCCACCGATGACTACTGGCGGCTCTGGCTGGCACGCCCGGAGCTCGCGCTGGTTGACGAATCCTGCGATGCCGAACGCGCCCTGCATGCCTCGCTGGTTCAGGCGCCCACGCGCACGGTGGCGTCGGGCGATATTGATGCGTTCGAGGACGAGGACGCGCGCGCCAACCTTCGCCTGTTCCTCGGGTTCCGCGACGCGGTGATTGCCGCCGGCTCTCTGGAAGCGGCCTACGCCGGTTTTTTCAAGTCTGGCGCGATCCAGGTGCCGCCGCTGTTTCTGGACCTGATGGTGCAGGCCGTGGTCTGCCAGGTGCTGAATGGCGAGACCGATGCGTGGCGCTGGCGCGCGGCCGAGATGCTGTTTCGCCGGCAGCGTGTGAGCGTGCAGGAAGGCCGTGTGCTCAGCGGCGACAGCGAGGTGCTGGACATGCTGAACGAAACGGGAGGCCTGGGTGAGGTGGGCCGCTTGCTGGTGCAGGGAGGTGCCAGTCTGCGCGAGACACAGGTCGAAGTGCTCGGCGACGACAACGCCGAACGCTATCTGCTCAGCCGCGCCGGAGCAGGCCGGTTCAACTTTGTGCTTGACCTCACGCATGAGGTGCAGAACGAGCTGCCCCACGGCCTCACGCTCACGATGAACCGCGCGCGTTCTGGCCTGAAGGGGCTGGCCGCCGTGCTGGAGAAATGGGTGCTGCACTTCCACGGCGTGGAGGTGAGGATTCAACCCGAGGCGCGTGTCGAAGATCCCTCATGGCGCTGGCATCTGGGGCTGGACGCGCAGGCCTCCGCCTTGCTCAACGATCTGTACCTCGGTCACGAGGTGGAGCCCGAGCGCCAGCGGCGTCTGATCAGCCTGTTTCGCCTGACGTTTGATGACCCCTTGCACATGCGCGCCGACGTGCGCGGCAAGCCGGTCTATCTGGGGCTGGCGATGGGTGCAGACGGCCTGCTCAAGCTCAAACCGCAGAACCTGCTGCTGAACCTGCCACTGGCGAACCCTGTGTGATCAACGGGCCTCAAGGCTCGTTGATCACATGTTCCGGCGGTATTGCCCGCCCACCTCGAACAACGCGCTGGTGATCTGCCCGAGCGAACACACGCGCACCGCGTCCATCAGCACCTCGAACACGTTGCCATTCTGAATCACCGCCTGACGCAGTCGCTCGAGCATGGCGGGTGACTCGCCGGCATGGCGGGTGTGGAAGTCGGCCAGGCGCTTGAGCTGGCTTTGCTTTTCGTCGTCGGTCGAGCGCGCGAGTTCCAGCGTCTCGGGCGTGAGGTCGCCGTGCGGGTTGCGGAAGGTGTTCACGCCCACGATCGGGTATTCGCCCGTGTGCTTGAGCATCTCGTAGTGCATGGACTCGTCCTGGATCTTGCCGCGCTGGTAGCCGGTTTCCATCGCGCCGAGCACGCCACCGCGCTCGGCGATCTTCTCGAACTCCTGCAGCACGGCTTCCTCGACCAGTTCGGTGAGCTCATCGATGATGAAGGCGCCCTGGTTCGGATTTTCGTTTTTCGCCAGACCCCACTCGCGGTTGATGATGAGCTGGATCGCCATGGCGCGGCGCACCGAGTCTTCGGTGGGCGTGGTGATGGCCTCGTCGAAGGCATTGGTGTGCAGGCTGTTGCAGTTGTCGTAGATGGCAATCAGCGCCTGCAGCGTGGTGCGGATGTCGTTGAACTGGATCTCCTGCGCGTGCAGCGAGCGGCCGCTGGTCTGCACGTGGTACTTCAGCTTCTGGCTGCGTTCGTTCGCGCCATAGCGGTCGCGCATCGCCACCGCCCAGATGCGCCGCGCCACGCGGCCCAGAACGGTGTATTCCGGGTCCATGCCGTTGCTGAAGAAGAACGACAGGTTGGGCGCGAAATCGTCGATGTGCATGCCGCGCGCGAGGTACGCTTCCACAAACGTGAAGCCGTTGGACAGCGTGAAGGCGAGCTGGCTGATGGGGTTCGCGCCGGCTTCGGCAATGTGATACCCCGAGATCGACACCGAGTAGAAGTTGCGCACATCGTGGTGCACGAAATACTCGGCGATGTCGCCCATCACCTTGAGCGAGAACTCGGTGCTGAAGATGCAGGTGTTCTGGCCCTGGTCTTCCTTCAGGATGTCCGCCTGCACCGTGCCGCGCACGTTGGCCAGCACCCATTCGCGGATCTTGGCGGCTTCGGTGTCGGTGGGCTGTCGGCCGTTTTCCTTCTCGAACTTTTCCAGGTTCTGGTCGATCGCGGTGTTCATGAACATGGCCAGGATGCTGGGCGCCGGGCCATTGATGGTCATGGAGACGGAGGTGGCCGGGTGGCAGAGATCGAATCCGCCGTAGAGCACCTTCATGTCGTCCAGCGTGGCGATGGACACGCCCGAGTTGCCGACCTTGCCGTAGATGTCGGGGCGCGGGTCGGGGTCGTTGCCGTAGAGCGTGACCGAGTCGAAGGCGGTGGACAGGCGCTTGGCCGCCATGCCTTCGGAGAGCAGCTTGAAGCGGCGGTTGGTGCGGAACGCATCGCCCTCGCCTGCGAACATGCGCGTGGGGTCCTCGCCTTCGCGCTTGAAGGCGAAGGTGCCGGCGGTGTAGGGGAAGCTGCCGGGCACGTTGTCCAGCATCAGCCACTTGAGGATCTCGCCGTGGTCTTCGTACTTCGGCAGCGCGACCTTGCGAATCACCGTGCCCGAGAGGCTCTTCGTGGTGAGCGCGGTGCGGATCTCCTTGTCCCGGATCTTCACCACGTACTCGTCGCCCGCGTAGGCCTTCTGCATGTCGGGCCATTGGGCGAGCAGCTTGCGCGCGCCCGGGTCCTGATCGAGTTCGCGCACCTGGGCCAGGTCGATCACCGCTTCGGCGGCACGTGACCGCTCGGGCTTTTCCACGCGCAGCATGGCCGCGCTGGCCGTGAGCTGCTGGATCTCGCGCGCCAGGCGCGCTTGCTCGATGGCCTTTTGCTTGTAGCCGCGCACGGTGTCGCTGATCTCGGCCAGGTAGCGCGTGCGCGCCGGGGGCACGATCGGCGTCTGGTTGGTGCTGTGACGCACCTTCACGATGGGCAGGAGGCCTTCCTGCAGCGGCAGGCCGAGCGTGCCCAGCTTCGTCTTGAGCGCCTGGTAGAGCGCGGTCACGCCGTCGTCGTTGAAGCGCGCGGCCATGGTGCCGAACACCGGCATCTGATCGGGCGGTGTGCTCCAGGCCTCCTGGTTGCGCTGCACCTGCTTGGCGACGTCGCGCAGCGCATCGAGCGCGCCCTTGCGGTCGAACTTGTTGATGGCGACGAAGGCAGCGAAGTCGAGCATGTCGATCTTCTCGAGCTGGCTGGCCGCACCGAACTCGGGCGTCATCACGTACATCGGCACGTCCACGTGCGGCACGATGGCGGCATCGCCCTGGCCGATGCCGGAGGTCTCGACCACGATCAGATCGAACCCGGCGCACTTGCAGGCGGCGATCACGTCGGGCAGGGCGGCGCTGATCTCGCTGCCGAAGTCGCGCGTGGCCAGGCTGCGCATGTAGACGCGCTGGCCTTGCTGCCACGGGTTGATCGCGTTCATGCGGATGCGGTCACCGAGCAGTGCGCCACCGCTCTTGCGCCGCGACGGGTCGATGCTGATCACCGCCACGCGCAGGCGGTCGCCCTGATCCAGGCGCAGTCGGCGGATGAGCTCGTCGGTGAGCGAGGACTTGCCCGCGCCACCGGTGCCGGTGATGCCGAGCACGGGCACCTTCTTCGTGCTGGCCTGTTCGCGCAGCGCGCTGACGATGGCCGTATCGGCACTGGCGTTCTCCAGGACCGTGATGAGCTGCGCCAGCGCGCGCCAGTTCATTTCACCCTGGCCCTCGATGGCCGCCAGCGCCTTGGGGGCGTAGGGGCTCAGGTCGCGGTCGCAGCGCATGACCATCTCGCCGATCATGCCGGCCAGGCCCATTTTCTGCCCGTCTTCCGGGCTGTAGATGCGCGTCACCCCGTAGTCCTGCAGTTCGCGGATCTCGGCCGGCACGATCACGCCGCCACCGCCACCGAAGACCTGGATGTGCTCGCCGCCGCGGCTCTTGAGCAGGTCCACCATGTACTTGAAGTACTCCACGTGGCCACCCTGGTAGGAACTGATCGCGATGCCCTGCGCGTCTTCCTGCAGCGCGGCGGTGACGACTTCGTCCACCGAGCGGTTGTGGCCCAGGTGGATCACCTCGGCGCCCATGCCCTGCAGGATGCGTCGCATGATGTTGATGGCCGCGTCGTGCCCGTCGAACAGGCTGGCGGCGGTGACGAAGCGCACCTTGTGCGTGGGGCGGTAGTTGGCCAGGGCCAGGTAGTCGGCGCTCAGCTGGGTCATGGTTCGTCTCTCTCTGTGGCGGGTGGATTCATTCGACGCGCAGTTTCGTCAGCGCGGGGTCTTCGGGCGGGAAGCGCAGCCCGAGCGCGCGCAATGTGTCGCGCACGATGGTGGCGACCATCAGGTTGCGGTGGGTCTTGCTGTTCGCGGGCACCACGGTCCACGGGGCCCAGGGCGTGCTGGTGGCCGCGAGCAGGTCCTCGTAGGCCTTCTGGTACTGCGGCCATTGCTTGCGCACCTCGAGATCGCCGAGGCTGAACTTCCAGTGCTTGTCGGGGTCGTCGATGCGGTCCTGCAGGCGCTGGCGCTGCTCGTCGAAGCCGATGTGCAGCATGAACTTGAGGATCACGGTGCCGGTCTCGGCGAGCAGGCGCTCGAAGTCGTTGATGTGGGCGTAGCGCTGCTGCGTCTGGTCCTTGTCGATCCAGCGGTTGACCACGGGCACCAGCACGTCCTCGTAGTGGCTGCGGTTGAAGACCACGATTTCGCCGTTGCCCGGCATGGCCTGGTGGATGCGCCAGAGGAAGTCGCGCGCGCGCTCGGTTTCGGTGGGCGCCTTCCAGCCCACGGTGCGCACGCCCAGCGGACTGGTGCGCGAGAACACCCCGCGCACCGTGCCGTCCTTGCCCGAGGTGTCGGTGCCCTGCAACACCAGCAGCAGCTTGTAGCGGCCGTCCGGGTGGAACACGTTCTGCAGCCGGTCGATGTCGTCGGCGAGCCGGTCGACCGTGGCCTTGTCGGCCGACTTGTCGCCACCCGAAAAGGGTTTGTCGTCCGGATCGAGCGCCTTGAGCGAGACCGGGGCGAGCTGCGCGGTCTCGGGGTCGATCTGCCAGGCGCGCCAGGGGCTGTCTTTGGGCGCGCGCAGCACCTGCGCGTCGAAAGGCAGGCGGATGTCGCTGGTGCGTGGCATGGCGTCTCCGGTGGTGGTGCAAGCCTACCCTGATCGGGTCGGGTGAGATTGACGTTTACGTAAACGTCAATGATAGCGGCAAACCAGGAAAAAGGGGCGCCGAAGCGCCCCTTGCCGGACCCGTGGTGCTCAGTTGTAGAGCACCGAGGGCAGCCACAGGCCGATCTCGGGGAACCAGTACAGCAGCACGATGGCGATGATCTGGATGCCCATGAACGGGAGCATGCCCGCGAAGATCTGGTTCAGCGTCACATGCTTGGGCGCCACGCCCTTGAGGTAGAACGCACTCATGGCCACCGGTGGGCTGAGGAAGGCTGTCTGCAGGTTCAGTGCCACCAGCAGGCCGAAGAACAGCGGGTCGACGCCGAAGTTGTCCAGCAGCGGGATGAAGATGGGCATGAAGATCACGATGATCTCGGTCCATTCCAGGGGCCAACCCAGGATGAAGATGATGACCTGCGACAGGATCAGGAACTCGGTCTTCGACAGGTTCATGCTCAGCACCCATGTCTCCACCAACTCCTGCCCGCCCAGCAGCGCGAACGCCGCCGAGAAGATGGCCGACCCCACGAACAGCCAGCACACCATGGCGCTGGTCTTGGCGGTGAGGAACACACTTTCCCTGACCACGGTGAGGGTGAGCTGGCGGTAGAGCGCGGCCAGCAGGAAGCCGCCCAGGGCGCCCACGGCCGCCGCCTCGGTGGGAGTGGCCAGACCGAAGACGATGGAACCCAGCACCGCCAGGATGAGCACCATCAGCGGGAAGAAGCTGGTGAGCAGCATCTTGAAGATTTCGACCCGGGCGTAGCTGAACAGCGCGTAGAACACCGCCAGAGCGAGCGCGCCCACGGCCACACCGATCCAGTAGCCGCTGCCCGGCTGCGCGGCGGCGCTGTCTTGCGCGTCCGCACCGGGTGGCTCGGCCACGCCATCGGCCGCAGCGGGCTCGCTCAGGCCGGCGCCTGGCGAGGGCATCTGCGCTGCCGCCCCGTCGGGTTCGGCCAGGGCGCCTGCCTCGGCTTCGGCCGGGGGCTCGGCCAAGCCGTCTGCGCTGCCTTCCCTCTCGTCGTCGGGCGGCTCGGCCAGGCCACCGTCACCACTGCCTTCGCCCTCGGCGGGGGGCTCGGCCAGGCCGTCATCGGCACCTTGCTCGACGGGCGGCTCGCTCAGGCCCGTGCGTGCCTCGCGCTGCGATGGCTCGGCGCCCAGGCGCATCACTTCGATGTCGACGCCGGTCTCGGTGTCCGCGCTCGGGGTGCTCGGGTAGCTCAGCACGGCCACCCCCACGAACAGCAGCGCAGGCAACAGCACGATGCCGAGCTGGCGCAGCAGGTAGCCCGTGGACACGCCCTGGTTGTTGCGGCCCTTGAGCGCCGACAGCAGGCCGAGCAGGGCCGATTTGCCCGCGCTGGCGCCCATTTTCAGCAGGGGCTCGGGCAACGGCACGTTGCGCTGCTCGGCCGACAGCGGTGGTGCCCAGGCCGGCTTGAGCTTGGCCAGAACGACGACGTACACGATGTACAGACCCGCCAGCATGAGACCGGGGAAGAACGCGCCCGCGTAGAGCTTGACCACCGAGACACCGGCGGTGGCGCCGTAGACGATCAACAGCACCGACGGCGGAATGAGGATGCCCAAGCAGCCGCCAGCGGTGATGGAGCCGGCTGCCAGACGCGTGTCGTAGCCACCCTTGAGCATCTGTGGCAGCGCCAGCAAGCCCATGAGCGTGACCACCGCGCCCACGATGCCGGTGGCGGTGGCGAACACCGCGCAGGTGACCAGCGTGGCCACGGCCAGCGAACCCGGCACGCGCGAGAGCGCCAGATGCAGGCTGCGGAACAGCTTCTCGATCAGGTTGGCGCGTTCGACCAGGTAGCCCATGAACACGAACAACGGAATCGCGATCAGCACGTCGCTGGCCATCACCGAAAACGCGCGCTGCACCATCAGATCCAGCGTCTGCTGGATCGCGCCGGTCGCGGTCTGATTGCCCGAGTGGTAGGCAAAGAAGGTGAAGATCATCCCCATGCCCATGAGCGTGAACGCTGTGGGAAAGCCCAGCATGATGGCCACCACCACCAGCGAGAGCATGAGCAGGCCATAGTGGCCGTTGGCCATGGTGTCGACGCTGAGCACCATCGCCAGCACGCCAGCGATGATCAGGCCCATCAGCGTGAAGCCGAACCAGAGTTCCTTGCGGATCGTCATCACTGGCCGCCCTTCTTGTTGCCCAGGCTGTCCAGTGCCTCGATGTCGGCGTCCTTCACGTGGACCATTTCCTTGAGTTTGTCGACGTCGACCTCCTCGACGTCCTCCTCACGCCTGGGCCATTCGCCGGTCTGCAGGCAGATGACGCAGCGGATGATTTCCACGATGCCCTGCAGCAGCAGGAATGCGCCCGCAACGGGCACCACGAACTTGAACGGGTAGACCGGGATCGGGTCGGCGTTGAAGGTCTGCTCGCGCATCGCCAGCGACTCGTTGGCAAAGGTCCAGCCGGCCCAGGTCAGTGCGACGATGCCGGGCAGGAAGAACGCGATGTAGAGCAGCAGGTCGATCGTGGCCTGCGTGCGTGGCCGAAAGAAGCCGTAGAGCACGTCGCCGCGCACATGGCCGTTCTTCGCCAGGGTGTAGGCGCCGGCCGTCATGAACAGCAGGCCATACAACATGATCTGGGCGTCCAACACCCAGGCATGCGGGTTGTTCAGCACGTAGCGGGAGAAAACCTCCCAGCTGATCAGCAGCGTCAGCGCCACCACCGACCAGGCGCAGGTCTTGCCGAACCAGGTCGAGAAGCGGTCGATCGCGAGCAGGAGTTTTTGCATTGGCGGTTCCGGGAAACAGAAAAGGGCGCCCGAAGGCGCCCTTTGCGGGCAAGCTGTGAATCAGCTCTTCTTGGCGCCCTTGCCGAAGTAGTGGTTGTAGGCCATCTTGAAGTCGACGGTGTAGTCGTTCTGCCACTGGCCCGCGCGCTGGGCGAACGCCCTCTGCGAGTCAAGCACCTTCTTGAACAAGGGGTTCTCACCGCCCTTCTTCTCCATGATCTTGTCCCAGGAGGCCAGTTGCGCGCGCAGCACGGCGTCGGGCGTCTTGTAGAACTTCACGCCCTGCTTCTTCAGCTCGATGTAGTCCTGCGAGTTGCGCTGCACGGCCTTCCAGCTCATGTCGGCGCTGGCGGCCTGCACGCCGTAGTCGATGATGGCCTTGAGCTCGGCCGGCAGCGCGTCGAGCTTGCCCTTGTTGAACAGGATCTCGAACTGCTCGCCCGACTGGTGGAAGCTCTGCAGCATGCAGTTCTTCACGACATCGGGGAAGCCCAGCAGGCGGTCCGACGAGGCGTTGTTGAATTCGGCGCCATCGATGAGGCCACGGTCCAGGGCCGGCACGATCTCGCCACCGGGCAGCGGGTTCACGGCCGCGCCCATGTCGGTGTACATGTCCACCGCCAGGCCCACGGTGCGGAACTTGGTGCCCTTGACGTCCGCCACCTTGGCGATCGGCTTCTTGAACCAGCCAAAGGGCTGGGTGGGCATGGGTCCGTACAGGTAGGACACCACGTCGAGGTTCAGGCTCTTGTAGATCTCGGTCAGCAGTTCCTTGCCGCCGCCGTAGTTGTGCCAGGCCAGCAGCATGTTCGGGTCCATGCCGAACGAGGGGCCGGACCCCCAGAGCGCCAGGGCCGAGTTCTTGCCGTAGTGGTACGCCACCACGCCGTGACCGCCATCGAGCGTGCCCTTGGCAACGGCTTCGAGCAACTGGAAGGCCGGCACCACGGCGCCCGCGGGCAGCACCTCGATCTTGAGCCTGCCGCCGGCCATGTTGTTGACCTTGGTCGCGAAGTCGTTGGCGTACTCGTGGAAGATGTCCTTGGACGGCCATGTCGACTGGAAGCGCAGGCTGGTGGTCTGCGCGGTGGCGACCATGGGGACAGCCATGGCCCCCGTGGCGATGGCGGCGCCCTTGAGCATCCCGCGGCGGGATGTGACGGCTTTTTTCACGGTCATCGTTTGTCTCCAGAATATGTTGGGAAAGATTCATCATCCTTCCGTAAGCATGCTTACCAAGACAGGGTTTTCACCAACAGTGGGAACCGCGTCGATGCACGTGGCCGGTTTGACGCCTCGCAGTCGAAGCCCTGCGCGACCTGATGAAATATTTTGAATGGCATCATGAAATTCACCGCCATCTCATGGATCAGACCAATGTGGGCCAATTGGCGGTCGCCCCACGAGAACTTCTCATGAAACCTCTGCAACTCTTCGATCCCGCATCCAGCACCTACACCTACGTCCTGTTCGACGAGGCCAGCCGCGAGGCGCTCATCATCGACCCGGTCGACGAGCAGATTGAACGCGATCTCGCGACCCTTGGCGAGCACGGCCTGAAGCTGGTCTGGACCATCGAGACCCATGCACACGCCGACCACATCACCAGCGCGGGCCGGCTGGCCGAGCTGGCTGGCGCGAAGACCGCAGCGCCGATGGGCTGCGGCATCGGCACCGCCGGCGTGCAACTGCGGCATGGCGACACCTTGCGCTTCGGCGGCGAAACGCTTCAGGCACTGCACACGCCAGGCCACACCGCAGGCAGCATGAGCTTCGTCTGGCGCGACCACGTGTTCACGGGCGATACGCTGCTGATCAATGGCTGCGGTCGCACGGATTTCCAGTCTGGCAGCGCCGAGGCGCTGTACCGCAGCATCACCCAGGTGCTGTTTGCCTTGCCGGACAGCACCACGGTCTGGCCTGGCCACGACTACCAGGGTCGCAGCTATTCGACCATCGGGCACGAAAAAACGGCCAACGCCCGCGTGGCCGGCAAGACCGAGGCCGAGTTCGTGGCCTTGATGGCGGCGCTGGATCTGCCGCGGCCACGGCGCATCGACGAAGCCGTGCCTGCCAACCTGAGTTCGGGCCTGCGTCACGACGCGGGCGGCGCGCAGCGGATGCAGCCGGTGCCGACATCGGGCGCCCACCAGGGCGGGTACGCGGGCGACGTGTCGCCGGAGCTGGCCTGGCAGTGGGTGCAGTCGGGTGAGGCGGTGCTGGTCGACGTGCGCACCGACGCCGAGCGGGAGTGGGTGGGTTTCGTGCCCGGCGCGGCGGCTGCGGCATGGAAGCAGTGGCCCGGTATGGCGATCAACCCCGCGTTCGACCAACAGGTGCGCGAGGCTGCGGCGGGCAAAAAGCTCGTGCTGCTGTGCCGAAGTGGCGTGCGCTCCGTGGCCGCGGCCAGGCGCGCGACCGAGTTGGGGCTTGAGGCCTACAACATCCTGGAAGGCTTCGAGGGCGACCCGGATGCCGAGGCCCACCGGGGCCACAAAGGTGGCTGGCGGTACCGCGGACTGCCCTGGCGCCAGAACTGACGCAGCGACGCGCAAGCGCAAGTTGCGCAGATGCAACGCCGCCTGTCGGCGAAAAGACAGCAAACTTGAGTAGAAAGCCTCACAACCCCTGTCAACCCTGACAGGGTTCGTGTGATTTTTCACAGATTTCTTTTTTCAATGGGGTTTTCCATCCGCACAGGAGAACTCCATGGAAACGCTGGAACGGCCTCAAGACGTCGTTTTCAAGAACCCGCCGCTCGCGGCGACGCTGGTCCAGCGCATCGATCGGGACTTCAAACCGCGATGGAATGGCACCTGGGGCGGCAAATTTGTGCTTCACGGGTCGTCCCCGGGTCCCAACGCTGTGCGTCTCGATGGCAACGACTACCTCAGCGTCACCGGTCACCCCGACATCGTGGCCGCGCAGGTCGAGGCCCTGACCAAGGGCAGCGAGTTCGTCGTGCAGTCCGGCGTGTTCCTCTTGCAGCAGCACCCCACGCGCGCACTGGAGATGGCGCTGGCCAACTGGGTTGGCAAGGAGGACGCCTTCGTCTGCCAGTCGGGCTATTCGGCCAACGTGGGCCTGTTGCAGTCCATCGCCGATCCCCATACGCCGGTATATCTGGACACTCAGGCGCACGCCTCGCTGTGGGAGGGCGCACACGCAGCCCGGGCGCCGGCCCATGCCTTCCGCCACAACGACGCGGCGCACCTGGACAAGACGATGACCAAGAATGGTCCCGGTGTGGTGGTGGTCGACTCGGTCTACAGCACCACCGGCTCGGTCTGCCCGCTGGAGGAGATTCTCGAGGTGGTCGAGAAACACGGCAGCATGATCCTGGTGGATGAGTCCCATTCGCTGGGAACTCATGGGCCGGGCGGTGCGGGCCTTTGCGCCGAGCTGGGCCTGACAGACCGCGTGCATTTCATCTCCGCCAGCCTGGCCAAGTCGCTCGCGGGGCGAGCCGGTTTTTTCACGGCGCCCGCCAGCATGCGCTACTACATCCTGAGCTCGAGCTTTCCGAACATCTTCAGTTCATGCCTTTTGCCGCACGAGGTGGCCGGCCTCAAGGCCACGGTGGACGTGTTGCAGAAGGCCGATGCCGAGCGCGCGCGCCTCAAGGTCATCACGCGCCGCGTGCGCGACAGCCTGACCGCGCTCGGTTACACCATTCATCAAGGCACCGAGCAGATCATTGCCCTCGAAGCCGGCACCGAGCCGGACACCATGCGCCTGCGCGACGAACTGGAAACCCGGGGCGTGTTCGGGGCGATCTTCTGCGCACCGGCCACCAGCAAGAACCGCGCGCTGGTGCGTCTGACGTTGAATGCGGCGTTGACTGAAGCCGAGCTCTCTCACCTGGAAGCCGTGGCGGCCGAGATTGCCCCAATCGTCAAGCCGTGGGACTGGCCGGTGGCACGCCGTGCCCGCGCTCAGGCCGGCACCCTGTAGCGCACGGCAGGCGCTCAGTCGTCGTGCACCGCTCGCGCGGGCGTTGTCACGTTGGCGGAAATAGCGTGCAAAGTCGGTAGAGGTATCGGTGTTCAGAATCCTAAGGACGGACTTTGGGTGTTGCCGGTGAAGGCGCGCCACGATTCGAAGCGCGCGGCCAGCTGC
>NZ_JBFXCD010000006.1:0-244012 GCF_050182545.1 Hydrogenophaga sp. | reverse complement strand
GTTGCCACGTCTATCACTCCTCATCTCCTGCTGCACACAAAAGCAGCAGGTTAGGGTTAGTACGTGGGTCAGTTCTGGATGGAAATCCCCTGACTTACTGGGTCACTTCTGGGTGGAAATCAACACAACGGGTTTTCTCGAAATATGTGACGGCACAGGACTCGTCACAAACCTCGACACAAACAAAAAAGCCCTCGTTTCCGAGGGCTTCGATGACAAGCAAGTGCTTGATTTTGTTGGTTGCGGAGGCAAGATTTGAACTTGCGACCTTTGGGTTATGAGCCCAACGAGCTACCAGGCTGCTCCACTCCGCGTCAAGCCCGCTATTCTATCACGCTTTGTCTGCGTCAGCGGCTGGCGCTGCTTCTTCAGCACGATCCACCAGCTCGACCAGCGCCATCGGGGCGTTATCGCCGACGCGGAAGCCCATCTTCAGGATGCGGGTGTAGCCACCCGGGCGCGCCTTGAAGCGGGGGCCCAGTTCGTTGAACAGTTTCACGACCACATCGCGATCACGCAGGCGATCGAACGCCAGACGGCGGTTGGCGACGGTAGGCACCTTGGCCAGGGTGATCATGGGTTCGACCACGCGGCGCAGCTCCTTGGCCTTGGGTACCGTGGTCTTGATGACTTCGTGCGTGAGCAGCGAGTTCATCATGTTGCGCAGCATCGCCTGGCGGTGCTCGCTGGTGCGGTTGAGTTTGCGAAGTCCGTGTCCGTGACGCATTTTTTCATCCTTTCAGTGTTTTGCCCCCAGCCGTATCAGGTACTGGGGGTTCGTCCGGGCCTGGCCTCTGTGGCCAGACGCTGCGGTTTCAGTGCTTGTCCAGGCCGGCGGGCGGCCAGTTCTCAAGCTTCATGCCCAAGGTCAGGCCGCGCGAGGCGAGCACTTCCTTGATCTCGTTGAGCGACTTTCGACCCAGGTTGGGGGTCTTGAGCAGCTCGTTCTCGGTGCGCTGGATCAGGTCACCGATGTAATAGATGTTCTCGGCCTTGAGGCAGTTGGCCGAGCGCACGGTGAGTTCGAGTTCATCCACCGGGCGCAGCAGGATCGGGTCGAACTGCTGCGAACTGCGCTGGGCTGGCTGGTCGAATGCGGACAGCTCCACGCCTTCGAGTTGGGCGAAGACCGCTAGTTGCTCGACCAGAATCTTGGCCGATGCGCGAACCGCTTCTTCCGGACCGATGGAGCCGTTGGTCTCGATTTCGAGCACCAGTTTGTCCAGGTCGGTGCGCTGTTCGACGCGCGCGCTTTCGACGGTATAGCTCACGCGTCTGACGGGCGAGAACGACGCATCGAGCACGATGCGGCCGATGGAGCGGGTCTGGTCGTCATTGCGGCGCAAGCTGCCAGGCACATAACCACGGCCCTTTTCCACCTTGATCTGCATGTCGAGCTTGGCACCCTGCGAGAGGGTCGCGATCACATGGCCCGGATTGACGATCTCGACGTCATGCGGCGTCTGGATGTCGGCAGCAGTGACCAGACCCTCGCCATCCTTGCGCAGGCTCAACGTCACTTCGT
Source organism: Hydrogenophaga sp. (assembly GCF_050182545.1). GTDB lineage: Bacteria > Pseudomonadota > Gammaproteobacteria > Burkholderiales > Burkholderiaceae_C > Hydrogenophaga. The sequence continues at coordinate 242,487 of NZ_JBFXCD010000006.1, read as the reverse complement.
CGCGGTTGTGCAGCTTGAACACCACGCCCTTGAGGTTCAAGAGCATGTTGACGACGTCTTCCTGCACACCGTCGATGGACGAGTACTCGTGCACGACACCGGCGATGGTGACTTCGGTCGGCGCGTGGCCGGTCATGGAAGAGAGCAGAACCCGGCGCAGGGCATTGCCCAGCGTGTGACCATAGCCACGCTCGAACGGTTCGAGCGTCACCTTGGCGCGATTGGTCGACACTTGTTCGACGTTGATGGTTTTGGGCTTCAGCAGATTGTTCAGCATTCAAACTTCCTTCAGGACCCTCGGCTCGTTACACCGATAAGGCAGACGGAGCATGGCCCGACCACACCGCGAGGGTGTAAGCCGGGAACGGAATTAACGGGAATACAGTTCGACGATCAGCGATTCGTTGATGTCGGAGCCGAACTCATCGCGGTCGGGCGACTTCTTGAACACGCCTTCCACTTTGTCGGCGGATACGTCGACCCAGGCCGGAAAACCGATCTGCTTAGCCAGCTCGAGCGCTTCGACCACGCGACCCTGCTTCTTCGACTTCTCGCGCACGGCGATCACGTCGCCGGCCTTCACCGAGTAGGAAGGAATGTTCACGGACTTGCCGTTGACCGTGATGGCCTTGTGCGACACGATCTGCCGGGCTTCTGCACGGGTCGAAGCGAAGCCCATGCGAAATACCACATTGTCCAGGCGCGCTTCCAGCAGGAACAACAGATTGGCGCCCGTGTTCCCGCGGCGGCGATCGGCTTCGGCGAAGTAGCGGCGGAACTGGCGTTCCAGCACGCCATAAGTGCGCTTGACCTTCTGCTTTTCGCGCAGCTGCACGCCGAAGTCTGAAGTACGCTGGCCGGAGGTACGACCGTGCTGGCCGGGTTTGGAGTCGAACTTGGCCTTGTCGCTGATCGAGCGGCGGGCGCTCTTGAGCAAAAGGTCAGCGCCTTCACGGCGAGAGAGTTTGGCCTTGGGGCCGAGGTAACGTGCCACGTTGGTTTCCTTGTTTCACTGCCACAACCAGTTGTTGCGGGAGCCGCCCTTCGGAGAGGGTGGCGGTGGGCTTAGCAAAAATGCCACCGCAGGCATCTGCGGTGGCGCTCGAAAAAGCCTTCAATTATACCGCCTCAGCGGTCGCATCTCAGATGCGACGGCGCTTTTGCGGGCGGCAGCCGTTGTGTGGCACCGGCGTCACATCAGAGATCGAGTTGATCCGGATGCCCAGTGCACCAAGTGCGCGCACCGACGACTCACGACCCGGGCCTGGGCCCTTGATCTCGACATCCAGGTTTTTGATGCCCTGCTCAATGGCAGCGCGGCCAGCCACTTCGGAGGCCACTTGAGCAGCGAAAGGCGTGGATTTGCGCGAACCCTTGAAGCCCTGGCCACCCGATGAGGCCCAGGACAAGGCATTGCCCTGGCGATCCGTGATGGTGATGATGGTGTTGTTGAACGAGGCGTGCACGTGCGCGATGCCGTCGGCAACATTCTTGCGGACTTTCTTGCGAACGCGGGCGGATGCGCTGCTGGAGGGAGACTTGGCCATGAGGGTCCTTCTATCCGTTTATTTCTTCAGCGACTGGGCGGCCTTGCGGGGCCCTTTGCGCGTGCGAGCGTTGGTCTTGGTGCGCTGACCACGCAGCGGCAGACCACGGCGGTGGCGGAAGCCACGGTAGCAACCAATGTCCATCAACCGCTTGATGTTCATCGTGGTTTCACGACGCAGATCACCTTCGATCGTGTACACGCCCACCTGGTCGCGCACCTTTTCGAGTTCCGCGTCGCTCAAATCCTTGATCTTCTTGGCGTAGTCGATACCGCAGGCTTCGCAGATCTTGCGAGCGCGGGTGCGGCCGATGCCGAAGATTGCCGTCAAGCCGATTTCGGCGTGCTTGTGCGGCGGAATGTTGATGCCTGCAATACGAGCCATGTTGGGTCCTCTTAACTAACCAATCAGCCTTGACGCTGCTTGTGACGTGGGTCGGTGCAAATGACACGCACCACACCATGCCGCTTGATGATCTTGCAGTTGCGGCACATTTTCTTGACCGAAGCCGAAACTCTCATAGTCTTCTCCTAGATATTCCTGAAACATTCAATAACTGACCACTCACTTCGAGCGGAACACGATTCGCGCTCGGGTGAGGTCGTAGGGCGTGAGCTCTACCTTGACCTTGTCCCCTGGCAGGATTCGGATGTAATGCATCCGCATCTTGCCGCTGATGTGCCCCAGCACCACATGACCGTTTTCGAGTTTGACCCTGAAGGTTGCATTCGGAAGGTTTTCAACCACCTCCCCCTGCATCTCGATCACATCGTCCTTGGCCATAAGCGAAATTCAAGGGGAGGTTTTGAAATTGGCCTTCTTGAGCAGCGATTCGTATTGCTGCGACATCATGTAATTCTGGACCTGCGCCATGAAATCCATGGTGACCACCACGATGATCAGCAGGGAGGTGCCCCCAAAGTAGAACGGCACGTTGTATTCAAGGATCAGGAACTCGGGCAACAGGCACACGGCGGTGATATAGATCGCGCCAGCGAGCGTCAGCCTCAAAAGGATGCGGTCGATGTACCGGGCAGTCTGGTCACCAGGACGAATGCCAGGAATGAACGCACCACTCTTCTTGAGGTTGTCCGCCGTCTCGCGGCTGTTGAACACCAGCGCGGTGTAGAAGAAACAGAAGAAGATGATGGCAGCCGCATACAGCGCCACATAAATCGGCTGGCCCGGCGACAACGCGGAGGCGATGTCACGCAGCCAGCGGGTCGAGTCTCCTGTGCTCACCCAGCTCACTACCGTGGTGGGCAGCAGAATGATAGACGAGGCAAAGATCGGCGGAATCACACCCGCCATGTTCAGCTTGAGCGGGAGGTGCGACGATTGACCGCCATACACCTTGTTTCCCACCTGTCGGCGCGCGTAGTTCACCAGGATCTTGCGCTGACCGCGTTCGACGAACACCACAAAGTAGGTCACCAGCACCACCAGCGCGATGATGAAGATCGCCACCAGGATGTTCATGGCGCCGGTGCGGACCAGTTCCAGCAACCCACCGACCGCACTCGGCAGCCCTGCCGCGATGCCGGCGAAGATCAGGATCGAAATGCCGTTGCCCAGACCGCGCTCGGTGATCTGCTCACCCAGCCACATCAGGAACATCGTGCCCGCCACCAGGCTGACGACAGCCGTCAGGCGAAAGCCCATGCCTGGCTCGATAACCAGGCCAGCCGAACCCTCCAGCGCCAGGGCGATGCCCATTGACTGAAAAATTGCGAGTGCCAGCGTGCCGTAGCGCGTGTACTGCGTGATCTTGCGGCGGCCCGCTTCGCCTTCCTTTTTCAGCTGCTCGAATGTGGGCACCACATAGGTCATCAACTGCATGATGATCGAGGCAGAGATGTACGGCATGATGCCCAGCGCGAACACGGTGAAGCGCGACAGTGCGCCGCCCGAGAACATGTTGAACAGGCTGAGAATGCCGCCCTGCTGGCCCTGGAACAGCTGCTCGAGCTGCGCCGGGTCGATTCCGGGCACGGGGATGTGCGCCCCGATGCGATAGACCACCAGCGCCAACAACAGGAACACCAGCCGGCGACGCAGGTCGCCGAACTTTCCGGTTTTGGCCAGGGACGTGGAGCCAGTTGCCACAGGAAATTCCGTTCCGGTTCGATCAGGCCGCCAGCGAGCCGCCAGCAGCTTCAATGGCCTGCTTGGCACCTGCCGTGGCAGCGATGTCCTTGAGGGTCACGGCGCGGGTGATTTCACCGGTCTTGATGACCTTGACGCGCTTGGCCAGGTGCGGCACGAGGCCGGCCTGCTTCAGCACCAGCACATCGATCTCTGCCACGTCGAGTGCATTGAGTGCGCTCAGCGTGACTTCGGCGTTGAACTGCAGCTGTGCCGACTTGAAGCCACGCTTGGGCAGACGACGCTGCAGCGGCATCTGGCCGCCTTCGAAACCAACCTTGTGGTAACCGCCAGAGCGGGACTTCTGTCCTTTGTGGCCACGACCTGCGGTCTTGCCCAGGCCCGAGCCGATGCCGCGGCCGACGCGGCGCTTGGCATGTTTGGCGCCTTCGGAAGGCTTGATGGAATTGAGTTGCATGTCAGTGACTCCGATCAGACGATTTTGACCAGGTAGCTGATCTTGTTGATCATGCCGCGCACGGCGGGCGTGTCCTGCAGCTCACTGACACTGTTGAGCTTGCGCAGGCCCAAGCCACGGACGGTGTCGCGATGGGATTGCTTGGTTCCAATGGGGCTGCGCACCAGTTGGACCTTGACGGTGTTTTGAGTGGTCATGATCGCTCCAATCAACCCAGGATCTCTTCGACGGACTTGCCGCGCTTGGCAGCCACGTCGGCGGGGGTCGTCGAGTTCTTCAGCGCGTCCAGCGTGGCACGCACCAGGTTGTAGGGATTGCTAGAGCCGTGGCTCTTGGCCACGACGTCGGTGATGCCCAGCACCTCGAACACCGCGCGCATCGGGCCACCGGCAATGATGCCGGTACCTTTGGACGCAGGCAGCATCATGACGTTGGAGGCACCGTGCTCACCATGCACGCTGTGGTGCAGAGAACCGTTCTTGAGCGACACCTTGATCATGTTGCGGCGGGCTTGTTCCATGGCCTTCTGCACGGCCACCGGCACTTCGCGCGCCTTGCCCTTGCCCATACCGACGCGGCCATCGCCATCACCGACCACGGTCAACGCAGCGAAACCCAGGATGCGACCGCCCTTGACCACCTTGGTCACACGGTTGATCGCGATCATCTTCTCGCGCAGACCGTCTTCGTTCGCTTCGTTCTTGATGTTTGCCGTAAATTTAGCCATTTTGTGTATTCCGTGTGATCAGAACTGCAGACCGGCTTCGCGCGCCGCATCTGCCAAAGCTTTCACCCGGCCGTGGTATGCAAAACCGGAACGGTCAAAGGCCACTTTCTCGATGCCAGCAGCCTTCGCCTTTTCAGCGATGCGCTTGCCCACCAGAGCTGCGGCGACGGTGTTGCCGCCCTTGCCGGCACCGCCGATCTGGGCACGAACCTCGGCCTCGGCCGTCGATGCGGTCGCCAGCACGCGAGCGCCGTCGTCGGAGATGACACTGGCGTAGATGTGCAGGTTGGTGCGGTTCACGCTCAGGCGCACGGCGCCTTGCTGCGCGATGCGGATACGCGTCTGGCGGGCGCGGCGGAGACGTTGCTCTTTCTTGGTCAACATGATCCTGGTCCTTATTTCTTCTTGGTTTCCTTGATCACGACCTTCTCATCCGCATAGCGGATGCCCTTGCCCTTGTAGGGCTCGGGAGGGCGAACGGCTCGCACCTCGGAAGCGATCTGACCCACACGCTGGCGGTCGGAACCCTTGATGACGATTTCAGTTGGCGTCGGGGTTTCCACCTTGATGCCGGCGGGCATGTCCATCACCACTGGATGGGAATAGCCAACCGTCAGGTTGAGCTTGGCGCCTTGCGCCTGCGCCTTGTAACCCACACCCAACAGCGTCAGCTTCTTCTCGAAGCCCTTGCTCACGCCGTTGACCATGTTGTTGACCAGTTGGCGCATGGTGCCCGACATGGCGTTGGCTTCGCGCGAGTCATCCGCGGGAACAAACGTCAGCGTGCCAGCGTTGTTCTCCACCTTGACCAGCGCGTTCTGCGTCAGGGCCAGGGCACCCAGGGCACCCTTGACGTTGATCTGGTTGTCCTTGAACGCGATCTCCACCCCGGCAGGGACGGCGACCGGCAGTTTTCCAATACGTGACATCAGTTTCTCCTCAATGCCCGCATCAGGCGACGTAACACAGGACTTCGCCACCGACACCAGTGGCGCGCGCCTTGCGGTCGGTCATCACGCCCTGCGGCGTGGTGACGATGGCCACGCCCAGGCCGTTCTGAACCTGAGGAATGGCATTGCGCCCCCGGTAGACGCGCAGTCCGGGACGGCTCACACGCTCGATGTGCTCAATCACGGGGCGGCCGGCGTAGTACTTGAGGGCAATCTCAAGCTCATTCTTGCCATCGGCGCTCTTGACCTGGAAGCCATCGATGTAGCCCTCGTCCTTCAGGACCTGGGCGATCGCGGCCTTGACTTTGGAGGCCGGCATCGTCACGACGGCCTTCTCGACCATCTGCGCGTTGCGGATGCGGGTCAACATGTCGGCAATAGGATCACTCATGCTCATTTGTGCTTCTCCTAATGCTTACCAGCTGGCTTTGGTGACGCCGGGAATCTCACCGGCAAATGCCATCTCACGGACCTTGGCGCGGGCCAGGCCGAAGTGAGCGAAGGTGCCACGCGGGCGACCGGTGATCTCGCAGCGGTTGCGCTGACGGGTCGGGTTCGCGTTGCGGGGCAGCTTTTGCAGCGCCAGACGGGCTGCATCGCGCTCTTCTTCGCTCTTCTTGGCATCGCTGGACGTTGCCTTGAGCTCGGTGTATTTCTTGGCGAACTTGGCGGCGAGTTTCTCGCGCTTGAGTTCACGTTGGAGTAGTGCTTGTTTAGCCACGCGCCACCTCAGTTCTTGAACGGGAAACGGAAACCAGCCAGAAGAGCCTTGCACTCTTCATCGTTCTTGGCGGTCGTCGTGATGCTGATGTTGAGACCGCGCAAGGCATCCACCTTGTCGTACTCGATCTCGGGGAAGATGATCTGTTCCTTGACGCCCACGTTGTAGTTGCCACGACCGTCAAACGAGCGGCCGGAAATACCACGGAAGTCGCGCACACGCGGCAGCGCCACGGTGACGAAGCGGTCCAGGAATTCGTACATGCGAGCACCACGCAGGGTCACCATGCAGCCAATGGCCTGCTGCTCGCGGATCTTGAACCCGGCGATGGCCTTGCGGGCCTTGGTCACCACCGGCTTCTGGCCGGCGATCTTGGTCAGGTCGCCCACCGCGTTGTCCATGACTTTCTTGTCGGCCACAGCCTCGCTCACACCCATGTTGAGCGTGATCTTGGTGATACGCGGCACCTCCATGGTCGACTTGTAGCCGAACTTCTTCATCAGGTCCGGGGCGATGGTGTCGCGGAAAACTTCTTGCAAACGTGCCATGGTCATGCCACCTTGATTTCTTCGCCGCTGGACTTGAAGACGCGCACTTTCTTGCCGTCGGCCAGGAGCTTGATGCCCACGCGATCCGCCTTGCCCGTGGCGCCATTGAAGATGGCCACATTGGACTGGTGGATGGGCATGGTCTTTTCGATGATGCCGCCGGTGATGCCCTTCATCGGGTTTGGCTTGGCATGCTTCTTGACGAGGTTCACGCCTTCGACCACCAGTCGGCTGTCGTCGCTGCGCTGCAGCACCTTGCCGCGCTTGCCTTTGTCGCGACCGGCAATCACGATGACTTCATCGCCACTACGAATCTTGTTCATGATGATTCCTCAGAGAACCTCGGGCGCCAGCGACACGATCTTCATGAACTTCTCGGTGCGCAGCTCGCGCGTGACAGGTCCGAAGATGCGGGTGCCGATGGGCTCCAGTTTGGCGTTGAGCAACACTGCCGCGTTGCCGTCGAATTTGATCAGGGCGCCGTCCTGGCGGCGAAGACCCTTGGCGGTGCGAACCACCACGGCGTTGTACACCTCGCCTTTTTTGACGCGGCCACGCGGCGCAGCTTCCTTGACGGTGACTTTGATGACGTCGCCCACACTGGCGTAACGACGCTTGGAGCCGCCGAGCACCTTGATGCACATCACGGACTTCGCGCCCGTGTTGTCAGCAACATCGAGTCGAGATTGCGTTTGAATCATTTGATTTAAGTCCCAACTTGAATCCCCCCAGCCACCACGGCCGGGAGTGATCAGTCTTGGGCCCGTCGTCGAAGGTCAGCCCGGCTTTTGCCGTGCTGACCCGCTTCGGTGGGCAGATAGCTCTCCGCTTTTTCAAGCGAAGCCGCGCATTATGGCATGACTTTCAGGGTCGGTCAACCAAGTCAGGGAGCAATTGGCAAGTACCGGGCGCACAGGGCCTGGAATGGCTCGAGTTCCGGGTCGCTGCCCAGTTCCTCCACCAGGATGGCTGCCACCGCAGGGGCCATGCGGGCAGCTTCGGCGGCGTCCAGGAAGAGCACACGCCAGCGCCGTGCCAGCACGTCTTCAACGGTATGGGCATGCTCGAAACGGGCTGCATAGCGCACCATCGCCTCGGTCAGCCCCGCGCCCAGCGCCTGCCCCTTCCCGGGGCAGGCGGTCACCTGGGGCGCTTCGGTGCCATACAGGTGCAGCCCCGGCGCCGCATGAATGGGCGTGGCAGGACTGGCGGTCGCCGCCGCACCCAGCAGCGCGTGAGTGGCACTCAGGCCACCCGGCCGGCGCGGCAGCAAGTGGCTGGCGAAGCAACGTTCGAGCACGTCTTCGGCCATGGCGCGGTAGGTGGTCCATTTGCCGCCCGTGACCGTGACCAGACCATTGGCATCGACCACGATGGTGTGCTCGCGTGACAACACCTTGGTCCCGCCCTGGGCCGCTTCAGGTGCCGCGACCAGTGGACGCAGCCCCACCCAGAGACTGCGAATGTCCTCGCGGCGCACCGGGCGACTCAGCGCCTGGCTGGCCTCGCCAAGGATGAATTCCAGCTCTTCGGCGAACGCATCGGGTTCGCGCGCGAGGTCGCCCCGGGGGGTGTCGGTGGTACCCAGCACCAGCTTGCCCAGCCAGGGCACGGCAAACAGCACCCGGCCATCGCGCGTCCGGGGCACCAGCAGGGCGTGCCCTCCGGGCATGAAGTCGCGGTCGACCACCACGTGCACGCCCTGGCTCGGGCTGACCATGCGGGACGGCGCTCCCTGGGTGGCCGCCGGCTGGGTGTGGTCGCGCAGGGCGTCCACCCAGACGCCGGTCGCATTGACCACGCAGCGCGCCTGCAGTTGCAGCGTGAGGCCACCACGGCGGTCGACCACTTCCAGTGTCGACAGCGGCGTCTCGCTCCCGGCGATCTGGCGCACCGCCGTGACTTCTGCGTAATTCAGCACGCGGGCTCCCGCGGCCTCGGCGCTGCGCGCGAGCGCCAGCGCCAGGCGGGCATCGTCGAACTGGCCGTCCCAGTACTTCACGCCGCCGCGCAGGCCGGCCGGGTTCACCCCGGGCAACGCCCGCAGAGCCGCGTCCCGATCGAGGAATTCGGTGCGCCCCAGGCCGGCGCCACCTGCCAGCAGGTCGTAGAGCTTGAGGCCCAGGCCATAGAAAGGTGTCTGCCACCACCGGTAGGACGGCATGACGAAGGGCAGCGGCTGCGCCAGGTGCGGCGCGATGCGCAGCACGGTGGCGCGCTCGGCCAGCGCCTCGCGCACGAGCGCGAGGTTGCCCTGCGCGAGGTAGCGCACACCGCCGTGCAGCAGCTTGGTGGACCGCGAGGAGGTGCCGCCGGCGAAGTCGTGCGACTCCAGCAGCACCACCGAGAAACCGCGCAGCGCGGCATCGAGCGCCACCCCGAGGCCGGTGGCACCGCCACCGACGACCGCCAGGTCGAACACACCGTGACGTGGCAGCGATTCAAGCAGGTCTGCGCGTTTCATGAATGAGGGGATGGCCTCCCGCACCATGGCGGTGCAGGAGGCAGGTTGCTACAAAAACCGATGCATCAGATCAGCGTGCCTTGCCATTCTTCCATGCATTGAGCAACTGGTCGTAGGCGATGGTTTCCCCCTTGGGCTTCTCGTTGGCAAGCTTCTTCCAGGGTGCTGCCTTGTCGCTGAGGTACTTGTTGGGATCGCCCTTGGGGTTGAGCTTGGGCGCGCAGCGCTCCATGCCCGCGCGCTCCAGGCGGCTCATGACCTGGTCCATCTGCTCGGCCAGGTTGTCCATCGCGGCCTGGGGCGTCTTCTCCCCGGTCACGGCCTGGGCCACGTTCTGCCACCAGAGCTGGGCCAGCTTGGGGTAGTCGGGCACGTTGGTGCCGGTGGGCGTCCAGGCCACGCGCGCGGGGCTGCGGTAGAACTCGACCAGACCGCCGAGCTTGGGCGCCATGTCGGTCATGGCCTTGCTCTGGATGTCGGACTCGCGGATTGGCGTCAGGCCCACGATGGTCTTCTTCAGCGACGTGGTCTTGGCGGTCACGAATTGCGCGTAGAGCCAGGCGGCGGCCGTGCGGTTGGCGTCGTGCTTCTCGAAGAAGGTCCACGAGCCCACATCCTGGTAGCCGTTCTGCATGCCCTGCTTCCAGTAGGGACCGTTCGGACCGGGCGCCATGCGCCACTTGGGCGTGCCATCCGCATTGACCACCGGCAGGCCGGGCTTGGTCATGTCGGCGGTAAAGGCGGTGTACCAGAAGATCTGCTGCGCGATCTGGCCCTGCGCGGGCACCGGGCCGGCTTCGCCGAAGGTCATGCCGGTGGCTTCCTTGGGCGCGTACTTCTTCATCCAGTCGACGTACTTGGTCAGCGCATAGACGGCGGCGGGCGAATTGGTGGCGCCGCCGCGTGAGACGCTGGCACCCAGCGGGTTGCAGCCGTCGGCCGAGGCACGGATGCCCCATTCGTCCACCGGCTTGCCGTTCGGGATGCCGATGTCGGCCGTGCCGGCCATCGAGAGCCAGGCGTCGGTGAAACGCCAGCCCAGCGACGGGTCCTTCTTGCCGTAGTCCATGTGGCCGTAGATCGGCTTGCCGTCGATGGTCTTGACGTCCTCGCTGAAGAAGGCGGCAATGTCCTCGTACGCGCTCCAGTTCAGCGGCACACCCAGGTCGTAGCCGTACTTCGCCTTGAACTTGTCCTTCAGGTCCTGACGCGCGAACAGGTCGGCGCGGAACCAGTACAGGTTGGCGAACTGCTGGTCGGGCAGCTGGTAGAGCTTGCCGTCCGGCGCTGTGGTGAAGCTGGTGCCGATGAAGTCCTTGATGTCCAGCCCCGGGTTGGTGAACTCCTTGCCCTTGCCGGCCATGTAGTCCGTCAGGTTCATGATCTTGCCGTAGCGGTAGTGCGTGCCGATCAGGTCGGAGTCGCTGATCCAGCCGTCGTAGATCGACTTGCCCGACTGCATCGAGGTCTGCAGTTTCTCGACCACGTCGCCTTCCTGGATCAGGTCGTGCTTGACGGTGATGCCGGTGATCTCGCTGAAGGCCTTGGCCAGCGTCTTGCTCTCGTACTCATGGGTGGTGATCGTCTCGGAGACGACCGAAATCTCGTTCACGCCCTTGGCCTTGAGCTTGGCCGCGGCCTGGATGAACCACTTCATCTCCTCGGCCTGCTGCGCCTTGCTCAGGGTGGAGGGCTGGAATTCGCTGTCGATCCACTTCTTGGCGGCGGCCTCGTCGGCCCACGCCGGCAGGGAACCCATGGCCAGCAGCGCGGCCAGGGCCAGTGTCGTGTGTCGCAATCTCATGTTGTCTCCTCGAGCGGTAGGTGCTTCCCCGGTGTGTGACAGGTCTCGGCCCCGGGGAAGCAAAGGGCCGAATGTCGCGAAGAAAGCGCGTTCAACCCTTGCGCAGCACCCACAGCAGCCAGGCCATGGAGGTCACAAAGGCGATCCAGATGCTCGGCTCCTGCTCCAGCGAGAGCCATTCGGCCAGCCAGCCCGCCAGGCCGATGAAAGCCAGGTTGATGTAGGCCGCGCCGAGCAGGCCGATGAACAGGCGGTCGCCGCGGGTGGTGACCATGGGCAGGAAGCCCTTGCGCTCCACCGTGGGCGACTTGATTTCCCACACGGTCATGCCCACGAGCATGAGCGCGATGCAGGTGAAGAAAACGGCCACGGGCGTGGTCCAGACCATCCACTGAAACATAAAACCCCCAATCAGTTGGGGTCAGAGCACGCTGCGCGTGGTCTGACCCGCAAAGTTTCAGACGCGGCCCATCGCGAAGCCCTTCGCGATGTAGTGCCGCACAAACCAGATGACGATCGCACCCGGCACGATGGTGAGCACGCCAGCGGCGGCCAGCGTGGCCCAGTCCATGCCGCTGGCGCTCACCGTGCGCGTCATCGTTGCCACGATGGGCTTGGCATTCACGCTGGTGAGCGTTCGCGCCAGCAGCAGTTCGACCCAGCTGAACATGAAGCAGAAGAACGCGGCCACGCCCACGCCGGCCTTGATCAGCGGCAGGAAGATGGTGAAAAAGAAGCGCGGGAAGCTGTAGCCGTCGATGTAGGCGGTCTCGTCGATCTCGCGCGGGATGCCGCTCATGAAGCCTTCCAGGATCCACACCGCCAGCGGCACGTTGAACAACAGGTGCGCCATGGCCACGGCGATGTGCGTGTCCATCAGGCCCAACGTGGTGTAGAGCTGGAAAAAGGGCAGCAGGAACACGGCCGGCGGCGTCATGCGGTTGGTGAGCAACCAGAAGAACACGTGCTTGTCGCCCAGGAAGCGGTAGCGCGAGAAGGCGTAGGCCGCCGGCAGCGCGACCGTGAGCGAGATCACGGTGTTGATGCCCACGTAGATCAGGCTGTTGATGTAGCCCGAGTACCACGATGGGTCGGTGAAGATAGTGCGGTAGTTGTCCCAGGTGAATTCCGCCGGCCAGAGCGTGAACGCCGACAGGATCTCCTGGTTGGTCTTGAAGCTCATGTTGACCATCCAGTAGATGGGCAGCAGGGCAAAGATGAGGTAAGCGACGAGGAACAGCGTCCTCTTGCGGAAGCGGCGTTCATGCATGGCCCTGCTCCTTGCCGGACGTGCCCAGGCGCTGCATCCAGTTGTAGAGCACGAAGCAGAACAGCAGGATGATGAGGAAATAGATCAGCGAGAACGCCGCGGCCGGGCCCAGGTCGAACTGGCCGACTGCCTTGGTCGTGAGGTACTGAGAGAGGAAGGTGGTGGCGTTGCCGGGGCCGCCGCCGGTGAGCACGAAGGGCTCGGTGTAGATCATGAAGCTGTCCATGAAGCGCAGCAGCACCGCGATCATGAGCACGCCGCGCATCTTGGGCAGCTGGATGTAGCGGAACACCGCCCAGCGGCTCGCGCCGTCGATGCTGGCGGCCTGGTAGTAGGCGTCGGGGATGCTGCGCAGGCCCGCGAAGGCCAGCAGCGCCACCAGCGGCGTCCAGTGCCACACGTCCATGGCCAGCACCGTCCACCATGCGTGCGCCGAATTGCCGGTGTAGCTGTACTCCATGCCGGCCCACTGCAGGAAGTAGCCGAGCAGGCCAATGTCGGCCCGGCCGAAGATCTGCCAGATGGTCCCCACCACGTTCCACGGGATCAGCAGCGACAGCGCCACCAGCACCAGCACGGCCGATGACTTCCAGCCCTGCGCCGGCATGGACAGCGCCAGCGCGATGCCCAGAGGGATCTCCACCAGCAGCACGGCGAGCGAGAACTGGATCTGCCGCCACAGCGCCAGGTGCAGTTCCTCGTCGCGCATCACGGCGGCAAACCATTCGGTGCCGACGAACACGCGCCGCTCGGGCGAGAAGATGTCCTGCACCGAGTAGTTCACCACCGTCATCAGCGGCAGCACGGCCGAGAAGGCCACGCACAGGATCACCGGCAGCACGAGCCACCAGGCCTTCTGGTTCACGGGTTTGGTCGTTGCGCTCATCCAATGAGCTCCTCGTTCTTGTAGAAGCAGGTGTGCTGGCCCAGGACGCGCAGATGAACCGTCTGGCCTGCCGTGGGTGCCTCTGCCTCGGGTGCGAGCCGGCACTTGAGCCGGTGCCCGCCGGCCTCGCAGGTGACCATCACATAGGTGCCGATGTCCTGCACCCTCGTCACGGTCGCGGGCAGGGTGTTGACCTCGCCTGCGGCGCCCAGCGCCAGGTACTCGGGGCGGATGCCGAGCTTGAGTTCGCCTTCGGGCAGGGCCTGGCCTGCGGTGAGCGCGAGCGGCTGCTCCAGCACCAGCAGGCCGCCGCGCACGCTGGTCGCGGGCAGGAAGTTCATGCCGGGCGAACCGATGAAGTGGCCCACGAAGGTGTGTGCGGGGCGCTCGAACAAGGCCTCGGCCGCGCCCACCTGCACCGCGCGACCGCGCGACATCACCACCACCTCGTCGGCAAAGGTCAGCGCCTCCACCTGGTCGTGCGTCACATAAATCAGCGTGAGCTTGAGCTCGTGGTGGATCTGCTTGAGCTTGCGCCGCAGCTGCCATTTCAGGTGCGGGTCGATCACCGTCAGCGGCTCGTCGAACAGCACGGCCGACACGTCCGAGCGCACCAGGCCGCGGCCGAGCGAGATCTTCTGCTTCTGGTCGGCGGAGAGGCCGGCCGCGCGCATGTCGAGCTGGTGGCTCATCTCCAGCATCTCGGCGATGCGGCCCACCCGGTCCTTGATTTCGGCCTCGGGCACCTTGCGGTTCTTCAGGGGAAAGGCGAGGTTCTGCGCCACGGTCATGGTGTCGTAGATCACCGGGAACTGGAACACCTGCGCGATGTTGCGCTGCTGCGGGCTTTGCCGCGTCACGTCCCGGCCATCGAATTGCACCGAGCCCTGGGACGGCACGAGCAGGCCCGAGATGATGTTGAGCATGGTGGTCTTGCCGCAGCCCGAGGGCCCGAGCAGCGCGTAGGCGCCGCCGTCCTCGAACGCCATCTTCAGTGGCAGCAGCGCGTAGTCCTCGTCCCGCGTGGGGTTGGGCCGGTAGGCATGCGCCAGGTCCAGTTCGATGCGCGCCATCAGCCGGCCCTCCCGGCCCGCGCCGGCGCGTGCACCAACGGCCCGTCGGCGTCAAAAACAAACAGGCTCCCAGGCTGCAGGTAAAGCGTGATCGGGTCACCGAGCGGGCAGTCGTGCACGCCACCAAGCTGCGCCACCAGTTCACCCACGGCCGTGTGCACGTGCACGAAGGTGTCGGAGCCGGCGATCTCGGCGAGTTCCACACGGCCGGGGATGGCCACGTCGCCCTCGCGCGCCACCACCCGCAGGCCGCCGGCGCGCAGGCCCAGCGTCAGGCGGGCCGGCGCGCTGGTGGGCAGTTGCAGTGGCCAGACTTCGCCACCGGCGACCCGCACGCCCCCGGCCACCGCGTCGGCGGCCATCAGGTTCATGGGCGGGTCGCTGAAAGCGCGCGCCACGCGGATGTTCTTGGGCGCGTGAAACACCTCGGCGGTCGGGCCGTACTGCAGCAGCTCGCCCGCATCCATCACCGCGGTGTGTCCGCCCAGCAGCAGCGCCTCACCCGGCTCGGTGGTGGCATAGACCACGGTGGAATCGCCGGTGGCAAAAAGATGGGTGAGTTCCTCGCGCAGCTCCTCGCGCAGCTTGTAGTCCAGATTCACCAGGGGTTCGTCGAACAGCATCAAGGGCGCCCCTTTTGCCAGCGCACGCGCCAGGGCCACGCGCTGCTGCTGTCCGCCCGAGAGCTCGGCCGGCAGGCGGTCGAGAAACATCTCGATGTGCAGGCGCTCGGCGAGTTCGCGCACGCGCTGCTCCACGTCGCGCTCACCGCGCAGGCGCATCGGGGAGGCGATGTTCTGCGCCACCGTCATCGAGGGGTAGTTGACGAACTGCTGGTAGACCATGGCGACGTTGCGCTGGCGCACCGGCACGCGCGTCACATCCGCGCCATCGGCCAGCACACGGCCGGTGCTGGCCGTGTCCAGGCCGGCCATGATGCGCATCAGGCTGGTCTTGCCGGCCTGGGTGGCGCCCAGCAGCACGGTCACCGCGCGCGGCGCCAGGCTCAGGCTTTGGGGGTAGAGGTGAACGGCGGGCCCGACGGTCTTGCCCACCTGCTCCAGAGAAAGCTGCATGCATGTCCCAATGTGAAAAAACGCACGCCGCGGTTCGGCTGCGTTTCGCTTGGGTGATTCTATTGTTCGTTTCTGTTCCTTTTTATTCGGTATTTACCCTGACCTGGGCCAAAAAGAATTTCCGTTATGTTCGGGTGACCTTGCCGAGCTTCCTTCCAGCGCCCACCTGCCCGATGAACCTCAACCCCCGACACACCCAACTGCTGGACGAAGTGCGCGCCCACGGCCCGCAGACCATCGAGGCCCTGGCCGAACGCTTCGGCGTGACGCTGCAAACCGTGCGGCGCGACGTGCAGCGCCTGGCCGAAGCCGGCCTGCTCTCGCGCTTCCATGGCGGCGTGCGCCAGCCCGGATCGACCACCGAGAACATCGCCTACCGCCAGCGCCAGGCCATGCAGGCCGACGCCAAGACGCGCATCGCACGCAGCGTGGCGCGGCGCGTGCCCAACGGCTGCTCGCTGATCATGAACATCGGCACCACCATCGAGGCGGTCGCGCGCGAACTGCAGCACCACCGCGGCCTGCGCGTGATCACCAACAACCTGCACATCGCCTCGCTGATGAGCACCAACCCGGACTGCGAGGTGATCGTCGCCGGCGGGCTGGTGCGCGGCGCCGACCAGGGCATCGTGGGTGAGGCCACGGTGGATTTCATGCGCCAGTTCAAGGTCGACATCGGCCTGATCGGCATCAGCGGCATCGAGGCCGATGGCACGCTGCGCGACTTCGACTACCGCGAGGTGAAGGTGGCGCGCGCCATCGTCGAACAGTCGCGCGAGGTCTGGCTCGCCGCGGACCACAGCAAGTTCAACCGGCCCGCGATGGTGGAGCTGGCACGGCTGGACGACATCGACGTGGTCTTCACCGACCTGCCGCCCCCGCCACCTTTCGACGAACTGCTGGCCACGGCCAATGTCGAATGCGCGCTGGCCGGCACCGAGATCAACCACACCTGAGCCGACAACGCCTGAACTTTTTTCGAGACAGCGACATGACCTACCTGCTTGCCCTGGACCAGGGCACCTCCAGTTCGCGCAGCATCGTGTTCGACCGCGCCGGCCGCGTCGTCACCATGGCCCAGCGCGAGTTCCGCCAGATCTACCCACAGCCCGGCTGGGTCGAGCACGACCCGCGCGACCTCTGGCAGACCCAGCTGGAGACGGCGCGCGAGGCGCTGAAACAGGCCGGGCTGCGCGCCGACCAGATCGCTGCCGTGGGCATCACCAACCAGCGCGAAACCACGCTGCTGTGGAGCCGCTTGACCGGCGAGCCCGTCTACAACGCCATCGTCTGGCAGGACCGGCGCGCCGAGGGCACCTGCGCCGCACTGCGCGAGGCCGGCCATGCCGACACCGTGCTGCAAAAGACCGGTCTGCGCATCGACGCCTACTTCTCCGGCACCAAGCTCAAGTGGATGCTGGACCACGTCCCCGGCGCGCGCGCCCAGGCCGAGCGCGGCGAACTCGCCTTCGGCACAGTCGACACCTGGCTGATCTGGCAGCTCACCGGCGGCGCGCGCCACGTCACCGACGTGAGCAACGCCTCGCGCACCATGCTCTTCAACGTGCACACCTGCCAGTGGGACGACGATCTGCTCGCCTTGCTCGACATCCCGAAAAGCCTGATGCCCGAAGCCCTGCCGTCGAGCGCGCACTTCGGCGAGATGAAAACCGAATGGCTGGGCGCGCCGCTGGAGATCGGCGGCGTCGCGGGCGACCAGCAAAGCGCTCTCTTCGGTCAGGCCTGTTTCACCGCCGGCATGGCCAAGAACACCTACGGCACCGGCTGCTTCATGCTCATGCACACCGGCGAGCGCTTCCAGGTCAGCCAGAACGGCCTGATCACCACCGCCACCGCGCAGCCGCCGGGGCCGCAGCAGTACGCGCTGGAAGGCAGCGTGTTCATCGGCGGCGCGGTGGTGCAGTGGCTGCGCGACGGCCTCAAGGCCATCCAGTCCAGCAGCGAGGTGCAGGCGCTGGCCGAGAGCGTGCCCGATGCCGGGGGCGTGGTGCTGGTGCCCGCCTTCACCGGCCTGGGCGCGCCCTACTGGCAGCCCGAGGCGCGCGGCAGCATCACCGGACTCACGCGCGGCACGACCATCGCGCACATCGCGCGCGCGGCGCTGGAAAGCATCGCCTTCCAGAGCGCGGCCCTGCTCGACGCCATGGCCCGCGACGCCGTGGCCGCCGGCGGCGTGCCGGTGAGCGAACTGCGCGTGGACGGCGGCGCCTGCGCCAACGACCTGCTGATGCAGATCCAGGCCGACCTGCTCGGCATCCCGGTGGTGCGCCCGGCGGTGATCGAGACCACCGCGCTCGGCGCCGCCTACCTCGCCGGCCTGCACAGCGGCGTGTACGGCGGGCTGGACGAACTGTCGAAACAGTGGCGCGCCGAACGCACCTTCCACCCCACGTTGTCGCGCGAACGCGCGGCGGAAAAAATGGCGCAGTGGGAACACGCGGTGCGACAGACCGTGGCACCCTGAACGCGCCCTGACAGCGCCCTGACTGGCACCACGCGGCGGCGCTGGCGGCGCGCGACAATGGCGCGATGAGCACGACGACCCGCACCCACCCCACCATCACCTTCATCGGCGGCGGCAACATGGCCAGCGCCATCGTCGGCGGCCTGCTGCGCCAGGGCCATCCGGCCAGCGCGCTGCAGATCGTCGAACCCTGGGACGAGCAGCGCACGAAGCTCGCGCAACAATTCCCCGGCGTTGCGCTGCACGCCGCCGCCAGCGCGGAGCTGCGCCCGTCGGACCTCGTGGTCTGGGCCGTCAAGCCGCAGACCTTCAAGGACGCCGCACTCGCCAGCCAGCCCCACCTGGGCAGCGCGCTGCACCTGAGCGTTGCCGCCGGCATCACCAGCGAGAGCATGGCAGGCTGGCTGCAAACCCAGCGCATCGTGCGCGCCATGCCCAACACCCCCGCCCTGGTCGGCCTGGGCATGACCGGCCTGTTCGCCCGCGCCGGCGCCAGCAACGCCGACCGCACGCTGGTGGAGACGGTGGTGAAGACCACCGGCGATCTGGTGTGGGTCGCCACCGAACGCGACCTGGACGCCGTCACCGCCATCTCCGGCTCAGGCCCGGCCTACGTGTTCTATTTCCTCGAAGCCATGCGCGACGCCGGCACCCGCATGGGCCTGCCGCCCGACGTGGCCTACCAGCTCGCGGTGGGCACTTTCGTTGGTGCGTCCACGCTGGCGCAACGTTCGGAAGATCCGCCACAAACGCTGCGCGAGCGTGTCACGTCCAAGGGCGGGACGACGTATGCCGCGCTGACCTCGATGGAGGCGGCGGGTGTGAAGGCGAAGTTTGAAGAGGCGCTGTTCGCGGCGCAGCAACGCGCCGAGGAATTGGGTCGCGAGTTCGGGAAGTAAGCCTCGCGCTCGGCTCGCGGACGCGGTGCGCTCTGCTCCGCGGCTGTCCCCCGGGGCCTGCGGCCCCTCCTCCTTGATGCCGCTGCGCAGAGCGCACCGCATCCGCGAGCGATAGTGGCGGGCGAGGAGTGAAGTGGGATTGACTCCGACATTGAAAACTTGTCGCCTAGCCAAGCAAGTCGGCATGTTGACCGTCCGCAACCTCGCCAAGAAAACGCACCAAAGGCGCAACTAAGTTTGCCGCGATGTATGGCTTCATAGGAAACGCGCCGGCTTGGGAAGACTGGATTCCCCATATCCAGTACTTCATACTGCCCTCGACAAACCTGGCGGCAAATATCGGGCCACCACTGATGCCGACCATGGAGGGTAGTTGGTCGGTCGGAACCACCTCGAAGTAGCAACGAAGCGGATGCTCTTCGAGTTCCGCAGGGCATGTGTCGAGTGATTTCAGCAGCGCGCTTATGGCTTTGAGGCGAACCTGATTAGTTGCCAACTGCGCGCCATGATCAGGCACACCGCATACAAAGAACAGTTCCGGCCTTACCTGATCGTCAGGCCAAGCGCCCTCGTCAAGAGGGACAACTCCGTTTGCCTCCAACTGAGCGGCCTCCAAGTCGCCCAGGATCAAAAGGCCGTAGTCCATAAGCTCACCGTCGAGTGGCACAGTGGGAAGGGCCGCGTCATAGTCAAAAGGGACTGGGTCCGAATACTTTGACGCGATCGAAAGTGCATCTATCAGTCGCGCTCTCTCTATTGACCAGCCTTGATTCCTCAGCGCCCCGACCTTCTGAAGACAGTGCCCTGCGGTGACAAGGAGCCAATTTCCTCGAACTTGAACTGCAAATGCTGAAAAAAGAAACGGAAGCGACGATCCATCCGAGTTCCTCAATTCAAGATAGACAGGTACCAGATGTCGCGCGAAGGTTTCAATGAGGGGTGTGCTTGATTTCATAGCGCCAACAGTGTCCGTTTTTGACCGATTCGCAACATCGTAGTGCGCACAGGCGATCTCGGATCGCATAAGTCCTCAGACCTTCACGTGGTCTGCTCGCCAGAGGCGGCGCCACGCACGCCCTCTCGCCTGTCTGCCCACGGACGCGGTGTGCCCTGCGCAGCGGGGTAAAGGAGGAGACGGCACCAGCCGTCGGGGGACACCCGCGGAGCAGGGCACACCGCGTCCGTGGGCACGCGAGGCATCACGACCTAAACGCAGCGTGCGTCAACCCAACCCGAGCGCCACACCCACAAACACCGTGAACCCCAACCAGTGGTTGAGCCGGAAAGCCTTGAAGCAGCCTTCGCGTGTGCGGTCCTTGATGAGCTGGAAGTGCCACGCCACCTGCGCCAGCGCCACCAGCAGCATGGCGCTCCACACCCAGGGGTTCACCACGGCCCAGAGCGCCGCGGTCCATACCGCGAGGTACACCAGGTAGAACGCGGTGACGGCGGGCACGTCGGCATCACCCAACGTGATGGCCGAGGTCTTCATGCCGATCTTCAGGTCGTCGTCGCGGTCGACCATGGCGTACTCAGTGTCGTAGGCCAGCACCCAGAACAGGTTGCCGGCCATCAGCACCCAGGCCAGCGGCGGCACCTGCGACTGCACGGCGGCGAAGGCCATGGGCACGCCGAAGCTGAAGGCCACGCCCAGCACCGCCTGGGGCAGGGAGACGTAGCGCTTGGCGTACGGGTAGACCAGCGTGATGGCCAGCGCGGCGAACGACATCAGCACCGTGAGTGTGTTGGTGGTGAGCACCAATGCGAAGGCGGTCAGCGCCAGCACCGCACCCAGCGCGAGGGCCTCGCGCACCGAGACCTTGCCCGAGGTGATGGGGCGCTGCGCCGTGCGCTTCACATGTTTGTCGAACTCGCGGTCGGCCACGTCGTTGACGCAGCAGCCCGCGCTGCGCATGAGGATGGTGCCGAGCACGAACACCGCCAGCAGTTGCCAGCCGGGAAATCCGCCGGCCGCCACCCACAGTGCGCCCAGCGAGGGCCACAGCAGCAGCAGCCAGCCCGCAGGCCGGTTCCAGCGGATCAGGTCGAGGTAGAGGGAAAAGCGGCTGGGTCCGCTCATTCTTCAAGCAGTGAACGCAGCATCCACGCGGTCTGCTCGTGCACCGTCAGGCGCTGCGTCAACAGGTCGGCGGTGGGTTCGTCGCCGGCCTTGTCCACCACGGGGAACAGCCCGCGCGCGGTGCGCGCCACGGCTTCGTGGCCCTGAACGAGGATGCGCACCATCTCCATCGCCTTCGGAGGGGTGGCCGGCGCGTCGGGCACCGAGGCGAGTTTGCCAAACTGGGCGTAAGAGCCCGGTGCCGCATGGCCCAGCGAGCGGATGCGCTCGGCCACCGGGTCCACCGCGCCCCAGAGCTCGGTGTACTGGGTCATGAACATGGCGTGCAGCGTGTTGAACATTGGCCCGGTCACGTTCCAGTGGAAGTTGTGCGTGGTCAGGTACAGGGTATAGGTGTCGGCCAGCAACTTGGACAGGCCTTTGGCGATGGCGGCACGGTCTTTCTCGGCAATGCCGATGTTGATGACGGGCGCGGCGGTCTTGGTGGCGGATTTGGCCATGAAGGGACTCCTGGGTTTGTGAGAAAGCGGTTGCGTGCCTCCAGTGTAGGCACGGGATCAGGACAGGCGTTTGACCCCGGGCAACTCGCAGGCATAAATGGCGTTGCGCAACTCGGCAATCGCCTCGTAGCGCGTGAAGCTGCGCCGCCAGGCCAGCACCACGCGGCGCGTGGGCGCCTCACCCTCGAACGGCAGGTAGCGCACGTAGGACGAATCGCCGAAGTCCTGCCCCGGCCTGGCCGCACCCTCGAGCGCGGACGACGGCACCGACAGGCGTGGCACCAGGGTCACGCCCATGCCGGCGGCCACCATGTGCTTGATGGTCTCCAGCGAGGAGCCCTCGAAGCTCTTGCGGATGCCCTCGGCGTCGTTGGAAAAACGGGCGAACTCGGGACAGACCTCCAGCACGTGGTCGCGAAAGCAGTGGCCCGTGCCCAGCAGCAGCATGGTCTCGCGCTTGAGCCGCTCGCTGGTGATGTGGTCCTGCTGCGCCAGCGGGTGCGTGTGCGGCACGGCGGCCAGAAAGGGTTCGTCGTACAGCGGCGCGATGGCGAGGTTGGTGTCCGGAAAAGGCTCGGCGAGGATGGCGCAGTCGATCTCGCCCAGGCGCAGTTGCTCCAGCAGGCGCACGGTGAAGTTTTCCTGCAGCATCAACGGCATCTGCGGCGTGCGGTCAATGACGTTGCGCACCAGGTCGGAGCAGGTAGGGGCCGATGGTGTAGATCACGCCCAGGCGCAGCGGCCCGGCCAGCGGGTCCTTGCCGCGCTTGGCGATTTCCTTGATGGCGGCGGCCTGCTCCAGCACGGTCTGCGCCTGGCGCACGATCTCCTCGCCCAGCGGCGTCACCGCGATCTCGCTGGCGTTGCGCTCGAAGATCTTGAGCTCGAGTTCTTCCTCCAGCTTCTTGATGGCCACCGACAGCGTGGGCTGCGAGACGTAGCAGGCCTCGGCCGCCTTGCCGAAATGCCGCTCCCTGGCCACGGCCACGATGTACTTGAGTTCGGTCAGCGTCATGGGCACCTATTGTGCTCCGCCGGCCCGCCCGCATACGGGTGGCAGTGCGCGCCGCTCAGGCTTTCAGGTACTCGGCCTTGCCGCCCAGCCAGCGCGCGATGTGCTTTTCGGCCCGTTGCGGGTGCTGCGCCAGCATCACGGGTGCGGCCTCGCGCGCCCATTCGAGCAGGTGGGTGTCGGTGGCGAGGTCGGCAAAGCGCAGCAGCGGCGCGCCCGACTGGCGCGCGCCAAGGAATTCGCCCGGGCCGCGAATTTCGAGGTCGCGCCGCGCGATCTCGAAGCCGTCGCTGGTGTCAGCCATGGCCTTGAGGCGCTCGCGCGCGGTCTCGCCCAGGCGCCCGCCATCGGGCGGCGTGTACATCAGCACGCAGGCCGAGGCCGCCGCGCCGCGCCCCACGCGGCCGCGCAGCTGGTGCAGTTGCGAGAGGCCGAAGCGCTCGGCGTGTTCGATCACCATCAGCGAGGCGTTGGGCACGTCCACGCCGACCTCGATCACGGTGGTCGATACCAGCACACCCATCTGCCCGGCCGTGAACAGCGACATCACTGCCTTCTTCTCGGCCACCGGCATGCGCGAATGAAGCAGCCCAACCAGGACGCCCGGAAGTGATTCGCTCAACTCGGCATGCGTCGCGGTCGCGTTGGACAGATCCAGCGCCTCGCTCTCCTCGATCAGCGGACACACCCAGTACACCTGCCGGCCTTGCGCGAGCTGGCCGCGGATGCGCTCGATCACCTCGGCGCGGCGGCTGTCGGCCACCACCTTGGTGACGATGGGCGTGCGCCCGGGCGGCAGCTCGTCGATGGTGGAGACGTCGAGGTCGGCGTAGTAGCTCATGGCGAGCGTTCTGGGAATCGGCGTCGCGGTCATCATCAGAAGGTGGGGTTCACCCTCTGTCATGCCCGATCCCATCTTGCTGCGCAGCGCCAGTCGCTGCGCCACGCCGAAGCGGTGTTGCTCGTCGATGATGGCCAGCGCCAGGTTCCTGAACTGCACCTGCTCCTGGATGACGGCGTGCGTGCCCACCACCAGCGCGGCCTCGCCGCTGGCGATCAGCGCCAGCATCTCGGTGCGCTGCTTTTTCTTCTGGCTGCCGGTCAGCCAGGCCACGCGTTTGCCCAAGGGCGCGAGCAGCGGTTCCAGCCAGCCGATGAGCTTGGCAAAGTGCTGCTCGGCCAGGATCTCGGTGGGCGCCATCAGCGCGCACTGCCAGCCCGCGTCGATGGCGATGGCCGCGGCGAGCGCGGCCACCACCGTCTTGCCCGAACCCACATCACCCTGCAGCAGTCGGTGCATGGGCACCTGGCGCAGCAGGTCGCGTGCGATCTCCTCGCCCACGCGGCGCTGCGCGGTGGTGAGCGCGAACGGCAGGGCGGCCAGCAGCTGTTCATGCAGGCCGCCGGGCGCGGCGCGCAGGGCCGGAGCGCTCAGCGCGGCGCGCTCCTGCCGCGCGGTGAATTGCGAGAGCTGCTGCGCCAGCAACTCCTCGGCCTTCAGGCGCTGCCAGGCCGGGTGGCTGCGGTCCTCCAGCGCGTCGAGCGACACGTCCGGCCCCGGGTGGTGCAGGTACTGCAGCGCGTCGCGCAGCGTCCAGGTGCCGCGCACCACCGCCTGAAGGCCGTCCAGCAGCGCGGGCGGCAGCGTCTCGTCCAGGTCGGCATGCCTGAGGCCACTGGCCACCGCCTTGCGGATGTAGGCCTGCGGCAGTTGCGCGCTGGTGGGGTAGACCGGCGTCAGCGCATCGGGCAGTTCGCCACCGGCGGCGTGGAAGGCCGGGTGCACCATGGTCCAGCCCAGGAAGCCACCGCGCAGTTCACCGCGCACGCGCACCCGCGCGCCCACGGCCAGGGTTTTCTGGTGCGCGGGGTAGAAGGTGAAAAAGCGCAGCGTGCAGGTGTCGGTGCCATCGTCCACCGTGACCAGCAACTGGCGGCGCGGGCGGAAGCTGATCTCGCTGTGCGTGACCATGCCCTCGATCTGCGCCAGTTGCCCGTCGCGCGCGCCGCGCAATGTGACGATGCGGGTTTCGTCCTCGTAGCGCAGCGGCAGGTGCAGCGCCAGATCGATGTCGCGCACCAGCCCGAGCTTGTGCAAGGCCTTCTGCGGGGCACTCAGGGGCTTGCGGGCGGGGGAGGCATCGGGCATGGGACAATTCTGCCCGGTTCCCATCCGCTCCCTTTCACTTGGCACGGGCCTTGTTCGGCCCTCAAGCAGCATGACCTCCTCGCCTTCCGACACCGTCGCGCGCCCCTACACCGTCGCCGACTTCGACTTCCACCTCCCCCCCGAGCTGATCGCCCAGCACCCCGCGCCCGAGCGCAGCGCCTCGCGTCTGCTCGATGGCAGTGGCGGCCCGCCGGTGGACCGCGTGTTCCGCGAGCTGCCCGGCTTGCTGCGCGAAGGCGATTTGCTGGTATTCAACGACACGCAGGTGGTCAAGGCGCGCCTGTTTGGCCAGAAGTCCTCGGGCGGCCAGCTGGAGATGCTGATCGAGCGGGTGCTGCTGCCGCACGAAGCGCTGGACGGCAGCGGCCACGAGGTGGTGGCCCATCTGCGCGTGAGCAAGAAGCCGCAGATCGGTGGAGTGCTGCACATGGCGGGCGGCCTGGCCGGTGGCGGCTTCGACGCGGTGTTTCTCGGCCGCTGGCCCGACGAACAGGGCCAGCTGTTCCGCTTTCGCTTGCAGGGCCCGGCCGGCGAGACGCCGTACGAGCTGATGGCGCGCCATGGCCACGTGCCGCTGCCGCCCTACATCGACCATGGCGACGACGCCGACGACGAGCGCCGTTACCAGACCGTGTTTGCCCGCGTGCCCGGCGCAGTGGCCGCGCCCACCGCCGCGCTGCATTTCGATGAGGCGGTGCTGGCCGCGCTGGAGGCGCGCGGCGTGCGCCGCGCCAGCGTCACGCTGCACGTGGGTGCGGGCACCTTCGCGCCCATGAAAGCAGGGCGCATCGAAGACCACGTGATGCACCACGAGCGCTACGCCATCCCGCGGGCGACGTTGCAGGCGCTGGCCGATTGCCGCGCGCGCGGAGGCCGTGTGCTCGCCGTGGGCACCACCACCGTGCGCACGCTGGAGAGCTGGGCGCGCAGCGGCGAGACGGCGGGCGACACCAACATCTTCATCACGCCGGGTTTCGATTTCCGCGTGGTGGACCTGATGCTCACCAACTTCCACCTGCCGCAGTCCACGCTGATGATGCTGGTGAGCGCCTTCGCCGGCTTTGACCACATCAAGGCGCTGTATGCGCACGCGATCGCGCAGCGCTACCGCTTCTTCAGCTATGGCGACGCGATGCTGCTGGAGCGGCGCCGATGATCCGCCGCTGTGTCGCTGCCCTGGCCGCCTTGCTGGCCACCCTGGCCCAGGCGGCAACGCCCTACGCCGAACAGACGCCGTGCAACGGCCACCCCGGCATCGCGCTGAGCGTCCCGGCCGGCTGGTGCGCCGGCCTCGTGGCCGATGCGCGCGACGGCCTGCGCATGCCGCGCCGACTGCTGGAGGTGGCACCGGGCAGGTTCTGGATCGTCGACATGGGCAACTGGGAACCGCGCCGCGGCCGCCTGCTGGAACTGCGCACCGACGTGCCGCGCGGCCAGCCCGGGCGCGTGCGCGTGCTCGCCAGCCGGCTGGACCGACCGCACGGCCTGGCGAAGGGGCCCGATGGCCGCATTTACATCGGCGAAGCCGGCACGGTGTGGCGCACGCCGGTGGGCGATGCCGTACAGCGGCAGGACGTCATCACCGACCTGCCCACGGGCGGCGCGCACCCGCTCAAGGAACTGGCCTTCACGCCCGACGGCCGCCTGCTGATCAACATGGGATCGCTCACCGACGCCTGCCGGGGCGACGACCAGCAACAGCCTGAGCCCTGCCCCGAACTCACCGGCCCGCAATCGCACGCGGCGGTGTATGTCGCGACCTTCGGCGGCGACGATTTCGCGCTGCAAAGTTTCAGGCCCTTCGCCACCGGCCTGCGCAATTCGCTCGGCCTGGCCAGCACCACCGCGCGCGACGGCTCGGTGCGCCTGTGGCAGGCGGAAAACTCGGTGGACTACACCGACGCGACCCTGCCCGCCGAAGAACTCAACGAACTGAAGGATGGTGCGTCCTACGGCTGGCCGTATTGCGTGAGCGACGCGCGTGGCAAGGCCGTCGTGGCGCGTGGCTACGAAGGCCGCGCGCGCTGCGGCGGCCACAACGCGGCGCATGCGGCATGGCCGGCGCATGTGGCGCCGCTGCAGTTGCTCACCACGCCGAGCCACGTGACCACCGGCCCCTTCGCCGGCCGGCTGCTCGCGGTCTGGCATGGCTACCGCGCGGGCGGCCACCGCATCGTGGCCTGGCGGCTCGACGAACACGGCAGCCCCTTGGGCGCGCGCGAGGACCTCGTGCGCGGCTGGCACGCGCAGGCCGGCGTCCGGCCACTCGGCACGCCCGCCGGCGCCAGCTTCGACGCGCAAGGCCGCCTGTGGATCGTGGAAGACCGCAACCGCAGCGTGATCGTCATCGCGCCCCGACAACCCTGAACACCCGACACCTTCCCGTTGAAAGTGCACCATGCTGCAGTTTGAAGTCCTCCAGAACGACCCCACGAGCCACGCGCGCCGCGCCCGGCTCACGCTCAACCACGGCGTGGTCCAGACGCCCATCTTCATGCCCGTGGGCACCTACGGCACCGTCAAGGGCGTGATGCCGCAAAGCCTGCACGACATGGGGGCGCAGATCATCCTGGGCAACACCTTCCACCTCTGGATGCGCCCGGGCCGCGAGGTGATGCAGAGCTTTGGCGGCCTGCACGCCTTCGAGCAGTGGCACAAACCCATCCTGACCGACTCGGGCGGTTTCCAGGTGTGGTCGCTCGGCGCGATGCGCAAGATCACCGAAGACGGCGTGCACTTCGCCAGCCCCGTCAACGGCGACAAGCTCTTCATGTCGCCCGAGGTGAGCATGCAGATCCAGACCGGCCTGAACAGCGACATCGTGATGCAGCTCGACGAGTGCACGCCGTACGAGACCAACGGCCACATCACCACCGAAGCCGAGGCGCGCAAGAGCATGGAGATGAGTTTGAGGTGGGCGAAGCGATCACAGGATGAATTCGCGCGGCTGGAAAACCCCAACGCGCTGTTTGGCATCGTGCAGGGCGGCATGTTCGAGCACCTGCGCCAGGAGTCGCTGGACGCGCTGGTGTCCATGGACTTCCCCGGCTACGCCATCGGCGGCGTGAGCGTGGGCGAGCCGAAAGAGCAGATGTTGCAGATCATGGCGCACACGCCGCACCGCCTGCCCGCGCACAAGCCGCGCTACCTCATGGGCGTGGGCACGCCCGAGGACCTGGTGCAGGGCGTGGCCGACGGCGTGGACATGTTCGACTGCGTCATGCCCACGCGCAATGCGCGCAACGGCACGCTGTTCACCCGCTTTGGCGACCTGAAGATCCGCAACGCGCGCCACAAGACCGACCACCAGCCGCTGGACCCGACCTGCACCTGCCACGCCTGCGCCGGCGCCAGCGGGGTCAGCTGGGCCGACGGCGGGCGCGACGGCTTCAGCCGCGCCTACCTGCACCACCTGGACCGCTGCGGCGAAATGCTCAGCCCCATGCTGGCCACCATCCACAACCTGCACTACTACCTGAACCTCATGCGCGAGGTGCGCGAGGCGCTGGACGCCGGCACGTTCAGCGCATTCCGCGCGCAGTTCAAGGCCGACCGGGTACGTGGGGTCTAGCCAAACTGCAGACAGCGCATGCTCAGCGTGCCGCTGTGGAAGGCCTCGAACACGTGCTGGGGCACCTGCCCAGCATCGGCCGCGCCCAGGGCGTAGAGGAAGGGCCAGTAGTGGTCGGGCGTGGGCACCGCCATGCGCGCGGACATGTCCAGCCCGGTGTAGTCCAGCAAGGACTTGTCATCGCGCTGATCCAGCGCGCGCTTGACGCGCTCGTCGAAGGCCTGCGCCCAGGGCCGGCTGGCTTTCGATTGCTCGGGCGTGCCCCGGTCGGTCGCGCGCAGGTTGTGCACGATGTTGCCGCTGCCGATGATCAACACACCCTGCTCACGCAAGGCCTGCAGCTCGCGGCCCAGTGTGTAGTGGAAGTCGGCCGGCTTGTCGTAGTCGATCGAGACCTGAAACACGGGCACGTCCGCCTTCGGGAAGAGGTGGTGCAGCACCGTCCAGGTGCCGTGATCGAGCCCCCATTCCGTCGTGGGCACACTGGGGTTGCTGCGGATCAACTTCGCTGCGGCGCGCGCCAGCTCGGGATGGCCCTTGGCCGGGTACTGCATCTCGTGCAACTGGCGCGGGAAGCCGCCAAAGTCGTGGATCGTCGGCGGCTTCTCGTTCACCGTCACGCCTGTGGCGCCGCCGGTGAGCCAGTGGGCCGAGACGACCAGGATCGCGCGCGGCGCGGGCAGGCGCTTGCCCCAGGCCGCGAGTTCGCGGGTGAAGCGGTTGTCCGAGATCGCGTTCATCGGACTGCCATGGCCAATGAACAGCACCGGCAGGCGCTGCGCTTTGCCGGCGGCGTGGACGGCGGGCACCGAGGCGCTCAGCG
The DNA here is from genome assembly GCF_050182545.1 of Hydrogenophaga sp. Taxonomy (GTDB): domain Bacteria; phylum Pseudomonadota; class Gammaproteobacteria; order Burkholderiales; family Burkholderiaceae_C; genus Hydrogenophaga. Next base: position 213,318 of record NZ_JBFXCD010000006.1, on the reverse strand, counting down.
ACAGCAGCGCGGCGGATACCGCGCTCAGGGACGTGGATTCGAGGAAGAGGCGGCGAGAGAACATGAGTGGCAACGCAGGGAAATGAACCGCCTTTTTGGCGAGAGGCAGATCGTAGAGAGGCTTGCCACCCGTTGGGTTCCCTCGCCCCCGGAGAAAAATCGGCTCAGCCCGGGGCCGCCGCCCCGTCCGCCCGCGCCGCCGGCTCGCCACACGCATGGCAGTAGCGCGCGAATGCGCTCTTGCGCGTCTGGCAGGCGCCACAGGGGTTGTGCAGGCCCATCCCGCAGTGCGGGCAGAAGTCGTTTTTCGGGTCCTTCAGGTCCACCGCGCGCTCGCAGCCCGGGCACACGCCCTTGGCCAGACGGGTCTGCGCGAGGTCGTAGTCCAGCTCCTGGCGGCGCTGGCGGTCGGGCAGGGTCTCTGCCTGTTGCTGGCGCTCCAGGTAGCGCTGCAGCGCATGTATGGCGAAGCGCCCGCCGATCACCGTGATCACAATGCCCACGATGTAACGCACATAGCCGCCATAGCTGGGCAGGTAGGGCACCAGCTCCACGAAAAAGGCGAACAGTGCGAAAAAGATGAAGCCCCACACGAAAGGCCAGTACGTGCTCTTGCGCTGCTTCGCGAACAGCCAGCCCGCCGCCACCAGCAGGGGCAGCGTGAGCGCCAGGCGGTAGAGGAACACGCGCAACTCCTGCGCGCGCCGGGCCGACTCGTACGACTGGCGCGCGTCCTCCTGCATTTGCGCCAGTTCGGCCTGGGCACGTTGCCGCGCCTGCCGCGCGTTCAGTGCGGCCTGCTGTTGTGCCTCCACCGCTGCGAGCGCCTCGCGTTCGCTGCCGCGATAGCCCTCCAGTTGCTGCGTGCGCTCGATCAGTTCCGGGTCCTGCTCGGGCCGCTGGGTGGCGTTGCGCGTGGCCAGCCAGTTGCTGAAGGTGTCGCGCGCGGCGCGGTGGTTGGCCTGCGCGGTGCGGTGCCGCAACTGCGCCTGGTCCAGCGCGTCCTGCGCGTCCCGGGCCGCGCGCTGTGCGGCGTCGATGTCCTGCCTCAGTTGCGGCGCGCGCTGTGGATCCAGAAATTCATCAAGCGTGCGTTGCTGCTCCACCTGCGGCAGGTCGCCCACGATGGTGCTGCCCAGCCCCACCAGGAACCACGCGAACACGAAGGCCACCAACCACAGCCCCCGATGAAACCATTTCTCCGACCAACGCAACGCCTTGCCCATGTTCATGCCCTCCAGCGGTATTGAAACGATTGCAGACGGCGCAGGCTCACAGAGCCAGCGCCTGCGGTGCCGACGCGATGCCGCTGCGCGAGAACCAATGAAACACCGAGTCCACCGTGACGGTTTCGATGCGATCCGAGAAGCGCTTCTCGTTCGGGTGGTCGTCGAAGGCCACGTTGGCGGTGCCGGCGCGCGCGCCCAGCCGGGTGAACGCACCGAGGCGGAGCGTGGTCGGCTGGTAGGCCTTGAAGCGCAGCCAGGCCTGGGCCTGCTCGCGCGTCGCCACACCCGGCTCGGCCGCCATGGCCAGTGTCTCGATCGCCCATTGGTTGGACTGCTGGTAGCGCTGGCTCCAGGGGTAGCTCACCAGGTTGTAGGCGCGCTCGTGCAGCAACACCGCGCGGCGCGAATCGCTCAGCAATGCAAGCAGCGGCGCCTGCAGCGCAGGTGCGGGCACCGCCCAGGCGGCTTCATGGCGCCAGAGGTCGTCCAGAAAGAATTCGCCCAGGCCGTGCCGGTACAGGTCGCCCGTCGCCGTGCCGCACTGGTTGAGCTTGTGCAGCACGCGCCAGGGCCCCGCGTCGGTCTTGTAGGCCCAGCCCAGGTGCGAGTAGCGCAGCTGGTACTTGCTCAAGTCCTGCCCGGCGCGCGCCAGCACCACCACCCGCGCGCCGCTGCGGGCATGTTCGGCGTCCAGCGCCTGCGCGGTGCGCTGCGCCAGCGCCATGCCTTGTTCGATGTCATGCGCCGTCAAAGGCTTCTGTTCGCAGGAACGGCCGGCGTGGGCGGTGCCCAGGAGCCCCAGCGCCAGCGCCATGGCGCAGGCCATCTGTTTCATCGCGCGGCTCATGGCGTCACCCGCTCGTTGTGCAGCAGGGCGCGGCCCAGTTCGTTCGGGATGAAGGCCAGCACCTCGCCCGCCGCCGACAGCAGCACGCCGGTGCCGATCACGCTCACCGCCACCACCGTGCCCACACCGACCACCACACCCGACGCGGCGCGCCCGGCCACTTCCACGCTGGCGCGCGCGCCGTCGGAGGCCCGCTCCAGCACATAGACCGTGCCGCGCGCGGTGCTCTCCACCGCCTTGACCGTCAGCACCGCGCCGGCGGTGGACAAGGCCACCGGCACGGCGCTGACCGCCGCCGCGCCCACCGAGGCCGTGGCCACCACGGAGGCAACCGGCAGCAACGACAGCGCGGCCGAGGCCTCGCTTTGCGCCCGCGCCGGGGCACTGGCGACGGCGAAGGCGGCACACAGGCTGGCGACCAGCGCCAGGGATTTCCACTTGATCGTGTTCATGAAAGCTCCAGGTGTTGGGGAGATGAAGGGCGCGCGATCACTCGGCGTCGCGGGCAGCGGCGCGTTCCTGCATCGCCTGCTGGCGGCCCATCAGCTCGCCGCGCACCTGGGCTTCGCTCAGATCGGCTTCGTGGCGGTCGCGAAGGGTCTTGGCCAGCGTGAACGCGGAGGTGACGAGGTACAGCCAGCTCACGCCCAGGTAGGCGCGGTAGGTGTCGTTGATCTCCATGCGCAGCAGACCCCAGCCCGTCAGGCCCATGGCCACGGCAAAGCCACCCCAGACCACCAGCCGCCACATCGGGGTTTCAGTCTCGCCATTGAGCGAGGCCTTCTGGCTGTCGCGCACCGCCTTGGAGAGCACGAACACGGTGGAGAGACAGAACACATAACCCATCACCATGAACGCGCGGTCCAGCGCCTGCCCGGGCAGGTACGCCAGCCCGGTGGCGCACAGGAAGACGGCGATACCGAACGAGACCCAGACCTGGAGCTGCCAGGCGCGGGTGTCGCGCATCACGATGAGGGGAGAACGGTTCGAGGCCATGTGCAAAACCCTTCGGGGTTGTTGAGGAGCCGCGATGGTGGCCCCAGGCCGCGCCGAAAGACCCAGAAACCTGGACCTGTATCGAAGATAGATCTCACAGGTATCACAAATTGATACCTTAAACCAGGGCGGAAGCCCCGGCGCGCGCTCAACGCAGCAACTGCGCCACCCGCCCGTGCAGCGCATCCGGCGTCACCGCCGACGGCGCCAGCGGCTCGCCCACGTTGAGGCCCACCCGGTTGAACAGCCCGCGCCGGAACGGCCGCACCATGGCGGTCTTCTCGCCGTGGCGCACCTCGACGCGGCTGAAGAACGAACCCCAGAGGTTGGTCAGCGCCATCGGGATCACCGGAACCTTCAGGCCGTCGGCCCCGGCGCGCTCCAGGATCTTCATCACGCCGCCCTTGAAGGGCTGCAGCGTGCCGTCGGCGGTGATGCCGCCTTCGGGGAAGATGGCCAGCAGCTCGCCGTCGCGCAGCACGGCGGCGGCGGACTCGAATGCGGACTCGTAGGCCGCCGGATCTTCCTTCTGCGGCGCGACCGGTATCGCCTTGGCCAGTCGGAACAGCCAGCCCAGCACCGGCACGCGGAAGATGCGGTGGTCCATGAGAAAGCGGATGGGGCGCGGGCTCGCGGCCATCAGCAGCACCGCGTCGACGAAGCTCACGTGGTTGCAGACGATCACGGCCGCGCCCTCGGTGGGGATGTGCGCATCGCCCGTCACCTTGAAGCGGTAGACGCAGCGCGAGGCGACCCAGGCGATGAAGCGCAGCAGGTACTCGGGCACCAGCATGAAGATGTAGAAAGCCACCACCGCATTGGCCAGCCCCACCAGCAGGAACATCTGCGGGATGGTGAAGCCGGCCTGGAGCAGGGCGCCCGCGATCACGGCGCTGGCCACCATGAACAGCGCGTTGAGGATGTTGTTCGCCGCGATGATGCGCGCGCGGTGCGTGGGCTGGCTGCGCATCTGGATCAGCGCGTACATGGGCACGCTATACAGGCCTGCAAAGAGGCTGAGCAGGGCCAGGTCGGCCAGCACGCGCCAGTGCGCCGCGTCGACCACGAAGGCCTGCAGGCCCAGGCCGCTGGCGGGCGGCAGGCCGCGCGTGGCGAAGAACAGGTCGATAGCGAACACGCTCATGCCGATCGCGCCCAGGGGCACCAGGCCGATCTCCACATGCCGGCGCGAGAGCACCTCGCACAGCAGCGATCCGGTGGCGATGCCGATGGAGAACACCACGAGCAGCAGCGAGGCGACCTGCTCGTCACCGTGCAGCACGTCCCGTGCAAAGGCCGGGAACATGCTCAGGAACACGGCACCGAAGAACCACATCCAGCTGATGCCGAGCACCGAGCGGAACACCACCGTGTTGCCGTAGGCGAGCTTCAGGTTGCGCCAGGTTTCGGTGACCGGGTTCCAGTTGATCTTCAGGCCCGGGTCCATGGCCGGTGAGACCGGGATGTGGTGGGCCGTCCACCGGCCCAGCACCGCCAGCGCCACACAGGTGAAGCCCACGTGGTGCGCGCCGATCTCGGGCACGGCGATGATCAGGCCGCCGGCCACGTTGCCCAGCAGGATGGCCACGAAGGTGCCCATCTCCACCACGCCGTTGCCGCCGGTGAGCTCGCGCTCGTTCAGGTGCTGCGGCAGGTAGGCGAACTTGACGGGCCCGAACACGGTGGACTGCAGGCCCATGAGGAAGATGCTCGCCAGCAGCACCGGGATGTTCTGCACGAAGAAAGCCCACGCCGCCAGCGCCATGATCAGCACCTCGGCGCGCTTGAGCCACACGATCAGCAGGCGGCGGTCCAGCTTGTCGGCGAGCTGCCCGCTGGTGGCGGAGAACAGCAGGAAGGGCAGGATGAACAGCGCGCCGATCACCAACCCCGCCAGCTCCGCCGGCAGCCAGCTCACCTGCAGCTGGTAGGTGACGAGCACGGTGAAGGCGAACTTGAACAGGTTGTCGTTCGCCGCGCCGAGGAATTGCGTCCAGAAGAACGGTGCGAAGCGGCGCTGGCCCAGCAGGGCGAACTGGCCGCCTTCGTGGGTTGGCGCGCTGGCTGTGGCTGCCGCGTCGGACGCGGTGGTGGCGGTGGGGTTCATGCAGTCTCCTCCTGTGGCGTTGTTGCGGCGGATTCTGCCGCACGCCGCAGTGTCCCGCCGGGCACCGTATCGCGGGCGCGCCTTCCGATACAGTCGCAGCAACCCGGCCAGCCGGTACCGCGTACCGATACTCGACCATCCATGAGCACCACCGCCGACCTTGTTCTCGCGCTCAAGAAGGAACTCAAGTCCGCGCAGATGACCTACGCCGACCTGGCCCGCGCCCTGGGCATGGCGGAGTCCAGCGTGAAGCGCATGCTGGCCAGGGGCGACATGTCGCTCTCGCGGGTGGACGAGATCTGCCGCGCGCTCAAGCTCGATTTCGCCGACCTCGCGCGGCGCGTGGCCGACACCCAGCCGCTGCTGCGTGAGATGACGCAGGAGCAGGAGCGCGCCGTGGTGGCCGACAAGAAACTGCTGCTGGTGGCCATCTGCGTGCTCAGCCAGTGGACGCCGGAGCAGGTCACCGCCCGGTACCGCCTGAGCGAGGCCGAGTGCGTGAAGTACCTGGCGCAGCTCGACCGCATCGGCATCATCGAGCTGCGCCCGCTCAACCGCTACCGGCTCAAGCTGGCCAAGACCTTCCGCTGGCGCCCGCACGGCCCGGTGATGAACTACTTCCGCGAGCACGCCCTGCTGGACTACTTCGCCGGTGGATTCGATGGCGCGGGCGAGGGCGTGATGCTGGTGCATGGCTCGGTCAGCCGCACGCTCGCGCCGGCCTTCCTGGAGCGGCTGCAGCGCGTGGCGCAAGACTTTGCCCAGCAACACCAGACCGACCAGAAGCTTGGTGAAACCGACCGCGAGGGCTACACCCTGGTGCTGGCGATGCGCAGCTGGGAGTTCGACGCCTTCACGCAGCTGCGACGGTGACATGGAGAAGCACCCCCCTGCGCCGCTGACGCGGCTTCCCCCCTCTCTGACGCCTTCGGCTGGGAGGGGGGACCACCTCTCGGGCCGGCGGAGCCGGACCCTTGAGGCGCCTGGGACACGCCCCCGTTGGTCCAGCGCGTCGCAGAAAACCGACTGAGACCTTTATGACCACCAATGACCGAGTCCCCCGCCATGTCTTGCCCGTGCTGGTGCTGGCGCAGTTCATGGGCACGTCGCTGTGGTTCGCGGTCAATGCCGTCATGCCGGATCTGCAGCGCGAACTGGGCTGGCCCACCAGCGCGGTGGGCACGCTGACCTCGTCGCTGCAGTTCGGCTTCATCCTCGGCACGCTGGTGTTCGCACTGCTGGCGATTGCCGACCGCTTCGCGCCGCGGCGCGTGTTCCTGGTCTGTGCGCTCGCGGGCGCGGCCTGCACCGTGGGCGCGTGGTGGATGGTGCGCGACTACTCGGCCCTGCTGGTCTGGCGCTTCGCCACCGGCTTTTTTCTCGCCGGCATCTACCCGGTGGGCATGAAGATCGCGGCACAGTGGTACACGCGTGGCCTGGGGGGTGCGCTGGGCCTGCTGATCGGCGCGCTGGTGCTGGGCTCGGCCAGCGCGCATGCGCTGCGCGCGCTCAGCGGCGCCCTGCCCTGGCCCACGCTCATGCTGGGCGTGGCCGCGCTGGCGGCGGCCGGCGGGCTGATGCTGTTCTTCTGCACCACCGACCCGCCGCATGCGCAGGCGCGGGTGTCGGTGCTGCAGTGGCGTGCACTGGCCACGCTGTGGACCGATGCGCGCGTGCGCAGTTCAGTGCTCGGCTATTTCGGTCACATGTGGGAGCTCTACACCATGTGGGTGATGGTGCCGCTGGTGCTGGCGACACGGCTGCAGGGCACCGCCTTGTCGTGGGCGGCGTTCCTCGTGCTGGGTGCGGGCGTGATCGGCTGCGCAGGCGGCGGCTGGGTGGCGCAGCGCTGGGGCAGCGCCCGCGTGGCGGGCACACAGCTGGCCACCAGCGGCCTGTGCTGCCTGGCGGCGTTCTGGATGATCGACGCGGCCGACGTGTTGTTCTACGGCTGGCTCGTGCTCTGGGGCATCACCGTCTCGGGCGACTCGCCGCAGTTCTCCACCCTCACCGCGCGCAACGCGCCGCCACAGGCCGTGGGCAGCGTTCTCACGCTGACGAACAGCATCGGCTTCGGCATCTCGATCGCGAGCATCCTGCTCTTTGTCGCGCTGGCCGAACACGTGCCGCTGGGCGCGCTGCTGCCCTGGCTGGCCATCGGGCCGGCGCTGGGGCTGTGGGCGTTGCGGCCGCTGTGGCGCGAGGAATCGCGCTAGCTGTTCTCGGGCGACACCGTCCCGTCCGCCTCCAGGAATTCCTGCGGATCGGGCAGTGTGGTGGGCGCGGCCTGCATCTCTGCCGGCTTGAGCTGCTCGGTGAAGCCTTCGAGCGATCCCATGGACCTGCGGTCGCGCCGGGCCACCGGCTCGGACAACAGGTAGGCCACGCTGAGGTCGGCCAGCGCCTGCAGCGAATCGCGGTGCGTGCGCTCCTGCGCGTGTGAGGCGTCGGCACCGAAGCCGATCAGCGCGGTGCGGATGTCGTTGCCCGCCTCCACCGCCGCCGCCGAGTCGGAGCGGTAGAAACGGAACACGTCGCGGCGGTGCGCGATGCCGTGCGTGCGCGCCAGCTCGATCAACTTGTGCGTGAGGTGGTAGTCGAACGGGCCGGCCATGTCCTGCATGCAAATGGTGGCGGCGCGCTCGTCGGTGTTCTGCCCGGGCGCGGCAATGGCGATGTCCAGGCTGACCATTTCGGCGATGTCGCCGTGCAGCGCGGCCGACGAGCCGGAGCCCACTTCCTCGGTGATGGTGAACAGGGGGTGCGCGTCCACCGGCGGCTTGCGACCGCTGTCGACGATGGCCTTGCAGGCCGCCAGCAGCACGGCCACGGCGGCCTTGTCGTCCAGGTAGCGCGAGTTGATGTAGCCGTCGGCCTGCACCTCGGGCTGCGGGTCGAAGGCGATCCAGTCGCCCACATGGATGCCGGCGTCGCTCAGGTCCTGCGCGCTGTGCGCGGGCAGGTCCACACGCACCTCCACATGGTCCCAGCTGGAAGGCTGGGTGTCGATCGCGTCACCGTAGGCATGGCCCGAGGTCTTCAGCGGCAGGCAGGTGCCGCGCAACTGCTGCGTGTCGGTGAACACCGTCAGCCGACCGCCTTCGGCAAAGCGCGACGACCAGCTGCCGATGGGCACGATGCCGATGCGCCCGTTGTCCTTGATCTCGCGCACCATCGCGCCCAGCGTGTCCAGGTGCGCCACGATGGCGCGCGCCGGGCGCGCCTCGCGGCCCTTGAGCGTGGCGCGAATGGCGCCGCGGCGCGTGATCTCGTAGGGAATGCCGATGGCGTCGAGCCGGCTCGCGGTGTAGCGCACCACGGCGTCGGTCAGGCCCACCGGGCTGGGAATGGCCAGCAGCTGCAGCATGGTCTCTTCGAGAAAGGCGTAGTCGATCGTGGGCAAGGCGGGCGTGCCCGCGGTCTCGGGTTGCTTGCTCATGAATGGGTTTCCTCCAGGGTGGAGCCCGGAAACAGCAGGTCGACAAAGCGCTGTGCCGTGGGCTGGGGTTCGTGGTTGGCCAGGCCGGGACGCTCGTTGGCTTCGATGATCACGTGCTCGGGCCCGTCGACCGCGGGCACCAGGAAGTCGAGCCCGGTCACCGGCACGTCGAGCACGCGGCTGGCGTGTTCGGCGGCGTTCTTGAGCGCCGGGTGCAGCTGTTCGGTGACGTCGTGGATGGTGCCGCCGGTGTGCAGGTTGGCGGTCTTGCGCACGGCCAGCGACTGGCCGAAGGGCAACACATCGTCCAGCGTGTGGCCCTGCAGCCCGATGCAGCGGCGCGTTTCGCCATCCACCGGGATGCGCGACTCGCCGCCGGTGGCGGCCGCGCGGCGCCGGCTCTGCTTGTCGATCAGCTGCGCGATGCTGGACTGGCCGTCGCCCACCACGGTGGCGGGCTTGCGGATGGCGGCGGCCACCACCTGGTGGTTGATGACGACGATGCGCAGGTCCTGGCCTTCGCAATACTGTTCCAGCAGCACGCGCTCACCGAAGTGGCTGGCGTTCTCGATCGCGGCCTCAACGTCCTCGGTGGATGTGAGGTTGACCGCGATGCCCTTGCCCTGCTCACCATCCACCGGCTTGACCACGATGGCACCCTGCTCGCGCAGGAACGCGGCGTTGTGCTCGGCGTCACCGGCGATCGCCTGCTGAGGCACGCTCAGCCCGGCCTGCGCCAGCAGGCGAACCGTGACGCGCTTGTCCGCGCAACGGCTCATGGCCACGGCGCTGGTGAGTTCCGAGAGCGATTCGCGGCAGACCACGCTGCGCCCGCCCAGGCTGAGCTTGAAGTAGCCGTTCTCGGCGTCGATCACCTCCACGCGGATGCCCCGGCGCCGCGCCTCGTCCACGATGATGCGGGCATAGGGGTTGAGGCCGTCGGTGCCGCCGGCCGTGCCGGTGAACAGCGGCTCGTTGATCGCGTTGCGCCGTTTCACCGCGAACACCGGAATGTGCTGGAAGCCCAGCTTCTGGTAGAGCGCAATGGCCGAGGCGTTGTCGTGCAGCACGGACACGTCCATGAACGCGCGCCCGCGCGCCTGGAAGTGTTCGGCCAGGTAGCGCGTGAGCGCTTCGCCAATGCCGGGGTGGCTGGCCTGCGGCGAGACCGCCAGCGCCCACAGGCTCGATCCGGGCTGCGGGTCGGCGAACGCCTCGGCGTGGTCCAGCCCCATGGCCACGCCAAGCACCTCGCCCGTGTCGCGGTCCTCGGCCAGGGCGTAGACCACCTGGCGCCCGGCGCGCTGGCCCCAGACCTGGGCCGGGTCCACCGGCACCATGCGGCGCGCGCGGTAGAGGGCATTGATGGCGGCCACGTCGGCGCGCGAGCGCAGCCGCCGCACCGTGAAACCACGCCGCGCCGCGCGCGCCGGCGTGTAGTTGTTCAGGGCAAGCCGGAAGGTCTCGGACGGATCGACGAAGAGCTGCTGCGGCGCGTGCGAGACCACCACGTGCGGCTTGTCCACATAGAAGGCGATGTCGCGCTGCCCGGGCTGTTCCTCCAGCAGGGCGGTGGCGATGTCGGCCGGCTCGGCGAACGTGTGGCCCGCCACCAGGCGACCCCAGCCGCAGGTGGCGGTCACGTTGCGCCGCGGCGGGGTGTGGCCGCGCGGCTTCTCGGCCTGCGGCATGGCTTCGCGGCCCAGCCTCAGGGCCCGTTGAGCATCCTTGCGTTGCATCGTGCTTCTCCTTCAATGCAGGTGGGTTTGCAGCCAGATTTCCAGCAGGCCAAGCTGCCAGAGCTTGGAGCCGCGCAGCGGCGTGATGTGCGCCGACGGGTCGTCCAGCAGGCGCTGCACGTAGCCCGTCTGGAACAGGCCGCGTTCGCGCGCCGCGCGGCTGTGGAGCGCGTCGCGCACGTTCTCCAGCACCGCCCCCTTGAGGTGCTTGAGCGCGGGCACGGGGAAGTAACCCTTGGGCCGGTCGATCACCTCGGACGGGATCACGCGGCGCGCGGCTTCCTTCAGGATGCCCTTGCCGCCCCCGGCGAGCTTGTGGCGCGCGGGAATGCGCGCGGCGAGTTCAACGAGTTCGTGGTCCAGGAAGGGCACGCGCGCCTCCAGGCCGAAGGCCATGGTCATGTTGTCGACGCGCTTGACCGGGTCATCCACCAGCATCACGGTGGTGTCCAGCCGCAGCGCCTGGTCCACCGGGTCGCTCGCGCCCGGCGCCTTGAGGCGCTGCGCCACATAGTTCGCCGTGTGGTCCTCGCCGATCCAGGGGGCCTGCAGCACCTGCTCCATTTCGGCGTGGTCGCGGTCGCGAAAGGCCGCCAGGTAGTCGGCCACCGGTTCGGTGCTGCCCTGCAGCTTCGGGTACCAGTGGTAGCCACCGAACACCTCGTCGGCGCCCTGCCCGCTCTGCACCACCTTGCTGTGGCGCGATACCGCCTCGGACAGCAGGTAGAAGCCGATGCAGTCGTGGCTGACCATCGGCTCGCTCATGGCCGCGATGGCTTCGGGCAGGCGACCCAGCAGCTCGGCCTCGGGAACGAAGATGCGTTCGTGCGTGGTGCCAAAGCGCTCCGCGACGATGTCGGCGTATTCGAATTCGTTGCCCTTCTCGCCGCCCACGTCCTCGAAGCCGACGTTGTAGGTGCGCAGATGGCTCACGCCGGCCTCGACCATCAGGCCAACGATGAGGCTGGAGTCAACACCACCCGAGAGCAGCGCGCCCACCGGCACGTCGGCCACGAGGCGGCGCTTGACGGCGGCGCGCAGGCCATCGAGCAGGATCTCGCGCCAGTCATCAAAGCTGCGCGCCTCGTCCGCGGCGTTGCGCTCGTAGCTCAGGGACCAGAAACCGTGTTCGGTGGTCGTGCCGTCGGCCTCGATCTGCATCAGGGTGCCGGGCGCGAGCTTGCGCACGCCGCGCAGCAGGGTGTGCGGCGGCGGCACGATGGCGTGCAGCGAGAGGTAGTGGTGCAGACCCACCGGGTCGATGGCCGTATCGACGCCGCCGGCGGCCAGCAGTGCGGGCAGGGTGGACGCGAAGCGCAGGCCCCCCGCGACGGGTGCGAGGTACAGCGGCTTGATGCCCAGGCGGTCGCGCCCCAGCAGCACGCGGCCGCTGTCGCGCGACCAGATGGCGAAGGCGAACATGCCGTTGAGCCGCTTCACAAAGTCCGGACCCCAGGCGTGGCAGGCCTTGAGCAGCACCTCGGTGTCGCCGGTGGAATGGAACTGGTAGCCCCTCGCCTGCAGTTCCTTGCGCAGATCGCCATGGTTGTAGACCGCGCCGTTGAACACGATGCCAAGGCCCAGCGCGGGGTCGAACATGGGCTGCTGCGCCGCGTCCGACAGGTCCATGATCTTGAGCCGGCGATGCCCAAAGCCGAAGCGATCGCTCACCTGCAAGCCCTGGCCATCGGGCCCGCGCGGGCGCTGGTGCTGGTTCATGCGCGCCAGCGCCTCGACATCGACGGGGGTTCCGTCAAACCGGATTTCTCCTGCGATTCCACACATGCGTGTCTGCCCTCCTGACGGACAAGCCGATCACCGCAACGCCTCAGACAAATAGGTGTGCCCGGTCGCTTGCCGGGCGGGTCTGTGAATGGGGAAGTGGGAAAAGGGGATCGGCTGGCGCACGGCGGCCGGTGGAGCAGGCGCCACAGAAGGGGGCGCCAACAGAAAGCTGTCCGCAGACACCCGGACCGCGCCGGGACTTCCCTGACTCCGGGGCACGGCGTGCACACGGGTTGAAGATGAAGTGAGCCGCTTATTATATTTAAAACGATATGAATGTCAACAAAATACTACTGAATTTCATATTATGACGACGCATCCCGGATGTGGCTGCGCAGCATGGCGGCGAGCCGTTCCATCGCCGGCGCATCGGCCTGGTCCACCTCCGTCGGCTCGGTCGGTTCGAGCATGTCGTTCGTGTCATCGAACACGTGCAGGCGGGCCTGGGGCGCGGCGTGGGCCAGAAAGCGTTCAAAGGCAGGCACCAGCACGCTGTCCAGCGCCAGATCGAGAATGAGCAGGTGCACGGGCATGTGCGTGGCCTGCTCCATGGCCTCGAGGTAGGTGTCGGCGTGCGCAATGCGGCAGTCGGGGGCGCACTCCCGCACGCAGCGGCGCAAGGCGTCGCGCCGTGGCCCGCTGCGGGCCACCAGCAACACGAGTGGCTCTGACACCGCCGAGGCCTCAGCGCTTGCGGATCAGGCCGAAGACCACCGAGACGAGCGCCAGCACCAGAAAGATCACGAACAGGACCTGGGCGATGCCGGCCGCGCTGGCCGCAATGCCGCCGAAGCCCAGGACGGCGGCGATCAATGCAATGACGAAAAAAACCACAGCGTAGTGCAGCATGGTGGGCTCCTGTGAGGGGTCGGCGGGCCGACCGGTTGAAGGTTCACAACGACCGCCGTTGTGATGCCTTCACTGTAGGAAAGCCCCTTCGATGAGGCTGCAAGCCCGCGCGCCGCTTCCGCGTAGGAGAACACCGACATTCGGGCGGCGGGCGCCCGCGCAGCTACTGGATGAGGCCGTTCTTGAGCGCGTAGTAGGTGAGCTCGCTGTTGCTGGTGAGCTTGAGCTTCTCGAGCACGCGCGTGCGGTAGGTGCTCACGGTCTTGACACTCAGGAACATGGCCTCGGCCATGTGGCCGATGGTCTCGCCCTGGGCCAGGCGCAGGAACACCTGCAGTTCGCGCTCGGACAGCAACTCGTGCGGGGCGCGTTCGGCATCACCCGCCGCGTTGTCGGCCAGCAGTTCGGCCACCCCCGGGCTGATGTAGCGCCGCCCGCGCGCCACCGTGCGGATGGCGGCGACGATGTCCTCCGGTGCGCATTCCTTGTTGAGGTAACCGCTGGCGCCGCTGCGCAGCAGGATGGTGGCGTACTGCGCTTCCGGAAACCCGCTGAGGATGAGCACCGGCAGTTCGGGAAAGCGCGCCTTGATCGCCTGCAGCGCATCCACCCCGCCCTGGTCGGGCATGGAGATGTCCATCAGCAGCACGTCCACCTCGCCGCCGCGCGCCAGTTCGAGCGCCTCGCGCCCGTTGTTGGCCTCGCCTGTCACCTTCAGGTCGACATGCTCACCGAGAAACTGGCGCAAGCCGGATCGCACGATGGCGTGGTCGTCGACGATGCCTACCTTGATCATGATGTCCTCGGGGTGGGTCCGCCATGCGGGCGGGGAGTGCGCTGCAATTTAACAGGCCCTGCGCGTGCGTGCCGTCGGACGGGTCCTACAAACCGTTCGGGGCATCGGCGATGTCCTACAAGCGCGCGGCGGCACGCCCGACATCGCACGCGGCCCGCCTTTCCTACAGTGACTTCACGGCACGACGCCTACCACGTCAAGGCCGCCACCGGCCTCCCGGCCGGTTCCGCAACCACCATCGAAGGAGTCACACATGAACTGGGATCGCATTGAAGGCAACTGGAAGCAAGCCAAAGGCAAGATGATCGAACAGTGGGGCAAGCTCACCGACGACGATCTCGACGTCGTCGCGGGTCGCCGCGAGCAGCTCGCCGGAAAGATCCAGGAACGCTATGGCGTGGCCAAGGACGAAGCCGAGCGCCAGGTGGCCGAGTGGGAGCGCCGCGTCGGCGACGACTGGTTTGCAGCCAGCCCCGACAAGAAGCAACGTCGGCACTGAGCCACCTCCGACCCCCAACCCTCCGCCATTCACCCCATCCGCCGGCACGGGCCGGCGAACTGAAAGGACTTCATCATGAAACGCACCACCCGATACACCGCCCTTGCGGCCGCAGCGCTGGCAACCTCCCTCATCGTGGCCTGTGGCCAGCAGGAAGACGCCACCGTGGGCCAGAAAATCGACGACGCGGTTGAAAAAACGCAGAGCGCGGGCACCGAGCTGCGCGCCGACACCCGGGACGCCGCGCAGGATCTCAAGGCCGCAGGCAGCAACGCCGCCGATACGCTGAGTGAGACGGGCGACAGGATTGCCGCAGGCGCCACCGACATGGCGATCACCGCCAAGGTGAATGCCGCCCTGGCCGAAGACACCCAGCTGAGCGCGCTGAAGATCGACGTGGACACCAACAACGGTCTGGTCGAACTCAAGGGCACGGCCCCCGATGCCGCCGCCCGCGACCGCGCCACCATGCTGGCCTCCGCGGTGGAAGGCGTGCAGCGCGTGGAGAACCGCCTGACGGTCGAACCCAAGGGCTGACACCCGGCCTGATGTCCTGCTTTGAATGACCACCCCTGCCCCACGAGGCGCACACCGACACGGTGGCCCGCCCGCGGGGCAGCCCACTGCCCCTTACTCCGAGGAGATTTCCATGAAACTGTCCCATGCCCTACTCGCCACCGCGGCCGCCCTCGCGGTCGTCCAGGTCACCGGCTGCGCGGTGGCCCGCGACCAGCAGACCGTGGGTGCCTACATCGACGACACCACCCTCACCACGCGCGTGAAGGCCCGCTTTGCCAAGGACCCGGTCGTCAGCGCCACCTCGCTCAATGTCGAGACACTCAACGGCACGGTGCAACTCTCCGGCTTCGCCAAGTCCGCGGCCGAGCGCGACACCGCCGAACGCCTGGCCAGGACCACGGACGGCGTGAAGAGCGTGCGCAACGACATCGTGGTGCGCTGACACCCGCTCCAGGCAGCCCCCGCGGCCCCTCGTCCGTGTAGGACGCGGACTACAGAACAATGGGTGGCCGCGGTGATACAAACACACACGAACGCTGCATGATGGTTGCATTCGCATTCCACCGCTCCAGGCTTCACCCACTTTCCGTCCGTCCATGTCGCCGCTCAGAACCTTCATCGTCGAGGACAACAAGGTCATCTACGAGAACCTTGTGTCCACGCTGGAAGAACTGGCCCACGTCGAGGTGGTGGGCCACGCGCGCGACGAGTCGGCTGCCGTGCAATGGCTCGGCAGCGGTGACCGTTGCGACCTCATGATCGTGGACATTTTCCTGTTGAGCGGCTCGGGGCTGGGCGTTCTAAAGGCCGCTCAGGATGCCCATCTGCCGGTACGCAAGGTGGTGCTGACGAACTACGCCACTCCCGACATCCGTCGGCGCTGCGCCGCGCTGGGCGCTGATCGCGTGTTCGACAAATCCTGCGAGCTCGAGGACCTGATCACCTACTGCGAGCGCATCGCAGACGGCTCGGCCACCGCACCGGGCGATCTTCAATAGGCCTGACAGCGCCCACCGATGTCCCCGGCACAGCCCTGGCGCAACTCACGGTGGGGAACGCCGCTGGCCACTGCGCTGGCCATGCTGCTGGCACTGGCGGTCTTTGCCGGTTCGGAATGGACCTATCAACGCGCGCTGGACTCGCTGTTCAGCATGGGCGGACGCGACAATGCGCGCACCGCCGTGCAGACCGTGATGCGCCGCCTGCTTGACATCGAGACCGCCCAGCGCGGCTACCTTCTCACCGGCCGCGCGCAGTACCTGGCGCCCTACACGGCGGCGGAGACCGACATGGCGCACGCCATCAACCGCCTGCGCGAACACCACCGCAGCGACCCCGAACTCCTGAAACTGGTGGACGCGCTCGAGCAGCGCGTTCTGGAGAAGGCGTCCGAGGTGGCGGAAACCATATCGCTGTACAACGAGGGGCAGCACGACAGCTGGAGAGGATTGCTGCTGACCGACATCGGGCGCGAGAAGATGGAGAGCGCGCGCCGCATCGCCGACGTGCTGCTGGTCACGGAGGACCGCCGCGTGGCCAGCGAGCGGGCGGAGATCTACCGCACGCTGGAAGCGGGCCGCGTGGGTGTGCATGGCCTCACGCTTCTAAGCCTGCTCGCGTACGTGTTCTTCCTGCGCAAGAACGCGGCCCTGCAGGCCAGTCAGATCGCGCACGCCCGCCACCTGCAGGCTGAGCGCGATTCGCTTGAACACCAGGTGCGGCTGCGAACCGAGGAATTGGCCCTGCTCAACCTGAGCCTGCAGGAGCTGCGCGACGGCGAGCGCAGCGGACTGGCGCGCGCCCTGCATGATGAACTCGGCGCGCTGCTCACCGCGGCCAAGCTCGACCTCACTCGCCTGCGCCATGCGCTGCCCGCGCCAGGCAGCGAGATCACCGCGCGCCTGCACCACCTGGGCGCCACGCTGGACCAGGGCATCGACATGAAGCGGCAACTGATGGAGAGCCTGGTGCCCGCGAGCCTGCACAACCTCGGCCTGTCGGCCGCGATCGAGCAGCGCGCGCGCGAGTTCGAGCGCGAGACAGGCGTGCCCATCGGTCTCGACCTGCAGGCCGTCGACGCCGACGAACCCACTCGACAGGCCTTGTTTGCCGTCGTGCAGGGCGCGCTGTCCAACGTCGAACGGCATGCGGGTGCGAGCGAGGTGGTGCTGTCACTGGCCACCGTGGACGGTGAATTCGTGCTGACCCTGACCGACAACGGCCGCGGATACGCAGGACATCCGGGCTCGGCCTCCGCGCTCGGGCTGAAGAACCTGCGCCACCGCATCGAGTCCCTGGGTGGCCGTTTTTCGGCGGCATCGGCACCGGGCAAGGGCACCCGGGTGCAGGCGCGACTACCCGCCACAGGCCCGATGGATCGCGCCCTCGGCGCCCGTGCTACAACCCCGCGATGATCAAATCATCCATCCATCGCGCGGTCCGCACGCACTACGCGATGCCCGTCATCGTGGCGCTGGCGGTGATCACCATGGCGATCACCGAGAGCACCTACCAGCATTCGCGATCCACCCTCGCGCAGGGCATCACGTTGACGGACGCGCGCCTGCAGGCCGCGCGCACGCTGCAGACGCTGACCGACGCCGAGACCGCGGCGCGCGCCTACATCATCAGCACCGACCCGGGGGACCTCGAAAACTACCGCGAGGCCATCAACGAGATGGAGAGCGTGCGCCAGGGTGTGTTCCAGTTGCTGACCGATCTGGATCCGCAGCGCACCCTGGCCCTGGGCGATGTCAGCCAGCACATAGACGCGCGAGCGGCCACGCTGGAGCAATGGGTGCGCATGGCCGAACAGGGGCGCCCGACCCAGGCCAGGACGCTGGCCAGTGGCGACCAGGGCCGGCTGCGCTACGCGGAGCTGCGCCAGGAATTCGAGTTCGTGCTGGAGCGTGCGGCGGCCATCCAAACCATGGCCCGCGTGTCCCTCTACGACGCCTTGCTGATCAACCGCGTCGCCCTGCATGGCCTGGTGGTGCTGGTGGTGGTGGCCTTGCTGTTGTTCATGCGCCAGCTGCGCGAGAGCGACCGGCGCGAGGCACAGGAGCACGAACGCCTCACGGCCCAGGTGGCCCTGCGCACCACCGCGCTGCGCAACCTGGCTGGCCACCACGTGAACGCGCGCGAGGACGAGCGCGGGCGCGTGGCGCGCGAGCTGCACGACGAGATGGGTGGCCTGCTCACTGCGATGAAGCTGGAGATCGCGCGCCTGCGGCGCGTGCCCGACGTGCCCGTCGCGGCGCTGGAGCGACTCGCCGGCATCGAGCTGCGACTCAATGAAGGCATTGCCGTGAAGCGGCGCATCGTCGAGCACCTGCGCCCCTCTTCGCTCGATCAACTGGGCCTCATACCGGCGCTGGAAATGCTGTGCCAGGACGCGGGCAACGGACTGGGCATCCCGGTGCGCTCGCACCTCTCGCCGGTCGAACTGGACAAGGACGCCGAGCTCACCGTGTACCGGCTGGTGCAGGAGTCGCTCACCAATGTGCGCAAATACGCGCAGGCGCGACAGGTGCTGGTCGAACTGGGGCAAACCGGCGACTGGGTGCGCGTGCTGGTGCGAGACGACGGCCTGGGCTTCGACACCGAGGCCGTGCCCGCCGGTCACCACGGCCTGATGGGCATGCGGGTGCGGGTGGAGTCGCACGCGGGGCGACTGGACGTCACGAGCACCCCCGGCAGCGGCACCAGCGTGCAGGCGGAACTGCCGGCACGGGCGCCGGGCGGTTCAGTCGGCAGTGGGCCCGGGTGAGGGAATCCGGAACCAGAACGTGGCGCCCTGCCCCGCCTCGGACTCGGCCCACACGCGACCGTTGTGGCGCTCGACGATGCGGGCCACGATGGCCAGCCCAACACCCAGGCCCGGCACGTCGCTGCGGTTGCCGAGCCGCTGGAACATGCCGAACAATTTGCCCGCGTGGGCCATGTCGAAGCCCAGGCCGTTGTCGCTCACGTAGTAGGCATTGCGGATGCCGTCGTGGCCGACCTGAATCACCGGTTCGGTCTGGTGCGTGGAGTATTTGAGCGCGTTGTCGAGCAGGTTGCTCAGCACCTGACGCAACAACACCGCGTCGCCCATGGCCTGCGGCAGCGGGCCGATGTCGATGCGGGCGTTGCGCAACTGGGGTGACAGGCTCTCCGCCACCTCCAGCGCCAGCGCGCGCATGTCCACCGGCACCGGCTGCAATTCCACCCGAACCACCCGCAGCACTTCGAGCATGTCGGTCAGCATCTGACCCATGTTGCGCGAGGCCTTGACGATGCGTCCGAACATGTCGCGCGCACCCGGACTCAAGGCGGCCTCGTCCTCCTCGGCGATCACCGCCGCGAAACCATTCACCGAGCGCAGCGGCGCGCGCAGGTCGTGCGCGATCGAGTACGACACGGCCTCCATGTCGCGCATCGAGCGCTCCAGCGCCGCCGTGCGCTCCTCCACCCGCTGCTCCAGGCTGGCGTTGAGGGCGCGCACCTCTTCCTGGGCCGCCACCCGGTCGGTGATGTCGATGTGGGTGCCCGACATGAAGAGCGCGCGCTGATCCTCGTCGCGCCGGTGCACCCTTCCGCGCGCGTTGACCCAGACCCAGCGGCCGTCCTTGTGCCGCAGGCGCAGGTCGCATTCGTAGTAGGGCAGCTCGCCCGCGATGTGGCGGTCGCGCAGTCCATTGGCACGCACCAGATCGTCCGGGTGAGCCAGGTGCTCCCAGTCGCGGTTGTAGCGCAGGCCGAGCTCTTCCGGCGCGTAGCCCAGCATCTCGGACCAGCGGTCATTGACCTTGAGCTCGTCCGTGCCCAGGTTGACCTCCCAGACGCCCGGCCGCGTGGCCTCCAGGATCCAGGCCAGGCGCTGGCGCTCCGCGCCCAGCGATTCCTGGACGGCGATGTAGGACGTGACGTCGGTGATCGTGCGGACGGCGGCGCCGTCGTCGAGCATGCGCGTGCCCACTTCCAGAACCCTGCCGTCCAGTGTCCTGCGCAGGTAGCGATCCGGCACGGACGCCTGCCCGCGCAGGGTCACGTAGTCCCTGCCATTGGCCTCGACGAGCTGGAAGTTTTCGCCGAAATCGCCGCGCGCGGCCATGAAGGCGGAGACGGCGGCATGCGACGGTCGACTGGCCATCATGTCTTCGGGCAGGTCCAGCATCTCCAGCATGCGGCGGTTGTAGAACGAAACCGTGCCATCGCGCTCGATCTTGGCCAGCCCCTGGCTCATGCTGTCGAGCGTGACCTGCAGGGCCGCCGTGCGCTCCACCAGCGCGGCGGACGTGACCTCCAGGGAGTGCACGGCACGTTCGCGCTCGGCATGGTGCTGCCGCGCCACCAGCAACTGCCTCACCACGCCCAGCAGCGGCTGCAGGAAGTCCACATCCTCGAGCTGATAGCCCTCGGGGTGGTGGCACAGGCCGACGACGGCGCGAACCTGCTGCTCCACCACCAGCGGGATCAGCACCAGATTGGGAGAGGACGGCGGCCACCCCTCGATCTGTTCGAGCCCGGTGCACGCGCAGGTTTGGTTGTGCACGAAAGGCTGGCCGCTTTCGATCGCCCTGTGCACCAGCGTGCCCTCCAGACCGGTTTCGCGACCCGCCAGCGCCCCCGGCGCCAGCAGCCGGCCCAGCGGCGGCCCGTGATCGCCCGCAGGGTCCGCGCCACCCCCGTGCACTTCAACGATGAAGCCGTTGGCGCTCCCGCTGGCCTTGAGCAGGTTGTCCAGCAGCGTGTCGAACACCTGCGGATTGCCTTCATCGGAGATGAAGAGCGACTGGGCGACCCGCACGGCTTCCAGCATGCGGTGCTGCTGCTGCAGCTTCTGCTCCGCGCGCCGCGCCTCGGTCACGTCCCAGGTGAAGCCGTGCCAGACCACCGTGCCGTCGCTCTCCCGGTTCGGAACCGCCTCCACGCTGTACCAGCGCTGCTCACCCGTGGGCAGGTTGAAGCGCATGGTGTGGCGCCAGATCCGCATCGACTCGGTCGCGATCCGCAGCGATTCGACCACGCCGGGCCGGTCATCGGGATGCAGGTGGCGGAAGATTTCGCGCGCGTCCTGCCGCAGGGCCCCGGGGTCCACCCCCAGCATGTCGCGCACGACCTCGCTCACGAAGGAGAAGGCGCTGCGGCCATCGGGCTGCAGCCGGGCCTGGTACATCAGGCCGGGCACGCGAGCGGCCACGTTCTGCAGCAGCGAGAGCTGCTGCTCCAGCCGCTGGATGGCCTCGCGCTCGGCGGTCACGTCCTGCACCACGCCGTAGTCGGTCTCGGGGTTGCCCTCGACCCGCGTGGTGCTCATGCGCGTGCGCAACCAGCGCTGGCGCCCGTCGGCCATCACCCAGCGGAAATCGAGCTCGCGCCCATCCAGCGCCTCGCGTGCCACCGTCCAGGCCCGCAGGTCGTCCGGGTGGATGCCGCTGCGCGCCGCGCGCTTGTCCAGCTGCCGCTCGTCGGGGTAGCGGCCCACAACGCCGTACAGGCCCTCGGACCAGGCCACCGTGTCCGATCCGCGCACATTCGTCCAGGAGCCCACGCGGGCCAGCTTCTCGATCGCCTGGTGCAGTTCCACCTGCGCCTGCAACCTCAGGTTGGACTGCCGCAGATGGGCCTCGGTCTCGGCACGGGCGGCCTCGGCCGCGGCCTCGCGGTCGGCGTCGGTCACGCTCACCAGCAGGTAGGCCTCCCCCTCGTACTGCAGCCGGACAACGCGCGTGCGCACCTGGCGCTTGCCACCTCCGGCCACGCGAATGGTGTAGAGCGCGCCTTCGTCGCCCAGCTGTCGCAGAAACTGCCGTCGGTCGGCCTCGTCGACCCAGACGCCCACCTCCACGCTGGTCTTGCCCACCGCCTGCTCGGCGTCGATGCCTGTCAGTGCCGTCCAGGCCCGGTTGGCGGCAACGATCAGGCCGTCCGATTCCCGGCCCACGATCACGGCCGTGGGTTGCTCGTCAAACAGCAGGCCCAGCGGCAGTCCGGGCCTGGAAGTCCCGTCAGCCACCGGCTCCGGTGCCTGAGCCTCTGCCAGCAGATGCTTGTCCGTGTTCATGAGGGCCCCATCACCCGCACGTTGGTCCGACTCTTGTCTGGTGGTCGTGCCTGCCTTGATCCCTGGCTCGCCGCGTTGTAACGCGGTGTTTCAGCAGCATAGACCATTGCGCTCGTGTACGTAAGTTCTCAACGGCCTGTGCGGCGCGCCGATGCTGTACCCGGCCTGTAACAGGTTTCACAGATAATTGAAACCAAATTACAGAACGGCCTGCCGGCCTTCACCCACTTCCTCCCGGAGACAGCCCCCATGCCCTTGCGCGCCACCAAGATCGTCGCCACCCTTGGCCCTGCGTCCAGCGATCCCGATCTGCTCGAAAAAATGATCCGCGCCGGCGTCAACGTGGTGCGGCTCAATTTTTCACATGGCACGGCGCAGGACCACATCGACCGCGCCGAACTGGTGCGCGCGGCCGCGCAGCGCGCCGGGCGCGAGGTCGGCATCATGGCCGACCTGCAGGGCCCGAAGATCCGGGTGGGCAAGTTCGCCCAGGGCAAGGTCATGCTGGAGCCGGGCGAGCCCTTCGTGCTGGATGCCTCGCGCACCGAGCCAGGCGACATCGAGGGCGTGGGCCTGGACTACAAGGAACTGCCGCGCGACGTGAAGGCCGGCGACACGCTGCTGCTCAACGACGGCCTGATCGTGCTCACCATCAACAAGGTGATCGGCCCGGCCGTGCACACCACCGTCCGGCTCGGCGGCGAGCTCTCCAACAACAAAGGCATCAACAAGCAGGGCGGTGGCCTGACCGCGCCCGCGCTGACCGCCAAGGACATGGACGACATCAAGACCGCCATGGGCCTGAGGGCCGACTACGTGGCGGTGAGTTTCCCCAAGAATGCGACCGACATGGAGCTCGCGCGCCAGCTCTGCAACGTGGCCGGCGCGGCCATCGGCCACAAGCCAGGCCTGATCGCCAAGATCGAACGCGCGGAAGCGATCCCCGAACTGGCGAGCATCCTCAAGGTGTCCGACGGCATCATGGTCGCGCGCGGCGACCTCGCGGTGGAAGTGGGCAACGCGGCGGTGCCGGGCCTGCAGAAACACATGATCAAGATGGCGCGCGAAATGGACAAGGTGGTGATCACGGCCACGCAAATGATGGAATCGATGATCGTCAATCCGGTGCCCACGCGCGCCGAGGTGAGCGATGTGGCCAATGCCGTGCTCGACGGCACCGACGCGGTGATGCTCAGCGCCGAGACCGCTGCGGGCAAGTACCCGCTGGAGACCGTGCTGGAGATGGCCAACATCTGCTCCGAGGCCGAGAAGGCCGAGTACCGGGAACTGAGCGCCGACTTCCAGGGCAAGACCTTCAAGCGCATCGACCAGTCCATCGCCATGGGCGCGCTCTTCACCGCCCACCACCTGGGTGCCAAGGCCATCGTCGCGCTGACCGACTCGGGCTCGACCGCGCTGTGGATGAGCCGGCACAACGTGCGCATGCCGATCTACGCCATGACACCCAACCTCTCGACCCAGCGCCGCATGACGCTCTACCGCAACGTGCGCCCGCTGCTGATGGACAACAACACCGACCGCGACAACGCCCTGGCCGACGCCGAAGCACACCTGAACAAGCGCGGCATCGTGCAGACCGGCGACGTATACGCCATCACCGTGGGCGAGCCCATGGGCCAGCCCGGCGGCACCAACACACTCAAGATCTGCAGGGCGGCATAAGGGGCACACCCCCTGCCGCGCGGGCCAGCGACCCGCGCAGCGGTGGAGCGTGGGGGCCACCCCGATCCGGCGCCGGGCCGCCCCAAGCCGGATCAGCCCCCTCGGGGGGCAGCGACCCGCGCAGCGGTGGAGCGTGGGGGCCCATTCAATCGATCCGCATGGAGACGCCCGTCACGAACACGGCGTCGGCTTTCTCGACGCTGGAACCGGGATCGCTGTCGTAGCGGTAGCTCAGTCCCGCAGTGAGGTTGATGGCCTGTGTCATGGCCACCGTGAGGCCGGTGTCCAGCACCGCGCGGTACTGGCCGGAATTGCGCAAGTTCGGGTACAGCGTGAGTTTCTGGCGCAGGCTGGTGGTCTCGGTGAGCTTGTGGCTGGACTCCTCCGACAGCACCAGTTCGAGCCGACCATAGCGTTCGCGCATGGCGCCCGCGACATTGGTGGCCGCGACGTAGCGGTCGTGCGTGTAGCCCAGGCCAGCGGACACGTCGAAGAAGCCGTGTTCATCGGCCCAGATGTGGCGGCCCACGCCGGTGGCCACCGTATACCGGGCCGCGATGTTGGCCAGCTTGTCGCGCAGCGTCTCGGCCGAACCAAAGCCGAACCCGTCGACGGAGAAATCGCGGTCGTACTGCGTGCGCAGGCCGTAGCGCTCCGTGGTCTGCACGCCGTCGTTGCGCGCATGATCGGCCTTCGCGGCCCAGGTCCATTTGTCGTTCGTGGTCTGCCGCGCCGCCTCGGCAGCCAGGTTCAGCGAGCTGGCGTTGTTGTTGCCGGACGAGACATTGGCGCCCGCGGTCAGCAGGTAGCGCCACTGGCCATCGGGCTTGAGCGTGACCTGTGCCAACGAGGGCGCCGGCACGAGGAACAGGCTGGCGGCGCTCAGCGTCACGATCAGAGAACAATGGGGCATGGCGGTCCTTTCCGGGCGAGGGTGGGGTGGTGATGACCCCCGGAGGACTCCATGTTGCCGCGCCGCAGTTCCCCTGGTGATGTAACGAATGGCGTCAGGTCGCTGGCAGCACCGCGCGGCGCCGCCCCTGCCAGCCCATGAACTGCCGTGCGGCCGCGGCGCACACCAGGCCCAGCGCCAGGCCCACGGCGACGTCCGAAACGAAATGCAAACCCAGAAACACCCGGCTCCACGCGATCGCCAGCGCCACAGTGGCGACCAGGAGAATCAGCCACCGGCGCGCCCGGTGGGGAGCAAACGCCGCCAGCCCGGCGGCCCAGGCCCCGGCCACGGCGGCATGAAAACTGGGAAAGCCGGCAGACGCCGCATGCGCGAGCCATTGGTGGCCCAGCCCGAGCTCGAACGGCCGCGCCGCGTGCACGGCTTCGCGGATGCCCCGCACCGCCAGCCAGGCCAGTGCCATGGTCAGGCACACCCCCAGCAACTGCCGGCGCGCGGCGGGTCCCGCGATCGCCAGCGGCGCCAGCGCCAGCAAGGCCAGCGCCGGCAGCACCGTGGAAATCCAGCGCGCCAGCGCCAGCAGCCAGGCCGGCGTGCCGGGCGTGGCATTGATCCAGAGAAAGAGCAGGGTATCGAGTTCAGCCATGGCATTGCGGAGGTTCCGGCGCAGTCTGGCGGGCCCGCATTAAGGCCAGATGAAACGGCGCACGCCGAGCTTGCAAAGACATGCGAAATGACACGTGTGGCGTACCTGGCCTGGTACATGCCCCAAGTAAAATGCCGGGTTACATCACGGTTACCAACTGCTTAAGGGGAATCTCATGGCGCTCGTTTCCATGCGCGAACTGCTCGACCACGCCGCCGCCAACGGCTATGGCATTCCGGCGTTCAACGTCAACAACCTCGAACAGGTGCAGGCCGTGATGGCTGCGGCCGACGAAGTCGGCGCGCCGGTGATCCTGCAGGCCAGCGCCGGTGCCCGCAAATACGCAGGCGAGCCCTTCATCAAGCACCTGATCCAGGCCGCGATGGAGGCCTACCCGCACATTCCACTGGTGATGCACCAGGACCACGGCACCTCGCCCAAGGTCTGCGAGGGCGCCATCAACCTGGGTTTCGGCTCGGTGATGATGGACGGTTCGCTGATGGAAGACGGCAAGACGCCGGCCTCGTTCGAATACAACACCGACGTCACCCGCAAAGTGGTGGAGATGGCGCACAAGGTCGGCGTCACCGTGGAGGGCGAACTGGGCTGCCTGGGCAACCTGGAAACCGGTGAAGCGGGCGAGGAAGACGGCATTGGCGCCGAAGGCAAGCTCGACCACAGCCAGATGCTCACGGACCCCGAAGAGGCCGCGCAGTTCGTCAAGGCCACGCAGCTCGACGCCCTGGCCATCGCCATCGGCACCAGCCACGGCGCCTACAAGTTCAGCCGCCCGCCCACCGGTGACATCCTGGCCATCGGCCGCGTGAAGGAAATCCACCAGCGCATTCCCAACACCCACCTGGTGATGCACGGCTCGTCGTCCGTGCCGCCCGAGCTGCTGGCCATCATCAACCAGTACGGCGGCAAGATGAAGGAAACCTACGGCGTGCCGGTCAAGGAAATCCAGGAAGCCATCAAGCACGGCGTGCGCAAGATCAACATCGACACCGACATCCGCCTGGCCATGACGGGCGCGGTGCGCAAGTTCCTGGCCGAAAACCCCGACAAGTTCGACGCCCGCGAATGGCTCAAACCCGCGCGCGAAGCCGCCAAGGCGGTTTGCAAGGCGCGTTACCTGGAATTCGGCTGCGAAGGCCAGGGCAGCAAGATCAAGGGCGAGAGCCTGCAGGTGGTGGCCGCCAGGTACGCCAAGGGCGAGCTGGCCCAGGTCGTGCACTGACCGCCATTCAAGACCCGCACGCTTCCAGACGCCACCCCCGCGGTGGCGTTTTTCATGGACGGATGAGCGAGGTGCCGCCCCCTCGATGCGGTCGCGCGCAGCGCGGCGGGGGTGGTCAATCCTCCCAGGCGCCGGCCTGGATCGCCGCCATGATCTCGCGCCCGGTGCGCACCAGCGCCGGCCCGAAGTCCTCGTGCAACAGGACGCCTTGCAGCCGTGAAGCGGGCCCGCCCACCGTCAGCGCCAGCGGCTCACGGCCATCGCCCAGATCCAGCCCCACGCCGATGGCGGCGATTTCGCTCTCCCATTCCGACTCGGACGCCACGTAGCCACGCGCGGCGCCCTCGGCTTCGGCGCGCCGCAGGCCGGCCTCGCGCATGGGCCAGCGCGCGCCGTCCTGCGCCTGCAGCCGGCGCGCCATCAGCGCGCGCATGCCTGGGTCCGCCGCGCACCAGATCGCGCGGCCCATGGCGGTTTCGGCGAAGGGCAGGCGCGTGCCCACGTCCAGCCCCAGGATCAGGCGCGCTGTGCTGCGGCAATGCGCCACGTACACCACCGAGGTGTCGTGCCGCACCCCGAGCGAGATCGCGGCCTGCGTGTGCTCGGCCAGCGCCTCCATGAAGGGCCGTGCGATGCGTCCGACCTGGAAGTTGGACAGCACGCTGAAGCCCAGCGACAGCACCGCCGGGCTCAGCGCGTACTCGCCGGTGGCGGCGCGGTGCCGCAAGTAGCCCAGGCTGGTGAGCGTGAACGTGAGGCGCGACACCGTGGCCTGCGGCAAGCCGGAGCGGCGCGCGAGTTCCTGGTGCGCCAGCCAGCGGTCGGCCGGGCCGAAACAGCGCAGCAATCCCAGGCCCCGCGCCAGCGCGGTGACAAAGCGACGGTCCTGCGCGGGATCGGTGTCGGCCAGAGGAGCGGAAGGGGTGTGGCGCTGACGGCCCATGGGTGGATCTCCGTGGCGGAACACGGCCACGACAGTCTTAGACCATTTATTCCGCTTGTCGGAATTTTATTCAAAACCTCTGCTCATCCCCGTGCTCGATTTCCCTGATCTGGATTTACAAGAACAAGGCACGAACCGTATATTGAAGACCTTCTTCTCTAATTCTGCTTAGCGGAATAAAAACGCAGCCTTCGACCGCGATCTGCCCGCATGAATCCTCTGCCTCCGGCCCACTGGCCCCCCGGCCTGCCCCGGCACCTCACGCTGCCGCAAACGAACGTGTTTCACAACGTCGAGGTGTCGGCCGCGCGCTACCCCGACAAGCCCTTCATCGTGTTCTACGACACGCCGTTGAGCTATGCCGCGTTCCTGCGCGAGGCCGAACAGGTGGCTGGGTATCTGCAGCAGGTCTGCCGCGTGAGGCCCGGTGACCGCGTGCTGCTGTGCATGCAGAACAGCCCGCAGTGGGTGCTGGCGTTCTACGGCATCCTGCGCGCCAACGCGGTCGTGGTGCCGGTCAATCCGATGAACCGTGTGGAGGAACTGCGCCACTGCGTGCGCGACAGCGGCGCCACCGTGGCCTTCGTGGCGCAGGACCTGCTGCCGCAGCTGCGCCCCCTGCACGTGCCCGAAGGATCGGACGACGGCCTTCTGCGCCACCTGATCGTGGCCACCTACAGCGACCACCTGCGCACGCCCACCGACCTGCGCGTGCCCGACTTCGTCGCCGCGCCACGCGAACCTGTGGCTGCTCCGGGCATCGCTGCCTGGGCCGACGTGCTCGCCGCTGACTGCACACCGGGGCCGCTCACCGCCGGCCCCGACGACCTGTGCGCCATGCCCTACACATCGGGTACCACCGGCCTGCCCAAGGGCTGCATGCACACCCACCGCAGCGTGATGAGCACCCTGGTGGGCGGCGTGCGCTGGTTCGGCACGTCGCAGGATTCGGTGTGCCTGGCCGTGCTGCCGTTCTTCCACGTCACCGGCCTGTCGGGCAGCCTCAATGGCCCGCTCTATGCCGGCGCCACCATCGTCGTGCTGGCGCGCTGGGACCGCGAGGCCGCCGCCACCTGCATGGCGCGCTACCGCGTCACGGTGTGGCAGGCGATCTCGACCATGGTGATCGACTTTCTGGCCCACCCGGCGATCGGCGAGGTCGACCTCACCAGCCTGGCCTGCATCCGGGGCGGCGGCGCCGCCATGCCCGACGCGGTGGCCGCGCGCCTGAAAGCGCTGACCGGACTGGACTACATCGAAGGCTATGGCATGTCCGAGACCATGGCCGCGACCCACATCAACCCGCTGCACCAGCCCCGGCCGCAGTGCCTGGGCATTCCGGTGTTCGATGTCGACGCCCGGGTGATCGACCCCGACACACTGGCCGGCCTGGCACCGGGCCAGACCGGCGAGATCGTGCTGCATGGCCCGCAGGTGATGCAGGGCTACTGGCGCAATCCGCAGGCCACGCGCGAGTCCTTCATCGAGATCGATGGCAAGCGCTTTCTGCGCACCGGCGACCTCGGTCACGTCGATGCGGACGGCTACTTCTACATGACGGACCGCCTCAAACGCATGATCAACGCCAGCGGCTACAAGGTCTGGCCGGCCGAAGTGGAGGCCCTGATGTACCACCATCCGGCGATCCAGGAAGCCTGCGTGATCGGCGTGCGCGATGCCCATCGGGGCGAGAGCGTCAAGGCGCTGGTGGTGCTGCGCCCCGAGCAGCGTGGCCTCGTCAGCGAGCAGGACGTGATTCACTGGGCCCACGGCCACATGGCCGCCTACAAGAGCCCGCGCATCGTCGAATTCGTGGAAGCGCTGCCCCGCTCGGGCAGCGGCAAGGTGATGTGGCGCGAACTGCAGGAGCAGCAGGCCGTGCGCGACGCGCAAGCGCAACCACCGCCCCCGTGAGCAAGCCCGGCGCGCCGCGCCAATCCCACCGCCGACCCGGCATCCCCCACCCCAGCAAGGAGACACGATCATGACAAGCACAACCCACCCACCCTCAAGCCGCCGCCGCGCGCTGCTGCTGGCCGCCACCGCAGCGGCCGCGGTGGCAGCGTCCTGGGGCGCCGCCCACGCGCAGGCGCAGCCCTACCCCAACCGGCCTGTCACGCTCATCGTCCCGTGGCCCGCCGGCGGCTCCACCGACCGCCACCTGCGCACCCTGGCCGAGATCGCCAGCAAGCACCTGGGTCAACCCATCGTGATCGAGAACCGTCCCGGCGCGGGCGGCACGCTCGGCCCGGCCAACATGGCGCAGACCGCCAAGCCCGATGGCTACACCATCTCGCAGTTCCCCCTTGGACTGCTGCGCCTGCCCCACATGCAGAAGAGCAGCTGGAACCCGCTCACCGACTTCAGCTACATCATCGGCGTCTCGGGCTACACCTTCGGCCTGACCGTCAAGGCCGACTCGCCCTACAAGAGCTTCAACGAGTACATCGAAGCGGCGCGCAAGCAGCCCAACCAGATCAACTACGGCTCCACCGGCACCGGCAGCAGCCCGCACCTGATCATGGAAGAGCTCGCCGGCAACGCCAAGGTGCAGCTCACGCACGTGCCGTTCAAGGGCAACGCCGATCTGGTCGCGGCCTTGCTGGGTGGCCACGTGATGGCGCAAAGCGATGCCAGCGGCTGGGACAAGTACGTGGACGGCGGCCAGATGCGCCTGCTGGTCACCTTTGGCGAACAGCGCACCCAGCGCTGGCCCGATGTGCCCACCGCGCAGGAACTGGGCTATGGCGTGGTCTCGACCTCGCCCTACGGCCTGGCCGGCCCCAAGGGCATGGACCCTGCCGTGGTGAAGGTTCTGCACGACGCTTTCAAGAAGGCCATGGACGACCCCAAGCACCTGGAAGTGCTGGGTCAGCTCAACCAGGCCATGTGGTACCGCAGCGGCGACGACTACCGCAAGTGGGCCACGGAGACCTTCGCCAAGGACAAGGCGCTGATCGAACGCCTGGGGCTGTCGGCAAAGTAGGCGAGACGCCGCCAACTTGCGATAATCGCCCGGAATAGTTCAAAGCCCGTTGGCTGTTCAACGGGCTTTTTTCTTGTGCCGCTTTCTCCCGATCCGATCATGACCCCTGCCCTCCACACCTCGGCCCTCTCCTCCCTGCCCCTGCTGGCACGCGGCAAGGTGCGCGACAACTACGCCGTGGGCGACGATCGCATCCTGATGGTGGCCAGCGACCGCATCAGCGCCTTCGACGTGATCATGGGCGAGCCGATCCCGGGCAAGGGCGAGCTGCTGACCCGGCTCTCGCTGTTCTGGTTCGATCAGCTCGGCCCCAAGGGCCTGAACATCTGCCCGATCCACCTCACCGGTGACGCGCCCGAAAGCGTGGTGTCCGCGGCCGAGGCACCGCAGATCGCGGGCCGTTCGATGCTGGTGCAGCGCCTCAAGCCCATTCCGGTGGAAGCGGTGGTGCGTGGCTACCTGGCCGGCAGCGGCTGGAAGGAGTACCAGGAGGGTCAGGCCGTGTGCGGCGTGAAGCTGCCCGCCGGCCTGCAGAACGCCTCGCGCCTGCCCGAGCCGATCTACACGCCTGCGGCCAAGGCGGCCATGGGCGAGCACGACGAGAACATCAGCTTCGAACGCACGGTGGAGATGATCGGCCCCGAACTCGCCGCACAGATCCGCGACGTGTCGATCGCTCTGTACAAGGCCGCGGCCGCCATCGCCCTCAAGAAGGGCATCATCATCGCCGACACCAAGTTCGAGTTCGGCCTGGACAAGGCGGGCCGGCTGGTGCTGATGGACGAGGTGCTCACACCCGACAGTTCGCGCTACTGGCCCGCCGAGAGCTATGTGGTGGGCCAGAACCCGCCCAGCTACGACAAGCAGTTCCTGCGCGACTGGCTGGAAACCGCCCAGGTCGGCGGCAAGCCCTGGGACAAGACGCCGCCCGCGCCGCGCCTGCCCAAAGAGGTGATCGAGAAGACCGCCGCGAAGTACCAGGAAGCCCTGACGCGGCTGATGGGCTGAGGGCCGACAGGCCTCAGCTCAACACCACGCTGGAAAGACGGCGCCGGTACGTCGCCACCGTCGGGTCCTCGGGCGGTACCTGGCCCTCGGCCACCTTGGGCTTGGGGGGCTCGATCACGTCGAGGATGGCAATGAAGGTCTTGCGCGCCAGGTCTTCGTTCCAGGCCTTGTCGCGCATCAGGATTTCCAGCAACTCGTCCATCGCCGCGGTCCACTGGCCATAGGCCATGAGCAGCTGCGCCAGCGCGAAGCGTGCATCGAAGTCGCGCTTGTTGGCGGCAATGGCCGCCTGCAGCTCCGCGGCGCGCGCGTCAGGATCGGCAACGCCGGCCAGGGCATCGCGCGCGGCCATCCAGCGCTGCAGCGAGTCAAGCCGCCGCACGCCCGCGGCCTTGGCGATCACGGGCGCGAACGCCACCTTGGCGTCGTCGTCCTGGCCGAGTTCGAGCAAGAGCTTCACCAGATCGAAGCGCGCATCGTCGTTGTCCGGCGCGGCCTGCACCGCCTGCTGCAGCTTTTCCAGCGCGCCTTCGAGATCGCCTTCGGCCAGCGCATCCTGCGCCTCGGCCTCCGCCTCCTCGGCCTCGAGGGTTTCGACGCTGGGCAGGTGCTTGTCCAGGAAGGCCTTGATCTGCCCCTCGGGCAGCGCGCCCATGAAACCGTCGACCGGCTGGCCGTTCATCAGCAACACGCACGTGGGGATGCTGCGCACGCCGAACGCGGCGGCGAGCTGCTGCTCCTGGTCGGAGTCGATCTTGACCAGCTTGAAGCGGCCTGCGTAGTCGGTCTCGAGCTTTTCCAGCAGTGGCCCGATGACCTTGCAGGGACCACACCACGGAGCCCAGAAATCCACCAGCACGGGGGTCTGCATCGAAGCCTCGATGACCTCGGCTTCAAAGTTGGCGATGGTGACGTTGATCATGGGGAGCGGCCTGGCTGGGGCGCCCGCGCGGAGTCGGCGGGCGGCAAACGTAAAATCGACACTTTACCGGAGAGCGCCGCGTCACACGCACGTTCCCGGTCCTGCCCCGCCGGGGCTCATCGGCCAGAGGCACCAACATGAACTCCATCCAAGTGGGTGTGCTCATGGGCTCCAGCAGCGACTGGGACACCATGCAGCATGCCGTGCAGGTCCTGCAGGACTTCGGCATCGAACACGAGGCACGCGTGGTGTCGGCCCATCGCATGCCCGACGACATGTTTGCCTATGCCGAAGCGGCCGCGCTGCGCGGCCTCAGGGCCATCATCGCCGGCGCGGGCGGCGCCGCCCACCTGCCGGGCATGCTGGCGGCCAAGACCGTGGTGCCGGTGCTCGGTGTTCCGGTGGCCAGCAAGCACCTCAGCGGGGTGGACTCCCTGCACAGCATCGTGCAGATGCCCAAGGGCGTGCCGGTGGCCACCTTCGCCATTGGCGCGGCCGGCGCGGCCAATGCCGCCCTGTTCGCCGTGGCCATGCTGGCCTGCGACAACCCCGAGCTGCGCCACAAGCTCGAGGCCTTCCGCGTCCAGCAGACGGCGGCCGCGCGCGGCATGACCCTTCCCGCATGAGCTTCAAGACCCTTCTACCCGGCAGCCCTTCCCCCAATGGTCAACCCACCACGCTGGGCGTGATGGGCGGCGGCCAGCTCGGCCGCATGTTCGTACAGGCGGCCCAGGCCATGGGTTTCGCCACTGTGGTGCTCGACCCCGACCCGGCCAGCCCGGCGGGCCAGATCAGCCACCACCACATTCGCGCGGCGTACGACGACGAACCGGGCCTGGCCCAGTTGATCCAGCGCAGCGACGCCATCACCACCGAATTCGAGAACGTGCCGGCAGCCGCACTGGCCACGCTGGCCGCGCAGCGCACGGTGGCCCCCTCGGCCTCGTGCGTCGCCGTGGCACAGGACCGCGTCAAGGAAAAGGCCCACTTCGAGCAGTGCGCGCCCATCAGCGGCGTGGCTCCCGCGCCGCACGCGGTCATCACCACCGATGCGTCGCTCGCCGCCGTACCGGACGACCTGCTGCCCGGCATCCTGAAGACCGCGCGCATGGGCTACGACGGCAAGGGCCAGTTGCGCGTGGCCTCGCGTGCTCAACTCGCCGAGGCATGGGACCAGCTCGACAAGGTCCCATGCGTGCTCGAGAAAATGCTCACGCTGCGCGCGGAATGCTCGGTGATCGTGGCGCGCGGCGCCGATGGTCAGGTGGTGAGTTTTCCGGTGCAGAAGAACACCCACCACGAAGGCATCCTCGCGATCACCGAGGTGTTTGACGGCGCCATCGAGGCGGGTCTGGCGCAGCGGGCGCAGGCCAGCACCGTCGCCATCGCGAACCACCTGCGCTATGTCGGCGTGCTGTGCGTCGAGTACTTCGTGGTCGAGCGTGCCGATGGCACGACCGATCTGGTGGTCAACGAGATGGCGCCGCGACCCCACAACAGCGGCCATTACACGCAGAACGCCTGCGACATCTCCCAGTTCGAAGCCCAGGTGCGCGCACTGGCCGGCCTGCCGCTGCCCGTGCCGCGCCAGCACAGCCCGACCATCATGATCAACCTGCTGGGCGACCTATGGTTCGAGCCCAACGCAGTGCGCGCCCAGGCGAGCAAGACGCCGGTGTCGCCGCCCTGGGCGGCGGTGCTGGCCCTGCCCGGCACGCACCTGCACCTGTACGGCAAGCTGGGCGCCCGCCCGGGCCGCAAGATGGGCCACCTCAACGTCACCGGCGCCAGCGTGACGCGGGTACGCGAAACAACAGCGCAAGCGCTCGCACTGCTCGGCCTGCCTGCGCTCGGCGTCTGACATGCCGCTGCTGCTCCAGGCCAGCGACCCTTCCGCCATCGACGCCGCGGCGCGGCGCCTGGCGGCCGGCTCGCTGGTGGGCATGCCGACGGAAACCGTGTACGGCCTCGCGGCCGACGCGGACAACGCCAGCGCCGTGCACCGCATCTTCGATGCCAAGGGCAGGCCCGCCGACCACCCGCTGATCGTGCACCTCGCGCACGGTGACGGTGCGCGCGGCTGGCGTGCCGGCGTGGATCACTACGCCCGCACCGTGCCGGCGTTCGCCGCCGCGCTGATGGAGCATTTCTGGCCGGGCCCGCTCACGCTCATCCTGCCGCGCCGCGAAGGCGTGGCCGCGGTTGCGGCGGGCGGGCAGGATTCGGTGGGCCTGCGCTGCCCGGTGCACCCGGTGGCGCAGGCACTGCTGCAGGCCGCGGCCGCGCGGGGTGTGCACGGCGTGGCCGCCCCCAGTGCCAACCGCTTTGGCCGGGTCAGCCCCACCACCGCAGCGCACGTGGCCGAGGAATTCGCGGCACTGCCGGACGACGCCTTGCTGATCCTGGACGGCGGCGCCAGCCGGGTGGGCATCGAGTCCACCATCGTCGACGCCACGCGCGATCACCCGGTGCTGCTGCGTCCGGGCATGATCACGCCCGCGCAGCTGGAGGCCGCGTGCGGCCAGCCATTGCGCGCGCGCGACGAGGCAGCGCCGCGCGCCTCCGGCACGCTCGCATCGCACTACGCACCGCGCGCCACCGTGCGCCTCATGGATGGCCAGGCGCTGCAGGCGGCGCTGGACGTGCTGGGCCGCGACGCAAAACACATTGGTGTTTACGCGCACAGCCCCGTCAAGGTCGCGCGAGGCGTGCCGCTGAGGCGCATGCCGGCCGACGCAGCGCTTTGTGCGCAGGAACTGTTCGCGGTGCTGCGTGAGCTCGACGCCACCGGCGTTCGCCTGATCTGGGTGGAAACGCCACCCGCAGGGGCCGCCTGGGACGGCGTGCGCGACCGCCTGCAACGCGCGGCGGCCTGAGCGGCACCGCGTCACCACCGGTCGTCAGCCCTTGGGCAGGCGCCCGAAACGCAACTTCATCACCAGGATGGCCAGGGCCAGCGACAGCGTGACGGCATTGGCCGCCACCACCGGCCATGCGCCCAGGCTCAGGCCGTAGAACAGCCACAGGGTCACACCGACCGTGAACACGCTGTACATGCCCAGCGAGATGCCGCTCACGTCGCGCGTGCGAAAGGTCAGCCAGGCCTGGGGCACGAAGCTTGCCGTGGTCAGGCACGCGGCACCGTAGCCGATGACATCGCCGAATTGCATGGTTCCAGCCTTCAGCTTCAATCGGGCAGCGAGGCCGTCCACTCCAGCAAGGCGTCCAGCGCGGGTCGGGCCGCAGGCGCGTTGGGGTGGTTGATGAAGGCCACCAGCACGTAGCGAGCGCCGTTCACCGCGTTCACGTAACCGGCAATGCTGCTCACGTCGCGCAGCGTGCCGGTCTTGATCCAGGCATTGCCGCGCGCGCTGCTGTTCTCGCCGCGCGCCAGCCGGGCGGCGGTGCCGTTGACACCCGCGACCGACAGCGACTGCAGGAGGCGCTCGCCCTGCGGGTGCTGCGCCGCATGGCGCAACAGACCGGCCAGCGCTTCCGGGGTGATGCGCTCGCCGCGCGAAAGGCCCGAGCCGTTTTCGAGCACTGGCGCCGGCACCCGCAGCCCAAAGGTGCGCGCCCACCAACCCTGCAGCACCTCGCGCGAACGCTCGAAGCGAGCGGTGCGCGCCGGCACCAGGCGATCAGCGGCCGAACCCGGCGCCACCACGGCAACGGTCTGTGGCGGCGGCGGTGCCAGCTGGCCCAGCGTGAGGAACACCTGCTGCGCCATCACGTTGTTGCTCCACTGGTTCACGTCGACGAGGATTTCCGACAGTGGCAGCGAAGGCGCATCGAGCAGCAGCGTGACGCCCGGAGGCGTCAGGCCGGTGCGCACCTGGCCGGTGATGACGCCGCCACTGGCGCGCCACAGACCCTCCAGCGCGCGCGCGGCATAGCTGGCCGGCTGCTGGTAGGCCACGGGCCACTTGAGTTCGCCACACTTCTGCGGGTAGCGGCCCTCGAAACGGATGCTGTTCGGGTCGTCAAAGCGCGCCTGAAGCGCCGTGCGCCAGTCGCCGCAGGCGGTGCGCGACAGCGGCACGGTGGCGTCGATCGACAGGCCGGCCAGCGGCGGCTCGCTGATGACGTAGGCCACGCCGTTGGCCGGGTCGGGTTGGAAACTGAGGATGACCGACTTGAAGTTGACGAGCAACGCGTCGGGCGACGCGTTGTAGGGGCGCAGGGCCTCGCCGTCGAAGGCGCCGGGATCGGTGTAGGGCAGGTCGAAGGCGCTGTGGTCAAGCACCATGTCGCCCAGGATCACCTGCACGCCCTGGTTCTGCAGGGCGTAATAGGCTTCATGCACGCGTTCGAGCACCAGCTTGGGGTCTCCGCCGCCGCGCACGTACAGGTTGCCACGCAGCACGCCGTTGTCGACCGTGCCGTCCGTGTAGAAGCGCGTGCTCCAGGTGAAGTCCGGGCCCAGCAGGTCGATGGCCGCATAGGACGTCACCAGCTTCATCACCGATGCGGGGTTGACCAGCACCCCGGCCTGGTGGCGCAGGCGTTCGTGCGCGTCGGGCTCAACCGACACCACCAGCGCCGACAGCGCGCTGGCCGGCACCTGGGCACGGTTGAGAGCCTCCATCACCGCCGGCGGAAGCGTGGCACCACGGCCCGGCATCTGTGCGCAGGCAGGCAAGCCAGCGCCCGCGAGCATCCACAGCGCAAGCACGCGGACAAAAAGTGAGCAACGCAGGATCGGCAGGCGCAGCGGCATGGAGACTGATTATGAAACGCGGGCCGGCCGATGCGACCGCGAGACGGTGGGCGGGCGTGACAAAAGACGGCCGGTGGCGCACCCGCACCACACAGTGCGAACCGGTGCGGTGGCCGATAATCCCCCGATGCCTTCCGCACTGCGCCTGCTTGCCATCGAAACCAGCACCGACACCCTGTCGGTGGCGCTGGGCACGGGCGCACCCGATGGCCCGCTGTGGCAACACACCGGCCCCGGCGGCGCCCGGGCATCCACCACGCTGCTGCCGCTGGTGCAACAGCTGCTCGGCGCCTCAGGCTGGTCGCTCGCCGGCCTGGATGCCGTGGTGTTCGGTCGGGGTCCGGGTTCGTTCACCGGCTTGCGCACCGCGTGCGCCGTGGCCCAGGGCCTGGCCTATGGTGCCCGCGACGCGGCCCGCCCGGGCGGGTTGCCCGTGCTGCCCGTGGACACGCTGCTGGCTCTGGCAGAGGAGGCGCGCCACGCGCACGCACTGGCCGGCCAGGCCGCGCCCGACACCGTGATTTCACTGCTCGACGCCCGTATGGGCGAGCTGTACCTGGCCCTGTACGCCTGCAAGCCAACAGGTCTCTCGCCCCTGGAGCCACCGCGCCTGTGCGCGCCGCAAGACCTTGCCACCCATTTGCGCGACCGGCTGCCCGCCGCTGGACAGCCGCTGCTTGCCGGCAATGTGTTCGCCGCCTACGACCATGAGCTCACAGGGCTCCGCGGCCTGCGCCGCCCGGCCCTGCCCACGGCCACGGCCTTGCTGCGCCTGGCGCCGGACCTGATCGCCGCTGGCGCTGCACTGCCCGCGCGCGATGCGCTGCCGCTGTACGTGCGCGACAAGGTGGCCCAGACCACCGACGAGCGCGAGCGGCAGCGGGTGGCAGCAAGTCCCGCGCATTGAGGCCCGGCACATGGACACCTCCGTGAACGCCCTGCTCGTGGCCATGGCTGGCGGCCTCGCCAGCCCGGCCACGGCGCACCCGCCCCGGACCTGGCCGACACCGGGCACCCAGCAGCGAGCCGGCGCGCGCCGCATCGCCTTCGAGCCCATGACCGAGGCCGACCTGGACGCGGTGCACGCGGTGGAATCCACCGCCTATGCCCATCCCTGGTCGCGCAAGCACTTCCGCGATTCGCTGCAAGCCGGCTACCCGGCCGTGCTGCTGCTGGGCGAGGCACTGGCGCACGACCCGCCGTCGCCCGCCCACACCGCGCGCGCCGACGGCCGCGTGTTGCTGGGCTACCTGGTCGCCATGCCGGGCGTGGACGAGGTGCACCTGCTCAACGTCACCGTCGCCCCGGCGCACCAGCGCCAGGGCTGGGCGCGCTTCATGCTCGACGCGTTGGTGCTGTGGTCGCGCACGCAGAACGCGCAATGGCTCTGGCTGGAGGTGCGCGTAGGCAACGGGCCCGCACGCCAGCTCTACGAGCGGTATGGCTTCAAGCAAGTCGGGCTGCGCAAGGGCTACTACCCGGCGGGCCATCTGCGGCGGGAAGACGCCGTGGTCATGAGCCTGAACCTGACGCCCGGCGACGCTGCGGAGGCACGCCCGTGACGCAACACGACACCTCCTTCGTGCCGCAGCTCGATGCCCGCCAGCGCGCCATGCTCGCCGAAATGGGTGTGCGCGTCTGGGCGCCCCGGCCCGCGCCAACCACCGTGGCGGCACCCGCGACCCCGTCCGCCGCGCAGGCGCGCCCACACCGGCCAGGCCCGGTGCCTGTGCATGCGCCCAACACACCGGCCGCAGCAGCCACAGCCGCGGCGCAACCAGTGGCGCCGCCGCGCCGGCCCAGCGGCATCGATGCCCTGGACTGGACCGCGTTGCGCGAAGCGGTGGCCGCCTGCCAGGCCTGCGGCTTGTGCAAGAACCGCAAGAACACCGTCTTCGGCGTCGGCGACGTGCGGGCCGACTGGATGATCGTGGGCGAGGCCCCGGGCGAAAACGAGGACCTGCAGGGCGAACCCTTCGTGGGCGCGGCAGGCCAGTTGCTCGACAACATGCTGCGCGCCGTGGGCCGCGACCGCGCTGGCGAGGGCGCGCAAGGCGCGTTCATTGCCAACGTGCTCAAGTGCCGTCCGCCCGCCAACCGCAATCCCCTGCCGGATGAAGTCGCGCAGTGCGAGCCCTACCTCGCTCGCCAGGTGGCGCTGGTACAACCCAAGGTCATCGTCGCCATGGGGCGCTTCGCCGTGCAGTCGCTGCTCAAGACCACCGAACCCATCGGCCGCCTGCGCGGCCGCGTGCACCGCTACGAAGGCGTTCCGGTGATCGTGACCTACCACCCGGCCTATCTGCTGCGCACCCCGGCCGACAAAGGCAAGGCCTGGGCCGACCTGTGCCTGGCGATGCACACGGCCGAGACCGCTGCCTGACCCCCGCGCCGAAGCGCGACCCGCCACGCATGAAGCGGTCCAACCCAGGGACACCGAGGGTCCGGCTCTGCCGGCCCCAGGTGTCGCCCCCCTCCCGCCAAAGGCGAAGAGAGGGGGGCCGCGAAGCGGCGCAAGGGGTGTTCAGGTATGTGGCACCTCGGCCGTGCGCCTCGAAGGCCACAGCACGGACGCAATCGCGACCATCACCAGCGCGACGGCCGCCCAGTCCTGCCAGCGCAGCATCTCGCCCAGCCACCAGGCGCCACTGAACACGCCGAGCACGGGGATGAACATCACCGACAGGGTGGAGGCGATGGGCGGCAGGTCGCGCGCCAGCGACAGCCAGGCCACCTGCGCGAACGCGAACACCCCCAGCGCGTTGTAGACGATGGCCCACCAGATCCCCGGCGTCGGCCAGACCCATGCCTCGCGTTCAAAGATCAGCGCCAGCGCGGTCATCCACGCCGTGGTGAGCGCGGTGAGCCAGAACGAGATCGTCAGCGTGGGCTGCGGGATGCGGGTGCGGCGCAGCAACTGCGTGCCCAGGGCCCAGGCGGCGGCGGCCACCAGCATCATCAGCACGCCCATGGGCTTGCCCGAGAGCCGGGTGAATTCGTGCCACAGCAGCAACAGCACGCCGAGCGAGGCCGCAGCCACGCCACCCCAGCCCCGCAGGGCCAGGCGCTGGCCGAACCACCAGGCGCCCACCAGCGCAGAGAACACCGGCATGGTGTAGCCCAGGATCGCGGCGCGCCCACTGGACAAGGTCTGGATCGCCAGGATCGCCAGCGTGTGCCAGAACAGCATGTTGAACACCGTGAGCAGGGCCAGCTCCGGCCAGTGCTCGCGCCCGATGCGAAACGGCACCTGGCGCCACCACAGGAACAGGCCCAGCACCGGCAGGCCGATCCACATGCAGATGGTGCGAAACGTCAGCGGCGGAAAACCCGTCACGCCGAATTTCATGATGGGCCAGTTGACACCCCAGACAATGGTGAGCAGAACCAGCAGAACCAGCTGTTGTCGGGAAAGGGCGTGCATGGCCGCGATCTTAGGTGGGCGCCCCGTCGCGTGTCCGCCAAGGGCCGGCGAGAGGCCGCCAACTAAAATCTCGCCCCATGACCTTCCTTGACCAGCTGCGCAACGCCGAGCACCAGAACCGTTCCCTGTTGTGCGTCGGCCTGGACCCCGATCCCGCGCGTTTTCCCGCGCACCTGAAGAACGACGCCACCCGCATCTACGACTTCTGCGCCGCCATCGTCGAGGCCACGGCCGACACCGCCATCGCCTTCAAGCCACAGATCGCCTACTTCGCCGCGCACCGCGCCGAGGAACAGCTCGAACGCCTCATGGCGCACATGCGCCGCATCGCACCCCAGGTGCCGGTGATCCTGGACGCCAAGCGCGGCGACATCGGCAGCACTGCGCAGCAGTACGCGATCGAGGCCTTCGAGCGCTACGGCGCCGACGCGGTCACGCTCTCGCCCTTCATGGGCTTCGACTCCGTGCAGCCCTACCTGCAGTACCACGGCAAGGGCGCCTTCCTGCTCTGCCGCACCTCCAACCCCGGCGGCGACGATTTGCAGAACCAGCGCTTCGCGTCCATCGAGGGCGAGCCGCGCCTGTACGAACACGTGGCACGTCTGGCGCAAGGGCCGTGGAACCTCAACGGGCAGCTGGGCCTGGTCGTGGGTGCGACCTATCCCGCCGAGATCGAGCGCGTGCGCGAGATCGCGCCCACGCTGCCCCTGCTGATCCCCGGCGTCGGGGCGCAGGGTGGTGACGCCGTGGCCACCGTCAAAGCCGGCCTGCGCACCCAGGCGGGCGAGACCACCGGCGCGATCATCGTGAACTCCTCGCGCGCCATCCTGTATGCCTCCGACGGCGCCGACTTTGCCGACGCAGCGCGCCGCGCGGCGCTCAAAACCCGAGACGAACTGCACGCCGCGCGCACCTGAATTTCGACGAGAGGCCGCCAAATACCCTCCGGCGGTATGCCCGCCCGGCGGATGCCGCAGGCGCGCCACACCCAGCTGTAACGACTTGAAAACCAGCCCCGTCTGTGATCGGCGGCTCCCTACACTCGCGCTCGTCGAACCGAGGAGGGATCGCCATGACGGACATCGAAGCGCCTTTGAAACCGGCCGATGAGGCCACCGCCACCGACCGGCACCACGGGCCGCAGACGGCGCCGGAAAACCCGTCTCACGGTGCGCTGCCGGCGCTGACGCCGCTGGCCGCGGCCGCGCTGCTCGCGGCTTGTGGTGGTGGTGGCGACGGCGGCGGCGGAAACACACCCGAGGCCCCTCCCGTCGTAGGCATCGTCGACTTCCCCACCAGCGGCTTCGCCCACCCGGATGCCACCAGCGATGCCGAAGCCGCGCGCTTCCTGCAGCAAGCGCAATTCTCCTCCACCCCGACCGAGATCACCGAGCTGCGCGGCATGAGCTATGCGCAGTGGCTGGCCAACCAGTTCGCGAACTACCGGGGTAGTACCGGCTGGAACTGGCTGGAAGCCCGTGGATACGGCGCAGTGGACAGCAACAGCTACTTCTTCAACCACTACCCGGCCGACTTCATGATCTGGAACCAGCTGCTGGCTGGCCCGGACATGATGCGCAAGCGCATCGCGCTGGCGCTCTCGGAGTTCTTCGTGACCTCGCTGAGCTCGGCCGAGTTCACCTGGCGCGCCCATGCCTACGCCAGCTGGTGGGACACGCTGATGCGCAACGCCTTCGGGAGCTACCGGCAGCTGCTGGAAGACGTGACGCTGCACCCGGCCATGGGCTACTTCCTCAACACCAAGGGCAACCAGAAGGAAAACAGCAGCGGGCGCGTGCCCGACGAGAACTACGCGCGGGAGGTGATGCAGCTGTTCACCATCGGCGTCTACAAGCTCAACCTGGACGGCTCGGTGCAGACCGTCGGCGGTGTGCCGCAGGAAACCTATGGCCAGGACGACGTCACTGGCCTGGCGCGTGTCTTCACCGGCTACGACTTCGACCGCTCCGACGGCGTGCGCCACACCGTGCC
Organism: Hydrogenophaga sp.; assembly: GCF_050182545.1. GTDB lineage: Bacteria > Pseudomonadota > Gammaproteobacteria > Burkholderiales > Burkholderiaceae_C > Hydrogenophaga. The sequence continues at coordinate 170,988 of NZ_JBFXCD010000006.1, read as the reverse complement.
CGGGCAGAGCTACACCATCGAGTCGCGCGCCTTCGCCCGCAAGCCGATGTCGTTCAACGCCAACCGGCATTCCATGCTGGAAGCCCGCTTCCTGGGCACCACGGTGCCCGCCAACACGGATGGCGCCACCGCGCTGCGCATGGCGCTGGACACGCTGTTCAACCACCCGAACGCCGCGCCCTTCTTCGCGCGCCAGATGATCCAGCGCCTGGTCACCAGCGACCCCAGCCCGGCCTACGTGGCGCGCGTGGCAGCGCGCTTCAACGACAACGGCGCGGGCGAGCGCGGCGACCTCAAGGCGGTGTGGGTGGCCATCCTGCTCGACGACGAGGCGCGCGGCCCGGCGACGCTGCAGAGCAACACCTTCGGCAAGCTGCGCGAACCCATGCTGCGCTTCGTGCAGTGGGCCCGCAGTTTCGGCGTGACCTCGGCCGCGGGCAGCTGGAAGCTGTTCGAGCTCAACAACGCCGGCACGCAGCTGGGCCAGAGCCCGCTGCGCGCGCCCTCGGTGTTCAACTACTTCCGCCCCGGCTATGTGCCACCCGGCACCGCGCTTTCGGCCTCGGGCGCCACGGCCCCGGAGTTCCAGCTCGTCAACGAGACCAGCGTCGGTGGCTACCTCAACTTCATGCAAAGCGTGATCGAGCGCGGTCTGAACTGCCCCAACCCGGCCGTGCCGCAAGCCGCCTGGAACAACTATGCCTACGACATCACCGCCAACTACACACGCGAGCTGGCCCTGGTGGCCGATGCCCAGGCGCTGGTAAACCACGTCTGCCTGGTGCTCGCCGCCGACCAGATTTCCGCGGCCACGCGCACCGTCATGGTCAACGCGCTTAACGCCACCCCGGTAACCACCGCCAGCAGCCAGACCGTCAAGCTTCGGCGCGTCTGGGCGGCCATCCTGATGGTCATGGGCTCGGCCGAATACCTGATCCAGAAGTAAGGGGCCCACCATGCACTTCCTCCAGCCCGACAAGCACACGCGCCGCGCCTTCCTGCGCCGCGCCGGACAGCTCGCCTTCACCGGCGCGGCCCTGCCCACCGCCCTCAACCTGACGGCCATGGCGGACGCCGCAGCGTTCAATGCCACCGACTACAAGGCGCTGGTCTGCGTCTTCCTGTTCGGCGGCAACGACTACGCCAACACCGTCATCAACTACGACAACGCCAGCTACGACCAGTACAGCGCGATCCGCGGCGGCGGCGCCAACCGCACGGCCGGTGGCATTGCCATCGGCCAGGCCGACATGGCGCCCACACTGCTCAACCCGACAGTGGCACTGCCGGGCGGTCGCCAGTACGCCCTGCATCCGTCCATGACCGGTCTGGCCGGCCTCTTCAACAGTGGCGCGGCGGCGGTGCAGCTCAACGTGGGGCCGCTGGTGGTGCCGCTCACGCGCCAGCAGTACCGAAGCAGCAACCGCGTGCTCTATCCCCTGCCACCCAAACTGTTCTCGCACAACGACCAGCAGTCGGTCTGGCAAACCTCGCAAGCCGAGGGCGCCACCACCGGCTGGGGCGGTCAGATCGGCGACCTCGCACTCGCCCACAACACCAGCAGCGTGCTCTCCTGCATCTCGGTGTCCGGCAACACCGTCTTCCTCTCGGGGGACCAGGCGCTGTCCTACCAGGTCAGCACCAACGGCGCGGTCAAGATCAACAGCCTGAGCAACAACGTCTACAGCTCGGCGGCCGTGCGCGCGGCCATGCTGCAACTGGCGCTGCAGAACCGCGGCCATGTGCTGGAGAACGAATACAACCTGGTTACGGCCCGCGCAGTCGGCGCCGAGAGCGCGGTCACCGGCGCCCTGAACGCCTTCCCCGCGACCAACGCGCCCTTCAACGCCTTCCCGACCGGCAACAACCTGGCCGACCAGCTCAAGCTGGTGGCGCGCCTGATCGCCGCGCGCGACAACCTCGGCAGCCGCCGCCAGGTGTTCTTCGTCTCCATGGGTGGCTTCGATCTGCACGACAACCTGGTCAACGGCCAGGCCAGCCTGATGGGACGCCTGAGCGCGGCGCTCACGGCTTTCCATGCCGCCACTGTGCAACTGGGCGTGGCCGACAAGGTGACGGCTTTCACCGCCTCCGACTTCGGCCGCACGCTCACCAGCAACGGAGATGGCTCCGACCACGGCTGGGGCAGCCACCACTTCGTCGTCGGTGGCGCGGTGCGGGGCAGGGCCTTCTACGGCAGCGCCCCGCCCGTGAGCGTGGGCGACTCCACCACCGATGCCAACGACCAGTGGCACGTGGGCCAGGGTCGCCTGCTGCCCAGCACCTCGGTCGACCAGTACGCCGGCACGCTGGCCACCTGGTTCGGCGTACAGGGCGCCGAGATGAACGGCATCCTGCCCAACCTGGTGAATTTCAACAGCGCCGAGTACCCGAGCAATCTCGGCTTCATGCTCTGAGCCCGTAGCCTGCGCGACAGGCCCTGCCCCGCAGCGCGCACTAGGATGCGCGCTGGTTGTCCCGGGGGTTCTGCATGATTGATCTGTACACGGCCGCCACGCCCAACGGACACAAGGTGTCCATTGCACTGGAAGAACTGGGTCTGCCCTACACGCTCAAGGTGCTCGACCTGGGCGCTGGCGAGCAGCGCAGCCCGGCATACCTCGCCATCAACCCCAATGGCCGCATCCCCGCCATCGTGGACCACGGGGCCGGCGGCTTTGCGGTGTTCGAGTCGGGCGCCTGCCTGATCTACCTGGCGGAGAAGACGGGCCGCCTCATGCCGTCGGACCCCCAGGGCCGCTCGCGCGTGCTGCAGTGGCTGATGTTCCAGATGGGAGGCATCGGCCCCATGATGGGTCAGGCCAACGTGTTCTTCCGCTACTTCCCCGAGAAGATCCCGGCCGCCATCGATCGTTACCAGGGCGAGTGCAAGCGCCTGTTCCGGGTGCTCGACGGACACCTTCAGCAGCACGAGTACCTGGCCGGCGACTATTCCATTGCCGACATCGCCAACTGGGCCTGGGTGCGCACGCACCGCTGGTCCGGCGTGAAGATCGACGACCTGCCCCACCTCAAGCGCTGGCGCGACGCGATCCGCGCGCGGCCCGCGGTGCAGCGCGGCATTGAACAACCGCCATCGAAAGTGGACCTGACGCGCGACGGCGACGCGGCCGCGCAGCGCTTTGCCGAGGAGGCGCGCCGCATGGTCGAAACCGGGCAGAGCCTGAATTCCGGCACGGGGGCCGCATGAAGCTCTACGTCTCACCCCGCGCCCCCAGCCCGCGCCGGGTGCTGATGTTCCTGGTGGAGAAACAGATCAATGGCCTGGAGCTGGTCAACGTCGACCTCAATGCCCAGGAGCACAAGACCGTCGAATACCGTGCCAAGAGCCCGCTGGCGCGTGTGCCCGCGCTGGAACTGGACGACGGGCGCGTGCTGACCGAGACGCGCGCGATCTGCACCTGGATCGAGGGCCGTTACCCCGAGCCCAACCTGATGGGGCACAGCGCCGAGGAGCGCGCCTTCATCGAAATGGCCGACCGCCGCATGGAGTGGTATTTCATGCTGCCGCTGGCCAACGCCATCCGCCACACGCACCCGGGCCTGGCGCCGCTGGAGCAGCCGCAGTTTCCAGACTTCGGGCGTTCGCAGGTGACCAAGGCACGCGAGACCGCGGCCTGGCTCGATGCCGAGCTGCAACGCCAACCCTGGGTGGCGGGCGATCGCTTCACCATCGCCGACATCACCGCCTTCTGCACCGTGGAGTTCGCGCGCCTGGCGCACTTCAAGCCGGCCGACGAGGGTCTGCAGGCGCTGCAGGCCTGGCGCGACAAGGTGGCCGCGCGGCCGAGCGCGCGCGTCTAGCGCCGCACGAACGATGCCCGATCCGGCGCCGGGCCGCCCCAAGCCGGATCAGCCCCCTCGGGGGGCTGAGGACCGCGGCTCCGGTCCTGCCTGCGCAGGGCTGGACGGGACGAAGGGGCATCGACTCCGGCGATGCCGCGGCCTGCAAGGTGCGACCCGCGCAGCGGCGGAGCGTGGGGGCTCCTACCCCCAGGGCACGGGCGTTTCCTCCAGCGCCCGCTCCAGCGCGGGCAAGGCCTGCAGGCCCTGCGCCAGCTGTGCCTGCAACTCCAGCTGCCAGCGGCGCAGCAAGGGGTTGACGAGCGCGGGCGGCGCGGATGCCAGCAAGGCTTGCGCGGTGTTCAGGTCGTTGAGCTGACCCAGCAGTTCCTGCGCATCGGCCAGCATGGCGGTGCTGCGCTCGACCTTCTTCGGCGGTAGCAGGCTGGCCAGGAATTCCTGCGCGTAGCGCTGCTTCTTCAACGCGATGCGCAGCGCGTGCCGGCCTTCCGGGCCGAGGCGGCGCGCCCGCCGCGCTTCCAGGCGCAGGGCGGCGTGGCGTGCGCGCAAGCTGCCACGCGCCCAGTCGCCCAGTGGCTGGGCACCGCTGGGGCCGTCGTGATCGGGCGCCTGGAACCGCAGCACGGCGCGGGTAAACGCCAGCAGGCGCAGTGCGTGCGCCGGACTGCCCAGCGCGCGGGCGGCGCGCAGGCCGGCGGCGAGACGCTGCGCATGCACCCAGTCGAGCAAGGGCTGCAGGGCGGCTTGCGGCGCATCGGCGGGTGCCAGGCGGTCCAGGCGTCGGGGCAGCCACTCGGTGGCAAAGACATCCCAGTTGCGCGCGTCGCCCAGCTCGCCGGCCAGGGCTTTCCATTCCTGCGCCCAATGCGCCGCGAACCGGCGGGGCAGGTGGTCCCGGAACAGGCGCAGGCCGGTGCGCAGGCGCCGCAGCGCCACGCGCGCCTGGTGCACGAATTCAGGGTCGGGCCAGGCGCCATCGGCGCCCGGCGGCACCACACCGGCCTCGTTGGCCTGCAGGTGGGCCAGGCAGCTCAGGGCGGCGGCGCGAAACGCCTGCACCGGATGCATGGCGGCATCGAGTTGCACGGGCTGGGCTTTCACCGGCTGCAGGCGCTCGCCGGTGAACAGCGCATAGCCGCGCTCGGCCTTACTGCGCTGGTCCGGCAGCAGCCGCAGACCCTGCGTGGCCTGTCCCTGCGGTCCGAGCGCAAGCGTGTGCGCCAGGTCCAGCAAGTCGTCCACCGGACCGCTCACGAGTTCGAGCTCGACCTCCAGGATGGCCTGGCGGTGCTTGCCTTCGGCGTTGCCCGTGGTGATGAAGCCCTGGTCCAGCGCCACGTCCACGTCCGCCTGCCCATGGCGAAGCCGCCAGCTGCGCCGGACAAAATCGGTGCGAAACACCGGCACCAGTTGCCAGGCCACGCCCATGAGCTGCTGCGCCAGTGCGGCGTCGTCGACCAGCGCGGCGAAATCGAAGCGGCCGGGTAAGCAGGCGCCCTCCCACTCGCCACGGCGCGACAGGCCGCCCACCGAACTGCCCGCGGTCTTGACCGTGAGCAGCGTGCGCCGCCCCACGCGGCGCTCGCGCACGGCCAGACGCTGCGCGCGCAGTGCCAGCGTGGAGGTGTCGAAATAGGTGTTGAAGAGGCGCTCGCGGCGCGGCGGCTGCGCCTTCAGCAGGGGGTGCGCGAGCAGGCGCGGCAGGTCGGCCGTATGCAGCGCGAGCTTGATTTCGGTTTCCTGGGGCACGGCGATCAGTTGATGCGGGCAAAGCGCAGAGTCTGCCAGTGCGCCTGCTGCGGCGCCACCTCGCACAGATGACAAGGCAGCGCCGGATGACATTACAGCTTGTAACGGGACCGTGAGCAGGCCATTCGACAATCGTGGATCCACCGCTGCGGACGTGCAGCAAACTAACGACGCGAACCACGACCATGCACAAGACACACCCCTTCCGCCGCTGGGCAGCGGCCCTCGCACTCACCACGCTCACCGCGCTCGCCGCCTGCGGTGGTGGCGGCAACGGGGGCTCGGGCAGCGGCACGCTGCGCATGGCGCTCACCGACGCACCCGCCTGCGGCTACGACGAGGTGAACGTGACGGTGCGGCAGGTGCGCGTGCACCAGAGCAGCACGGCGACAGACAGCGATGGCGGCTGGTCGACCATCGAGCTGACGCCTGCGCGCCGCCTCGATCTGCTCACGCTCACCAACGGCGTGCTGGAAGAGCTGGGCCAGACCGGCCTGCCCGCCGGCACCTACACGCAGTTGCGGCTGGTGCTGGAGGACAACACGCCGGGCAATCCGCTGGCCAACTCGGTGATCCCCTCCGGCGGCGCCGAGACGGCCCTGAAAACGCCGAGCGGCCCCCAATCGGGCCTGAAGATCAACACCAACCTCACCGTGGCGCCGGATCAGCTGGCCGACTTCGTGCTTGACTTCGATGCCTGTCGTTCGGTGGTGGTCGCCGGCATGTCTGGCCAGTACCTGCTCAAGCCGGTGCTTCGCGTACTGCCACGCACCGAGACCGGTGTGCAAGGCGAGGTCGCAGCCGCACTGGTGGTGCCGGGCACAACGCTGTCGCTGCAACAGGACGGCGTTGCGGTGCGCGCCACCTCGCCGGCGGCGGATGGCTCGTTCAAGCTGCAACCCATCCAGCCCGGCAACTACAGCCTGGTCGTCACGTCGCCCGGCAGGGCGACCCTGGTGGTGAAGAACGTGGAGGTGTTCAACGGCCAGTTGCTGCGCATCAGCCCGCTGGGCGAAAGGCTGGACCCGCCCGCCTCGGGAAGCGCGACCCTGGATGGCGAGGTCAGCACCGCGACCACCCCCGTCGATGCGGAAGTGCGCGTACTGCAAACATTGAACGGCGGCCCGACGATCGAACTCGCGGGCGGTCCGGTGGATGCCGATACGGGTGTTTACGACCACGACGTTGCGGTCGCGCCGCCGCAGATCGCGCTGTATGCCAACGGTGCCAGCCTCAGCTTTGTCGCCGACCCAGTCGCCCCGAATGCCTTCAGCCTGCGGGCCACCTCGGGTGGCGCAATCCGCAACGCCGGTCCGTTTGCGCTGGTTCTGGGCGAAACCCGAACCACTGATTTCGATTTCCCCTGAAATCCCAACGAAAATCCCTCCATGACCTCACGATCGCTGACCGTCCTTCCCTCCCTGCTGCTGGGCCTGAGCCTGGTGGCCCTTCCCGCCCTGGCGGAAAAACCCGACTGGGTCGGCAAGCCCGGCAAGGGAGACAAACACCGGCAGGAGCAGCGGCACGACAGCCGCGAGCACGGGTCATCGTCGTCGCGGGTGTCCGTTGACGTGCAGATCGGCGCGTACTTCGGCGAACCCCAGCGCCGGGCGGCCCACGACTACTACGCGCCGCGTTTCAAGGCCGGCAAATGCCCGCCAGGCCTGGCCAAAAAGGGCAATGGCTGTCAGCCACCCGGCCAGGCGAAGCAGTGGCAAATGGGCCGTCCCCTGCCCCGCGACGTGGTCCATTACCCGGTGCCCAACGGCATCTCGATCCAGCTGGGTCTGCCACCCGCAGGCCACAAGTACGTGCGGGTGGCGGCCGACATCCTGCTGATCGCCATCGGCACCGGCATGGTGGTCGACGCCATCGAAGACCTGGGCCGGCTTTGATGCCGCGCGCGACGCGCCTGCATCGTCTGCCTGCGCGGACCGTGGCAGGGTTGCTCGGTCTGGCCTGCGCATGCGCGGGCGCGGCGGAGCAGACCGCGAGCGCACCAGACCCGGTCGCCCTGGACGCCAGCCGCGACTACCTGCTGGGCGCCTCGCTGGTGTCGTCGGCGCCGCTGCTGGGCAGCGACGTGGAGCAGCGCCTGCGCTTGCGCCCGATCTGGGCTTTCCGGCTGGGTCGCTTCCGCTTCGCCACGTCGGGCGCGAGCGCGCTGCTCAGCCAGGGGCGCAAGCCCGTTGATTCGGGCGTGAGCACCGTGCTGGCTGGCGGCGATGTCTGGTCGCTGAGCACCTCGCTGTCGATCGACGAAGGGCGCTCGTGGGACGACGACGCCCGCTTTCGCGGCCTGCCCGACATCCGCGCCACGGTGCACGGGCGCCTGGCGGCCACCGCGGCCTTGAGCAGCCGCTGGACCTATTCCGTGCGCGCCTCGCAGGACCTGCTGGGACGCCAGGGTGGCCTGCGCCTGGACCACGGGCTGGGCTACCGCTATCCGGTGTCGTCACAGACGCACTGGGACCTGTCGCTGGGCGCGGGCTGGGCCAACGGCACCCACCATCGGACCCACTACGGCATTGCGGCCGCGGACGCGCTGGCCACCGGCCTGCCCGCCTACGCGATCGGCTCGGGCTGGGACAGCGTCTCGCTGGGCTGGCGCATCACCTCGGCGCTGAGCCGGCACTGGGTCGCGTTCGGCGGCGTGAGTGCCACACAGCTGCGGGGCGCGGCGGCGCGCAGCCCGCTGGTGGGTCGCAAGACCGCGTACGGCGCCACGGTGGGTCTGGCCTACCGCAACCACTGAGCCCTAAACGGCGAGCAGCCGCCGCAGGTAGCGCCCGGTGTGGCTGTCGGGGTGCGCCGCGACCGTTTCGGGCGTGCCCTGCGCCACCACCGTGCCACCGCCTGCGCCGCCCTCGGGGCCCATGTCGATGACCCAGTCGGCGGTCTTGATCACGTCGAGGTTGTGCTCGATGACGACGATGGTGTTGCCCGCGTCGCGCAACTGGTGCAGCACCTTGAGCAGCAGCTCGATGTCGGCGAAATGCAAGCCGGTGGTGGGTTCGTCCAGGATGTAGAGCGTGCGCCCGGTGTCGCGCTTGGAGAGTTCCAGCGCGAGCTTGACGCGCTGCGCCTCGCCACCCGAGAGCGTGGTCGCGCTCTGGCCGAGCTGGATGTAGGTCAGGCCGACGTCCATGAGCGTCTGCAGCTTGCGGTGCAGGGTGGGCACGGTGCCGAAGAAGTCGTGCGCCTGCTCCACCGTCATGTCCAGGATCTGCGCGATGTTGCGGCCCTTGTACTGCACGTCCAGCGTCTCGCGGTTGTAGCGCTGGCCGTGGCAGACCTCGCAGGGCACATAGACGTCGGGCAGGAAGTGCATCTCCACCTTGACCACGCCATCGCCCTGGCAGGCCTCGCAGCGCCCACCGGCCACGTTGAAGCTGAAGCGCCCCGGGCCGTAGCCGCGCTCGCGCGCGGTGGGCATCTCGGCCATGAGTTCGCGGATGCCGGTGAACAGCCCGGTGTAGGTGGCCGGGTTGCTGCGCGGCGTGCGGCCGATGGGTGACTGGTCGACGTTGATGACCTTGTCGAAATGTTCGATGCCCTCGATGGCCTCGTGCGCGGCGGGCTCGTCGTGGGAACGGTACAGCGTGCGCGCCACGGCCGCGTACAGCGTGTCGTTGACCAGCGTGGACTTGCCCGAGCCGGAGACACCGGTGACGCAGGTGAGCAGGCCGACGGGGAAGGCCGCGCTCACGCCCTTGAGGTTGTGGCCGCTGGCATTGAGCACACGGATCTCCTGCAGTTCGCCCAGCGTGGCCTGGTGCGCAGCCTCGCGCGCAGCGCGGCGTTCGGCCGCCGGGCTGGGGGCAAAGCGCGGCTTGCCGGGCGCGGGTTTGCCGGCCTGCGGGGCCTTGAGCACAGGCAGCCACGCGGTGCGGCGCGCAGGCACCGGGATGCGGCGCGTGCCCGCCAGGTACTGGCCTGTGAGCGAGTCGGGCGTGGCCATGACCTGTTCGCAGGTGCCCTGGGCCATCACGCGCCCGCCATGCACGCCCGCGCCCGGTCCCATGTCGATCACATGGTCGGCGGTGCGGATCATGTCCTCGTCGTGCTCCACCACCAGCACCGTGTTGCCGAGGTCGCGCAGGTGCTGCAGTGTGGCAATGAGTCGGTCGTTGTCGCGCTGGTGCAGGCCGATGCTGGGCTCGTCGAGCACGTACATCACACCGGTGAGGCCGCTGCCGATCTGGCTGGCCAGGCGGATGCGCTGGGCCTCGCCGCCGGAGAGCGTGTCGGCGCTGCGGTCCAGGCTGAGGTAGTTCAGGCCGACATCGTTGAGGAATTTCAGGCGCTGGCGGATCTCGTTGATGACGCGCGCGGCGATGTCGCCCTTGGCCCCGTGCAGTTCCAGTCGCTGGAAATACGCCAGCGCCTCACCCAGGGTGACGTGGCTGATGGCGTAGATCGGCTGCTTCTGTTCGCCCTCGCCCACGAGCACATGGCGCGCCTCGCGGCGCAGCCGCGAACCCCCGCATTCGGGGCAGGGCTGCACCGCGCGGTAGCGCGCCAGTTCCTCGCGCACGGCGGCGCTGTCGGTCTCGCGGTAGCGGCGCTCGAAGTTCCGCACGATGCCCTCGAAGGGGTGCTTCTTGCTGACCTTCCTGCCCGCGCGCTCGCCCGATTCAAGCGCGTAGCTGAACTTGATCTCTTCCTCGCCCGATCCGTACAGCAGCACCTGCCGCACCGCCTCGGGCAGTGACTCCCAGGGCGCATCGGCATCGAACCGGTAATGCGCCGCCAGGCTCTCGATCATGGCGAAGTAGTAGCCATTGCGCCGGTCCCAGCCCTTGATGGCGCCGCTGGCCAGGCTGAGCGAGGGAAAGGCGACCACGCGCGACGGGTCGAAGAACTCGGTGTGGCCCAGTCCGTCGCAGGTCGGGCAGGCGCCCATGGGTGAATTGAAGGAGAACAGGCGCGGCTCGAGTTCACCGACGGTGTAGTGGCACAGCGGACAGGCAAAGCGTGCCGAGAAACCGTGCTCGGTCGCGACGGCGTCGGATGACGCCTCGGCTGCATCCATCTCCAGGGCGACGGCGCGTCCGTCCGCCAGGCGCAGCGCGGCCTCGAAGCTCTCGGCCAGCCGCTGGCGAAGGGGGTTGACCCCCTCGTCCGCCGCGCCGCCGTCGGCTCGCACCTTGACGCGGTCGATCACCACGTCGATGTTGTGCTTTTCGGTTTTTTTCAGCGCCGGCAGCGCCTCGGCCTCCAGCACCACCCCGTCCAAGCGAAATCGCACGTAGCCCTGGGCCTGCATGTCGGCAAAGAGCTCGCTGAACTCGCCTTTTTTCTCGCGCGCCACCGGCGCGAGAATCATCAGCCGCGTGCCCTCGGGCAGCGCCAGCACCGTGTCCACCATCTGGGCCACGCTCTGCGCGGCCAGCGGCAGGCCGTGGTCCGGGCAGTGCGGCGTGCCGGCGCGGGCGTAGAGCAGGCGCAGGTAGTCGTGGATCTCGGTCACCGTGCCCACGGTGGAGCGCGGGTTGTGGCTGGTGGCCTTTTGCTCGATGGCGATCGCCGGCGACAGGCCCTCGATCAGGTCCACGTCGGGTTTGTCCATGAGCTGAAGGAACTGGCGCGCGTAGGCCGACAGGCTCTCCACGTAGCGGCGCTGCCCCTCGGCGTACAAGGTGTCGAAGGCCAGGCTGGACTTGCCCGAACCCGACAGCCCGGTGATCACCACCAGCGAGTGCTTGGGGATGTCGAGGTCGATGTTCTTGAGGTTGTGCGTGCGCGCGCCACGCACCGAAAGAAAGGCACTGGCATGCCGCAGCGCGGCGGCCAGGTAGCGCGCCGAGGGCTCCCCTACGGCGGGGGTTTCGCGGGCGGCGTCGCCCGACGATCCCGGCAGTTTCAGGTCCGGGGGCAGGTTCTGGTTCAAGGCAGGGCGGATGGGTTCAGGGCAACCCGACATGATAAGCCGCCGTGCGTTTTCGCGCCCTCCCGCCCGGCGCGCACACGCCTTTCGCGGACAATACGGCGTCTGCCTGCCCCGCCCTCGCGGTCCCTCTGCCTTGTCCTCCCTGAGCTCCACCCCTGCCACCCCGGCAAACCACCTGGCCGACAGCGCCCGCATGACAGCGACCGAGCGCCGCGCCAGTGGGGCGCTGGCGGCGATCTACGCGCTGCGCATGCTGGGCCTGTTCCTGGTGCTGCCAGTGTTCGCTCTGCAGGCCCGGCACTATCCGGGCGGCGACGATCCCGCCCTGGTGGGCCTGGCCATGGGCATCTACGGCCTGACCCAGGCGCTGCTGCAGGTGCCGCTGGGCATGGCGTCCGATCGCCTGGGACGCAAGCCCGTGATCCTGGCGGGCCTGGCGGTGTTCGTGCTGGGCAGTTCGCTGGCGGCCTGGGCGCCCAGCCTGCCCTGGCTCGTGGCCGGCCGCGCCCTGCAGGGTGCGGGGGCCATTTCCGCGGCGGTCACGGCCCTGCTGGCCGACCTCACGCGCGATGAGGTGCGCACCAAGTCCATGGCCCTGGTGGGCATCAGCATCGCACTGATGTTCGCGCTCTCCCTGGTGGCGGCGCCCCTGCTGGTCGCGCACATCGGGCTGGGTGGCCTGTTCGCCCTGACGGCCGCGCTGGCCCTGCTCGGCATGGCCGTGATCATCTGGGTTGTGCCCCCCGAGCCCGCGCGGCACAAAGCCCCGGACCGGGGTGGCCTGCGCCAGGTGCTGGCCCACGCCGACCTGCTGCGCGTGGACCTGGGCGTGTTCGTGCTGCATGCGGTGCAGATCGCCATGTGGATGGCCGTGCCCGCGCTGCTGGTCGAGGCCGGCGTGGCCTCGCCCGAGCACTGGAAGGTCTATCTGCCTGCGGTGCTGGCATCGCTGCTGATCATGGGCGGCCTGCTGTTCCGGCTGGAGCGCATGGGTCACTTCAAGACGGTCTACCTGGGCGCCATCGCACTGATCGGCCTGGTGCAGCTGGGCTTCCTGTTCAGCCTGCAGGCTCCTTCGCTCTGGGGCGTGGCCGTGCTGCTGTGCCTGTATTTCGTGGGCTTCAACACCCAGGAAGCCAGCCAGCCCAGCCTGGCCTCGCGCCTGGCCCAACCGCACCAGCGTGGTGCGGCGCTGGGCGTCTACAACACCTTGATGTCGCTGGGCATCTTCACCGGCGGCAGCCTGGGTGGCCTGGTCGCCCGGGCCTGGGGGAGCGCCGGCATCTTTGCCGTCAGCGCACTGCTCATGCTGCTGTGGCTGGCGCTGGCCTGGCGGATGCAGGCCCCCTCCGCGGCGCGGCACTGACCCGCTCAACTGCCGGCACGTTACCGGGTCACGTCGGAAGACGGGGCGGACGGCGGTGGCTCACCGTCGTCGGGCTTGTCGGGCGGTGTCTCCGTGGTACCGCCGATGACCTGGTCTTGAGGCGCAGCGCCCTCGGGTGAAGTCGTGGGCACCGAATCGGCCGGATCCGCCTTGGGTGGCGCACCGGTCTTGCACACCGCATTGATCATCAGCGCCGACAGGGCCGAATAGAGCGGGCGGCTGATCAGGCGGGCAATCAGGCTGGCCAGCATGGCCGACGCCATCAGGCTGAGCACCATGGAGCGCCCGTTGATCATCTCCATCACGATGATGAAGGAGGTCAACGGTGCCTGGGTGGTCGCTGCCAGGAAGCCCGCCATGCCCAGCGCAATCAGGCTGGGCGCCAGGGCGCTGGTGTTGCTGCCCCCCAGTATCTGGGCCACGTCGTGACCGACGCCGCCGCCGATGGACAGCGAAGGCGCGAAGATGCCACCGGGCACCCCACTCCAGGTGGTCAGCCACGTCGCCACCAGCTTGAGCAGCACATACAGGCGCGACACGTCGCTTTCGCCGGCGAGCATGTTGCGCACCTCCTCGGCACCGGCCCCGAAGGTGGCGCCCCCGCTGACCAGCCCGATGACGGCCACGGCCAGCCCGGCGAGCGCCGCAAAGCGCACCGGAAAGCGCCGTCGGTAGGCGCTGAACCGGTCGGGCAGACCCTCGATGGAAGCGGCCAGCAATCGGCTGAAGAGCCCCCCCAGCACGCCACAGAGGATGACCACCACCAGACCGGGCAGGAACACACCCCAGCTCAGGCGCGGCACTTCGATGGAGCCGAAATAGGTCAGGTTGCCGTAGAAGGAGATGCCGACCAGACCGGCCAGCACGATGGCCGCAATGATCAGGCCGTTGTTGCGCGACTCCATCTTCTTGGACAGTTCCTCGATCGCAAACACCACCCCCGCCAGCGGCGCATTGAAGGCGGCGGCGATGCCGGCAGCGCCTCCGGCCACGAGCAGGGCATGGTCGTTCATGGCCGAGCCAGGGCGCAGCCAACGGCGCGCGTCGTGCATCACCCCGGCGGCCACCTGCACCGATGGCCCTTCGCGCCCGGCCGAAAGGCCCGCCAGCATGGTGGCCGCGCCCAGCATCATCTTCGCCAAGGTCAGCCGCAGCGACACAAGATAACGGCGCGCCTGTTTGTCGACCCGGGGGTCGATCGCCGCCATGACCTGCGGAATGCCCGAGCCGGCCGCGCCCGGAAAGAAGCGCCGGGTGCACCAGACGATGAGCGCGGTCAGGGCGGGCGTCCAGACAAGAACCGCCCAGGGTGCCACCTCGTGCAGGTGCTTGAACCACTCGAACGCGGTCTCGCTGAGGTAGGTGAACGCCACGACGAAGAGACCTGCCACCACCGCATAGCCGAGCACGATGCTGCGGTCCAGCCAGGCGCGGCCATCGGAAAACTCGTCCTGCAGGTTCTGAAAAAAGTCAGGCTCGCGATTTTTCATGTAGCCCCGCATTATTCACCCTGGGCGAGGCCGCCCTCGGGGAACGGGCTTGCGGCACAATCCCCCGGGTCGGCGCAGCGTTCTCGCTGCGCGCCGCTTTCAGGACAATCAAGGAACCCAGCATGGCATCCGTCAACAAAGTCATCCTCGTCGGCAACTGCGGACGCGACCCCGAAATCCGCTACCTGCCCTCGGGCCAGGCCGTGGCCAACGTCACGCTGGCCACCTCGAGCCGGCGCAAGGACAAGAACAGCGGCGAGATGATCGAGGACACCCAGTGGCACCGCATCACCTTCTACGACCGGCTGGCCGAGATCGCCGGCGAATACGTCAAGAAGGGCCGCCCGATCTACGTCGAGGGCCGCATCAAGTACGGCAAATACACGAACAAGGACGGCATCGAGCAAAACACCTGCGACATCATCGCCACCGAGATGCAGTTGCTCGGCGGCCGGGAGGGCATGGGTGGTGGAGACGAAAGCGGTGGTGGCGGCGGCTATTCGCGCCCCGCATCGGCGCCCCGCGCGGCCGCACCCGCGCCCCGGCAGGCCCCGGCAGCGGCACCGGCGCGCCAGTCCAGCGGCTTCGACGACATGGACGACGACATCCCCTTCTGAATACCCCCTGATGCGGCTACGGGCCCGGACGGGACAGCGCGGTTGTCGAAACGCTGCACAATGCCCTCTCCGCCGAGGCATGATCGATCCCCCCGTACGGTATTTCGCCCATGATCAAAGTCGTCGTCGCTGAAGACCACGCCCTGGTTCGGCAGGGCATCGGCATGCTGCTGGATGCCAGCGGTGAGTTCAAGCTTGTGGCGGAAACGGCTCTGGGCAGCGAGGTCGAGTTGCTGGTGCAGTTCCATCGCCCCGACCTGCTGCTGCTGGACCTTGCGCTGGGTGACAGCTCAGGCGTCGAGGTGGCGCGAAAGGTCAAAAGGGTCGCGCCGCAAACGCGCATCCTGGTGGTCACCGGTAACGTCTACCCGGGTTCCGTGGCCAACGCATTCGCTGCCGGCGCAGATGGCTTCGTGCTCAAGCACGAACAGGGCAACGAGTTGCTCGACGCCATTCGTGCGGTCCTCTCGGGGCGTCGCTACGTGAGCCCGCAGGTCGCCAAGGCGATTGGAAGTTCGACGGGCCAGCCCACGCGGGGCGTCGACAACTCGCAAACGCTCACACCCAGGGAACAGCAGATCGTGCGCATGGTTGCCAAGGGCTGCAGCAACCAGGAGATTGCCGATGCCCTGCACATCAGCGTGCTCACGGCGCGCAAGCACCGGCAGAACGTGATGCTCAAACTCGGTCTGCACAACGGCGCGGAGATCGCCGCATACGCCATCAAATCGGGGCTTGCGGAAGCACCTTCCGTGGACGGCAACCTGTAGTTCCGCGTGCCCGCCTGGGTCGCCCCCGTCGCGGGAAAAATCAAAATAGTGCTCATGCATTATTGGGAGCGATACCCCCCACCCGCATACTTTCCCCATGGTGATCGCAACCGTGCCTGACACGGCGAGCAAGGCGATCGAACCCCACAGGACCAACGGGACACATCATGAAGATCAATGCAGTGACGCGAGGAGTTTTCCGGCGCCTGGGCCTGAAGAGCCCGCCGTGCTCACACGATGGCATCGACTCCGAGTTGAGCCCTGTGTCGATCCCGGAGGACTACAAGGCACTCATTACCCAATGCTTCCGCAGGCTGGGTTTGCCGGAGGATGGCATCTGCATCAGCGTGCGCCCGGTTGGCCAGCGCTCCAGCGGTCAGGATGTCTATGCCGCGTTTGTGAAGGTGACCCGCTGGGACGCATCGGTGGCCAGCATGTTCAACGAACTGCCAACGATCGAGAAGATGATTGATCGAGGCATCCGCCGCTCAGACATGTCGCGCTACAGCAGCTTTGCCGGCGTCTGGTTTCGCTCGCCACCCAAGAGCGAGGAACGTCCCGCGGTCGTGCACTGAATCTGGCCCAGGCAGACCTCAGGCCCCGGCCACCTCATCGCAGTCCGAACTGCTCGGGCAGCAAGCCAGCCTCCGCGTACAGCGCGTACTTCGCCACGCAAGCACGCGCGGCCTTTTGCATGGCCTCGCGTCGCAGTTGGCTGTGCTCGATGAGCGCGGCCGCCAGTTCATGTGCCGCCAGAGCCTCGATCCTGAAGCCGTTCTCCGCGTCCTGCCGCACGCGTTCGGCCTGGGCAACCCGTTCCTTGACCCTGGAATGGTCTGCAGCCGACTGCTCATAGCGCTCTCGGGCATCCGTGAAAGGAGACGCCGCCTTCTTGCAGGCGTCGTGCATGCGCGTTGTCCACGCACACCTGTGCTCCGGTGTCGGAGCCGCCCAGGGCGTCATCGCTTGCCGACGCCGCGCCCGCTCTCGCGCAAGTTGCTTCAGCGCCTCATCGCTGCCCAGGTGGCGCCATTCGCTGGCGCGTTCCAGTCGCCCCATTTCATCTGCGTCGACCGCCTCGAAATTCGGTGCATCCTCCTCAAGCTGCACGGGCAGCAGCCGCGTCAGCCGGGTGAACGCGCGACCCGTCTTGTGCCAGGCGTCGCCTGCCAGCGTCGCGGTTCGGCGCGTTTCCGCCAAGGCCCTGGCCAGTTTGCGCATTTCAGGCGTCGGCTCCCCGCCCGCCCGTGCGTGCACGACGTGACACAGGCGATCAATTCCTGTCTGCGTGTCCAGCACGTCGAGCATCTGCAATCGCGCGATGTTGAGCGCGTGGCAGGCTTCAAACACCGCCAGCAGGCGAGCGTCGAGACCTGCGGGCGACGCGCTGCTGTCATGCGCATAGACATGTTGCAACTCCCGCGCGGCGCGACGAAGCACGGTGTGGATGTCCACGAAAGGCTGGTGCGCTTCCGGCGACCTCAGGGTGATCGGCGATGGCGGGTGTTCCAGCGGGTGCCCATGTGTGATTCGCACATCGGACTCTTCAAAAAGCGCGAGCATGTCGACTCCTCTACGCACAGGTGGACATTGGTGGTGATGAAGTAGTGTCCCGAACCTGCGCTCATGCACCAATAACTCGCTTGCACTATTTGTCGATCCACTTTGGCGCACGGCGCCATGCCCCCGTGCCACCATCGGAGCCGCAGCCGCAGGCTGTCCCAACTTCGTGATGCCGAATCCCTGCATCCCATGGAATGCCTGTGCCAGGGCTTGGGTCCGCCTGCGCCAGCCCATCCACGCCCTGAGTCTCTCCCTCACCTCGCTGAGTTCCATGGCCCCCAGCGTGCCCCCGGGCGAACTCGTCGAGATCTGCCACCGCTGTGGCGCATCCACGAGGCCTCCATCCTCGGCTTCCCTGTCCTGCACAGACCCGTCCACGCTTCCGTCTTGCGCGGCTTCCTGGAACTGAAAACCGCTGCCGCTTCGGCGCTGGCATGATGTCGCATTGCCCTGCGCCGCCGCCGGGATCCGAATCCGCCACATGACCCGACCCACTTCCGCACCCGACTCAACTGCCCCGACACGGCCCGCCCGCGCCCGCCGCACCGACCACCCGGGGGCACCGCGCAAGGGAGAGCACCGGCCCGCGCGGCCACATCCGGTGCTTGAACAACTGGCGCAGCTGTGTCCAGCCCTGTTCGGCGAAGCGCTCAAGCCCCTCAAGCGCGGCATCTACCAGGATCTGCTCGACACCCATCCTGACGTGCTGAAAGCGGACAGTCTCAAGGCCGCGCTCGCACTGCATACGCGCTCCACACGCTACCTCAGCGTGGTGGCATCGGGTCAGGAGCGCCATGACCTCGCGGGACAACCGGTGGAGGCCCTGGCGCCCGAGCACGTGCACCATGCACTGATCGAAGTCTTCCGCCGCCGGCAGAGCCGCACGCCGGAGGATCTGGCCCCGAAACTGCGCCAACGCCTTGCGCTGGCCTTCGAGGCCTCGGGGCTGGGCCGCGAAGCCTATGCCGCGCTGGTACAAAGCCGCGACCCGGCCACCAATGCCATCACGCAGGAAGCGCTCGACGAAGCGGCCAGCCGCGCTGCGCGCGACGATGCGCTTCTGCGCGCTTTCGAGGCGAGCGGACAGCCCATGGAGCAGTTCGCCGACAGCTACGGCCTGCCCGCGCAGGACGCCCGCCGCGTGCTGGAGCGAGCGCGAGCGCGCAAGGCTTCACGCACGACATGAAACCGTCCGCCGGCGCCGAATCACCGTATGCCTGGTGGCGCCTGCTGAGCTCGCTCGCACTCATGACCCTGGGCGGCGTGGGCATGTACTCCGTCACCGTGGTCCTGCCGCGCATTCAGGAAGATTTCGGCGTGGCGCGTGGCGACGCCTCGTTGCCCTACACGATCACCATGGTGGGCTTCGGCGTAGGGGGCATCCTCATGGGGCGCCTGTCCGACCGTTTCGGCGTGATGGTGCCGGTGATCGGTGGCGCGATCGGCCTGGGCCTGGGCTTCATCGCGGCCGGCGCGGCCACCACGCTGTGGCAGTTCAGTCTCGCGCAAGGCCTGCTGATCGGCCTGCTCGGCACCTCGGCCACCTTCGCGCCCCTCGTGGCCGACACCTCGCGCTGGTTCACCCGGCGCCGCGGCATCGCGCTGGCGATCTGCATGAGCGGCAACTATCTGGCGGGCGCGGTCTGGCCGCCGGTGACTCAGCACTTCATTGACGCCGGCGGCTGGCGCGAGGCCTATGCCTTCATCGGCGTGCTGTGCCTGCTCACCATGCTGCCACTGGCGCTGGTGCTGCGCCCCCGGCCGCCCACGCTGGCGCCGGAGCGGGACGTGGCTGTCGCGATCACCCCCGTGGGGGACCGGCCTCTCGGCCTCTCCCCGGGCGCGTTGCAGGCGCTGCTGTGCGTGGCCGGTGTGTCGTGCTGCGTGGCCATGTCCATGCCGCAGGTCCACATCGTCGCCTATTGCACCGACCTGGGTTTCGGTGCCGCGCGCGGTGCTGAAATGCTCTCGGTGATGCTGGGCATGGGCGTGGCGAGCCGATTGATCTCGGGCTGGATCTCGGATCGCATCGGCGGACTGCGCACGCTGCTGCTGGGCTCCGTGCTGCAGGGCGTCGCGCTGCTGATGTTCCTGCCCTTCGACGGACTGGTGCCGTTGTACCTGATCTCCGGGATGTTCGGCCTGTTCCAGGGCGGCATCGTGCCCAGCTATGCCCTGATCGTGCGCGAGCACTTCGCGCCCATGCAGGCCGGGGTGCGCGTGGGCACGGTCCTCATGGCCACGCTGATGGGCATGGCGCTGGGCGGATGGATGTCGGGCGCGATCTTCGACCTCACTGGCTCGTACCAAGCCGCCTTCATCAACGGCATTGGCTTCAACCTGCTCAACGTCGCCATCGTGCTGTTCCTGCTGGGTCGTGCCCGCGCGCGCGGCGTCGGCCTGGGGCGGACTCAGGGCATGGTGAACACCGTCAGCACGCCTGTGTAGCCATAGAGCCGATGGTGCGCGATCTCGCCGCCGGCGAAAAAACCCACCAGCGGCACGTCGCCCAGCGCGCGGTGCACGGCATTCAATTCGGCCCCAGGGCTGCCAAAGTGAGGCCCGCCACGACCGGAGCAACTCACGTACACAGCGCCGGCAATGCGCCGCGCAGGATGCGGGCCGGCGTGCACATCGGGCGCCGACAGGGCCGTGGCCACCGAAAGACTGAGCTCTTCCGGTTCAAGCTCCTCGCGCACCTCGGCGCACACGCGCACCAGATCGGCGCGGGCCGCCTGGACGTTGCGCTCGCAGAAAGCCAGCCGCGAGCCGACCGGCGCGACATCGGCGATGGCCACGCCGCGCCGGCCCGGGTCCAGCCCGATCAGATGGCGCACCAGCACCTCGGAACCGAACTGGCCACGCACGCGCGGCGCGGGCGTTTCGTCGGCACCTTCGCGCGGTGGCAAGGGAGGCGACAAGCCCACCAGCGTGGCGCGCAGGCGCGGCATGGCCTGCTCGGGCTGATCGAGCGAGATCACGCGCTCGCGCAGCAGCACGTCCAGCGCGGGCTCGTCATCGAGTGTGAGCACGAGGTTGCCGTCCGCGGCGGTGACGGTGCGCTCGCGGTCCACCGGTTGCGCGCCTTGCGTGACGCGGGAAATCAGGCCCACGTCGATCCCGAAGGCCACGCCACTGAGGCCACCGCGAAACACGCCGCTGGCCGCGCCCTGGCCACGGAGGTTGCCGCCACTGCCCAGGGAGAACTGCACGCTGGCGCCACGGCTGGCCGCCAGGCCGCCGAACACGTAGCCGCTGCGCGTACGGTCCGCCATTTCGGCGATCAGGCCCGCCAGCTCAGGGGTGCCGGCATCGGCATGCACCAGCGCTGTGTGGGCCACGAACCCCTCGGCCCCTGCCGCGCGGCCGCTGGCGGGCAGTGGCGCCACGCCGCTGAAGACGCGGTACTGGTCAGGGCCGAGGTCGCACAGCATGACGCACAACGCCGGTTCGTCGAAATACTCGACGTTGTTCGCCGACACGCCCACGCCGACCGTGCCGGCCCAGTCGGTCACCTCGGGCAACTCGGCACTCAGGTGCTCCAGGATGGCCTGGGCGTCGTCGGCGTAGTGGTCGGTGATGTAGAGGAGCGCCAGCGTAGGGGAGGTGGCGAAATCGGGCAAGGCCATTTGCGCACGCAGCTGCGCCAGCACCAGGGCGGCAGCCATGCGCCATTGCGGATGGGTGGCGTGGGCGTGGGGGAAGAGCTTCATGCGAGAGCGGCGGTGCGCCTGGCAGGGATGCGGCGGGTGATGCTCAGCGGCGGCGCGGCGTCTTGCGCGACGCGCTCTTGCGAGCAGCGGGCGCCTTGCCCGCTGGTTTCGCGGCGGCGGGCGCGCTGACCGCGCGGGCCGCCCCCGCCGCGGCGCCCAAGTTGCGCGTGACCGTGCCGGAGAGATTGCGCGCGGCCTTGCCCGCCACGCCGGTGGCCGTCTTCACCGCGCGGTCGGTCAAACCCGCGGCCAGCTGGCGCGTGGTGTCCAGCGTGGTCTGCCGGGCCACGTCCTTCATGGCGTTGCTGGCGATCTGCTGGAACTGCTGCGAGAGCGCGCCCCACCACTGCACCGGATCCACCACGCCGCCCTCCGGCGCGCCGGCCTTCTTGCCCGGGGCCGCCTTGGCCGCAGCCT
This sequence comes from Hydrogenophaga sp., assembly GCF_050182545.1. Taxonomy (GTDB): domain Bacteria; phylum Pseudomonadota; class Gammaproteobacteria; order Burkholderiales; family Burkholderiaceae_C; genus Hydrogenophaga. The sequence continues at coordinate 149,564 of NZ_JBFXCD010000006.1, read as the reverse complement.
TGCGCGGGGCGGCCTTGCGCGCAGGGGCGGGAGGTGGGGGCGGCGCGGCTTTCCCGTAGGTGCGCGGCGGGATCTCCAGTCCCGCGAACTGCGCCGGCGGCTGTGCCGCCACGCCACTGAACCCGGCCAGGGTGTCGGCGGCCTTGATCTTGAGCGCGTTGGCCACGTCGCCCATGTTGAAGTTCATGGTCTTGAGGGTGGACAGCGTCATCTTCTGGACCTCCAGCGCCTGGATGGTCGCGCCCAGGGCCTTGGCGTTCTGGTCCAGCCAGAAATGCACCGCCTTCAATTCCTCGATGCGCTTCTCGAGGTCTTCAACGTTGAAGGTGGGGGCCACCCAATGGCCCAGGTTGGGCAATTGCGGAATGTTCTGGCTGATTCCCTGGGCCACGCCACCGGCGGCCTGGCCCGCCAGGTTCTGCAGGAACTCGAAGCCGGGGACGAATTTGCCGAAACCGCTGGTGGTGTCGCTCATGGAAGTCTCCTGTCTCCGTGCCGTCGGGTCCGTCTCAGCCGTCCACGCCATAGCGGGGTGCACGGCGCTCACGCAAGGATGCCACACCTTCGCGCACATCGGGACCGGCAAAACCCATGAATTCGAGCGCCAGCGAGGTGTCGAAGGCCGGGCCGGCCTGGCGCAGCCAGTTGTTGAGCGAGTACTTGGTCCAGCGGATGGCGGTCTGGCTGCCGCTGGCCAGGCGGTCGGCCACCTCGTAGGCTTTGTCGAGCAGGGCTGCGTCGTCCACCGCGAGCGACACCAGACCGATGCGCTCGGCTTCCTCCCCGCTGATGGGGTCGCACAGCATCAGGTAGTACTTGGCCTTGGCCAGGCCGCACAGCAGGGGCCAGACGATGGCAGCGTGATCGCCCGCAGCCACGCCCAGGCGCGTGTGGCCGTCGACGATCTTCGCGTCCTTCGCGGCGATGGAGATGTCGGCCAGCAGACCGGCCACCAGACCCGCTCCCACCGCAGGGCCATGCATGGCGCTCACGATGGGCTTGTCGCAGTTGATCACGTTGTAGACCAGGTCGCGCGCTTCCTTCCACACGCGGGTGCGCACCTCGAAGTCGGTCGCCATGTCCTGCACAAGGGCCAGGTCGCCCCCACCGGAGAATCCCATGCCACTGCCGCGCAGCACGGCGCAGCGCACGCTGTCGTCGCGCCCCACGTCGCGCCAGATCTCACTCAGTTCCCAGTGCCCCTCGTGTCCCGCAGTCGGCAACTTGCCGTTGCCACCCGGGCCATCGGCGCGCATGCGGATGTCGAGCACCGAGGGCACGCCGTCCACGGAGGGGCCGCGGCGGGTGATGTCGAGGGTCTGGTAACGGCTGTAGTCCACTGCGGGTCTCCTTCTGGGTATCAATGAAGGGGCCAACGATCACGGGTCGCGGCCCTTCAAGGATTGTGCTTGACCTGCGTCAAGCCACGCGGGCGTCATCAGGCGCAAGATGACTCGCTACTTCAGGAGACTGCCATGACTGCCGCCTTGTCCGACACCTTTCAGGCCCAGCTTGTCGCCCTGCGCGCCGAGGCACTGGCGCAGTTGCGCGCACGCCGGGGCGGCGCCAGGAGTCGGGTCGAATCGGCCGCCGATGCACTCTCCGAGGTCAGCGATGACCAGGCCAGCGCCGACACCGAGCGCGATCTGGCGTTTGCCCTGGAGGAGCGCGAGTCGGCCGAGCTCGTCGCCATCGACGCCGCGCTGCAGCGCATCGCCGACGGCAGCTACGGTCTGTGCGTGGACTGTGGCGTGGCCATTCCCACGGCACGCCTGCATGCCAGCCCCACGGCGATGCGTTGCGTCGCCTGTCAGGACAAGCTTGAACGCGCTCGCTATGCTTGAGGCATGACCGCCAGCAGCCCCGCCCTCGCCACCCGCAGCCTCTTTCATTTCGCCTTCAACGTCACCGACCTGGACGCCGCGCGCGGCTTTTATGGCGGCGTACTCGGTTGCACCGAGGGCCGCAGCACCGACACCTGGGTGGACTTCGACTTCTTCAGCCACCAGATCTCGCTGCACCTGGGTGAACCGTTCCCGACCGCGCGCACCGGCCGTGTGGGCGACCACCTGGTGCCGATGCCGCACTTCGGCCTGGTGCTGCTGCTGCCCGAGTGGAAGGCGCTGGCCGCGCGGCTGCAGGCCGCCGGCGTGGAATTCGTGCTGCCACCGCAGGTGCGCTTTGAAGGCGCCCCCGGCGAGCAATGGACGATGTTCTTCTGCGACCCTTTCGGCAACCCGATCGAGGTCAAGGGTTTTGCGTCGATGGAGCAGGTCTACGCGGGCTGACGCTGCCCACCCGACGGTTTCTCAGGCCTGCAGCGGCGCGATCTTCTGATCGATCGCGCCAAACACGGACAGCCCGTCCTTGCCTTTCATTTCGATGCGGATGGTGTCGCCATACTTCATGAAGGCGGTCGAGGGCTGCCCGTCGAGGATGGTTTCGATGGCACGTTTCTCCGCAATGCAGCTGTAACCCTTGGGCCACTCCTTGCGCCCGTCCGCCTCCACGCCCTTGTTGCTCACGGTGCCGCTGCCCACGATGGAGCCGGCGCGCACGTTGCGGGTCTTGGTGATGTGCGCGATGAGCTGGCCGAAATGGAAGGTCATCTCGGGCCCGGCCTCGCACATACCAACCTTGCGGCCGTTCCATGTGCTCTGCAGCGTGAGGTGCACGCGTCCGCCCTGCCAGGCATCGCCCAGTTCGTCAGGCGTGACCGCGACCGGGCTGAAGGCGGTGGCCGGCTTGCTCTGGAAGAAGCCGAAGCCCTTGGCCAGTTCGGCTGGGATCAGGTTGCGCAGCGAGACATCGTTGGCCAGCATCAGCAGCCGCACGCCCTCCAGCGCCTGCTCAGGGGTGGCGCTCATGGGCACATCGCCGGTGATCACCGCGATCTCGGCCTCGAAATCGATGCCGAAGTCCTCACTGGCGACCACCACGTCCTCGCACGGGCCGATGAAGTCGTCGCTGCCGCCCTGGTACATGAGCGGATCGGTGTAAAAGGAGTGCGGCACTTCGCTGCTGCGCGCCGCGCGCACCAGCTCCACATGGTTGATGTAGGCCGAGCCATCGGCCCACTGGTAGGCGCGCGGCAGCGGCGCCATGCACTGCGCCGGGTCGAACGGAAACGCGTGACGCGCCTTGCCCTGGTTGAGGGTGACGTACAGATCCTGCAACTGCGGGCTGATGAAGTTCCAGTCGTCCAGTGCTTGCTGGAGTTTGTGTGCGATGCCGGTCGCATAATGCGCCGTGCTCAGGTCGCGGGAAACCACCACCAGTTGTCCGTCGCGCGAGCCGTCTTTGTACGTGGCCAGTTTCATGCAAGTCTCCTGCTGTCGGGTTGGTCGGGTGCGATGCACCCCAAGATGAGATGGGTGGCGCGCCGCGTGGCGCACAAAATTACGGATAGTGAAATTGATTAACCTATGCGTAAGACCAGGATTCTAAGTCAAACCCCATGGCACACGGAAAGACCCGATGCAGCACGATGGAACCCGTGCCCCCCGTTTTCCTCCAATCCCTGTGACCGAAGCCCGCATGCCCGCCGCCAGACACACCGCCGCTGACCTCGACACCCGCGAAGAGGGCGAACCCCAGCGTGCCGGCATCCAGTCCGTCGAAGTGGGCTTTGAACTGCTGGAAGCCCTCTCGCAGGCGCCCGGCGCGCTGATGCTGCGCGACCTGGCCGCCGCCGCCCACATGAGCGCGGCCAAGGCGCACCGCTACCTTGTGAGCTTCCAGCGCATGGGTCTGGTGATGCAGGACCCGGTGAGCACGCGCTACGACCTGGGGCCCGCCGCGCTGCGCCTGGGGTTGGCGAGTCTGGCGCGCGTTGACGCGGTGAAGCTCGCCCGCGAGCGCATCGACGGCCTGCTGACGGAAACCGGACACACGCTGGCCATCGCCGTCTGGGGCAACCAGGGGCCCACCATGGTGCACTGGACCGAAGCCCCGCAAACGGTGCCGGTGACGCTGCGCCTGGGTGACGTGATGCCCCTGCTGACCTCGGCCACGGGGCGCTGCTTTGCCGCCTTCATGGGCACCGAGGGGCGCGACGCGCAACGCATCGCGCCCATGATCCGCGACGAACTCGCGCGCCTGAAGAAGCTGCCGCGCAACGGCAACCTGCCATTGGCGGATGTGCCGCAATCGCCCAGGGACGTGGAAGAGTTGCTGAACGACATTCGCCGCCGTGGCCTGGCGCGCGTGGTGCACAGCCTGCTGCCCGGCGTGGGCGGCTTCTGCGCACCGGTGTTCGACGCCCAGGGCCGGCTTGCGCTGGGCATCGTGGTGCTCGGCTCGGTCGCGACACTGGACACCGACTGGGGCGGCGTCCCCGCCACCGCCCTGCTGCGCTGCACCCGCCAACTCAGTGCCGACCTGGGGCACGGCCCCGCCATGCCTCGCCCGTGACGACCCACCAGACACCGTCAAGCGGATCGCCGCGCTGGCCCGTGCTCGCCACGCTGGTCTCGGTGGTGCTCGGTCTGCACATGGTGCTCCTGGCAGGGGGCCTCGCGCCGGGCATTGCCCCCGCCACCAGCGCCGTGTCCGCGCCACAGCGGCTGGCCCACGCCGACCCACAGTCCGCCGGGCACCACCACGCCACAGCACCACGCCCGGTTCACGTGAGCAACGTGCGCTGGATCACGCCGGCACCACCTCCTGTGCCGGTCACGGCGCCGTTGCGCCAACGCCGGACATCCGATCGCGCAACCACCGTGGCAGCCACCGACATCGCCGTTGCGCCTCCCTCCGCGGATGCCGCCGCTCCGCAGGCCATTGAGCCCCCGGTCGATGCGCCGCTTGCCAGCCACTCGCCCGAGCGCGTGCCCGAGTACATCGAGGCCACCGCCCCGGACGCGGCGGTTCTGGTCGCAGCCGCAGGGTCCGACGCACCAGCCACCCCGACCGGTCTGCCGCCCGCGCAACCGCCGTCCAGCAACCGCCTGCTGTACGACGTGAGCGGCACCGTCAAGGGCATCGGCTACAGCGCTCAGGGCACGCTGGACTGGACCGTGGCCAACGGGCGCTACGACGCACGCATGGAGATGCGCGTGTTTCTGCTGGGCAGCCGCTCGCAGACCAGCACCGGCCGCATCGGTCCCGCAGGCCTGATGCCCGAACGCTTCGCCGACAAGAGCCGCAGCGAAAAGGCCGCCCATTTCGATGCCGACAATCTGCGCATCCGATTCAGCAACAACGCACCCGACGCACCCCTGCAACCGGGTGCGCAGGACCGCCTGAGCCTTTTCATGCAGCTCGCCGCCCTGCTGAGGGCCCGGCCCGAGGCCTATGCCGCCGGTCAGATGGTGGATATGCAGGTCGCCGGCACCGGCGACGCGCCCATCTGGCACTTCAAGGTGGGCGAGGAGTCGACCATCCAGTTGCCCGCCGGCGAGGTGCGCGCGCGCCAGTTCGTTCGCCTGCCACGCAAGGAGTTCGACAGCACGGTCGAGATCTGGCTCGCACCCAGCCTCGAGTACCTGCCGGTGCGTCTGCGCATCACCCAGCCGAATGGCGATGTGGCCGACCAGCAATTGAGCCAGATGCCCTGACGCATGAACACTTTTGTGCCAAAAAAGACACGCATCTTGAACTCGTGCGGAACGTCGCCACGTAAAGCTCACTCCCAACTGCATGCCGGCGTGAATTTGCCGATATAAGGTTGTCAGGAACGCAGGTCTTTTTTCTTCAAGGATATTTCAGTCATGCACATGCTTTACGACTCGGATGCCTTTGCTGTGGTCCACATCCTCGCCAACGCGCCGGCCGAGGGGGATACCGCCGCGGCCGACGGCCCGCAGATTCCCCGTCACGGTTTCGAGATCGTGGACAAGCGTTCGGGCAAGGAGGTCTACCTCGACGGCTCCTGGGCCGAGATGTTCCAGTTGCAGATCACCGCATGGCAACAGAGCACGCCCTCCCAGGAAGAGGTGGAAGACACGCTCGAGGGCTATGCCACGCTGGCACAGATGCCGGTCGTGATGCACTGAGTCCGAAGCCTCCCCCCAAGCCCGGCATCGCCGGGCTTTTTCATGCACGCCCTCGACGCCTGCGGGCTTAGCATCCACGCATGAACCGCACAACGCCCGCATCCTTGCTCTTGATCAGTGCGCTGCTGGTGGCCTGCGCTCACCCGAAGCCGTCCACCGTCACCGTGCTGCTCGACCGCGTATTGCCCACGCCCGTGCTCATGCTGGGTGAACAACACGACGCGCCCGAACACCAGGTGCTGCAGCGCGAAGTGGTCCAGCTCCTGGCGGCGCAGGGGAAGCTGGCCGCACTGATCATGGAGATGGTCGAGCAGGGTCATGACACCCTGGATCTGCCACGCGACGCCAACGAGGCGCGCGTGCGCGAAGCGCTCGCCTGGAGCGAACGCGGCGGCTGGCCCTGGCCGACCTATGGGCCGGTGGTGATGGCGGCGGTGCGCAACGGTGTGCCGGTGATCGGCGGCAACCTGCCGCGTGCGCGAATGCGCGACGCCATGGGCAATGGGGCGCTGGACGACCTGGTGGGCGAAGGCGTGCTGCGGCGCCAGCGCGATGGCATCCGGGACAGCCACTGCGGCCTGTTGCCCGAGGGACAGATCACACCCATGACACGCATCCAGCTCGCGCGCGACCAGGCGCTGGCGCAGACCGTGGCGAAGGCGGTCACTCCCGGCAAGACCGTGTTGCTGGTGGCCGGCAATGGCCATGTGCGGCGCGATCTCGGCGTGCCGTTGCACCTGCCCAGCAGCTTGGCGCACAAGGTGGTGATGGCACAGGCCGGCGCTGCGGCCGACTCTGATGCGCCACCTGCCGACACGGTCTGGGTCACGCCGGCGCTGCCGCCGCGCGACCACTGCACCGAACTGCGCCAGCGGCTCAAGCACTGAGCACGGCCACGGCATCACCGGCGCCGAAGCGCGATACACACCACCGGCAGGAACGCGAACCCAGGGACACCTGCAAGGGAAGCCGCGTCTGCGGCGCAGGGAGTCACACCCTCTTGATCGCGTCCGCCAACGTGCCCACCATGGTCTCGATCTGTGCGCGCTCGACGATGTAGGGAGGCGCAAACACCAGGTTGTCGCCCGCATTGCGGACCAGTACGCCCCGGTGGTAGCAGTCCATGAACACGTCGAAAGCGCGTTTGCCCGGCAAGCCCGGCAGCGGCGCGAGCTCCACCGCCGCGGCCAGCCCCAGGCTGCGGATGCCGATGACGTTGGGCAGTCCCTTGAGCGCGGAATGCATGGCGTCGCCCAGCACCGGGCCCATTTCGCCGGCACGTTCGAACAGCTTCTCCTCGCGGAACAAGTCCAGCGTGGCGATGGCGGCCGCGCAGGCCACCGGATGACCGGAATAGGTGTAGCCGTGGAAGAACTCGATGGCGTGCTCGGGCGCGCTCCCGTGCGCGCCCATCATGGCGTTGTAGATACGGTCGCTGCAGACCACGCCACCCAGTGGAAAAACGCCGTTGGTGACGGCCTTGGCAAAGGTCAGCATGTCGGGCTGCACGCCGTAGTAATCCGATGCAAATGCCTTGCCCAGACGGCCAAAGCCGGTGATGACCTCGTCGAAGATCAGCAGGATGCCGTGCTTGTCGCAGATCTCGCGCAAGCGCTTGAGGTAGCCCTGCGGTGGCACGTACCAGCCCGCGCTGCCCGCCACGGGCTCGACAATCACAGCCGCCACGTTGCTCGGATCGTGCAGCGGCAGGATGCGGTTTTCCAGTTCCAGCAGCGGGTCCTCGTCCCACGCCGGTTCGACGTTGTGCACATAGGCGTGTTTCACCGGGTCGTGGATGAAGCGCAGGTGGTCCACGCGCGGCAGCAGTGCCGCGCCGTACACCTTGCGATTGGCCGGTATGCCACCCACGCTCATGCCACCAAAGCCCACGCCGTGGTAGCCGCGTTCACGGCCGATGAAGACGTTGCGGTGGCCCTCGCCGCGCGCGCGATGGTGGGCCAGCGCCACCTTCAGGGCGGTGTCCGCCGCTTCGCTGCCCGAGTTGCAGAACAGCACCTTGTTCAGATCGCCCGGTGCCATCGCCGCGATCATCTCCGCGGCACGGAATGCCTTGTCGTTGCTCACGCTGAAAGCGGTGCTGTAGTCCAGCGTGTCGAGCTGCTTCTTGATGGCCTCGTTGATGGGTTTTCGGTTGTGGCCGGCGCCCACGCACCACAGGCTGGAAATGCCATCAATCACCTGGCGGCCGTCGTGCGTGGTGAAGTGCATGCCGTCTGCGGCCACGAACACGCGCGGGTCCTTCTGGAAGCTGCGGTTGGGGGTGAAGGGCAACCACTGGTTGTCCATGCGCAGGTCGTTGTAGGCCATGGCGGCGTCTCCTGAGGCGAAAGATCGGAGCCACGATTCTGGCACCGTGATCAGGCCGCAGGGGGCTCCACTGTCGCCCGCGCGGCCAGACCCACCGTGTGCCATGCTGCGACAATGCGCACGCCATGACTCACACCTACGTTCTCACCCTGTCCTGCCAGGATCGCCCCGGCATCGTGCATGCCGTCTCCGGTTTCCTGCTTGAGCACGGCGGCAACATTGAAGAAGCCGCCCAATACAACGACCACGACACCGGCCTGTTTTTCATGCGCGTGCAGTTCGCCTGCGGCCAGCTCACCCAGGACGACCTGCGCCTGCACCTGAAGCTGTTTGCCGAGCCTTTCACCATGCGCTGGAGCCTGCACCCGCTGGCCGAGCCGATGCGCACGGTGATCTTCGTGAGCCGGGAAGGCCACTGCCTGAACGATCTGCTGTTCCGCTGGAAGAGCGGCCTGCTGGCACTGGACATCCGCGCCATCATCAGCAACCACCGCGATTTCTACCAGCTCGCGGCCAGCTACAACGTGCCCTTCCACCACATCCCGGTGACCGCCGCCACGAAGCCGCAGGCGGAAGCGAAACAGCTGGAGATCATCCAGGGCGAAGGCGCCGAACTGGTCGTGCTGGCGCGCTACATGCAGGTGCTCAGCAACGAGCTCTGCCGCGACCTCTCGGGCAAGGCGATCAACATCCACCACAGCTTCCTGCCCAGTTTCAAAGGCGCCAAGCCTTACTACCAGGCACACGACCGTGGCGTGAAACTCATCGGCGCCACAGCCCACTACGTCACGGCCGACCTCGACGAAGGGCCGATCATCGAACAGGACGTGGCGCGCGTGGACCACACCGACGCGGTGGAAGACCTCACCGCGCGAGGCCGCGACACCGAGAGTCAGGTGCTGGCACGCGCCGTGAAATGGCACAGCGAGCACCGCGTGCTGCTCAATGGCCACAAGACCGTCGTCTTCAAATGACCATCCGCATTCCCCCGATCCAGTGCCTGCTGACCTTCGAGGCACTGGCGCGGCTGCGCAGCGTGACGCAGACGGGGGAAGAGCTCAACGTCACCCCCAGCGCGGTCAGCCACCGCGTCAGACAACTCGAACAGATCCTGGGCACCAAGCTGTTCGGCCGCGCTGATTTCTCCCTCACCACCGAGGGCAGCGAGTACCTGGCCCATGTGCGCGAGGGTTTGGGCATCCTGCAGCGGTTTCCCGGCGGCAGCACCACGCCGGGCAAGCGCAAGCTCAAGCTGGCCGTCACTCCAACCTTCGCCCGATCGATCCTGATGCCGCGACTGCGCCAGTTCATCGACGCCTATCCGGAGATCGACCTCACGCTGCAGGTCTCGATCCCGCTGCTCGACGTGGTGGCCGAGGACGCCGACCTCACCGTGCGTTTCGGCACCGGGCGCTACGCGGATGTCGAGCACCTGTGCCTGCTCAAGGACGACGTCACACCGCTGGCCTCTCCGGCGTACATCCGCGAAAACGGCCCTTTCGACAGCGCCGAGGACCTCCAGCGCGCCGCCCTGCTGCGCAGCCCGCTGGAGCCCTGGCGCACGTGGTTCGCGGCCCACGAACTGGATTGGCCCGAGCCCTTCGAAGGTTCGTCCTTCAACGACATCGGGCTCATGTGCGACGCCGCGGCACAGGGCCTCGGCGTGGCGCTGGTGCGCCTGAAGCTCGGCGCGCCATGGATCGAGAACGGCTCCCTGGAGCGCATTTCGGAGCGCAACATCCCCTCACCTCACGCGCACTACCTGTGCTGGCAGGTTGGTGCCATGGAGCGCTGGGAATGCGCAGCGTTTGCCGAGTGGCTCAAGAAGAGCGTGGCCTGAGCACGCTCACTCAATGGCCAGCCGCTGCGAGCCGCCCGCGACCCGTTTGGGCAGGGTGAGCTGCAACACACCGTTCTCGTACCTTGCTCTGGCAGCGCCGTTGTCGACATCAGCCGGCAACTGGAAGCTGCGCGAGACGGCGCCGTAGTAGCGTTCGCTGCGCAGCAGCTTTCCACCCTCGGTCTGGGTATCGCTCTGCTTGACTTCGGCGCGCACGGTCACCAGCTTGCCTTCGACATCGACGTGTATGTCGTCCTTCGAGACCCCCGGCATTTCAGCCTGCAGGGTATAGGCCTCGGGCGTCTCCTTCACATCGACGCGGATCTGCGCCGGCAAGGCCTCACTGTGCAGTGGTTTGACGTAGAAGGCAGGGGCGACATCGTTGAAAAACTCGTCAAGGAAACCGCGGCGGGCAATCAGATGGGTCATGACAAAAGCTCCTGGAATGAAGGAAAAACCCGGAGCGCGACGCGCGCCCCGCATGGGCATCACGTGCTGTCGCGCGGGGGCGATTTCAAGAGCCGCGCCATGCCGTACGTCGCCGCGCTCACACACCGCTGCAAGTTTCTTCACACCGCCGGTCTTGCATTGGCCTAGACTGACGCAGCCCTTGATTCCGCACGCGAAGACCCGACATGAGCGCACCCCCCAAGTCCAGCGAAACCACACCCCTGCGGCGCACCGAGCGACAGGCCGAGGTGGTGCGTGCGCTGCAGGGCGCGGTGCCTGCGCACGCGCTGCTCTGGCAGACCGAGGACACCGTGCCCTACGAGTGCGACGGACTCACCGCATACCGCGAGCGCCCGCTGGTGGTGGCGCTGCCCGAAACCGAGGATCAGGTGGCCGCGGTGCTCAAGACCTGCCACAGCCTGAAGGTGCCCGTGGTGGCGCGTGGCGCGGGCACCGGTCTGTCGGGCGGCGCGATGCCGCATCCGCTGGGCGTGACACTCTCACTGGCGAAGTTCAACCGTGTCGTCGAGATCGACCCGCGCGCGCGCACGGCCGTGGTGCAAGCCGGCGTGCGCAACCTCGCCATTTCCGAGGTGGCCGCGCCATTGGGCCTGTACTACGCCCCCGACCCAAGCAGCCAGATCGCCTGCACCATTGGCGGCAACGTGGCCGAGAACTCCGGCGGCGTGCACTGCCTCAAGTACGGCCTGACGCTGCACAACGTGCTGGCGGTGCGCGGTTTCACCGTGGAGGGCGATCCCATCACCTTTGGCGGCGACGCACTCGACAGCCCCGGCCTGGACCTGCTGCCACTCGTGATCGGCAGCGAAGGCATGCTGGCGGTGACCACCGAAGTCACGGTCAAACTCGTGCCCCGACCGCAACTGGCGCGCTGCATCATGGCCAGCTTCGACGACGTACGCAAGGCCGGTGACGCGGTGGCCGCCGTCATCGCCGCCGGCATCATCCCCGCCGGGCTGGAGATGATGGACAAGCCCATGACGGCCGCGGTGGAGGATTTCGTGCACGCGGGCTATGACCTGAACGCGGAAGCCATCCTGCTTTGCGAGAGTGACGGCACCCCCGAAGAAGTGGCCGAGGAGATCGGCCGCATGAGCGAGGTGCTGCGCGGCTGCGGTGCCACCGCCATCGCCGTCAGCCGCGACGAGGCCGAGCGGCTGCGCTTCTGGAGCGGCCGCAAGAACGCGTTCCCCGCAAGCGGACGCATCAGCCCCGACTACATGTGCATGGATTCGACCATCCCGCGCAAACGCCTGGCCGACATCCTGCTGGCCATCCAGGCCATGGAAAAGAAGTATGGGTTGCGCTGCGCGAACGTGTTCCACGCGGGCGATGGCAACCTGCATCCGCTGATCCTGTTCGACGCCAACGATGCCGACCAGTTGCATCGGTGCGAACAGTTCGGCGCCGACATCCTCGAGACCAGCGTGGCCATGGGTGGCACGGTCACCGGCGAACACGGCGTGGGAGTGGAGAAGCTCAACAGCATGTGCGTGCAGTTCTCAGCGGAGGAGAACACACAGATGTTTGGCGTGAAGCAGGCGTTTGATACCAATGCGCTACTCAATCCGGGCAAGGTCATCCCCACGCTGCAACGTTGTGCTGAGTATGGTCGGATGCTGGTGCGAGCGGGCAGGATGGCACACCCGGAACTGTCCCGTTTCTGACTGTCAAATATCACGCTTGCCCGCGGGCCTGCTGGGGTACATTTGTGCCGGATGAGCTCCCTCTTTCCGTCCCAGGACCGGCGCCCTGACGCCCACAGGCCCGAGAAGGCGGCTCAGGAGCGGGAGCGCGCGCTGCTGCTGGAACTGGAGACGCTGCGCGCGGAGAACGAGCACCTGCGTCGCAGCTATGCGCAGCGCCTCAGCGGCCAGGACACCCTCGGGGCGGCCGAGGCGCACCCATTCCAGGCACGGCTCCCTCTCGAACTGAAGGCCACGCTTGACAATCCGCCAGGGCTGCCTTCCCAGAATGCCCAGCTGGAATACGAAGCATTGTTCGCTGCGATGGCCAGCGTGTTCCCGATTGGTGTTTTTCGCACCGACCACGCGGGCGTGCTCACCCATGTGGACGAACAGCTGCAAGCCATATTTGCCCTGGAGCGGGAGGACTTTCCCAACTTCGGCTGGCTCAACCGAGTGCACCCCGATGACCTTGAGCGCGTGCAGCAACACTGGGTGCGCGGCATTTCCACGGGCGAGAGCCTGAGCATCGAGTTTCGCCTGGTGCGCCCGGGCAACGAAATCGTGCATGTGCTGGTGCGCAACGCGGCCTTGCGCGATGCCCATGGCGCCATCACCAGCCAGCTTGGCTTCATGCAGGACATCACCGCGATGCGCTCGCTGGAGGCCGACGCGCGCATCAAGGACGAACTCAACCGGCAGATCATCGCAAGCAGTCCGGACTGCACCAAGGTGCTGGATTTGCAAGGCCGCGTGGTACAGATGACCGCGCAGGGGTGCAGGCTGGTCGAGGTGGACGACTTCGACGAGGTGCGCAACAGCGACTGGACCACCTGGTGGCCCGATGACGGCGCCCTGCTGTCGCGCGAGGCACTGGAGAGCGCGCGCCAGGGCAAGAGCGCGCGCTTCGTGGCGTTCGGCAACACCTTCAAGGGCACGCCGAAGTGGTGGGACACCATGGTCACGCCCATCAGCGATTCGCAGGGCCACCCCGTCATGCTTCTGGCGGTCTCGCGCGACATCACCGCCCTGCACCAGCAACAGGAAGAGATTCAGCGATTCAATGCCGAACTGGAAGACCGGGTGCGGCAACGCACGGACGAACTCGCCGAGGCCAAGGAGCGCGTGGCCCTGGCCCTGCGCGACGCCCAGACCCTCTACAACCAGGCCCCCTGCGGTTACCACTCCGTCGACGCCAACGGCGTGTTCGTGCTGATGAACCGCACCGAACTGGAGTGGCTGGGTTACGACCGCAGCGAGGTGATCGGCCAGATGCGCTTTCGCGACATCGTCACACCCGACCAGGCGGGCGCTGCCCTCGAGCGACTGGAACGCATGGTGCGGGGCGAGAAGATCGAAGCGGCGGAATTCACCATCCGGCGACGCGACGGCAGCACGTTCCTGGCCCTGCTGAGCAGTACAGCCGTCCAGGACAACCAGGGCCGGTTCGTTCGCACCAACAACACCGTTGTCGACATCACCGATCGCAAGGCCGCCGAGAACGCGTTGGCGGCCCAGCGCAACTTTCTGCAGACCATCACGAACAGCGTGCCGGTGCAGCTTGCCTTCTTCGACCGCGACCTGATCTGCCGCTTCGCCAACGCCAGCTACGCGCGCTGGACACGAGGCGACACTGAGCAGATGGTGGGTCTTCACCTGAGCCAGATCGCGCGCCCACAGGACTTTGAAAGCGCACGACTGTCGCTGGCGGCCGCGCTGTCGGGCGAGATCCAGCGCTTTGAGGGCGAGCGCGCCTTCCCGGACGGCCACCGCTTCTACGCAAGCATCGAGTACACGCCCTACTGGGAAGCAGGCCAGGTCCAGGGCATCATCATCCAGATGATCGATATCTCGGACCGCAAGGCATCCGAGGACCAGGTCCGCGAGGCCAATCTGCAGCTCAACGACGCGCTGATGCAGGCCCAGGCCCTCTACAACCAGGCGCCTTGTGGCTACCACTCGCTCGACATCGATGGCAACTATGTGTCCATCAACGACACCGAACTCGAATGGCTGGGCTATTCCCGCGAAGAGGTGGTCGGCAAGAAGAATTTCCGCGACTTCATGCTGCCCAACCAGAGTGACCTGCTCGAGAACCGGATGCAGCAGATGCTCAAGGATGACGCTCTGGATGCGGTGGAGTACGGTTTGCGCCGACGCGATGGCAGCACCTTCCACGCGCTGCTGTCCTCGTCGGCGGTGCGCGACGCCGAAGGCCGGTTCTTGCGCAGCAACACCACGCTGGTCGACATCACGCGGCGCAAGGCCGCCGAGACCGCCTTGCGCAACAACCAGCGCTTCATGCAGACCATCACCGATCACGTGCCGGGTCTGATCGCCTATCTGGATGCGGGCTTGCATTTCCGCTTCGCGAATGCCGAGCATCTGCGTGTTTACGGCATGGATCCGCAGCTCGTCATAGGCCAGCACATCGGGCAATGCGTGCGCGCCGACGTGTGGGCCGATATCGCACCGCGCATGCAGGCCGCACTGGACGGGCAGCCTCAGCACTTCGAAACCTGGCGGCCAACGGTGGACGGACAGGAAATCTACGTCAGCGCCAACTACCTCCCCGATTTCAATGAGGACGGGATCGTGCAGGGCCTGTTCGTCCAGATCATCGACATCACGGAGCGAAAGCGCATCGAGGAGCGCGTGGTGCACCTGAACGAAGAGCTGGAACAACGCATCAGCGAACGCTCGGCCGAGCTGCTGGAGAGCGAGCAGCGCTTCCGTCTGATGGTGGACAACCTGCGTGACTACTGCATCTTCTTCATGGATGCGGAAGGCACCATCACCGACTGGACAGACAGCGCCCAGCGCATGGACGGCTACTCGCCCACGCAAATGCTGGGGCGTCACTACGGCGTGCTGTTCGACCCGATCAATCCGGAGCACGGCAAGGTCAGCGCCAATCAGATGCTGCGGCTGGCGGCTTCCCGCGGCCAGCACGAACTGCACAACTGGCACACCCGCAAGGACGGGTCACAGTACTGGTCCCACTCAGTGCTGATCGCTCTGCGCGACGACGCGGGCGAGCTCATGGGCTTTGCCAAGATCAACCGCGACATGACCGACGCGAAGCGGCTCGACGACCTGATGCGCAACATCAACGACGAGCTGGAAAACCGCGTGGTGGAACGCACCGAGCAATTGCTCGCCGCCAACAAGGATCTGGAATCCTTCTCCTACTCGGTCTCGCACGACCTGCGATCGCCCCTGCGTCACATCTCCAGCTTCGTCAGCCTCCTGGAAGAACACCTGGGCGGCAACTGTGACGAGGTGAGCGCCCGCTACCTGGGGACCATCGGCAACTCGGCGCGACACATGAGCCAACTCATCGACGGCTTGCTGGCCTTCTCGCGACTGGGCCGCTCGGCCGTGAACCTCACCGCCGTGGACTTCACGCTGCTGGTGGATGCGGTCGTCAGCCAGATCGGGCACGACACCGAGGGGCGGGTAGTGGATTGGGTGGTTGCCCCCGACCTGCCGGTGGTCCAGGGCGACGCGCTGTTGCTGCGCGAAGTCTGGGCCAATCTGTTGGGCAACGCCTACAAATACACCCGCCCGCGTGAAAGAACGCGCATCGAAGTGGGCTGGAGCGTGGATCCCGTGGTGGGCTACACCTTCTTTGTTCGTGACAATGGTGTGGGTTTTGACACAAAATACGCCCAGAAACTGTTTGGCGTTTTCCAACGCCTGCATCGGGCCTCGGAGTTTGAAGGCACTGGCATCGGCCTGGCACTCACGCGGCGCATCATCGAGCGACACGGTGGCACCATCTGGGCTGAAAGTCAGCTCGGAGAGGGCAGTGTGTTCTATTTTTCGCTACCTTTTGAAGGCGCGCACGGGCTTGAATCTCCCACAGATTCCATGCCAGCCGCCCTGGAACCATGAGCAAAAACGCCGACGCCATCCTTCTCGTCGAGGACAATCCGGACGATGCCGAACTGACCAAACTGGCACTGGCGCGTCATGGCTTGGACGGGCGGGTGACGCACGTATCCGATGGCATGCAGGCGCTGGACTACCTGCACCGGCGCAACAGCTTCACCAACCGCTCGGGCAGCAACCCCATGCTGGTGCTGCTGGACCTGAAAATGCCGCTGCTCGACGGCATCGGCGTGCTCAAGGAAATCAAGGGCTCCGACAACCTGCACCACATCCCCGTGGTGGTGCTGACGTCCTCCACCGAACCCAGCGATCTGCTGCGCGCCTACGACGCCGGCACCAACGCCTACATCGCCAAGCCCACCGAGTTTTCGCAGTTCCTCAGTGCCATGAAGCACGTGTGCGAGTTCTGGATCAACATCAACCAGACCGCGCCGCAACTGCCCAGCGCGGGTGTGCGCACCACCGGTTTCGGCGACCTGATGTAAGGCAAGGGCACAAGGCCCGCAGGCCTCACCAGGTGTCGATGAAGCGCCCCGTGCGGGGGGCGGACACCTGGACACTCGCCAGCCCCTTGATCAACCAGTCGCGCGTGAGCGCCGGATCGATCACCGCGTCGATCTCCAGCGTGCTGGCCATCTGCACCGCCGAACCGTTCGCGTACTGCTGCGCCAGCAGGCGCTCGAACAGCGCGACGCGCTGTGGCCCTTCGGGCAATACCTCCAGTTCCTTGCGGTAGCCGAGTCGCACCGCCCCCTCAAGCCCCATTGCGCCAAACTCGGCCGTCGGCCAGGCGATCGTGAAAACCGGCGCATGAAAGCCGCCCGCGGCCATGCCCATGGCACCCAGACCGTACCCCTTGCGCAGGACGACGCAGAAAACCGGCACCCGCAGATCAGCCGCCACCACGAAGAGGCGACTGACGTGGCGCACCTGGGCGCGGGATTCCATCTCGGGCCCCACCATGAAACCAGGCGTGTCCACCAATGTGACAACGGGCAATCCATGGGCGTTGCACAGCTGCATGAAGCGCGCCGCCTTGTCGGCGGCATCGGCGTCGACCGCACCTCCCAGGTGCAGGGGGTTGTTGGCCAGGAGCCCCACCGGACGGCCTCCGATGCGCCCCAAAGCGGTGTGGATGCCGATGCCAAAACCGGTGCGCAGCGGCAAGAGGCTTTCCGCATCGACCAGCCCGTTCATGACCATCATCGTGTCGTATGCGCGCAGCCGGTTCTCGGGCACCACGTCGCGCAGCGTCAGGGCGTCGGGAGCGCGCCATTCAGAAACGCGCCCCTGAAAGAATGAAAGGTAGTGCTGCGCGGCGGCCACCGCTTGCGCCTCGTCGTCCACCAGCACGTCGATCACGCCATTGGCGTGCTGAACCGCGCTCGGCCCGATCTCTTCGGGTCGATACACGCCCAAGCCACCGCCCTCCACCATGGCGGGTCCCCCCATGCCGATGTTGCTGCCCCGGGTGGCAATCACCACATCGCTGCAGCCCAGCAGCGCCGCGTTGCCGGCGAAGCAGCGGCCGCTGGCGATGCCGACCACCGGCACCTGGCCGGAGAGGCGCGCGAAGGCTGCAAACGTGCCCACATGCAGACCAGCGATGATCGGCATGTCGGTGTCGCCGGGTCTGCCCCCGCCGCCTTCTGCAAACAGCACCACAGGCAAGCGCTGCTCCAGCGCAATGCCAAGCAGACGGTCGGTCTTCTGGTGGTTGCGCATACCCTGCGTGCCTGCGAGCACCGTGGCATCGTAGGCCATGACCACCGCGCGCGCGCGTTCGGCGCCAAAGAGCGCGCCATTGACCGACCCGATGCCGGTCACCATGCCGTCGGCCGGGGTGTTGGCGATGAGGTCTTCTTCGCTGCGGCGGCTCCGCTGCGCAGCCACCGCAAGCGCACCGTACTCAAGAAAGCTGTCCTTGTCGCACAGGTCGGCAATGTTCTCTCGAGCGGTGCGCTGGCCCAGCGCATGACGCCGAGCCACAGCTTCGGGCCGGGCGGCATCCTGGACGCGGGCCTCACGCTCGAGCAGCCGCTTCAGATCGCCGCGGTGGACATTCGCTGATGCGGCGAGGTCATCGGGCCGCGTCGTTGCGGCGGGCTGAATATCGCTCTCGCGCAAGGATTCCGCACGCAGGAGCGCATCGCCAGCTTGCACAGTTTCGCCCTCCCCGAAGAACAGCTCGAGGACACGGGCAGGCGCATCGGCGCGCAACTCGTGCTCCATCTTCATGGCTTCCAGGATGACCAGCGGGTCGCCTGGGCGCACGGTATCGCCGGGCGCGATCAGCCATTGCACGATCTGGGCGGCGAGCGGGGAGCGAAGGGCGTTCATGCACTGATTCTGCGCGGCGCACTGGCGCATGCAGGTCAATCGGGAGACACGGGGGGAAAGGCATGCTGCGCCGCTCGCGCAGCGCGGAAACGATCAGTAAATGTCGGAGTCGGCCCACTGCGACGATGGGCCGTCCTCTGCCGTCACCGGCACATTGAGGTTGAGCACAAACACCACTTCACCGCCAAAACGGCCCACGCCCAGGCTTTTCATGAGCTGCTGCTCCTGCTCGGGCCGCTCCATCCGCAGGAAGCAGATCGCCTGCTTCGTGCCTTCGTGCATGGCCGTGAGAATGTCCAGCCGCGTGATGCGGCCAAATTCGCTGCACAGCTGATGCAGTGCGGTCTTCAGACTGGAAACGTCACTGTATTGCCTGAGTTCTGCGAGAGTGCTCACAATCAACCCCTTTGTGTATTCGGTCTGGCGGTGGCGATGCACTGGCGCGGGGGCTCTGCCTGAACAGGCAGCACGTGGCATCGACGATGGACTATGTTAGAACACAAGGAACAAAAACAAACAAATTTGTTACAAATACCCAATCTGGCGGCACACGGCGTGCAGAAGTTCACACACCGTTTGCCAGCATAGGACTTGTTCATGTGAGGCAGATGACAGGGGCTCTGTATGCTGGACCCCCGAACGAATCGATCCACACCAACTCCATGCGCCCCGGCCAAGACAAGCTACTTCCCTCCGTCGCCGACTTCGGCACCGAGCGCGCTGGTGTGCCGCCTTCGCGAGACGAGCTGGACCGGTTGGCCGAGATGGCGGCTCGGTTGCAGGACGTTGAGGCAACCCTGCTGATAGATGCATCGCGCTCCCCGCCTGAGGTGCTCGGCCAGCACGGACTGACTGCGGCCGATGTGGTCGCGGTCATTGAGACTTTCGCAAGCTGTGTGGAACAACCCACCCTGGAAGCCTGGTTGCCCGAAGCACGCCGCGGCGCCATCTCTTTTCGGTACGGCCACTGGCTGCCTCTGCCGGTTGTCGTAGGCCCGGCGGGCGCGGCCCTGCTGCTGCTGGATCGGCGCCGACGCGAGCGCCCTGCACCGGGCTCGCCAGTGTTGCAATCGCTGGCACAGCACGCAGGTGACATGCTCTCGCTGGTGCGGCGCTGCGAGCAAAGCGAGCAATACAACGCCACCATGCTGCGCGAGAGCGAGAGCCGCCTCAACCTGACCGAACACACTGCGGGTGCCGGCAGTTGGTCGCTGCAGTTGTCCACCCGCGAGGTGGTGCACTCGGACGAATTCGCCACCATCCTCGGTCTGGCTGACCACCACCATGTCCGCAACCTCGAGGACATGGTGCAGCGCTACACGCCCGAGTGGCGCAACGGCATCCGCCAGCGCCTGGAGCGCTGCGCGCAGCATGGGGAAAGTTTCGACGAGGAGATCCAGATCACGTCCGAGGAGGGTCCGCCGAAATGGGTGCGCACCGTGGGCACCGCCGTGCGCCGTGCCAATGGCGAGATCGTGCGCATCCAGGGAGCGATCCAGGACATATCGGCGCAGAAGCAGGCGCAGCAAGACACCCTGCGACTGGCCATGCGCCTGACCACCACGCTGGCCAGCATCACCGAGGCTTTCGTGACGCTGGACCGGCAGTGCTGCTTCACCTACCTGAATCAGGAAAGCGAGCGCCTGTTGCAGAAATCCACCGCCGAGCTGCTCGGCCTGGAAGTCTGGCAAGACTTCAGCCCTGGCCTGGCGCAGCGTCTCAAGGAACAGTTGACCCGGTCGCTCAATACCAACCGCCGCGTCGAGCTGGAAGACTTCTTTCCCACGCTGGGCAAATGGCTGGAGGTGCGTGCCTACCCGTTTGCCGAAGGCCTGGCGGTGTATTTCCGGGACGTGACCGAGCGGCGCCGCTCGCAGGAACAGCTGATGCTGCTGGAGACCAGTGTGTCGCGGCTCAATGACATCGTGGCGATCGCCGAGACCGGCGCCAGCAACGACCAGGAGCCTCGCATCGTTTTCGTGAACGATGCCTTCGAGCAGCACACGGGCTACAGCCGAGCCGAGGTGCTGGGGCAGACGCCGCGCATGCTGCTTGAACTCGACCCGGCCATTGCCAAGTTGCGCGAGCTCGCGAACAACCTGCAGCAGTCGCGGCAGGCCCGCACCGAGCTGATGGTCCGGCGCAAGAACGGCGCCATGTTCTGGGTCGAGCTGGAGGTGGTGTCGGTTCAGGCCACCGCCGAGGACATCACGCACTGGGTGGCGGTCGGCCGCGACATCACGCAGCGCAAGACCGCCGAGGACATGATCCGCCACCTCGCGTTCTACGACGCGCTCACGGATCTGCCGAACCGCCAGTTGCTGCTGGATCGCCTGCAGCAGGCCCTGGCCGCGAGCGCGCGATCGGGTCAGCACGGCGCGCTGATGTTCATCGATCTGGACAATTTCAAGATCCTCAACGACACGCTGGGCCACCACATGGGCGACCAGCTGCTGCAGAAGGTGGCCCAGCGCCTGACGCGCAGCGTGCGCAAGACGGATATGGTGGCGCGCCTGGGCGGCGACGAGTTCGTGGTGATGGTCGACGACCTCAGCACCGACCCCGACGCCGCGGCCTTCAAGGCTACGGCCCTGGCCGAGAAGGTCCTCAACACCTTGCGCGAACCCTTCCAGCTCACCGGCCACCAGCACTTCGCCACGCCCAGCATCGGCGTGACTTCGTTCAATGGCCAACAGAGCGACGTGGGCGAGTTGCTCAAGCAGGCCGACCTCGCGATGTACCAGGCCAAGTCGCTGGGGCGCAACACCCTGTGCTTCTTCGACCCGGGCATGCAAGCCACCGTGAGCGCCAACGCCACCGTCAGCTCAGACCTGCGCGTCGCGCTCAGTGAGCAGCAGTTCGTGGTGCACTACCAGCCGCAGGTGGATCGCGTGGGCATCATCACCGGTGTCGAGGCACTGGTCCGCTGGCAACACCCGCAGCGCGGTCTGATCTTTCCAGCCGACTTCATTCCCGTGGCCGAAGACACCGGCCTGATTCTGCCGCTGGGCCAGTGGGTGCTGGAAACCGCTTGCGAGCAGTTGGCCGCCTGGGCGGGCAGCGCGCAGACCGCGAGCCTGAGCATCGCGGTGAACGTGAGCGTGCGCCAGTTCCGCCACCCCGACTTCGTCGACATGGTGATGGCCGCGATCCAGCGCACCGGCATCCGCCCGCACAAGCTCAAGCTGGAACTCACCGAAAGCCTGCTGGCCGACCGCATGGAAATCACCATCAACAAGATGGGCATGCTCAAGGCACTGGGGGTTACGCTCTCGCTGGACGATTTCGGTGTGGGCTACTCCTCGCTCTCGGTGCTCAAGCGCCTGCCGCTGGACCAGCTCAAGATCGACAAGGGCTTCGTGGCCGACGTGCTGACCGATCCGAACGACGCGGCCATCTCGCGCGCCATCATTGCACTGGCACAGAGCTTGAGCCTGCAGGTCGTGGCCGAAGGCGTGGAGACGCAGGAGCAGCGCGACTTCCTGGCCTACCAGGGCTGCGACCAGTTCCAGGGTCACCTGTTTGCCAAGCCGCTGCCCATCGAAGCGCTCGCCGCCCTGCTGCAGAACCCGACGGCCGGGATGCTGGTGATGTCCTGACAGTCCCCCTGCTCTGCCTCCGGGGGAGGCGCTCTCAGACGTGCAGCAGCAGAAAGCGCCGCTCCCAGGGACTGATCACGTCGAAGTACTCCCGGTACTCGGTTTCCTTGATGGCGCTATAGGTCTGGATGAAATGCTCGCCGAACAGCTCGACCAGCGGCGCGCAGGCCATGAGTTTTTCCACCGCATCGTCGAGGTGCCGGGGCAACTGGTGCGGTTGTTCGTAGGCGCTGCCCGTGAGCGGCTCACCCGGCTTGATACCCTGCTTCATGCCCAGATAGCCGCAGGCCAGGCTGGCCGCGATCGCCAGATAGGGGTTGACGTCCACGCCCGCCAGGCGGTTTTCGACCCGCCGGTCCTGCGGGCCGGAGTGCGGCACGCGCAGGCCACAGGTGCGGTTGTCAAAACCCCAGCTCAGATTGATGGGGGCCGAGGTGAAGCGTGAGAGGCGCCGGTACGAATTCACGTAGGGTGCGAAGAACGCTGTTGCGGCTGGCAGGTAGGTCTGTAAACCACCGATGTAGTGGAAGAACGCATCGGAGGGCTCACCGTCGGCACGGCTGAAGATGTTGCGCGCCCCGTCGAGTCCCACCACGCTCTGGTGAATGTGCATGGCGCTGCCGGGCTGGCCCTGCATGGGTTTGGCCATGAAGGTGGCGTACATCTGGTGGCGGATCGCCACCTCGCGGATGGTGCGCTTGAACAGGAACACCTGGTCGGCCAGGGGCAGCGGGTCCCCGTGGTCGAGGTTGATCTCCATCTGGGCCGTGCCCATCTCGTGAATCAGGGTGTCGAGCTGGATGCCCTCGGCCTCGCACCAGTCGTACATGACGTCGAAGATGTCGTCGTACTCATTGATGGCATCCATCGAGAAGCTCTGCATGCCCGCTTCCGTGCGCTTCGTACGACCGACCGGAGGCTTGAGGGGTATGTCCTCGTCGGCTTCGACCTGCACCAGGTAGAACTCCATCTCGGGCGCGACCACCGGTTTCCACCCCTCGTCCGCGTACAGGCGGAGCACGCGGCGCAGCACATTGCGCGGCGACAGGTCCACGTCACGGCCGTCGAACGTGAAGCAGTCGTGGATGATCTGCGCCGTGGGCTCCTTGGCCCATGGCACGGGACGCAGCGTGTTCGGATCGGGCCTCAGCAGCATGTCGGGGTCGGCCACCGAGGTGAAGTCCTTCTCGGGATAGTCGCCGGTGACGGTCATGGCGAGCACCGCCTCGGGCAGGCGCAGGCCCACGGCCGGGTTGTACTTGTGGCGCGGCACGATCTTGCCGCGCGCCTGACCGGCCATGTCGGGGATGATGCACTCCACTTCGGTGATGCGGTGTTCGTCCAGCCATTGCTGGATGCGCCGCGCATCGGGAGATTCCGTGAGAGCGATGGGTCTGTCGGCCATGGTGTGCGTTTCGGACAGTGGAGGTGGGCGCGGATTGCGTCGCGCCACTGTAATCCGTCCGCACCGCTCTGATCGGACCGCTTGCTAGCGTGTGAACAGCGCCACGTTTCCCCCGGCCGCCGTGGTGTTGATGGTCAGAGTCTGCTCGGCGCAGAAGCGCTGCAGGTAGTGTGGCCCACCCGCCTTGGGGCCGGTGCCACTGAGGCCTTCACCGCCGAATGGCTGCACCCCGACCACCGCCCCGATCATGTTGCGGTTCACATAGACATTGCCCACGCGCGCCGCGCCCGCCAGCGCCAGCGCGCGGCTGTCGATGCGGGTCTGGATGCCCAGTGTCAGCCCGTAGCCCAGCGCGTTGATCTGCCGCACGACGGCGAGCGGATCACCCTTCCAGCGCACCACCTGCAGCACGGGGCCGAAGATCTCCTGCGTCACGTCGGCGATCGAACCCACCTCGAACATCTGCGGTGCGATCGGTTGCGGCCAGGTGGCGGCATCAGGCCCTTCGAGCAGCGGTCGTGCCTGGGCGCGCAGGCGCTGCAGGTGCCGCGCAATGCCGTCGAAGGCGTCCGCGTCGATCACGGGTCCCAGATCCGTCGCCAGATCGGCCGGGTCACCCGCCACCAGTTCCCTGGCCGCGCCCTGGATCATCGCGATCACGCCTTCGGCCACCGCCTCGTGCACGCACAGCAGACGCAGTGCCGAACAACGCTGGCCGGCGCTGCGGAATGCGCTCTCCACCACCGCGTCGGCCACCTGCTCGGGCAGGGCCGTGCTGTCAACCAGCATGGCATTGATGCCGCCGGTCTCGGCAATCAGGGGCACGATGGGACCGTCCTGGGCGGCCAGCGCGCGCTGGATGAGCCTGGCGACCTGGGTTGACCCGGTGAACACCACGCCGGCCACGCCGGGTTGTGCCACCAGTGCCGCACCCACGGTCTCGCCCGGGCCATGCAGCAGTTGCAGGACATCCGAGGGCACACCCGCGGCGTGCAGCAGCCGCACCGCTGCCAGCGCGATGGCCGGCGTCTGCTCGGCCGGCTTGGCCAGCACCGTGTTGCCGGTCACCAGCGCGGCGGCCACCTGTCCCGTGAAGATGGCCAGCGGAAAGTTCCAGGGACTGATGCAGACCCAGGCGCCACGGCCTTCGAGCCGAAGGGTGTTGCTCTCGCCGGTGGGACCCGGCAGGACATGTGGCGCCATCACGCGCTCGGCCTCGTTGGCGTAGTAGCGCAGGAAGTCGATCGCCTCGCGCACCTCGGAGACCGCGTCGTTCCAGCCCTTGTGCGCCTCCTTCACCAGCAAGGCGCACAGGCGAGGCATTTGCTTCTGCATCGCGTCGGCGGCGCGGCGCAACGTGGCGGCGCGCTGCGCCACCGGCGTGCGGTGCCAGTCGCCAAAGGCCTGCACGGCCCGCGCCATCGCGGCATCGGCCTCCTGCGCGCGAGCTTCGGGCACGGTGGGCACTTCGAGCGTGGCGTGCGCAGCCAGCAGCCGTTCGCGGTGGGCTGCCACTGCCAGGTCCAGCCCAAGGCTGTTGGGCCGTTCGGGTCCATATAGTTCGGGCGGCAACGGCAGATCAGGCGCACCATCCTGCGGAGCTT
This sequence comes from Hydrogenophaga sp., assembly GCF_050182545.1. Lineage (GTDB taxonomy): Bacteria > Pseudomonadota > Gammaproteobacteria > Burkholderiales > Burkholderiaceae_C > Hydrogenophaga. Next base: position 124,402 of record NZ_JBFXCD010000006.1, on the reverse strand, counting down.
CCGTTGCCAACAGCGGCGAGACCAGCAACTCGTCCATGCCCACCGATTCGTCAGCGAGCTGGTGCACAAAGGACGAATTGGCGCCGTTCTCCAGCAGGCGACGCACCAGGTAGGCCAGCAGGTCGCGGTGCGCGCCCACGGGGGCATAGACACGGCAACTCACAGCCGGGTTCTTCAGCACCTCGCGGTAGATGCCCTCGCCCATGCCGTGCAGGCGCTGCAACTCGAACGGTGCGGTTTGTGCCTCGGCCATCTGCAGGATGGCGGCGATCGTGCCCGCGTTGTGCGTCGCAAACTGTGGGTAGATCGCATCGGACGCGTCGAGCAGCGCCCTCGCGCAGGCCAGATAGCTCACGTCGGTGTGGGGCTTGCGGGTGAACACCGGGTACGCCGGCAGCCCCAGTTCCTGCGCCCGCTTGATCTCCGCATCCCAGTAGGCGCCCTTGACCAGCCGGCACATGAACGTCAGCCGGTACCGGCGCGCCAGCGCGGCCACGTGCCCGATGAGCTCGACCGCGCGCGTCTGGTAGGCCTGCAGCGCCAGGCCGAAGCCCTGCCATTGCGGGAACTGCTGCGCCACCCTGGCGGCCAGAGCCTCGAACACCTCGAGCGAGAGTTCGAGCCGGTCCACCTCCTCCGCGTCGATGGTGAGGTTGAGGTTCGCCGCCGCGGCACCTTCGCACAGCAACCACACGCGTGGCACGAGCTCACGCATCACGCGCCCGTGCTGCGCGTCCTCGTAGCGCGGGTGCAGCGCACTGAGCTTGATCGAAATGCCGTCGTTGCCGCTCGGGTGGCGCGCAGGGTCTGCGCCGGCAGCGATGACCGAAATCGCGTTCTGGTAGCTCGCCAGATAACGCAGGGCGTCCTCGTCGGTGCGAGCGCCTTCGCCCAGCATGTCGAAACTGAAGCCCAGCCGCGGCTGGCGCTTGCGCGCTGCGGCGGCCTCCTTCAGGCCCGCCTCGATCGTCTGACCCAGCACGAACTGGCGACCCAGCAACTGCACCGCGCGCAGCGTGGCGGCCACCACCGTCCGGGCGCCGAGCTTGCTCATCAGGCCGGGCTGGCTGTCCGCCTCGGGCAGGAAGTGCTTGGACATCGCGATGGCGGTCGACGACAGGCGCGCCAGGGTCGAATCCGCAGCCCCCTCGAAATCCGCCCGCCCCAGCTGGTCGGCCGTGAGTGCGATGGCGGTCTCCGCGTCCGGCACGCGCAGCAGGGCCTCGGCCAGGCGCATCAGGGCCAGGCCCTCGGCGCTCGAAATCGGGTACTCCTTGAGCAGGCTCTCCATGGCCCAGAATGGCGGCGGATTCTCCCGCACAGCGCGCACCCAGGGCGCGGCCTGTCGCGCGGCAGCGGGCCAGTCTAGCGCGCCGTCCAGCGTGCTCAGGCGCTCGGCGAGCACCCCGGGTTCGGGGCGGTATGGGAAAGGCAGGCGGTCTGCGGCGCGGGGCATGATGGACTCCAGAAGGGCAATGCAGTTGATAATCTGCGTATGTTCCCGCCTGATTGATTGAGTTTTTATCTAAAATTCGTCGGTCAGTCAGATAATCTCTCCCCATGGAAGCCGGCAACAGCGAACTCGACCGCGTGGACCTGAAGATCCTGCGCCTGCTGCAGGCCGATGGCCGCGTCACCAACCTCAAGCTCGCGGAGGCGGTGGCCCTGTCACCCACGGCCGTGCTCGCTCGCACCCAGCGGCTGCAGCGCGACGGCTACATCCTCGGTTTCGAAGCGCGCCTGGACCCGCTCAAGCTCGGGCGGGGAATGCTGGTCTTCGTCGAGGTGCTGCTCGACCGCACCACCCCGAACGTGTTCAACGAATTCAAGGCCGCTGTGCAGGTGCGCGACGAGATCATGGAATGCCACATGGTCGCCGGTGGCTTCGACTACCTGCTCAAGACCCGCATGGCCGACATGGCCGCGTACCGCGACTTCGCCGGCAGGGTGCTGTGGCAACTGCCGGGTGTGCGCGAGACGCGCACCTACGCGGTGATGGAAGAAGTGAAGAACAGTTCGCGACTGCCGTTGTGAGGGCACCGCCCGTGCAAAGGGCTACCCAGTTCCTTCGCAGAGAACGCGTCTTCGTTCATTTTCGCGAAACGCTTCAAGGTACCGTTCGTGGCGAAGGCTTTCCGCAGCCTCGTGCTCCCGCTCGGCCGCCCACCAAGCCTCAAAGGCTTCTGGATTCAGCAATTCGCCACCGGATTCCTGATACGCCTCTTCCCAATATGTTTCAGGGCCGTACCCATTGCTCCAGAGGGGCAACACGCGCGAAAAGAAGCGAACACGAGCATGGGGCGAATCCTTCTCAGTCACCAATCGAGTATTCAAATGCGTGCCCATGTCGGTGCGGGAGAAGGTCATGGTGCTCAATGTCACAACCGTCCCGACGGGCGCACCCACATGGGCAATCAACTCATCGGGCAACTTCGGCTGAAGCGAGATCCTTTGCGGGATGCGTTCGTCGACACACTCCTGCAAGACGACGTAGGGCTCCTCCCAGCCGTCCACCGGATGGACGCCCCACGTACACCGGGAGTAACCACCCATTCCCTTTCCCACGTAGTAGACGTTCTCCCAACCGCCCGCCATCCATTCTTCTTGGGTGCGCGGGCGCAAATTCCAGCGCCCGCCATCGACCCTGGTCCACGACGCAGGGGAACTGGACTGCCACTCGACTCTGTCGAGCACATGAGACGCCACCACTGGCGCATAAACAGCGGCGGGATACGGGCCATGTGGTCCACTTGCCGGTAAAAAATCGGGGAACGGTTGCCAAGGCAGGCGCGGCAAGGCATCCAGCTCTCGCAAAGCCGCCAGCACGTGGCCCCGGACGCTTCCGGACGTTGCCAGCGCAGAATTCAGGTAGATCTCGAGCAAGCCATGCCCGATCAGGTCGCGTGAGCCATTGAGACCGGGCGGACGGTCCAGATAGGGCAGGATCTCGTCCGTGTTGGGAGCCACGGAGCCAGTCAGGCGCAAGGCGTTGATGACCAGGTCTTTGTCAGCCAGGGTATGGGGCCCGGACAACATGGGCGAAGCCGGGGCCACGTGCACCACCTTCACCGCGTTCGCGTCTGCCCGGGTCAGCGCGTGGGCATAGGCCTGATTCACGAAGAGGTTGCCTTGGGAATGCGCGAGGAACAGCATCTTCTTCTGCAGTCCTGCCCAGAGATCAATCTGCTCTCGATGGCGCGCGGCCACCTCCCCCATGTTCGGCGTCCCCAGACCCTTGGTCAGCTCACGCATCAGCGCGGCGCGCGACAGATTGAACAGGTCGTCGAGAAATCCCACCAGACTCGGGATCGCCGAGGTCAACGCCGTCCACCAGGAACCCTCGCCCCGCGTGGCCGAAAAGAAAAGTTCGAAGCGCCCCGCCAGCAGTCCGCCGTGCTCCTGCAGCCGTTGATCGAAGGTCTCCACGAAGTCCGCGAAGCCCTGGGTGTCGTTGTAAAAGAGTTCGTAGGTGATGGGCTCACCGGCGGGCGTGATGGGACCATAGAGGGCCTCCAGAAGCCGACGCGCATCTCGGGCCTGGGGCAGTGTGGTCTGCACGCCATTGAAGAACCCAAAGACAACCCCTTGTGCATCGCATTGCTCCTGCGCCAAAGAAGGAGGTGCTCCCCAAAGCATCGTCAACACAAATGCGCCAATCCATCGCCATTTGTTGTATTTGTACTTGGCATTAGTCACAGACGTTCTCCTTGGGCGAAGAAGAAACCGATCCGCTGGCAGCACGATTGAAGTCGAGATATGCCTTCAATCGATCTTTGGTATTCGTGGTCATCGCCTCCAGTTCGCGCGACATCTGATAGCTCCGCTGAAAGCCGTCGAGGCCTCCGAAGACTTCGAATGAGCAGTTGGATGCCCTGGCACCCGCGTCGATGAGCGTTTGCACGGCCACCGCATCGCTCTTGTCGACCAACAGCATCTGTTGATAGTCCCGCGCCGTCTGCATCGCTGCCGCGCGCTGCGCAGGCTCGGTGTATTTCCTCTCGATGTGCGCTTCGATGTCGTCGCGAACACCGTTGGCGTTGGCATCGATTCCGCCCAGCGTCGACTCCCGTTCAAGCTTCGGCAGCTCGCCAGCGGCCTCGAGCTGCGCGATTGCCTCTTGAGGCGTGGACGCCGAATTTCCTCCACCACCGCATGCCGCCAGCATGAAGATCAGCACCAGCGCGCCCATGCGCGAGCACGCTGCAAAGCCATCACCCTGTTTCATCTGGATGTCCTCCCTCGGGTTGCACGTACGCCGGATGACCCATCCATCCGGCGACACTCAATGTAATTAATTGGAATTACACATACCCTTGGGAGCACCCAGCAGCTGCCACCGGGCTAGCGGCGGTGTGGTGACCGATTGCCATTTCCGTTGACACTACAAACCGCCGACCCACAATGTCGCGTCTCACCACAGGAGCCGACATGCCCAGAACATCCACCACCGTCCTGCTGCTTGGCGCCCTCGCCCTTAGCGCCAACGCTCAGGCCCAGACCGCCCGACCCGGCCTGTGGGAAATCCAGAACAAGATGGGGGGCAACGCGCAGATGGACCAAGCCATGGCGCAGATGCAGCAACAGCTGGCCAGCATGCCGCCCGCGCAGCGCAAGCAGATGGAAGACATGCTGGCCAAGCAGGGCATGAGCATGCCCAAGGCGGGCGCGGGGGGCGGCATGATGACGAAGGTCTGCATCACCCCCGAAATGGCTGCGAAGCAGGACATGCCGATGCAGACGGAGGGCGACTGCACCACCACCGTCACCTCGCGCAGCGCCAACGCGCTCTCGATGAGCTTTACCTGCAAGAATCCGCCGTCCAGCGGCGAGGGCACGTACACCTTCAGCGGTGACACGGCCTACAGCATGAAGATGCAGATGAAGACCATGCACCAGGGCAAGCCGCAGTCCATGACCATGGACGGCCAGGGCAAGTGGCTGGCCGCCGCCTGCGGCAGCGTCAAGCCGCCGAAGTGATCCGTTTGGGCCGGCTGCCGAACACGGCCCGGCCCACGCGCACCATGGTCGATCCGGCGGCCACGGCCGCTTCCAGGTCGTCGCTCATGCCCATGGACAGGGTATCGAGTGGGAAGCCCTCGGCCCTGAGCCGGTCGAACAGCGCGCGGGCCTGCAGGAACAGGGCGCGTTGCGCCTCGAAGCCCTCCGCCGGATCCGGGATGCACATCAGGCCGCGCAAACGCAGCCGGGGCAGTGCGGAGACCGCGGCCGCCAGCGCGGGCAAGGCGTTGGGCGCGACGCCGGATTTGGTGAGTCCACCGTCCACGTTGACTTGCAGGCACACCTGCAATGGCGGCAGGTCGTCGGGGCGCTGGTCGTTCAGGCGCTCGGCAATCTTCAGGCGGTCCACCGACTGCACCCAGTCGAAATGCTCGGCCACCAGGCGGGTCTTGTTGCTCTGCACCGGCCCGATGCAGTGCCATTCGATGGGCTCGGACGGCGCGAACGCCTCGCGCAGCATCAGGATCTTCTCGACCCCTTCCTGCACGTAGTTTTCACCGAACGCGCGCTGGCCGGCGGCATGCGCCTGACGAACGGCGTCGGGTCCAAAGGTCTTGGAAACCGCCAGCAGCGAGACCTGGTTCGCCTCACGTCCGGCCTGCGCGCACGCCTGTGCGATCCGCTGGTGCAAGCCTTGGAGATTGCCTTCAATCGTCGTCATAATCAGCCGTCATACCTCAACACCGCACGGGACCCCGGGATGGATATCACCCAACTGCTTGCCTTCAGCGTCAAGAACAAAGCATCGGATCTTCACCTCTCGGCCGGTCTCCCACCCATGATACGGGTGCATGGCGACGTGCGACGCATCAACGTCGAACCCCTGGACCACAAGCAGGTCCACGGCATGGTGTACGACATCATGAACGACAGCCAGCGCAAGCAGTACGAGGAGTTTCTCGAGTGCGATTTCTCCTTCGAGATCGAAGGCCTGTCGCGTTTTCGCGTCAACGCGTTCAACCACAACCGCGGCGCCGGTGCGGTGTTTCGCACGATTCCCAGCAAAATCCTCACGCTCGAACAACTCAACGCGCCCAAGATCTTCGGTGACCTGGCCCTGCGCCCGCGCGGCCTGGTGCTGGTGACGGGCCCGACCGGTTCCGGCAAGTCCACCACGCTGGCCGGCATGGTCAACCACCTCAATGAAACCGAGTACGGCCACATCCTCACCGTGGAAGACCCGGTGGAGTTCGTGCACGAGTCCAAGAAGTGCCTGGTCAACCAGCGCGAGGTGGGCCCGCACACGCTGAGCTTTGCCAACGCACTGCGCTCGGCCCTGCGCGAAGACCCGGACGCGATCCTGGTGGGCGAAATGCGCGACCTGGAAACCATCCGGCTGGCCATGACCGCCGCCGAAACCGGCCACCTGGTGTTCGGCACGCTGCACACCTCCAGCGCGGCCAAGACCATCGACCGCATCATCGACGTCTTCCCCGCCGAAGAGAAGGACATGGTGCGCGCCATGTTGTCGGAATCGCTGGTGGCGGTGATCTCGCAGACGCTGTGCAAGAACAAGGACGGTTCGGGCCGCGTGGCCGCGCACGAGATCATGCTGGGCACCAGCGCCATCCGCAACCTGATCCGCGAGGCCAAGGTTGCGCAAATGTATTCGGCCATCCAGACCGGCAACAGCGTGGGCATGCAGACGCTGGACCAGAACCTGTCGGAACTGGTCAAGCGCAACGTGATCAGCCCGGCAGAAGCACGCGGCAAAGCCAAGATTCCCGAGAACTTCCCGGGCTGATTTCCAGACAAGGGGCAGGACACATGGAACGCGACCAGGCATCCAAATTCATCAACGACCTGCTGCGCCTCATGCTCAGCCGAACGGGCAGTGACCTGTTCATCACGGCCGATTTCCCGCCCGCGATCAAGGTTGACGGTGCTGTGGTCAAGGTGTCGCCGCAACCGCTGAATGCGTCGCACACACTGGCCCTGGCGCGGGCCATCATGAACGACAAGCAGGCGGCCGAGTTCGAGCGCACCAAGGAGTGCAACTTTGCGATCGCACCCCCCGCCATCGGACGCTTCCGCGTCAGCGCCTTCATCCAGCAGGGCAAGGTCGGCATGGTGCTGCGGACCATTCCCGCCGTGCTGCCCACCATCGACAAGCTCGGCCTGCCCCAGGTGCTCAAGGACGTGGCGCTGTCCAAGCGCGGCCTGTGCATCCTGGTGGGCGCCACCGGCTCGGGAAAATCCACCTCGCTGGCGGCCATGGTGGACTGGCGCAACGAGAACACGCACGGCCACATCATCACCATCGAAGACCCGGTGGAATTCGTGCATCCGCACAAGAACTGCGTGGTCACGCAGCGCGAGGTGGGCCTGGACACCGACAGCTGGGAAGCGGCTCTGAAGAACACGTTGCGGCAAGCGCCTGACGTGATCCTGATGGGCGAGATCCGTGATCGCGAAACCATGGAGCACGCGATCCAGTTCTCGGAAACCGGTCACCTGTGCCTGGCCACGCTGCACGCCAACAGCGCCAACCAGGCGCTGGACCGCATCATCAACTTCTTCCCAGAGGAGCGCCGCCCGCAATTGCTGATGGACCTCTCGCTGAACCTGCGCGCCCTGGTCTCGCAGCGCCTGGTGCCGCGCCAGGACAACAAGGGGCACCACGCCGCTGTCGAGATCATGCTCAACTCGCCACTGATCTCCGACCTGATCTTCAAGGGCGATGTCGCCGAGATCAAGGAGATCATGAAGAAGAGCACCCAGATGGGCATGCAGACCTTCGACCAGGCCCTCTTCAACGCTTTCGAGGCCAACCTCATCACGCTGGAAGATGCGCTGCGCAACGCCGACTCGCTCAACGACCTGCGACTGCAGATCAAGCTCAACAGCCAGCGCGCCAAGTCACTCGATCTGGCTGCGGGTACCGAGCACCTCACGATTGTTTGACCCTCCGCGCGCTGCGACTGCGGTGCGCCACCCGCCCAGGGACAATGCCCGCGACCCGGCATCGCCAGTCCCGCGGCATGCCTGAAACGACACAAGAGACACGTCATGACCCACATCGCCGAACGCACCTACGAATCCACCCCTGCCCGCAAAGTTGCCTTCATCGGCCTGGGCGTCATGGGCTACCCCATGGCAGGACACCTGGCACGCGCCGGGCATTCGGTGACGGTCTACAACCGATCGGGGGGCAAGGCGGTGGCCTGGGCAGCGGCATTTGGTGGTGCACACAAGGCCACGCCGCGCGAAGCCGCGCAGGGCGCCGACGTGGTGTTCGCCTGCGTGGGCAACGATGACGATCTGCGCGCCGTCACGCTGGGCGCCGACGGTGCCTTTGCCGGCATGGCGCGCGGTTCGGTGTTCGTTGACCACACCACGGCATCGGCCGACGTTGCGCGCGAACTGTTCAGTGCGGCCAAGGCCCTGGGCCTGTCCTTCGTCGACGCCCCTGTCTCGGGTGGTCAGGCCGGTGCACAGAACGGCGCGCTCACCGTGATGTGCGGTGGCGATTCGGCCGCCTTCGATGCTGTCAAGCCGGTGGCCATGGCGTTTTCGCGGGCCTTCACCCTCATGGGCGAAAGCGGCGCCGGCCAGCTCACGAAAATGGTCAACCAGATCTGCATCGCCGGTCTGGTCCAGGGGCTGTCCGAGGCGATTGCCTTTGGTCAGAAGGCCGGGCTGGACATGAACCAGGTGCTGGACGTGATCGGCAAGGGCGCGGCCCAGAGCTGGCAGCTGGACAACCGCGGCAAGACCATGGTGGCTGACCAGTTCGACTTCGGTTTCGCGGTGGACTGGATGCGAAAGGACCTGGGCCTGGTGCTGGACGAAGCCCGGCGCAATGGCTCGCGACTGCCCGTGACCGCCCTGGTGGACCAGTTCTACGCCGACGTGCAGGCCATGGGAGGCCGGCGCTTCGACACGTCCAGCCTGATCAAGCGGCTGAAGTAGCCGCTTCCCATCTCACCAGAGGCTACTTCGCGTCGTTGACGGGAGCCGGCTTGTTCGCCATGCCCGCGAGCTCCTGCTCGGAGATGACCTCCAGCACGCGCACCACGCGCATCACGCTCGGTGTGTTGCGCGCAATGTCGGTTGCGCGGTCGGCTTCGCGTTGCGTCACACGCCCCATCAGGTACACCGAGCCGCGCTCGGTCACCACCTTGAATGCGCTGGCCTGCAGGTCCTTGGCATCGACCAGGGAGGCTTTCACGCGCCCGGTGATCAGGGTGTCGGTGGCGCGCTCCTTGAATGAGGGGCTGCTGGTGACGTCGAGTTCGTTGATGACCTCCCGGACGTTGTCCACGCCGGAGACGATCTGCATGACTTGTGCCTTGACCGCCTCGCTGGCGGCCTCGCCCGTGAGCAGCACGCGGCGGTTGTAGCTGGAGACATTGACACGCGCGCGCGTATCGCCCAGCGCGTCCTTCAGCCGGTTGGATGCACGCAACTCGATGCCCTGATCCTCCAGCTGCGCACCCGAGGTGCGCCGGTCCACCACAACCAGCGCGGTCACCGCGGCGCCGCCCAGCATGATCGGCGCACAGGCAGTGAGCGTCGCTCCCAGCGCAGCCAAGGCGAGGGCGGCCGTGGCAACGCGGCGAAGTGTTGCGGTCTTCTTCAGATGGCTCATGAGGCATTCTCCACATTGATGTTTGAGGCGTCGGGCAGGCCCAGCAATTGGGCGTCCACGCCGTCGCAGATGCAGTGCAGCACCAGGTGATGCACTTCGAGGATTCGGGCTGGCAACTCGTGTGGCACGCACAGGTGCACATCGGTGTCGCGCAGCAGCTGGGCCAGGCGACCACCGCGAGCGCCGCTGAGCGCCACCACGCTCATGTCGCGCTCGTGCGCGGCCTCGACCGCGGCCACCACGTTGGCCGAGTTGCCGGTGGTGGACAGCGCAAGCAGCACGTCGCCGGCCTGGCCCAGCGCGCGCACCTGGCGTGCGAACACCGAGCGTATTTCGAAATCGTTGGCAATGCCGGTGAGCACCGCCGCGTCGGACGCCAGGGACAGGGCCGCCAGTTCGGGCCGCTCGCGCTCGTAGCGTCCCATGAAGCTGGCGGCGAAATGCTGCGCGGCCGCGGCCGATGCGCCGTTGCCGCACGCCAGCACCTTGCCACCGCCGGTGACGCTGGCCAGAACCGCCGCGACGGCAGCCTCGACCAGAGGCGCCAGCGACTGCGCGCACTGGTACTTCAGGTCGGCGCTGTCGATGAACTGTTGCTGTATGCGTTGCAAGAGCATGGCGCGATCATAGCGGCGGGGCTTGTATCAAAATGCGGCGGGTGCATCAAAGGCGGCGCGCAGCCATTCGATGTGCGCAGCCTCGGCGGCACCAGCCGGCCCTTCGATCAGCACCACGTCGAAGCGGCATGGAGGCTCAGAGCCCAGACGCAGCAGAAAGTGCCGCGCCGCGAACACAATGCGGCGTTGCTTCACACTGGTGATGCTGGCGCCGGCGCCCCCCTGGCGCGAACTCGCGCGCTGCCGCACCTCGACAAACACCAGCGTTCCATCGGGCTCGCGCATAATCAGATCGACTTCGCCGCCGCCCCGGCCCGGGGTTCTGAAATTGCGCTGCACCAGGCGCAGGCCATGCCCTTGAAGGTGAGCCAGGGCCAGTGCCTCGGCCGCGTCACCCCGAGCCTTCGTGGTCCCGGCATGCGCGCCGGTACGGGCTGGTGCCCCCTGCTTTCTGGAACCCCACATTGTCCGCAAGCTCTCCATCCCTGTTGGCCGCCGCGCACGACGCGGCGGGGCATCAGCATTATCCGCAAGGCGCCCTGTACATGGTCGCCACACCCATCGGCAACCTGGCCGACATTGGTTTGCGTGCCCTGCAGGCGCTGTCCCTCGCCGACACCGTGGCCTGCGAGGACACGCGCCACACCGCCACCCTGCTGCAGGGGTACGGCCTGCACAAGCCCCTGCTGGCCTTGCACGAACACAACGAAGCCGAAGCCGCGCAGACGGTGGTCCTGCGCTTGCAGCAGGGCCAGCGCGTGGCCTACGTGAGCGACGCGGGCACGCCCGGGGTGAGCGACCCGGGCGCGCGCCTGGCGGCCGCTGTGACCGAGGCCGGCCTGCGGTGCGTGCCCGTGCCCGGGGCCAGCAGCATCACCGCGCTGCTGAGCGTGGCCGGCCACAGCGGCTGGGACGGCTCCTTTGTGTTCGTGGGCTTCCTCGCCAGCAAGGCGGCGGAGCGCCAGCGAGAAGTCAGGCAGATCGGCGCCGATGCGCGCGCCTGCGTACTGCTCGAGGCCCCGCACCGCATCGAGGCACTGGCCAGGGATCTGGCCTCCCTCGGCGAACGCACCCTGACGGTGGGCCGGGAGCTGACCAAGCAGTTCGAGGAAATCGCCCGCATGCCCGCGCAGGACTTTGCCGGCTGGCTGCAGGCCAGCGAGCACCGCCGCCGGGGCGAGTTCGTGCTGATGGTGCACCCGCAAATCGCACAGGCGAACGAGGCGGACGGCATCAGCGCCGGTACCCTGCGCACACTGGATCTGCTCCTGGCTGAACTGCCGCTGAAGACTGCGGTGCGCCTGTGCGCCGAGATCTCCGGCCAGCCGCGCAACGCGCTGTACGACGCGGCCCTGGCGCGCCGGCAGGCCAGCGCCAGCCACGACAAAGGCTAGGAAATCGTCAGCGCCACACGCGCGCCATCGTGTCCGGCCCCGAGCGAGGCGACTTGTCGCGGTCGGCCGCGGGCGTGTCGGGCACTTCGGTGGCCTGCACATCCACCACATCGCCCGTCGGTCGTCGTCCGCCGCTGTTGCCCGCACCCGGCCATACCCCCTGCCGGTAGCGTTGCGAGGTCTGCCTGAACCGGCTGAACACCACGGCCGGCGCCGGTTTGCGCCCGGTGAGCAAGGCCCAGAGCGATACCCCGATCACCACCACCAGGGTGGCCAGCAGCAAGCTGAGCAGGAACACCAGGCCGGCCAGACCCAGCACGAGCTTGAGCACACCACGCAGCACGCGGCCAAAGAAGTCAAAGAGTCCGTTCATGGAAAAGAGAGCCTTCTGGCCCCAAGGGAGTTCCGGAACCGGCGCGCGCGCCGGACGAGCAGGCCCGCCAGCGGGCAAACAGTGCACAGGTGGGGCCATTGTCACCGCTTGCAAGCCGGGTGACTGATATGCTGCCGCGTGACGGCGGGCGCCCCGCCCGCGCAACCCCTGCAGGCTTTCCATGAAACCGGTCTACCAGTACTTCTTTCGCGGCCTGATCACGTTTCTGCCGGTCGCGCTCACCCTCTATGTGCTGTACCTGTTCATCGCCTGGGTGGAGTCCATCGCCATGTGGGCGATCCGCCCGTTGATTGGTGATTTCTATTTGCCCGGCCTGGGCATCGTGATTGGCGCCGCGATGATCCTGGGGCTGGGCTTCCTGATCTCGCAACCCGCGACGGCGCGGCTGCTCTCGTGGGTGGAACTGCCCTTCACCAACCTGCCGGTGGTCAAGAGCATCTATTCCTCGCTCAAGAGCTTCGCCGACTATTTTTCGCCGGGCAAGAAGGAAGCGCAGCAGCAGGTGGTGATGCTGAAGATGCCCGACAACGAGATGACCATCGTCGGGCTGGTGACGCGGCAGGACATGGCGGGCCTGCCGCCAGGCCTTGCCGAGCTGGACCATGTGGCGGTGTACCTGCCCATGGGCTACATGATCGGCGGCTACACGGTGTTCGTGCCGCGCAGCTGGACCACGCCAATCGACATGTCGGTCGAGGAAGCCATGCGCTCGTCCCTGCTGGCCTGGATGCGGTCGAAGTAGAGCGCCCGTGCCGCCCACGGCGCGGAACTTGCGCACCTACAAGGTTTCCAACCAGACCATCGCCGACTGGAGAGCGTCATGTCCTGCCTGCCCCGCCGCCGCCTCATCATCGCCAGCGCCACCGCCGTGGCGGCCCCTGTCTGGCTCCCGGCCGCGCTGGCGCAATCGAAGAACCTGCGTCCGACGCCGCGCCAGACCGAGGGCCCGTTCTACCCGGTGAGCCTCCCGGCCGACAGCGACGCCGACCTGCTGAAGAACGGCAATGTGGTCTACGGCAAGGGCCAGCCCGCCTGGATCGAGGGCACGGTGACCGACCTGTCCGGCGTGCCGGTGTCCGGCGCGGTGGTCGAGATCTGGCAGTGCGACCACGCAGGCCATTACCACCACCCGGGCGACGGTGGGCGCGCGGACCCGGCATTCCAGGGATTTGGCCAGGTCACCGTCGGGCGCGACGGCCGCTACCGCTTCCGTACCCTCAAGCCCGTGCCCTACACCGGGCGTACGCCGCACATCCACGTGAAGGTTCGGCTCGATCGCCAGGAACTGCTCACCACCCAGCTGTATGTGGCAGGCGATCCGGGCAACGAGCGCGACGGCCTCTGGCGGCGCATGAGCAACGAGGACAGGGCCGCGGTCACCGTGCCGTTTGCGCCGGGCGGCGACGCTCTGCGCGCCACCTTTCCCATCGTGGTTCAGGCCTGAAGAAGCCCGCTCCCTCGCCGGTGTCGCGCGGCGCGGATAAGCTCTCGCGCCATGGATTCACTGACACAAATCGCACTCGGCAGCGCTGTGGGCGTTGCCGTGATGGGCCGGCGCACCGCCGTGTGGAAGGCCGCGCTCTGGGGCGCCATCGGCGGTACCCTGCCTGATCTCGACGCTTTCATCGACCATGGCGACGCCATCCTCAACATGACGCGCCACCGGGCCGAGAGCCACGCCCTGTTCGTGCTGACGCTGATCGCGCCGGCGCTGGCGTGGATCGCCTCGCGCGTGCACGGCGAAGCGGCGTTGTTCAAACGCTGGTGGCTCGCGCTGTGGCTGGTGCTGATCACGCACCCGCTGCTCGACACCATGACGGTCTATGGCACGCAACTCCTGCAGCCGTTCAGCGACCACCCCTTCGGCGTGGGCAGCATGTTCATCATCGACCCGGCCTACACCGTGCCGCTGATCGTGGGCGTGGTGGCCGCGCTGCGCATGCAGCCGCCGCGCGGCCTGCGCTGGAATGCCGCCGGGTTGGTGCTGAGCACGCTGTACCTGGCCTGGAGCGTGGGGGCGCAGCAGCAAGCCACGCAGGTTGCGCGCGCGTCGCTGCAGGCGCAGGGCATCGCGGCCGAGGGACTTCTCGTCACACCCGCGCCCTTCAACACCGTGCTCTGGCGCCTGGTTGCCATCACGCCGACGCAGTACCTGGAGGGGCACCACTCGCTGCTGGACGAGGACGGAGCCATTCAGTGGACGGTGCACGAACGCGGCGCGGACCTGATCGCGCAACACCGCGACGACCCCTACCTCGCGCGCATGGCCCGATTCACCCATGGCTTCTACAGCGCGGCAAGCGTCGATGGTCGCCTCTACGTGACCGACCTGCGCATGGGACAGGAACCGAGCTACACCTTCCGCTTCGACCTCGGTACCGAAGCCGCGCGCGCCAACGGCGGGCACCGGCCCACGCAAACGGGTTTCAGGCCCGACATGGCCACGGCCCTGCCCTGGCTGTGGCGGCGCATGTGGGGCGAGCGCCTGCCTTCGCCCCTCGTGCCGGACGGCACGCCCCGGCTGAAAGCCACCGCGCCCGGTTGACGCACGGGCTCAGCGCGCCACGGCGTCGATCTGGTGCACGCACATCCCCTCGGACAGGCCGCGCTCGTCGTTCCACGGGCAACTCTCCAGTGCCGCGCGCGCGGTGGCCAGGCCCGATGCATGGCGCACGGCAATGCCCTGGCGGCTGAAGTCGATGTCCTTGGCACCATCCTGACCCGGCAGCACCGGCGCGCGCAGCTTGACCACATGCATCACGGCGTCGCACGCAAGGTGTCGATGCCGCTGGAGGACCGGATGACCGCGGTGCTCCTCGGGAAAGGCGTCAATCAGCCGGTACACCACATGGCGCAGGTGGTGCAGCTGGCGCTGCCGCTCGATGTGGCTGTCGGCGCGGCTGGCGAACTGGATGTCCTTGAGCCGCTCGTCCATGGCGGGCAGGCTCTGCGGCAGGGCTCCTTCGGCGCGCCACAGCTGTGCGCTGAAGATCAGCGCATCGCGCCGCGGATGCTCGTCCAGCACCACCTCGATGGGTGAATTGGAGTACAGGCCGCCATCCCAATAGGATTCGCCGTCCACATGCACCGCCGCGAAGGCCGGCGCGAGGGCCCCGGAGGCCATCACCGCATCGATGCCGACCACCTCATGGCGGCTGTCGAAATAGCGCATCTGACCCGTGCGCACGTTGACGGCACCCACGGTGAGGCGGGTCGGTCCGCGCGCCAGCAGCGACGGATCGAGCAATTCCGACAGCGTCTCGCGCAAGGGCTGCGTGCTGTAGCAGGACGGCGTCTCGCCACCCGGCTCGGACCGGCCGGCTCCCCAGGTCAGCCAGTTCGGCCGGAAAAACCCGGACAGTCCCCCAAGCACCACCTCCAGCTTGTGCTGGGCATGGGCCCAGTCGGGCAACACGTCGGCCAGCCAGGTCGACAGCCCTTGGTGCGTCACGCGATCCCAGAAAGCCTCCATGCGTTCGAGCCGG
The DNA here is from genome assembly GCF_050182545.1 of Hydrogenophaga sp. Classification (GTDB taxonomy): domain Bacteria; phylum Pseudomonadota; class Gammaproteobacteria; order Burkholderiales; family Burkholderiaceae_C; genus Hydrogenophaga. The sequence goes on along the minus strand of NZ_JBFXCD010000006.1, from coordinate 108,902 downwards.
TGTTCGGGTGCGTTGCCGGCGATCAGGGCGGCATTGATGGCACCGATCGAGGTGCCGATCACCCAGTCGGGCTCGATGCCGGCCTCGTGCAACCCCTGATAGACACCGAACTGGTAGGCCCCCAGGGCGCCGCCGCCCTGCAGGACGAGCACGGTCTGTGGTTTTTCGCCACGAAGGGAAGGGAAGGATGTGGTCATGCGTGGGTCCTCGATGTTGTGGCCACCGGGTGGTGGCGACGGCATCGAGAATGACCCGCGCAGGCAGAGGGAACAAGCGGGCGTACAGCCTAGGGATGCGACGCGGCGCGATCCTCGTGGCCCCGGCGTCAGCCCATCAGCACCGCCAGGCAGACGATCGCGACGCCCAGGCACAGGTTGACGAAGACCCAGAGGCGAATGGACGCCATGGCAGCGCCGCCGGCAGCCCAGTCACTGGCCGCCACCGCACGCGACAGGCGCCGGAACAACGCGAAGCGGATATGGCCGAAGATGGCCATCATCACGATGCCCAGCGTGGCCATGAGGGACCAGTCCAGCGGCATGTTGAAACCCAGCCCGGCCTGCACCGACTCCTTTGCCGCGCGACCGATCATCCACAGCCCGGTGGCCAGCACCAGCACGATGGCCCACATCACCAGCGAGAAGAAGCGGCCCAGCACCGCGTGCAGCAGGCGCAGGCGCACCGGCGGCTCGAGCGACTGCACCGATGGGCGCAGGCAGAAATGGGCAAAGGCCATGCCGCCCACCCACAGAATGACGGCCAGCAGGTGGACCAGTTTGAGGGTGGCGAAGAACATGGCGTGGTGATCTCGTGTTGGGGGAACTTCAGACGTCGCTCAGCACGCCATCCTGGCGGCGCTGCAGGCGGTAGGGCGGCAGGCCTTTGAGCATGCGCCTGCCATAGGACTGGCGCAACAGCCGGGCATCGTAGCAAACGACCACGGCTTCGTCGGTCTCGCTGCGCAGCGCGCGTCCTGTCCACTGCAGCAGGCGCGCACCGGTGGCGGGCACCACGAGTTCGCTGAACGGGTCGCGGCCCTGACTCTTCAACCAGTCGGCGCGCGCCTGGCCCACCGGGTCACTGGGCGAAGCGAAGGGCAGCTTGGTGATGAACACCCACTCGCACAGCACGCCCGGCAGGTCCAGCCCCTCCCCGAAGGACTGTAGACCGAACAGCACCGAAGGCTGGCCATCGGCCACCCGCGCGGCGTGGCGGCGCAGCAGCACGGCGCGCGAGGCCTCGCCCTGCACCAGCACGCGCTCGCGCAACGGCCCGTGTTCACCCCGTTCCAGCAGCGCCTGCGCCTGGCGCATCTGCGCGCGCGAGGTGAACAGCACCAGGGCGCCACGGTGCACCTCGCGCAGGTCGGCCATGAGGGCACCGAGCATCTCGCGCGTGTAGCCGTCCACGTCCTTCGGATCGGCCGCCGTCTGCACCACCACCAGGCGGCCCTGGTTCGCGTGATCGAAGGGGCTTTGCACCTCGCGCGCGGCCACCGCGCCGTCGAACGCGAGGCCGGACTCGTGCAGGAAGTGATCGAAGTTGCCGCACGTGGTGAGCGAGGCCGAGGTGACCACCGCCGCGCGCACCTGGTTCCACAAATGGTTGCGCAGCAGGCTGCCCGGTTGCAGCGGACAGGCGTGTGCCGTGAGCGTGACCAGGCCGTGGCTCACGCCCGCCTCCAGCCATTTGGCCAGCGGCGGCTGGCCGTCGCCTGCGTCCTGCAGCCAGCAGGCGGTGGTTTCCTGCGCGCTTTGCAGGCGCGGCGCCAGCACGCCGAGGCGGCTGTAGAGCTTCGCGCAGCGCGCGGCGTCGCCCGGGTTGTCGCGTGCATTGGCCTTGAGCTGTGTGGCCAGCGCCTCGAAGACCTTGAGCAGGCAGCTGGCGCTGGCGTGCAGCTTCGCCACCACCTCAAGCCAGTCAGCCGGCAGCATGCCGCCGTCGAAGCGGTCCACCACCGGGGCTCCCGCGTCGTAGAAGCCGCCGCGCGCGGGCGCGCGCCCCGCGGCACGGCCCGTCAGGTCGAGCCAGGCCGGCAGCGCACCAATGCGCTGCATGGCCAGCCGCGCCAGCTCGTTCTGCGCGCTCTTGAGTTCCCTGGCAAATGCGGCGATGTCGATCGTGGGCCGGTATTCGATGGCGCTGGCCACCTCGTCCACCGCGCGCGGCAGCTTGTCCAGCCACTGGCCACGCATCAGGTCCATCGAGGCGGTGAACTGCCCCTGTGCGACCGCGCCCAGGTGATGCGCCTCATCGAACACGAGGTAACAGTCCTGCGGCGCAGGCAGGGCGTGCAGGCCAAGCGTGGACAGCAGCAGGTCGTGGTTGACCACGATCACCTGCGCCTGCGCCAGCCGGGCGCGCGCCTGGTAGTAGCTGCAGCTGTGGTAGCTAGGGCAGTGGCGTGCGGTGCAGGTGTGGCGCTCGGCGGCCACCGGGGCCCAGAGCGCGCCGTCGGGAGGGTCGTCCAGGCGGTCGCGATCACCGTCCCAGGTGCCGCCGTCGAGGGCGCTGGCCCAGGTGGTGTACTGCCGACCGCGTTCCTGCCAGCGCGCGGAGGCCGCCGCCGATGCCAGCGCGCTCGTGGCCTGGGCCGCGGCACCGGCGCCGGCGTCGGTGTCGCCGCTGGCCGCGTCGTCGCTCTCGAACAGGTCCGCGCTCGCGGCATCGCCGCCGCTCAACTGGTCCAGCTTGAGGCGGCACACATAGCGCCCGCGCCCCTTGGCCAGCGCGAAGCTGAACGGCTCGGGTAGCTCGGCCGCCAGCGCGGGCAGGTCCTTGGCGATCAACTGCTCCTGCAGCGCAACGGTGGCGGTGCTGATGATGACGCGCTTCTGCTGCGCCAGCGCCAGCGGGATCACGGTGGACGCATAGGCCGCCGACTTGCCCACGCCGGTGCCGGCCTGCACCACCGCGATGCCGCGGTCGGGCAGCGCCGCGTCGCTCGCCACCGCGCCGTCGCCCAGCCTCACCCCCGAGAGCGTCTGAGCGATGTGCGCCGCCATCTCGCGCTGCCCCGGCCGCGCGCGGTAGCCCGGCGCGTGCGCCACCACGTGGTCGAACGCGGCCAGCGCCAGCGCTTCGCGCGCCAGCGGGCCGCTGGCGGGCACCGCATCGTCGGCGGACAGGGGGGCGGACTCGAGGGTGGGGGTGGACATGCGCGTGGCGAAGGCAAAGGGCGATTGTCCCAGACGGTGCAGACTGGCCCGGGCCATGGTGCAATGCCTTGCAGACCCACCGACCGCCAGCACATGCCCGCTTCCCCTCGCCCCCGCACCGCCACCACCGTCCGGCAACCCCGCCCCGGCATTCGCCCGATCGACCTCGCGCTGCAAGGCGGCGGCTCGCACGGCGCCTTCACCTGGGGCGTGCTCGATCGCCTGCTGGAGGACGAGTCGCTGGAGATCACCGCCATCAGTGGCACCAGCGCCGGCGCCATGAACGCCGTGGCCCTGGCGGCCGGCCTCATGGACGGCGGGCGCGAAGGCGCGCGGCGCGTGCTGCGCCAGTTCTGGACCCGCGTGGCGGAACTCTCGCCCTTTCACCACCTGCAAACCAGCCCGCTGGGCGCCATGATGGGCCCGGCCCACGACTGGTTCGCGCCCTGGATCCAGCCCTGGACCGAGCCGATCCGGCGCGCCGCCGATGCCTTCGGGCAGCAGCTCTCGCCCTACCAGCTCAACCCGCTCAACCTCAACCCGCTGCGCGACATCCTGCTGGAGACGATCGACTTCGACAGCGTGGGCCGCTGCCACAAGACGCAGTTGTTCGTCGCGGCCACCCAGGTGCGCACCGGTGCCCTGCGCATTTTCGGTCAGCATGAACTCACCGCGGACATGGTGCTGGCCTCGGCCTGCCTGCCCTTGCTGTTCCAGGCGGTGGAAATCGACGGCGAGGCCTACTGGGATGGTGGCTACGCCGGCAACCCATCGTTGCTGCCGCTGGTCAACGAGACCCGCGCCGACGACCTGCTGCTGGTGCAGATCAACCCCATGCAGCGCGAGAGCGTTCCCACGCGCGCGAGCGACATCCTGGACCGCGTCAACGAGGTGACCTTCAACGCCAGCCTGCTCAAGGAATTGCGCACGCTCGCGCTGATGAAGCAGATGGCGGGCGACGCGCCGCAGGCCGGTGGCCCCGCCTTGCTGCGGCGCGTGCAGCGCCTGCGTGTGCACCTGATCGACGGCGGCGCCTCCCTGGCACCCCTGGGCGCGGGCAGCAAGACGCAGACGCAATGGTCGTTCCTGTCGCGACTGCACGGGCTGGGCCGGGACGCGGCCGATGGCTGGCTGCGCGAACACGGCCACGATCTCGGGCACCGCAGCAGCTTCGACCTGGCGACCCTGCTGCAGGGGTGAACGATCCGTTCGGGGAATATCGGCAGGCGCGCAAGGAGATGCCCGACGGGGTAGCATACCCCGACCGGCCGCCATGGCCCGGTGTTTTTTTGTTTCCGTCCTCATCCCCCAGGAGTCGTTTTTCAATGGATCGTCGTTCCCTGATCAAAAACGCCGGCATCGCCGGCGTTCTCACTTCCGGCATCGCTCCCGCCGTGCATGCACAGGCCGCCGTGCGCTGGCGCCTGGCCTCCAGTTTTCCCAAGTCGCTGCCCACCATCTTCGGATCGGCCGAAAAGTTCGCCGAGACCGTCAAGGCCCTCTCGGGCGGCAAGTTCGACGTGTCCGTGCACCCCGCCGGTGACCTCGTGCCCGCCTTCGGCGTGGTCGATGCCCTGCAGGACAACACCATCGAGATGGCGCAGACCGCGTCGTACTACTTCACCGGCAAGGACGCCGTCTTCGCCTTCGGTTGCGCCGTGCCCTTCGGCCTGAACGCGCGCCACATGGACGCCTGGATGGAGCACGGCAACGGCCGCAAGCTCATGGACGCTTTCTACGCGCCCTACAACATCGTCTCGATGAGCGCCGGCAACACCGGCACGCAGATGGGCGGCTGGTACCGCAAGGAAATCAAGACCGTGGCCGACCTCAAGGGCCTGAAGATGCGCATGGGCGGCGGCCTGTTCGGCGAGTCCATGGCCAAGCTGGGCGTCGTGGCCCAGAACATGCCCGCCGGCGAGGTGTACCAGGCCCTGGAAAAAGGCACGCTGGACGCCACCGAATTCGTCGGCCCCTTCGACGACGAGCGCCTGGGCTTCAACAAGGTCGCGCCCTTCTACCACTACCCCGGCTGGTGGGAAGGTGGCGCCGAGCTCGAGTTCTTCATCAACAAGAAGGCCTTCGATGCGCTGTCGGCCGAGAACAAGGCCATCGTGCGCGCCGCCGGCGCCGTGGCCGCGCGCGACATGACCGGCAAGTACGACGCGCAGAACCCCGCCGCGCTCAAGCGCCTGGTCGCCGGCGGCACCAAGCTCGTGGCCTTCCCCAAGGCCGTGATGGACGCCGGTCTCAAGGCCGCAAAGGAGGTGTTCGCCGCGCACGAGGCCAAGTCGCCCGAGTTCAGGAGGATCCACCAGGACATGCGCGCCTTCCAGCGCGACCAGATCCTGTGGAGCCGTTTCTCCGAGTGGCGCTACGACAGCTACATCACCTCGGCGAAGCTCTGACCGCTCAGAGCCCGCGCACCCGACGGAGCCCGCAACCACCGGCGTTGCGGGCTTCGTCGCTTCTGGCGCCCCCTGGGCTGCGGTGATAGTCTGCCCTTCCACCAACCGTCCTCATCGAACACACCATGCCACACGCCATCCAGCATCAGGAAAACGCCTCCAAGGGAGCCTTCTTCGTCCAGCCGGGCGGGCAACGCCTCGCCGAAATGACCTACAGCCGCACCAGCCCCACGCTGATCATCATCGACCACACCGAGGTGGACGAGAGCCTCAAGGGCCAGGGCGCGGGGCGGCAACTGCTGGACGCGCTGGTGGCCTGGGCGCGCGAGACGCGGACGAAGGTCATCGCCCTGTGCCCGTTCGCGAAGGCGCAGTTCGAGAAGGACGCGTCCCTGCGCGACGTGCTCATGTGACGGTGCCGCGCGCGCCCAACGACTGCAGGCCACGGCGTGCCGCACCAGCGCCGGACGTGTGAATTGACATCGTAGGACAGTTGACCTAAAGTCTCGCCGACCCATAGGACAACCGTCCAAATCGTGAAGAATTCATGACCACCACACGCGACCACATCGTCCAGGCGGCGGACACCCTGTTCCATGAGCAAGGCTTCGAGCACACCTCGTTCGCCACCATTGCGGAAGCCGTGCAGATCTCGCGCGGCAATTTCTACTACCACTTCAAGTCGAAGGACGAAATCCTCGACGCCGTGATCGCCGCGCGACTGGAGCGCACCCGCGCGATGCTGGCGCAGTGGGAAGCCGACAGCGCGACACCTCAGGACTGCCTGTATGCATTCATCGAGATGCTGGTCCGGAATCAGACCAGCATCATGCGCCACGGCTGCCCCGTGGGCACTTTGTGCAATGAGCTGGCCAGGCTCGGCCACGAGGCCCAGGAGGGCGCCAACGCGATCCTGGACTTGTTCCGCGAATGGTTGCGCGAGCAGTTCGTCCGCATGGGCCACGGAAAGAACGCGGACGCCCTCGCGATGCACCTGCTCGCGCGCAGCCAGGGTGTGGCCACGCTGGCCCTGGCGCTGCGCGACCGGGCCTTCGTGCTGCGCGAGGTGGACCAGATGCGCGCCTGGGTGGCGTCCTGCGCGCCCGCCGGCGCAACGGCCACGGCGGCGGCAGCGCCGCGCCGCCGTGCTCTGTCTTCGTCATCAAAAGGGAGGAAATGATGTTTGTGGTTTTTCTCCGGTTCTCCGCCAACCCGGGTTCGGCGCAGCAGCACATGGCAGACCATCAGGCATGGCTGCGGCAAGGGTTTGAAGACGGCGTGTTCCTGCTGGCGGGCAGCCTTCAGGACCGCCAGGGTGGTGTGGTGCTGGCGCATGGCACCACGCGGGAAGCATGAGCACGACCCTTCCCGGCGCGGACGGCCAACCGCGCTGCCGCTGGTGCGCCGCGGCGCCCGAGTTTCTGCACTACCACGACACCGAATGGGGTTTTCCGGTGACCGACGACCGCCGGCTGTTCGAGAAACTGTGCCTGGAAGGTTTCCAGTCGGGCCTGAGCTGGCGCACGATCCTGGCCAAGCGCGAGAACTTCCGCGCGGCGTTCCAGGGCTTCGACTTTCACCGCGTCGCGCGGTTTGACGAACGCGATGTCGCGCGCCTGCTGGACGACAGCGGCATCGTGCGGCATCGCGGAAAGATCGAGGCGGTGATCCACAACGCCCGCATGGCCCGGGAACTGGTCCAGAGCGAAGGCTCGCTGGCGGCCTACTTCTGGCGCCATGAGCCCGACGAGGCGGACCTGGGGCCGCCGCAGACCGCCTCCACCTCATCCGCCTCGCAGGCGCTGGCCAAGGACCTCAAGAAGCGGGGCTGGAAGTTCGTGGGCCCGACAACGGTGTACGCCTTCATGCAGGCGATGGGCTTGATCAACGACCATGCGCACGGCTGCCTGATCCGTCCCATGGTGGCCCAGGCCCGCAAGGCGCTGCGGCGACCAGCGGGTTAGGGCCTGTCAACACAGGCGTGAACAGGCCTCACGCCAGAAGCAAGCCGCGCAGCAACTCGCTCACACCGTCCCACACGATCTGCACGCCCAGGCACAGCAGGATGAAGGCCGAGAGGCGCAGGAAGATCATGGTGCCGGCCTCGCCCAGCGGACGCAGCAGGCGCTGGGCGTAACGGAACGCGAGGTAGAGAACCACCCCGATGACAAACAGCGCGACCACGCCACCACCCATGTTGGCCAGCGAGATGGCGAGCCTGTCGTTGTGCAGCGAGACGCCCACGGTGATGGCCGCCGCGATCGAGCCCGGACCGCAGCTGACGGGAAAGGTCAGCGGGTAGAACGCCTGGTTGCGCGCGTGCTCGGGCGTGAACGCCTCGGCCAGCGCGGCGCGGCGGTCCTCGCTGGCGTGGCTGGCGTTGAGCAGGCGCCAGGCGGCCGACGCCACGATGAGGCCGCCGCCCACACGCACGATCGACAGCGAGATGCCGAAGAAGTCGAGCACGTAGGAGCCGATCAGCATCGACCCCACCATGAGCGCGAACATGTTGCGCGCGATGCGCCGCGCCAGCAGCGCGCGCGTGGACGGGCTTGCGCCCGCCGTCAGACCGAGAAAGATCGGGGCGGTGGCCGCGGGGTTGAGGATCGGCAGCAGGGCAGCAAAAACAAAGAGAAAGCTCTTGCCCAGCGCCAGCAACAGTTCAAACGTCATAGGGCAAGCCTCCTCAGGGGAACATTGGCGGTCCGGACATGTCGCGCTTGACGACGACCAGGACAGGACCGGCCGAGACATTGAGCTGCATGGGGCGCCTCCAGAGAGTGTCGGGTGATGGCTCCGCGCGGCCGGGCGTTGCGCAACAACGAAACGGCGGGGTTCGACCTGCGGAGCAGGCCCGAAGGCTTGGGCGCGGGCACCTGCCCGTGGTGAGGAAAAAGACGGAGGCGGTGGCCCGATGTGTCAGGTGCGCCCGGCAAGCCAGGGTGCGCGCTGTGGGCGGCGGGCTTGAACCCGCTGAGCGGGTGGTGTGTTCCGGGACTGTCAGCAAGGGCCGGCACCGCGGCGCGCCCGAGGCGCGCCCGAGCTGCCGTCGGGAACAGCTATTGTGCCGCACTCAGCGCAGTGTCTCCCGCGCAGGCAGCGTGAAGAAAAACGCCGCGCCTTCGCCCACCACGCCCTCGCCGCGCACCCAGCCGCCGTGGCGTTCGATCACGCGCTCCACGGTGGTCAGGCCCACGCCGGTGCCCTCGAACTCGTGGTGCGCATGCAGGCGCTTGAAGGGCTCGAACAACTGGCCGGCATAGGCCATGTCGAAGCCGGCACCGTTGTCGCGCACGCAGAACTCCAGCAAGCCGTCGCTGCGCGGTATCTGCGTAAACGCGATCACCGCGTCGGCGGATTGCGCGGTGTACTTCCAGGCATTGCCCAGCAGGTTCTGCAGCACCACGCGCATCAGCCCCTGGTCGGCGAAGGCCGTCATGCCGTCGTCGATATGCCAGCTCACCTGCCGGTTCGGGTCGCTGGCGACGAGTTCGGCCGCCACGAGGCGCGCCATCTCGCTCAGGTTGACCGGCTGGTGCCGCAACTCCGCGCGGTTCAGGTGGGCCAGGCGCAGCATGTCGGTGATCAGTTGCCCCATGCGCCGCGCCGACTTGCGGATGCGCTCGACATAGGAGCGGCCCTCGGGCGTGAGGTCCTCGCCGAACTCGTCGGCCAGCAGGCTGGCATAACCGTCGACGCTGCGCAGCGGCGTGCGCAGGTCGTGCGAGACGCTGTAGGCAAACGCCTCCAACTCGCGGTTGAGCACCGAGAGCTCGCGCGTGCGTTCGGCCACGCGGTGTTCCAGCTCCGCGTTGAGGCGCTTGAGCGACTCCTGGGCCGTTCGCAGGTCGGTGACGTCCTGCACCGTGCCCGTGCTGTGCACCGCGCGGTCGCCCTCGTACTGGGAAAATCCGCACTGGCGAACGTGCTTGATGCGCCCGTCCTTCATGAGCAAGCGGTGCACCACATCGTAGGGCTGGCGCGTGCGCACGGACTCGTTGTACACAGTCGTCACCAGCTCGCGGTCGTCGGGATGCACGACCGAGAGTATCTGCCGGAATGCAGGCTTCTGCGCCGGATCGAGCTCGTAGATCCGGTAGATCTCGTCCGACCAGGTGAGCACGTTGCCCACCAGATCGCGCTGCCAGTTGCCGATGCGGGCCAGCCCCTGCGCCTCCTTCAGCCGCACCTCGCTCTCGCGCAGCGCCGCCTCGGCGCGCTTGCGCGCGGTGATGTCGTGCAGGGTGAATTGCATCAGGACGCGTCCTTCGGACTCGAAGCTCATGAGGTGAACCTCGCCATCCCACCGCGTACCGTCCGGGCGCTCGTGCAGCCACTCGAACACGATGCTCTGCTCGCGCCGCGCCTGCTGCATGTAGTGCCGTGCCTTCTCGGACGACGGCGTGCCGTCGTACTGCACCGCCGCCGACACCTGCATGGGCGTTTTTCCCAGCACGTCCGCGCGCGACCTGTAGCCATAGATCCGGCGCGCGGCGTCGTTGCAGTCAATGAAACGGTCGCTCTGGGCGTCGATCACCACGGTGGGCACGTGCGAACTCTCGAACAGGCGCACGCGAAACGCCTCGCTGGCGGCCACCGCCGCCTCGTGCCGGGCCACCCTGGACAGCAACACCATCACCACCGCGCCCAGCGCCACCAGCAACACCGAGAGCAAGGAGACGACCGCGCGGCTGCGGGCCAGGGCCGGCGCCAGCGGCGCCAGCACGGACGCGTCGGCCAGACCGACCACCATGATCAGGCCGGTATTGGCCAGGCGCTGCCAGCCATAGGTGCGTGGAATGCCGTCGAGCAGGCCGCTGACGTGGTAGATGCCACTGGTTTGCTCGGGATACACCAGGTAGGACCGGTCCGAGGGCACGCGCGAGGCCATGGCATTGAGGTTGTCGCGGCTGCGCGCCAGGAAGTTGCCGCGCCGGTCGATCAGGCTCACCACATCCTTGTCGGAGAGCTGCAGCGATGCCAGCCGCCCCGCGAGATAGGTCGTCGACACCAGCAGGTTGACGGTGCCGTCGAAACGACCGTCCCGCAGGATCGGCCGGTTGATGACGACCGTCCACTCCTTCGCGATGCGCGAATGCACCGGCTTGCCGATGTAGGTGCGGTCGACCCCGCCGCCGTCGCGTTGGGCCTGGAAATGTTCGCGGTCCCCCACGTGGGTCTCACCCCGCATGCCCAGACTGTCGTACACCACCTGTCCCTCGGCATTGGCGACCGACAGGTGCGTGACCATGCCCGGCGGCAGGGTGGCCAGGCCCACCCGCGCCATCGGGTCGAAGCCCTCCGGGTCCAGCAGCCACTCGCGCCGCAGGTCCTGCAGCGCCACGTCCACGCTGGCAATGAGCGCTTCGACCTGGCCACCCATGGCGTCGGCCAGTTGCAGGCTGCGCTGCTCGGCCTGCGTCAGCACCTGTTCGCGCAATTGCGCCTGCGCGCGGTCGGACTGCCACCAGAGAAGGCCCGTGGCCAGCACGGTCATGGCGGCCACGAGCGCGACCAGATTGCGCCGGCGGGCGTTCATGAGGGGCTCGCTGACCGGGGGTTGGGCATGGCTTCCTTCGAGGAGTGCGGCACGCCATTGTTGCGGGCGGCGGCACAACCCGGGAGGGTATTTTCTCGGGAAAAACGCGTATAGGCGGCGACCCCGTCGCTACGCCGTGTCGTCGCGCGCAACGCCGGCTCCGGCACTTGCCGCCAGCATGCGGGTGGCCTGCGCCTGCAGCGCGTCCACCGCCGCATCGAGCACCTTTCGCTGCGCGTCTGTCAGGCCCGCGACCAGTTCGCGGTTGATGGCAATCACGCGCGGGTGGATCGCGTCGTACAGGCGCCGCCCCTGCTCGCTCAGGTAGACATGTACCTCGCGCCGGTCAGAGGGACGCGGCTGGCGCACGATCAGCTGCTTGGCCGCCAGCCGCGTGAGCGTGCGCGAGGTGCGGGCCCGGTCGAGCATGGCATGTTCGGCCAGCTGCGAAGACAGCACCCCCTCGCCTTCCGCCAGGAACGACAGCAGACGCCACTCGCGCCGCGTGATGCCGAACTCCGACTCGCACATGGGAATGACCAGCCTGCCGGCCGTGACGTGCAGGCGGTACAGCCGGTAGAGCAACAGGTCGTCCTGGTGCAGGGGATGTGCAAGCCGGTCGGCGTCGGACATGGAACTAGGGCCTGTTCACACTATTTTTCCAAGTGCGAATGGGGTGGAAACAGCGCCAATCGAGGTGCGCGACGACGGCCAGACCGGGCGTCTGGCCTAGGCGTGCAACGAAGAGTGGCGCTGTTTCCACCCCATTCCCTTCGGGTTGCGGCCAAAAAGGCCATGCGCGGCGTTGCGAAGCCTTGCCGGGGGCAAACCCCGGCTGCGTTTCGCGCCTTGCGCATGGCCTTTTTGATCCGCAACGCATCCTGGAAGAATAGTGTGAACAGGCCCTACCCTCAGGGAAAACACCCGCAATGATTGATTTCTGCAATTGATTGTCCCTGCATAGCATGGTGGGCCGCATCGGGAACACCCGCACGCCAGCCCCTTCAGGAGACACGCCATGACGACCCGCCGACACCTGCTGCTTGCCACCGCCTCCCTTGCCACGGCCGTTGGCCTGCCGGCGCACGCCCAGCCACTGGACGGCCCGCTGCGCCTGGTGGTGCCCTACGCACCCGGTGGTTCCACCGACCGCGTGGCGCGCCTGGTGGCCGACAAGCTCGGGCCGAAATTGGGCATGACCGTGATCGTGGAGAACAAGACCGGCGCCGGCGGGCGCCTGGCCGCCCAGCAGGTCAAGACCACCCCCGCCAACCAGAACGTGCTGCTGCTGGGCAACCCGGCCGTGATGGTGGTCGCACCCCTGGTGTTCAAGGACACCGGCTACGACCCCGACAAGGACTACCAGCCGGTGGCGCAGGCCAGCAGCTACGAGTTCGGCGTGGCCGTGGGCGCCGGGGTGCCGGTGCGCGAACTCAACCACCTGCTGGCCTGGCTGCGCGCCAACCCCTCCCAGGCCAACTTCGGCGTGCCCGCCACCGGCAGCCTGCCGCACTTCTTCGGCCTGATGGTGGGCGAGAAGGCCGGCGTGAAGGCCCAGGTGGTGGGCTACCGGGGTTCGGGTCCGCTGGCGGCCGATCTCATCGGCGGCCAGGTGCCGATGGCCTTCGACACCTTCGACACCCTGCTGCCGCAACACGAGGCGGGCAAGATCCGCATCCTGGCGGTCTCGAGTGCGAAACGTTCGCCCTTCGCCCCCGACATCCCGACCTTCCGCGAGGCCGGCCTGGACATCACCGCCGACGGCTGGAACGCCTTCTTCGCGCCCGCGAGCATGCCCGCCGCCCGTGTGGAGCAGCTGGGCAATGCCATCCGCGACGTGATGCAGGACCCCGAGACCGTCAAGCGCTTTCAGGAAGCACGCATGGCGCCGGTCGCCGCCTCGCCCGCACAGACACGCGCCATGCTCGACGCCTACCGGGCGCAATGGGCCCCCGTGGTACAAAAATCGGGCTACCAGCCCTGAGCCCCCTCGACATCCAGGCATTCATGACATCGAAACGTCCCAACATCATCTACATCGTCTGCGACGACCTCGGCTATGCCGACCTCGGCTGCTACGGCGGGCGCGAGGCCGACTTCGGCGCGGTCTCCCCGCACATCGACCGGCTGGCCGCCGGCGGCATGAAGTTCACCCAGGGCTACTCGAATTCACCCGTGTGCTCGCCCACGCGCTTCGCCCTCATCACCATGCGCTACCAGTACCGCCTGCGTGGCGCCATGGAAGAGCCGATCAACAGCCGCAGCAAGGGCAGCACCACGCTGGGCCTGCCGCCCGAGGTGCCGACCCTGCCCTCGCTGCTGAAACAGGCCGGTTACCACACCGCGCTCATCGGCAAATGGCACCTGGGCTATCCGCCGGCGTTCGGGCCGCGCCGCTCGGGTTATGACGAGTTCTTCGGCATCATGGCTGGCGGGGTCGACTACTTCACCCACTGCTCGTCCAGCGGCGAGCACGATCTCTACATCGACGAGGACGAGCACCACGAGGTGGGCTACCTCACCGACGTGCTTTCGCAGCGCGCGGTGGACCACGTGCACCAGCGCGCGGCCGACGCGAAGGCGGGCACACCCTTCATGCTCAGCCTGCACTACACCGCGCCGCACTGGCCCTGGGAAACACGCGACGACGCGCACGTGGCCAGCGACGTGGCAAAAAACCTGTTCCACCTGCACGGTGGCGACGTGCAGACCTACCGTCGCATGATTCACCACATGGACGAAGGCATCGGCAAGCTCATGGCCGCGCTGCGCGAGCACGGGCTGGACCAGGACACGCTGGTCGTCTTCACCAGCGACAACGGCGGCGAGCGTTTCTCGGACAACTGGCCGCTGGTGGGCGGCAAGATGGACCTGACCGAAGGCGGCATCCGCGTGCCCTGGATCGCGCACTGGCCCGCCGCGATCCCGGCCGGCACGGTGAGCACACAGCACTGCATGAGCATGGACTGGTCGGCCACCCTGCTCGAAGCCGGGGGCGGCCAGCCGCACCCGGACTGGCCCATCGACGGCGTGAGCGTGCTCGACGTGCTGCGCGATCCTTCGCGGCGCTTTGAGCGGCCGCTTTACTGGCGCATGAACCACCGCGGCCAGCGCGCCCTGCGCGACGGCGACTGGAAGTACCTGCAGGTCGATGGCCACGAATACCTGTTCAATATCGCGAAAGACGAGCGCGAACGCGCCAACCTCGCCCCGCGCGAGCCCGAGCGGCTGGAGCGCATGCGCGCGCAATGGTTGGCCTGGAACGAGACCGTGCCGCCAATCCCGGCCGACGCCACGGTGAGCCTCGGCTACTCCGCGAAGGACATGCCGCAGAGGTAGGGTGCTCCCCGCTGCGCCGCTGCGCGGCTTCCCGCACACCGACCCAAGTACGATCGGCGCATGAGCCGAATGAGACGACTGCTGCCCTTCCTGGCCTGGCCGCGCCCTGACGCGGTCTTGCTGCGTGGCGAGGCCATGGCCGGGCTCACGGTGGGTCTCATGGTGATACCGCAGGGGGTGGCGTACGCGGCGCTGGCCGGCATGCCCCTGGTCACGGGCATCTACGCCTCGCTGCTGCCCGCACTGATCGCGGTGCTGTTCAGCGCCTCGCCGCGCCTGTCCGTCGGCCCCACCGCCCTGACCTGCCTGCTGGTCGGCGCCTCGCTCACCGGCCTGGCCGAACCCGGCAGCGCGCAGTGGATCGCGCTGGCGGTGTGGCTGGCCCTGCTCTCGGGCCTGCTGCAGATCGTGCTCGGCTTCGCGCGCTTCGGCTGGCTGCTCAACCTGGTCAATTCGCCCGTGCTCATGGCCTTCACCCAGGCTGCGGCCGTGCTCATCATTGCTTCGCAGCTACCGGCTCTGCTGGGGTTCACCGACTGGGATGCGCTGCCGCAGCTCCAGGTGCACTGGCCGGCCCTGGCCTTCGGCGTGGTCAGCTTCGCGCTGCTGGTGCTCGCGCGGCGCTGGCGGCCGGGCTTTCCCACCGTGCTCGCGGTGGTCGTGGGCAGCGCGGCCGTCAGCGCCGCCACCGGCTTCGAGGCGCGCGGCGGCGCGGTCATCGGCAGCCTGCCGCAGGGCCTGCCGGCGCTCTACCTGCCGGAATGGCCGGGCTGGCGCACGCTGGGCCAGCTGGTGCTGCCCACGCTCGTGATCACACTGGTGAGCTTTCTGGAAACGGCCTCCAGCGCCAAGGTGGACAGCGGCCAGCGGGGTCAGCGCTGGGACCGCGACCAGGACTTGATCGGCCAGGGCCTGGCCAAGCTGGCATCCGGGTTCAGCGGCGCCTTCCCCACCAGTTCCTCGTTCTCACGCTCGGCCCTCAACCTGTACGCGGGTGCGCGCACCGGATGGGCCACCGTCTTCTCGGTGGCGGTGGTGGTGGTCACGCTGCTGCTGTTCGTGCCCATGCTGCACCACGTGCCGCTGGCCGTGCTGGCGGCCATCGTGCTGGTGGCGGTGATGGGCCTGATCAAGCCGCGCGCCTTCCTGCACCTGTGGAAGATCTCCCGCGTGGAAGCCGTGACCGCGGGCGTCACGTTCGCGGTCACGGTGCTGGCCGCTCCGCGCCTGTACTGGGGCGTGCTGGCGGGCGTTCTGATGGCGCTGTCGCACTTCCTGTTCATGCGGCTGCACCCGCGCATCATCGAAGTCGGCCTGCACCCGGACGGCAGCCTGCGCGACCGCCACCTGTGGAAGCTGCCGCCACTGGCGCCGGACCTGTACGCGCTGCGCATGGACGCCGCGCTCGATTTCGCCACCGCCAACGGCTTCGAGCGCGCCATCACCGAGCACGTGGCCACCCACCCGGGCACGCGCCATGTGATGCTGGTGGCGCACCCGATCAACTGGATCGACGCCACCGGCGTCGAGGCCTTCGGCCGCGTGCGCGAACAACTCGACGACCGCCGCATCGAGTTCCACCTGGTCGGCATCAAGCTGCCGGTGGAGAACGTGCTGCGAATGGCCGGCCATCTGGAGGACAATCCGCGCCTGCACATGTACCGCACCGAGGCCGAGGGCCTGCGCGCGATGACCGCGCTGGCCGAGGAAGCCGCGGCAGCGGCGCAGGCCGAGCCCACCTGAGATTTCCGGACCACGACACAAGGCCCCTGCCATGGAACTGCCCCGACACCAGCTCAGCATGACGGTGCTGATGACGCCCGACACCGCCAACTTCTCGGGCAAGGTCCACGGGGGCACCATTCTCAAGCTGCTCGACCAGGTCGCCTACGCCTGCGCCAGCCGGTACGCCGCCGCCTACGTGGTCACGCTCAGCGTCGACCAGGTGATGTTCCGCCAGCCCATCCATGTGGGCGAACTCGTGACCTTCCTGGCCTCGGTGAACCACACCGGCAGCTCGTCGATGGAGGTGGGCATCAAGGTGCTGGCCGAGAACATCCGCACGCAGGCGCAGCGCCATGTCAACAGCTGCTTCTTCACCATGGTGGCGATGGACGATTCGGGCAAGCCCCAGCCGGTCCCGCCGCTAACGCCGGCGACACCGGACGAACACCGCCGCCACGCTGCGGCCGCACTGCGCAAGACCATGCGCCAGGAGATGGAGCAGCGCTACGCGGCGATCCGCTGAACGCTACGGCGTCACGTGCGGACCTTGCCGTCGCCGGTGAGCATGGACAGCTCGGCGAAGCGCGAGGCCACGTGGTCGTTGGGACTGATCGACACCTGGAAGCCCCCGAAGGACTGGTCGCCGATCGCTTCCATGCCGCTGATGAAACTGTCGCGCGTGAGGTTCTTGCCCGGGGCGCGGCGCAGGCCCTCGGCGAACAGCTTGGCCGACAGGAAACCCTCCATGCTGGAGAAGTTCGGCTGGACCTTGTTGCCCCCTTTGCCAATCAGTTCCAGGAACTCGCGCGTGATCGGCTTGGACGCGCTGTACGGCGTGGGCACGACCTGCGACACCACCACGCCGGCGCCGTCCTTGCCGAGCTCGTCGGCCAGGGCCTGCGTGCCCACGAAGGACACGTTGTAGAAGGTGCCACCGTAGCCGGCCGCCCGCGCGGCGCGGATGTAGGCCGCGCACGACTTGTAGGCGCTGATCTGCACCACCGCGTCGGGCTTGGCCGCGGTGATGGTGGCCACCGCCGCGGCCACGTCCACCGAGTTGCGCTCCACCGTGGCCGTGGCCACCGGCTTGAGGCTGCGCGCGGCCAGCGCCAGCGTGGTGCCGTCCAGGCCGGCCTTGCCGTAGCTGTCGTTCTGGTGGAAGACCGCGATCTTGTTGAGGCCGAGGTTGGTGAGCTGGCGCACGATGAGCGCGGTCTCGTCGTTGTAGGACGCGCGCAGGTGAAAGGCCAGGCGGTTGAAGGGCTGGCGCAGACCCATGGCGCCGGTGAACGGCGCCACGAACGGCGCCTGGCCCTTGGTGGCCAGCGGCAGCGCGGCCAGACTGGTGGGCGTGCCGATGTAGCCGAACAGCGCGAACACGTCCGCGGCCAGCAGCTTGGTGGTGTTCTCGGCGCAGCGATCAGGCTCGTAGCCGTCGTCCATCTGCACGATCTCGATGCGCTGACCACCCACGCCGCCCTGCGCATTGAGGGCATCGAAGTACAGCTTCGCGCCGGCATGGAACTGAATGCCGAGCTGCGCCGCCGGGCCGGTGAATGCGGCCGACTGGCCGAGCACGATGCGGTTGCCCGACTGGGCGCGCAAGGCAGGCGCGCCCAGCACCGCAGCGCCGGCCACGAGGCCGTTGAATGCGCGACGCGAGATGCGGAGGGAGGACTTCGTAGGGTTCATTCGGGCTCCAGCGCAAGAGGAATGCCAGGGCGCCACAGCATGTGTGACGAAAGGTTTCCATGCTATCGGGTACCCACCGGGGTACCGTTTCACTGGGCGCCCGGATTCAACCGCTCATCGGTCCACTCCAACCAGCTTCAACCGCCCAGTCTCGGTAGGTCATCCATCCGCCCCACGGAACCGCGCCTGCGACCACCATGGCGTCGATCCGCCTTCTCCACCAGCGGCCTGGACCTGATCAAGTCGTCCGCCGCACCCGTCAGCTTGGTGAGTGCGAGATCAAACGCTTCAAGCTCTCTGGGGGTCAGCGTGGCCAGCACAAGATTGTTGAGCTGGACCGACTGGGGAAAGAACTCCGTGTGCAGCGCACGCCCGCGCGCGGTGATGTCCACCCGGGCACGGCGCCGGTCGTCTGGATCACCTATGCGCGCGAACAGCTTCTTGGTCACGAGATCCGACACGTGACGCGAGACGCGCGGTCGTTCAAGGTGTGCGCGCTCGGCCAGTTGTGAGGGTGACATCGCCCCATGATCGACCAGTATGCAGATCAGGCGCCATTCACGCCGGGTGATGCCATAGCGCCCTTCGCAGATCCGTGTCACGAGCGCGCCACTGCTCGACAGCAGGCGGCTGAGTCGGTAGTTCAGCAGATCGTCGACGGTGGCAGGTTCGGCGAATGACATGGCGAAGGACCGAAAAATTGAAAGCGGCCAGTGTGAACGCGCACCTTTCCATTGGCAAGCGAAGACAAGGTAGTTGTATAGAAGAACTACGGCATCCGCTCCTAGACTGACTTTCAGTGTCCCACCCTGGAGCCTTTGAATGACGCAACAACTGCCCTCGCAGGGCTTGAAAATTTTCGACTCGGACGTGTTCGACCTCAACATGTCCTGGCGCGGTCTGCGCATCAACACGATGTGCAACGCCCTCTCCGATCCGATCAACCGCGAGGCCTGCAAGGCCGACGAAGAGGCCTTCATGGATCGCTTCGGTCTGATGGAAGCGGAGAGGCAACTGGTGCGTGAGCGGGACTTCGGTGGCCTGCTCGCCGCCGGCGGCAACATCTACTTCCTGCTCAAGCTCGGCGTTGTCACTGGAAACGGCCTATATCGGATGGGTGCACGCATGCGTGGCGAAACCCACGAGCAATTCCTGGCCACCCGCAACGACAGTGGAGCCGTGTGATGGGCAAGATCATCGCCGGCATCGGCACCTCCCACGTTCCTTCCATCGGCGGCGCCTACGACCGCGGCCGCACCCAGACCCCCGCCTGGAAGCCCCTGTTCGACGCCTACGTGCCGGTGCGCGAATGGCTCAACGAGATCAAGCCCGACGTGGCCATCATGGTCTACAACGACCACGGCGCCGACTTCTTCTTCGACAAGTACCCGACCTTCGCCATCGGCTGCGCCGATCGGTATGCGATTGCCGACGAGGGTTTCGGCACGCGGCCGCTGCCGGCCATTCCGGGCGATCTCGCCTTCTCGCAGCACCTGTGCCGCTCGCTGGTGTACGACGAGTTCGACATCACCGTCTGCCAGAAGATGGCCGTGGAGCATGGGTTTCTTGTGCCCATGCACCTGTGCTTCGACCACAACGACACCTGGCCCGTGGCCTCGGTGCCGATCGCGGTGAACGTGCTGCAGCACCCGCTGCCCACGGCGCGCCGTTGCTATCGTCTGGGCCAGGCGATCCGCCGCGCGGTGGAGAGCTACGAGGAACGCGACCTGCGCGTGGCCATCATCGGCACCGGCGGCATGTCGCACCAGCTCACCGGCAAACACTTCGGTGACATGCAGCGCGACAACGACCTGGATTTCCTCGACCGCATCGAGAGCGACCCCGAAAGCCTGACCGGCCTCACGCACCAGACGCTGATGGAGCGCTTCGGCGTGGAAGGCATCGAACTGATCATGTGGCTGGTGATGCGCGGTGCGCTCTCGAACGACCTGACGCGGATGCACCGCAACTACTACGCGCCCATGACGACCGGCATGGGCCTGATCACGCTCGAGGAGACCGTCTGATGCGCACCCAGGTCGGCATCATCGGCGCGGGCCCCGCCGGTCTCATGCTCTCGCACATGCTGCATCTGGAGGGCATCGAATCCGTGATCATCGAGCGCTCGGCGCAGGAACACGTGCAGAACCGGCTGCGGGCCGGTGTGCTGGAACAGGGCACGGTGGAAATGATGCGCTCGCTGGGCCTGGGCGAACGCATCGACCAGCTCGGCCTGGAGCAGCACAGCATCGATTTCCGGTTCGGCGGTGAGTCGCACCCGATCAACTTCCACGAGGCCACGAACGGCCGCAGCGCCTGGGTGTATCCGCAGCACGAGGTTGTGAAAGACCTCATGACCGCGCGCACCGCGGCGGGGGCGCAGATGCTGTTCGAGACGCCGGTGACCGCGATCGAGGGCAGCACCGGGCCGAAACCCGTGATCCGCTTCGAGAAGGACAGTGTCGCGGGCGAGCTGCATTGCGACTTTGTCGTGGGCTGCGACGGCTTTCGCGGGATCAGCCGCCAGGCCATTCCGGCCAGCGAAGGGCAAGTGCACGACCGCATCTACCCCTTCGGCTGGCTGGGCATCCTGGCCGAGGCACCACCGGCGACCAACGAAGTGGTGTGGGGCTGCCACGAGGATGGCTTCGCGATGATGAGCATCCGCACGCCCACCATCACCCGCCTGTACCTGCAGTGCGCGCCCGACGAAAACCCCGACAACTGGTCCGACGACCGGATCTGGTCGGAACTGCACAAGCGACTCGACGTGCCAGGCATGCCTCCCATCCAGGAAGGCCGCATCACGCAGAAGGGCGTGACCGCCATGCGCAGCTTCCTGTTCGAACCCATGCAGCATGGGCGCCTGTTCCTTGCGGGGGATGCCGCGCACATCGTGCCGCCCACGGGTGCCAAGGGCCTGAACTCCGCCATGGCCGACGTGATGGTGCTGGCCCGCGCATTCGAACGGCACTACCGGCGGGGCATGGACGACCTGCTGGATCGGTATTCGCGGACCTGCGTGAAGCGCATGTGGTTGGTGCAACGCTTCTCCGCCGGCCTCTGCACGATGGTGCACAGCTTCGCGCGAGACAGTTCGTTCATCCGGCGTCTGCAGCGCGCCGACCTCGAGTACATGACGGGCACGCACGCGGGCCGTCTGCAGTTTTCCGAGAACTTCACCGGCCTTCCCATCGACGCATAAAGGAGACTCCCAGATGAATCAACTGCCCGCCCACTCATCGATCCGCCGCACTCTGCTGGCCTGCGCCTGTGCAGCGCTTATCCTCCCAGGTGCTGCAACGGCCCAGGTCACGGGTTGGCCAAGCAAACCGGTGCGCGTGATCGTGAACTTCCCGCCCGGAAGCTCACCCGACGTGCTCGCGCGGGCGGTCTCGCAGCCGTTGCAGCAGGCGCTGGGCCAGCCCGTCATCGTCGAGAACCGCGCGGGTGCCAGCGGCATGATCGGCGCCGAAGCGGTGGCCAAGTCACCCTCCGATGGTCACACACTGCTGATGACGGCGGGAAGCGCCATCACCACCAACCCGTTCATCTACGCGTCGATGCCGTACGACAGCGACAAGGACCTCGTGCCGGTCGCGGCGGTGGCCCGTATCACGCTCTTCCTGGTGGTCCGGGCCGATTTGCCGGCCAAGACCGCCCGGGAGTTTCTCGCGCATCTGAAAGCCAACCCTGGAAAGCTCAGCTACGCCTCGGCCGGCAACGCTACCGGCCTGCACCTGGCGGGCGAGATGCTCAAGAGCCAGGCCGGCGTATACGCGCTGCACGTGCCCTACCGCGGATCCACACCCGCGCTGCAGGACCTGCTCGCCGGGCAGGTGGACTTCCTGTTCGACCCCGGCATCAGCCTGGCCCACGTGCGCAGCGGCAAACTGCGCCTGCTCGCGGTGGCCGGCCTGCAGCGCTCGCCCGCGTTCCCGGACGTGCCCACGCTGAGCGAGGTGGGTCTCAAGGGTTTCGATGCCGGTCAGACACACGGTTTCTATGCACCCGCTGGCACGCCCGCCGCTGTGGTGGAACGGCTCAACGCCGAAATCAATCGCATCCTGTCCACTCCTTCGGTGAAGGCACAGATCGAGATGCTGTCCGCGGAGCCCTCACCACTCACGGCGGAAGCGTTCGCTGCCTTGATGGCCGAGGACAGCAAACGCTATGGCGCGCTCATCCGGGAGCGCGGCATCAAGGCCGACTGAGCGCCACGCGCGCCCAGATGCCGGTCGCATCTCGCGTGTCCGTGCCCCGCCACGCGATCACCTGATCCGGCCGCACCAGCAGCAGGCCCTGGTCCAGCAGGTTGCCCACTTCGGCCGGGTCCAGTGTCAACGACTTCACGTCGAGCCCGACCGTAGTGCCGGCATCCACCAGCAGCCGGGCAACGGGCTCGCGACCCATGGGCACAAGCACGGTCCACTCGAACCCCAGCAGGTCGTACAGCGAGCGCTCGCCCGCCAGCCAGCGGTGGGGCAGGCGTCCGCCCGGCTGGGTGGAAGGCACGTATTCGTTGGCCTGGTCGGGTGGCACGTTCGCCGGGTCGCTGAACACGAGCGGTGAGGCGTCGCAGCGCTCGCCGAAGGTCACGCCGGGGATGTTGAACTCGCGCCGCACGTGCGCGCCCAGCACCTCGCCGGCCTGCGCGCGCAGGGCCTCGCCCGCGGCGCCATCGGCTTCCAGCGCCGGCGTTGCCTCGAACAGCCCGACCGAATCGGCGAACTCGCGCGCATACGCCGTGTTGCGCTGCCCGATCGGGCGGCGCTCCTGTTCGTAGCTGTCCAGCAGCGCCGGGTGGGCCTGGCCCTTGACCACGGCGGCGAGCTTCCAGCCCAGGTTCACCGCGTCACCCACCGCGGTGTTGTAGCCCAGGCCGCCGGTGGGCGTGAACAGGTGGGCCGCGTCGCCCGCGATGAACACCCGCCCGCGCTGGTAGCGCTCGGCCACCAGCGAGTGGCCCGCGATCCAGATGCCGGTGGACAGGATCTCGATGTCGATGTCCATGCCGCTGGCCTGCGCGAAGATGCGTCGCGCGTCGTCTTGCGTCCAGTCCTCGGGCGTTTCATGCGGGTGCACGGCGGCGTGGAAGGCAAACTCGCCCCGGCCGTCCACCGAGGCCATGAAGACGCGGCGCTCGTGGTTGACCGACACATACATCCACGCGATGTCGTGCGGGAATCGCTGGTAGAACGCCGGCGCGCGCAGGTAGATCGCGAACATCCGGCCGCCCATGAACTGCCGCTGCAGGCCGGATGCACCCACCATCTCAATGCCCAGCGCGGCACGCACGCCGCTGCGCGCACCGTCCGCACCCACGAGATAGCGTGCACGCACCGGCACCGGCGTACCGCCTGCGACCGGCACCACCTGCGCCAGCACGCCGTCACCCCGTTCTTCGAACGTCTCCAGACGCCAGCCAAAGCCGATGCGCCGGCCCGTGCGCTGCTCGGCGTGCTCGCGCAGCACCGCCTCCACGTACTTCTGCGACACCCGGTGCGGCAACTCGGCCGCGCTCCACGAGCCGGACATCGTCTTGATCCGCTCGGTCGCCTGCGCGGCGGTGGGCAGGCGCAGGCGTGCCAGCTCGTGCCGGGCAAAGCGGGTGAAATAGGCGATGTCGGTCGGGTGGTCGCCCGGCAGGCCGAGCGCGCGCACCTGTTGCGCGATGCCGATGCGGCGGAAGTGCTCCATGGTGCGCGCCTGCGTCGCATTGGCCTGCGGGTTGAAAGCCGTCGTGGCCTTCGGGTCCACCACCAGGCAGGCTACATTGCGCAGACCGAGTTCGTTGGCCAACATCAGGCCACAGGGCCCGGCACCCGCAACCAGCACGTCCACCACCAGATCCCGGCCCTCGGCCTGCGCCTGCTCCAGCGTCATCGTCCTTGTCTCCGATTTAGTTAGGCAACCTAAGCAAAATCATTGTACGCATGGGAACCGGAATCCGACAACCCCGCCGACCCGCCCCGGACGCCTGGCGCCTGGCCAATGCCGGCCGCGTGCTGGGCGACGCCGTGACCCGTTTCGAGTCGCGCGTGCTCGAACTCATGGCCAGCGCCGGCCACGCCGAAACGCGGCTCTCGCACGTCAACCTCACGCGCCACCTCGACCTGGGCGGCACGCGCATCACCGAGCTGGCGCGCCGCGCGCGCATGACCAACGCCGCCATGACCGAGCTGATCGACCAGTGCGAAGCGCTGGGCCTGGTGGTGCGCGAGGTCGACCCCAGCGACAAACGCGCCCGCACGGTGCACTTCACCGACGCGGGACGCGAATGGCTCACGGCCTTCGGCCAGGCCGTGAAGAAAGCCGAACGGGAGCTGCTGAAGGAGATCGGCCCTGAAGCAGCTCAAGTGCTGCTGCAGGGCCTGGCGCGCTATGCGGGGACGGTGGAGTCGATCCGCGCGACGGGATGAACCTACTGCTGCGACGCCGTCACCGCCCCATCTGCGCCAGCGCCGCCTGCAGGCCCGCCAGGCCGCCCACGCGCTGGTCGTTGATGAAGATCTGCGGCATCTGCCGCACGGACGGGCCGCACTTTTCGTAGAACGCGAGGCGTTCGGCCTCGTCGTCGATCCGGATTTCCTCGAAGTCCAGCGAGCGGGACTTGAGCAGCATCTTGGCCGACTCGCATTGCGGGCAGGCGGACTTGGAATAAACGGCGATCTTGAGTGACATGGGCCGGAGTTTACGGGGCCGACATGTCCGTCGCGTCCACCGGGGCATCCAGAAAACCGGCAAACGCTACAGTGACCCCCATGCCCGCAACGGCCCGCGCCCGACCCCTCCCATGGATTCCCTGATCGCTGCCTCCGCGCGCGCCCTCGCGGCCGGTGACGCGCTCGGTGCGCTCAAGCACGTCGCCCTGCGCGAAGACCCGCCGGCGCTGGCCCTGCGTGGCATCGCGATGGCGCAGCTTGGCGAGCACCCGCGGGCGCGCGAGCTGCTGCGGCGCGCGGCGCGTGGCTTTGGCGCGCACGAGGCGGTGTTCCGCGCGCGCTGCGTCGTCGCCGAGGCCGAGGTCGCGCTGGCCCTGCGCGACGTGGGCGGTTCGCCGCGCGCGTTGCTGGCCGCCGCGACCACGCTGGAAGCGCACGCGGACCACGCCAACGCGCAGCATGCGCGCCTGATTGCGCTGCGCCGCCTGCTGCTGCTCGGTCGATTAAGCGAAGCCGCCACGGCGCTGGCGGGCATCGACGCGGGCCACGGCATGCCGCCTTCGCTGGCCGCGCTGGCGGAGCTGGGCGCAGCCGAACTGGCCTTGCGCTCGCTGCGCACCGGCCCGGCGCGCGCGGCGCTGCAGCGCGCGCACGCGGCCGCCCTGCGCGCGGGCGTGCCGGCGCTGCTGGCCGAAGTGGCCGAAGCCCGGGCCGCGCTCGAGCAGCCCGCCGCACGGCGACGAAGACCCGATGGCACCGATCAGACCCTGCGGCTGGACGAGGTCGAGGCGCTGCTGGCGTCGGACGCGCTGGTGGTGGACGCCTGCCGGCGCGGCCTGAGCGCGGGCGCCGACTGGCAGCCACTGGCGCGGCGGCCGGTGCTGTTCGCGCTGCTGCTCGCACTGGCCGAGGCCTGGCCCGCCGACGTGGAGCGCGAGGATCTGATCGCGAACGTGTTTCGCACCCGCCGCCCGGACGAGACCCACCGCGCGCGCCTGCGGGTGGAGATCGGCCGCCTGCGCGCGCTGGTGAAACCGCTGGCGCGCGTCGAGGCCACGGCGCGGGGTTTTTTTCTGATGCCGCACGACACGGTCGAGGTGGTGGTGCTGGCACCACCCATTGCCGGCGAGCAGGCCGCGCTGCAGGCGTTGCTGGCCGATGGCGCGGCCTGGTCGACTTCGGCGCTGGCGCTGGCGCTGGGCGCGAGCCAGCGCACGGTGCAGCGCGCGCTGGCCGAGCTGGAGGCCAGCGGCCGCGTGCGCGCCATCGGGCAGGCGCGCGCGCGGCGCTGGCTGGCACCGCCACTGCCCGGATTCACGACAGCTTTGTTACTCCCCGCCGCGCTGCCGTTTGCGTAGAGTGCTTTCACGGCGCCGATTTCCGCACGCGCCACAAGGAGCCCTCCAATGCCGACGACCACCGCAGAAGCCACACGCCAGCGCAAGACAGACAACCGCCCCACCGCCCCCGCCGAGATCGTGCGCGAGTACGGCCCCTTCGAAGGCGCCGTCAATGTGAACGGCGTCACCCACGACGGCAGCCGCGTCTGGGTGGCCCTGGGCGCGCGTCTGGACGCCATCGACCCACATACCGGCCAGACCGTGCACACGCTGGCCCGCGCCGGCGACGCCGGCACCGCCTTCGACGGCAAGCACCTGTACCAGATCGCCGAGGCGCGCATCGACAAGATCGACCCCGCAACCGGCCAGGTACTGGCATCGATTCCCGCGCCCGGCAACGGCAACGACTCGGGCATGGCCTGGGCCGAAGGCAGCCTGTGGGTGGGCCAGTACCGCGAACGAAAGATCCACCAGATCGACCCCGAGACCGGCGCCATCCAGCGCACCATCGAGTCCAACCGCTTCGTCACCGGCGTCAGCTGGGTCGATGGCGATCTGTGGCACGGCACCTGGGAAGGCGACGAAAGCGAGCTGCGCCGCATCCACCCCGAGAGCGGCGCGGTGCTCGAACGCCTGGTCATGCCCGAGGGCGCGGGCG
Source organism: Hydrogenophaga sp. (assembly GCF_050182545.1). Classification (GTDB taxonomy): domain Bacteria; phylum Pseudomonadota; class Gammaproteobacteria; order Burkholderiales; family Burkholderiaceae_C; genus Hydrogenophaga. Next base: position 82,378 of record NZ_JBFXCD010000006.1, on the reverse strand, counting down.
TCAGCGGGCTCGAGTCCGACGGCGCCGACCTGTTCTGGTGCGGCGGCGGTGGCAGCGGCAAGCTGCGCGCCGTGCGCCGTCCCAAGGCCGCGGGCCGCGCCACCGCCTGAGCCCGCCTCCGCCACCTTCGCAAGGAGCGACACACCATGAACACATCCGTCCACACCAGCCCCCCACAGCACGCTGTGGTGTCCCCCGACCAGTGGCTCAAGGAACGCAAGGCGCTGCTCGCGCGCGAAAAGGAACTGCTGCGCCTGCAGGACCAGATCGCCCGTGAGCGCCGCGCGCTCCCCTGGACGCGCATCGACAAGCCTTACACCTTCGACACACCCGAAGGCCCGCGCGCGCTGGCCGATCTGTTCGAAGGCCGTGGCCAACTGATCGTGCAGCACTTCATGCTCGGCGCGGGCTGGGAACAGGGTTGCCCGAGCTGCTCGTTCATGGCCGACCACACGGACGGGATGACGGTGCACCTCGCGCAGCGCGACATCGCCTTCGTCGCCGTCTCGCACGCGCCGCTGGTCGAGATCGCGCGCTTTCGCCAGCGCATGGGCTGGAAGTTCCGCTGGGTGTCCTCGCACGGCAGCGACTTCAACCACGACTTCCACGTCAGCTTCACGCCCGAGGAAGAGGCGCGCGGCGAGGTCTACTACAACTACCGCATGCAGCCCTTCGAGATCGACGAGTTGCCCGGCATCAGCGTGTTCGTGAAGAACGGCGCGGGCGAGGTCTTCCACACCTATTCGGCCTACCGGCGCGGCGTCGAGGCCATGATGGGCACCTACCACCTGATCGACCTCACACCCCGGGGCCGCGACGAGGACGCCCTGTCCTACCCGATGGCCTGGGTGCGTCACCACGACCGCTACGAACCCGCGCCAGTCCCTGCCCCGGCCGGTGCCTGCTGCCAGGCGCACGCCTGAGCACCGGCGTGGTGAGCCCCGCATGTCGAATACGGCGTGGCCCTGGCTGGCGGTCGCGGGCCTGGGCGCCCTGCACGGGCTGAACCCCGCCACCGGCTGGCCCTGGGCCGCCGCCTGGGGCCTGCGGTCAAGGAACCACTCGCAGGTGCTGCGCGCGCTGCTGCCGATCGCGCTCGGGCATGCCGCGTCGGTGGCACTGGTGGTCGCCGTGGTGGCTGTGTCCGCGGCCTTCAATCGCATGCTCGACCTCGACGCGTTGCCCGCGCTGGCCACCGCCGCGCTGGCGCTGGCCATCGCCTTCCACCTGTGGCGGCATGTGCGCCGCCGGCCCGGCCCAACCGCGCGAGCCGTCCCGGGCGCGCACACCGGGCTGGCGCTCTGGTCGTTCGGTGTGTCGACCGCGCAGGGCGCGGGCCTGATGCTGTTGCCGGCCCTGGTGCCCATCTGCATGGGCAGCGGCGCGGTGCGCGAGATCACCGCTTCGGGCTCCCTGTCGCTGGCGCTGCTGGCCCTGGGCGTTCACACCGCCGCGATGCTCGCGGTCACCGGCGCGGTTGCGGCAGCGGTCTGCCTCGGCGTCGAGGCCACGCGCGGTCGATCGGGTGCTACCCCGAATAGCCCGCCAGCCGCGGCAGGAACAGCACCAGATCGGGCCAGAGCGTGACCAGCACCAGCGCGCCGATCATCACGGCCAGGAACGGCAAGGTCTCGCGCACCAGCGCCAGCAGCGAGACTTCGGCGATCTTGGTCATCATGAACAGCAGCAGGCCGTAGGGCGGCGTCACCAGGCCGATCATGATGTTGAGCACCGCCACCACGCCGAAGTGCACCGGGTCGATGCCCAGCGCGACGGCCGTGGGCAGCAGCACCGGCAACACCACCAGGATGATGGTGGAGCCTTCAAGGAAGGCGCCAAGCAGCAGCAGGATCAGGTTGATCAGCAGCAGGAAGGCCACGGGCGAGAGGTCGTAGCCCTGCAGGAAGGCGCTCAGCGTGGCCGGGATGTTCTCGGAGGTGATGACGTAGTTGAACACCAGCGCGCCCGCGATCAGCATGCCGATGGAGATGCTGGTGCGCGCGCTGGTGATCAGCGAGCGGTAGATGTCGCCCCAGCCCAGGCTGCGGTACAGCACCACCGAGATCAGCAGGGCGTAGGCGGCCGCGAGGCCGGCGGCTTCGGTGGGCGTGGTCACGCCGCTGTAGAGGCAGCCCAGCAGGATCACCGGCAGCATCAGCGCCGGCAGCGCGTCCAGCGTGATGCGCGGCAACTCGCGCAGCGGCACGGGCGCCTCCACCGGGAAGTGGCGGCGCCGGGACATGACGTAGATCAGGCCCATCTGCACCGCGCCCATCAGCAAGCCGGGCAGCACGCCCGCAATGAACAGGTAGCCGACCGAGGTGCCCGAGACCAGGGCGTAGAGCACCAGCGGGATGGACGGCGGCAGGATGGGGCCGATGACGGCGGAGACGGCGGTCAGCGCGGCGGCGAATTCGCGCGTGTACTTGCCGTCGCGCGTCATCATGGCCTGCATCATCTTGCCCGAGCCGGCCGCGTCGGCCAGTGCCGAGCCCGACATGCTGGCGAAGACGATGCTCTGCAAGACGTTGACCTGTGCCAGACCGCCGGGGAAGCGCCCGACGATGGCGTTGCAGAACCGCAGCAGGCGGTCCAGGATGCTGCCGCTGCTCATGATGGTGGCGGCCAGGATGAACAGCGGAATGGCCAGCAGCAGGAAGCTGGAGTAGGTGCCGTTGAGCAACTGCTCGGCCGCCGAGCCCATGTCCATGCCCTTGAGGTAGAGGTACAGCACGGAGCCGCCGATCATGGCGTGGCCGACCGGCACCCCCAGCAGGCTGAGCGCGATGATGGCCCCCAGGGCCAGGGAGATGGGGCTGGTGAAGTTCACGGCGCGGGGGTGGATGGATCCCGGGCGGGCGGCCCGGGGCGCCACAGGCGCACGATGGCCCGGAGCTGGCGTGCGATCACGGCGAGCGAGAACACGATGTAGATGGAATAGAGCCAGTCGAAGCGGATGTTCAGGTAGGAACTCTTCTCGACCTTCATGAAGGCCACATAGTCGTAGGACGCGGGCAGCGCCATGCCGAACAGCACGATGAGGCCCAGCGCGCCGACGGTGCCGATCACCGCATTGCCCCGCGGCCCGAAGAAGGCCTGCACGAAGTCGATGCGGATTTCCTCCTCGTCCTTCAGCACGAAGGCCGCACCCCAGAGCACCAGCCACAGCCAGGCCACCAGCGACAACTCGGCCGTCCAGCCCACGGGCCAGTTGAACACGTAGCGCAGGGCGATCTGGATGATGAAGGCGACGAAGATCACCGCGAGCAGGCCCGAGGCGATCACCTCCGCCACCCGGTGCAGGCGGGCAAGCAGCGTTCGAAGCATGGATGGCGGGTCCTGGGGCCTGCTCACTTCATCGCGTTGATCTTGTCGAGCATGCCGGCCGGCCAGTTCTTCGCGTCGTCCGAGGCCAGGTAGATCTTCTGCGCGTGCTCGCGGAAGGCGTTGACGTTGGGCGCGTACACGTCCAGGCCCTGGGCCTTGAAGCCGTCGGCCAGTTCCTTCTCGCGCTTGAGGTGCTCGGCCGTGCTCCAGGCGATGGCCTTGTCGGCGGCGGCCTGGAAGCTCTTCTGCTGCGCGGCGGTCATGCCCTGCCAGGTCTTCATGTTGACCGTGAGCAGGTCGTAGCCGACCAGGTGCGAGGTCAGCACGATCTGCGACATGACCTCGTTGAACTTCATGTTCTGCACGTTGGGCAGCGGGTTGTCCTGGCCGTCGATGGCGCCGGTCTGCAGGCCGGTGTAGGTCTCGGCGTAGGCCATGGGCGTGGGGTTGGCGCCGAGCGAGCGGCCCAGCAGCTGCCAGCTGTCGCCCGGGGGCATGCGCAGCTTCACGCCGGCCAGGTCGGCCGGCACGCTGATCTTCTTCTTCGGCTTGAGTCCGACCTGGCGCGTGCCGAAGAAGGTCGGGCCCAGGATCTTCACCTTGAGCTGGTCTTCCACCATCTTCTTCATCTGCGCGCCCAGGTCGCTGGCGAAGAAGGCGTTGAGGTGGTTGGCGTCGCGGAACAGGTAGGCCGAGGTCAGCAGCGACCAGGCCGGGATCTGCTTGGAGATGTCCTGCGGCGAGATGTTGCCCATCTCCAGGTTGTCGCGCTGCAGCGCCACGAGCTCGGTGCCCTGGCGGAACAGCGTGGAATTGAGAAAGGGCTCGACCTTGAAGTCGGCCGCCACGTCCTGGGCGAACATCTTGATCATCTCGGCCCGGATGTCCTTGTCGGAGAACACGGCGGCGAATCGCAGCGTGGGCTGGGCCTGGGCCCAGGTGGGCAGCGCGGCGGCGGCGGCCAGCGCGGCGCCGGCTTGCAGCGCATGGCGGCGGTTGGGTGTGAAGTTCATGGTGCTTGTCTCCTGTGGAACGTTGGTGGCGGAAAGAAAACGGGTGCGGGTGGCGAACGGCGTGGCCGCCCCTCAGGCGGGCACTGGCGCCTGTGCGGCGAGGCGCTCCATGACGGCGCGGATCGCCAGTTCGTACCCATAGGGCCCGAAGCCGCAGATCACGCCGGTGGCCGCAAGCGACACCAGGGACTTCTGGTAGATCTCCTCGCGGCGGTGGATGTTGGTGATGTGGACCTCGGCCAGTGGCTGGCAGAGCGTCTTGAGCGCGTCCAGCAGCGGGATGGAGCGGAACGACAGGCCGGCCGGGTTGATGATCACGGCCGCGGCCTTCTCGCGCGCCTCCTGCACCCAGTCCACCATCACGCCCTCGTGGTTGGTCTGGCGGAACTCGCAGCGCATGTCGAATTCGTCGGTCACGCGGCGGCACAGCGCCTCGACCTGCGCCAGCGTGGTGCTGCCGTACAGGTGCGGTTCGCGCAGACCCAGCAGGTTCAGGTTTGGGCCGTTGAGGATGTAGAGCGTTGCCGGCCCCGGCGGCTTGCGCATACAGTTGTCTCCTGCGTGTGTCGTTGGGGAAGCCTTGACGGCCTCGCATTGGGCCCCATTCTTGAACCGCCACAGGAAAGAGTTTCCACATTGGAAACAACTTCCTTGATATGAAATCCTCTTCGCCATGAGCCTTGCACTGGACCGGGGCCTCTCGCTCCTGGAGCACCTTGCCGCCCACCCCGACGGCCTGCCACTGGCCTTGATGGCCTCGGAACTCGACATTCCGCTGAGCGCCTGTCACCGCCTGCTGGCCGAGCTGCAGCGGCGCGGCTACGTGCGCCAGAAGCGCAAGCAGGGCGACTATGTGCTCACGACCAAGGTCGTGTCCATGGGGCTGGGTTACCTCAGCAGCGCCGGCATCGTCGACATCGCCGAGCCCCTGCTGGCGCGGCTGGCGCAGCGCTCGGGCGAGCTGGTGCGCCTGTCCATCGTGGACGGTGACCGCCTGACCTGGGTCGCCAAGTCCCAGGGGCAGCACCAGGGCCTGCGCTACGACCCCGACATGGGCATGGACGCGCGCCTGTCGTGCACCGCTTCCGGCCACGCCTGGCTGCTGACCATGAGCGACGAGCGCGCGCTCGACCTCGTCACCCGCCAGGGCTTCGGCGCCCCGTCGGACTACGGCCCCAAGGCACCAACCTCGGTGAAGGCCCTGCTGGGTTTCCTGCACGCGGCGCGGGTGCGCGGCTACGCGCAGATCGACGAGGTGTTCGCCCCCGGCATGAGCGCCATGGCCGCGCCGGTGCAGCGCCGTGGCGACACCATCGGCGTGATCAGCATCGCCGGCCCGCGCGCGCGCCTGACGGCCGCTCGCATGCTCGAACTCGCCCCGGTGCTGCTGGCCGCCGCCGCCGAGCTCGGACCGATCAGCAACACCTCCAGCCTGTTCGGCCGGCCACAGCTGGGCAAGGGCTGACGACGGATTCGCGCCGTCATGTCGATCCCGGGTGGTCAGGATCGTCGTGGAAGCAGGAGGCCTGCCCAGGCGGGCCGCCGTTCCTTTCAACCCACAGGAGAGACACATGAACTACATCGATGGCTTCGTCGCCGCCGTGCCCACCGCCAGGCAGGCGGACTACCTCGAACACGCCCGCCTGGCGGCGGAGATCTTCAGGAAAAACGGCGCCCTCAGCGTGGTCGAGTGCTGGGGTGACGACGTGCCCGAAGGCAAGCTGACCTCCTTCCCCCTGGCCGTGCAGCGCAAGCCGGACGAGACGGTGGTCTTCTCGTGGATCACCTGGGCCTCGAAGCAGGCGCGCGACGCCGGCATGAAGCAGTTCATGGACGACCCGCGCGTGAAGGACATGCAGATGCCCTTCGACGGCCAGCGCCTGATCTACGGCGGCTTCGCGGTGATCCTCGACGCCTGATCGAAAGCGGCTATGCCTGGCGCGCCGGGCCGCGCCTGCGCTGGCCCCGGTGCAGGCAGGCCTGCGCCAGCGCCGAACAGCCCATCAGCGCCAGCATCAGCCAGCCCAGGTTGACCGCCCCGTGGTGCGGCACCAGGCCGACCGCGAAGCCCCCCACCGCGCCCAGCAGTTGCTGCATGAGCCCGGCCACGGCCGCGGCCGACCCCGCGAGCGCCGGCACCAGGCCCACGGTGCCGGTGAGCGCGGGTGGCACCAGCAGGCCATTGCCCAGCCCCAGCAGCATCAGCGGCACGGCGAATGCCAGCGGTGTGTCCACCCCCGCGATGGCCAGCGCCAGCATGGTGCCGATGCCGCACAGCGAACTGGCCTGGCCCAGCCACATCACCGCCTGATCGCCGAGCCGGTGCACCAGGCGGGACGTGAGGTAGTTGCCGACGATGTAGGACAGCGGCACGAACATGATGTAGTAGCCGATGCCGGCCGGCCCCACGCCCAGGCTGCCCAGCACGATGGGCGCGCCGGCCAGGAAGGCGTAGAACGTGGCGGTGGTCATGGAGAGCGCGAACACATACCAGAGAAAGCCCGGTTCGCGCGCCAGCCGCGCGTAGGACTCGAGCATGGCGCGCAGCCAGTGTGCGGGCACCGGTGCCTCGCCCACTGCCGCAGGCGTGCGCCCGGGCAGGCCCCGCCACGCGGCCACGAACAGCGCCAGCGCCAGCAGCGCCATCAGCACGAAGTTGGCCTGCCAGCCCAGGCGCACGTGCAATGCGCCACCCACGATGGTGGCCAGCGGCGGGCACACGCCCATGGCCATGCCGATGTAGGCCATCACGCGCGTGCGCTCCGGACCCTCGAACAGGTCCTGCACCATGGCGCGGCCCATCACCATGCCGGCCGCCGCGCCCGCGCCCTGCAGCACGCGCGCGGCCGTGAGCGAGAACAGGTCGCCCGCCAGCGCGCCCCAGACCGAACCCGCGGCAGCCAGCGCCAGGCCCAGCAGCAGGATGCGCTTGCGCCCGAGCCGATCGGACAGCGGGCCGTAGATCAGCTGCAGGCCACCATAGGCCACCACGAAACCGCTGAAGGTGAGCTGCACCGCCGCCTGGCTGGAGCCGAAGATCGCGCCCCACTCCTGCATCGACGGGATGCAGATGGTCATGGCCAGCAGGCCGAAGGCGAGCTGGCCGACGAGGTTGGCGATCAGCAGGGCGTGGTTAGGGGATGCGGGCGCGGAAGCGGGAGAGGTGGTCATGAAACAGGGGCAGGCGGGCGGCGCGGCGGCGGCTGCGCCACACCACCGGGCAGTCTACCGTTCCGTGCCTGCCCCCGCGTTCAGCGGGTGAAGAAGCGCAGCGGCGCGAGCACGATCTGCGGGAACAGGATGAGCAGCATCAGCACGCTCAGCTGCGCGAACAGATAGGGCAGCACCGCGCGGATGACCGACTCCATGCGCTGGCGCGCCACGCCGCAGACGACATTGAGCACCGTGCCCACGGGCGGCGTGATCAGGCCGATGGCGTTGTTCATGACGAACAGCACGCCAAAGTACACCGGGTCGATGCCGGCCATGCGCACCACCGGCATGAGCACGGGCACCATGATCAGGATGGTGGGCGCGAAGTCCAGCGTGGTGCCCACCACCACGATCAGCAGCATGACCACCAGCAGCAGCAGCGTGGGCGAGTCCACCAGCGGTTGCAGCAGGTCGGCCACCACCATGGGGATGCTGGCCGCGGCGATCAGCCAGGCCGTGACCTGCGCCGCCGCCACCAGGAACATCACCACGGCCGAGGTCTTGCCGGCCGAGAGCAGCAGCGCGTAGAGCTGCGAGACCCTGAGCTCGCGGTAGACCACGAAACCCACGAACAGCGCGTAGAAGACCGCCATCACCGCCGCCTCGGTGGGCGTGAAGTAGCCGCCCTTCAAACCGCCGACGATCAGCACCGGCAGCATCAGCGCCCACAGGCCTGCGCCCGTGGCCGACCAGCGCTCGCGCATCGTCGCGCGTTCGCCGCGCGGCATCTGGTCGCGCCGCGCCTGGAACATCCAGGTGCCGACCAGCGCCAGCGCCATCAGCAGGCCGGGCACGATGCCGGCAATGAACAGGCTGGTGATGGAGACGTTGCCGACCACGCCGAACATCACGAAGCCGATGGAAGGCGGGATGATGGGCGCGATGATGCCGCCCGAGGCGATCAGCCCCGAGGCGCGCGGCATGTCGTAGCCGGCCTTGCGCATCATGGGCACCAGCAGCGCGGCCACCGCGGCGGTGTCGGCAATGGCCGAGCCCGAGAGCGAGGCCATGATCACGCAGGCAAAGATCGCCACATAGCCCAGCCCGCCGGGGAAGTGGCCGACCCAGGCGCTGGCCACGCCGACGATGCGCCGCGAGATGCCGCCGGCGTTCATGAGTTCACCGGCCAGCACGAAGAACGGAATGGCCATCAGCGGAAAACTGTCCGCGCCCGAGAGCATGTTCTGCGCCACGATCTGCGCGTTGAAGATGTCCATCCAGGCCATCATGGCCAGGCTGGAGACCAGCAGCGCGAAGGCGATCGGCACGCCCAGGGCCATGGCCGCGAGCAGCGAGAGAACGAAGACGATGACGATCATGGCGATGCCTGCTCAGGCGCTGTCGGACAGGCGCGGATCGGCCAGGTCGCGACCGCGCAGCAGCTGCGCGATGTTGACCAGCACCAGCAGCGCAATGGAGACGGCGCACACCCAGGCCACCGAATAGACGATGGCCAGCGAAATGCCGGTGACCAGGCCGATGTTGGCGACGTTGATGTCGTGCTGCAGGATCAGCCCCCACAGCAGCACGCCGCAGCAGGCCAGCACCAGCAGTTGCCCCAGCAGCAGGGCCGCGCGGCGCGTGGTCCCGGTGAGGCGGCGCACCACCATGTCCATGCCCAGGTGGCCACCTTCGCGCATGGCCACGATGGCGCCCAGGAAGGTGAGCCAGATGAACAGGAAGCGCGAGAGCTCTTCCGAGGTGTTGATGCCCGAATCGAACACGTGGCGCAGCACCACGTTGCCGAACACCATGACGCACATGGCGGCCAGGCAGAGCACCATGACGGCTTCGAGCGCCTTGAAGTACCAGTGGACGAGGGACTTCATGTCAGAACGCGAAGATCTTGCCGGGGTTCATGAGATTGTGCGGGTCCAGCGCGTGCTTGATCTGCCGCATCAGCGCCACCGGCGCGTCGCCCAGTTCGTCGAGCAGGAAGCCCTGCTTGTGCAGGCCGATGCCGTGCTCGCCGGTGCAGGTGCCGTCCAGGGCCAGCGCGCGCGCCACCAGCCGCGCGTTGAGCGCCTCGGCCTGTTCGATCTCGTGCGCGCTCTCGCCGTCCACCAGCATCTGCACGTGAAAGTTGCCGTCGCCCACATGGCCCACCATGGGCGCGATCAGGCCCGACTGTTCCAGGTCGGCGGCGGTGTCGTTGACGCAGTCGGCCAGGCGCGAGATCGGCACGCAGACGTCGGTGACCACGCTGCGGCAGCCCGGGCGCAGCTGCAGCGCCGCGAAGTAGACGTTGTGCCGCGCCTCCCACAGGCGCGTGCGCTCCTCGGGCGTGTGCGCCCACTTGAACTGCTCGCCACCGAGCTCGCCCGCGATCGCCTGCACCAGCTCGATCTGCTCGCGCACGCCGGCTTCGCTGCCGTGGAACTCGAAGAACAGGTGCGGCCGCTCGGGCAGGCCGGTCTTGCTGTGGGCATTGAGCGCGCGGATGGCCACGCGGTCGACAAACTCGCAGCGTGCGATCGGCACGCCGACCTGGATGGTCTGCACCACCGCCTGCACGGCCGCGTCGATGCCGGGGAAGGCGCAGACCGCGGCCGAGATGCACTCGGGCAGCGGGTGCAGCTTCACCGTGGCCTCCACCACCACGCCCAGCGTGCCTTCGGAACCGACGAACAGGCGCGTGAGGTCGTAGCCAGCGGCGCTTTTGCGCGCGCGCCGTGAGGTCTTGACCCGCTGCCCGTCGGCCGTCACCGCGGTGAGGTTGACCACGTTCTCGCGCATGGTGCCGTAGCGCACGGCGTTCGTGCCGCTGGCGCGCGTGGCGCACATGCCGCCGATGGTGGCGTCCGCGCCCGGGTCGATGGGGAAGAACAGGCCCTTGTCGCGCAGGGCCGCGTTGAGCGCCTTGCGCGTCACACCTGGCTGCACGGTGGCGGTCTGGTCCTCGTCGTGGATCGCCACGATCTGGTCCATCTGCTGCAGGTTGAGCGTGACGCCGCCCCGCGCGGCCAGCGTGTGGCCTTCGAGTGAGGACCCTGCGCCATAGGGCACCAGCGGCACGCGGTGTTGACGGCACAGGTTGACGGTGGCGACCACCTCGTCGGCGCTGCGGGCAAACGCCACCGCACCGGGCGGCATGGCCGCGAAGATGGATTCGTCGCGGCCATGGTGGTCGCAAACCGCCGCGCTGGTGGACAGGCGATCACCGAGCAGGGCGCGCAGGCCCTCGAGCAGGGCGGGCGGCAGAAGAACGGGAGACGTCATGACAAGGCCGCCCGGGCACGTGGCCCGGGCGTGTGAGGGCGATAGGAAAAAGGAAGACGGTCTTACTTGGCAGCGGCCCGCACCCTGGCGATCTCGCTGCGCACCAGGCCCATGAACTCGGGGCCGATCTTCTCCAGGTGCGGCGCAATCGCTGGTGGCACGCGGTCGCGGATGGCCTGAAGGTCGGCGGGCGAGAACTGCGTGACCTGCATGCCCTTGTCCTTCATGCCCTGCAGCGCGCTGCCGGCTTCGGCCGCGGTGGACTTGCGCTGGAACGCGGTGGCGTTCTTCGCGGCGGTGTTCATGGCCGTCTGCTCGGCTGGCGAGAGGCTGTCCCAGTACTTCTTCGACACCGCGAAGATCAGCGGCGAATACACATGGCCCGAGAGCGTCATGTACTTCTGCACTTCATAGAAGCGCTGCGTGTACATCAGCACCACCGGGTTCTCCTGGCCATCGAAGGCCTTGGTCTCCAACGCCACGAACAGCTCGGACCACGGCAGCGGCGAGGCGTTCGCGCCAATGGCCTTGAACGCGTCCAGCGTGAGCGGGTTGGGCTGGGTGCGCAGCTTCAGGCCCTTGAGGTCGTCCAGCGTGTTGATCGGGCGCTTCGAATTGGTGATGTGGCGGAAGCCGTTTTCCCACCAGCCCAGCACGTGGATGCCCACGGCCGCCAGCTTCTTGTTCAGGTGCTCGCCCACCGGGCCGTCGAACACGGCGTGCGCCTCCGCTTCGGAGTTGAAAAGAAAGGGCACGTCCTGGAAGCCGAGTTCCTTGACCTGGCCCAGCATGGCCAGCGCGCTGCCGGTGTAGAACTCCTGCACGCCGCCCTGCAGCGCGGCCAGCATCTGCGGGTCCGGGCCGAGCGCCTGGTTGGCGATCACGGCGATCTTCATCTTGCCGCCGCTGGCCTTCTCCATCTCGGCGGCAAACTGTTTCGCGGCCTGGCCGGCCGGGTGGGCGTCGGCCATGCCGTGGCCGAAGCGCGCGCTGCGCGCCTTGAAGTCCTGCGCGAGCGCGGCGGTGCTGCCGAGCGCGGCGAAGGAAGCGATGGCCATGGCGGCCAGCAGGCGGTTGAGTTTCATGCGGTGGTCTCCTCTTTGCGGGTGGGGGGGTGAGGGGTGGGCAGCGGGGCGCGCGCCTCGATGCGGTTGCGCAGCAGGCCGATGCGCTCGATCTCGACTTCGCAGACATCGCCGGGCCGCATGTACAGGCGCGGTTCGCGCGCATGGCCGATGCCCGCGGGCGTGCCGGCCACGATCAGGTCGCCCGCTTCCAGCGTGATGGCTTCGCTGATGGTGACGATGAGCGAGGCGACGTCGAACACCATGTCGCGGGTGTTGGCGGACTGCACGGTCTGGCCGTTCAGCCGGGTCTCCAGCCGCAGGCCTTTCGCGCCGGGCGGCAGCTCGTCGGCGGTGACCAGCCAGGGGCCGAACGCGCCGGTGCGGTCGAAGTTCTTGCCCATGGTCCACTGCGGCGTCTTGAACTGGTACTCGCGCATGCTGCCGTCGTTGAAAACCGAATAGGCCAGCACGTGCGAGAGCGCGTCCTCAGGGCGGATGCAGGAACCACCGGTGCCGATCACGGCCACCAGCTCGCCTTCGAAATCGAGCGAATCCGACAGGCCCGCGTGCTCCAGCGGCACGCCGTGCGGCACCAGGCTGGTGTTGAAGCGCGAGAACAGCGTGGGGTAGGCCGGCTGCTCGAAACCGCTCTCTTCCGAGTGGTCGCGGTAGTTCAGGCCCACGCAGATGATCTTGCGCGGCTCGGCCACCGGCGCCAGGAAGGCCACCTGCGCGAGGTCGACCACGGGCTGGGCACGCATCGCGGCGGCCGCAGCGTCCAGCGCGGCCCGGCCCTGGCGGATCGCGGCGTCCAGCGAACCGGGCCAGGCGGCGGCGTCTTCGGTGGTGCCGTGCCAGGCCCCACCGGCCGGGTCCTGCACGGCCCAGCCTTCGCGCCCCTCGCGCCGGAAACGTACCAACTTCATCGAATGCTCCTGTGTGTGACGGTGTTGCGTGGGGATGGACTCTAGCATCAATGATGTATCTTTGAATAAATAATCTATTCTTTTCTCATTGGTACATTCCCTCATACAATCGCGCAGCCATGACCGCCGCCGCCAAGACCACCCAGGCCGACGCCGTCTTCCAGCTGATCCGCGCGGAGATCCTGGAAGGCCGCCTGCTGCCGGGGGCCAAGCTCAACATCAAGGCGCTGGAACAGCGCTTCGAAGTCAGCTTGGGCGCCATCCGCGAAGCCCTCTCGCGCCTGGGCGCCGAAGGCATGGTGATCGCCGAGGCCCACCGCGGCTACCGCGTGGCGCCGGTCAGCAAGGAAGAACTGCTGGACCTCACGCGCACGCGGGTGGAGATCGAGTCGCTCTGCCTGCGCCAGGCCATGGCGCACGGCGACGTGGAGTGGGAAATCCGCATCGTCGCGGCCGCGCACCGCATGGAGCGGCTGCAGGACATCCCCTCGGACGAAGAAGCGCGCAAGGCCCCGGCCTGGAACCAGGCCCACGCCGCGTTCCACGAAGCGCTGGTGAGCGCCTGCCCCAGCGCCTGGCTGCTGCGCATGCGCGAACTGCTGTACGTGCAGAGCGAGCGCTACCGCCTGCTCTCGGTGCCGCTGGACACCGACCACGACCGCGACGTGAAGGCCGAGCACAAGCGCCTGGTGGACGCAGTGCTCAAGCGCGACGAGGCCGCCGCACTCCAGGCGCTGGAGGAACACTTCTTCGCCACCGTGCAGATCATCCTGAGGTCGCCGCTGCTGACGTAACCCCTCACAACGAAAGGCATGTCATGGCCAAGATCGTCTTCGGCATGAACCAGTCCCTGGACGGCTACGTCGACCACATGGCGTTCGTGCCCGACGCCTTGCTGTTCCGCCACTTCATCAAGGAGGCAGAAGGCCAGACCGGCAGCGTCTACGGTCGCCGGATGTACGAAATCATGCGCTACTGGGACGACGAGCAACCTGGGTGGGGCGAAGACGAACAGGCCTTCGCCGCCGCGTGGCGGCGACAGCGGAAATGGGTGGTCTCGCGCACCTTGAAATCGGTCGGACCCAACGCCACGCTGCTGGACGCCGATCTGGAGGGCGCCATCCGCCGACTGAAAGCCGAACACGACGGCGAGATCGAAGTGGCCGGCCCGGACCTGGCGAACAGCCTCACCGCGCTCGGCCTGATCGATGAGTACCGCATCTACCTGCACCCCGTCGTGCTCGGCCACGGCACACCCTACTTCGCCGGCCCCCGGCCGCCGCTGCGCCTGGTGGCGCACGACCGGATGAGTGGGGATGTGGTCCGGTTGAGCTACGTGCCGGCTTGATCCCGGAGGTGGACCTGCTCCCAGGGCTGGCCCCTCATCGCACTGGCGTGTCGCATCGCCGCCGGCCGGAACTTCACCCCCCACCCCGCGTCCCACCTTCTTTCACGAAGGGCACCCACCGTGAGGGCGGCATGAACACCCTGGCAAACGCAGCGATGCACAGCAGCAGCAACCGCCGTCAGTGGCTCGTCGGCACGGCGCTGGCGGCGGCGGCGTGGCCGGCGCTGGGGCAACAAGCCGCAAGTCAGGCCTTGATCACGCGCCGCATTCCGTCCAGCGGCGAAGCGCTGCCCGTGGTTGGCCTGGGCAGCTGGATCACCTTCAACGTGGGCAACGACCCGGTCGCGCGCGACGCCTGTGCCGAGGTGGTGCGCGCCTTCTTCGACGCGGGTGGCCGGGTGATCGACAGCTCACCCATGTACGGTTCGTCGCAGCCCGTCATCGGCCATGCGCTGGCGAAGCTGGGCCACCCGGCCGCGCTGTTCTCGGCCGAGAAGGTGTGGACTGGCGACGCGGCGCGCGGTGGCCCGCAGATGGAGGCCTCGCGCAGGTTCTGGGGCGTGCCGCGCTTCGACCTGATGCAGGTGCACAACCTGCTCGGCTGGCAGGAACACCTGCCGCGCCTGTTCGAGATGAAGGCGCGCGGCCAGCTGCGCTACGTGGGCATCACCACCTCCGATGGCCGGCGCCACGCCGAGCTGGAACGCATCATGCGCACGCAGCGCATTGACTTCGTGCAGCTCACCCACAACCTGCTGGACCGCGAGGCCGAGCAGCGCCTGCTGCCGCTGGCGCAGGAGCGCGGCATCGCCGTGCTGGCGAACCGGCCGTTCCGCGAAGGCGCGCTGCTCGACCAGCTGGCGCGCCACAAGCTGCCCGGCTGGGCGGCCGACATCGGCTGCCAGCACTGGGCGCAGGTGGCGCTGAAGTTCATCGTCTCGCACCCGGCGGTGACCTGCGCCATTCCCGCCACCAGCCAGGTGGCGCACCTGCGGCAGAACATGGGTGCGGCGCGTGGCCTGCTGCCGGACGTCGCACTGCGCGCGCGCATGGCGCGCGACGTGGCGGCGTTGTAGGGCCGGGCCTATCGGTGCGCGGTGACCGGTGCTCCCGGTGATGCGTCGGACGAGAAACCGCGGCATCCGCGCCGACCCAGCATCCACAGGCCAGTACACTTTGAAAGCAGCATGCGCGGCCGCCATCTTCAGCGCGTCCGAAAGTGAACACGTCCATGGACGGCAGGTGCAACTGGAGAACGGGGCGGAACAATGATTGAGGACTTCGACAGCCTGGCCGTTGCCAGCGAGGTGTCTTGCGACGTCTGTATCGTCGGGACGGGCCCGGCCGGCCTCGCCGTGGCAACTTCGCTTGCGAACACGAGGCTCGATGTCATCGTGCTCGAAACGGGCGGGGAACACCATGAAGCCTGGGCCGAAGCACTCTCCGCGTTTGAGTCCGTCGGTGCCCGTCGCGCGGGCCACATGTCCGTCCGCAGGCGCATCTTCGGCGGGACCTCGGTGCTCTGGAGTGGGCGTTGCGTCCCTTTTGCGCCGACAGACTACCAACCGCGCGCCTGGGTACCGAACAGCGGCTGGCCCATCGACGCCGCAGATGTGGCACCGTACCTCGATCGTGCCGGCGCACTGCTTGGCACAGGTCCGGGGGTCTACGATGATCGACTGTGGCGCATGCTGAACAAGCGCGCACCACAACCCGCCTGGGATCCGGCCAGCTTCGAGTGGCAGTACTTCCAGGCCAGCCTGCCAGGCGACAGCGTGCGGCGCCAGGTGCCGGGTGCCGATGACGACGGCTTCGAAAATCTGGATGCGTTGATGCACAGCGGCGCGCCTGCGGCCATCGACGTGGCGCAAGCCTCCCGCCGAACACTTGCCGAGGCAGCCAATATCCGGGTCTGGCTGCACGCGCATGTCAGAAGCGTGAACACCGAGCCCGACGGGAGCACGGTCACCGGCGTGACGGTACAGCGCAAAGCAGGCGAGCTCACTCGGGTGAAGGCGCGGGCCGTTGTGCTCGCTTGTGGGGGCATCGACAACGCCAGACTGCTGCTGCTGTCCGACGAGCACGCACCCAACGGGGTCGGAAACGCGCACGATCAGGTGGGCCGCTACCTCATGGACCATCACTACGCGGCGATCGGCACCGTGCCCGGTGAAGCCCGGCGCCTGCGTTCGAGATTTCGGCAGCTGTGGTTCGACCGGCACGGGCAACGCCACGTGTACGTCACGGGCGCCAGTCTGAGCGCGCAACGCCAGCGCGAAGAGCGGCTCACCCGGGGCACGGTGTACCTGTTCGAGCACGTGCGTGCGCCCGCGCCCGTTTCCTCGCTGGGCTCGGTCTTGCGCGCATTTCGCAGCGGGGATTCGGGGCGCGCCGACGCTGGCGCCCTCGGCAACCTGGGTCGCCATCCGGTGCGGTTGCTGGAAGGTGCATACGACCGCTACGTTGCAAAGCGCCCGGCTTTCACGTTGACGAGCCAGGTCGACATAGGCTGCAACGTGGAACAGTGGCCCGACGCGCAAAGCCGCGTGACGCTGAGCGACCAGGTGGACGACTTTGGACAGCGACGAGCGCGCATTGACTGGCGAATCCACGATGTCGAACGCCAGACGTATGCGGCGTGCGCGCGCCTGATCGAGGCGGAATGCCGGAGGCTGCAACTGGAGATGCCGCTCATCGCACCCTGGCTGCGCGATCCCGAAGCCGACTGGCGCTCGAACCTTCACGACATGGCCCACCCCATGGGAACGACCCGCATGAGCGCGAGTCCAGAGAACGGGGTCGTCGATGCCAACTGCGCGGTGCACGGGACGCGCGGGCTTTACATTGCGGGGAGCTCGGTGTTTTCAACCGGCGGCACAGGCAACCCGACATTGCTCATTGCGGCACTGGGATTTCGCCTGGCAGACCATCTGCGCAAGAAACTGCTTGCGGTGCCCACCCCGAAAGGACCTGCGGACATGTCCACACCCGATCAACCCACGACCACCTCTGGCGGCGAACGGATCAAGGTCGGCATTGTGGGCGCCGGCGACCGGGTGAGGCGCATTTACGGCCCCGTGCTGAAAGCCCTGGATGATCGAATCGAGGTGGTCGGCTTCTTCTCTCGCGATCGGGAAAAGGGGGCGGCGTTTGGCACATCAACGGGCTGGCCCTACCACGCGTCGCTCGACGAACTCCTGCAGCGTGGCCAACCTGCCTTCCTCGTCGTCGCGGTCAACGGCGCGGCGAATGCCGGCGTGCTGTACGACGTGATCGCGCGCGGTCTTCCCGTCCTGGCGGAAACCCCCATCGCATGGGATGAACGCACAGCGCGCGGCATAGTGGCCTTCGCTGCCAAACGGGGCGTACAGGTCGGCGTGGCTGAGCAGTTCCCGAACCTTCCGGAAGAAGCTCTCAAGTTGAAGCTGATCAGCCTCGGCATTCTGGGAACGATCACGTCTGCCATCAATGAGTTTGCGACGTTCGACTACCACGGCATTGCACAACTGCGCGCCTACCTGGGCGGGCCGAAGCAACCCGTTTCGGCCACCGCCGTCGAATACGACTTCGGTGCAACCGGTGTGGTGGAAGGCGTCCCTCCCCCGGTGCCTGCTTTGGCATGGCCGGAGCGCTGGTTGCTCGGAACCGTGAAACATGCCGATGGCGCACTGCTCGTGCACAACTATTCGTCCGGTTATTCCGTGCTGCCGACGCGCCCACAGGGTCGCCTGCTGGTCCATGGGGCGTGCGGGAGCCTGGTCGACCATCAGCTTCTCGTCGTCAACCGTCACACGGGCGAAACGCATCGAAGCGAATTCCGGCGCGATACCGTTGAAGGTGAAGGCGGCACGGTGCTCCGTGGCATTTCCGTGGACACCCCCGGGTTCGGTGAAGTGGAATGGCGCAATCCGTTTGACCGCCATGCGTTGAGCGACGAGCAGATCGCCGTCGCCACCCATGTCGCGGCCATGATTCAAGTTGCCCGGCAAGGCGCCTTGCCGCTGTATCCAGCGGCTTCCGCCTTGCAGGATATCGAGTACCTGCGGGCCTTGACGTACTCGGCACGGCGCGGTGGGGCGCCCGTCGGCTGGCCGGTTGCGACTCGCTACCAGCAGATCCGGGTCGCGCTCTCACCCGCCTACTTCGGTCAACTCGCGTCGAAGGTCCTGGGCAAACTGGGCAGGCGCGCTGCAACCTAGGCCGCGCGAATGCGTTGAGAGCTGTCCATGAGCGAATGGTGGACGTACCGGCCGGTTGATTTCCTGATGTTCGCGCCGCGCACGTATTGGCGGTTGTTCGAGTTGCAGAACGCGGCGTGGTGGCCGTGGCAGGTGCCACTGGGGCTGCTCGCGCTGTGCCTGGCCGTGGGCCTGTGGCGCGGCGGGCCGCGCACGCTGCGCCTGGGCATGGCCGGCCTGGCCATCGCCTGGGCCTTCGTGGCCTGGTCGTTTCTCTGGCAGCGCTACGCGCCGATCAACTGGGCCGCGGCGCACCTGGCCTGGGCATTCGCGGCGCAGGCGCTCGGGCTGCTTGCGCTCGCGGCCAGCGGCGCGCTTCGGCCCAGCGGTAGTGCCACACGGCGACGCAGCGGCGCGGCGCTGCTGCTGTGGGCCGCGCTCGCCCACCCGGCGCTGGCGTGGATGTTCGGCCGGCCCTGGACGCAGGCCGAGGTGATCGGCCTCGCGCCCGACCCGACTGTGATCGCCACACTGGGTGCGCTGCTCTGCGCCGATGCGCATGCGCGCGGCGCGCGTGCGCTGCTGTGGGCCGTGCGCGCGGGGGCACTGGCCACGTGCCTGGTGAGCGCGGCCACGCTGACCGTCATGGGGAGTGCGCAGGCCGGCGTGCTGCTCGCTGCCGCGCTGGTGATGGTTGTGGCGCTGTGGCGCACGCGCTGAACACGCCGTTTCCATCAGAGCGCTGCACTATCATGCGGGACCGAAACGGACCCGCCTCATGCCGACCCAGAAGCCCGCCGCCCTACCCAAAGCCAAGGCCGCCGTGCGCGTGCGGCAGGTGCCGGCCGTCACCCGTTCCATTGCCATCCTGCGCCTGCTCGGCGACGCCAAGCAAGGCCTGGGCGTGAAGGCGATCGCCGACACACTGGAGCTTGTGCCCAGCACCTGCCTGCACATCCTGCGTGTGCTGGTCAGTGAAGACCTGGTGCGCGTCGACCCGGCAACCAAGCGCTACACGCTCTCGGGTGGCATGATCAGCCTGGCGCGCAGCGTGCTGGCCGGCAGCGGTTTCGCCCAACTGGTGCAGCCCGCACTGGATCGGCTGGCCTCTTCGCACGGCGTGACAGCGATGGGTGTGGAGATCACCGCCCGCCAGGGCGTGGTGGTGCTGGCGCTGTCCAAGTCCAACCAGCCGTTTCGCCTGCACACCGACGTGGGCAGCCAGTTCAACCACCTCGTCAGCGCCACGGGCCGCCTGATCGCGGCCCACAGTGGCGAGAACTGGACGGAACTGCGCAAGCGCTTCAACGCCATCGAATGGGACAAGGCGCCGAGCTTTGATGCGTGGAAGAAGGAAGTCGAACAGGCGCGTGCGCGCGGCTGGGCCGTGGACCGCGACCATTTCATCAGCGGCCTGACCGTGGTGGCGGTGCCGATCTTCGACACGGCGGGCCGGCTGACAAACACGCTGGTCGCTGCGGGCCTGTCCAGCCACCTGAACGTGCCGACGACCGCGCAGATCGCGGCCCTGATGCAGGAGGAAGCCCGGGCCATCACGGACGTGATGCAGGCCCGGGGCTGAGTGGCCCGCCGCCACACCCCTGCATGGCGGCGCGGGTCAGACGCCCTTCAATCCAGCGAGATGGCGGCGGCCTTGATGATGGGCTGCCACTTCTGGCGCTCGGCTTTCGCAAAGTCGCTCAGCTGGGCGGGCGTGCCACCGGCGGGGTCGAAGCCCAGCTCCAGCAGGCGCTGGCGGGTTTCCGGGCGGGCCAGCGCCTTGTTCATCGCGGCATTCCAGAACGCGATCACGGCGGGGGGCGTGCCCTTGGGCGCATAGAGCGCGTTCCAGGCCACCACCTCGAAGCCCGCCACACCTTGTTCGGCCACCGTCTTGACGCCAGGCGCCAGGCCGCTGGGCTGGCTGGACGTCACCGCCAGCGCGCGCACCTTGCCGGCGGCCAGCTGGGTCTTCAGCGCCGTGGGGGTGTCCACGATCACCGGCACCTGGCCACCGAGCACGTCGGTCATGGCATTGCCCGAACCCTTGTAGGGCACGCCGAACAGCGGCGCGCCACTGCGGTCCTTCAGCAGTTCCAGCACCAGGCGGGCCGTGGTGCTGGGCAGCGCCACGTCGGCTTCACGCGAGTTCTTGCGCGACAGGGCCAGGAGGTCGTTGATCGATGTCAGCGCGGAGCCCGTGTTGACCGCCACCACCATCGGGAAGGTCCCCACAAGCACGATCGGCTCGAAGGCCTTGGCCGCGTCGAACGGCATCTTGGAATAGAGGAACTGGTTGAGCGCGTGGGTGGCGTTGGTCCCCACGGTCAGCGTGTAGCCATCGGCCTCGGCCTGCGCGGCCAGGTCGGTGCCCAGATTGCCGCCCGCGCCCGGGCGGTTGTCGATCACGATGGGCTGACCGATGTCTTTCGATATCTGTTCGGCCAGGTAGCGCGTGGCAATGTCCGTGCCCTGGCCGGCCGAGTAGGCCACGATGATGCGGATGGGCTTGTTCGGGTAGGCGCTCTGTGCGTGTGCGAACGGGACGGCCAGCAGGGCACAGGCCAGGCCGAAAAGGGCGGATAGCAGCTTCATGGTTTTGTCTCCTGGGTTGATTTATGACTGACAGTGGGGGTCGGGCACGGCACCTGTGCGACTCAAGTGCTGCGCCTCCTCGCGGGAAAAACCCAGGTCGGCCAGTATGGCGCTGGCGTCCTGGGCAAATGCGGGGGGGGCGTGGCCGGGTTGGCCGGGCGTGCCGGACAGGCACATCGGCGAGCGCACGCCGGTGTAGTCGCCGCGCCGCACCAGGATCTGGCGGTGCGCTGCGTGCGGGTGTGTCAGCGCCTGCGGCAACGAGGACACCACGCCGGCCGGTACGCCTGCGCGCATGAGCGACTCGCACAACGCCGCGCTGGCCTGCATCACCGTGGCCGCTTCGATCAGCGGCTTGAGCACGGCGCGGTGGCTCACCCGCGCTGCGTTCGAGGCGAAGCGTTCGTCCGCCACGAGTTCTTCGAGCCCGACCAGGCCACAAAAGCGGCGGAACTGCACGTCGTTGACGATGCCGAGAAAGATCTCGCCATCGCTGGTCCGGAATTTTTCGTAGGGCGCGATGTTCGGGTGCGCGCTGCCCAGCAGCCCGGGCGCGTCGCCCGACGCGAACCAGTTGGAGGCCTGGGGCAGCAACAGGCTCAGTGCGGTGTCGAACAGCGCCGCTTCCACGCGCTGGCCCTGGCCGGTGCGCGTGCGGGCGTGCACCGCCATCAGGATGCCTGACAGGGCCACGTAACCGGTAAGGTGGTCCACCACCGGAATGCCGATGCGTGTGGCACCGCTGGCCGGGTCGCCATTGACACTCATCAGACCGCACAGGGCCTGCAGCACCGCGTCGTAGCCCGGCAGGCCGCCGAGCGGGCCGTCGCGACCAAAACCGGTGACGCTGCAGTAGATCAGGCGCGGGTAACGCTCTGCCAGGGTCTGCTCGAAGCCCAGGCCCCAGCGCTCCATGGTGCCGGGCAGGAAGTTCTCCACCAGCACGTCCGCGTCGCCCAGCAGTCGGTGCAGCACCTCCTGCGCCTGCGGCTTCGACAGGTCCAGGCTGATGGAGCGCTTGCCCCGGTTGAGGGCGGCGAAGTAGGCCGCGCTGCCGGCGCTGTCGAACGGCGGGCCCAGCCGGCGCGTCTCGTCCCCGGCGGGCGGCTCGACCTTGATCACGTCGGCGCCGTGGTCCGCGAGGATCTGCGTGCACAGCGGCCCGGCCAGGACCCGCGTGAGGTCCACGACCTTCAGGCCCTGCAGCGCGCCGCCTTCTGTGGGCGACATCATGGGCTTACTTTCCGCGTGACGGCAGGACCACCACGCCGCTGCCCACCACCGAGAGTTCGCCGTCCTGGTTGCGCGCTTCCTGCTCGATCTCGACCAGGTGCTTGCCGTCTTCCACGAACTTGCGCTTGACCTTGCCCTTGATGAAAAGCATGTCGCCCTCGGGGTTGTGGCGGCGGATCTTGCAGCTCGCCTTGTGCAGGAAGCCGGCGTCACCCATCCAGTTGGTCAGGTGGTGCGTGAGCCACGAGGTGCGTTCCGGGCCGTAGTCGTAGGCGCCGGGTGCGCCCACTTCCAGCGCGAAGTCCTCTTCCCAGTGCACGCGCTCGGGCACGTCCGGAATGCCGAAACGGTTCTTGATGCCCACACCCGGGTGCGCGTCGATCAGTTTCCAGGCCATCTTGTTGGCCTTGATGTAGAGGCCACCCCAGCCCTGGGCGTAGGCGATGAAGCCGGTCACGGTCATCGGCCCCTTGAACATGGTGGGCAACTCCTCGCCTTCCTTCACGTCCTCCCAGTAGCGTGGCGTGGCGCCGCGCACTTCCTCGTTGCGGTAGAGCTTGTAGGCCTCGCCCAGCTCTTCGTCGGTGTAGCGGCGCGGCGCGCGCGAACGCACTTCCTTGTACTTGGTGCCCTGTTCGCGGGCGTGGTCGCGCTCGGTGCGGAAGCACCAGCTGTCGGCCTCGGCCACCTTGTCGCCCTGCTGGTTGAAGAAGTCGACGTGGTAGATCTGCTGTATGGCGCGGCCGGCAAAGCGGGTCTGGTGCTCGACCAGGTCCTTGAGGTGCGCCTCGGTGTGGATCTCGTCGTTGCGGCGCACCGCCTTGTGCCAGGTCCAGTCCGAGCCCGACCACATGGCATGCACGCCCGGCAGGCCGCCGACGTAGCCCGAGACGATGCGGCTGGTGGAGAACAGGAAGCTGGGCAGCGCGACGATGCCGCCGTGGTGCGACTTGGCCGCGTACTCGGGGTCGCACCACAGCGGGTTGTCGTCACCGATGCCGTGCGCGTAGTGGCGGATGTTGTCGCGCGTGGCCTCGAAGCACCAGGGCTCGGCCATCTGGGTGATCTTGACGCCCAGGCGCTGGCGCAGGTCGTCGAGGCCGCTCTCGGTGATCTTGGGAAAGCTGCGCTGCGGCAGATCGGACATGTCGGACATGGATGTGTCTCCAGTGGGTGATGAAACGGACAAACAGGGGGAAGTGAGGCTCAGTGGAGGGCGAGTGCGGCGGCGGCCACCTCGCGTTCCCGCAGCACCTTTCGGTGCACCTTGCCGGCGGGCGTCTTGGGCAGTTCTGGCACGAAGGCCACGTGGCGCGGGTACTCGTGCTGGCTGAGCTTGGTGCGCACCAGCGTCTGGACTTCGTCGACAAAGACCTCGCTGGCCTCGCGTTCGCTGACCACGAAGGCCTTGACGACCTGGCCACGCAGTTCGTCGGGTACGCCGATGGCGGCGGCTTCGAGCACGTCGGGGTGCATGAGCATCACGTTCTCGATTTCGACCGCGCTCATGGTCCAGCCCGCGGAGATGATCACGTCGTCGGCACGGCCGCCGTGGTGGAAGTAGCCGTCGGCGTCCATGCGCCCCAGGTCCTTGGTGGGAATCCATTCGCCACGGCGCTGGACCATGAGCTGGCCCGTCTCGCCCGGTGCGCAGGCGCGGCCCTGCGCGTCGTGCACCTCGATGCGCGTGCCGGGCACCGGCTTGCCGAGCGAGCCTCGCTTGACCGCAAAGTCCGGCGCGCCGGGGTAACTCACCAGAACGACCCCGATCTCTGTCGTGCCGTACATGCTGCAGACCTCCAGCCCGAAGGTCTCCGAGATGAAGCGCGAGGTCTCGTCGTCGATCGGCTCGCCGGTGAAGGACAGCTTCTCAAAACAGAAGCGGTGCTGGCTTGCCTGGCCGCAGTTCTTCATCATGCGGTAGTGCGTTGCCGCCGCGGACATGTTGGTGAAGCGGTGCGCGCTCAGGGCCTGCAGCAGGCGCTCGGGCTTGAAACGACCGCTGTAGGCGCCGATGGTGAGCCCCAGTGCGAGTGGCGCCAGCGTGCCGTGCCACAGGCCATGGCCCCAGGCCGGCGAGGACGGGCAGAAAAAGCGGTCGCCCGGACGCAGGCCGGTGCCATAGAGCGCGGCCACCATCAGCGTGACCAACGCGCGGTGCGTGTGCTTCACCGCCTCGGGCAGTTCGCGCGTCGTGCCCGAGGTGTACTGGAACACCGCAAGGTCGTCGGCGCGGGTCTTCACCGCGTAGGTGGTGGGCAGCGCCTGGAGGCTGTCGGCGAAGTCCGCGTCGTACACCACGGTGTCGGTGCCGTCGATGCCGCGCGCCATGTCGGCCTTCTGCTCGTTGGTGATCAGCAGGCGTGGGCGGCAGTCGTTGACACGCAGGCGGATGCCGTCGGGTCCGAACAGCGTGAACATCGGCACCGCGATCGCGCCGCGCTTGATCACGCCGAACATGGCCGTGTAGAAGGCGCTGGAGGGCTCCAGCATGATCGCCACGCGCTCGCCCGCCTGCACGCCGCGCTGCTCCAGGAAGTGCGCGAAGCGCGAGGAGTCCGCCGCCAGTTGCGCAAAACCCAGCACCTCGTCGCTGCCGTCGGCGTGGGCCACGATGACCGCGTCACGGCCACTGTCCGCATGGCGGTCGACGCATTCGTGCGCGATGTTGAAGTGCTCGCGGTTGCCGTCAAACAGCTCCCACAGACGCTCGGACGAGAAGTGCGCCTGCGCATCGGCGTAGCTCGTGTAGTCGGTCAGTCGTTTCATGTGTCTCGCTCTCCGGATGGGTTGGATGCAGTTTCGGCGTCTTGCCACTTTTTGTCAATAGGCACATTAGTTTGTCTATATACAACTTTCAAACAGGCAAAAAAAGAGCCGATCAGCCGGATCCGCGATTCAGCGCGCCCCTGGAAACACCTTGAGGATGGCCTGCGCCAGCAGCACCGGCTGTTCATCGGCATGGACCTCGCCACGCAGGAAGATCAGGCTGCCGGTGCGGTGCGTGACCTGCGCGCGCGCCTGGGCGAACTGCCCTTCGCGCACCGCGCCCTGGAACTGCGTGTCCATCTGCAGCGTCACGCAGGCCGCGCGGTCGCTGGCCTCCCAGGCCACGGTGCTGATGGCGTGGTCCAGCAAGGTCATGAGGGCTCCGCCGTGCGCGCGCGCCGCCGGATTCAGGTGACGCGCTTCGCACAGCAGGCCGTACACCCAGCCGGCGTCCTCGCGCCGCGTCCACAAGGGACCGGCCAGGCCCATGAAGCCGGGCAGTTCGCGCATGCGCCAGTTCTCGGCCAGCAGTCGCGTGCGGGTTTCGTTGTGAACGTCATTCATCGGCGTGGTCTCCTTCGCGAGCGCTGTGGGGTTTGCCCAGACTGAAATCATTATTGCGCATACGAGATTTAAGTTGTATTTGTACAAACGAATGTGGCCAGTTTGCGAGTGCAGCGCGGGCCTGCGCGCGGTACAGTGCAGCCAGCCCGAGAAGCGCACCGATGCACGACCTCCTCCCACCCTGGCCCCTGTTCAGCGCCTTTCTGCTCGCCAGCCTGGTGCTGGCCGTGACACCGGGGCCGGGCGTGTTCTACATCCTCGCGCGCAGCCTGCTGCAGGGCCGGCGCCATGGCCTGGCGTCGGTGGCCGGCGTGGCGCTGGGCAACTTCGGCAACGCGGTGGGCGCAGCGATTGGGCTGGCTGCGCTGTTTGCGGTGTCGTCGCTGGCGTTCAGTGTGGTCAAGTACGCCGGCGCGGCCTACCTCGTGTACCTGGGCGTCCAGGCCCTGCGCGCGCCCGATGTCGTGGCGGACCCGGCGGCAACGCCCGCACACAGCCTGGGGCGCATCTTTCGCGACGGTTGTCTGGTCGCCCTGCTCAACCCCAAGACCGCCTTGTTCTTTGCGGCCTTCCTGCCGCAGTTCATGACGCCGCACAGCTCGCACGCGGCGCAGAGTGTGGCGCTGGGCGCGGTGTTCGTGCTGATCGCGGCGGCGAGCGACACCGCCTACGCGCTGGCGGCGGGCCGCGTGGCACCGCTGCTGCGGCGCGCGGGGCACTGGCGGCGCGCCGGGCGCTGGCTCACGGGCGGCGCCTTCATCGGGCTGGGGGCGCTGGCCGCGCTGACCGGCGCCAAGGCACCGCCGGCACCATGAAGTGCATGGCCCACCCGCGCCGCGCTCAGTGTGCGCCGAGGTATGCGCGGGCCAGGGCCGGGTCGGCGGCGATCTGCGACGAGCTGCCCTGGGCCACGATGCGCCCGCTCTCCATCACGTAGGCGCGGTCGGCCAGCGCCAGGGCCAGGCCCGCCATCTGGTCCACCAGCAGCAGCGTCATGCCCTCCTGGCGCAGGCGGTCGAGTGAGGCGAAGAGCTCGGCAATCACCTGCGGGGCAAGGCCCAGCGAGGGTTCGTCGAGCAGCAGGATGCGCGGGCGCGACATGAGCGCGCGCGCGATCGCCAGCATCTGCTGCTCGCCGCCCGAGAGCAGGCCCGCGCGCTGGTGCAGTCGCTCACGCAGGCGCGGGAATCGCTGCAGCATCTCCTCCACGCGCGCCTCGCGGCCCTCGGGCTGCAGGAAGGCCCCCAGGCGGATGTTGTCGAGCACGCTGAGTTCGGGGAACACCTGGCGCCCCTCGGGCACCAGTACCATGCCGCGCGCCACGATGGCCTCCGTTCCGGCCTGCGTGAGTTCCACGCCGTCCAGGTGGATGCCGCCCCCGTGCACGGGGCGGTGCAGGCCGCTGAGCGCGCGCATCAGCGTGGACTTGCCCGCGCCGTTCGCCCCCAGCAACGCCACCGCCTCACCCCGCCGCACCTGCAGCGCGATGCCGTGCAGCACCGGCTCGGCGCCGTAGCCCGCCACCAGCGCGCCCACGCCCAGCATTTCGGGGCCGGGCGCGGCGCGCGGCGCGGGCGCGGCACTGGTTTCCACCGCCGCGCCCAGGTAGGCCTGCTGCACGGCGGCGTTCGCCTGCACCTCGGCCGGTGTTCCCGCGGCCAGCCACTGGCCGGCATCGAGCACCACCACGTGATCGGAGATGCCCATCACCAGCGCCATGTCGTGCTCGACCAGCAGCACGCCGATGCCGGCGTCGGCGATGCGGCGCAAAAGCGCCGCGAGCGCGGCCTTGTCCTCGCGCGAGAGGCCGGCGGCCGGCTCGTCCAGCAGCAGCACCTCGGGGTCGAGCGCGAGCGCGCGCGCGATCTCCACCAGGCGGCGGTCCACGTGCGGCAGGTCGGCCGCGCGCGCCTCGGGCAATCCCGCGTAGCCGCACCAGGCCAGCAGCGCGCGCGCCCGGCCCCGGGCCGACGGAGCGCACAGCCGCGCCGCGCCGAACAGCGGGCCCAGCCGGCCGCGGTAGAGCGCCAGCGCCACGTTG
The DNA here is from genome assembly GCF_050182545.1 of Hydrogenophaga sp. Classification (GTDB taxonomy): domain Bacteria; phylum Pseudomonadota; class Gammaproteobacteria; order Burkholderiales; family Burkholderiaceae_C; genus Hydrogenophaga. The sequence continues at coordinate 54,885 of NZ_JBFXCD010000006.1, read as the reverse complement.
TCCTGAACGCTCAGGCCACCGAACAACTGCGAGGTCTGGTAGCTGCGCGCAATGCCCCGGCGCGCCAGCCGCATCGCGGCGCGGCCGGTGAGCGCTTCGCCGCCCAGCGTGAAGCCGCCCGCCGTGGGCTGGTAGTAGCCGCTGAGCACGTTGAGCGCGGTCGACTTGCCCGCCCCGTTGGGTCCAATCAGGCTGGTGACGGCGCCGCTGCACGCCTGCAGGCTCAGGTCGCTCACGGCGCGCACACCGCCGAACTGCATGGTCAGGCCGTCGGCGCCAAGGGCCTGGCGCGTGCGCGCCGGCAGGGCAAAGCCATCGGGCACGGTCGCGGCCGGCAGCGCCGCCGCGGTGTGCCCGCGCAGGCGCTGCAGCACGCGCTGCGCGAGCCCGGCCACGCCATCGGGCGCGGCCCACAGCACCAGCAGCAGCAGGCCACCGAAGAACAGCAGGCGGTATTCCTCCAGGCTGGAGAGCAGCTCGGGCAGCAGGCCCACGATGAGCGCGCCCACCAGCGGGCCGGCCACCGAGCCCGCGCCGCCGAGCATCACCACCAGCACGAACAGGATGGACTGCACGAAGCCGAAGGTGTGCGGCGTGACAAAGCCCGAGAGCGGCGCGAACAGGCCGCCGGCCAGGCCCGCGCAGGCTGCGGAGAGCGCGAACGCCACCACCTTGATGGCCAGCGGGTTCAGGCCGATGGATTCGGCCGCGGTCTCGCTGTCGCGCACCGCGCGCAAGGCCGCGCCCCAGGTGCCGCGCGAGAGCCAGGCATAGCCCGCCAGCAGCACCAGCGCGCCGAGCAGCGCCAGCAGGGCCACCGCGCGTTCGCCCTGTGCCAGCGCACCGAGCCCGGGCGAGGCAATGCCCATGATGCCGTTCTGTCCGCCGGTGAGGTCGCGCATCTCCACGATCGCGTGTTCCACGATGAAGCCGAAGGCGATGGTGATCATCGCCAGGTACGGCCCCTTCACGCGCAGCGCCGGCAAGGCCAGCAGCGCGCCCATGGCGCCGGCGAGCGCCACGGCGATCGGCCAGGCGAGCCAGAAACTCAAGCCCGCCTGGCTGGTGAGGATGGCCACGGTGTACGCACCGATGGCGTAGAAGCCGACATGGCCGAACGAGACCTGCCCGCTCAAACCCATGAGCAGGTTCAGCCCGATGCCGACGATGGCCAGCAGCGCCACGTTGGCGAGCACGAAGGCGTAGTAGGGGTTGACGGTGAGCGCGAGCACGGCGCCAGCGCCAAACAGCAGGGCCAGCGTGGCGAGCTGCGCCGGCGTGCCCAGGCCCAGCCAGGGCTTCGAAGCGGGCGGGTTCATACCTTCTTCACCTGCGCGCGGCCGAACAGGCCGTTGGGCCGCGCCGCGAGCGCGACGATCACCAGGCCGAAGGTGATGATTTGCGTGTAGCCCGATCCCAGCGTGCTGGTCACCAGCGCTTCAATCACACCGAACAGCAGGCCGGCGATCATCACGCCCCAGGCGCTGGTGATGCCGCCCAGGATGGCGACCGCGAAGGCCTTGAGACCGAACAGCGTGCCCATGTCGGACTGCACGTTGAACAGCGGCGCGATCAGCACGCCCGCAATGCCGGCGAACAGCGCCGAAAGCGCGAACGCCAGCGCGATCGCGCGCTGGATCGGAATGCCCATGAGCCGCGCGGCCGACGGGTTCTGCACCACGGCGAGCATGCCCGTGCCCCAGCGCGTGCGGCGCGAGAGCGTGTGCAGCAGTGCCGCCAGCGCCAGCCCCACCACCGGAATGAGCAGCTGCAACGGGTACAGGCCCAGGCCCACATCGCCCAGGCTGATCGGCGTCTGCGCCAGCGGCGAGGGCAGGCTGCGCGGCTCCTTGCCAAAGGTGAACAGCACCAGGTTGTCCAGCACGATGCCCAGCGCCACGGTGGCCATGAGCCAGGCGTCCGAGCCGCGGCGCGCGAACGGGCGCACCGCCACGAACTCGACCACCAGGCCGTACAGCGCGCACAGCACCAGCGCGAGCCCGATGGCCGGCCACAGGGGCCAGCCCAGGGTCTGCGCGAAGGTGTAGGTGAGCACGGCCCCCAGCATCATCGAGCTGCCCTGGGCAAAGTTGACCGTGCCCGAGACGGCATAGGTCACGTAGAAGCCCAGGGCCATGAGCCCGTACATGCTTCCCAGACCCAGCCCGCTGATCAATGCGGAGAGCAACAACATGCGGCGCCGATCAGTGCTTCACCGGCAGGATTCGGTTGTCGATGAACTGCGCCCACACGTAGTCGCTGCTCTGCACCGCGTCGTGCACGCCGGGCTTGAACGGCATTTCGTAGGTCTTGATCAGGCCTTCGTAGCGCGGGATCTTGTAGAAGCCCTGGCGGATCGCGTCGCCGTCGGTGGAGCCGGCGGCGGTGATCGCCAGCGCGGTCAGCATCATGCCGTCGTAGGCATTGGCCACGCCCACGGCGGGCGTGATGTCGTCCGGGCCCTTGATGCCGGGGTACTTCGCCTTGAGCGCGGCAATCACCTTCTCGCCCACCGGCCCCTGCTTGCCGAAGAAGCTGTAGGTCTGCACGAAATGCACGTTCTTGCCGTTGGGGCCGGCCAGCTCGGTGAAGCGGCCACCCGCGGGGCCCCAGTGCGAGACGATGGGCACCTGCCAGCCCATGCGGTCCAGCGACTTGACCACCTGCGCCGAGGGGCCGACGTTGCCGACCATGAACAGCGTGTCGGCGCCGGCGGCCTTCAGGCGCGTGAGCTGGGGCACCACGTCGACGTCGTTGCCCTCGAACTTCTCCACCCCGGCGGCCTTCATGCCCTTGGCCGCCAGCGCGGCCTGCAGGCCCTTTTCGTTGGACTCGCCCCAGGGGTTGTTGATCAGGATCATGCCGGGCTTGGCGGCCTTGAAGTGCTTGATCGCGTAGTCGAGCATGCCCGCGTCGACGATCTCATCCACCGCCGAGACGCGGAACGCGAAGTTGGGGTTGGCGCCGTTCTTGGTGATCGGCGTGCCGGCGGCCCACGGGCCCATGAACGGCACCTTCTCCTGGTTCATCAGCGGCACGATGGCCATGGACACAGGCGTGTCCAGGCCGCCAAAGACCACGGCCACCTTCTCCTTGTAGATCAGCTCGCGCGCGGCCAGCACGCCCTTGGCGGGGTTGGCCTCGTCGTCGCGGCGCACCAGCTCGACCTTGCGGCCACCCAGCAGGCCGCCCTTGGCGTTGATTTCGTCGATGGCCACGCTCATGCCGCGCGTGATGGCTTCACCGGCCAGCGCCGACTGGCCCGAGAGCGCGGTGATCAGGCCGATCTTGATCGGCTCGGCCGCGGTGGCGGGCAGGGTCCAGAACGCACAGGCGACGGCGGCGGTGGCAGCGAGCAGGCGGCGGCGGGACGGGCGGGCGGTGTGTGTCATCGCGGATCTCCAGAAAGGGGTTGAACGCATGGCCGGCCAGGGCGCCGCCATGGCGGACCACGGATGCAAGCACCGTGCCAGCGTTGACAAACCGGTTTTCAGATTGTCAACATACTATTAGCCAGTTTGTTGATCATGTGGCACACGGTTTGCTCACAAACTCGACATGCACCGCACAGGGCCACCCCGCGCCCCGAAGCGGTGCCCCACAGGAGAGAACCCTTGAGCGAATCGCCAGAACAGTGCGCCGACCACGGCCTGGAGCCGGCCGCCGTCGTTGACGAATACCTGCGCATCCTGATGATCCCGGACCCGGCGGGCGCGATACGTTTCGTCGCGCCCGGCCTGCGCATCCGCTTCACCGGTGGCCGCGCCATGAGCGCACCGGCCGAGTGCGCGGCCTTCAACGCCAGCCGCTACGCCTGGGTGAAGAAGCGCATCGAGCGCACGGAAGTGGTGGCCGGCGGCACGCCGGAAGAAACCGTGGTCTACAGCCTGGGCACGCTGTATGGCGCCTGGCCCGACGGCACGCCCTTCGAAGGCAACCGCTATGTGGACCGCTATGTCGTGAACCACGGCCTGATCACGCAGATGGACGTGTGGAACGACAGCGCCGAATGGCTGATGGCACGCGCCGGCCTGGCCACACTGTGACGCACCGATGAACACCGCATTGATCTACGACGGTGCCCTGCCGCACCATGGCCGCTTCGCCTACCAGCCGATCACGCGCCGGGCCGACCACGTCTGGCCCAACGGCGCGCGGCTGGCGGTCTACCTCGGCTTCAACCTCGAACACTTCGCCTTCGGCGAAGGCATGGGCGCGAACATCGGCCCGGTCTCGCCGCAGCCCGACGTGCTCAACGCGAGCTGGCGCGAGTACGGCAACCGCGTCGGCGCCTGGCGCTGCATCGAGCTGTTCGACCAGCTCGGCCTGCCCTGCGCCACGTTGCTCAACACCGCGCTGTACGACCACTGCCCGGAACTCATCGCCGCCTGCGCCGCGCGCGGCGACGAGCTGGTGGGCCATGGCCACACCAACGCCGAGCGCCAGGGCGGCCTGAGCGAAGCGGACGAAGCCCGCCTGCTCACGCTGTGCCGCGAGCGCATCGCGCGGCACAGCGGCACCACCCCCACCGGCTGGCTCTCGCCCTGGATCTCCGAGAGCGCGCTCACGCCCGACCTGCTGGCCGAGACCGGCTACCGCTACACCCTCAACTGGTGCCACGACGACCAGCCCGTGCCGATGCACACGCGCAGCGGGCAGCGCCTGTGGAGCGTGCCCTACCCGCAAGAGCTCAACGACATCCCCATGATCGTGGCGCGCCAGATGGACGCAAAGGATTTCGCGCAGATGATCGTGGACAACTTCGACGAGATGCAGATGCAGGCGGCACGCCAGCCCCTGGTGATGGGCCTGGCGCTGCACCCCTACATCGTGGGCCAGCCCTACCGCCTGCGCCACCTGCGGCGCGCGCTCGAACACCTGGCGCGCGCGCGCGATGCGGGCGCGATCTGGTTCACCACGCCCGGCGCCATCTGCGAAGCCGCCGAACAACAACAGCTTGCCCGGGAGGCACCATGACGAACACCCCCACCGACCTGCCCCTGCCCATCACCGACACCGTCGGCGCCTGGGTGCCGCACGGGCGCTTTCTGCGGCCCGGGCGCGCACAGGGCCCGCTGGCCGACCTGCACTTCGCCGCCAAGGACGTGTTCGATGTCGCGGGCCAGCCCACCGGTGCCGGCAACCCGGCCTGGCTGGCCAGCCACCCCGTGCCCACGGCCAGCAGCCCGCTGGTGGACGCCCTGCTCGACGCCGGTGCCACGCTGGCCGGCAAGGTGCTCACGGACGAGCTCGCCTACAGCATCCACGGCGACAACATCCACTACGGCACGCCGCTCAACAGCGCTGCGCCCGATCGCGTGACGGGGGGCTCCTCCAGCGGCTCTGCCGCCGTGGTGGCCGCGCGGCTGGTGGACTTCGCGCTCGGCACCGACACCGGTGGCTCCACCCGCGTGCCCGCGAGCTACTGCGGCCTGTGGGGCCTGCGCAGCACGCACGGCTTGCTGTCGCAGCAGGGCCTGGTGCCGCTGCACCCGCTGTTCGACACGCCCACCTGGCTCGCGCACGAGGCCCGCACCTTCGAGCGCGTCGCTGCCGTGCTGCTGCCCCCGTCCAACTTCGCGCCCACGCGCGTGATCGAGGCCAGCGACGCCTGGGCCGAAGCCGACCCGGCGTTCCAGCCCCTGCTGGCGCGCGCGCGCGACACCCTGGCTCAGTTGCTGGGCGCACCGGTGCAGGCGCTGCAGGCCGCCGCGCCCGACGGCCTGGACGCCTGGCGCCAGACCTACGTGACCGCCTCGGCCTTCGATGGCTGGCAGACGCACGGCGCCTGGATCGACAGCCACACGCCCGAGTTCGCCACCCCCATCGCCGCGCGCTGGCGCTTTGCCAGCACCGTCAAGGCCGAAGACGCGGCCGCCGCGCGCGAACGCGCCGCCGGCATCCGCGAGCGGGTGCGCGGCTGGCTCGGTGAAGACGGCGTGGCCGTTCTGCCATCCGCCGCCAGCCTGGCGCCGCTGCGCGAGGCCGACCCGCTGGAGGTGGACGGGGTGCGCGTGCGCACGCTGCGCATCACCTGCATTGCCGGGCTGGCGGGCCTGCCGCAGGTCAGCCTGCCGCTGCGCAGTGCCAGCGGCGTGCCGCTGGGCATCTCGCTGCTGGGCCCGGCCGGCAGCGACCGCGCCCTGATCAGCCTGGCGGTGCGGCTGTGGCAAGCTATGCCGCACTGAATTCGACCCCGCCCCGCCCCATGCCGCGCCCACCCAAAAAGCCCGCCGCCCCCGCGCACCGCGCCACCCCCGCCCGGGCCCGTCCGGCCAGTGGCTCTGCCAGTGCCGGCGTGCCCCTGCCGGGCGGCGCGCTCTCGCCCGGCGCGCGCGGCGACAGCGCCGAAGACCGCATCTACCAGGCGGTGTTCGACAGCGTGATGGGCCAGCGCCTGGCTCCCGGCACCAAGCTGCCCGAGGCCGCCCTGTGCGAGCTGTTCGACGCCAGCCGCTCCACCGTGCGCCAGGCCCTGCAGCGCCTCGCGCACGACCACATCGTTCAGCTGCGGCCCAACCGCGGCGCCATCGTGGCCGTGCCCACGCCGGAGGAAACGCGCCAGATCTTCGAGGCGCGGCGGGGCCTGGAGGCCGCGCTGGTGCGGCTGGCCGTGGCCCACGTGACCCGCGCCGACCTCAAGGCCCTGCGCGCGCAGCTCAAGGCCGAGCAGGAGGCCATGCACCGCTTCGACCAGCCCGCCTGGGCGCGCCTGGCCAGCAGCTTCCACCTGAAGCTCGGCGAGCTCGGGCGCAACCCCATCCTGCAGCGCTACCTGGTGGAGATGGTCTCGCGCTGCTCGCTCATCGTGGCGCTGTACGAGCCGCCGGGCAACGCCTGCTGCGAGCACGACGAGCACGAGGCGATCGTGCGGTGCATCGAACGCGGCGACGTCGACGGCGCGGTGCGGCTCATGGACGAACACCTGCAGGTGCTTGAACGCAACGTCTGCCTGCAGAGCGAGGCACGCGCGCCCGGCCTCAAGGAACTGCTGGGTCTGTAGGACGCGTCCGACACGCGCGCTGGCGGCACGTCTGCTTACAGGCGGCGGTGTACGCTCGGTACAATTTTTCGACCGTCCACACACCGACGCTGCGGGCCCGCGCACTCCGGCGGCCCCGGGCGCGATCACATGCAACAACACTCCCAGGGAACCGAACGCCATCACTGTGACGTTCTCGTGATCGGCGGCGGCCCCGCCGGCTCCACCGTGGCGCCCCTGCTCGCGCAGAAGGGGCACCACGTCGTGCTGCTGGAGAAGGCGCACCACCCCCGCTTTCACATCGGCGAATCGCTGCTGCCGGCCAATCTGCCCCTGCTCGAACGCCTGGGCGTGGCCGAGGAGGTGCGCGCCATCGGCCAGTACAAGCCGGGCGCCGAATTCGTCTCGCCGCACCACGACCACACCCAGACCTTCGAGTTCGCCGACGCCTGGGACAAGTCCATGCCCTACGCCTACCAGGTGCGGCGCGCCGAGTTCGACGAGATCCTGATCCGCAATGCGCAGCGCCAGGGCGCCGAAGTGCACGAAGGCTGCCAGGCCCGTTCGGTGGAATTCCTGCCCGACCAGACCGTGCGCGTGCACGCCCGGCACGACGACGGTCGCGAAGCCGTGTGGGACGCGAAGTTTCTCGTGGACGCCTCCGGGCGCGACACCTTCCTCGCCTCGCGCTTCAAGATCAAGGAACGCAACCCACGCCACAACAGCGCGGCGGTGTACGGCCACTTCGCCAACGCCCGGCGCAACACCGGCGAGGCCGAAGGCAACATCACCATCTTCTGGTTCGATCACGGCTGGTTCTGGTTCATCCCGCTCACCGGCGGCACCACCAGCGTGGGCATGGTCACCTGGCCGTACCACATGAAGACCCGCCAGGGCCGCAGCGTGCAGCAGTTCCTGATGGACAACGTGGCCACCTGCGCCGGCCTGGCCGAACGCCTGCGCGAGGCCACGCTGACCACGCCGGTGGAGGCCACCGGCAACTTCTCTTACGCCGCGCAGCGCAACCATGGCGAGAACTACCTGATGCTGGGCGACGCCTACACCTTCATCGACCCGGTGTTTTCCTCGGGTGTGTGGCTGGCCATGAGCGGGGGCGAACTGGGCGCGCAGACCATCGACACCTGCCTGCGCCAGCCCCACAAGGCGCGCGCCGCGCTGCGGCACTTCGACCGCCAGAGCCGCCACGGCCCGCGCGCGTTCTCGTGGTTCATCTACCGCGTGACCAACCCCATCATGCGGGACTTCTTCATGGGCCCGCGCAACATCTTCCGCGTGAAGGAGGCCCTGCTCTCCACGCTGGCCGGCGACGTGTACGGCGGCGCGCCCATCGGGCGTTCGCTGCTGGCCTTCAAGCTGCTGTACTACGCCGCCAACCTCGCGCAGCCACGCCGCGCCTTCGCCGCCTGGCGCCGGCGCCGCCACAACGTCCGCCCGGCCGACGAGGCCGCGCTGGCCCATCCATCGTGAGCCTGCGGCACGACACCCGGACCTCCACGGACGACAGCGCCCGCGGCGACACGCTGGGTGGCACCCTCATCGGCAACATCCGGCCGGCCCCACCCACGGTGGCCTGGCCCTGCCAGCCGCTGCGCGCGCGCCTGCTCGGCGGCGAGGGCGCGGCGCCGCTGCAGGAATGCTGGCGGGCCGACGGCGCCGTGCAGGAGGGTCGCAGCCAGGGCATCCACTGGCGGCGCACCGCGCACCTGCTGTTCGGCGTGATCGAGCTCGACGAAGGCAGCGCTGCACCCGCGCGCGCGGACGAAACGCCGCTGCAGGCCACCAGCCGCGTGCTGTACGAACGCCTGTTCGACCTGCTGCGCGCGCAGCGCCTGCCGCAGCTGTGGCGGGTCTGGAACTACCTCGCGCGCATCAACGACGAGAGCCACGGCCTGGAGCGCTACCGCCAGTTCAACCTCGGCCGCCACGCCGCCTTCGTGCAGGCGCAGCGCGAGACTGGCGGCCAGGTGCCGGCGGCCTGCGCCATCGGCGTGGAAAGCGGCCCGCTGTCGGTGGCCTTCCTGGCCGGCGGCACGCCCCTGGTGCCGCTGGAGAACCCGCGCCAGGTCAGCGCCTGGCGCTACCCCGCGCAGTACGGTCCGCGCGCACCCACCTTCTCGCGCGCGGCACTGGCCCACCCACCGGGGCAGGAGGCGCTGTTCATCTCCGGCACGGCCAGCATCGTCGGCCACGAAACGCTGCACGCGGGCGACGTGGCCGCGCAATGCCGCGAGACCGTGCGCAACCTCGACGCCATGGTCGAGCAGGCCAACCGCGCCGCGCGCTCGGCGCGGCCGTTCGCACTGGCCGGCCTGAGCCACCGCGCCTATGTGCGCCACGCGGCCGATGCCGACACCGTGCGGCGCACGCTGCAGCCGCTGCTGGGGGGTGCGCCGCTGGTCTGCGTGCAGGCCGACATCTGCCGCGCCGACCTGCTGGTGGAAGTCGAATCGCAGGGCATCCAGCCGCTGCCCCCGGCATGAACGCCCGCGCCCGCCCCGGGACGTCCCTGTTGTGGGGCCTGTACGAGCACGTCGCCATGGTGGTGGGCCTGAGCGCGCTGGCCGTGGTCTGCCTGAGCTGGTCGCCGCTGGCGCTGCTGCTGTACCCGGTGCTGCCCCAGCGCGTCGGCCGCCGGCTCGGGCGGCAGGCCATCATGCGCGGCTTCCGCTTGTATGTGGGCATCCTGCGCACGGTCTGCGCCTGCCGCTTCGACCTCTCGGCACTGGACGCGCTGCGCGACCAGGGCCCCATGGTGATTGCCGCCAACCACCCCAGCCTGCTCGACGCCGTGCTCATCACCTCGCGCCTGCCCAACGCCGTGTGCGTGATGAAGGCCGAGCTGATGGACAACCCGCTGTTCGGCGCCGGCGCGCGCATGGCGCGCTACGTGCGCAACGACAACCTGGTGAGCGTGGTGCTGCGCTGCCGCGCCGAACTGCGCCAGGGCGCGCAGGTGGTGATCTTTCCAGAAGGCACGCGCACGCGGGACTACCCGGCCAACCGGCTCAACCCGCTGCTGCGATCCACCGCGATGATCGCCGCGCGCTCGCGCGTGCCGGTGCAGACGCTGATCGTCGAATTCTCCAGCCCCTACCTGGGCAAGGGCTGGCCCCTGTGGCGCCGCCCGCACCTGCCCCTGACCTGTACCATCCGCCTCGGCCGCCGCTTCGAAGCACCGCGCAACGCGCGCGACTTCACCACCGAACTGGAAAACTACTTCCGCCACGAGCTCGTCGGCCCCGCCACCCCACCCGCCACGGCCGCCGCGGCCTGACGACACGCCCGCCCATGCCCCAGCAGCCTGCAGCCGCCGCCGCCAGCACCACGCACCTGGTGCTCATCCCCAGCTACAACCCGGGCCGCAAGGTGCTGGAGACGGTGCGCGCCGCGCGCGCCCAATGGACGCCGGTGTGGGTGGTGGTCGACGGCAGCACCGACGGCAGCGCCGAGTGGCTGCAGGCCGAAGCCGCCACCGACCCCGGCCTGCGCGTCATCGTGCAGCCCATCAACCGCGGCAAGGGCGCGGCCGTGCTCGAAGGCATCACCCAGGCCGCGCAGGCCGGCTTCAGCCACGCGCTGACCATGGACTCCGACGGCCAGCATCCCGAGACCCTGATCCCCACGTTCATGGCCGCCTCACAGGCCGCGCCCGACGCCATGGTGCTGGGCAAACCCGTGTTCGGCCCCGAAGCGCCCGCGCTGCGCGTGAACGGGCGCAAGGTCTCCAACGGCTGGGCCAACCTGGAAACCCTGGGCATGGGCATTGGCGACTCGCTCTATGGCTTCCGCGTCTACCCCATCGCCGCGCTGATGCGCGTGATGCACGGCACCCGCTTCATGCGCCGCTTCGACTTCGACCCCGAAGCTGTCGTGCGCCTGTGCTGGGCCGGCGTGCGCCCGATCAATATCGACGCCCCGGTGCGCTACTTCTCCCCCGAAGAAGGCGGCGTGTCGCACTTCAAATACCTGCGCGACAACGCCCTGCTGACGTGGATGCACACGCGGCTGCTCGTGGGGTTTGTGTTGCGGCTGCCGGTGCTGGTGTGGCGGCGGGTGAGGGGGTGAATTTCCGCGTGGGGGCGGCGGAATCGGGGTGACTGCTGCAGGCTGGTCAGCGCCACTCGAGGTCGAGGGCACGAAGGACCGCTTCAGCCGGCCGCCCGATCCGCCATACTTTGTGCAGTGACCGAGCCGCGGATGCCTGAACGCCTATTCATTCGACTGCCAGACGACCCATCGTGCGCTCCAGTGACCACGGTCCCGGCGAGCACGCTGACGGAGTTCGCCGTACCGGCCTCCCTGCGTTCGGCGGTGGCCCATGTCACGGCCTACGAGGAGCGGTTCGCGCCCGGTCACGAGATCGTCGAGCGCGTGCTGCCCGACGGAGCGGCCCGTCTCCTCATCGTTCTGCATCGCGGCGTGGCATCCCTGCACGTCGCTGGCGCGAGAGCCGATCCCGTCCTGCTCAGGATGGGTGGGCACATGCACGGGCTCTCGATCACGCTGCACGCCGGGGCGACACTGGGGCTGTTTGGCGTTCCAGCCAGCGCGCTGACGGGGCTCGCGGTGCAATGGGAGGACATCGTCCCCAAGGCGCATCGCGACCTGCCCGAGCAAATGGCCGCGCAGGCCAACGACCTTGCGCGCGTTCGGCACATCCTGCAGTCGCTGCAGGCATTGCAGCGCCCCTCGGACCCTTCCCGCCACCTGGTGGAGCACGTGGCGCGGCGCCTGAGCGCCAGGATGGGCCGCACCTCCGTGCGGGAACTGGCCGCCGAGCTGAACCTCAGCGAACGGCGCGTGCAGCAGCTGTTCGCCTCGCACGTCGGCCTGGCACCCAGCGTCTGGCGCCGCCTGCAACGCCTTCACGGAACGCTTCGCCTGTTGCGGGCCGCCCAGACGCCCCAATGGGCGGAAATCGCGCTGTGCGCCGGGTACTACGACCAGTCGCACCTGATCAACGAATTTCGCGCCCTGTGCGGCCTGACGCCGCAGCAGCTCCTGCAGCGTGTCGTTTCGGATTCTTCCAATACAACCCACGGCAGCACCGGCTAAGGTCTCGGGCCAACCAAATCCCTTTCCAAGGTGCCCATGAAGACCCTCACCAATTGCATCGCCGTTGTAACGGGTGCCAGCCGGGGCGCAGGTCGCGGATGCGCGACAGAACTGGGCGCTGCCGGCGCCACCGTGTACGTGACCGGACGCAGTCGGCGCGAACAGCCTGCACCGGGGTATGCGCAGATCACGGCGTTGTCGAACCTGGACCGGGTGCCGGGCAGCATCGACGAGACGGCCGAAGAAGTGACGCGCGCCGGTGGACAGGGCATTGCCGTCGCCTGCGACCATGCGGATGAAGATCAGGTCAAGGCGCTCTTTGAGCGCGTCCAGGGCGAACACGGTCGCCTGGATCTCCTCGTCAACAACGCCTGGGGCGGGCACGAGACCTTCGATGGCGTGTTCCAGGCGCCGTTCTGGGAGCGTCCGATGGTGCACTGGGATGCGATGTTCGATCGCGGCGTCCGCAATCACCTCCTCTCCAGCCGGCTGGCCGCGCCGATGCTGGTGCGCCAGGGTCGGGGACTGATCGTGACCACGACGTTCTGGGACCGCGACCGTTTCATGCAGGGCAACCTGTTCTACGACCTCGCCAAAGCCGCAATGACGCGGCTGGCCTTCGGCATGGCGCAGGAACTGAGGCCACATGGGGTGGCCTCGGTGGCCGTATCCCCGGGGTGGATGCGCACCGAATTCGTCCTGGCGGGCCACCAGACCAACGAGGCACGCTGGCGCGAGCGGCCAGCGCTCGCCCGCACGGAGTCACCCCGCTACCTCGGTCGTGCGATCGTGGCCCTGGCCAGCGATCCCGAGGTGCTGGAGCGCAGCGGTCAGGTGCTGCGCGTGGGCGACCTGGCGCAGATCTATGGTTTCACCGACATCGATGGCCGTGTGGTGCCGCCCTTTGAACTGGAGCCTTGAATGAAATCAACGAACCAACCGGCGATGAACGAGACGCGGAACCCATCGGCTACGCGCAGTCCTGTACAGCCATGGGCAGCGGGGATGGTTGGTGGGAAGAAGAGACCGATCCATCACCGGACAACCCTCGCGCCATCCGCTGCTACGAGAAGGCAGGCTTCGTTCAGCAAGACGTCATCGCCACACCGGATGGCCCCGCCGTGTACATGGTTCAGACCCGTGAAGCCTACGAACTTGCACGCCACGCCGCCTGTCGAGCATCTTTGGACAGCCGCTCTCCGTTGAGTCGCATGGGGTTGACGCAGACCTAAACATTCACCACAATGGGTTAATGAATAGAGCGCTGTCCCCCAACCAACTCGATGACGTCTTCGTGGCCCTTGCCGACGAAACCCGGCGTGCGATCCTGGCACGGCTGTCCGCAGGCGAAGCCCGCGTGACCGAGGTGGCGGCGCCTTTCGACATCTCGCTGAACTCTGTCTCCAAGCACATCCGCATGCTGGAGCGTGCCGGCCTCGTCGCGCGCAGGCGTTCGGGTCGCGACCACTACCTGAGCCTGGATCCCCGGCCATTGACCGAAGCCTCGGACTGGTTGCAGTCGCGCCAGCGGTTCTGGGCAGGCCGGGTGCAGCGGCTTCAGGCGCTGCTCGACGAAGAGGATGCGAGTCCGCGCAAACCACCTTCAGGAGTCCGACGATCATGAAGAAGAGCGAAGAAATGCTCGAGGTCAAAGTCCATCACCGGTTTCGGCAACCGGCCGAGCGCGTGTTCGACGCCTGGCTCGACGTGCGTCTGGCGCGCCAGTTCCTGTTTTCGACGGACACCGGCGAAATGGTCCGATGCGACATCGACCCGCGCGTGGGAGGCCGGTTTGTGCTGACGGACAGGCGACCCGACGGCGATGTCGAGCACACCGGGGAATACCTGGTGGTCGACCGCCCGAGCAGGCTGGTCTTCACGTTCGGCATACCGGCGGCATCACCGAGCTTCGACATCGTGACCATCGAGATCACGCCCGAGATCGATGGTGGCTGCACGCTGCAGCTGACAGCCGAGATGAAGCCCGAGTGGAAAGACTACGCCGATCGCGCACGCGAGGGGTGGGGGAAGATCCTGGCGAGCCTCGAACAGGCACTCGCCTGAGGAGGTGCCGGCCGGTTGGGCTGGCTGTGGCGCCCCCTCGTGCACGCGGTCGAACCCGCTCACACGATCCGTCTTGCAAGCGCTCCCCCAGCAGCCCCATCAGAACTGCAGAAAACTCACCCCCGCGCCCAGGCTGGTCTGGCGAAAGTTGTAGTCCAGCAGCGTCTCGCCGTAGCCGCTGAAGACTTGCACGTACCAGCGCAAGCCGTTGGGCTGGTCGCGGGACACAGGGTAGGTCCATTCAAGCGAACTGCCGCCGCGGCCGCCGCTGCGCAGCGTGCTGCGGTGGCGCAGCATGGCGGTGTGCCGCCCGCTGGACCAGCCGAGGGCGAACTCGGCCTTGCCGCGGTAGGCCAGCAGGTCGGGGTTGTTGTCGCTCTCTGGCCGCTCGCGCAGGCGGTGGTTCAACCGGGTGGTGAAGGTCCAGTTGCCGCGCTCGAAGCCCGCGCCCAGGTACACGCGGTTCCAGCTGCGGGACAGGGGATCGGACTGCCCGTTGGACTGGTGCGCCAGCCCGAGTTCGGTAAAGCGCCATTGCCATCCGAAAGGCAGGGTGGCGCGCAGGCCCGGTGCGGTGGGCACCACGTAGATCAGCTCGGGCTGGTAGTTGCTGTTGCGAAAGGGCCGTGAGTCGGCGTGGTTGTAGACCTGCCACATGGTCTGCATGGTGAAGGCGCCCCACAGGTCGGCACCGGGGAAGCCGACACCCTGAAGGAGCTTGGTGCGCACCGAGAGCTGGAACTTCGCCTCTTCGCGGCGGTTGTCGGGCATGGCCACCGCGCCCTGGGTAGGCGACTGCGGTGCGCGGTTGACGCGAGAAACAACATGCAGGGGCAGCACGTAGTTGGGCTGGTAGCCCACGAAATTGAACACGCCGCGCTTGTCGGCGGGGTCGAGCTCCCAGAAGCGGGAGAGAAAGGTGCTGGCCTTGGCCGGTGACGACGCAGCGGGCTCCGGGGGCAGGCGCCCGCCCGACTGCGTGAGCAGCGAGGGCGCTTCGGCGTCTGTGCCCGGCAGCGGCTGCGTGGCCGCTGGCTCGGTGGGGGCCGGCGCCCGGCCGGCCAGCCTGTCGTAGCAGCTGAGGCGGTCGGCAGCGGCGCCAATGAGCGCGCATTGCTCCAGCGACAGGGGCCCGCCGGTGACGCCCTGCGCGAAGGCACCTGAGGCGAGGCCGCACAGCGCGAAAAGTGTCGTACAGCGTTTCATGGCGTGGGGCATCAGCACATGCCGCCGTTGATCGACATGACCTGCCCGCTGATGTAGGCCGCCTTGTCGGATGCGAGGAAGCCCACCAGCTCGGCCACTTCGTCCGCGCGCCCGGCGCGCTGCATGGGCACCAGGCGCTTGATGGCGTCGGCGTCGAAGCTGCCGGCGCTCATGTCGGTGTCGATGATGCCAGGGGCCACGGCGTTGACGGTGATGCCGCGCGAGGCGAGTTCGAGCGCGAGGGACTTGGTGGCCGCGTGCAGCGCGCCCTTGGCGGCGGCGTAGTTCACCTGGCCCTTGTTGCCCATGACGCCGGCGATGGAGGTGATGCTGATGATGCGGCCCCAGCGCGTGCGCAGCATGGGCAGCGAGAGCGGCTGCGTGACGTTGTAGAAGCCGTTGAGGGACACGTCCATCACGCGGTCCCACTGTTCGCCGCTCATGCCGGGGAAGACGGCGTCGTCGTGGATGCCGGCGTTGTTCACCACGATCTGCACCGGGCCGGCTTCAAGCAGCGCGGCCAGCGCGGCGGCGCAGCGCTCGCGGTCGGTCACGTCGAAGGCCACGGCCTGGGCGCTGCCGCCGGCGTCGCGGATCTCGCGCGCGAGCAGGCTGGCCTTGTCCAGCGCGCGGTGGGCGTGCACGATGACGTGGTGCCCGTCGGCGGCCAGGCGGCGGCAGATCGCCGCGCCGATGCCGCCGCTGCCGCCGGTGACGAGTGCCCGCCTGATCTGGTTCTCCATGGGGTGGTCCCTGTTCGCTGGTTGGTTCGTTCGTTCGATGTGTCAGAGCGCGTCCGCGTCCAGCACGACAGCCGCGCGCCCTTCGAGCAGGCAGCGCTCGCCGTGGTGCAGTGCGAACTGGTACAGCACGTGGTTCGCATCGCCCGAGACGCGTTCGGCGCGCACGGCGAGCGCGCCGGGCAGGTCGTCGAGCCGGTCCACATGCAGGGTGACGCCGCGCACGCTGGTGAGGTAGCCCTGGCGCGGCGCGGCGTCGGCAGCGGCCACGAGCGCGCCGTGCACCGCCATGGCCTGGGCCGCGTACTCGATGCCGCAGGCCGCGCCCAGGCGGCCGGCCTCGCGCAGCGGGTGGGCCGGGTCGGTGTGGCCCAGGGCGCGGCACACGATGTGCTCGCCGGACCAGTCCGTCACCGCGTCGAGCAGGCACATGCTGCCCTGGTGAGGGATGCGCGCGGCGATCCAGGCGTGGTCCAGGGCGTGCGGGTTCGTGCTCATGCGGTTTAGCCGGCGTCCAGCCGCACCGCCAGTTGCCGGCCGGGCAGGTGGTCCAGGCAGAGCGTGCCGTGGCGGCCCTGCGCCAGCGCTTCCAGCAAGGGCAGTGCGCGCAGTGCGGGGATGGCCCCGCGCAGGGGTTCGAGCGCCGCGTGGCCCCAGGGCGGCGCGGGGGCGTCGGTGGTCCAGGCGGTGATGCGCGCCAGCGCCTGAGGCGAGGCCTGGGGTTCCAGCCGCAGCGCCACGCCCGCGCATTCCGGCACGGGCCGCGTGGCGTGCAGGGGTTCGGGGTATTCGCTGTCGTAGGCCAGCAGCAGCGTGGGTTGCTGGTCCAGTGCCACCTGGGCCAGCGCGTCGATCAGGCCGGCGCCAAAGCTGCCGTCGAACGCGCACAGCACCTGGCAGGGCGCCATGGATTTCGTGGCAATGCCCCAGTAGCCGGCGGGCGCGTTGTGCACCGAGTTGTGAAACCGCGTGGGCGAGATGTGGCGGTCGTCGGTGGCGAGCTGTTCGCACAGTGCATGGCAGTTGTGCCCGTCGGCGCCCGAGGATGTGAACACCGTGGCCAGCTGCGCCACATCGGCGCCGGCCGCGGCCTCCAGGCCGATGCCCAGCGCGAGCTTGATGACGCGGCTGGCGCGGCGGCGCTCGGCCGGCGGCAGGATGGCCGGGGCCGGCAGCACCGACGGCGCGGGCACCCAGGGTTGCTCGCCGCGCAGCACGGCGCGCGCGGTGGGCCAGTCGGGCAGGCCGGGGGCGATGACGCCCACGCCGGTGATCCAGGCCGTCAACGGTGCATGGCTCATGACCGCAACCCCAACACCAGGCTGCAATTGCTGCCACCGAAGCCGAAGGAGTTGCTGAGCACGTGGCGCAGCGGTGCCGCCGTGCCGCGCAGCTGGTAGTTCAGCGCGCCGAGCGCGGGGTCGAGCGCGCGCGTGCCGGGGCTGCCGGGCACGAAGCCGTCGGCCAGTGCGATGGCGCACAGCGCGGCCTCCAGCGCGCCGGCCGCGCCCAGGGTGTGGCCGGTGGCGCCCTTGGTGGACGAACACGGCACGCGCTGGCCGAACACGGCGGTGACGGCCTTTCCCTCGGCGCTGTCGTTGGCGGGCGTGGCGGTGCCGTGCAGGTTGATGTAGTCGATGGCGTCGGCGCCCAGCCCGGCCGAGCGCAGCGCGGCCTGCATGGCCATCTGCGCGCCCAGGCCGTCGGGGTGGGGTGCGGACATGTGGTACGCGTCGCTGGACTCGCCCGCGCCCAGCAGCCACACCGCGTGCTCACTGTCCGCGCCATCGCGTTCAAGCAGCGCGTAGGCCGCGGCCTCGCCGATGGAGATGCCGTTGCGCCCGGCGTCGCCGGGGCGGCAGGGCTCGGGCGACGTGAGTTCGAGCGAGGCGAAGCCGTACAGCGTGGTCAGGCAGAGCGAATCGACACCCCCGACCAGGGCCGCGTCGATCGTGCCGAGCTCGATCTGGCGCGCGGCGGCGGCGAACACCTTGGCGCTGGACGAACAGGCGGTGGAAATGGTGGCGCCCATGCCGGTGATGCCCAGGTGCTCGCGCAGCAGCTCGGTGAGCGAATAGGGGTTGTGCGTGGCGGCGTAGTGGAAGCTGGCGGGCAGCGCGCCGGTGGCCGGGTCGCGCTCGCGGTAGGCCAGTTCGGTCTGCAGGATGCCCGAGGTGCTGGTGCCCATGAACACGCCGACCCGGTCGGCGCCATGGCGCGCCACGGCCGCGCGCACGCGGGACTCGAAGCCGTCGGCCCGCAGCGCCAGCAGGGCCAGGCGGTGGTTGCGGCATTCGTAGGCCGACAGCGCGGCGGGCAGCGCCTGTGCGCCCACGCCCTCGACCTCGCCCACCCAGGTGGGCAGCCGCACGGTCTCGAAGGTGCAAGGCTGCAGGCCGCTGCGACCTTCGCGCAGCGCAGCGCGGTGGGCGTCAAGCCCCACACCCAGGCAGGATGTGGCGGTGGTGGCGGACAGCAGCAGGGGCTTCACGGCAGCGCTCGAAAAACGGGACCGGGCATTGTCTCAGAAGGGGTTCGACGCACAGGGGCAGGGGGTATCGTCAATGCGGCACGCGGCAGACCAGCATGACGTTGGCGAAGGGCTTGTGCCCGCTCATGGGTTCGCTCTCCACCACGAAGCCCAGGCGCTGCAGCTCGGCCACCCAGTCGGCCAGCGTGCGGCAGTACAGCCGCGGCAGGCGGTGACCGCGCGTGTAGGTGACGAGACGGTCCACGCCGTTGCAGATGCGGTAGCGCAGGCCGGCGCCCGCATCGCCGATGCGGGTGAGGAACACGCCCCCGGGCGGCAGCGCCTCGCGGATGCGCGCGAGCACGTCGCGCTGCTGCTCGTGGCTGAAGTAGTGCAGCGCGTCCAGGATCAGGATGGCGTCAGGCCGGCCGAAGTTCACCGTGTTCATGTCGCCCTGCTCCACCCGCACCACCGGGTGCTGCGGGCCAAAGGCGCGCGCGGCGCGCTCCACGTCCTTGTGCATCAGCTCCACGCCTCGCAGTTCGCGCGGCAGCGGCGGCGCTGCCCAGCCTGCGGGCCAGTGCCCCTGTTCGTGCAGCCGGCGCGCGGCCAGCAGCCAGGCGAACAAGCTGCCCTGGCCGCAGCCGAGGTCGAGGTAGCGCCCACCTTCGGGCAGCAGGCCGCGGCGCAACACCTCGTGAAAGATGGTGTCGTAGCCCAGCTTGCCGCGCGCGTAGTGGTAGGCGAACCGCCCGCTGGGCCGGAAGGTGGCGCTGGCCTCGTTCACCAGCGTGTGGATCAGTTGTCGGGTCATGTCAGGTCATGGCATGCGTCAGGGTCACGGGATGCAGCTGGCGTTCGGCCAGGGTCTGCAGCAGGCGCGGCAACACGGCCAGGATCACGGGCTCGCCCTTTGATGTGCGCGCGGCGTGGCCGTCGTGCAGCAGCACGATGTCGCCCGGGCCGAGGCGGTCGGTCAGGCGGTGGAACACGCGTTCGGGGTCGCCGGTGCGGGTGTCGTAGGCGCGGCGCGTCCAGGTGGCCAGTTCCAGGCCCAGGCCGTGCAGCACCGGGTCGAGGAAGGGGTTGCGCAGGCCGGCGGTGGCGCGGAAGAAGCGCGGCGCCTGGCCGGTGATGTCGCCCAGCGCCGCCTGCGCGCGCGCGATGTCGCGCCGCATGCGCCCCGGGCCGAAGAGCGAGAACGCGTTGCTGTGCGCAAAGCCGTGGTTCTCCACGCGGTGGCCACGCTGCACGATCTCGCGGCACAGCGCGGGGTGCTGCTCGGCGATGCGGCCGATGCAGAAGAAGCTGGCGCGCGCGTTCGCGGCGTCGAGCAGGTCGAGCACGCGCGGCGTGACCGCCGGGTCCGGCCCGTCGTCGATGGTCAGCGCGATCTCGCGCCGGCGCGCCGCCGCCTCGGGCAGGCGCGTGAGGTTGGGCCCGAGCAGGTGCGAGCTGGGCCACAGGCCCGCAGCCACCAGCACCGCGTGGTTGGCCAGCAGCGCGCCCGCGGCCCAGGGCCAGGCGGCAGGCACGGCCAACGTGCCCAGCAGCGCCGCGCCGTGCACGGCGGCCGATGCGCGCAGGGTGGGTGACGGGGTCCAGCGGCGTGTCATGGGCTGAAGTGTCCCGCATCGAGGAAGCGTTCCCACAGGGCACGCCAGGCCCGCCAGTCATGGCCACCGGCCACGGTGTGGCGCGCGGCGGGCGCGAAGCGTTCGGCCACGCGCTGGATGCGCGCGGCGAAGCGGTCTTCGGTGCCGTGGCCGACAAACACCGGCAGGCCGGGCGGCGGGCGTTGCAGCCACTGCCAGACGCGCAGTTCGGGGTCGCGCAGGTCGTCCGGCGTGGGTTGCCAGCGGTCAGGGCCACCGGCGCGGTCCATCACGTTCACGCTCGGCCGACTGCCCGGGTAGGGGGCGAGCAGGCACAGGCCGTCGACCGCGCCCGGGTGCGCGGCCGCGTGCGCCATGGCGATCATGCCGCCGAGCGAGATGCCGCCGAGCCAGACGCTGGTGCGCGCCGCGCGCGCGGGGGCCAGTATCTGGTGCTGCAGCGCGTCCCAGGTGTCGGCCGCGCCCAGGCTGATGCCGCTGACGTCGAGCGCGAGCAGGCCCAGCGGCAGGCCGCGCCGGGCGATGGCGTCGGCAAAGCCGGCCTCGAACAGTTCCTCGGGCCGCATGGCCATGCCCGGCAGCATCACCAGCAGGTGCGCCGCGCTGCCCGTTGTGCCGACGGTGCGCAGCGGGGCCGTCATGCGCCGGCCTTTCGCGGCGCGGCGAAGGCCGCCGAGAGCAGCAGCGCCAGCAGCGCCCCGGGGCCGACCGTGACGCCAATGGCGTGCAGCACCGGCACCGACGACCAAGCCAGCACGCCGAAGCCGATGGCGGTGGTGGTGCTGGCCACGCCGATGGACAGCAG
Organism: Hydrogenophaga sp.; assembly: GCF_050182545.1. GTDB lineage: Bacteria > Pseudomonadota > Gammaproteobacteria > Burkholderiales > Burkholderiaceae_C > Hydrogenophaga. The sequence continues at coordinate 33,926 of NZ_JBFXCD010000006.1, read as the reverse complement.
GGTCTCGTCGTCCAGTGTTTCACCGCGCCCGACGCGGTCGAAGAACAGCGCGTAGTTGGAGCCCACCGCCACCGTGAGCAGCATGCCCACCAGATGCAGCAGGTGCAGGCGCTCGCCGCTGGCGTGCAGGCCGGCCACCACCACCAGCACCGCCATCAGCAGCGGCAGCACCACGCCCACGAGGCGGCGCGCGCTGCGCAGCGCCACGGCCAGCGCAACGACGATGGCCACGAAACCCGCGGCCGAGAGCTGGATCGCTTCCTGGATGTATTCGCCGTAGAGCGCGTCGAATTCGCCCTTGAGGTCGATGAAGATGGCGCCGCTGCCGGCCAGCGCGGCGCGCACCGCGTCGACCGGGATGTCGGCGCCCACCGCGTCGGGCGCGGGGCGCAGCGGCAGCAGCACGCTCCAGCCGGCGGGGCGCTGCTGCAGCAGGGCGTCCACCACCAGGTCGAGGCCGGTGCCGTCGAGGTCGGCGCGCGTGAGGTTGGCCGAGGCGCGCGCGGCGCGCACGTCGTCCAGGAAGGGCTGCAGGCGCTCGGCGGAAATGGGCGCGTCGACGAGGGCCTCGCGCAGGCGGACGGCGAGCTCATCCGGCGGCGGCAGGCTGGCGCGGCGCGCGTTCTGCGCCGCTTCGCTGGGCAGGAAGCGCGCCGGGCTGTCAAAGCCACCGATGAGGCCTTCATCCACCAGACGGCGCAGCGCGGCGCCGGCGCGTTCGGCGGCCTGCAGCGCGGCTTCGCGCCCGGGGGCGGTCACCACCGCCATGTAGCGCGCATCGGGCGCGCCCAGGTCGGCGCGCAGCCGCGCGTCGCGCTCGCCCTCGGCCTGGCTGACCGTGGAGAGCGCCGAGAGGTTGGGGTAGAGCAGGTCGTGGCGCTGCTGGAACAGGTAGACCGCCGCCACCAGCACCAGCGCCACCAGTGGCCAGCGCAGCAGGCCGGCGCGCGCCACCAGCGGACGCAGCACGCGGCCCTGGCGCGCGCCGTCGGCCAGGTGCACGCCCGGGCCGGCCAGCGCCGGCAGCAAGTAGCGCGTGACCAGCGCGGCAATGAATACGCCGGTGAGCGCGTACAGCCCGAGCTGCGCCAGGCCGGGAAAGCCCGAGAACAGCAGCGCGCCGAAGCCGAACAGCGAGGTCAGCACGCCCAGGCGCACGGTGGGCCAGTAGCGTTCGCGCCAGGACGACACGCCCAGGCGGCCGGACTGCACGAAGTAGTAGATGGCGTAGTCCACCGCCTCGCCGATGAGCGCAGCGCCAAAGCCCACGGTGATGCCGAACACCGTGCCGTGCACCAGCCCGACGACGACGATGGCGGCCAGCGTGCCGCTGAGCACCGGCACCAGCGTAAGCAGCAGCAGGCGCGCGCGGCGGTAGACGAAGCCCAGCAGCAGCGCAATGCCCACCGCGCTCAGCAGCGACAGGCGCATGACCTCCTCCTGGATGGTGGCGCGCGCCTGCACCGCGAACATGCCCGGGCCGGACAGCTCCAGCGTGAGCCCCTGCGCGCCGACCTGCTGCGTGGCCTGCGCGAAGCGCTCGCGCACCAGCGCAATGGCCGCGGCCTGCGCGTCGGTGTCGGAGCCGAGCGCGCGCGTCTGCACCAGCAGCAGGGCGCGCTCGCCGTCGCGCGAGGCCCAGACGCCGTCGAGCTCGTTGGGCTGCACGCCCGCGTTCAGGCCCGAGAGGAGTTCCACCAGCTCGCCCGTGGGGTCGCGCGCCAGGTAGGGCTTGAACAACAGACCGGCAGAGGAACTGAGCAGGTCCACGCTGTTGTTCACCGCGCTGCGCAGGCCTTCGACGCTGAAGCGCTCGGGCGTGACGGCGCCGCTGAGCAGGTAGCGGTGCGCCAGCAGGAAGTCTCGCGCGGTCTCCAGCGCACCGGCCTCGCCGTTCTGCACGGAAGCCAGGCTGTCGTCGCTGGCCAGCGCGGCGCGCAGTGCGCGCGAGGCGTCGGCGCGCTGGCCGGCGTCGCCGCCGGCGATGGCGATCATCAGCAGGCGCGAGACCGCGCCCTCGCGCAGCTGGTCCACCATGACCTGCTGCTCCGCCGTGGGCCGCGAGGGCAGGAAGAAGGAGACGTCGGCAGAAAAGCGGGTGTTGAACAGCAGCACCAGGCCCAGCGCCATGGCCGCCAGCCAGACCAGCAGGGCCCGCAGGGCGCCGCGCGTCATGGGGTCTTCACCGGCTCGATGCGCATTTCGATGCGGTCGCCATCGGCCTGCAGGTAGTCGATGCCCAGCACCTGTTCGCGCACCCCGCTGACCGTGATGCGCTTGAGCAGTTGCGCAATGCGTTCATCGCTCGGCACCAGGGTCAGCACCCAGTTGTCGACTTGCCCGCTGAGCGCGAGCTGGTAGTTCTGCTCGAGCGAGGCGCGGTTGCCCGCCAGCGTGCTGCGGATGCTGTCGACGAAGGCGGCCACCTCCGGGCGCGCGATGAGCCGGATGCTCATCTTGCGCTTGTCGCGCTCCAGGGTCAGCGTGTCCTTGTCGAGCACCACCGTTTCAGGCCTGGGCGTGAGCGTGCGCTTCTCCAGCCGGTCGGGCGCGGTGTAGCGCATCTCGCCGGTGGCGACCACGGGCTTGTCGAGCACGGCGAGGTAGCGCTTCTCGACGAAGCGGGCCTCGCCGCCGCGGTTGCGCGCGAGCTCGGCCATGAGCTGGTCGATGTCGAAGCCGGCATGCGCCAGGGCGCTGGCGCCGCAGAGCAGCAGGCCGGTGAGGAATTGTCGAAGCGTCATGAACGTTGCCAGAAATCGTAGAAGTTGAACCAGTTGTAGGGCGCGCGGCGGCAGAAGTCGCCAAGCCGGTCGGCATAGGCCTGCATGGCGCGGGCGATGGCGGCATCGCGCTCGCCGCGTTCGACATGGGTGAAGTCGGCCAGCGGCTCGAAGTGCAGTTCGTAGCGGTTGCCGCCCAGGTACAGGCCGGCCATGAAGAACACCGGCCGGCGCAGCATGGCCGCCATGCGCCAGGGCCCGAGCGGAAAGCGCGCCGGCGCGCCCAGGAACCGGCATTCTGCCGTGCTGTCGTGGGCCAGCGAACGGTCGGCCAGCAAGCCCACCAGGCAGCCGGCGTCGAGCCGGTCGCGCGCGCGCAGCATCGAGTCCGGATGGCCCAGTGGCACCACGTCCTGCTGCGCCTGCGGGTTGATGGCGTGCAGGATGGCGTTGATCTTGCGCGCGTTCTCCTCGTACATGAGCATGGCCAGCGGCACGTGGGCGTGCGCGTGGGCCATGGCACGCAGCACCTCGAAGCTGCCCAGGTGGGCGCCGAACAGCAGCGCGCCGGTCTGGCGCTGCAGCGCGGCCTGCACCGCCTCCTGCCCGACGAACCGGATGTCGAACAGGTCGAAGCGGTCGTTGAGCAGGTAGACACGGTCGTGCACCGTGCTGGCGAAGGCCATCACGTGGCGGTGGTCGTCGGCCCAGGTGGCGGGACGGCCGAGCACGCGCTCCAGGTAGGCGCGACCGGTGCGCCGTGCGCCGCGCGAGAACAGCACGAAGTACAGCGCGATGAAGCGCAGCACCAGCCGCCCGACCGGCCGCCCCAGGCGCAGCGAGATCCACACCATCACGCGCAGCGCGCCCAGGTGGCTGCGTTCCTGCTGGCGCATCCAGTCGGGCGGCTGCGGGTTGCTCATGGTGCGGGCGGGGGCAACAGGCTGCCGCTGGCCACTTCGCGGCCGTCGCGGCGCACGCTGAATGCCACGGCGCCGCGCGGCGTGGTGCGCAGCGTGAAGCGCAGCGCCTGCGAGGGCCCGACCGGCTCGAAGAACTTGGCCTGCGCGACCTGCCAGCCCACCGCGTGCGGCGCGCCGCGCATGCGCGCGGCCAGCAGCAGGGCGTGATCGAGCAGCACCACGCCCGGCACGATGGGCCGCGACGGAAAGTGGCCGGCGAACGCGGGGTGGTCGCCCGGCACGGCCCAGGTGGCTTCAGTCGTGTCCATGTGGCCCCACCTTCTCGGCATGCAGCGCCTGCAGCGCGGTGCGCGGCAGCTTGCCGGTGCTGTTGCGCGGCAGGGCGTCGAGCAGCACCAGCGGGCGCGGCAGGAAGATCGCGTCCAGCCGCTGGCGCAGCGCGGCCATGAGCGTGCGCGCATCCAGCGTGGGCGCGACCACGAAGGCGCACAGGCGCGTCACACCGTCGTGACCGGCCTCGTCGGGCAGGAAGAAAGCCGCGTCCACCACGCCGGGCACAGCACCGATCTGGTGGTTGAGGTAGGCCAGCGAGGTGCGCTTGCCAGCAATGTTGATCAGGTCGGCGTGGCGGCCGTGCAGCAGAAAGCTGCCGTCGGCGCGGGACTCGATCACATCGGCCAGCGGCACGCGCCCCTCCACATGGCCGCCGCTGGCGTAGGTGGTGTCGCCCTCATGGTCGAGCCGCGCCTCCCCCATCAGCTGCCAGGCCGCGCCGTCGAGCGTGCGGCGGCTGGCCAGCGCGGACGATTCGGTGGAGCCGTAGATTTCGTGCACCGGCGCGCCGCAGTGCGCCTCGGCGCGGTGCGCGAGCTCGGGGCCGAGTGGCGCGGTGGCCGAGAGGATCAGGTCCATCGGAGGCACCGCCAGTCCCGAGGCGAGCAGCGTCGAGAGGTGGAAGGGCGTGGTGACCAGCATGCGCGGGCGCGGCACGGCCTGCAGCGCGGCCACGATGTCCTGCGGATAGAACGGCTTGCCGGCGGCGAAACTGCAGCCGCCGTGCAGCGCCAGCAGGAAGGTGGACTCGAAACCGTAGCTGTGCTGCGCGGGCACGGTGCCGACGATGGCCATCGGCCGCTCCAGCAGGCCCAGCGCACGCGATTCGGCGCGCCCGTTGCGCACCAGCCTGCCCCAGGTCTTGCGGTGCGGCTGCGGCAGGCCGGTGGAGCCCGAGGTGAAGAGGATCGCCACCACGCGCGCGTCGTCGACCTGCGGCATGCCGACCGCGGCCGGGCGCGGCAGCGAGGCGAGGTCGGGGAACACGGTGCCGGGCAGGCCGGGCACGGTGTCGGCGCGTTCGCCCAGCCAGCACACGCCGGGGTGGTCGGCCGCAAGGCGCTGCAGGGTTTCGGGCGACTGCGACGAGGGTTGCAGGCTGACCTTGCCCGCGATCAGGCCGGCAGCGAATCCGACCGCGAAGAGGTAGCGGTCCTCGCACATGTTGAGCAGCCAGCCGCCGGGCGGCAGCCGCGCGGCGAGCGCGTGCGCGTCGCCCAGGAAACCGCGCACCGTCACCGGGCCTTGCGCGCGCCAGGCGAACACGTCGTCGAGCGCGCGCGCGCTGATCAGGGGCGAGGTGGCGCTCATGGCCGCGACGGACCCGCGCCGCGACCAGATTGCGCCGATTCGCGCTTGTACGCCCGCACCACGTCCGCAATGCCCGGGCGCTCGTGCGGCGGCAGCAGGAACAGGCGGCAGATGTGCTCGATGACGAACATCAGGCCGATCAGCGGGCCGGTCAGCAGGTTGGCGTGCACCGACCAGATGGCGGGCGGTGCCCAGATGAAGAGCAGGGTGGACACCAGCGCGTTGGTGAAGAAGAACAGCGTCCAGGCCAGGGTGACGCCGCGCGTGTAGCGCAGCTTGCGTTCCGACAACTCGTGGGAAAAGATGCGCCGCGCCATCCGGGTGATGAGCGGCTCGCCCGGGCCGAGCAGCGACTTGCCGAAGTACACGCCCAGGGCCACGTGGATGCCCAGGTGCTGCAGGTAATACATCAGCGCCACGTTGAGCCGCAACCGCGGCCACAGCCAGGCCAGCGCGGTGGCGAGCGCGAGCACACCGACCACGCGCCACACCCATTGCGGCAGCCGCCACAGCGCCATGAGCACGGCGGCCATGATCGGCAGCACGGCGACGGCGGCGTTGAAATCGGCGTTGCCCCACCCGGTGCTGCCCACGTGCGCGGCAACCACCCAGGCCAGCATGAGGAGCAGCACGCCGAGGTCCCGCAGCACCGAGGGAAGGTTCATCAGGTTACTGCGTGCGCTGGCTGGCAATGTAGGCCGTCAGGGCGCGCGGGGAGGCGAAGATTTTCTCGTTGTCCTCGTTGTCCGAGCGCATCTGGAAGCCGTAGCGCTTGGAGATGACGAGCGAGATTTCGAGCATGTCGATCGAGTCCAGCCCCATGCCCTCGCCATACAGGGGGCCGTCTGGGTCCACCTCGCCGGGTTCGAGTTCCATGTTGAGGGCTTCGATGATCAGCGCGACCACTTCAGGGACGAGGGCGTCGACGGTGGCGGGGGAAACGGGTTCGGTCATGGCATTCATTCAGGAGGAAAACGGGAGGCCCGGGGCCTTCAGCGGGCCGGTGGCGCGCGCAGCGCCAGCACGGCGTTGCTGCCACCAAAGGCAAACGAATTGGACAACGCGGCGCGCAGCGGCACGCCGCGCCGGCCCTGCAGCACATGGTCCACGCCTTCGCAGGCGGGATCGATGCGGCCGGCCAGGTGGGCCGTGGGCGGCACGGCCTGCTCGCGCAGCGCCAGCGCGGTCACCACCGCCTCGACGGCACCGCAGGCACCGAGCAGGTGGCCGTGCATGGACTTGGTGGCGCTCACGGCCAGCCCCGGCGCGCCGTCGCCGAACACCTCGCGCAGGGCGGATATCTCCACCGGGTCGCCCTCGGTGGTGGCGGTTCCATGGGCGTTGACGTAATCGATGTCGGCGGGCGCAAGGCCCGCGTCGGCCAGCGCGGCGCGCAGGGCGCGCACCTGGCCTTCGCGGTGCGGCCGGACCAGGTGGCTGTGATCGCAACTGGTGCCAAAGCCGACGACTTCACCCTGGATGGTCGCGCCGCGCGCGACGGCGTGGTCCCAGGCCTCCAGCACCAGGGCCGCGCCGCCTTCGCCCAGCACCAGGCCGGCCCGGTCGGCGGCAAAGGGCCGGCAGGCTGAGGGGGCGGTCTGCGCGTCGCCGGGGGCCATCACGCGCATGGCCTCCCAGGCGCGCACCACGCCGTACGACTGGCAGACGTCCGAACCGCCGGTGACCATGACCGCCGCCTCTCCACTGCGCACGCGCCGGAAGGCTTCGCCGATGGCGATGCCCGAGGAGGCGCAGGCCGCCGTGTGGCTGGTGCTCACGCCACCCAGGCCCAGCTGTATCGAAATGTGTGCGTTCACCGCGTTGTTCATGCCCTGTACGACCGACAAGGGCGACAGTCGTTCACGGCCCTTGAGCCACATGTCGCGGTGGCCGCGCTCGTGCACCGCCACGCCGCCCAGCGCCGTGCCCCAGATGCAGCCCCAGTCCTCGCGGGTTTCGTCGCCCGCCTCGGGCTGGCGCGGCAGGCCCGCCTGCGCCCAGGCCAGGAAGGCCGCGGCCGTACCCAGTTGTGCGAAGCGCTCCATCATCAGCGCCAGGGGTTTGCCGAGCAGGGCCTCCGGGTCGAAGCCGGTGCAGCCCACGGCGGGCACCGACAGCGGGCGCGGCACGTCGTCGGTGAGCAGGTGGCGCACCGCCGATTCGCCGGCCAGCAGGCGTTCGAAGAAGTCTGTGTCGTTGCCACCGTAGGGGCTGATCACCCCGAGACCGGTGATCGCGACGCGGTGAGCGCGCATGGCTCAGCCGGTCTTGAGGGCCGCCAGCGAGTCGATCACCGCCTGCATGTCGGCGACGGTTTTCGGGGGCGCCATGTCGGACGGGATTTCGATGCCCATGCGGTCCTCGGCCTCGAACATCAGTTCGGCCAGCATCAACGAGTCCACCCCGAGATCGGCCAGCAGCGCGCCGGGCTCCACCTGTTCGGGCGCGACGCCCAGGCGGTCGGAGAGAAAAGTGCGGATCAGGTCGGTGGAGCTCATGAGGCACGCCCAAGGGTGAGGCCGGCGCCGCGCGGCCTGGACGCGAACCGGGGCAGAACAACGAACATGGGGAAACTCCTCCGAAGCAAAGACCGTCTTTCGTATGTCGGATGCGGCCTTGGACGGGCACACGCCGCCCACTCTTCGCAGGGCGACAGATTATACAAAGCGCCCCATCCCCGCATGCCCCGGGGGGGCTCGTGGCACCCATGCCGTACATTAATCCCGGCCACCGTTTCCGACGGTCGATGCCATACCCCCCACACCATGCCATCCCCCTCCGATCGCCCCTGGCACCGGCTGCTCCTGACGCGCTTCGTCACGCTGTGGTACCTGAAAGCCTTCGGCACGATGGCCTTCATGGTGCTGTTCTTCATGGGCTACTTCTGGGTGCTGCACAACCCGCAGAAGCCGCCGCTGATGGTGCCAACGGTCTGGGTGGACGACCTCGTCGCGTTCGTGCCGGCGGCCTTCTACGCCTATGTGTCGCTCTGGGTGTACGTGTCGCTGCCGTCGGCGCTGCTGCTGCAACTGCGCGAGCTGGTGCGCTACGGCCTGTGGACGGCGGCCATGTGCGTGCTCTGCCTGGCGCTGTTCTGGGTGTTTCCGACCCAGACCCCGGTGCCCGACATCGACTGGGCGAACCACCCGCAACTGGCGTTCATGAAGGGCCTGGACGCCTCGGGCAACGCCCTTCCCTCGCTGCACGTGGCGTCGGCGGTGTACTCGGCGATGTGGCTGCGGCACATCCTGCGGCAGGTTCGCGCGCCGGCCTGGGTGCCCTGGCTGAGTGCGCTGCAATGCCTGGTGATCGTCTGGTCCACGATGGCGGTGCGCCAGCACGTGTTCCTGGACGTGCTGGCCGGGGCGGTGGTGGGCGCCGTGTTCGGCTGGCTGTCGCTGCGCGGCGCGCCCGCCGGTGACCCGCGCGAACGCACCTGAAGACCGAAGGGCATTGCGCGGCACGCCGTCCCGCTATTCAGGGGCCTCCTACAATCGCGCCATGGCCTCCCGCCCCACCCTCCACCGCCGCCAGACCGCGCTCCTGCCCTTCGTGGCCGGCGGCGTGGCGCCCGTTCGCGCGCGAATGACGGGCCCGGCGGGACTGCGCCAGCCGGCCGCACTTTCCTGAGCCCGGCGATACCCCTCCCCCCCTTTTTGCGCAACTCCACCATCGCCGGGCCCCAAGCCCTGCGCTGCCGTGGCCGTCGCTCCTTCGCGCGGCCGCCACACTTTCTGGAGTGCCCCATGCACCACATTGCTTCCGATGCCGAGCGCCTGCTCACCGAACTCGATTTCTCCCGCCTGAACAAGCTCCGCGAGGGGCAAGCCCTGCCGCCCGAACTGGCCGACGCGCTCGACACCCTGGACCTGGTCCCGCCGCGCGAGGTGCCACCCGACGTGGTCACGATGTACTCGCAGGTTCTGGTCGAGGACGCCGCCTCCGGGCAGCGCCGAAAGCTCACGCTGTGCTACCCCGGCGATGCCGAGCCACACCTGGGTTTCATCTCCGTGCTCTCACCGGTGGGCGCGAGCCTGCTGGGCCGGCGGGTTGGCGCCACGGCGCGCTGGCGCACGCCCAATGGCGATGCCTGCACGGCGGAAATTGCCTCCCTGCTGTTCCAGCCGGAGGCCAGCGGCGACTACACGCTGTAGCCGCCGCGGTGATCACGCCGGGGCGATTCAGCCCCGGGCGAGCTTGAACACGGCCACGGCCTGCACCAGCTCGGCGGCCTGCGTCTTCAGGCTCGCGGCGGCGGCGGAGCTTTCTTCCACCAGCGCCGCGTTCTGCTGCGTGGCCTGGTCCATCTGCGTGACCGCCTCGCCCACCTGCGCCACGCCCGAGCTCTGCTCCACGCTGGCCGCGCTGATCTCGCCCATGATGTCCGTCACCCGACGGATCGAACTCACCACCTCGGTCATCGTCACACCGGCCTGATCGACCAGGGTCGTGCCTTCGGCCACGCGCTCCACGCTGGCGGTGATGAGTTCCTTGATCTCCTTGGCCGCCTGCGCGCTGCGCTGCGCCAGGTTGCGCACCTCGCCGGCCACCACCGCGAAGCCTCGGCCCTGTTCGCCCGCGCGCGCGGCTTCCACCGCCGCGTTCAGCGCCAGGATGTTGGTCTGGAAGGCGATGCCGTCGATCACGCTGATGATGTCGGCGATCTTCTTGGAGCTGTCGTTGATGCCCTTCATGGTGTCCACCACGCGAGCAACCACCTCACCGCCCTGCGAGGCCACGGTGGAGGCGCTCATGGCGAGCTGGTTGGCCTGCTGGGCGTTGTCCGCGTTCTGCCGCACGGTGGAGCTGAGCTCTTCCATGCTGGCGGCGGTTTCCTCCAGCGCGCTGGCCTGCTGTTCGGTGCGCGCGGACAGGTCGTTGTTGCCCTGGGCGATCTGTGTGCTGGCCGAGGCCACGCCTTCGGCGTTGCCGCGCACGCCGGCCACCACGCGGACCAGGCTGGCCTGCATGCCCTGGAGGGCCTGCAGCAGCTCGGCGGCTTCGTCGCGCCCTTCGCTGTGGATGGGTTGCGTGAGGTCGCCGTCGGCGATGAAGCGTGCGCCTTCGGCAGCCTGGCGCAGCGGCACCGTGATGGAGCGCGCCAGCACGAAGGCCGCGCCCGCGCCCAGCAGCAGGGCCAGCACGCCGCCGGCAATCAGGATCGTGCGGCCTTGCGCTGCCTTGTCTTCGGCGTCTTTCAGCGACAGGTCGTACAGGTCTTTCTGGCGCTTCTCCAGGTCGTGCACGGCCTTGAGGTAGGCCTCGGACAGCGGCTTGAGGTCGCGCTCCAGCGCGGCGCTCACATCGTCGCCAGCCAGGCGCGCCTTGAGCAGGTTGGCGCGTGGCGTGCGGTAGGCCTCGCGCGCCGCGTCGATCACGCCGATCATGCGCTTGCCTTCATCGCTCTGCACGAGCTCGATCAGGCGCGTGCGCGAGGCCAGCGTGAGCTGGGACGTCTTGTCCATGTCGGCCTGCCACATCGGCATGCGGCTGGTGTCGGAGTCGAGCACCGCGGCGCGTGTGCGGATCCAGTTGAGGTCGATGGTCTGGCGCCACTGCACCGCCAGCTGCAGCTTCTCGTTGTCGATCGTGGCCAGCTGGCGCGTGGTGTGGGCCAGCTCCTGCAGGCGCCAGACGCCGATGCCCGCCATCAGGGCGGTGATGATCAGGATGAGTCCGAACGCCACGCCCAGGCGGCTGCCGACCTTGATGTCATTGAGTTTCATGAAAATGCTTTCCGGATTGAAGACGGGAACGGTGACCTCGATCACGCTAGATCGACGGCTGCGCAACGATCTTGAATGAAGGGCGTTTTCGCAATGCGGGGAATAAACGGGCTTCCGGGGCCCAGATCGGGCGCGGCGGCGGCCCCCCGCGCCGTCCGGGCTCAGGTTTTCCAGAAATCCGGCCGGGCGTACTCGTGCTTGAGGAAATCGATCCACAGGCGCACCCGCAGGGCCAGGTGCTTGCGCTGCGGGAACAGCGCGTAGACGCCGTTGGGCGGCGCGGCGTAGTCGTCGAGCACGCTCTCGAGCTTGCCGGCGGCGATGTCGGCCTCCACCTCCCAGGTGCTGCGCCAGGCGATGCCGTAGCCGGCCAGGCACCACTCACGCAATACCTGGCCGTCGGTGCAGTCCAGCGGGCCGCCGGGGCGCATGTGCACGATCTCCGGCTCGCCGCCGTCGGCGGTGGGCATGGAGAAGGCCCAGCCGCGGGTCTGGGACGCGTCGCTGGACAGCGCCAGGCAGTCGAAGCGGGTCAGGTCGGCGGGCACCTGCGGGCGACCGTGCTGCTGCAGGTACTTCGGCGTGGCCACACACAGGCGGCGGTTGTCGGCCAGGCGCACGCTCACCAGGGACGAGTCGGGCAGGTCGCCCACGCGCACCGCGCAGTCGTAGGCCTCGCCGGCCACGTCGACCACGCGGTCGCTCAGGTTGAGCGAGATCGTCACCTCCGGGTGCAGCTCGCGAAAGCGCGGCACCAGCGGCGCCACGTGGCGGCGCCCGAAGCCGGCCGGCGCGGTGATGCGCAAGTGACCACTGGCTTTCACGCCGCCCGCGCTCACGCTGGCTTCGGCGTTGGCCATGTCCACCAGCAGGCGCTGGCAGTCCTCCAGGAAGGCGCTGCCTTCGTGCGTGAGGGTGATGCGCCGCGTGGTGCGCACCATGAGCTTGACGCCCAGGCGGGCTTCAAGGGCGTCGAGCCGGCGCCCGATGATGGCCGGGGCCACGCCCTCGGCCCGGGCGGCGGCCGTCAGGCTGCCGCGCGTGGCCACGGCCACAAAGGTTTCCAGCTGCTTGAGTTTGTCCACCGGGGCAGATTACCCCACGAACCGTGGTGGATCAATGTCAGATTTGCCAGGATTGATGACTTTTCAGGCTGCTTTCGCCACGGTTTTCGCCAGACGCAGCGCGTCTTCGGGGCCGTAGCCCAGCTCGGCGAGCAACGGCGCGCTGTGTTCGCCCAGCCGGGGCGGACTGCGCCGCACGCCCAGGCGCTGGCCGTCCAGCGCCAGCGGCAGCAGCACGGTCTGCGCGGTCTGGCCGGCGGTGTCGCCGTCCGGCAGGGTGATGGGCGCCAGCCCGCCGGTGGCGCGCAGGTGCGGGTCGTCCAGCAGCTCGTGCGGCTTGGTGATGGGTGCGAACGGCAGGCCGTGGCGCTCGAACAGCCCCGCCAGATCGGCCGCCGTCTGCAGCGCCAGGCGTTCACGCAGCAGCGGGATGAGCCAGTCGCGGCAACGCACGCGGTTGTTGTTGCCCAGCAGGCGCGGGTCGTCGCGCAGGTCCTGGTAACCGAAGGCGTCGCAGAAGATGGCCCACTGCGTGTCGCTCACCACGGCCAGAAAGATCTGCTCGCCCCCCGCCACCTGGAACACGTCGTAGATGCCCCAGGACGAGATGCGCTCGGGCATGGGCGCGGCGGGTTTTCCGGTGACGGCGAACTGCATCATGTGCTGCGCCACCAGGAACACGTTGTTCTCGAACAGCGAGCTCTGCACTTCGCAGCCTTCGCCGGTCTGTTCGCGCGCGCGGAGCGCGGCCATCACGCCGATGGCGCCGAACAGGCCGCCCATGATGTCGTTCACCGACGAACCGGCGCGCAGCGGGTCGCCCGGGCGCCCGGTCATGTAGGCCAGGCCGCCCATCATCTGCACGACCTCGTCCAGCGCGGTGCGGTGGTCGTACGGCCCGGGCAGAAAGCCCTTGTGGCTGACGTAGATCAGGCGCGGGTTGATCTGCTTCAGGCTGGCGTAGTCCAGGCCCTGCTTGCGCATGGTTTCGGGCTTGAAGTTCTCGCTCACGACGTCGGCGGTGGCGATGAGCTTGAGCACCGCTTCCCGGCCTTCGGGCGTCTGCAGGTCCAGCACCAGGCTTTTCTTGTTGCGGTTGAACAGCGGGTAGAAGCCCGCGCCCGAGCCGAGCAGGCGGCGCGTGTTGTCGCCCGCGGGCGGTTCGACCTTGATGACCTCGGCCCCCAGGTCGGCCAGCACCATGCCGCAGGTGGGGCCCATGACCATGTGGGTGAATTCGACGACGCGGATGCCTTCGTAGGGAAGTTTTTTCATGGATGCAGGTTGGAAGAACTTCGGTCCTGCGGCGCGCGCAGGACACACAGGATTCAGGGCAGGCGGTAGGAGTGGGGCTGCCAGCCCTTGGGCAGGCCGGCTTCGGGCGTCATGCCGTACACCGGTTCGCCCGGCAGGCCGGCTTTCAGCGGTTCGCGCGCGGCGATGAGTTGTTCGATGTCCACGCCGGTGCGCACGCCCATGGCCTCGAACATGAAGACCAGGTCTTCGGTGACCACGTTGCCCGAGGCACCGGGCGCGTACGGGCAACCACCCAGGCCGCCGAGCGAGGCGTCGAAGGTGCGCACGCCCACGTCAAAGGCGGCCAGGCAGTTGGCCAAGCCCAGGCCGCGCGTGTTGTGCAGGTGGGCCGCCCCGGCGCGCTCGTCGCCCATCTCGGCGCGCAGCCGCGTGAACAGGCGGCGCACCTGCGCCGGGTGGGCCATGCCGGTGGTGTCGGACAGGCCCACCTCGTCCACGCCCGCCTCGGCGCAGGCCAGCGCGAGGCGGATCACATCGTCCTCATCCACCGCGCCCTGCAGCGTGCAGCCAAAGGCGGTGGACAGGCCCACCTCCACCCGCACCTGCGGCGCGGTGTCGCGGCGCAGCGCGAGCACGGCGCGCAGCTCGTCCAGCATCTGCATGGGCGTCTTGCGCACGTTGGCCAGCGAATGGGCTTCGCTCACCGAAACCGGCAGGGTGATCTTGTGCACGCCGCTGGCGAACGCGGCCTCGGCGCCGCGGCGGTTGGGCACCAACGCCATCACGGTCAGGCCCGGGTGTTGCAGTGCGTGCTGCACCACGGCCGGCGCGTCCGCCATCTGCGGCAGCAGCTTGGGCGGCACGAAGGAACCGACCTCGATCTCGCGCAGGCCGGCGGCCACGAGCGCGTCGATCCAGCGCAGCTTGTGGGCCGTGGGCATGGTGGCCTGGACGGACTGCAGGCCGTCGCGCGGACCGACTTCGCTGATGAGGACTTCGGAAGAGGTGTCTTGCATGAAAAAACCGGAGTTGCTTGCGTTTCACAAGTTAGAACGATATTCTTTCTGCTGAAAGAATGGCAGACGACCCCCCACCTGTCAACCCACAGCGCAGCACAGCACCGCACCCATGCCCCGCAAAGCCCAGACACCCTCGTTCGCCGACACCCACGCCGCCAGCGGCGGCACCGCGGCCGTGGACCGCGCGCTCTCGCTGCTGGCCGCGTTCCGCGCGGGCGATGCCGCCCTGTCGCTGGCCGAACTGGCCGCGCGCACGCAGCTGCACAAAAGCACCGCGCTGCGCCTGCTCGCCTCGCTGGAACACGCGCGCCTGCTGCAGCGCCTGGACGACGGGCGCTACGGCCTGGGCGGCGAGGTGGCGCGGCTGCACGGCGTCTACGCCGCCTCGTTCTCGCTCGACCGCATCGTCATGCCCGTGCTGCGCCAGCTGGTGGCCGCCACCGGCGAGAGCGCGGCCTACCACGTGCGCCAGGGCCAGCCGCCGAACCAGACGCGCCTGTGCCTCTACCGCGTGGACTCACCGCACCCCGTGCGCGACCACATCCGCGCCGGCGACGTGCTGCCGCTGCACCTGGGCACGGGCGGGCGCGTGCTCACCGCCTTCGGCGCGGGCGACGACAGCCGCACACCCAGCGCGCCGGAGCGGCGCGTGCTCGCCCGCATCCGCGCCGACGGCTACATGACCGCCGTGGGCGACCGCCTGGCCGAAGTGGCCGGCATCTCGGCCCCCGTGTTCCACGCCGACGGCAGCATCGCCGCCGCCCTCACGCTGACCATGCCGGCACACCGGTTTGATGAGCGACACGTGGGCAAGGTGCTGGCGGCGGCGCGGGGGTTGGGGGGGCGGGTGGGGTGAACCTGCCCGCGGCCGGCAACCCGCGAACTATTTCACGAATCCGACTGCAGTCGCCCCGCGCTGCGAAATAAATAACAACACTTAAGTACTGTTTTTGTTTGTTTCAAAGAGAATATGCAGCTCTTTAGAACTAACAACAGGGTGGAAGCAGGTGAGGGGAGCGAAACGCAGGAGGGCCGGCCTGGCCCGGCGCGGCGGCGCCATCGGGGCGCTGCTGCTGGTCGCGGCCTGTGGCGCACCGGCCCTGGCGCAGACGGCGGTCGACGCCGGTCGCAGCGCGGCAGCTGAACAGCGCCGCGCCCTGGAGCGCGATGCCCTCCAGCGCGAACAGGCCTTGCCGGGGCGGCAGGTATCGGCCTCGCCAGCCGAGGCCCTGCCCGCGCAGCAACTGCCGACGGACGAATCCCCCTGCTTCACCCTCCACCAGGTCGCCTTGCGCGGCGAGCGCGCCGGGTCGTTCGGCTGGTTGCTCGACGCACTGGGCGGCCCGGACGGTCTGGACGGCCCCCTGCGGCGCTGCCTCGGCGCACGGGGCGTCGGCCTGCTGGTGCAGCGAGCGCAGGCCGCCTTGCTCGCGCGTGGCTTCATCACCAGCCGGGTGCTGCTCGAACCCCAGGATCTGAGCGACGGGCAACTGGCCCTCACCCTGGTGCCCGGACGCATCCGGCGCATCCACTTTGCCGGGCCGCAAACACACCCGGTACTGGCGCGCAGCGCGGTGCCGGCCCGGCAGGGCGATGTGCTCAACCTGCGCGACATCGAGCAGGCGCTGGAGAACTTCAAGCGCGTGCCCGGCGTGGAGGCCGACATCGACATCGTGCCCGCCGACGATCCCGGCTGGAGCGACCTGCGGATCCGGTGGCGCCAGGACCGCGCGGTGCGCCTGAACCTGAGCGTGGACGACAGCGGCTCGCGCAGCACCGGCCGCTACCAGGGCAGCGCGACCCTCAGCATCGACAACCCGCTGGGGCTCAACGACCTGTTCTACGTGGGCCTGCAGGGCGACCTCGGCGGTGGCGACCCGGGGCGGCGGGGCACAGGCGGCAACAGCTGGCACTACTCGCTGCCCTGGGGTTACGCCCTGCTGTCGTTCGACGCCGGCCGCCACCGCTACCAGCAGACCGTGGCCGGCGCCGCGCAGGACTACACCTACCGCGGGCGCAGCGCCTCGCAGGCGGCCACGCTGTCCTGGCTGGTGCGGCGCGACGCGGGCAGCAAGACCACGCTGCACGCCAAGGCTTTTGCGCGCCAGTCGCGCAACTTCATCGACGACACCGAGATCGAGGTGCAGCGCCGCGCGGTGGGGGGTTGGCAGCTCGGCGCCGATCACCGCGCCTTCGTGGGCGAAGGCACGCTCGACCTGGGCCTGAACCACCGGCGCGGTACCGGCGCCTTCGGTGCGCTGCGCGCGCCCGAAGAGGCCTTTGGCGAGGGCAGCTCGCGCTTCGAGCTGCTGCAGGCAGACGTGCGCTGGCAATCGCCGCTGCGCCTGGGCACGCAGGCCTGGACGTACAGCGGGCAGGTGCGCGCGCAGGTCAACCTCACACCACTCGGCCCGCAGGAGCGCTTCGCCATCGGCGGGCGCTACACGGTGCGCGGCTTCGACGGCGAATCCAGCCTGAGCGCCGAGCGCGGCTGGATCTGGCGCAACGAGCTCGCCACGCCACTGGGCGCAAGCGGCCAGTCCTTCTTCGCCGCACTGGACCACGGGCAGGTCAGCGGTCCGTCGAGCCAGCGCCTGGTGGGCAAACGCCTCACCGGACTGGCGCTGGGCCTGCGCGGTGGCGCTGGCGCGCTGCGCTACGAGCTGTTCGCGGGCTGGCCGCTGCGCCACCCCGAGGGCTTCAGAACCGCCCACACCACGGCGGGCTTCTGGATCGGCACCGGTTTCTGAGCTGCAACGACCCATCACACCCACCAAGGAGGATTTGACCCATGACTGACACGTTCCAGCGAGCAGACGCCGTTGCAGAAGGCGCGGCGTTTCTTGAGACCGTGGTGCGCTACCACGTGCAGGATGACGCGGGCATTCCAGCCGAGACCTGTATCACCTGCGCGGCCTGGATGGCTGGCACCTTGCTGTTCCGGCTGGAGGAGCAGCACGCCCGGCACCTGCCTCGAGGATGCGTGGTCCTCAGCGATCGCGTGAACCAGCGGCTGCCAGCGCTGATGGGGTTGGTCGGTGCCATGGCCGCCGACGGAGAGCCCGCCGCGCCCGAGATCGACCAGACCGCGCCGCCCCAGACCATGCCACCGCTGCGGCTGACGCTCGCGCAGGCACAGGACCTGCTCGATCCGGTGTACCTGAGCTACGCACGGCGTCATGCCCTCACGCCTGAGCAGGCTCTGATGGCAGCCACTCGCGCCACCGGCCAGCTCGCGGCCCGGATGCGTCACGTGCTGGGTCTGCCCATCTCGACACACCTTGCCCAGTACGGGCTTCTCGAAGCAAGCAAGACCGCACCGCGTTGGCCGCAAAGGCACGATTTCGCCGCGACTCACCTGAAACGCTTCGCGTCGATTCTTCCGCGCCGATCAGTCTGGCAGCAGGTGCGTACGGTCCTGAATGGATGGGCAATGCCGCATGGCCAGGACCCGGACCAGCGGGGCGTGAACACAGCAGGGGGTCTGCGATGAACCGCAACACCCATCGCGTCGTCTTCAACCCCACGCGCGGCCTGCTCATGGCCGTGAGCGAAGTCGCCCCAGCCCATGGCAGCGGCTCGCACGCTGGAGGCCGGACAACGACCACGTCCCCCGGGCGGCGTCCGTCGCGCTGGCGCCTGTCCAGCCTGGCGCTGGCGCTGGCCCTGGGCTGGGTGAGCGCGGCGATGGCCCAGATCGTGGCCGATCCCACCGCGCCCGGCGCGCAACGCCCCACGGTGCTGGCGGCCCCCAACGGGGTGCCCACGATCAACATCACCACGCCGAGCGCAGCCGGCGTCTCGCGCAACACCTACAGCCAATTCGACGTGCAGGGCCATGGAGCGATCCTCAACAACAGCCGCACCGACACGCCCACCCAGTTGGGCGGCTGGGTGCAGGGCAATCCCTGGCTGGCTGCCGGCGGCGCGCGCGTGATCCTCAACGAGGTCAACAGCAGCCACCCCAGTCACCTCAACGGGCACGTCGAGGTGGCCGGTCAGCGCGCCGAAGTGGTCATCGCCAACCCGGCGGGCATCGAGGTCAACGGTGGCGGGTTCATCAACGCGAGCGGCGTGACGCTGACCACCGGTGCACCGGTGATGAGCAACGGACATCTCGACGCCTTCCGGGTGCGCGGCGGCCAGGTGCGCATCGACGGCCTGGGCCTGGACACCCGCGACGCCGACCATACCCGCATCCTCGCCCGCGCCATGCAGGTCAACGCGGGGCTGTGGGCGCGCGAGCTCTCGGTAGCGCTCGGCGCCAACGACGTGCCGGCACTCGCCTCGGGCGCCGACCTGCAGGCCACGCCAGCCGCTGGCACAGGCATCGCGCCCGGGTACTTGCTGGATGTGGCCGCGCTGGGCGGCATGTACGCCGGCAAGATCGGCCTGGTGGGCACCGCTGCCGGCCTGGGTGTCAACAACCGCGGCACGCTCGCCGCCGACGACGGGGACTGGGTGCTGCGCACCGACGGCTGGCTCACCAACACCGGCACCATCGTCGCCAGTGGCAATGCCACCGCCCAGGTTGGCGGCGACATCCACAACGCCGGCAGCGGCCTGATCGCCTCAGGGCAGAACACCACGCTCGATGCCGCCGCGCTGCGCAGCGACGCCAACGCCGTGCTCGCGGCGGGTCTGGGGGCGGACGGTCAGCTCAGCGGCACAGGCACGCTCGCCCTGAACGCCGCGCAGCAGATCATCCTGCAAGGCCAGGCGCTGGCGGCCGGCAGCCTCTCGGCGCACACGGCCGGCGCGCTGGTCACCGACGGGGCACGGCTGCGCGCAGCGCAGATCGCGCTGAACGCGGCATCGCTGTCCAACGTGGGCGGCGAGATCGCGCAGAACGGCAGCGGCACGCTGGTCCTCACCATCGGTGGCCCGATCGACAACACCGACGGCGCCCTGCTCGGCAACGGTGGCCTCGAGGTCGCCAGCGCGGGCACGTTCACCAACCGGCGTGGCACTGTGCAGGCCGTGGGTGACGCCCGCATCGACACCGCGGTCGCGGCGCTCGACAACACAGGCGGGCTTATCACGGCGCAGGGCGCGCTGCGTCTCGACGTCGGCGACCTCGCCAACCATGCCGAAGGTCCCCGCGCGGGCCAGATCGGCAGCAACGGTGACCTCACGCTCACGGCCGCCCTGCTGAGCAACGGCATCGACGGCGCCACCCGCTCCACGCTCTGGTCAGGCCAGACCCTGAGCGTGCAGGCGCAGCAGCTGACCAACGACGCCGAGATCGCGGGCGACACCGTGCTGCTACAGATCCAGGGTGGCGCGACGAACACGGCCATCGGCACCGTCTCGGCCGTCCAGGCCATCGACATCGGCGCTGACGCCTTCAGCAACCGCGGCCTCGTGCACGCCAACGAAGCCGGCGGCACCAGTCGGGTGCGCATCCAGGCCGCCACCGTGGACAACCTCGGTGGCGCCGCGATCTATGGCGATCGCGTGGCCATTGCGGCGCACACCCTGAACAACCGGCCCGACGCCAGCGAGCCGGTCGCGCCCGTCATTGCGGCGCGCGAGCAGCTCGATATCGGCGCTCACACCCTGCACAACGAAGACGGCGCGCTCATCTACAGCGGCGGCGATCTGCGCATGGGTGGCGCCCTTGATGCCGCGGGCGCCGCCACCGGCCTGGCGCAATCGGTGAACAACCTGAGCGCCACCATCGAAGCTGCGGCCAATCTGACCATTGCCAGCGACGCGCTCACCAACGAGCGCCGCAACGCTTCCGTGCACCAGGCCACGCTGCTCAGCCAGACGGCCCACCTGAACATGCCCTCGTGGTGGGTCAACGGCCAGAACGAGCACGGCGCCGCCATCGAAGGCACGTCCAACTACACACCCCACCTGTTCTATCTGCTCGACCCCGCGTCCATCCTGAACGATGAGGCGCTGGTCACGCCCGATGGCAACGTGATCCACCGCATCGAGGTGGCTCTGGACCCGACCGATTCGATCCATTTCGCCGCCTCCGGCGCCTACGCTGGCGGGTACGGCGTGCGCGAACGGGTCACGGTGGGCGCGCCCACCACCGCGGTGCTGTACGTGCAGCAGCGCACCGACAACGTGACCAACCCCGACCAGGTGCCGGGCAGCGCGCACGTGTTCGCGGCCAGCACCGCCAGCGTCACCTCCTGGCAGCACAACACCCTCAACTACAACACCGCCTATGGCCGCTGCAGCACGGATTGCACGCTGCTCGTCGTGCAACCGGGCTACAACGCCCCGCAAAGCCTGATCGTGCGCGACACGCAGCGGGCTCTCACTTCCACGCACGCAGGGCTGGAGGTCTCGCGCACGGCGCGCCATACCGTGGTCGAGGACCGGCTCAACGCCGATGCGGGCGCACCGGCGGCCATTCGCGCCGGTGGCGACATGGTGCTGAACGTCGGCACAGCCCTGGTCAACCGCTACGCCGACATCCAGGCCGGCACCGAGCTGGACGTGCAGGCGGGCGGCGCGAGCGTGACCAACGAAGGCCAGACGCTCATGCGAACGCACCGGTTCCGCATCACCTCCCACACCGCCGGCCAGGGCGACTTCGACTGGACCGCGCCCGACATCAGCGAGGTCATCGGTCACGCCGGCGGCACGCTCTCCGGCGCGCAGCAGGTCAGCATCGCGGCCCAGAGTCTGAGCAACACCGACCTGGCACGCAGCACCGGCCTGCCCGCCAGCGGACTGGGTTTCCTGGGTGTATCGACGCCGGGCCCGAACGATGCACTCAGCGTGCCGCCCAGCGCGCTGCTGCGGCCTGCCGCCCCCGACAGCGCCTACCTGGTCGAGACCGACCCGCGCTTTACCGACCACCGCCAGTGGCTGGGCAGCGACCACCTGCTGGGCGCACTCGCCAGCGATCCCACCGCGCTGCAGAAGCGCTTGGGCGACGGCTTCTTCGAACAGAAGCTCGTGCGCGAACAGGTGGCCCAGCTCACGGGGCGGCGCTTTCTGCCGGGTCACACCAGCGACGAGGCCCAGTTCCTCGCGCTGATGGAAGCGGGCGTGGCCCACGCACAGGCCTGGAACCTGGTGCCCGGCGTGGCGCTGAGCGCCGAGCAGATGGCCCAGCTCACCAGCGATCTGGTCTGGCTGGTCGAGCGCGAGGTGGTGCTGCCCGACGGCACGAAAACCACCGCCCTCGTGCCGCAGGTCTACGTGCGCCAGGTCAGGGACGGCGAGATCACCCCCGCCGGCGCACTCATCGCCGGTGAGAACGTGCGCCTGGACATCGCGCAGGACATCATCAACACCGGCGGCACGCTGGTCGGCAACAGCGTGGTGCTGCAGGCCGGGCGCGACATCGCGAACATCGGCGGCCTGCTGCAGGGCGGCAGCACCCTGGTGGCCAGTGCCGGGCGCGACGTCAGCGTGCTCAGCACCACCCACAGCAGCGCCTTCGCAGGCCGCTACGTCGAGCAAAGCCGGACCGAGCTCGCCAGCGTGGGCGCGCTGCGCGTGGGCAATGCCGACGGCGCCACCCTGATCGTGAACGCGGGGCGCGACGTGACCCTGCAGGGCGCCAGCGTGGGCAACGCGTCGGCCACCGGCAGCACCGCCGTCCAGGCCGGGCGCGACGTGCGGCTGCAGACCGTGACCGTGGGCCGCACGGACAACACGGAATACAACGCGAAGAACTACCAGCGCCACAGCCAGCGCCAGGAGGTGGGCACGAGCGTGGCGGCGCTGGGCGACATCGCCATCGGCGCGGGCCACGACATGGTGGCGCGCGCGGCCAGCGTGGAGGCGCTGGGCGCCCTGAGCGTGCAGGCGGGTAACACCATCGCGCTGCAGGCCGGCAGAGCGGCGAGCGAGAGCGCGTCGAGCGTGTACACCCAACGCAGCGGCATGCTGAGCAAGAAGAGCACCGAAGAGGTGAAGCGCTCGGCCAGCGACGTGGCGCTGGGTTCGAGCTTCTCGGGCGCCAACGTGGTGCTGGAGGCCGGCCAGGACATCCAGATCCAGGGCAGCAGCGTCAACGCGCAGGATCTCCTGCTGCTCGACGCGGGCCGCGATGTCGCCATCACCTCCGAGCAGAACACCGAATCGGGGTCCTACTTCTCGGAGGTCAAGAAGTCCGGCTTCAACGCCGACCTGATGGACGGTGTGTCCTACGGCAAGGGCCGCCAGAACATCACCCAGACCTACACCGCCAAGACCCAGGCCGGCAGCAGCGTCACTGGCGGCGATGTCACCGTGCAGGCTGGGCGAGACGCTGTCGTGCGCTCCAGTGTGGTCATCGCCGATGCGGACCTCACTGTCATCGCCGGGCGCGACGTCCGCGTGGAGGCGGCCAGCGACACCCTGACCAGCAACAACGAGTCCCACGCCAAGTCCACCACCATCGGCATCGAAGCCGGTGCCAGCGGCCGCTTCACCGGTTTCGGCCAGACCCGATCTGCCCAGGACGGCGCGAGCACGAGTGAGACGGCGGTGCAAAGCCTGCTCAGCGCCAACGCCGGCAACCTTACCCTGATCGCCGGCACCGACAGCCAATACCAAGGCACGGGCGCCGGCAACGTGAACACGCAGGGCGGCACGCTGCTGGCGCAAGACACCGTGGCCCTCTCGGGCAACAGCGTCACCCTGGGCACGGCCAACAGCCAGAACAACAGCGAGTTCCACGCCCAGAGCAAGAACTTCACCATCGGCAGCCAGCTCAGCGGTGTGGTCGGCGGCCTCATTACCCAGTTGGGCGACGCGGTGCAGACAGCCCGCCACGCCGACAACGAGCGCCTGCAGGCCGCTGCCGCCCTCAAGGCCGGCTACGACGCCTACAAGCTCGCGGGCGCGCAGGGGGTGGGCTTCACCGCATCTGCGGGCACTGCTGAGAAACCCGGCGATCCCGGGGCTGCGGGCATCGGCATCAGCGCCTCCATTGGCAGCAGCAAGTCCCGCCAGGACGAACGCCAGACCACCACCCAGCAAGCCGGCACAGTCATCCAGGCCAGCCAGATCAGCATCCAGGCCCATGAAGCAGACCTCAACGCCGTCGGCGCCCAGCTGCAGGCACAGGACATCGCCCTGCAGGCCGCTGGCGACATCGATCTGCAAGCCGCCAAGAACACCGCCTCCCTGCACAACACCAACAGCGGCAGCAGCGCGGGTCTGGGCGTGACCTTCGGGTTTGGCGAGCAGAACGGCATCAGCTTCCAGGCCAGCGCCAGCCGGGCCAAGGGCAGCGGTGAGGGCAGCGAGACCACGCACGACAACACGGTCGTCACTGCCACCAATACCCTCACCGTGCGCAGCGGGGCCGACACGAACCTGCGTGGCGCGCAGCTGGCCGGCGACACGGTCATCTCCGACATCGGCGGCGACCTGAACATTCAGACCCTGCAGGACACGAGCCAGTACGCCTCCGACCAGAAGAGTTCAGGCTTCAGCGTGAGCGTGTGCGTGCCACCCATCTGCTACGGCAACATGGTGACAGGCTCGGTAAGTACGGCCGAAGAACAGATCGATCACGACTTCACAAGCGTGAACCAGCAAAGCGGCATTGCCGCCGGCGCCGGCGGCTTCGACATCACCGTCGCCGGCAACACCGACCTGCAGGGTGCTGCCATCACCAGCAGCGCCACGCGGGACAAGAGCCGGCTCACCACCGGCAGCCTCACCTACAGCGACCTCACCAACACCCAGACCACGTACGCCGAAAGCGAATCGATGAGCCTGGGTTATGGCGGGGCCGGGGTCGTGGCGACGGTGGCGACCAACGTGGTCGGGAACGTGCTGGTCAACGAGGTGGGTGGGCGTGGGCTGCCCGAGGAACGCAGTGAGGTCACCACAACGCAGAGCGTGATCAGCCCGGGCACCATCACGGTCATAGGCGGCGATGCCGACAGCGCCGAGAACGTGGCCGCCCTGACGAACCGGGACGCGAGCACGGCCAACCAGACACTGACCAATGCGCTGACGCTGCAGCAGGCGCAGGAACTGAAAGCGCAGCAGCAGGCAGCGCGCGAGAACCAGATCGCAGCCAACACCATCGGCGCAGCGGTGACCAACGCCATCGGCGATGTGGCGCAAGCCCAAGGCTGGCCCGATGGCAGTTGGCAGAAAACGGCGCTGCACGGCATGGCCGGGGTGATTCAGGCCCAGGTGGGGGACACCGATATGGGTAAGGCGGTGACGGCGGCGATGCTCAACGAGCAGCTCACCCCGATGCTGGAGACATACCTGCTCGGCCAGGGCCTCACCAAGAGCAGCCCGGAGTTCAAAACCCTGATAACGGCGGCGTCAACGCTGCTGGGCTCGGCGTTCGATGCGGCCAGCGTGACGTATGCGGCCACGGTCAACAACTACCTGAAGCACCACGAGCGCCAGGCGCTGAGCAAGGCCGACAGAGCTTGCAAGACATCTGGACAGCAATGCGAGACGGCCGCCGCACTTAAGTACAAGGACGAACTCAGTGATCGATTGTTGGCCAACGCCGTAGCCACCTGCCAAGGCAGCGACTGCAACGACGCGGTCAACTTCATCAACCAGCAGCTGGCTGACGTTGGCTGCACCAGCCCCCAAGCGTGCCCCGATCAGACGACGCTGTTGAGCTACTGGGCCGTGGCGCAGCAGAAGGCCCAGGGGCTCGATGGGGTCTATCCCGAGACCTGGCTGCTCGATGCCAAGGCGGTGCTGGACTTGGGCAAGCTGGGCATTCGGGTGGCCACCAGCGGGGCGCGCAGCAACCTCGATGCGCTGGGGCAACTGAGCAAGACGTCGGCCGATGATCTGGCGACAATCGAAAACAATCTCCTGCGCGACGACTGGCAGCAGTTCGATCAGTACCGTCTTCCCAATTCAACACGGCCTGGCGGCGAGTGGGACTGGCAGCGGCAAGCACCTAACAACGGAGCAGTCCCGGGTACCGCGAAAACATCGACCGTCGATGTTGGCAGTACCCTGGATCGGTACGGTTCAAGAAGAGGTGAGTACCTCTCGCCAATCAACACGCCCTTCGAGCAGCGGGCACTTCCTCCAGGGAAGCAGGCAGATCCGTACGAGCAGTACCCGGTCCTCAAGCCGTTCACCGTCGTGGAGGAGAAAGTCGCACCGGCTTTCAACCAACCAGGAGGCGGAGTGCAGTTGCGCGCGATCATTCCGGAGGTCAAGGAAGGCTACGCTCGCATCGATGAACTCATTCGTTATGGGTATCTAAAGGATCCAAAGGCCAAGCCATGAACATTCAATGGGATGATCGATACGAGTTTCCACCGCCATTTCCAGATCCTGATCCTGGGTGGCCGTTGAGAGAACTCGCCACTGAACTTCTGCGACTGAAGGTCGATGTGGATGTACGGCTGCTGGGCGTGGCAGATGCCTTTCCGGATGGAGGTTGGTGCATTCACGAAGAGGGCAACGTGTGGCTGGTCTATCACTCAGAACGAGGTCGACGTTCTCGACCGTCCTTGTTCACAAGCTCGTTCGATGCCGCCAACTTTTATTTGTGGGTTCACGTATGCGACCCGAGAGCTGACAGCACCTCTGTGGGTCGCTTACCGAGGATTCGGTGACGGAAGCCCAATGGGCTTGACTCGATCCGGATCCAGTCGACACCCCGATCCCGGACTCACCCCCTGAGCCTCCACCAGGCCCTGTTGCTCGACGCTCCACCGAACAAGGGTTCGACGCGTCCAAGGAGGATTGTTGCGCTTGCGGTGCCAACTACTTCGGGTCGTTCGCCACCTCCGTACAAGTATCCCGCTGGTGCCTGGCGTCACAGGCACACCACCAACCAACCACTCACACCAGGAGGACGTCCAATGAATTCCAACCCCAACCGCATGCTTCTGTGTGCCGCCATGGCAACGGCACCAGCCCTTCTCGCCGGCTGCGCACTGGGCAAAACATATGCCGAAATTGATCCCGAAGGGGCCAGGGAGGAGGTGCGCCGTCACACGGGCTACTACGCCTTGCAGGAAGTGACGCCCGGCAAGGCCAAACTGGTTCTGCGCACCACGGGGCCCGGCGTCTCCGTGCAATACGCCACCAGCACAGCCGACACGCCATGCGAGGGTATGGAGAAGCAAGGCACCGTGCGTGACGTGGGTCGTGGTGTGCTGCTGCCGTCGATCGCCAAACTCTCATTCGGCAGCAAGGAGTTTGTCGAGAAGGAGTTGGAGGCGCCCGCGAACGTCCAGGTGCAAGGCCTCGGAAACTTCTCGCATTCGAACCCCTTCATGTTTGGATGGAGCCAATGTGGTCCAGTAACGGCCCGCTTCCAAGCCCTGCCGAACCACGCCTATTTGGTGAACTTCCAGTCCACAGACCGCCAATGCAGGCTGGAGGTCTTCAACGCGACCGACCCGGACGCCCCTGTACCGGTAGCGTTCGAGAACTTTGCCCACTGCACGGAGCCATGACCCGCGGTCGACCCGAACGCCTTCAAGAGAACCACATGAACGCACCCAAAAAACTCCTCGTCATTGCCACACTGTCCACCGCATTGCTCCTCACCGCCTGCGGCTCCCGCGGCCCCACCGCCGCCGAACCGGAACCGCCCGCGCCCTCTGCTTCAGCGCACAACACCGTCATCCTGCCCGCCGTCACCTACGGACAGACAGCGAGCGGCCTGCAACTGGGCAAGAGCGATGACACATGTGATGTGCCCGCGTCGTTGGTGCAAGCGATCCGGGAGCAGTTGGAAGCGCCGTACGAATTTGCCGTGTCGGCGCCTTCGGCCAGCGTGGCCGGTGCCCCGACCCTGCGCGTTCAGGTCACCGACATCCTGGCCAACGCTGGCGGCATGTATGGCGGCCCGAAGATCGTGCAGTTGCGCGGCGTGCTGGAACGCCCGGGCGCGGCGCCCTCGCACTTCGACGCGAAGCGCCAGATGTTTCTGCATTTCGGCCTGCCTCGCAGCACCTGCAACATGGTCGGGCGGGTGACGTATTCGCTGGGCGGCGATATCGCGGCCTGGCTGCAGGAGCCAGTGGACGGCGCCCAACTGGGCGAACTGTAAAGGCGACACCTACCGTCTCCGCCAATGACGCGCTGCGCCCCCTCCAGGAGGCGCACGCCCAACAGCCGCGTCCGAGGAATTACACGCTTTCAAGTCACAAATAACCCACAAAAAACAGATTCAATGCGCGCCCAAGTGTGGAATACAGTCCCCCCATGGACCACAAGCCACTCCGCGCCGTTCTGTTTGATGCCTATGGCACGCTGTTTGACGTCTACAGCGTCGGGCTGCTGGCCGAGCAGCTCTTTCCCGGGCAGGGTGCGCGGCTGGCCACGCTGTGGCGGGACAAGCAGATTGAATACACCCGGCTGGTGACCACCAGCAACCACGGTGCGCACTACCGGCCGTTCTGGACGCTGACGCAGAACGCGCTGGCGTATGCGATCAAGACGATTGCGCCCGAGGCGCGTGGTGACGGGTGGCCGGCGTTCGAGGAGCGCGCGGGCCGCCTGATGAACCAGTACCGGCACCTCTCGGCCTTTCCGGAAAACCGCGAGGTGCTGCAGGCGCTGCGCGAGCGCGGCATCGTCACCGGCATCCTCTCCAACGGCGACCCGGACATGCTGGGCATTTCGGTGCGCAGCGCCGGGCTGGAAGGCCTGCTGGACCACGTGATCAGCGTGGACGGCATCCGCAAGTACAAGACCCACCCCGAGGCCTATGCGCTGGGCGAGCAGGCCACCGGCCTGCCTTGCGCGCAAATTGCTTTCGTCAGCAGCAACGCCTGGGACGCGCTGGCCGCCACCTGGTACGGCTACCGCACGCTGTGGGTGAACCGGCTGAACCTGCCGTTCGAGGAACTGGGCACGCCGCCGCACCGCACGGGTTCGAACCTGCGCGACGTGCTGGAGATGCTGTGACCTCTTTCCTGCGCCGCCCACACCTGTTTTCTTTTCCCTACTGGAGCTTTCCATGACGCAACGCACCCCCATCCACGGCCTGAAGGTGGCCACCGAGCTGTACGACTTCATCAACCAGCAGGTGCTGCCCGGCACTGGTGTGAGCGAAGCGGCGTTCTGGAAGGGTTTTGACGCCATCGTGGCGGACCTGGCGCCCAAGAACGCCGCCCTGCTGGGCGAACGCGACCGCCTGCAGAGCGAGCTGGACACCTGGCACAGCGCCAACCCCGGCCCGATCCGCGACATGGTGGCCTACCGCAAGTTCCTGGAGACGATTGGCTACCTGGTGCCCGAGCCGAAGAAGGTGAAGGCGACCACGAAGAACGTGGACGACGAACTGGCCGTGCAGGCCGGCCCGCAGCTGGTGGTGCCGATCCTGAATGCGCGCTATGCGCTCAACGCGGCGAACGCGCGCTGGGGCTCGCTGTACGACGCGCTGTACGGCACGGACGTGATCTCTGAAGACAAGGGCTGCGGCAAGGCCGGCCCCAAGGGCGGCTACAACCCCAAGCGCGGCGCGAAAGTGATTGAGTACGCGCGCTACGTGCTGGACCGCTGCGCACCGCTGAAGAAGGGTTCGCACGTCGGCTCGACCAGCTACAAGGTCAACAAGGACGGCGAGCTGGTGGTGGGCCTGGCCGAAGGCGGCACCAGCAAGCTGGCGGACAAGGCGCAGTTCGTGGGCTACCAGGGCGATGTCAAGGCCCCCAGCGCCGTGCTGCTGGCACACAACGGCCTGCACCTGGAGATCCAGATCGACCGCAGCACGCCCATCGGCAAGGGCGACGCCGCCGGCGTGAGCGACCTGGTGGTGGAGGCCGCGCTGTCCACCATCCTGGACCTGGAAGACTCGATCGCCGCCGTGGACGCCGAAGACAAGGTGCTGGCGTACCGCAACTGGCTCGGCATCCTGCAGGGCACGCTGACGGAGTCCGTCACCAAGGGCGGCAAGACCTTCACACGCGGCCTCAACGCCGACCGCGAATACACCACGCCCCAGGGCAAGAAGGGCGGCGTTCGCCTGCACGGCCGCTCGCTCATGTTCCTGCGCAACGTGGGCCACCTGATGACCAACCCCGCCATCCTCTGGGGCGCGGACGACAAGGAAATCCCCGAGGGCATCATGGACGCGATGGTCACCACCACCATCGCCCTGCACGACCTCAAGCGCTCGAAGAAGGACGCCATCCGCAACTCGCGCAAGGGCTCGGTCTACATCGTCAAGCCCAAGATGCACGGCCCGCGCGAGGTGGCGTTTGCCGCCGAGCTGTTCGGCCGCGTGGAGCAGGTGCTGGGCCTCAAGGACAGCACGGTCAAGCTCGGCATCATGGACGAGGAGCGCCGCACCTCCGTCAACCTCAAGGCCTGCATTGCCGCGGCCGCCAGCCGCGTGGCCTTCATCAACACCGGCTTCCTGGACCGCACCGGCGACGAGATGCACACCGCCATGCTGGCCGGCCCCATGGTGCGCAAGGGCGACATGAAGGCCAGCGCCTGGATCCAGAGCTACGAGAAGAACAACGTGATCGTGGGCCTGGCCTGCGGCCTGCGCGGCAAGGCGCAGATCGGCAAGGGCATGTGGGCCATGCCCGACCTGATGAAGGCCATGCTGGAACAGAAGATCGGCCACCCAAAGGCCGGCGCCAACACCGCCTGGGTGCCCAGCCCCACCGGCGCCACGCTGCACGCGCTGCACTACCACCAGGTGCTGGTGTCGGACGTGCAGAAGGGCCTGGAGAAGATCGACGCCACCGCCGAGCGCGACAACCTCCTCACCGGCCTGCTGACCATTCCCGTGAGCAGCAACCCGAACTGGAGCGCCGCCGAGAAGCAGCAGGAGCTGGACAACAACGTGCAGGGCATCCTGGGCTATGTGGTGCGCTGGGTCGACCAGGGCGTGGGCTGCTCCAAGGTGCCCGACATCCACAACGTCGGCCTGATGGAAGACCGCGCCACGCTGCGCATCAGCAGCCAGCACATCGCCAACTGGCTGCACCACGGCATCGTGACCGAAGCCCAAGTGACGAAGACCTTCGAGCGCATGGCCGCCGTGGTGGACGGCCAGAACGCCGGCGACCCGCTGTACAAAAAGATGGCCGGCAACTTCAAGACCAGCAAAGCCTACCTGGCCGCGCTGGACCTCGTGTTCAAGGGCAAGGAACAGCCGAGTGGGTACACCGAGCCGCTGCTGCACGCGTGGCGTTTGAAGGTGAAGGCGGGCTGAACCTGCACTACCTGATCTTCGACGCCAGCGACGACGGCGAGGGCACCGGCACCTGGGAGGCCATGGCCAGCGTGCGCGCCGCGCAGCTGCCTGCGGTGCTGGCCGAGGTGAAGGCCTTGCTGGCCTGGGCCGAGGCCCACGCGCCCGGGCCGCGCGGGCCGCTGGACGAGGGTGGCGCCTGGGACGCGGACGAGCAGGTGCAGACCGAAGCGGGCGACTGGACCACGGTGACGCTGACGCTCACCGGGCCGTGGGACTGGGGAGAGGCGCTGGTGGCGCACTTCGCCGGGCCGGGAGATTGACCCGAATTAACCTTGCAAATCATGGAATTAATATCCATAATTGCAAGGATGTTTGACCGACAAACCACCCCTCGGCTGCTGGACGAACTGGCCCATATGCCTGCGGTGGCGCTGCTCGGGCCGCGGCAGGTGGGCAAGACCACGCTCGCACTGGACGTCGCGCAACAGCGCCCCAGCCTGTATCTGGACCTGGAGTCGGAACGGGATCGCGCGCGCCTGGCCGAGCCCGAGCTGTACCTGTCGCAGCACCAGGACAAGCTGGTCATCATCGACGAGGTGCACCGGGCGCCGGCGCTGTTCCCGGTGCTGCGCGGCCTGATCGACCAGGCGCGCCGGGATGGCCGGCGCCAGGGGCTTTATCTGCTGCTGGGTTCGGCCTCGCTGGACCTCCTCCAGCAATCGGGCGAGACGCTCGCCGGGCGCATCGCCTACCTGGAGCTGGGCCCGCTGAACGTCACCGAAACCGGCGCGGACAGCCTGAACGCGCTGTGGCTGCGCGGCGGCTTTCCAGACAGTTTCACCGCGCCCGATGCCGCGCGCAGCCTGCGCTGGCGCCAGAATTTCATTCGCACCTACCTCGAACGCGACATTCCCCAACTGGGGCCACGCATCGCCGCCGAGACCCTGCGGCGCTTCTGGACCATGCTGGCCCACCAGCAGGCCGGCCTGCTCAACGTCGCCCAGCTGGCGCGCAACCTGGGCGTGGACGCCAAGACCGCCCACGGCTACATCGATCTGCTGTGCGACCTGCTGCTGGTGCGCCGCCTGCAACCCTGGCACGCCAACGTGGGCAAGCGGCTGGTCAAGTCGCCCAAGGTCTATGTGCGCGACAGCGGACTGGTCCACGCCCTGCTGGACATCGGAACGCTCGAGGGCCTGCTGTCGCACCCGGTGGTGGGCGCGAGCTGGGAGGGCATGGTGGTGGAAAACCTGCTTTCAGCAGCCCCCGGGGTGCAGGGCCACTTCTACCGCACCAGCGGCGGCGCGGAGATCGACCTGCTGCTCAGCCAGCCGGACGGCGCCCTCTGGGCGGTGGAGATCAAGCGCAGCCTGAGCCCGAAGGTTGAGCGCGGCTTCCACTCGGCGTGCGAAGACCTGCAGCCGCAACACAAGGTGGTGGTGTACCCGGGCAGCGAGGTGTATCCGCTGGGGCATGGCATCGAAGCGATGCCGCTGCACGAACTCTGCCGGCATCTGGCCGGGGGTTGAGAAACGCCAGCGACTGGATTTGCAGCGGCCGATGACCGAGTGGGGTGGACGTGCGCTGCCGGCCCACCTCAGCGTGCAGGCGCCAGCACCGGCGCCAACTGCGCCTGCGCCATCAGCTCGTCGAACCACACGCGGTAGCCCGCATCGCTCGGGTGCAGGCCGTCGGCGGCGTTGAGTTCCTTCGGCCGCTGCGCGAACGGGTCGTTCGCCTTGTCCTTGAACAGGCTCACGTACGCCGCGCTTTGCTGCGTGGCCACGTCGCGCACGATGCCGTGCAGTTCGCGAGCACGCGCCGTCATGAGCCACGACACCGGCGGGAAGAAGAACGGCGCATTGCCCACATTGCCGGCCGGCATGAGGATGACGCGGTCGCTGCGCGCGCGGGCCAGCGTGATCGCGCGCTCGATGTCGGCGCGCACGGCGTCCATGCCGCGCAGGCGGATCACGTCGTTGCCGCCCGCGTTCACCAGCACCAGGTCGTAGCGCGCGGTGGCGCCTTCGAGTTGGGCGGCCACGTTGGCAAAGGTGGCGCCGTCGCGGGCGCGGTTGTCGATGCGCAGCCGGGGGTAGGCCTGGGCGAGCAGGCCGGCCAGGCTGGTCTGCGGGCTGCTCGCGCCCGTGCCCACCGCGGTGCTGTCGCCCACGATGAGCAGTCGCAGCGCGGCGTCCACCGGGGTGTGCTGCAGGGGTTCGCTGAGGCGGGCGAGCTCACCGGCCTTGCCGATGCGCCAGACCGCGCAGCCGGTCGTGGCCAGCGCCAGGACCAGAACAACCGCCAGAAGCACGGGCACGGGCCAGGAAGAGGAGGAGGTCATCGCCCCAGTCTATGCGCAGACCGGCTGCCGGTCGGAAAGGGAGCGGCCGTTCAGCGCTGTGGGGCGCCGCGCGCCACGGCATCGGCCGCCGCCTCGCGCGCGCGTTCCAGCCGTTCGCGCACATCCGGGTGGGTGCCGGCCCGCATGAGCTGGGCACCGGCTCCGCTGTCGCTGTTGCTGTGCACGCCGTGGATCTTGGCCAGCGCGCTGGCCATGGCGGCGGGGTTGCGGCCCACCTGCTGCAGCAGTTCGATGCCGCGCAGGTCGGCGGCGTGTTCCTGGGCGTGCTGCAGTTCGCGCGCCTCGCGCGCCAGGGGCGAGCGCGGGTTGAACATGTGCACGCCCATCTGCTCGCGCGCTGCTTCGATGCTCAGCCGGGGCTGGCCCAGGCGCTGCAGCAGGCCACAGGCTTCCACGAGCGCGTCGTGGCTTTCGATGTGCGCGAGTTCGTGCGCGATGACGGCGGCCAGTTCATCGTCGTCCAGCGGCGTGGCGCCGCGCCACAGCGCACTGGTGAGAATGACCAGGCCGTGGTTGGCCGCGTAGGCGTTGTGTTCGCGGTCGTCCTCGAAGGCCAGCAGGTGGATGGCCGGGCCCGCGCGCAGGCGCGGCGAGGCGGCCACCAGGCTGCGCAGCATGCGATGCAGGCGAGGCGGTGCGGCCAGCACGGGCTGCTGGTCCATCATGTCGATGAGCTGGCTCTCGTCGAGCACACGCAGCTCGTGGGCGCGCTCGGGGTCGCGCAGGCAGCTCGCGTCTTGCGCGAGCGCTGGTACACCGCCCAGCCACACGGCAAGCGCCGCACCGCGCAAGACCTGCATGAAAAAACGTGATATACCGTTCATACCGTTTCCCCGATGCCTTCTTTCTACGCCGATTCATCGGCGCGGGCCAGTCGGGTTAGCGCCCCTCGGCACACTGGCGCGACGAACGGTGCCCCCGCGCCCGCATGGGCTGGCGCGCCAGTTGCTTCGTGCCCGGGCATGACACGCAACCCACCCCAACCCTCCCTCGACAATGCGCTGAGCAAGCTCGACAAGGCCTTGCTCAACATCCTGGTGAAGGACGGCCGCGCCTCGTTCGGCGACATCGCGCGCCAGCTCGGCATTTCGCGCGCGCACGCCCGGTCGCGCGTGCAGGGGCTGCAGGCC
>NZ_JBFXCD010000005.1:0-271257 GCF_050182545.1 Hydrogenophaga sp. | reverse complement strand
CCACGAATCGCAGATTTGAAAGTGAACAGGAAAGTCAATGAAATCAACGATCTACCAACACCACCTCCGCGCCAGTGCTAGCTTTTCGTACCGTCACTTATTGCACTGAAAACGAGGAGACCCCAAGCAGAGGAAAAAGGCTGAAAGCAAGAAGAGACGGAGGTGCCCGATCGCCCATGGCGAACGCGGCAGCCTGTCGTGAACATGGCTGTGCATGAAGACTCCGATGGTCTGAAGGAAATGGGGCGCTGCGTGGCGCAGCGCAAAAACTCGAACGTGATCGAGAACGGGTGCGTTCTCAGCCCATGGGCGGGCGTTCGAGCCGCGATGCCTCGACCATTTCAATCCACAGCTTCGCTTGCCCGATCCACACGGGAAGCTGCGGAGCTGCCACGTTCCATGTGATGGGCAGGGCGTGGGCTTTGTCGTGCGAGTGGTCGGGCCCGTGGTGGGGATGGTCGGCGCTAGCGCCATGGTTTTCCATAGCCCACGCGCTGCCTCCGTCTTCGTGGGCATGACCAAGCGCATGGTCGTGTTCAGTGTCCGAGGACGCTGGAGAGACGTGGCTCACTGCCGCAATGGCAGCGATGCCATGGGAGTATGTGCCTCCCACGGAAGAGATGATGGTGCCGAACAGAATCACCACCAGCACCAGCCAACGCATGCCCAGCGCTGCCCGGGCGGCGCGCGTCGAGCGAGTGAGGCGTGGGGTCATGGTCACTACGATGTTCGATGTTGGCAAGGGCGATATAGTAACCCCCCGAGGGGATACTATCGGCCATGACACAACCGCATACACACGCTTCCCATGCTGCCATCATCAAACGCCTGCGCCGAGCCAGCGGGCACCTGAGCAGCACCATTGAGATGGTGGTTCAGGGGCGAGACTGCCTCGATGTTGCGCAGCAATTGCAAGCAGTGGAGAAGGCGATCCAGCAAGCCAAGAAAGCCTTGATTCAGGACCACTTGGACCATTGCCTTGAAGACCTGATGGGGCCCCTCAAATCGGGACAACGCCATTCGCTGGACGAGTTCAGGGAAATCACGCGCTATCTCTGAGCCTCGTGCACCATGGCACCCGAGCGCATCCACACCGAGAACAGCAGGTGGCTTCGCGTGTGGCCGGCGCAAGAACCGAACGTGATGGGGCACGACCACGCGGACTTGCCCACCGGCCACGAGCACACACGTGGTGCCTGACGTAGGTCAGAGCGTGCGCCATGCAAACGCCTTTTTGGTCGACGACCACCATAGCCAGTGGCCGAGCTCGCGCCACTGATCGCTGTCCGCCCTGGACTTAGGCTTTGAGCTCGTGGTGGATGTCGATCATGGCGCACCACATCTTCCCAGGGGCAAAGCGACACGCGAGCGCGTTGGCCAAGGTGTTGATCCAAGTCGCCCGCCAAAGTCGGCTAGTTGTCAGGCAACTTGCGCTTGCCCGGCAATATGCACTATTCGACAGCTGCAGGAGGCCCTGGGAGCGCCACAAACATGTGCGAAAGCAGCATGGTGCCGTGGGCGGGCGCGCTGCCGGCCAATCTGTTGTGTTCCGTGTCAAAGTGTGCAAGACCCGGAAACATTGCAGAAGGATCGCGAATCAACTCGCCGCACGCGTCGCTGACCATTCTCAGGTCCGCTTTTGCGGCAGTCGACAACAGCGAGCGCCGCAGGGTTTGAACGCAGTTCGAAGCGTCTCCAATGAGCATGCCGACCATGAAGGCGATGGGAAGGCCCTTGGCGTAATCACCGTCGACAAATCGGCGCATTCCCTCCGTTCCCCGATAGACCTTGCAGCTCGATTTGGTGGCCTCAAGCTTCTTGAACTCGAAGATCAGTTCGATACGAACCTTGCCACTATTGGACTTGTAGACAAGGTCTTTGCGGATTCGGCCCTTCGGTTTGAGCTCTCCGTTGATGACCTCTGACTCGCCAGAGGGCTCCTCGTAGCTCC
This sequence comes from Hydrogenophaga sp., assembly GCF_050182545.1. GTDB lineage: Bacteria > Pseudomonadota > Gammaproteobacteria > Burkholderiales > Burkholderiaceae_C > Hydrogenophaga. Next base: position 269,306 of record NZ_JBFXCD010000005.1, on the reverse strand, counting down.
ACCAACCCATCAGCCTTGCTTGGGACAGCGATATCTTGGGCATGTGCATGCCAAAGCGCTCTGTGATGTGGTTCTCGCGATTCCCAGAATGGAATGTTTTCGGGGCTTGAGCCGAGAGATCATTCCATTTGTCGAAGACGAACTGCGCGGCTCGGCGTGCTTCGTTCGCCGGAAATGCCTTCATCCATTCATCTCGCGACGTTTGTCGCGGAGGAGGCTTGCTCATTGCACAGCCTGCTCTTGAACGTAGCGAACAATCCTCTCCGCGTCTCGGAACGCTTGTGCCTGCAGCCACATTCGACGAACCATCGGTTTGATCAGATAGAGAGAATTGCCATGGCGCACCACCACGTCAGCCGCAAGGTAGAGGTTTTCGCGAAGTTGAACCGGCAGCAGTTCGTTGGTTTGCAACGTCTGCACCAGCTTGGCCACGGCCTGGTCCGCCACCTCGGCCTGAGCGTGGGAGCTTTTGGCTGGTTTTTGAGCCTGCACATCAAGGCGGATGACCGCCAGTGCACCGCACGCCTGCGCAGAGCCGATCGTCAAGCTGGCTTCAAAGTCGCCCGCTCCGCCCATCGCATCGCGCCATTGAGCGAGCTCGGCCAACAGCGCCTTCACGTAACGCTGCAGATCGCGGTCACTCGTGCGCATTTGCAGTGGCGTTACCAACCTGGCGTACGAGGGCGGTTGCATGCTAGGCACCACCAGCGTAACCATCTCCTGTACACGTGCCTTCTCCATTGCTGTCAAGCCGAAATACTCGCTGATCAGTTTCTCAGCCTGTGTTCTCCACCGGTCAAACAATCCCTGGCGACCAATCATGGGAGAGGCTTCCATCTCTCGCACGAACTCTGCCACCTCCGCCACGATCGCAGCAGCACGCGGCGGGTTCGAATGGTCACGGGGATGCACGAACGGCAAACGCTTGACGTTCAGCAAACTCACCCTCTCGCGCTCGAAGCTGATTTGATAGGCTGTCAACAGCAGGAGGTAACGCACCAGGTCCGAGTGAAGGTAGACCGACAAGAATCGCAGCAAGTCGGCGTCCTTGGGGGGCGCCACGATCGCTGTCGTGCTGCTGTTGAAGGAAAAACGCTTGGTGCTGAAGCCTGCGCAAATCTCTCGCTCAGACGTCATCCCGTCTTTGAATACGATACGGGGGCCCTTGAACGCGCCCAGGATCTTGTCCGACAGTTTGGCCACGTGGGTCACATTCTGCGGAAAACGCTCGAGCACACCCTCATCCAGCAAAGGTCCATGCAAGGCAAACTTTCGTGCATCCAGATACGGCGCGCTTGCGATCGACTCCACCGACACGGGAGTGCTGACCGAGCTGTCCTTGAGGTGGAAACCTTTGGCCATCTGCCAGCCCGCTTCATCGAGCAAGTCACCAATCTGTCCACGCATCTCCAGGCTGGCGATCGTGGCCTGATCCTGTGGCGTTCCCCAGTAGAGCGTGGTGAGCACCGAGTTGTCGTTGGCCAACATGGCGGTTTGCACCGTGTGCCGATCGGTACCGTGCAGCGTCAAGCGGCCGAAGGCCAGGCTTACGTCAGCTTTCGGCGTCCAGTACTCGAAAGTTTCCGGTAATTCGATCTCGCTGCGAGAACGGCGCGGCCTGGCTGCAACGACCAGCGTTGGCTGCTTGGCGTTCTCGAAGAGCAGCTTGCGAAGATCGCCAAAGTTGATCACCGTGTCGAGTTCACAGCGGCGCAACCACTCCTTCACAAAGGGCTGGCTCGTCTCAGCCCCCAGACTGCTGACGGGCAGGATGAAACAGAACCGCCCACGCACAGGGTCCACCGCATCCATCGCGCGCAACATGTAGGACAGACAGACCTGCCTGCGCGGTATTTTTTGCCCCTGAGCAGCGGCCCACACGTCAGAGGACAGCAATTGCTTGCCGCTGGGCTCCAGCCACGGTGGGTTGGATATCAGCAGAGTGAAATTGCCACGCTTGACCAGTGGGTTCTTGTCAGAGAAAAAATCGCCTTTTGCGCCGCGCACGATGTTGTGGCCATCCAGCGTGGGCAGTGTCGCCTTGCCCTGCGCCGTCAACTTGAACAGGTCGGCCGGCTGAAGGTTCTCCAAAACGCACAGGTACAGACTGAACGCCGTGACACGGCATGCGGATTCGTTGATGTCCGAGCCGAAGATGTTTTGCTGGAGCAACTCCACGCGCTTGGCAAACGGCCACTGAGCACCTGTTTTGGCTTCCCCATAGGCCAACATGCGGCGGTAGGCAGTCGTCAGCAAAATTCCAGATCCACACGCACCATCGAGCACGCGCTCGGCCAAGATGTCGGCAGAGCCAGCAAACGCCTGATCGACCGCCAATGCGGCCAGATGGCGGGGGGTGTAGTACGCGCCCACGTCTCGCTTGTCCTCGGCGAGGAAGGATTCGTAGATGCCTGAGATGAGCTCGACCGGGATAAAGCGGAAGTCATAGCGCCAGAAGCTCTTCTGCCCATCGGCCATGTCAACGTGGGACAGGAACTCATTGAGGTGCTGGAAGGCCACATCACTGAGATTGCTCCAGACCGACTGACCTCCATCGGGCTCCAGCAAGTCCCCGTTGAAATCCTTCTTGACCCGCCTCATCAAGGCGATCATGCCTTTGCGATCGGCTTCTTTGGCCAAGTCAAAGAGGCTGCCCACCTCTCGCTGCTTGCGGTACTCCTCACCAACAATGCCGCGGTGCTCAAGGTAGGCCACAAACATCACTTGCGCCATCAGCAATTGCGCTGCACCCTTGTCCAGGCCCTCGTGGGTCAAGGCGTCCACGATGATTCCAAGGTTCGACAGCAGCTTTCTGTCAACACGATTCTCTGGCGCAAACCACTGAGCATGGCGGGAGAACACTTCGCCCGACTGAATGTCCGCCCGGGAGAAGGCCCCAAAGGGTTTGGCTTGCTTGAATTCGATCTCTTCGAACGTGGCCTCGGGCAACGAGGTCGGTGCTGCGAGTGCACGCGTGTCGTCAACCACCAGCACGATGGATACCAGGTTCTGGTTCCATGCGCGCTCACGCACGCCGCGCATCAAGCTTTGATTGTCGAGCGCCTCACCATTGCTCTCCAGGAAGCAGATCGTCGGCACCCCCTCGACATCAAACACGGCCTTGGCACGAATCGCTCCTTTGGGATCAAGCAGTCCCCGGATCTCGGTGCGGTACGGGTGCTGACCATCCACGGAATCGCCGTGCAGGTGCAGCGAGCCCGGGGCAGCTGAGTACCCCCAAGCGTCCAACCACTGGTTCAGCACACCTTCCACGCGGACGCCTTTCAAAACCTGTTTTCTTGGCAGTGAGTTTACCGTAAGAAGTACATAAATCAAGAGCGGTGCTACACTCGTCTGCAATTAGCTACTCGTCGTGATAGGTATGGATGTCGCCTGGCTTGATACTCTGAGTTTTGCCCAGAAGCAGCGCCTTCAGTTTATTGAGGCGCGGCTGATCTGGGACGGTTTCGTACGCCGGGGACAGGTGTGCGAGGTCTTCGACGTCACGCCCAACCATCTCTCCAGGGATTTCAGGCGGTACCGCCAGCACCATGCCCACTCGCTGGAATACGACGTGGAGAGGAAGGCTTACACCCGGGGCCGCGACTTCAAGCCTCTGCTGGCATCTGGCTCTGCGGAAGAGTACTTGTCGCTGCTTCAGGTGTACAGCACCAGCAAATCAACCGCTGTTGTCCCAGCACTGGGGCATGTCACGTCGGCAGAATCCATCACGCATCCCACTGGCAGCATCGACCCTGACGTGCTGCGCGTCATGATGCAGGCCCTGCGCGAAGGCTGTGGTCTGGCAGTGACCTACCAGTCGCTCAATGAAGCTGACCCAGTGCCTCGGACTCTGTGGCCACACACGCTGGTGCACAACGGAGACCGCTGGCATGTCCGCGCCTTTGATGGTCGCCACCAGCAGTTCCGGGACTTTGTGTTGGCCAGGTGCAGCCATGCGTCGCTGGATGCAGCCACGGCACCCGTTGCCGCCGCGGACGACAAGATGTGGCACGAAACAGAAACTGTGGACGTGATTCCAGCTGTTCGCCTGTCGACCAGCCAGAAGTCTGTTGTCGCACGCGAATTTGGAATGAAGTCCACTGACAACGGCGAGTTCCTGTGGTCATCGTCCATCCGCAAATGCCTGGTGAGCTACTTTTTGTACCGTCATCGGTTGGAACGTGGTGGCGCCGCGGAAAAGCCCGCCCCCGGGCAGCACCCCTACCTGGCATTGAAGGATCCCGAGCTGGCGAACAGGTATCGCTTCGGGAGCGATTAAACGAAATCGAGGATTTCTTTGTGCGGTATAGGCTTCTCGGCCAAGCCAAGCCGCATCGCGGGCGTCCTGCCATCTTTGCCGGTCATGCTGTAGTTGTAGATGACGCGAAACAGGCCCATGATTTTTTGCGCGATTTCCGGGTTGTAGGCGCTGTAGCCGTACCAAGTTCGATGGCCTGAGCTGGCCGAGGCGATGGGTCTCTCCAGCAAGCTCACACGCCTGCGGAGCAACATAAAGAATCGATCGATGGGGTGCAAACTCGCAGACAGCATGCCTCCTGCGATCCGGTCCACATCGTCATCGCCCCAGTCGGTCAGGCAGCTGACCTCTTTGAGCGGCTCGCCCATGTGCGGCAGTATGCTGGTGACCCACCGATTGGCCGCGTTGGCCTCTGATTTGCGCACCTGCAGATAGCGCTGCTTCATGACTTCGTGGGCGATCTGGCGTCGAGTGAGTGTCGGATACTGCTTCTTCAAACCTGACAAGTAGGTCTCGCTGTGTGCGACGGCCAGCTTCCTCTCATCGATCGTGAGCTCCTTGCCGATCCGCACGAAATAGGCATCCGCTCGCTTCTGCGCAACCAGATCCAGACACGCCGCCAGAAAAGCGCCGCGGATGTTGGGCTCCTGGTCAAGATAGAAGTCAAATGCGCCCACATTCGGCATGAGCCACCGCAAAAATTGAAAGTGACCCATGAGGACATATTCGGCATGGATGCGCAGGCCTGAAGCGGGTAGCTTGGTTCCTTCCTCTGCAAGGGCAACGCCAGCTGGGACAGCCTTCCCCAGCTCTTCGTCCCCGGGCAGAAAGAACTGCGCGTACCGGCGAAACGGCCCTGTTAATTCGTAGTCGCCAATTTCGCGAGCATGCAAGTCAACCTCGAACGGATTCCTGGCTGAATCGAAGTCGAGCTCAATTCCGAAGACATAGCCACTGTCGCAGTCTGCACTCCCCGTTGCTGACAGCTTCGTGTTGCGGCGATCAGCGCTGGAGGCCCAGTTGAACGTGTGATCCTGGCGGTCGACCGCTATCCGCAGCTTTTGAAAGCTGAGCCGCTCTTGCAGTGCGCGTTCGCGGTCAACCACGAAGCGGATGGCCTGTTTGTGAAAAAAATGTATGCGCGAGTACAGAACCGCAGGCTGGACACCTGCCACCTCGCAGATCCTGCGCATGGGCATTTTGTTGACCAGCAAATTCAGTACCAACTCGTTTACTTCCGGATGGCGCTGACGCAGAGTCGCACGTTGGGGAACCGTGAATGTTTGCTTGCACGCCTTGCATCGGTACCGCGCCGAGCCACCTCGGCTCTTGCCGAACGACTGATAGCAGTCGAGGTTGACCAGTCCATGGTTGACGCAGGAGGAGTTCCGGCATGCTGCGCCATCGCGTTGCGTGAAGGTTGCTCGTTGTCTCTCGAACTCCTCAAGCGTAGCTCGGTTGCTCTTCAACGTAAAACTTTGGTTGCACCGCATACAGTAAATGGTCGATTCTGTCGACACACCGATGGCCCGGTAACCATCGACCGACGCTCTTCCTGACCCCGCTTCGGCAAGCGGTGGCACGCCGAAGTTCTCGCACTCCAGATTGCGACAGAAATTCAGCTGAAGGCCTTCGTATTCAAGGGGGACGCGCCCTTGACCCCCTGCGTTTCTGCGTTTGTAGCTTCTCGTCAAAAAAGAACCCGGTGAATACCGAGGGTTCTATCAGACTTCTAGGTGCGTCAACACCTTAATTGAACGGCTCGCTTGAGAGGCGGCTTTTGAAAGTCCTTGAAGGGACGTCGTTGGGAGACCAGATTCAAACGTTTTTCATGACGTGTGGTGTTTGCCGGATCTGTTGTTGTGACGTTGTGACAGCATCGACGCGAATTGTGCGCCGCGTCAAGAATTTCTGCCATCCCCCATTTGTGGGAAAGGGCTGATTTCCTTGGGTAATAAAACCCGAAAATTCCTCGAAAAATCAAGACACTGTCCTGGCCTTGGCTCCTTCGGCCCGAAGGATCAAAGGCCCCTCACGCGGACAAGCGGCACGCTGCCCGGGCGCACCGCTCACGCCGGCAGCTCCACCACGAAGCGCGCGCCACCACCCGGGCGGTCTTCGCAGCGCACGCGGCCACTGTGGCGCTCAACGATGGTCTTCACCAGCGACAGGCCCAGGCCCACGCCGCCTTCACGCTCGCTGGCACCCGGCAACCGGTAGAAGGGTTCGAAGATGCGCTCGCGCTGGTCGGGCGGCACACCGGGGCCCCTGTCTTCCACCCACAGCACGGCGCGACGGCCACGACCGCCCGGGCCGGACACCGGCACCAGGACGCTCAGCCGGACCGGCTCCGCGTCGCCCGCAGCGGACTGAACGCCATAGCGGCGGGCGTTCTCCAGCAGGTTGCGCAGCACGCGCCGCAGCAGCCGCGCCTGCCCCTGCACCAGCACGGGCGACGCGCCCGGCGCGATGTCCAGCTCCGCCCCGGTGCGCGCGCATTCCTCGGCGGCCAGACCCACCAGGTCCACTTCTTCGGTCGGGCCCAGCGCGGATGCGTCGCGCGCATCGCGCAGGTCCAGCCGGCTGGCCAGCAGGATTTCGTCGATCAACTGGTCGAGCTCGTCGATGCTGCGGCCAATCTCGGCCCGCTGCCCCGCACTGGCGCTGTCACGCCCGAGCAACTCCAGGCCCATCCGGATGCGCGCCAGCGGCGAACGCAGCTCGTGCGAGGCATTGGCCAGGAGCGACTTGTGGGACTGCAGCAAGGTCTGCACCCGTTCGGCCGCGGTGTTGAACCGGGCCGCGAGAAAGGCCACCTCGTCCTGTCCCTGCACCGGCAGGCGGGTGGACAGGTCGCCTTCGCCCCAGCGTTCCACGCCCTTCTGCAAAGCCTCCAGACGCTTGGTGAGCCGCCGCACGATGGGGTAGGCACCGAAGGCCACCGCCAGCGCCACCAGGCCCAGCAGCCAGGCAAAGCCGGTGGGCGTCTGCAGCCATTCGGGCGCGCGCCGCCCTGGGTTGTTGGCGGGCCGATTGGAACGCGGCAGCAGCACGTACAGCGTCTGCCCGTCCTTCATCGCCACCTCGAACTCCCAGCCTTCACCGGGGATTCTCACCGCGCGCGCAGGCGCCTGGCCAATGATGTCGCGCGCACCGTCGCGCACGATGATCGTGCGGGTCACGCGCGCCTCGCGCTCGGCCCGGTCCTGATCAAGCGCCTGCTGCCACAGCCAGCCCACCACCAGCGTGAGCACGGTCACGGCCGCCACCACGGCGAGCCAGATGCGCACGTAGAGCCGGGAACCGAACAGGCTGCTCATTCCTGCTGCTTGGCGAACACGTAGCCCACGCCGCGCACCGTGAGGATGCGCTTGGGGTCCTTGCTGTCGGCTTCGATGGCGTTGCGGATGCGGCCGATGTGCACGTCGATGGAGCGGTCAAAGGCCTCGAGCTCGCGGCCGCGCACCGCTTCCATGATCTGGTCGCGCGTGAGCACGCGCCCGGCGCGTTCGGCCATGGCCACCAGCAGGTCGAACTGGTACGAGGTGAGCTCGCACAGCTGGCCTGCCACCTGCACGGTGCGCGCGTCGCGATCGATGTCCAGCGAGCCAAAGCGCAGCACGGGCGTGGTGCGCGAGACGCTGCCATGGCCTCCGCCATTGCCATCGCCACGGCGGCGCAGCACCGCGCGCACGCGCGCGAGCAGCTCGCGCGGTTCAAACGGCTTGGGCAGGTAGTCGTCGGCCCCGATCTCCAGGCCGATCACGCGGTCCATGGGGTCGCCCTTGGCGGTGAGCATGATGACCGGCACGCGCCCCGCGTCGCCGGGGAGTGCGCGGATGCGGCGGCAGACCTCCAGGCCATCGATGCCGGGCATCATCAGGTCCAGGATCACCAGCTCGGGCTGCAGCAGCTGCAGCTGTTCGAGCCCCTGCTCGCCATCGGTGGCGTGGGTCAGTTCAAAGCCCGACTGGCCCAGGTACTCCACCACCATCTGCGCCAGGCGGCTGTCGTCTTCGATCATCAGCAGTCGGGATGTCATGGTTTTCAGTGTAGCGGCGTCCACCGGAGACACCCATCCTGCCCGTGGTCTGTGAAGCGAACTTGCTGCTCGCGTAAAGTCCTGTAAATGCCGGCACCCACCTCTCCCGCACCTGCCCTGCCCGCACCTTCGCTGGGGGCCTTGCTCGATCGGCTGGCGCGGGAGCGCCCGCAGGCAATGGCCCTGCGCTGGCACGACCCGGTCCAGGCCAGGCCGGACAGGCACTGGGCCAGCCTCACGTTCGACACGCTCGCGCAGCGCAGCCTGGCCCTCTCACACCGGCTCGCCAGAAAGCAGGGGGTCAAGGCCGGCGACCGCGTGGCCTGGCTCGGCCTGAACCACCCGGCGCAGGTCGTGCTGCTGTTCGCGCTGGCGCGCCTGGGCGCGTTGCTGGTGCCGCTGAACCACCGCCTGGCGCCCGCCGAGTGGGCCGCCGTGCTGCGGGACTGCACGCCCACGCTGCTGGTGCACGATGAGGCCCTGGCCGATGCGGCGCACACACTGACGCAACAGACTGGCACCACCACGCTGCCGGTGCAGGCGCTCGCGTCCGACGCGGTGGGTGCGCCGGAAGCGCCCGGCGTGGGCACGGCCGAGCACCCGGTTCTGCTGGTGTACACCTCGGGCACCACCGGCGCGCCCAAGGGCGCTGTGCACACCCAGGGCAATCTGCTGGCCAACATGGCCATCGCCGCGCAGGTGCAGGCCATGAGCGAGCGCGACACCGTGCTGACCGTGTTGCCGCTGTTCCACGTGGGTGGCCTGTGCATCCAGACCCTGCCGGCGCTCTCGGTCGGTGCGCAGGTGCTGCTGCACGCCCGTTTCGACGCCACGGCCACGCTTCAGGCCATTGAGCGCGAACGCCCCACGCTGACGCTGCAGGTGCCCGCCACCCTGCAGGCGCTCACCGCGCACCCTGCCTGGGCCGGTACCGATCTGTCCTGTTTGCGCGCCATCTGGGCCGGCTCCAGCCTGTTGCCCGCGCCACTCATCGAAGCCGTGCACGCGCGCGGCGTGCCGGTGTGCAACGTGTACGGCAGCACAGAAACCGGGCCGTTCTCGATCGCCCTGCCGCCCGCGCACGCCACCAGCCACCTGGGCAGCTGCGGCTGGCCCGCGCCGGGCGTGGCGGTGAGCCTGCGCGACCCGCAGGGTCGGCCCGTCGAGGACGGCGCCGTCGGCGAACTGTGGGTGCACGGGCCCAACGTGGTGCGGCGCTACTGGCCGGACCTGCCGGCCTGCGACACCGAAGGCTTCTTCCACAGCGGTGACCTTGCGCGGCAGACGACCGACGGCAGCTACACCGTGGTGGGCCGCGCCAAGGACATGCTGATCTCCGGCGGCGAGAACTTCTACCCGGCCGAGATCGAGAACCTGCTGGCGCAACACCCGCTGGTGGCCGAGTGCGCGGTGGTCGGCCAGGCCGACGCGCGCTGGGGCGAGGTGGTGGTGGCGGTGGTCGTGCTGCGGGAGGGCGCGGAAGGCGACTGGGCCGCGACGCTGCAAGCCTTCCTGGACGGCCGGCTGGCGCGCTACAAGTGGCCGCGCCGCTGGCAACGGCTGAACGCACTGCCGAAAACCGCCTTGGGCAAGGTGCAGAAGCCTGCGCTGAAGGCCTTGCTCGCCGAGACCACGACCTGAGCGGCCCTCAGGCCTTCTCCACCGGGACCAAGCGCGTGGCCAGCCAGATCAGCGCCAGCACCGGCACTCCCAGGCAGGCGGTCGCGGTGAAGAAGGTGGCGTAGTCGTAGGCGTCGACGAAGGCGCCCGAGTAGCCCGCGAGCCACTTGGGCGCGAGCAGCATCATCGAGCTGAACAGCGCGTACTGCGTGGCCGAGTAGCGGATGTTGGTCAGCCCCGAGAGGTAGGCAATGAAGGCGGCCGAGGCCACGCCCGCGCTGAGGTTGTCGGCCGAGATCACGAGCACCAGTGCGGTCACATCGTGGCCGTGTCCGGCCAGCCAGGCGAACAGCAGGTTGCTCGCGGCCGACAGGATCGCACCGAGCATGAGCACGCGCATCACGCCCAGGCGCAGCGAGAGCGCGCCGCCGATGAAGGCACCCACCAGCGTCATGATCACCCCGAACACCTTGGTGACGGCCGCCACCTCGTCCTTGGTGTAGCCCATGTCCACGTAGAACGGGTTGGCCATGATGCCCATCACCACGTCGCTGATGCGGTACACGCCGATCAGCGCCAGGATCAGCAGCGCCTGTTTGCCGTAGCGCCTGAGGAAATCGGCGAAGGGTTCGATCAGCGCGCCGCGCAACCATTCCGCCGCGTTCCGGGCGGGCGGCAGTTCGACGCGCGCGGGCTCTCGCGAGAACAGCACGGTGAGCACGCCCACCAGCATGCTCGCGGCCATCACCAGGTACGCGGTTGTCCACGCGGCCTGCTGGTACAGCACACCCGACGCGGCGCCCGTGGTGGCCAGCGCAGGCGCCACCTCGGCGCGCGCCGCAATCCACAACACGCCCGCGCCCGCCCAGATCATGGCCAGGCGGTAGCCCGTCTGGTAGGTCGCCGCCAGCGCACCCTGGTGGCGCACGTCGGCCGACTCGATGCGGAAGGCGTCCAGCGCAATGTCCTGCGTCGCCGAGGCAAAGGCCACGGCCAGCGCGCACCACACCACCAGCGTGAGTTCGCTGCGCGGATCGGCCAGCGCCATGCCCACCAGCGCGGCCATGATGAACGCCTGCGACAGCAGCAGCCAACTGCGCCGCCGCCCCATCCAGCGCGTGAGCAGCGGGATCGGCAACCGGTCCACCAGCGGCGCCCAGCACCACTTGAAGCCATAGGCCAGCCCCACCCAGCTGAGGTAGCCGATGGTGGTGCGGTCCAGCCCGGCCTCGCGCAGGCGAAAGCTCAGCGTGCCCAGCACCAGCAGCAGCGGCAGCCCGGCGGAAAAGCCCAGCGCGAACATGCGCAGGCTGGCCGGCTCCAGGTAGACGCGCAAGGTCTCGCCCCAGGTGGGCCGTGCGGGCGCGTCCTGCGCTCCGGCCGGGTTGGCAGCGGCGGCGCTCGTGGGCAGCGTGGGAGGTGGGGGCATGCGCGGAGAAGGGTTGAACGGCGTGGCGAACAGGCGCGAACGCCCGGCTTTGACTATTATTCACGCATGTGCCTGCTCTGCGACCTCAAGTCTTCCCAGCGCCCCGACCCGCAGCCCGAACATGTGTGGTCGGCCCGGCGCGCCTTCGTGCTCGCGGGTGCCGCCGCCGCAGGGACCGCCGCGCTGCCAGCGGTGGCCCAGGTCGACGTGGGGTCGGGCTCCGCCCTGCGCAATCTGGTGCCGGCTGCCGAACTCGAAAACGCTGCCGGCCAGCAGTACGGGCAGATGATGGCCGAGGCCAGCGCCAAGAAGGTGTTGATGCCCGCCAGCCATCCGCAGGTGCAGCGCCTGCGCGGTATCGCTCAGCGCATCATCCCCCATTCGGCGCAGTGGAACGACCGGGCCCGACAATGGAAGTGGGAGGTGAACCTGATCCAGAGCGCGCAGGTCAACGCCTTCTGCATGCCCGGCGGCAAGATCGCGTTCTACACCGGCATCCTGGACAAGCTGGCCCTGACGGACGACGAAACCGCGATGATCATGGGCCATGAAATGGCGCATGCGCTGCGCGAACACGCGCGCTCGCGCGTGGCCAAGAGCAGCGCCACCGGCATGGGCCTGTCCATCGTCGCGCAACTGCTGGGCCTGGGCCAGCTCGGCGACGTGGCGGCCAACCTGGGCACGCAGCTGCTCACGCTCAAGTTCAGCCGCGAGGACGAGACCGAGGCCGACCTGGTCGGCCTGGAACTCGCGGCCCGCTCGGCCTACCAGCCGCGCGCCGCCGTGAGCCTGTGGCAGAAGATGACCGCCAACGGCGGCGGCGCCGGACCGGGCTTCCTCTCCACCCACCCCAGTGGCCCCAACCGCATCCGCGAGCTGGAGGCCAACGTGCCCAAGGTGCAGGGGTTGTACGAGCAGGCGCGGCGCGGCTGACCGCAGCGCGCCCGGCGAAGGGCATCAGGGCTTGGCGTCGAACGCCACCACCTCGCCGGTGGTGCCACGCTTGAGGTAGAGCCGGCTGGCGCTCACGCGCATCTCCGAGCAACCGCTGGGGAAAGTCCCCTCGAACGCGATGCACAGGCGGTTGTCCTCCACGCGCCAGCGCCCCTGGTCGGCCTGGCCATTGCTCAGGCGCATGGCGAAGCGCCCGTCCGCGGCGTAATTCATGTCCCAGCCCATGCCATTGGCCTGGCGCGCGACAAAGCCGCGTCCGCTCAGGCGTTCCTTGAGCACCTGAGCGCTGGCCGCTTGCGCTTCGGGCGGAAACTCCTTGGGAACGCCGGGCCCCGGTGTGGCACAGCCGGCTGCGATGGCGCAGAGACCCGAAAGGATGGCGATCTTGAGTGTTTTCATGACATGGCTCCTGGTGAAAAGCCCGGTGTGGGGCGTTGAGGGACTGGTGCAAGGCGGACGTCAGGGCAGCCGCTGGTAGAGCGCGTACAGGTGCGAGCGCTCCACGCCTCTCCCGTCTCGCGCCCAGAGTTCGAGCGTGTTCACAACGTTGCCGGCGCGGAAACGGCCGGTGCTGTTGCCGCTGCCGTCGAGCTCGCAATGGACATCGGCCGCGCTCGCGGGTGAGCAATAGATGGTCGTGGTGGTGGCTGTCGTACGCACGCCCTGACCGTCGTTGAAGCGCTGGACGAGCGCGCCCTCGGTGTAGGTGCCGTTGACGAGCACGTTCGTCGGCGCGATCGCGTTCGTGGGCACGCTCCAGTAGTGCACCGGATCGCCTGGCAACAGGGAGCGCAGATCGAGGAAGTCGGGCTGGTCGAACAGGATGCCGCCGCGCGCGGGGTCGATGTCGGCGCGCATCATTGCCACCACCTCGGGCACGACGGCCGCCCAGGCCAGGGCACGCGTCTCGGCCAGGGTCTGCGCCCGCGACTGGGTGGTGTGCCACTGCGTGGCGTCGGGCGTGGTACCGGTATTTCCGGCAAAGAAGAAATCCACGCGCCAGCGGCCCTGGTTGGGAATCGCCTGAATCTGCTCGTTCGTCCACGGCTGGGGGTTGCCCGAGGCGTCGCGCGCGAAGATGCGCCCGGTCTCCAGATCGGCCAGGTCGGTGCCCGATGGCCCGACGCTGCCACCGCTGAAGTACGCCCACTGCAGGTTGACGATGGGTGTGCCGGAGACCGTGCCGTTGGCCAGCCGGTAGTTCAGGCGGTCGAACCCGGGGCTGGGCCACACCGTCAGCACGCGGCCACTGGGCGAGACGAACTGCACGCGATCGAACAGCGGGTTGCCCGCGCCATCGAGGTGGTTGCGCGCCAAGGTGTTGTAGCCGCTGGCGAAGTAGCTGAAACCGCTGGAGGCGGATTCCACGAACTCGCGCCGCTGCACGAACGGGCGCACGCGCGCGTCGTAGAGGTACTGGTTGCCGATGAAGTGCAGTTGCCCGTTCTGCGGCCGAACGACGACCTGCTCCCAGTCCTGGTTGCCATTGAGGTCACGCCAGCGGAAAGTGAAGACCACGTCGCCCGCCTCGGCCCCGGTGCGGGTGTACTCGTACACGGGCTGGTCGAAGGTCAGCGTGTTGAGACCGCCCGTGGGACCGCCGGTGTCGCGGTTGGCGAACATGCCGGAGAAGGCCCGCCCGGGCCCCACGCGCCCGCCGTTGTGCAGGTAACTGGAAGGGTCGCTGTTGGCGAACAGGTCGGTACAGGCGCTGGCGATGATGCTGTGCGGCGTGGTGGCGGTGTTCACGCGCAGCGCGTGCGGCAGGTTGTAACAGGCGGCCATGCGCTGCATCAGCGCGGCCAGTTGCATGGACACGCCGTCCGCGGGAAGTGAGGTGGCGGTCACGCTGGCCATGTTCTGCGTGGCGGGGGCGCCGCCCGCGGCGATCACCAGCGACGCCGGTTGCGCGCTGTCGCCATTGAGCTTGATCTCGGCGCGCACCACAAACACGCCGGCGGCGTCCAGGCCCATCTGCACGTCCAGCACGTCCAGCGCTTTGTCCATGCCCGTGCCATCGGTGGCAAAGGCGTCGGTGAGCGGATCGAGCGTGCTGCCCACGGCGTCCAGCAGCGGCTGCAGGGCGCTCACGATGGTGGCCAGGGCGGTCTGCAGGTCGGCCGCGTCGAAGTCGGCCGCGCTCAGGTCGTGCGGGTTGCCGTTGGGCGAAAGCGTCGCGGCCACGAGGGTGGTGATGGGCGTGATGTTGGCCGTGCTGCCATCGGTGGCCTGCGCCGAAACGCCCACCTGTGCCGGGCCGCCATCCGCCGGTGTGGCCGTCAGCACCAGCGGCGCCTGGGCACCGTCGCGCAGGCCGAGCGAGAAGCGGCCGTCGGCGCCGACGGTGCAGGCCACGACGTTGCTGGCCGCATCGCGGCAGACCTGCACCTGGGCGCCGGTGGCGTCGCGCACAACGATGGTGGCGCCCACCAGAGGGGCGCCGGTGGCGGCGGTGCCCGAGAGGCTGGTCAGGGGTGCCGGGGGGAGTCCCCCGGCACCCCCATCGCCGCCACCGCCTCCACAGGCGGCCAGGGTCAGGGACAGGACAGTGGCCGCGACGGCGTGGCCACGGAGCAGGCAAAACGGTTTCATGCGAGCTTCTCCTTGCAACGGTGGTGCACACGCGATGCGGGAGATGCCGCATGATGCGCGGCATCAGTGTGTTCACCCGCGTGGGGCGCGCCCATCCGGCGCTTGGCATAAACGGATGGGGGAGCCCGCGCCTCTGCCATTTGGCAGATCACGAACCCTGGCCATTCCACAGTAAGGTGCCCGCCATGCTCCAGACCGGCTCCCTCGCGCCCAAGCAAGCTCCGCCGCTGGCTGAGGACCCTCACCAGACGCAATTGATCGACGCGCAACTGCTGGCCCGCAGCATCAAGCTGGTGATCCAGCAAAGCCGCATGGGCATGGTCACCGCCCTGGTTGTGACGCTCGCGCTGGGCGGCCTCTTCGTGCCCACGGCTGGCTGGGCCCTGTACCTCGCCTGGGCTTGCCCGGTGGCGGCGGGCTTCGTCCTGCGGCAGACCTGGTTCGAGCGGCTGCAGCGCCGTGCGGAGGCATCGGGCGTCGCGCAACTCACGAAGATCACCACGGTGTCCGCCATCACCGGCTGGATGGCCATCATGTGCCTGCCGCTGTTCGCGCCACACCTGCCACTGGCCGACGCCCTGTTTCTTGGCACCCTCCTCCTGGCCTGGGTGGTGGGCGCGGTTGCCGTGCTTGGCGTGCAGCCCCGGGTGTACGCCTTGTACATGCTGGCCACGCTGACCACGATTTTCGCCACGCTGTGGCCGCGCCTGGGGCCCCTGGAACTCTGGATCATGGGTCTGGCCATCACCATGGGCGCCTTGATGATGTACCGCCTGGCGCGCGGCATGCGATCGCTGTTGCGCGATTCGGTGGTCGAGAGCCAGCGCAATGAGCAACTGGCCCAGCAGCTGGAGGAGGCGCTGCAGGCGGAAAAGCAGGTCGGTGCGCGCAATCAGCAGCTCGCCGAGCAACTGGAAGCCGCGCTCCATGCGCAACGACTGACCTTCGAGACACGTTCACGATTTCTCGCCGCCGCCAGCCACGACATGCGCCAGCCGGTGCAAGCGCTGACCTTGCTGGTCAACGTGCTGCGCCGCACGCAGAACGATCTGCGCCGCAGCGAGGTGGTCGAGGAGATCGGCCAGGCGACGCAGTCGATCGAGTCGATGTTTTCCGGCTTGCTCGACATCGCCAGCATCGACGCCGGCCGCCTGCAGGCCCAGGTCTGCCCGGTCGAACTGCTGCCCCTCCTGCGCACGACGCTGGCGGGCTATGCCGGCCAGTGCGAGGACAAGGGCCTGCGCCTGACGCAACGCCTGGAAGTCGAGCCCGTGGTGCTGGCCGACCCCCTGCTGCTGCAGCGAGTGATGCGCAACCTGCTGGACAACGCGCTCAAGTACACGCCCAGTGGCGCCATAGGCCTGGAGGTCAGGGCGCACGACGCCGGCGTGCTGATCGCGCTGCGCGACAGCGGCATCGGCATGAGCGAGGACGAGCAGCGCGGCCTTTTCCAGGCCTTCACACGGGGCGCATCGGCGCAGGAGTTTGGCGTGCCTGGCCTGGGCCTGGGGTTGGCGATCGCGCGCCACATGGCCGACCTGATGGGCGCGACGCTGCGCATCGAGTCGCGCAAGAACGAGGGCACCACCGCCTTGCTCTGGTTGCGCCGCGACAGCCTGTCGGTGGTCCAACCGCCACCCGGCGAGCTGCCCGCGGCGCTCACGGGCGAGCATGCGGTGGTGCTGGAAGACGACAGTCTGGCGCGCGCGGCCATGACCCACTGGCTGCAGGAAGCGGGCGCCACCGTCACCAGCGCCGCCAGTGGCACCGAACTCTGGCTCAAGCTCGGCAGCGCGCCGCCGCCCACGCTGGTGGTGGCCGATGTGCACCTGGGCCCCAACCGCGAGGACGGCGTGCAGGTCGTGCAGCAGCTGCGCCGCGTGCACCCCGCCGTCCGCGCCGTGATGGTGACCGGTGAGACAGCGCCGCTGGCGATCCCGCCGGACGTGGCGGTGCTGCGCAAGCCGGTGGACATCCAGGCCCTGGTCAAGGCACTGCAACGCTGACACCGACACCCACCCACACGCCAGGAGCGCAACATGACGGAACAACCGATCTCGATCTCCTGGCGCGAATGGATCGCGGAGCGCACAAACTTCTGCGACAGCCTGCGGCGTTTCGACGCCATCGTGGTTGGCTCCGGCTACGGCGGCAGCGTGGCCACCCTGCGCCTGGCGGAAAAGGGATACCGCGTGCTCCTGCTCGAACGCGGCGGCGAGTACTTGCCCGGTGATTTTCCGAACGACTTTGCCAGCCTGCCCAAGTCGCTGCGCGCCAACATTCCGGGCCGCGCGCTGCCGGTCGGCACCGCGGCCGGCCTGTACGAAATGAGCGTGGGCCAGGGCATGGCCACCGTCACGGCCAACGGGCTCGGGGGTGGCAGCCTCATCAACGCCGGCGTGGTCATCCGCCCCGACGCCGACGTCTTCGCGCAGGACGCCTGGCCCATGGCCATACGGCACGGCAAGCCCCTCGATGAAGAAGAGAGCCCGTTGGCGCAGGCCTTCGAGCGGGCGCAAGACACGCTGTCAACGCAGACCTACCGACTGCCTGGCGGCGGCATGCCGCTGAAGGCCGAGGCATTTCAGCGCGCCGCAAAGACCCTGGCAGGACAAGGCAAGTTCGTCGAAACCGAGCGCGTTCGTCTCACCATCAACCCCGATGCCTGCCGGCAGTGCGGCGACTGCGCGTCCGGCTGCAACGTGCCCGGCGCCAAGGGCGACCTGCGCACCACCTACCTGGCCCTGGCGCTGCGGACCGGGCGGGTACAGATCGTCACCCATGCCGAGGCCTACCGCTTCGAGTGGGTCGGCATCGCGCGCAACCGGCATTGGCGCCTGCGGGTGTTTGCCACCGACGCACAACAGCAGAAGCTCTCGCGGCAGGAGGCGGGCGACGCGAGCGACCTCCGGCGAGACCCCGCGTCCACCCTGCGCACGCTGCGCACGCGGCTGCTCGTCATCAGTGCGGGCACGCTCGGCTCGACCCAGTTGCTGCAGCGCTCGCAGGCCCTCGCGGGCGAGCGGCTGGCGTTCTCGCCGGCCCTGGGCACCCGCCTGTCCGGCAACGGCGACAGCCTTTCGGTGCACGTCGACAGCGCGCAGCGGGTCAATGCCGTGGGGCACGGCAGCGAGCCCTGGCGCTGGAGCATGCAGCCTGAGGTGCCAGACCACCACCCCCACATCGTCGGCCCGACCATCACCCACATGCTGGATCTGCGAGACACCGGCAAACCGCTGAACAAGCGCATCCTGCTGCAGGACGGCGCCATCCCCGGCGCACTCACGCGCGCGTTCCAGGAGCTGCTCGCCACCACGCAGACGCTGGCGCAACTGGAAAACGGGCACTACCGGGCGGCTGCACCCCTCGGCCATATCGAAAAAGACGAACCGGGCGATCCCCTGGCCGCGTCACCAGAACTCGCGGCGCGCGCCCAGGTCTGGCTGGCCATGGGCCACGACGGCTCACCGGGCCGGATGCTGTGGATGCCCGGCACCGACAGCAGCGCCATGGTGATGCCCGACCCGGGCGACATGGGCGTCTACAAAGAACAGCAAATCCTGTTCGACCAACTCAAAGGTGATGGGCTGCACCTGCACAACCCGCTGTGGCAACTGCTGCCACCCAGTGCCAGCGCCACCATGTCGGGCGCCACGCCGCCGCGCTGGCTCACCAGCGTGCACCCCCTGGGCGGCTGCCCCATGGGTGACGACCCGGGCACCAGCGTGGTCAACCACCTCGGCCAGGTCTGGGTGCGCGACCCGGCGGCGCCGGAGCGCGGCATCGACACCTTTCCCGACCCGGACCGCCCCAGCGCACCGGCGGTGTACCCGGGTCTGTACGTGCTGGACGGCTCCATCGTGCCGACCTCGCTGGGCTGCAACCCGCTGCTCACCATCACGGCGCTGGCCGAGCGGGCCTTGATGCTGGCGCATCTGCCCGCGCGATCGGCAGCGCGATGCACACCCCAACGGTCCGAGCCCCGCAAGCTACGCGACCCGCTGCGCCCCGCGCCGAAGTTCGACGCCGTGCTGCGCGAAACCCTGCGCGCCAGCGCGCCCGAGAGCGGGGACTGGGCTGAGCGAACACCAAAGCAGCGGCTGGAAGTGCGGCTGGACGCCGAACTCGCGAGCGAAGACCTCGAAACCACGCTGGCGCAAGCCCGGCACCGCTTCCACATCCCCTGGGCGCGGCTGGACCTGGGCTGGTTCGCGACCAGCGGCGGCAGCGGCGCACAGTCCGTCCCGCCCGTGGAGGCACGCCGCTATCTGCGCGACGCCGCCGGCGACGGGGTCGAACCGGCCTGGTTCGACTTCCTGCCCATGGACCGCAGGGGCAGCCAGGGCGGGTGGCCGATGCAGTGTGCCCGCGCGGAGATGCTGGTGTGGGTCCTGCTCCCGGCCAGCGGCCTGGTCTGGATGGCCTGGCAGCTCTGTCAGGGCCACCCCCTGTCGGCCCTCGCCGCCCTGGCCCTGGGGCTGTTCGCCGCCGTCGCCTGGGGCGTGCTGGCCATCACGCCGCGCACGCTGCTCACCTGGTTGATCCTGCGCGGCTGGTTCGACGTGCGGGACGGTGGCACGGGCGATTTTCGGACCGGTTTCCGGGCCATGGTGCACGCGCGCGAGCGGCGCAAGATGGACTACCGCCTGCCCATGCGGCTGGACCCGGCCAGTGGCGAGCCCAGCGCCGACTTCCCTGAAAAGGTCCTGCTCACCGCCACCAAAACCGTGATGTACCGCGCCACACCCGGTCAGTTGCTGCGCTGGGTCTGGCGGCAGTTGCGGCGGCGGTTGACCGGGCACCGCGGAGAAATACCGCCCGTTCGACCCAGCTACTGGGAACAGCTCATGGACGCACAGGTCACCGTCGCGGGGCGTGGCCGCACCCTGCTCGCGTGCGAGATGAAGATGGGCTTCGACAGCCTGTTTTCCGAACGCGCCGCGCAACTCGGGAACCGGGGCGACACCACCACCGGCTTGCTCGTGCTCGCGGGCTATGCGCTGCTCGCCGCGCGTTTTGCCATCAAGACACGGCTGTACGACTTCCGGCTGCCGAACTATTCGAACCGGCCCGCACCCGACCAGGCCAGTGCGCAAGACCGTGCCCTGCGCTGGACGCCGCCGGGTGGTACACCACGGAACCTCGACCCCGAGCGCCACACCGTCACCGTGCGGCGCGGCCGCTCCAGCAGCGACCAGGGCGACGAGCCCACCGAGTGCATCGTGCTCCCCTTGTACCGCTACGCGCGGCGCGATCCAGCGCGGCCCGACGCAGGCATCGCCCCGGCCTTCGAGGCGGCCATGCACGACGCCACACCGGTGATGCGCGTCAAGTCGGTGCTGCTGCTGCACGCCTTCGGCCAGTCCGGCCTGAGCTACACGCACAAGGCCGCGGGCAGCCTGCCGGGCAGCAACCTGGCCGAGGCGTTCTACGCGGCCGGCTACGAAGTCTGGGTGCTTGACAGCCGCATGTCCACACGCAGTGGCCAGGCCGAGCGCTCGAGCAACGTGGACATGCAGGCGCAGTGGGACGTGCCCGAGGCGGTCGAGCACATCCAGCGCGTGTTGCGCGGGCAACTGGGCGACGCGGTTTGCGGGGGGCGCCTGATCCAGATTGCCGCGTTCGGGCAGTGCATCGGGGCGGCGGCGCTGTGGATGGCTTTGCTCGGCGGCCGCCTGCAGCGACAGATGCCGCAGGCGCTGGTACCGGCGCTGTGGGCCGCAATGTTCAGCCAGGTGCACGCCCTCACGCGGGGAACCCCGCAGACCCGCTCCAAGACCTGGCTACCGGCCCAGTTGCGGCTTCTCATGGACCACGTGCCCTTTGCCGTGCGCGGTCCTCAAGGGGGCTTGTGGCAGGCGATGGACCGCCTGCTCTCCAGCATGCCGGTGCCGGAGCCGGAGCGCCGTTTTTCCTCGAACGAGGATGGTGTGGCCAGCTGCCGTCGCATCCGCTTCATCGAAGCGCCCCTGTTCCAGCACGCAAACATGGACGCCGACACGCTGGACCAGATGAACCGTCTGTTCGGCCCAGCCAACCTGCGGCTGTTCTCGCACGCGCGCCGGTTTGTCGAGCACGGGCGGCTCGTGGACGAGGACGGCGTCAACCGCTACGTCACCGACGACCACCTGCGCGCGCACCTGAGGCTGCCCGTGCAGTTGCTGCACGGCCGCGCCAACGAGTTGTTTGACGTGCGCGGCGCGCACCTGACTTTCGACTGGCTCCAGCAGCAGCACGCCCCCTGCGTGCAGCTGGCGCGAGCCCCGCTGGTGGTGGAAGGCTACGGCCACCTGGACGTGCTGCTCGGAAAGAACGCCCACGACGACGTGTTCCGGCATGTGGTGGGTTTCTTCAACCAGGCCATCTGCGACGCGACCTGCTGGCGTGCCGAGCCCCCGGCGGCGAAGTGGCAGGTGCTGGCGCCGCGCGTTGGCCCCCTGCTGGGATGGGTGCGGCGAACGGGCGCCGGCGCAACCGTGCGGGTGAGCTGTGTCATCGACGACCTGCACGGTGGATCGCCCGCGCAGACCGACGCCACGCAGGTGGTGGTGCGCCTGTTCGACGCCACCCGGAACGCGTTCGTCACGGTCGGCGCGCGGGTCCACATCCGCGCCACAAACCGGCCAGGCCCGCACAGCCGGCGCTCGCTGGCCTACCGGAGCGCGCGGGTCGACATTCCTCTGTCCGGCGCGATGCTGGCGGGCCACGCTGCCACCGGGATGCGCTTCCAGCTGCTGACCCTGCACCGCCTGGGCACGCACGACACTGCCATCGACGTGATCGACCCCGACGACGCGATCACGCAGCAGCTCCTCGATGACGAGCGCGCGGTGCAGCACCACAACCGGGCCGCGCGGTTTGACGGGCGGGCAGCGCGCACGCCATTGCTGGATCGCGTGGGCTTCACCGTGGCGGCTGCGACGCTCCAAGGCCTGACGGACACGAGCGTGTCCACCCGCTTCGTGGCCGGCTGCTGCCGCCACCCCGGTTTGACCGTGGACCAGGACCGCATCGACAGCGGCGTCACGCGCGCGCTGCAGTCTGAGGGGGCGGCCTTCGCCCTGCTGGTGGGCGACCAGATCTACGCCGACGCCACGGCGGGTCTGGCGGATCCGGTCAGTCCGATCGAGCGACACGTGGAACGCCACGAGAAGGCATTCACCTCCGCAGGCATGCGCCGCATGCTCGCCAGCCTGCCCACCCTCATGACCCCCGACGATCACGAGTGGATCAACGAATACCCGCTGGCGAGCCCCTTGCTCAAATGGTCGTGGCCCCAATGGCAAGGCCAGAAGCCGTACCGCAAACAGCAGGAACAGCGGCGTCGCTGGGCCAATGAGGCAGTTGCCAGTTTTCAGCGACTCCAGATAGTGCGTGGCCGACACGGGTCGTACCGCTACTCGGAGCTGGGGCCGCTGGGCCCGGTTCGACTGTTTGTCCTCGACAGCCGGATCGACCGCCAGCGCGCGAGCCCCATGGTGATCGATGCGGCCACGCTGCTTCGGCTGCAAGCCTGGTTGAATCGTGGCACGCCGGACCGGCTCAACGTCGTCGTGAGTGGCTCGGTGGTGCTGCCCGACCTGTACCGCAACGCCGACCCCGCCTCGCCGGGGCCGATCGACACCTGGCAACACGCGCCCGCGCAACGCCAGCAACTGCTGGACATGCTGGTGGCCCGCAGCCGCGATCACCGGTGCCGTTTCCTGCTGGTCTCGGGCGACTACCACGTGAGCACGGCGCTGCACGTGCTGGCCGACGAGCAGGTGGTGGGCGCGGCCCTGGTGGTGCCGCCGATCTATGCGCCCCTGCCCTACGCGAACGCGGCACCGGAGCACCTGAATCTGGACGAAACGCTGGAGGCCGCCGGCGCGGTGCTGCGCCTGCAAGCGCCCTGCAACGGCAATGGTGAGCCCCGCTGCGGCAGCGGCGCGGCCCAGGTGCACATCGAACGGCTGGGCATGGGACGCTTCCGGATTGGCGTGCGCCGCGACCTTCGGCAATTTGAAGCCGGCATCGACAGCACGCCCGCCGAGCTGCAGGAGGCCGTGCTACACGTGTGAGGCGGCCGCGCCGTTCGCCGCGCGCGCGTCGGCGTCGCCACCGAGCGCGATGTCTTCCACGCGGATGCCCTGCCGCGCCAACTCGTAGATGATTTGCGTGCGGGTGTTCACGCCCAGCATGGCCATGAGGTTGGCCAGGTGCGTCTTCACCGTGCCGTCAGAGATGCCCAGCTCACGCCCGATGACCTTGTTGGTCTTGCCCTGCACCACGCCGCGCAGCACGTCGCGCTGGCGAGCGGTCACGCGCAGGTGCGGGCCTGTCCATCCCACGGTGCTGGGCCGCAAGGGCTGGGTCTCGGGTTCGACGATGCGCAGGCTGCTGCCTGGCAGCCAGACTCCTCCGCGCAGGATGAGCGCCATGGCGTCCATCAGCAGCGTCGGCTCGGCCGACTTGGGCACGTAGCTGCAGGCGCCCTTCTCGATGCAGGCGCGCACGATGCGCGGGTCTTCCTCCTGCGACACGACGACCACCGGCACGTTCGGCAGCAGCTGGCGCAGGTAGTCCAGCGCCTCGCAATCCCTGAAACCAGGCATGTGCAGGTCCATGATGGCCACGTCGATCCACGCCGCGCCGTCGCGCTGCAGCAGCGCGATCAGCCCTTGCGGACTGGCGCAGTGCTCGACGCTCACGCGCGGGTCAACCTCGGTCAGCACCGAGGCCAGACCCTTGCGGAAGATTGGATGGTCGTCGACGAGCAGGACGCGCATGGCGAAAACGGCTCCAGATGGGGTTCGCCATCATGCCGCCACGCAGCGCGCATGTCACTCTGCCATTTGTCGGAGACCCGCGCCCGGCCGGGTCGCACCCGCCGCCTCAGGTGCCACGCACGTAGGGGTTGCTCCGCCGCTCCTCCCCGAAGGTGCTCTCCGGTCCATGCCCCGGTATGAACACGGTCTCATCCCCCATGGGCCAGAGCCGCTCGCGGATGCTGTCCAGCAGTTGCTGGTGGTTGCCCTGGGGGAAATCGGTGCGGCCGATGCTGCCGGCGAACAGCACATCGCCCACGAAGGCGCGCTTTGCCTCGGGTGAATGGAACACCACGTGGCCGGGGGTGTGGCCCGGGCAATGGCGCACGTTCAGCGTGCAGCGGCCCACCTGCACCGTGTCGCCATCGGCGAGCCAGCGGGTGGGCGTGAAGGCCTCGGCGGGCGGAAAGCCGAACATCGCGCCCTGTTGCGGCAGTCCGGTGATCCAGAACTGGTCGCCCGGGTGCGGGCCAACGATGGGCAAGTCCAGCCGGCGCGCGAGCTCTGCCGTGCCGCCCGCGTGATCGATGTGGGCGTGGGTCTGCCAGATCGCCTTGAGGTCCAGGCCCAGCCGCTTGACCTCGGCCAGCAAGAGATCCAGTTCGCCACCGGGATCGATCACCGCGGCCTCCATGGTCTCGTCGCACCAGACGAGGGAGCAGTTCTGCGCGAACGCGGTGACGGGAACGGTGAGGTAACGCAGCATGATGGCCCGAAAAAGTCCCCCGATTCTAGGTGCGGTGGTGTACAACCGGCCGCATGAAGAAAGCCCTGTTGCTGCTCGTCTCGCACGCCCTGGTCGCACTGGCGGGTTTCGCCGCCGGCATCTATGTGCTGCCGATTCTGATCGCGCCAGACGCACCTGCACGGGCCGAGGTCGGCGCACTGGCCGAGAAGGCGCAGTTCACCGGCCAGTTCCGCCGCGACCTCGCGGGCAGCGACGCCCTGCACTGGGGCGAGGGCACGGTGTCGGTGGGGCCAGCGGCGGTCGCGTTGATGGGCCGCCTCGCGCCAGGGCCGGACTACAAGCTCTACCTGTCGCCCGTGTTCGTGCAGGACGAGGCGGAGTTTCACCGCATCAAGGCCAGCGCACTGCGCGTGGGCGACGTGAAAACCTTCGAGAACTTCATCGTCGCGCTGCCCGCCGGCGTCGATCTCGCGGCCTACAACACCGTGGTGGTGTGGTGCGAGACTTTCCGGGAGTTCATCTCGGCGGCGCAGTACCGCTGAGGTTCAGAGCTTGAAGTCGTAGCCGATCGTGATCGGCGCGTGGTCGCTGAACTTCTCGCCCTTGTAGATCGCCTCGCTGCGCGCCAGTGCGGCCATGGCTGGCGTGGCCAGGTGGTAGTCCAGCCGCCAGCCCACGTTGTTCGCGTAGGCCTGGCCCCGGTTGCTCCACCACGTGTAGCAGGCGTCGGTGGTATCGGGCTGCAGGCGGCGATAGACGTCGACCAGGCCGCCTTGGTCCAGCAGCTTGGTCATCCAGGCGCGCTCCTCGGGCAGGAAGCCGCTGTTCTTCTGGTTGCTGCGCCAGTTCTTCAAATCCTTCTCCTGGTGCGCGATGTTCACGTCGCCACACAGGATGAACTCGCGGCCGCCGCCCTTGAGCGCTTGCAAGTGCGGAAAGAACGCGTCCAGAAACCGGTACTTGGCCTCCTGGCGCTCCGGGCCGGACGAGCCGCTGGGGAAGTAGACGCTGAGGATGGAGAGCTTGCGCTTCGGGGTGTCGAAGCGCAGTTCGGTAAAACGCCCTTCGGCATCGAATTCGGGCGAGCCGAATCCGATGACCACGTCGCTGGGCTCGTGCCGCGTGTACACCGCTGTGCCCGAGTAGCCCTTCTTCTGGGCGAAGTGAAAGTGCCCCTTCAAACCGGCGAGTTGCTCGAAGCGGCCGCTCACATCCGCTGCCTGGGCCTTGACTTCCTGCACGCAAATACAATCGGGCGCGTGCGTCGCCAGCCACTTCTCCAACCCCTTGGTGGTGGCGGAGCGGATGCCATTGAGGTTGAGGCTGGTCAGTTTGAACAAGGATGTCTCCATGGGTTTGGGTACAGGCGCGGCGCAGGCCGAGGCGCCGATTGATGCGGCGCTGGCGCAGGAGTTCGTGCAGTTCTGCGTGGAGGCCGGCGCGCTGCGCTTCGGCGAATTCAAGACCAAGGCGGGGCGGATAAGCCCGTACTTCTTCAATGCCGGGCTGTTCGACGACGGTGCCAAGCTGGGCCGGCTCGCGCAATTCTATGCAAAAGCCCTCATTGCCAGCGGCATCGGGTTCGACATGATTTTTGGCCCCGCGTACAAGGGCATCCCGCTGGGCGCGGCGGTGTCCATCGAGCTCGCGCGGCTGGGCCGCAATGTGCCTTTTGCCTACAACCGCAAGGAAGCCAAGGACCACGGCGAAGGCGGTAGCCTGGTGGGAGCGCCGCTCAAAGGGCGCGTGCTGATCGCGGACGACGTCATGTCCGCCGGCACGGCCGCGCGCGAGTCGATCGCGCTGATTCGCGCTGCGGGCGCCACACCGAGCGCCATCGCGATCGCACTGGATCGACAGGAAAAAGCCACCGAGGTGGGCGCTGACGGGCAAGTGCACGACGTGGAATACAGTGCCGTGCAATATGTACAGCGCACGCTGGGGATGCAAGTTTGTACGATTGCGAGGCTGGCTGATTTGCTGCAGTATCTGTCGGATCACGCAGGTGGCGAGCAGGACGCCCACCGCGAGCGCGTGCTGGCTTATCGCCAGCGCTACGGCGTATCCTGATACCCTACTCCCTACCCATGTTGCACCGCCCGTCCCTGCCTTCCTTGCCTCGCGCCCGCCTCTGGGCCGCGGGAGGCGCCCTGCTGCTGGGCGCGGGCCTGTGGAGCACGGTGGCGCAGGCCCAGATTTACACCTGCGTGGACGCCAAGGGCCGCCGCCTCACGTCGGACCGCCCCATCGTCGAGTGCCTGGACCGGGAGCAACACCAGATGGGCAACACCGGCACCGTCATCCGGACGCTGCCACCGAGCTACACCGCCGACGAGCGCGCCCGGCTTGAAGCCCAGCGCAAGCTGGAGGCCGAACAGCGCGCCCGGGTGCTGGAAGAACGGCGGCGCGAGCGCGCCCTGCTGATCCGCTACCCCAACCAGGGCGTGCACGACAAGGAGCGGGCCGAGGCGCTGGCGCAGATCGACGAGGTGATCGGCGCGGTCAACAAGCGCGAACTGGCGCTGGTGGCGCAGCGCAAGGAAATCGATGTCGAACTGGAGTTCTACCAGAGCGACGTGAGCAAGGCGCCGAGCTGGCTGCGGCGCAAGCTGGAGGACAACGAGAAGCAGATGGTGGTGCAGAAGCGTTTCCTGGACGAGCAGGCCCAGGAGAAGCAGCGCATCAACGCGCGCTTCGACGAGGAACTGGCCAAGCTCAAGCAGCTCTGGGCGGCCAACGGCGTGCGCACCGGCAGCGCCGGCAGCACCAGCAGCACCAGCAGCACCAGCAGCACCGGCAGCGCCGCAACGTCGCGCTGACGCGACGGCACCCCTACCTTCTGATCAACCGAGTTTCTGGCGCAGCAGGTCGTTGACCTGTTGCGGGTTGGCCTTGCCCTTGCTCGCCTTCATGGCCTGACCGACCAGGGCGTTGAAGGCTTTCTCCTTGCCGGCGCGGAATTGCGCCACCATCTCGGCGTTGGCGGCCATCACCTCGTCGATGATCTTCTCGATGGCACCGCTGTCGCTGACCTGTTTGAGGCCTTTGGCTTCGATGATGGCATCCACCTCGCTGCCCTCACCGGTCCACAGTGCATCGAACACCTGCCTGGCTGCGTTGTTCGACACCGTGCCATCGGCAATACGACCAACCAGCGCAGCCAGTTGAGCCGCGCTCACGGGCGACTGCCCGATATCCATCTCGGCCGCGTTGAGCCGGCGCGACACCTCGCCCATCAGCCAGTTGCTGACCATCTTGGGTTGGCCGCTGGCCTGGGCAGCGGTCTCGAAACAGGCCGCCATCGCCGGGCTCTGCGTGAGCGTGGTGGCGTCGTATTCGGGCAGGCCGTACTGCTGCACGAAGCGCTCGGCCATGGCGCGCGGCAGCTCGGGCATGGAGGCCTTGACCTGCTCCACCCACCCGCGCTCGATCACCAGCGGTGGCAGGTCCGGGTCGGGGAAATAACGGTAGTCGGCCGCGTCTTCCTTGGTGCGCATGGCGCGTGTCTCGCCGGTGTCGGGGTCGAACAGCACCGTGGCCTGCTGGATCTCGAAACCGTCTTCGATTTGCTCGATTTGCCATCGGATTTCGTAGTCGATCGCCTGCTGCATGAACTTGAACGAGTTCAAGTTCTTGATCTCGCGGCGCGTGCCCAGCGGCTGGCCCGGCTTGCGCACCGAGACGTTGGCGTCGCAGCGGAACGAGCCTTCCTGCATGTTGCCGTCGCAGATGCCGATCCAGGTGACGATCTTGTGCAGCTCCTTCGCGTAAGCCACGGCTTCGGCGCTGGAACGCATGTCGGGCTCGGTCACGATCTCCAGCAGCGGCGTGCCGGCGCGGTTGAGGTCGATGCCGCTCATGCCATGGAATTCTTCATGCAGCGACTTGCCGGCGTCCTCCTCCAGGTGCGCGCGCACCAGGCGCACGGTCTTCTTCTCGTCGCCGAGGAAAAAGCTCACCTCGCCACCCTGCACCACCGGGATCTCGAACTGGCTGATCTGATAGCCCTTGGGCAGGTCGGGGTAGAAGTAGTTCTTGCGCGCGAACACGCTCTGTTCGGCAATGTGCGAGCCCAGCGCCAGGCCAAGCCGTATGGCGTGCGCCACCGCTTCGCGGTTCATCACCGGCAGCGTGCCGGGCAGGGCCAGGTCGACCGCGCAGGCCTGGGTGTTGGGCTCGGCACCGAAGGCGGTGGGTGCGCGGCTGAAGATCTTGGATTGCGTGGCGAGCTGGGCATGGGTTTCGAAGCCGATCACGACTTCGTAGCCCTGGACCAGCAGAGATGCTTCTTTCATGGTTTTCTGGTTCATCTCAGCAGCCCTCTGGCGACTTCGTGTGCCAGTCTGTCGCTTGCTGGAACGCATGCGCCACCTGCAGCAGCGCGCCCTCCTGGAAGTGGTTGCCCAGCAGTTGCAGGCCCACGGGCAAACCACCCGCCCCGAAGCCGGCGGGCACGCTCATGCCGGGCAGGCCGGCCAGCGAGCCGGGCAATGTGTAGATGTCCGCCAGATAGTTGGCCACCGGGTCGTTGCTCTTCTCGCCGATCTTCCAGGCCACGGTGGGTGCCACCGGGCCGGCGATCAGGTCACACTGGGTGAAAGCCTGCTGGAAATCCTGTGCAATCAGGCGGCGGATCTGCTGCGCCTTGAGGTAATAGGCGTCGTAGTAGCCGTGGCTCAGCACATAGGTGCCGATCATGATGCGGCGCTGCACCTCGGGGCCAAAGCCTTCGCTGCGCGACTTCTTGTACATGTCGATCAGGTCGCCGTACTGCGCGGCGCGGTGGCCAAACTTCACGCCGTCGAAGCGGCTCAGGTTGGAGCTGGCCTCGGCGGGTGCGATGATGTAGTAGACCGGAATGGCCAGCTCGGTGCGCGGCAGCGACACATCCACCAGCGTGGCGCCCAGCTTTTCGTATTCCGCCAGCGCCGCGCGCACCGCGGCGATCACGTCCGGCGCGCAGCCTTCACCAAAGAACTCGCGGGGCAAGCCGATGCGCAGACCCTTGAGCGGTTGCGCGGCGGTCGCGCCTTCGCGGGGTGTTTCGAGCAGGGCGGTGTAGTCCTCGGCCGGGTGGTCCAGGCTGGTGGAGTCGCGGTCGATGTCCGGGCCTGCCATGGCGCTGAGCAGCAGCGCGCAGTCGGCGGCGCTGCGCGCCATCGGACCGGCTTGATCGAGACTGGACGCGAAGGCCACCATGCCGTAGCGCGAGCACCGGCCATAGGTGGGCTTGATGCCAGTGACGCCGCAGAAGCTCGCGGGCTGGCGGATTGATCCGCCGGTGTCGGTGCCGGTGGCGGCGGGCAGCAGGCGCGCGGCCACGGCCACGGCCGTGCCGCCGGACGAGCCCCCCGGCACGCGGGAAGCATCCCAGGGGTTGTGGGCCACCGCGTAAGCCGAGTTCTCGTTGCTGCCGCCCATGGCGAACTCGTCGCAGTTGAGCTTGCCCAGCGTCACGGCACCTAGCGCTGCCAGGCGCTGCACGACGGTGGCGTCAAACGGACTCTGGTAGGCCTCGAGCATCTTCGAGCCGGCGGTGCTGGGGAAGTCCCTGGTGACGAAGATGTCCTTGTGCGCGATCGGCACACCCAGCAGGGGCGTGCGCTCGCCTGCGGCCACGCGGGCATCGGCCGCGCGGGCCTGCGCCAGCGTGGCGTCTTCGTTGAATGCCAGGTACGCGCCCAGCGCAGCGTGCGCCTTCGCGCGGGCCAGCAAATGTTGCGCGGCCTCGACGCTGCTGGTCTTCCTGTCGGCAATGGCGGCCGCAAGTTCGCTCACGCCCAGTTCATGAAGTGCCCTCATTCGATCACCCTGGGCACGAGGAACAAACCGCGCTCGACGGCAGGGGCGCTCTTCTGGTTGGCCTCGCGGTCGTTGGGCTCGCTGGCCACGTCCGGGCGCAGCCGCAACGCGACATGATCGATCACCGCCGTGGGGTGCGCCAGCGGCTCGACGCCGGTGGTGTCCACCGCGTTCATCTGCTCGACGATGTCGAAGAAGCCATTGAGCTGGGCCAGCATCGTCTCGCTGTGGGCGGGCGAAAGCTCCAGGCGCGCCAGGTTCGCGATGCGCCCGATGTCGGACAGGGTCAGGGACATGAGAGAAACGGTTCCGGGTGAATGGGACGGGCCGCGCCAGTCGCGGCGTTCGCGCCTGAAACGGCTTGTAAGCGGCCAAAATGCGCCCCAATTGCGTGCAGTTGTGCACAGGGGATACGGTATTATCCAAGGTTTGACGGCATGGCCCCGTGCTGTCGCGGTTTTCGCCTTGGAATCAACCACTTAGAACCGATGCCCGGCCAGCCACCCGGCCCCATACCCGGCGACGAGCGCGCGCAGCCGCGCCCGTGCCCCACAGGATCCACGCACCATGTTTGAAGCTTTCCGTCGGCAGTTTTCGACCGACCTGGCGATCGACCTCGGCACCGCCAACACCCTCATCTATGTGCGCAACAAGGGCATCGTGCTTGACGAGCCCTCCGTGGTCTCGATCCGCCACGAAGGCGGCCCGCAGGGCAAGAAGATCATCCAGGCGGTGGGCCACGAAGCCAAGGCCATGCTGGGCAAGGTGCCGGGCAACATCGAGGCCATCCGCCCCATGAAGGACGGCGTGATCGCCGACTTCACCGTCACCGAGCAGATGCTCAAGCAGTTCATCAAGATGGTGCACCCGCGCTCGATGTTCAAGCCGAGCCCGCGCATCATCATCTGCGTGCCCTGCGGCTCCACCCAGGTCGAGCGCCGCGCCATCCGCGAATCAGCCCTGGGCGCGGGCGCGTCCGAGGTCTACCTGATCGAAGAACCCATGGCCGCGGCCATCGGCGCGGGCCTGCCGGTGTCGGACGCCTCGGGCTCCATGGTGGTCGACATCGGTGGCGGCACCACCGAAGTGGGCGTCATCAGCCTGGGCGGCATGGTCTACAAGGGCAGCGTGCGCGTGGGTGGCGACCGCTTCGACGACGCCATCATTGCTTACATCCGCCGCAACTACGGCATGCTGATCGGCGAGCCCACCGCCGAAGCGATCAAGAAGGAAATCGGCTCGGCCTTTCCCGGCAGCGAAGTCAAGGAGATGGAGGTCAAGGGCCGCAACCTCTCAGAGGGCGTGCCGCGCAGCTTCACCATCTCCAGCAACGAGATCCTGGAAGCCCTGACCGATCCGCTGAACAACATCGTCACCGCCGTGAAGATGGCGCTGGAGCACACGCCACCCGAACTGGGTGCCGACATCGCCGAGCGCGGCATGATGCTCACCGGCGGCGGCGCGCTGCTGCGCGACCTCGACCGCCTGCTGGCCGAAGAAACAGGCCTGCCCGTGCTGGTGGCCGAAGAGCCGCTCACTTGCGTGGTGCGCGGCTGCGGCATGGCCCTGGAGCGCATGGAGCGCCTGGGCACCATCTTCACCAGCGAGTAATCCCCCGCGCGCGGGCCACCCCGCCGCGCCAGCCACCCACCGACCAGACCCGAACGAGCGCCATGCCACTGGGCACCCTGGACCGCACACCGCCCCCGTTCTTCAAGCAGGGTCCGTCGGCCCTGTCCAAGCTGGTGGTGTTCAGCGCGATGGCCCTGTTTCTCATGGTGGCCGACCTGCGCTTCCGGGTCACGGTACCGATCCGCGCCACGGTAGCCGCCGTGCTGTACCCCGTGCAATGGCTGGTGCTGCAACCGGTGCAGGCGGTCTCCGCGGCGGGCGGCTACTTCACCTCGCTGCACGCCGCGCAGGCCGGCGAGGCCGAGGCCCTCAAGCGGCTGGCCGAACAGGCCGAGCGCAGCCTGCAGCTTGAACAGATCACCCTGGAAAACCAGCGCCTGCGCGAACTGCTGGCGATGCGCGAGCGCACCGGCAACAGCGCCACCGGTGCCCAGGTGCTGTACGACGCGGCCGACCCGTATTCGCGCAAGGTCGTGATCGACCGCGGCCAGACCCACGGCATCGAAGCGGGTTCGCCCGTGATCGACGAGAGCGGGGTGCTGGGGCAAATCACGCGCGTCTACCCGCTGGTGTCGGAGGTGACCCTGCTGATCGACCGCGACCAGGCCATCCCCGTGCTCAACACGCGCACCGGGGTGCGCAGCGTGGCCTACGGGCAACCTTCAACCACGGGAGATGGCCTGGATCTGCGCTACACGCTGGCCAGCGCCGACATCGCGGAAGGTGACCTGCTCACCACCAGCGGCGTGGATGGTGTGTACCCCGCCGGCCTGCCGGTGGCCCGCGTCACGTCGGTCACGCGCCAGGCCGAATCGTCATTCGCCCGCATCCGGTGCGAGCCTCTGGCGCGCATCAACGGCACATTGCACGTGCTGGTGCTGCGCCCGTCGACGGTCGAGCCACCGCCCTCGCCATCGGCGGCACAGCCGCAGACCGCGGCCCGCCCGCTGGTAGGCACCGCCGCGCCCGGACGGAGCAACGCGCCATGATCATGCGACCTGGCCAGCAACTGCTGCTGCCTGCCAACCCCGCTTTCATCTGGTTCAGCCTGATCGGTGCGCTGACGTTCAACATGCTGCTGAACATGGGCCTGTTCGGCCGCGCCGCCTGGGTGCCCGACCTGCTGGCGGTCGTGCTGGTGTTCTGGAGCGTGCACCAGCCCTTGCGCATCGGCGTGGGCGTGGCCTTTGCCTTCGGCCTGGCGATGGATGTGCACCAGGGCGCCTTGCTTGGCCAGCACGCACTGGCCTATACCGCCCTGGGCTTTCTCGGCATCTCGATGCACCGGCGCCTGCTCTGGTTCGGCGTGCCCAACCAGGCGGTGCAGGTGCTGCCCCTGTTCCTGGCGGCGCACCTGCTCGAACTGCTGGTGCGGCTGGCCGCGGGCGGCAGCTTCCCGGGCGTGCCCTACCTGCTGGCGCCGGTGATCGAGGCCGCGCTCTGGCCGGTGGTGTCCGTGCTGCTGCTGGCACCGCAGCGCCGCGCGCCCAACCCCGACGACAACCGGCCGCTATGACCGAGATCCGCAACGTCGAGGCCGACCTGGCGCAGTTTCGCACCCGGGTGTTGCTGATCGGCCTGGCGGTGGTGTTCGCGTTCGGGCTGATCGCCGCGCGCATGGTCTACCTGCAGGTGATGCGCCACGACGACCTGCTGGCCCAGGCAGAGAGCAACCGCACCGCCGTGTTGCCGGTGGTGCCCAACCGGGGGCAGATCCTGGACCGCAAGGGG
Organism: Hydrogenophaga sp.; assembly: GCF_050182545.1. Lineage (GTDB taxonomy): Bacteria > Pseudomonadota > Gammaproteobacteria > Burkholderiales > Burkholderiaceae_C > Hydrogenophaga. Next base: position 235,748 of record NZ_JBFXCD010000005.1, on the reverse strand, counting down.
CGTGTGCTGGCCACCAACTACTCGGCCTACACGCTGGAGATCACACCATCGCGCGTGGAGGACCTGGACGCCACCATTGCCGAACTGGGCAAGCTGGTCGACGTCACGCTGCGCGACCAGCGGCGCTTTCGCAAACTGCTCGAAGAATCGCATCGCTTCGACTCCCTGCCCCTGCGCACCCGCCTGAGCGACGAGGAGGTGGCGCGCTTCACCGTGCAGCGCTACCGCTTTCCGGGCGTTGAAGTGCGGGCGCGGCTGCTGCGCCAGTACCCCAACGGAGAAACCGCCAGCCATGTCATCGGCTACATCGGGCGCATCAACCAGCGCGAGACCGACGCGATCGCCGACTGGCCCGAGGAGGAGCAGGCGAACTACCGCGGCACCGAGTACATCGGCAAGCTGGGCGCTGAACAGAGCTACGAGCGCGAGCTGCATGGCATCACGGGCTTCGACCGGGTGGAGACCTCGGCCGGCGGGCGGGCCGTGCGTTCGCTGGCCAACACGCCGGCGACGCCTGGCAATACGGTGGTGCTGTCGATCGACATCCAGCTGCAGAAGCTGATCGAAGACATGTATGGCGAGCGGCGAGGCGCGCTGGTGGCGATCGACCCGCGCTCGGGCGAGGTGCTCGCCTTTGTGAGCAAGCCCACCTTCGACCCCAACCTGTTCGTCGACGGCATCGACGTGGAGAACTGGCGCGCGCTCAACGAGTCGGTGGACAAGCCGCTGCTGAACCGGGCGCTGCGCGGCACCTACCCGCCCGGTTCCACCTACAAGCCGTTCATGGCCCTGGCCGCGCTGGAAACGGGCACGCGCAGCGCCAGCACCGCCATCAACGACCCGGGCTACTGGATGTTCGGCGGTCACCGCTTCCGCAGCCACGACGAGGGTGGTCTGGGCGCGGTGGACATGAAGCGCAGCATCGTCAAATCCAGCAATGTCTACTACTACTCGCTGGCCAACGAGCTGGGCGTGGACGCCATGCACGATTTCATGAAGCCGCTGGGCTTTGGCCAGATCACCGGCATCGACCTCAAGGGCGAAGTGCGCGGTGTGCTGCCCAGTCAGGCCTGGAAGCGCAACGCGTACAAGCGCCCGGAGCAGCAGCGCTGGTACCCTGGCGAAACCATCTCGCTCGGCATCGGCCAGGGTTACAACAGCTTCACCATGCTGCAACTCGCGCAAGCCATGGCCACGCTGGCCAATGGCGGCGTGCAATACACACCGCACCTCACCAAGGCCACCGAGAACGTCCTCACACGCGAACGCGTGCCGCTGCCGGGCCCCCCGCCGCTGGACCTGGGGTTCAAGCCCCAGAATGTGCGCACCATCCTCGAAGCGATGCAGGCGGTGACCACCGAAGGCACGTCCACGCGGGTGTTTGCGGGTGCGGGCTACGCCAGCGGCGGCAAGACCGGCACGGCCCAGGCCGTCACCATCGGCCAGAAGGACCGCTATGACGCGCGCAAACTGGAGGAACACCAGCGCGACCACTCGCTCTACATCGCGTTCGCACCGGTGGACCAGCCGCGCGTGGCGCTGGCCCTGGTGGTGGAAAACGCCGGCTTCGGTGCGGCCCATGCGGCCCCGATCGCGCGCCGCGTGTTCGACTACCTGCTGATGGACCAGTACCCCAATCCGCAGGACCTGGCCGCCGTGCGCGTGGGCCAGGCCAGCGCACCCATCGGCACGCCGCTCCGGGCCAGCGAGATGCCCTGGCCCCCCGAGGCGCCAACGCCCACACCGGCCACTGCGCCCTGAGTCAAGCCCTGATCCACGCGTCGTAGGTCGTCTTCAGGATCAGCGCGAAGACGACCACGATGAACACCCCGCGCACGAAGCCACTGCCGTGCTTGAGGGCCAGCCGTGTGCCCAGCACGCTGCCCAGCACGTTGGCCACGGCCATGGCCAGCACGAAATGCCACCACACATGGCCCTTCCAGGCGAACAGCAGCAGCGCGGCCAGGTTGGAGGCGGTGTTGAGCAGCTTGGCGCTGGCGCTGGCGTGCAGAAAGTCGTAGCCCAGCCAGCGCACGAACAGGAACACGAAGAAGCTGCCAGTGCCCGGGCCGAAGAAGCCGTCGTAAAAGCCGATGGTGGCGCCGAGCACGCAGGCCGCGAGCGCTTCGCGACGGCCTTCGAAGCGCGGTGCGTGGTGACGGCCCAGTTCCTTGCGCGCCAGGGTGTAGCCCAGCACCAGCAGCAGCACCAGCGGCAGGGCGCGGCGCAGGAAGTCGGGCGAGATCACGGTGACCGTCCAGGCCCCCGCCATTGAACCAGCAAAACCCACGGCCGCGGCGGGCAACAGCGCATGCCAGGGCATCTGCACGCGGCGCGCGTACTGCAGCGTGGCGGCCGCCGTGCCCCAGACCGAGGCGCCCTTGTTCACACCAAACAGCGTGGCCGGGTGGGTGGCGGGAAACATGGCAAACAGTGCAGGCACCAGAATGAGGCCCCCGCCACCCACGATCGAATCCACAAAGCCGGCAAACAGCGAAGCCAGCGAGACAAGCAGCAATTCCATGCGGGGGATTGTCACCGCGTGCCGGCGGTGCCCTGGTGCGGGCGTGACGCAACGCACGGCACCGACGAAAAAAAACCGACCCTTTCGGGTCGGTTTGAACAATCCGGCATCTCTGGAGGACGCTGAAACGTGTGTTCTGCTTGGACTGGGTTGTCTCCTCGGTCCCCCGCGGTCACCAGCGCTGTGCGCTGTTGGCGAGTGCAAGCACTGTAGCGGCTCGCACCACCGATGTGCATCGGGGCTTTCCCTTGTCCGGGTCAACCCTTGGCACAGGATATGCGGTGGGCGGTGCGTCGTTGGAAACAGGTCACAACATGCACCACAACAGCCATACGCCCAGCAATCTCCTCCCCTCATCCAGCAAAACACCACTTCTTCATTCAATTGCGCTCATCTCTACGCTACTGGCGCCGCTGACCGGTTTCGCGCAGGACGCGACGCCCGCGGCGGTGCCCGCCCTCACCGCCCCGGGTCTGGTGGCGGCCAGCACGATCCAGGGCGCGGACACCGCCTGGCTCATGGTCAGCACCGCCCTGGTCCTGCTGATGACGCTGCCCGGCATCGCGCTCTTTTATGGCGGCATGGTGCGCCGCCTCAACGTGATCAACACCATGGCCAGCGTGGTCGGCATCGCCGCCGTGGTCAGCGTGCTCTGGTTCGCGCTGGGCTACACGCTGGCCTTCACGCCCGGCAATGGCTTCATCGGGAGCCTGCAGCGCCTGGGCTTCGCCGGCATGGAGTACCTGGGCAGCAGCGGCCAGGTGGCCGCGAGTCACATCGCGCCACACCTGCCCGAGTCGGTGTTCGCGATGTTCCAGCTCACCTTTGCCATCATCACCTGCGCACTGGTGGTGGGCGCGCTGGTCGAGCGCATGCACTTCGGCGCGCTGCTGCTGTTTGCCGGCCTGTGGCTGTTGCTGGTGTACGCGCCGGTCGCGCACTGGGTGTGGGAGCCGGGCGGCTGGCTGGCGCAACTCGGTGCGCTGGACTTTGCCGGCGGTGCGGTGGTGCACATCAACGCCGGCGCGGCCGCCCTGGTCTGCGCCTACGCGCTGGGCCCGCGCTCGGGCTATGGCCACGAACCCTTCGTGCCCTTCAACCTCGGCATGACCATGGCGGGCACCGGCCTGCTGTGGGTGGGCTGGTTCGGCTTCAATGCCGGTTCGGCACTGACCGCCGACGGACGCGCGGGCCTGGCGCTGCTGGTCACGCACATTGCGGCGGCGGCGGGCGCGCTGTCGTGGATGGGTGCGGAGTGGCTGGCGCGCAAGCGCGCCTCGCTGCTGGGACTGTGCTCGGGCGTGGTCGCGGGCCTGGTGGCCATCACGCCAGCGGCCGGGTTCGTCACGCCGCGTGGTGCGCTGCTCATCGGCCTGGTCGCCGGCGTGGCCTGCTACTGGGGCGCCACCGCGCTCAAGCGCCGGCTGCGCGCCGATGACTCGCTCGACGTGTTCGGCGTGCACGGCGTGGGCGGCATCGTGGGCGCACTGCTCACAGGTGCGCTGGCCGACCCGGCGATCTCTGGCGTGCAGTCCAGCATGCTCGCGCAGCTGATCGCCTGCGCGGCGGTCCTGGGCTACAGCCTGGTGATGACGGCCGTGGTGTTGTGGATCACGTCGCGCTTTGCCACCTTGCGCGTGCGCGAGGGCGAGGAGCGCGTCGGTCTCGATGTCGCCCTGCACAACGAAAGCCTGAGTTGAGGCCCCGCGCGCCATTCGCGCCGTCCCCCTTGCGCGCGTTCCGCATCTGAGGAGTTGCGATGAACCCAGCCAGTGACGTCTTCGCGATCGCTGCCCACCTGCACGTGCTGCTGCGGCGCAAGACCGGGCGCGTGACCGACACCGAGTGGATGGCGACCAACGCCGACTACGCGCGAGAGATCGTGCGGCACGCACGCGAGAAGGCGGGGGAAGACGGACACGCCGAACTGCTGCCCTGGGCGGACAAGCTGGAAGCGGCCATCGCGCACATTGGCGCCGCCCCGGCGGCGCGCAAGCCCATGCTGCAGGCAGCGGCAGACACGCTGCGCGCTGGGCAGGTCAGCCCCCAGGCGGCGCGCCAGGCCCCCACGCCGCGCGCGGGCGGGTTTGCCAACTCGGTGCCCGGCCACAACAGCGGCTTCATCGAATCGGCATTGCTCTCGGCCTTCGGCGCGCCGCGCAAGGACGGCGAAGAACCGGACGCGCGCTACGTGGGCGGCATCCGGTAGCGTCCTCACGCGCCATCGCCCGAGACAGCCTGAACCAGGGACACCGAGGGTCCGGCTCCGCCGGCCCCAGGCGTCGTCCCCCCTGGAAGGGGGGAAGCCGCGTCAGCGGCGGAGGGGGAGTCACTCCCCAGCACTTATCCAGCGCGCCGCCTTCTCCGCAATCATCAGCGTGGGGCTGTTGGTGTTGCCACTGGTGATGGTGGGCATCACGCCCGCGTCCACCACGCGCAGGCCGGCCACGCCGCGCACACGCAACTGGCTGTCCACCACCGCCATGGGGTCGTCGGCGCGCCCCATCTTCGTGGTGCCCACCGGGTGGAAGATGGTGCTGGCGATGTCGCCGGCCAGTCGCGCGAGCTCCTCGTCGCTCTGGTATTGCGCGCCGGGCTTGAACTCCTCGGGGCGGTACTTCGCCAGCGCCGGTTGCGCGACGATGCGCCGCGTCACGCGCAGGCTGTCGGCGGCCACCTGGCGGTCTTCGGGCGTGCTGAGGTAGTTCGGCGCGATCGCGGGTGCGTCGTCGGCGTTCGCCGAGGTGATGCGCACATGGCCACGGCTGCCGGGGTTGAGGTTGCACACGCTGGCGGTGAAGGCCGGGAAGCTGTGCAGCGGTTCGCCGAACGCGTCCAGGCTGAGCGGCTGCACGTGGTACTCGAGGTTGGGGTGCGGCTGGCTCGCGTCGCTGCGGGTGAAGGCGCCGAGCTGGCTGGGCGCCATGCTCATGGGGCCGCTGCGGCGCAACGCGTATTCCAGCCCGATCCTGCCCTTGCCCCAGAGCGAGCTGGCCAGCACGTTGAGCGTGGTGGCGCCCTGCACCTTGAACACCGCGCGGATCTGCAGGTGGTCCTGCAGGTTCTCGCCAACGCCAGGCAGCTCGTGCCGCACGTCGATGCCATGTTGCCGCAGCAGGCCCGCGGGGCCGATGCCCGAGCGCTGCAGGAGCGCGGGCGAGCCGATGCTGCCAGCGCTCAGCACCACCTCCTGCGCGGCGCGCACCCGCACGCGCTGGCCGTTGCGCCGCAGTTCGGCGCCGGTGCAGCGCAGCGCGCCGTTCGCATCGCGCTCCAGCACCAGCTGGTCGGTGGTGGTCTGCGTCCACACCGTGAGGTTGCGCCGCTGCTGCACCGGCCGCAGGAAGGCCTTGGACGCGTTCCAGCGCCAGCCGGCCTTCTGGTTCACCTCGAAGTAACCCACGCCCTCGTTGTCGCCGGTGTTGAAGTCGGCCGTGGCCGGCACGCCGGCCTGCTGCGCGGCCTGCGCGAAAGCGTCGAGGATGTCCCAGCGCAGCCGCTGCTTCTCGATGCGCCACTCACCCCCGTGGCCATGCAGTTGCGCGAACGCCGGGTCCTGCGCGGCGTCGAGCCGGTGGTGGTCCTCGTGCGCCTTGAAGTCGGGCAGCGCGTTGTCCCAGCGCCAGGCATCGTCGCCCGTGAGCTCGGCCCAGTGGTCGTAGTCGCGCGCCTGGCCGCGCATGTAGATCATGCCGTTGATGCTGGAGCAGCCGCCCAGCGTCTTGCCGCGCGGGTAGCGCAGCCGCCGGCCATTGAGGCCGGGGTCGGGCTCGGTCTGGTAGAGCCAGTCGGTGCGCGGGTTGCCGATGCAATAGAGGTAACCCACGGGAATGTGGATCCAGTGGTAATCGTCCTTGCGGCCGGCTTCGACGAGCAGCACGCGCTTCGCGGGGTCGGCGCTCAGGCGGTTGGCGAGCAGGCAGCCCGCAGTGCCGGCGCCGATGACGATGAAATCAAAAGTGGTGGTGTCGTTCATGTCTCGTCGTCTTGTTCGTCTGTGTCTTCGAGGCTGAAATCTCCGCGCTGGAAAGCAGACACCACCGCCTCGGCTTCGGCGAATCGGCTCTCGGGCACCAGCACACGCACAGGGATCGCGCCCGCGAGCAGCGTGTGCGTCTGCACCAGGTGCGCATCGGCCACCGCGGCCGGCACACCACCGGCCTGCAGGCAACCGCGCAGCAGGAAGGCCTCGGTGGGGCTGAAGAACGTCACAAGCGTTCTCCAGTCCCCCAATTCAGGGTCGTAGTCCGAATTGCCGTCGGTCATGCGCCAATGTCCTCGGCGTGAAGTGACTCATCCCAGAGATACCGCGGAACCGGCTTTGCCGGGCCGCAGGTGTCGTCCCCCCATCGGGGGGAAGCGCCGCAGGCGAGCAGGGGGGCATCTCTACCTCGCCGTGGGCATCACGAACTCGGCGCCTTTGCCGATGCTCTCGGGCCAGCGCTGCATGATGCTCTTTTGCTTGGTGTAGAAGCGCACGCCCTCTTCGCCATAGGCGTGCATGTCGCCAAACAGGCTCTTCTTCCAGCCGCCAAAGCCGTGCCAGGCCATGGGCACGGGGATGGGCACGTTGATACCCACCATGCCGACCTGGATGCGCCGCGCGAACTCGCGCGCGACGTTGCCGTCGCGGGTGAAGCAGGAGACGCCGTTGCCGAACTCGTGGTCGTTGATGATCTGCACGGCCTTCGCGAAGTCGGGCACGCGCACGCAGGACAGCACCGGGCCGAAGATCTCTTCCTTGTAGATCTTCATGTCGGTCGTCACGTGGTCAAACAGCGTGCCGCCCATCCAGAAGCCCTTGCCGCAGCCTTCGCCCGTTTGCGAAGCGTCAAAGCCGCGCCCGTCCACCAGCAGCTTCGCGCCTTCCTTCGCGCCGGCCTCGATGTAGCCGGTGATGCGCGCGTGCGCGGCGGCGGTGACGATGGGGCCCATTTCGGCGGCCAGGTTCGTGCCGTTGAGCACCTTGAGCGTCTTCGTGCGCTCGATCAGCTTGGGCATGATCCGGTCGGCCACGTCGCCCACCAGCACCGCCACGCTGATGGCCATGCAGCGTTCACCAGCCGAGCCGTAGGCCGAGCCGATCAGGGCATCCACCGCCTGGTCCAGGTCGGCGTCGGGCATGACCACCATGTGGTTCTTCGCGCCGCCCAGGGCCTGCACGCGCTTGCCGTGGTGGGCGCCGGTTTCGTAGATGTAGTTGGCGATGGGCGTGGAGCCGACGAAGCTGATGGCCTTCACGTCCGGGTGCACCAGCAGCGCGTCCACCGCTTCCTTGTCGCCCTGCACCACGTTGAACACGCCATCGGGCAGGCCGGCCTGCTTCAGCAACTCGCCCATGAACAGCGAGGGACTCGGGTCGATCGGGCTGGGCTTGAGCACGAAGCAGTTGCCCGCCGCGATGGCCACCGGAAACATCCACATGGGCACCATGACAGGGAAGTTGAACGGCGTGATGCCGGCCACCACGCCCAGCGGCTGGCGCAGCGTCCAGTTGTCCATGCCGGTGGAGACCTGGTCGGTGAAGTCGCCCTTGAGCAGCTGCGGAATGCCGCAGGCGAATTCGATGATGTCGATGCCGCGCGAGACCTCGCCCTGCGCGTCGGTGAACACCTTGCCGTGCTCGGCGGTGATCATGCGGGCCAGATCGTCCTTGTGCTGGTTCACCAGTTCGAGGAACTTGAACATGACCCGCGCGCGGCGGATCGGCGGCGTGTCGGCCCAGGCCGGGAAAGCGGCCTGGGCGGCGGCCACGGCGGTGGCCACGTCGGCGGCACCGGCCAGCGCGACCTGGCCACTCACCGCACCCGTGGCCGGGTTGAACACGTCCTGCCGGCGCGGCGACGTCCCGGCGGTGGCGGCGCCCTGGATGAAGTGGTTGATCGGGTTGGGAGGTATGGCCATGGCGGTCTCGGGTGGGGTGGTCCAGAAGAGGGCCAGTTTAGGCAGCGCAAACGCCCTCGCCTAGTGCCTGGGCTTGAACGGATTGTTTTCCATGGTGAACAATGGTGGCATGAACGAGCAAAAAGTGGAAAGCCTCTGGGTGCACCTGCACTGGCTCACCGTGCTGTCGCAGCAAGGCAGTTACACCGCAGCGGCACAGCGGCTGGGGGTGAGCAAGGCGGCAATGAGCCAGCGCATCAGCGAACTCGAACGCGCCGCCGGCGTGGCGCTGGTGCAGCGCACCACCCGCAGCGTGCGCCTGACCGAGGCCGGGCGGCAACTGGTGGACGGCATGCGCGATCCGTTCGAGCGCATCGCGCAGAGTTTCTCCAGTGTGCGCGACCTGGCCGATGAGCCCGCCGGCCTGGTGCGCGTCACGGCGCCGGTGGCGTTTGCACGACAGCAGCTGGTGCCGCGCATCGCCGGGTTCGTGCGTGCCCACCCCAAGGTGAGGCTGGAGCTGGACATGTCGGACCGGCTGAGCGCGCTCGCCACGGAAGGGTTCGATCTGGCGATCCGCCACACCGCCTCACCGCCCGACACGCACGTGGCCTGGCCTTTGTGCGGCACGCGCTCGCTGCTCGTGGCCAGCCGCGACTACCTGCGCCGGCGCGGCACGCCGCAGTCGCCGCAAGACCTCGCCGCACACGACTGTCTGCACTACCCGCGCGCGCAGGACACGTCGGCCTGGCATTTCACCAAGCCCCCCGAGGGCCGGCGCAAGGCGCAGCAGCAGCAGCAGCGTGTCACCGTGCCGGTCTCAGGCCCCTTCTGCGCCAACAACAGCGAGGCCCTGCGGGACGCGGCCCTGGCGGGCCTGGGCATTGCGCTCGTACCCGACTTCAGCGCGCAGGCGGCGCTGCAGGCGGGCAAGCTGGTGGAGGTGCTGCCCGGCTGGTCATCGGTCGGCACCTTCAGCCCGCAGATCTACGCCATCAGACCCTACGCCAGCCACGTGCCGCGCGCGGTGTCGGCCTTCGTGGGCTGGCTGCGCGTGGCGCTGGCCGAGGGTTTCGCGGTGCGCGGCTGAGGTCGAAGGCCGCGCGAGGCGGCGGTCGATGGCGGCGTGCGTGCCTTCGGGTCATACTTCATTCGCTCGCCACTTCCGCCCAGCCCATGCCACCCGACACCCCCCCGACCCCGACCCCCGACACCTCCCGCCCGCTGGTGGCCCCCATGACCGCCATGTCGGGCTCCTTCATGCTGCGCGTGCTGCTGGCGGTCGTCACCGCGGCATTCATCTGGATCCTGCTGCCGTTCTACGGCACGGTGCTCTGGGGTGCCATCATCGCGCTGCTGTTCTACCCCTTGTACCGCTGGCTGCTGCCGCGCATGAAGCAGCGGCGCAATACAGCGGCCCTGGCCACCATCGCGGCGGCGCTGGTGGTGGTGGTGCTGCCGGCGGTGCTGGTGCTGGTCTCGCTCGCCAACGAGGCGGCGCAGCTCTACGAGCGCATCGATTCGGGCGAACTCCGACCGGCGCAGAAGTTGCGCGAGATGTTCTACTTGCTGCCGGACTGGGTCGCAGACTTGCTCGGCCGCGTGGGGCTAGGCGATTTTGACCTGCTGCAGCGCAAGCTGGCCGAGGTGTTCCGCCAGGGCAGTCAGTTCATCGCCACACAGACCCTGAACCTCGGTCAGGACGTGCTCGGCCTGGTGATCGGCCTCTTCATCACGCTGTACCTGGCGTTCTTCCTGGTGCGCGACGGCAGCGCCATCGTGCGCGCCGTGCGCGATGCCCTCCCGCTGCCCCCCGACGACAAACAGGAACTGCTGGAGAAATTCGGCACCGTGCTGCGCGCCACGGTCAAGGGCAACCTGGTGGTGGCGGTGGTGCAAGGCACGCTGGGCGGGCTGGCCTTCTGGGTGCTGGGCGTCAACGCCGCGCTGCTGTGGGCCGTTCTCATGATGCTGCTGTCGCTGCTGCCCGCCGTGGGCGCAGGCCTGGTCTGGGGGCCGGTGGCGATCTGGCTGTTTGCCACCGGCGCGGTCTGGCAAGCGGTGGCCCTGACCGCGTACGGCGTACTCGTGATCGGCCTGGTCGACAACCTGCTGCGCCCCCTGCTCGTGGGCAAGGACACGGGCATGCCGGACTACCTGATCATGATCACCACCGTGGGTGGCATCGCGGTGCTGGGCATCAATGGCTTCGTGATCGGCCCGATGATCGCCGCCATGTTCGTGGCCGTCTGGGGCATCCACACCGCCGCCCGCAAGCGCGCGACTGCGGCCACGGCCATGGCGGTCGACACCCCGGAGAAAGGCGCGACGCAGACAGACGCGCAGCACGAGACACCGTGAGCCGCCCTGTGCCGCCCAACACATCGCCAACCCTGAAAGGACCACCCATGCACGACCATCCCATTGACAAGCTTCAAGCCGGAGTGCCGGCATGAAGCCTCTCATCTGGGGCATTTTTGCGCTGCTCGCCCTGTGCTGGACAGGCCTGGCCGCGGCGTCCGTGCAAGTCACTGAATGGCTGTTGACGATGATCGCCGCGGGCGAGGTCACGGACGTGGCCACGGCGGCCGGCCAATGGCCGGTACCCGCGTGGCTGGCACTGTGGATCGACCCGGCCTGGGTGAAGGCCATGCAGGGCGCGTGGCTCGGTCTGGTGCAATGGCTGGGTCAGGTACTGCCGTCCGCAGGCGCCCTGACGGGCTGGGTCACGCCCATGCTGTGGATCGTCTGGGCATTGGGCATGCTGTGCCTGCTGGTGCCGGCCATCGCGCTGCACTGGCTGGCCGGGCGGCTGAAGACACCGGCCACCGTGGCGCGCGGCTGACGCGCCAGGCGCACGCACGCGATGGGCGCACTGCGTTCTGTCACAAGGGAAACCTGGGGGCGACCCTAGAATCCTTTCAAAGCATCACGCCCCCGCCCCGCTTGACACCCCCAGCCACCTCCTCCACCGCCGCCCTCCGCCCCGACGCCTGCCCGCTCTATGTGGATCTGGACGGAACGCTGACGCCCGGCGACACCCTGTACGAATCGGTCCTGCTGTTCGTGCGGCGCAACCCGCTGAACCTGCTGCGCCTGTTCAGTTGGCTGCTGCGCGGCAAAGCCGCCCTCAAGCAACGCCTGGCCAGCGCGGTGCGGCCCGATGCGGCGCACCTGCCGTACCACGGGCCTTTTCTGTCCTTCCTGCGCGACGAACACGCGCGCGGCCGCCCCCTGGTGCTTGCCAGCGCCGCCGACGCGCGCATCGTGCGTGAAGTGGCACGGCACCTGGAGGTGTTCGACGACTGCCTGGGCACCAATGCGCAGGCCGACGGCATCAACCTCAGCCGCGCCAACAAGCGCGCGGCCATCGACGCACATGCCCGCGCGCGGGGCCACGAAGCCTGGGCCTACGCCGGCAACAGCCGCGACGACCTCGAAGTCTGGAGCGGGGCCACCGAGGCCATCGCGGTCAATGCGCCCGACGGCCTGCTGAGCGCGCTGCGGCGCACCCACCCGCAGGCGCGGGTGTTCGAGCGCGAACCGCTGCGGCTGGCCACGGTGCTGCGCGCGATCCGGCTCAGGCAGTGGTCGAAGAACGGCCTGCTGTTCGTGCCGCTGTTGGCCGCCCATTCGCTCGACCCGCGGCTCTGGGGCGTGGTGCTGCTGGCCTTCGTGGCGTTCGGCCTGTGTGCCTCGGCGACCTACCTCGTCAACGACCTGCTGGACCTGCCCAACGACCGCGTGCACCGCATCAAGCGCCACCGCCCGCTGGCAGCGGGCACCCTCGGCATTCCCGCGGCCATCGCGCTGGGCGTGGCCATGCTGGCGCTGGCCTTCGCGCTGGCCTTCATGGTGTCCACCGGTTTCGCCGTCGTGCTGCTGGCCTACACGGTGACCACGCTGGCGTACTCGCTGGCCCTCAAGCGCATGGCGCTGATCGACGTGCTGGTGCTTTCGGGTCTGTACACCCTGCGTCTGGGCGCCGGGGCCGTCGCCTCGGGCGTGAGCCTGTCGAACTGGCTGCTGGCGATCGCGATCTTCCTGTTCCTGAGCCTGGCGCTGGTCAAGCGCTGCGCCGAGCTCGAGGAGGTGGACAACGCGGACCTTTCCCCGGCACCGGGGCGCGGCTACCATCCCCGCGACCTGGCCTCGCTGCGCACCATGGGCATGGCCAGCGGCTTCCTGGCGGTGATGGTGCTCACGCTCTACATTGACAGCCAGAACAGCCTGAAGCTCTACGCGGAACCCGACCTGCTCTGGTGCGCGGCACCCGTGCTGCTGCTGTGGGTGATGCGCATCTGGCTCAAGACCGGGCGGCGCGAGTTGCAGGGCGAGGACCCGCTCCAGTTCGCGCTGAGGGACCCTTTCAGCTGGGGCACCCTGCTCGCCATGGCCGCCATTGGCCTGGTGGCCACCACAGGCTTCTGAGCGTGCTCGCCCCCCAACGAACGGAACCACCCCCATGAACTCGAAATTCATCGCTCTGGGCCTGGCCCTGTTCTGCGTGCTGCTGACCTCGGCCGCACAGCTCATCTTGAAGCGCGGCATGGGCGCGACCACCACCGTCGAAGTGGGCAGCACCTACCTGCGGGCGTTTTCCAGCCCGCAGGTCTGGCTGGGCCTGATCCTCTACGGCACGAGCGCCTTGTTGTGGTTGTGGGTGCTTTCGCGGCTGGACGTGAGCCTGGCGTACCCGCTGGTGAGCCTGGGCTTCGTGGTGACGCTGGCGCTGGGCGTGCTCTGGTTGGGTGAACCCTTCTCCTGGATCCGCGTGGGCGGCTGCACGCTGATCGTGATCGGCGTCTCGCTGCTCGCCCTGGATGCCTGAGGGGTGACCGGGCGTGCGCGCGTCTGAATATTCGGCGCATGCCTCGCGCCAGGTCTTCTGGGTCGCGTTTGCGGCCACCTTGCTGCTGAAGATCGTCATCGCGGCGGGGTTTCCCTTCACTGGCGATGAGACCTTCTTCTACCAGTGGGGTGTCTTCCCCGCCTGGGGCTATTCGGACCATCCGCCCATGGTGGGCTGGCTGATCGCGCTGCTGCGCCAGATCAGCGACCACCCGCTGGTGCTGCGCAGCGCCACGCTGCTCGTCACCAGCCTCGTCGCGCTCGGCGTGGTAGACCTGCTGCGCCGCTTCCTGCCCGAGGACCGCGAGGCCAGCGCCTGGCTGGCGGGTGCCGTGTACCTGGCCATGCCGTGGTCGTGGATGTTCGTGCTGGTGACCACCGACACGCCATTGCTCTTCTTCATGGCACTGTCGGCCTGGTGCTACCTGCGCGCCGATGCCAGCGCGCGGGGCGCGGGCTGGTATGTGCTGGCCGGCCTGTTTCTGGGCCTGGCCTTCCTCTCCAAGTACTTCGCCGCCTTGCTGGGATTCGCCTACGCGGCGCACTGCTTTGGCTGGCGCCGCGAGCGCTGGTGGGCGCCCTTCCTGATCTTCGTGTCGGCCCTGCCGGCGATCGCGCTCAACATCGCGTTCAACGCCACGCACGGCTGGAGCAACGTGATGTTCAACGTCTTCAACCGCAACGAGGGAACGTCCTGGTCGCTCGAGGCTTTCGCCTCATACCTTGTGATGGTGCCGTACCTGCTAACGCCCTGGCTGCTGTGGCGGGGTGCTGCCGCGCGCCTGGCACCTGGCGCCTCGCCCACCACGGCGCGCGCACTGGCGGTGCTGTGGCTGTTTCCGCTGGTCGTGTTCGCGCTGCTGAGCACGCAGCGGGTCATCGGCCTGCACTGGGTGCTGGGTTTCGTGCCCCTGTTCGTGCTGTGGGTCAGCCTGCGGCTGGACGCGCGGCCGCTGCGCAGCGCGCTGAACTGGACCGTGGCGCTGTCGGTGCCGCACCTGCTGGTGGTCGCGGCCATTGCCTGGGCGCCCCTGGCCTGGTGGCAGCCGCTCAAGATATACGACCGCGCGGTCTTCCTGCGCGAGACGCCGGCCATCGTTGCCGCGCTGCAGCAGGACCTGCCGGCGGGCGCCACGCTGATGGGGCGCACCTACAACCCGGCCGCGATGCTGGCCTTCCACCACGGCCAGTACGTGCCGGTGTTCGGCGTCGGCAAGCACCATGCGCGGCAGGACGACCAGATCGTCGACTTTCGCCGTTACGACGGCCAGCCCATCCGCATCTTCCTCTACGACGAGCCCGACCTGGCCGCGTTCGCGCCCTACTTCGAGCGCGTGAGCACGAAGCGCTTCGAGGTCGACGGCGTGGCCTTCTTCGCGGTGGACGGCGAGGGGTTCCGGTACCCGCCCTTCCGCGACACGGTGCTGGCGGAGGTGGCGCGCGAGTTCCACGACATCCCGCGCTGGCTGCCGCTGCTGGGCAACCCGTTCTGCGAGCGCTACGGGTTCGTGGCGTGTTCGCCCGGCCGGCCCTGATCAGGCCGCGGCAAAAGGCACCCGCTGTGCCACCGCGCACATCAGCTCGTAGCTGATCGTGCCCGCCGCGGAGGCCACCTCGTCGATCGGCAGCACCGCGCCCGATGACGAGCGCCCCCACAGAACGACCTCGGAGCCCATGCCCTCGGCATCGAGGCCCGAGAGATCGACCGTGATCATGTCCATGCTCACACGCCCCACCACGCGGGTGCGCACACCCCCTACCAATACGGGCGTGCCGGTGGGCGCGTGGCGCGGGTAACCGTCGGCGTACCCGCAAGCCACCACGCCGATGCGCATGGGCTTGTCTGCGGTGAAGGCCGAGCCGTAGCCCACCGTGTCGCCGGCCTGCAGCGACTGCACGCCAATGACGCGGCTGGCCAGCGTCATGGCCGGCTGCAGGTCCCAGCCGGCGGCGTTGCCGGCGGGGAAGTCGGGCGCACTGCCGTAGAGCGCGATGCCCTCGCGCACCCAGTCGGCCGCCAGGCTTTGCGCGCCGCGCAGCGCGGTGCGCGCATGGCGCAGCAGGGCCGCGCTGTTGCACAGCGTGCGCTCGCCCGGCAGGTCGGCGGTGGCCGCTTCGAACGCGGCCACCTGGTGTGCAATGCCGCGCGCGCCATCGGCGTCGCTGAAATGCGTCATGAGCGAAATCTCGTCCACCTGCGGCAGCGCGTTGAGCCGCGCCCAGGCGCTGCGGAACGCAGCGGGCGTGAAGCCCAGGCGATTCATGCCGCTGTTGAGTTTGAGGAACACGCGGTGCGGCACCTGCGTCTTGTGCGCGGCCAGCCAGTCGATCTGTTCGTTGCAGTGCACCGTGTGCCACAGATGCAGGCGCGAGCACAGCTCCAGGTCGCGCGGTTCGAACACGCCCTCAAGCAGGTGGATCGGGCCGCGCCAGTCGAGCGCGCGCAGGCGCTCGGCTTCGGCCAGGTCCAGCAGGGCAAAACCATCGGCGCTGCGCACGGCTTCAAAGCAGCGCTCGATGCCGTGGCCATAGGCATTCGCCTTCACCACCGCCCAGACACGGGCGTCGGGTGCGCAGTCGCGCGCGCGCTGCAGGTTGTGGCGCAGGGCATCGGGGTGAACGGTGGCGAGAATCGGGCGGGGCATGGCGTCTGGGCGGTCGGGCGGCGGCGTGTGTGGCGGCGGTGCGGAAGGAACGTGCGGTAAGTCGCGGGCCGGCCGTAAGGAGGAAAACCCGGTGGCCGCAACCCCTGTGTTTTCAGGGGCGCGTGCTATAACCCCGCATCGTCTGGAGACCCGCCAACTGTCGCACAAAAAGGCCGGCGCATCCCCCCCTGGCAGCCCTCCGCTGACCCGCACCGGCCCACAAAATCATCGCCATGAAGCGCGGCTTCTACACCATCATGACGGCGCAGTTCTTCAGCTCGCTGGCCGACAACGCGCTGTTCGTCGCCGCCATCGAACTGCTGCGCACACGCGGCGCGCCGGAGTGGCAAAGCGCCGCCCTGGTCCCCCTGTTCGCCCTGTTCTATGTCGTGCTCGCGCCCTTCGTGGGCGCCTTTGCCGACGCCCGGCCCAAAGGCCAGGTCATGTTCATCAGCAACGCCATCAAGGTGCTGGGCTGCCTGCTCATGCTCACCGGCGTGCACCCGCTGCTGGCCTATACCCTGGTGGGGCTGGGTGCGGCGGCCTACTCACCGGCCAAGTACGGCATCCTGACCGAGCTGCTGCCACCTTCCCAATTGGTCAAGGCCAACGGCTGGATCGAAGGCCTGACCATTGCCTCCATCATCCTGGGCGTGCTGCTGGGCGGCCAGCTGGTCAGCCCCTGGGTGTCGGCCCAGCTGCTGGCCATCGACATCCCCGGCTTCCACACCGGCATCCACCACCCCGCGCAGGCGGCCGTGGCCGCGCTGGTGGTGGTCTACGCGCTGGCGGCCTGGTTCAACACCCGCATCCCGCTCACGGGCGTGACACCGCGGCCCATGCCAAAAAATCCGCTGGCCCTGCTGCCCGACTTCTGGCGCTGCAACAGCCGCCTCTGGCGCGACCACCTGGGCCAGATCTCGCTGTCCACCACCACGCTGTTCTGGGGCGTCTCGGGCAACCTGCGCTACATCGTGCTGGCATGGGCCGGCGCGGCGCTGGGCTACGGCACCACGCAGGCGTCATCGCTCGTGGGCGTGGTCGCCATCGGCACCGCCGTCGGCGCGGTGATCGCGTCCATGCGCATGCGGCTGGACCAGGCCACGCGCGTGATGCCCCTGGGCATCGGCATGGGCGTGCTGGTGATCCTGATGAACTTCATCGACAACGTCTGGGTGGCTGCGCCCTTCCTGGTGTTGCTCGGCGGCCTGGGCGGCTTCCTGGTGGTGCCGATGAACGCGCTGCTGCAGCACCGAGGCCACAACCTGATGGGCGCCGGCCGCTCCATCGCGGTGCAGAACTTCAACGAACAGGCCTGCATCCTGGGCCTGGGCGCTCTTTACAGCTTCTCGACCGGCATGGGCCTGTCGGCCTTCGCCGCCATCACCGCCTTCGGCCTGCTGGTGGCCGGCTTCATGGGCCTGATCGCGCTGTGGCACCGCCACAACCAGCGCACGCATCCACACGAGTTGGAGCGCCTGCTGGAGATCGCGCGGCGCGATGATCTTCATGGCTGAGCGAGCTCGTCAGATCACGCGAACGCACTCCGGTTGAAGGTTGGTGGCCTCCAGAAAGGTGGCCACCATTCGATAGAACCCGGTCAATGCGGATATTTCCACGTAGCCACGGTACCCGAAAGCGTCCACCAATTCGCCCACCAGCGCCTTGTCGAGGTCTCGGCCCTCAAGCAATCGGTCCACGAATTCAATGGCCGTGCGCCTGTCCTTCTCCCAGTTGAGCGGGGGGCTTGAGGGATCAAGCAAGGTGGCTATTTCCTGGTCGGTGAGCCCAGCCTCGCGCGCCTTGATGCGGTGGTGGTAGATCTCGTACTCGGAGCGGTGGTGTTGACCAACCCGGAGTATCAAGGCCTCCCGCAGCGCTGGAGGAAGACTCAACTGGTCGAAGTTGGCCATGACCATGGACATGAAAGGTTCCAGCAGCCCCGGTGCATAGGCCATCATGCGGTACAGATGGACCGGGGGGCGGCGCTCAAGCTGCTCGATCACGTGAGGGTCCAGTTCGCTGAGCGCCGGAAGAGGTATGCGTGGCTGGGTCATTGAATCTTGATGCCCGTGGCCTTGATGATCGCGCCGAAGCGTCTGTAGTCAGAACCGACGGTTTTGGTGAATTCGTCGCGTGTCACCGCTGTGCTGGGGCTCATGCCCACAGTGGCAAGGTTTTTCAGCACGGTCGGATCGGCAATGGCGCTGCGCACCGCTTCCTCCAGCTTCCTGACGACTTCGGGGGGTGTGCCAGCGGGCGCAAAGAAGCCGGACCAACCGGTGACAACCGCGTCCGGGTGGTCTGTGCTGATCACGGGGACGTCCTTGACCGAGACCAGTCGGGAGGGCGCCGTGGCCCCCACCACAACAAGCTTTCCGCTGGCGGCATGTTGCATCACGTTGGCGGGCAGGTCCATCGCGCAATCCAGTTGACCCAGTGTCAGATCAACAAACGCTTGCGCAAATCCAGTGCGATAGGGGACATGAACAACCTGGATGCCCGCACTTTGCTTCAAGAGTTCCAGCGCCAAGTGAGGCGGGGAGCCGACGCCGTAGCTCGAGCACGAAAGCCGGCCCGGGTTGGCTTTGGCATAGGCCACGAAGTCGGCCACGGAGCGTATGCCCAACTCGGAGCGGACCGCGAGGATGTAAGGGGTGGACGCGACCTGCGCAATAGGGACCAGCGTCTGTGTGGGCTCCGGAGCATCCTTGACCAACCAAGGATTGATCACCAGAGAAGCGCTGTGGTACAGAACGGTGTACCCATCCGGCGCAGACCGGACGACCGCGCCGGCACCAATCATTCCGTTGGCACCGGGTTTGTTCTCGACGACCACCGTGGTGTTGAGGACGTCCCGGAGCTTTTCGGCAAGCACGCGGACATTGGCGTCGGCGGAGCTGCCTGCGGCAAAGGGAACAACAATGGTGACGGTCTTGTCGGGAAACGCTGCCGATGCGCTCGAAGCGCAGAATGCAGCAGATGCCAGGGCGCCCAACAGACGGGCCAGTGTTCTCCAGAACTTCATTTCAGTCTCCTTGTGTAAGAGTGTTTGTGAAAGGGCTTGCGGCTACGGGTGACCACGCACCTGATTGCGCAGCGTGCCGATGCCGTCCGCTTCGATTTCCACGATGTCACCGTCCTCCAGGAAGCGACCGACTTCATAGCCGCATCCCATGGCAAACGTTCCAGATGCCAGGATTTCACCGGGGTGGATCGTGCAGGACTGGCTGATGTAAGACAGCAATTGTTCGAAGCTCAATCGCATGCTGGATGTGCTGTCTTCAGCCTGCAGTTGCCCGTTCAGGCGCGATCTGAGTTTGACTTTTGGCCATCTCTTGAACTCGTCCCGCGTGACGATGCATGGTCCGATGCTGTAGCTGCCATCAAAGTCTTTGCTTTTTCCTGCGGCCTTGCCTTCGATCCTCTGGATGTCTCTGGCCGTGAAATCGTTCATCAACGTGTATCCGAAGATGTGACCAGCGGCCTCTTCCACGCTGACGCTTCTTGCGCTCTGCCCCACCACGGCGGCGAGTTCCAGTTCGTAGTCCAGTTCCTTCACGCCAACAGGTCGCGTCAGGACATCATCCGGACCCATGGTGTTGAGCGGATTGCCGATGTGGTGCTGGTAGACCGTCAACCAGTTCCTGGGCATGTCAAGCCGCCCCGCCGCTCGCTCGGACGCGATGTAAGCGGGGGGATCCACCACCGTCCGGCTTCTTTCAACGGCTCTCAACATGAGGTAGTTCCGCATGTGGGTTTCCATCGTGGCGAAGTCCCTGATCAAGGTCGGCTTCCCAATCGGCGACAACAGTTGGACTTCGGCTCGTGGCGTCAGCCGTCCTTCGCGGATTGCTGTGTACAGCACCTCATGGGCCATGTCCAAGCCACGGACCTCGGAAGCCATCAGGGATCGGATCGACTCGAATACACCCGTCCCCGCATCGGCTGCGGCGAGGTCGATGACGTCGTCGTCTGGCCCATGGAGCGCGCCGAGTCGCGGCAGGCCCTCCGCTTGCCGGAATGCCACCAGCCTCATTTCAGTTGCCCCCCCGTTCCGAAACGAATGCCACGACGCGGGCGGGTGCGGCACTGGCGCGCGCGAGTTTCAAGGGAAAGAACCCGACGTGAAAGCCCTGGAGCGGGAGCGACCCCAGGTTGGTTAGCTTTTGCACAATGAAGGCTTCTCGCTCCCGTATGGCCTTGTGACCGTCCCACAGCGGGGTGCCGTCCAACTGGTTCTGGCGCGTCATGACGGCGAAGGGACGGTCCCAGCCGATTGCATCGGTGCCTAGTACCTTGGCACCCCTTTCAATCAGGTACAGCGTGCCTTCCCGTGTCATGCCTGGGTAGCTGAAATAGTTGGCGTCTCCAGGCTGGTCGTTTTCCTGCCCCGTACGGATCAGCGCGGCGGCACCTTGCAGCAACGCTCCCCCGACTCGGTCTATGGCAGATTCCAGTGCCTCGACCGATATCGGCTCTCCCCGAACGACACTGGCCCGGACATCGAGGACGTAGCCGGGGCAGTACAACTCTTCCAACTGGATCTCGTCGATGGTTCGCGAGCGCTTGCCTTCACAGGTGGTTCCACTGTGCAGGGGCGCGTCCACATGGGTACCGCAATGCGACGACATGTCGTCGATGACCTCCTCGCCCCAGCCCTCGTGGTCGGGGAGTTGATCTGGCGTGCATTTCAGGCAGCGGCAGAACTCGTGCAGACCTTCCTTATCGGGACTTAGGTAGCGGATGCGGGGGGCGTGCAGGTCGGGTCGCGACGTCTGGTGCGCGATGCGCTCCCTGTCCATCGGGTTCAGTGTTCGGGTGAGGTCTATGAGTTTCATGATGCCATTTAATTTAGTCAGTCGACTGACTAAATTAAATGGCATCATGCGTCCCCTGTCAACACCCTGCGTGAACGCAGGGACCCGATCCATAAAATGAACCATGGTCAAACGCACCACCAAGAAGGCACCGCCCTCCGCACCCCAAGAGCAGGAACCCGTACCATCGGCGCGCACGAAGCGCGCTGAAGTCACCCGTACGCTGCTGCTGGACACGGCCGAGAGGCTGTTTGCCCTGCAGGGCTACGATGCCACCGGCGTACGCCAGATTGCTGAGGAAGCCGGGGTCAATCTCGGCGCCATCCATTACTACTGGCGAACCAAGGAAATGCTGTGCCGTGATGCGCTGGAGCGGCGTCTGGTACCGATGCTGAAAGAGCGCGTGCAGGGCCTGGATGATGTTCAGGCGACTGGCGGCGGGCTCAGCGCATTGTTCGACGCCTCTCACCGCCCCTCCTTGATGGCAGGTGGTGTCTCAGGAGAAGAGGCCAGCTCATTCCGGCGCTTTTATGGGCGCATGCTCTTTGACCCGTCTCCGGAGGTTCAGGCAATTCTGGCTTCATTGCTGGACGAATACGCCGTGCGGTTTGTGCAAATGCTGCGTGCAGAGTGTGGCGACTTGTCGGACAACGAGTTCTACTGGCGCGTCACTTTCATGTATGGGGCTTTCCTTTACGCGCACACGCAGCACACCCGGACCACGGCGCTGTGGGGTGGTCGGTTCGACCAGTCCAACTTCGCGGACGCCTCCCGATTCCTGACCCGGTTCCTCGAGGGCGCTATGCGAGCCCCCCCATCGGACGAAAAAGGGCGTACTCATACGGCTCGGCGTGACGCTCCTGAGAGGCAGAAGGCGGCCAAAAAGAGCTGATGTGCCGGTGACCGCCACAAGACCGTCACCCCTCGCCGAGTAGCGATCTCTCCCTCAAAACCCCACGTTCGTCGGCGCGAAGCCATCCAGGCTGACCAGGCGGTGCTGGGCCAGCACCTTGTACAGGTCGCCCTCGCCGACCGAACGCGAGAGGTAGGCGTCGCTGCCGGCCAGGCCGGCCTTCATGCGGTCCATGCTGCCGGCGGTGGGCGCGAACATGATGACCACCGGTGCGCCCTTGGGGCCCTTGGTCTGCTTGGCCACGCGGCAGATGTGGTTGGCGTCGGGCTCGCCCTTGAGGCGGTCGATGACCACCAGCCGGTAGGGGTGGGCCTTGAGCATCACCAGGGACTGCGCCGCTTCGCGCGACCAGTCCACGCTCAGGCCGTACTTCTTGAAGCGCTTGAGCAGGATGCGCCCTTCGACCAGGCTTTCCGCCACCAGCAGCATGTCGCCGCGCGCCACCTCGGGCACGGCGGCGCTCTTGTCGGTGCTGATGCGCGAACGGGGTGCGCGCGTGGAACGGGGCGCCGGGGGAGAGGGCAGGTCGTCCAGGCTGCCGAAGTCGGTCATGCGCATGACGCCGGTGCGCTGCGCCGGGGCGGCGGCCGGGGTTCGGCGCGCCGACGCGGCAGCCTGTGCAGGCGGCGGCGAGGCAACGACCTCTCCGCGCTCCATGGGGCGCGTGGGTGGGAATTCGGTATCGGCCGAGCGGCGGCGGCGGCCGGAGCGCACGGCGGGCGCCAGGGCAGGCGCGTCCTCGGGTGGCTGGGTGGCGGAGAAGCCGCGGTCTGCCCCGGCGCCGGAGGCCAGCGCGGGCGGGTGTTCGGGCGGCATCGGTTGGCCGCTTGCGAGCTTCATGCTCGCATCCAGCCCCTGCAGCTGGGATTCCTTGTACGGTTCGGCCGGGCTGAACCCCGAGTGGCCGCTGCGCCGTCGCGGCGGTGGGCGCCGGGCACCGACGATTTCGTCGAGCGCGGCCAGCATGGCCACCAGCTTGACCGGTTTGTGGTGCAGGGGCCAGCCGGTGCCGCCATCGGAGCTGCCGACCAGCAACACCCGGCCCGGCAGCTCGGCGTCGCGCACCAGCAGCACGGCCTGCGCGTTGTCGGCGTTGACGATCAGGATCTGCGCATCCATCACCTCGTCCTGCACCAGATACCCCGGCGGTCGCCGCGAGGCCAGGCGAAAGAACGATTCGAACGTGGACGACTCCGCCTGCGAGAACCCCACCAGCGCCACCGTGTATGCAGCCACCATCTCCGGCCCCAATTTGTTATTGAATGTTGCAAGCCAGTATGCCCGCTTTGACCGCGCCGGTGGAAGAGGCTCGGGCGCGCGGCAGGGCTCGCCGGTGCGGCTTTTGTCGCACGCGCGCCGGGCGGCGCGCGATCTGGCACAGTGGGACGCCGCACCACCCCCCACCGAGGAGCCCGATCCATGAGCAGCATTTATGACTTTGAAGCACAGTCCATCGACGGCAAGCCGGTGCCGCTCAGCCAGTACAAGGGCAAGCCCCTGCTGATCGTCAACACCGCCAGCGCCTGCGGCTTCACACCCCAGTTCGGCGGCCTGGAGAAGCTGCACCAGGCGTATGGCGCGCGCGGCCTGGTGGTGCTGGGTTTTCCGTGCAACCAGTTTGGCAGCCAGGACCCGGGCAGCAACGACGAGATCGCCAGCTTCTGCCAGCTCAACTATGGCGTGAGTTTTCCCATGATGGAGAAGATCGACGTCAACGGCGCGCAGGCCCACCCGCTGTACCAGTGGCTCACCGCCGAAGCCCCGGGCCTGCTGGGGAGCAAGGCGATCAAGTGGAACTTCACCAAGTTTCTGGTGGGCAAGGACGGCCGGGTGATCAAGCGCTACGCGCCGCAGGACGCGCCGGAGAAGCTGGCGAAGGATGTGGAGGCCGCGCTCGCGGCCTGAGGCCGAACAGGGGCCGCAGCCAGGTCACCCGGCGCACCAGCCCGTCGGTGACGAGCCAGCAGCCGAGCGCCGTGCCCAGCAGCAGCAGCGCCGGTTCCACCACCGCGCCGAGCGCCAGCGGTGCGAGCAGCACCGCCAGCGCGATGATGAGCGTCTGGTGCAGCACGTACCAGGGGTAAACCGATTCGTTGGCCCAGGCCAGCCAGGGCCAGGGCCGGTTGAGCAGCTGATGGGCCCAGCCCAGCACGGCCACCAGACTCGTCCACAGGTAGGCATCGGCCACGAGCCGCGCCGCCATGCGCCAGAGCGGCTCGCCGCCGCCGGGCCCAAGGCGCAGCCCCACGTGCAGGGCAAACGTGCTTGCGGCCAGGGCCAGTGCGATCCAGCGCAGCCGCCGCAGCGCCGCCCACAAACCCGCGTCCACGCCCAGCCAGTGGCCGTAGAGAAACAGCGTGAAGTACACCGCGTGCAACCAGGCATCGTGGATCAGGTCGTGCGTGGGCGGGAAGCGTGGCCACAGCGTGAGCGAATACAGCGCCAGGGGCAGCGCGGGCAGCACCAGCAGGGCGGCGCCGCGCAGTCGCGTGAAGGCCAACCGCAACCGCTGGCCGGGCGCGGATTCCAGCGCGGGCGAGAGCAGTGCCAGCACCACGGTGTACGCCCACAGGTACGGCAGGTACCAGAGGTGGTTCCAGGTGAAGCCGAAGTCCGAACCGTCAAAAGCGCCGCGCGGCCACGGCCCGCCGCTGAAGTAGCGCGCGAGGAATGCGCCCAGCCCCGGCTCGATGACGCCCTGGCTCAGCGCCTGCACATACGCCTGGTAAGGCACCACCACGGCCATGCCGAACGCCAGTGGCAGCAGCAGGCGCAGGCTGCGCGCAGCGATCAGCGGCGCCAGCGCCAGACCGCGCCGCAGGAAACCGAAGGCAATGCCTGACACCAGAAACACCAGGTCCATGCGCCAGAGGTTCAACGCCCGCATCGGCCACTGCAGCCACTCTGCCGCGTGCGGGCTCTTGATGTGCCAATGCCAGTCGGCCACGTAGTACATGCCCACGTGGTAGACGATGACCAGGGCAAACGCGAGGGCGCGCAAGGCATCGATGTCGTGCCGTCGGTTCATGAAGGGCTCTCCTGCGGGTTGCAGGCACCGATTCTTGAGACCGATGCCGCCGCCACCGGCCACTTTGGGACGGTTCGTGGGTCGGCTGTGACGAGTGGCGTGGCCCGGGGACAGGCCCCACGTAGACTGGCGGCCATGGCGCTTCCCTCCGACTGGTTCACACGCTACCTCGCGGTTCGGCGCCGCTTCGAGGTCGGGTTCTGGTTCCTGGTGCTCACCGTTCAGGCCGTCTTCAACAGCGTGGTGACCTGGATGGACCTGGAGCGGGTGGCGGCGCAGCAGCCGCCGCTGTGGCAACCGGTGCTGTGGGAGGTGACGAGTGCGCTCGTCATCGGCGCGCTGATCCCGGCCATCGTGGCGTTCGAGCGGCGCTTTCCGCTGCGCTGGGACAGCCTGCGCACGGCGCTGCCCATGCACCTCGTCGCCAGCCTGGTGTTCTGCGTGCTCCATGTGGGTGGCATGTGGTGGCTGCGCCGGGCGGGCTATGCCCTGCTGGGCGCAAGCTACGACTTCGGCCCCTGGCCGCTGCAACTCGCCTATGAATATCTGAAGGACGTGCGCAGCTACGCCATGATCGTGGCGGCGCTGATGGGCTACCGCTTCCTGGTGCTGCGGCTCACCGGCGAGGCCCGGGTGCTCGACGCCCCCGAGCCGGCCCCCGGTGCCGAGGCCGCCCCACAACCCGAGCCGCGGCCCACCCGCTTCCTGGTGCGCAAGCTGCGCCGCGAATTCCTGGTGGCCGCCGCCGACATCGCCTGGGTGCAGGCCCAGGGCAACTACGTGGGGCTGCGGGTGAACGGGCACGACTATCTGCTGCGCGCAACCCTCACCGATTTCCTTCAGCAGCTCGATCCCGCTTGCTTCGTGCGTGTGCACCGCAGCCACGCGGTGAATCTGGATCACCTGGCCGAGATCGAACCCCTGGACAGCGGCGACGCCCGCCTGCACCTGCGCGACGGCGCCACCGTCCCCTGCAGCCGGCGCTACCGCGAGGCGATGGGTCAGCGCGCAACGGGAGCGGCTACACCCAGCGCAGCAGCAGCCCCGCCAGCAGCGGCAGCACCACCGCGCTGAACAGCGCCGTCAGGCCCATGGCCAGCCCGGCAAAGGCGCCCATTTCCTCGCTCACCTGGAACGCGCGCGCGGTGCCGATGCCGTGCGCGGCATTGCCCAGCGCGAAGCCGCGCACGATCGGGTCGCGGATGCGCAGCGCATCGAACAGGAAACGCGCGCACACCGCGCCGGTCACACCCGTGCCCACCACCAGCACGGCGGTGAGCGAGGGCAGGCCACCGATCTTTTCCGAGATGCCCATGGCCACCGGGCTGGTGACCGACTTGGGCGCGAGCGAGGCCAGCGTGGCCCGCGACGCGCCCAGCGCCCAGCCCACGCCCACGGCGGTGACGGTGGCCGCCAGCGTGCCCACGACCAGCGCACCCAACATGGGCAGCCACAACTGCCTGAGGCGCGCGAGCTGCTCGAACAGCGGCACCGACAGCGCCACCGTGGCCGGCCCGAGCAGAAAGTGCACGAACTGCGCGCCTTCGAAGTACGTGGCGTAGGGCGTGCCCGTGGCCCAGAGCAACGCGGCCAGGACCGCCACCGCCACGGCCACCGGGTTGGCCAGCGGGTTGAAGCCGCAGCGCTGGTAGAACAGAAAGGCCCCGTGGTAGACCAGCAGCGTGAGCGTCAGCCCCAGCAGTGGTGTGGCCGACAGGTAGACCCAGATGTCGGCCAGCGAGCCCGCCAGTGGTGCGGTGGCGCCCGGGTTCATCGCCGCGCCCGCTTCATGAGCCAGGCCATCGTGAGGGCCGCACTGGCCAGACCCACCAGGGTGCTCAGCACCAGCGCCACACCGATGGCCAGCGCCTCATCCCCCAGACGCTGCAGGTGCAGCATCACCCCCACGCCGGCCGGCACGAACAGCAGCGAGAGGTGCTGCAACAAGGTCTGCGCGGTGGGCTTGATGCCGTCGAGCACCGAGGGGCGCAGCACCAGCGTGAGCAGCAGCAGCGCCAGGCCCACCACCGGGCCAGGCACCGGCATGGCCAGCGCCAGCACGAGCGCTTCGCCGAGCAGTTGAAAGACGAGCAGCGTGGCCAGGGCGGGAATCATGCGCGCAGCTTACCGCGCAGGCGTCAACCGCTGGCGGTGAGTGCGTCGTCCAGCAGCTCGACCCAGTGGCGCACCGGCGTGGTGGTGCCGCTCTGCAGGTGGGTGATGCAGCCGATGTTGGCGCTGGCGATCACCGCCGGCTGCAGCTCGCCGAGGTGGCCGAGCTTGCGGTCGCGCAGCGTGTGGGCGATGTCGGGGTTGAGCACCGAATAGGTGCCTGCCGAGCCGCAGCACAGGTGCGCTTCGTTCTTTGCCACCTGCACGGTGAAGCCGAGCGCGCCCAGGTGCTGCTCCACGCCGCCCTTGAGCTGCTGGCCATGCTGCAGCGTGCAGGGCGGGTGGAAAGCGATCACCCGAGCGGCATCGGGCAGCTGCTTCAGCAGCGGCCTGAGCGTCGGCACCAGTTCGGGCAGCAGCTCGCTCAGGTCGCGCGTGAGCGCGCTCACGCGCGCGGCCTTGGCGGCATAGAACGGGTCGTCCTGCAGGATGTGGCCGTATTCCTTCACCGTGACGCCGCAGCCCGAGGCGTTCATCACGATGGCCTCGACACCGTCTTCGATCAGCGGCCACCAGGCGTCGATGTTGCGGCGCATCTGTGCCTTGCCACCGTCCTGGTCGTTGAGGTGGAACTTCACCGCGCCGCAGCAGCCGGCTTCCGGCGCCAGCACGCCCTGGATGCCGGCGGCGTCGAGCACGCGGACGGTGGCGGCGTGGATGCCGGGCATCATGGCCGGCTGCACGCAACCGGCCAGCAGCAGCACCCGCCGCGCGTGCGTGCGCCAAGGCAGCACACCGACGGCGCGCGGCGCGGGCACCTTGTCCTTGAGCACCGCCGGCAGCAGCGGGCGCACCCATTGGCCGAGCTTCATGGCAGGCGCGAACAGGGGCGAGGTCAGGCCTTCCTTGAGCAGCCAGCGCACCGCCTTCTCACTGGCCGGGCGCGGCACCTTCTCGTCCACGATCTGGCGGCCAATGTCCACCAGGTGGCCATAGTCCACGCCACTGGGGCAGGTGCTCTCGCAGTTGCGGCAGGTGAGGCAGCGGTCCAGGTGCAGCTGCGTCTTGCGCGTGGGCGCGGCGCCTTCAAGCACCTGCTTCATCAGGTAGATGCGTCCGCGCGGTCCGTCGAGTTCGTCGCCGAGCAGCTGGTAGGTGGGACAGGTGGCGGTGCAGAAGCCGCAGTGCACGCACTTGCGCAGGATGGCCTCGGCCGCGCGGCCGTCGGCGCGCTGCTGGTATTCGGGGGACAGTTGGGTTTGCATGAAGGTTCAGCGATTCAGGCCAGGCGCCGGGCCGCCCCAAGCCTGGCATGTGCCCCCTCGGGGTGCAGCGACCCGCGCAGCGGTGGAGCATGGGGGCTCATGTTCTGCCGGGGTTGAAGATGCCGGCCGGGTCGAACTCGGCGCGCAGGCGTTGCGTGATGGTCTCGATGGCGTTGCTCGCGCGGTCAAAGCGCGGCACGCCCGGCGCCCCGTCGGCGCCGGCGCGAAACAGCGTGGCGTGGCCTTTCACCGCGGCGGACGCCGCGCGTATCTCAGCGGCGGCCAAGGCTGGCGCCCACAGCCAGCGCTGTGCGCCCTGCCATTCGATCAGCTGCGCCCCCGGCAACGCCAGCACCGGCGCGGTCTGCGGCACGGACAGGCGCCACAGGCACACCTCGGGCGAGGGGGCATGGAAGAAAGGCAGGCGCTGGTCGCGGCAGGCGGCCCAGTCCGGGGCGGTCACGGCGTTGTCCATGCGCGTGCCACCGGCTTCGCGGGCCATGCGCTCGCAGGCCGCCTCCACCGCCGCCACCGCACCGCGCAGCCGCACGAACAGCCGTTCGGGCGCGCCGTCTTGCGCATCGTCTTTCACCCAGCGGCTGGCGTTCAAGGGCAGGGGCTGGCCGCCCCAGCGGTGCAGTTGTTCCAGCGCTTCGTGCTGGCCGAGTGCAAACACCAGCGTGGCCTCGGCCGGGGCCACCGGCAGCACCTTGAGGCTGACTTCGGTGATCACGCCGAGCGTGCCCATGGAACCGGCCATCACGCGGCTGACGTCGTAGCCCGCCACGTTCTTCATGACCTGGCCACCAAAGGTGAGCAGCTCGGCCCGCCCGTTGATGAAGCGGGCGCCGAGCACGTAATCCCGCACCGAGCCCACGCTGGCGCGCGCCGGACCGCTCAGGCCCGAGGCCACCATGCCGCCCACGGTACCGCCGGGTGCGAAGTGCGGTGGCTCGAAGGGCAGGCACTGGCCGCGCTCGGCCAGCACGGCTTCCAGTTCCGCCAGTGGCGTGCCCGCGCGCACGGTGACGACCAGTTCGGTGGGTTCGTAGCTCACGATGCCCGACCAGCCGGTGGTGGACAGCGGCTCGCCGGCGGCCGCTTCGCCATGGAAGGCCTTGGTGCCGCCTCCCGTGATGTGCAGAGATGTTCGCGCGGCGGCGGCGGCGCGCACCCGTTCAATCAATTCACCCGGGTACTCGGGAGGCGTGGAGGACATGGCAGCGATGGTAGCCGCCGGGCCATCCTGGGGCTTTGAATTTTCTGCACGACGGGCTGCAATCCCGCCCGGGAGCCGTTGATCTAACGTGTGTACCCGAGACACATGCCGGCGTTGGGCCGGCCCTTGCATTCGCGCTTGAGCCGCTTCTCGCGAGCGGCCGGGCTTTCCTCGGATGGCGCCTTCTGGAAGGTGACCTTGGCGGGCGGCTTGCGTTGGCCGGTCTCGGTGGCGTGCGCGGTCGCGATGAACGCGGTCAATACGGCGAGCGCGCACAGGCGCAGCGGGGCGATGGACATGGCTTCCTCCTGAATGTTGTCGTGTCCCGCCGCGCATCATAAGCAGGCCGCGCGCGCATGAAAAAACCCGCCTGCCTTGCGGCAGCGCGGGTTCAACAAACCAGGGAGATCGAGGGCTCAGCGGTTGTAGGCCGTCTCGCCGTGGGCGGTGATGTCCAGGCCTTCGCGTTCGGCTTCTTCCGACACACGCAGACCCACCATCATGTCGACGATCTTGTAGGCGATGAAGGCCACGACCGCGGACCACACCATGGTGATCAGCACGCCTTCGGCCTGGATCACCAGCTGGCTGCCGATGGAGTAGTCGTCGCCCTTGATGCCACCGAGCGAACCGGCGGAGAACACGCCGGTGAGCAGCGCGCCCACGATGCCGCCGACGCCGTGCACGCCGAACACGTCGAGCGAGTCGTCCGCGCCCAGCATCTTCTTGAGGCCGTTGACGCCCCAGAGGCACAGGAAGCCGGCGATCAGGCCGATGACGATGCCGCCCATGGGACCGACCGAGCCGCAGGCCGGGGTGATAGCCACCAGGCCAGCAACGGCACCGGAGGCGGCACCCAGCATGGAGGCCTTGCCCTTGCTCAGCGCTTCACCGATGCACCAGGCCAGCACGGCGGCGGCGGTGGCCAGCAGCGTGTTGATGAAGGCCAGGCCGGCGCCGCCGTTGGCTTCCAGGTTGGAGCCGGCGTTGAAGCCGAACCAGCCCACCCACAGCAGCGAGGCACCCACCATGGTCAGCGTCAGGCTGTGCGGCGTGAGCGCTTCCTTGCCGTAGCCGATGCGCTTGCCCACCATGTAGGCGCCCACCAGACCGGCCATGGCGGCGTTGATGTGCACCACGGTGCCGCCGGCGAAGTCCAGCGCGCCCTTGTCGAACAGGTAGCCGCCCGCGCCCCAGACCATGTGGGCGATCGGCAGGTAGCTGAAGGTGAACCAGATCACGCTGAACAGCAGCACGGCGCTGAACTTCATGCGCTCGGCGAACGAGCCCACGATCAGGGCGCAGGTGATGCCGGCGAAGGTGGCCTGGAAGGCGACAAAGATCAGCTCGGGAATCATCACGCCGGGCGTGAAGGTGGCGGCCAGCGTGTCGGCCGTGATGCCCAGCAGGAAGACCTTGTCCAGGTTGGCAATGATCAGGCCTTCGCCACCGAACGCCAGGCTGTAGCCGTAGACGGCCCACAACACGGCAATCAGCGAGAACACCACCATCACCTGCATCAGCACCGACAGCATGTTCTTGCTGCGCACCAGGCCGCCGTAGAACAGGGCCAGACCCGGCACGACCATGAGGACGACCAGCACGGTGGCGACCATCATCCAGGCCACGTCGCCCTTGTCCATGGTTTCCTTGACGGCCTCCTCGGCCGGTGCGGCTTCAGCCGCAGCGGGTGCCTCCGCAGCCATCGGAGCCGCTGCAGGGGCGGCGGTATCGGCGGCGGGCGCTGCCGCGGCAGGCGCCTCGGCGGGGGCGGCGGTCTGTGCCATGGCGTTGAGGCCGCCGAAGGCCAGGCCCATGCCCAAGAACAGGGTTGCAATGAGTTTTTTCATGTTCGTGATCTTTCTTGTTCAGGGGCGGCGATCAGAGCGCTTCCTTGCCGGTCTCGCCGGTACGGATGCGCACCACCTGTTCCAGGGAAGTGACGAAAATCTTGCCGTCGCCGATCTTGCCGGTGCGGGCCGCACCTTCGATGGCCTCGATGACGCGCTCGACCAGGTCGTCCGAGACGGCGGCCTCGATCTTGACCTTGGGCAGGAAGTCGACCACGTATTCCGCGCCGCGGTACAGCTCGGTATGGCCTTTCTGGCGGCCGAAGCCCTTGACTTCGGTAACGGTGATGCCTTGCACGCCCATGCCGGAAAGTGCTTCGCGCACTTCGTCCAGCTTGAACGGCTTGATGATGGCTGAAACCATTTTCATGCTGTGATTCCTCTTCTGGAGAACGGAAGGGTGATCAGGCCGGGGGGCCGCCACCGCGGTTTGCGGAGGGACCATGGAACTCCACGGCCCGGATTCAATCGCTTACACCCCCAAGCACGGACCATGCCAGCGCCGTGCAACCCTACCCCCCCGGGGTTCCAGGCCGCAGCCACCGCTACATTGCGACCACGGCAGCAGGAATCATCACCCCCGCGCCGGGATCCCCCCGCCAGCACCAGCACCCCTCGCAAGCGCGCCAAACTTGTGCGCACCAATCGGGTGCAGCGCTGTTTCCCTTCGTGCGGCAGGCGATCTCGCTCCGAAATGCACCAGAACAGGGAGAAAGTCGCCATGAGTCTGTCTTTGGTGCGCAGCCGCGCCCTGCTCGGCCTGGACGCCCGACCGGTCTGCGTGGAAGTGCACCTGGCCAACGGGCTGCCCAGCTTCACGCTCGTGGGCCTGGTCGACACCGAGGTGAAGGAAGCGCGCGAGCGGGTGCGCTCGGCCATCGCCAATGCGGGGCTGGCCTTTCCCTCGAACAAGCGCATCACGGTCAATCTGGCACCAGCCGACCTGCCCAAGGATTCCGGCCGCTTCGATTTGCCCATCGCGCTGGGCATCCTCGCCGCCAGCGGCCAGATCGACGCGGCGCGGCTGGCCGGCTGGGAGTTCGCAGGCGAGCTCTCGCTGGGCGGCGAGCTGCGCCCGGTGCGCGGCGCGCTGGCCATGAGCCTGGCGCTGCACCGCACCGATGCCTCGAAGGACGAGCCCACCCGCCTTGTGCTGCCAGCCGGCAGTGCGGAGGAGGCCGCCCTGGTGCCGCAGGCCCAGGTCTATCGTGCGCACCACCTGCTGGATGTGGTGGCGCGCTTCCTCCCCGAACGCCTGGCCGACGAGGTGCCCCCTGATGAAGGCGGCTGGTGCCGCATGGTGCCCACAGCGCTCGGGGCGGCGCCGGTCTACGCCGACATGGCCGACGTCAAGGGCCAGGCTGCGGCCCGGCGTGCGCTGGAGATTGCGGCGGCCGGCGGCCACAGCGTGCTCATGGTCGGGCCCCCGGGCTCGGGCAAGTCCATGCTGGCCCAGCGCTTCGCCGGCCTGTTGCCGCCCATGGACAGCCTGCAGGCGCTGGAGTCCGCCGCCGTGGCCTCGCTGGCCGGGCGCTTCTCGCTCGAACGCTGGGGCCAGCGCCCGACCTGCGCGCCGCACCACAGCGCCAGCGCCGTGGCGCTCGTGGGCGGCGGCTCGCCACCACGCCCAGGCGAAATCTCGCTGGCCCACCATGGCGTGCTGTTCCTCGATGAGCTGCCCGAATTTCCGCGCAGTGCCCTGGAAGCGCTGCGCGAGCCCCTGGAGAGTGGCCACATCCGCATCTCGCGCGCAGCGATGCAAAGCGAGTTCCCGGCGCGCTTCCAGCTGGTGGGCGCCATGAACCCCTGCCCTTGCGGCTTTCTCGGTCACCCCACCCGGGCCTGCCGCGACACCCCCGACCAGATCGCGCGCTACCAGGGCAAGCTCAGCGGCCCGCTGCTTGACCGCATCGACCTGCACGTGGAAGTGCCCGCGCTCCCACCCGACGACCTGTTGCGCGGCGGCGCCGGCGAGCCCAGCGCCGCCGTGCGCGAACGCGTGATCGCGGCGCGGCACCGCGCCGAGCAGCGACAGGGCGTGGCCAACCAGGCCCTGGCCGGCCAGGCGCTGGACCGGCACCTGAACGCCGAGGCCGACGCCCTCAAGTTCCTGCACAACGCCGCCGCGCGCCTGGGCTGGAGCGCGCGCAGCACGCACCGCGCGCTTCGCGTGGCGCGCACCATCGCCGACCTGGCTGGGCAGGACGCCGTCGGCGTGGGGCACGTGGCCGAAGCGGTGCAATACAGGCGGGTGCTGCGCCAGGCGGGTTAAGCACGACATCCTGCCCCAGAAATTAATGCGTTGGGGGTATGTTCCCCGGGATTGCACGCTTCTAGCATCGCCGGCTTCTCAAAGGGACGGCATGCACAACTTCACAAACACAAAAGGACTGAATGGGGTTTTGA
This sequence comes from Hydrogenophaga sp., assembly GCF_050182545.1. Lineage (GTDB taxonomy): Bacteria > Pseudomonadota > Gammaproteobacteria > Burkholderiales > Burkholderiaceae_C > Hydrogenophaga. The sequence goes on along the minus strand of NZ_JBFXCD010000005.1, from coordinate 202,232 downwards.
ACGGGCCCGGCGGCGGCGCCGAGGGCGTCAAGCGGTTTTGCAGAGGATGCCTGGGCGTTCTTGTGGCGGCTGTCCTCCTGGTCTCGACCGCCCACGCCGCCCCGATCACCTATTGCCATGAATTCGGGGACCAGGAAGAACCGCTTCCCGATTTGGGGCAGAGCATGGCCAGCGAGGCGGTTCAGCAGGTCATCCGGAACTATGTGCAATACCCGAACGCCGAGTCGTATCCCGACCTCTACAGCATCAACGGTCCGTCCCCACAACACCATGAAGACAAGCCCTGGCCCGGCTGGACAACGACCATCACGCGTGAAACGAGCCTTCTCACGACATCCGACCCGGTGTTCCGGGACGGCCATGTATGGATCGTGGACTTCCACAACTGGAGGCAAACCCAGACCACCTGCCGGCCCTCAGGCAGTTGCTCAAGCGGCACCACGGAGACGATCATTCGCGATCTCGGCCTCAACGGGTTCGAGGTGCGCCATCTTCAATACTGCGCCCACCGGAATCCGCTCCCCCTGAACATCACGTTGCAAGGTGATCAAAGATCCGTCTCGCTGAAAAACCCACGGCCGGTCCAGCTCACGGCCCGGACAAGCTTCAATGGCGCAATCCTGCCGCACAAGCCGGTCACGTTGCGCCTGGAGACCGATCCGGCCACCGCCACGCCGGGCTGGCTCGCATGCGGCCAGGCCGCTTGCTCGTCAACGATCAGGAGAACCGACAGCGCCGGAGAATTCCGTTTCACTTACTACCCCGGATCAAGCACCCAGCCCCGCACCGACACCGTCGTCGCGGAATGCGAGGACTGCAGCGAACCTGCCCGGTGGGACATCGACGTCCGGCAGGAGGTGGTGATCGGGTTCTTCAATGGAGTGGCGAATACGGATGAACATGCACAAAAGAGCGCTGATCGACTTGAGGTCGAGTTCGGTACTCAGTACAAAGGCGTCGCGCTCAAATACGACTGGTTCTACAACCAGACCGCCTGCGGCGAGGGCGTGTTGGGCAAACTCTCTTGCTTTGAAGACGTGGCCGAGGTGTTCGAGCAGCGCAGCCAGGAACTGGGCGGTGTGTTCACCAATCGCTGGGAGACCTTCTGGGACATCCTGGCAGGACGCCACCAGCAAGACACCTCCCTGACCGGTCAACTGCTCAGTCGGCTGGGCCATGGCAGCAATGCGCTCCTGCAGTGGCTGGACGGCAGCGTCAATGCCCTGCTGAATCAGCTGGCACGAGAAACCCTCAAGCTGATCACTCTGCTCAGGGACTCGCCCACCCACGAGAACCGGGCCGACCACATGGAACGCCTGTGGCGCTACGCCGACGAGGGCCACGGCATGGTGCTGGTGGCCCACTCGCAAGGCAACCTGTTCGTCAACAGCGCCTTCGATGCGCTCATGGCCTTCAAGCCCGACGCGCGGGCCCGGGTGGTGCACGTGGCGCCGGCCTCACCCACCCTGCGCGGCGACTACGTGCTCGCGAACATCGACCTGGTCATCAATGCGCTGCGCGTCACCGGCCTGAACAGCGTGCCGGATGTCAACGTCAGCTTGCCCATGAGCCGAACCGATCTCACCGGTCACGGCTTCGAGCCCACTTATCTTGATACCGCGCGCGAGGCTTACCCCCGCACCCGTGGCCTCATCGTCCAGTCGCTGGACGCCCTCGTCAATTGAACCCACAGGAAACGCCATGGCACGACATGTCTGCTGCTCGCTCCTCCCGCTGGCGCTCGCTGCCGCTCTGACCGCCTGTGGCGGCGGCTCTGCGCCCGACAACGCAGAAACGTCCGCGATCCCTCTGGCCGAGCAGATCAAGGCCCTGGAAGACAGCGGCCAGTTGCACAGGCTTGACCGCTCCAGAGACCTTCGGGGGCCGGACGCTGATGACAACGGCATCCGTGATGACATCGACGCCTGGATCGCCGCCCAGCCCATCACGGATCCACAGAAAAAGGCGGCACAACAGATGGCGCGGGTGCAGCAGGCCAAATTGCTCGCGAATCTGACCGACGCTGAGGCCCTGCAGGTGTTGGGCGAGCGTTCCATGGCTGGAGTGAAATGCCTGCGGCTATCGTTCATGCCCGACTACCAAAAGGGCTACGACATGGGCAGCCAACTTGAGGCCATGATGGCAAACACCAGAGCACGCGCCAGGCAATACCTCGCCTACAACCGCTCCGTCTCAGGCAGCTCGGGTCGATTGCCGGAGGGCGACACCTGCGAACCCTGACGTGCCGGGCCGGGTGGTACGGGTCTCGAAGACGGGATCACCGGCTCCTGAGGCCGTGTTGCTCCTGCCGATGCTGTTCCCGCGGCCCGTCTGAAACCCCCAGCTCGCGCGTTTCCCATGCCAACTGGTATGGTCTGCGGTTTTCCGATCCGAGAACCTTCCCCCGCAGGAGACCCGCCATGACCTACCCCAACACCCAACTCTTCATCCACGGCCAGTGGCGCGAGGCCGCCGCTGGCGAGACGCTGCCCGTGTTCAACCCGGCCACCGGCAAGGAGATCGGCCGCGTGGCGCACGCACGCCAGGCGGATCTGGACCTCGCGCTGGACGCCGCGCAAAAGGGCTTCGAGGTCTGGCGCGACAAGGCCCCCGTGGAGCGCGCGAAGATCATGCGCGCCGCCGCTGCCCTGATGCGCGAGCGCGCCGGTGCCATCGCCGCGCTGCTGACGCAGGAACAGGGCAAGCCGCTGGCCGAGGCCAAGGGCGAGGCCATGGCCGCCGCCGACATCATCGAGTGGTTCGCCGATGAAGGCCAACGCGTGTATGGGCGCATCGTGCCTTCGCGCGGCAACCTGGCCATGCGCCAGATGGTGCTGAAGGACCCGGTGGGGCCGGTCGCGGCCTTCACACCCTGGAACTTCCCCATCAACCAGGTGGTGCGCAAACTCGCGGCGGCACTGGCCACCGGCTGTTCGATGATCGTCAAGGCGCCAGAAGAAACCCCCGCCGCGCCGGCCAAGCTGGTGCGCGCGTTCGCCGACGCCGGCCTGCCGCCGGGCGTGCTCGGCCTGGTCTACGGCACGCCATCGGAAATCTCCAGCTACCTGATCGCGCATCCGGTGATCCGCAAGATCACCTTCACCGGCTCCACACCGGTGGGCAAGCAGCTCGCGGCCATGGCCGGCCAGCACATGAAGCGCGTGACCATGGAGCTGGGTGGTCATGCCCCGGTGATCGTGGCGGAAGACGCCGACGTGGCGCTGGCCGTGAAGACCGCGGGCGGCGCCAAGTTTCGCAACGCCGGGCAGGTCTGCATCTCGCCCACGCGCTTCCTGGTGCACGAGAGCATCGCGAAGGAATTCTCCGCCGCGCTGGTGAAGCATGCGGCCGGCCTGGCCGTGGGCGACGGCAGCGCCGAAGGCACGCAGATGGGCCCGCTGGCCAACCCGCGCCGCGTCACGGCCATGGCCGAGTTCACGCAGGACGCGCTGCAACGCGGCGCCACGCTGGCCACCGGCGGTGAGCGCATTGGCGACGAAGGCAACTTCTGGCGCCCCACCATCCTGACCGACGTGCCGCTGAACGCGCGCGTGTTCAACGACGAACCCTTCGGCCCCATGGCCGCGGTGCGCAGCTTCAACACGCTGGACGAAGCCATCGCCGAAGCCAACCGCCTGCCTTATGGCCTGGCGGGCTACGCCTTCACGCGCTCGCTGAAGAACGCGGACCTGCTGGCGCGGCGTGTCGAGGTGGGCATGCTGTGGGTGAACATGCCGGCCATGCCGTCGGCGGAGATGCCGTTCGGTGGCCTGAAGGACTCGGGCTACGGCTCCGAGGGCGGCCCGGAGGCGATGGAGGCCTACCTGAACGCGCGCTCCGTGGCCATCATGAACGTATAGGCGGGGAAGCACCTCCTGCGCCGCTGCGCGGCTTCCCCCTCTCTGGCGCCTTCGGCTGGGAGGGGGACGGCGCCTCGGGCCGGCGGAGCCGGACCCTCGGTGCCTCTGGATGGCGTTGCTTCAGGCGGAGCGGGTTGTGCCCCGGCGCCGGCTGATACAGCTCAACCCTTGTTCGGCCCCAGGCGGTTGGTGAAGGCCACCACCAGTGCGGTGACAAAGAAGAACGCCTGCAGTTCCAGGCGCCAGCCGCCGCTGTTCGTGAAATCCGTGAACTGGCCCATGTGGGCCAGACCCACGGCAAAGGCCATGTTGATCGCGATCAGGAGCGCGGCGGGCACGATCCAGACGCCCGCGAGCAGGAACAGGGGCGCGATGAGCTCCCCCAGGTACACGCCATAGGCCAGTACGCCGGGCAAGCCCTTGCCCACCAGCATGCCCTCGATGCCACCCACGCCGCCGGTGACCTTGGCCCAGCCGTGGAAGATCATCAGGATGGCCAGGGTCCAGCGCAGCAGGATCACGCCCAGGCGGGGTTGGTTGAAGAGGTTGTTGAGTGCGTTCATGTGTGTGACGGGTGTTGAAAAGAGAAGAAATCGAAGGGAATGCCCGGAGGCAGACCCTGGGGCCCGCCATCGGTTCCGCTCGGCGTTGAAATGACCTACAGATTCGGCGCGAGCCAGCGCTGCAGTTCGTTGCGCGCCACCGCGCTGCGCGCGGCGAGGTCGTCCACCTGATCCTCGCCGATCTTGCCGACGTTGAAGTAGGTGCTTTGCGGGTGGGCGAGGTAGAAGCCGCTCACGCTGGCCGCCGGTGTCATGGCCAGGCTCTCGGTCAGGCCCATGCCGATGTCCTCGCACTGCAGCAGCTCGAACATCGGGCGCTTGACGGAATGGTCCGGACACGCGGGGTAGCCGGGTGCGGGGCGGATGCCCTGGTACTTTTCCTTGATCAGTTCCTCGTTGCTCAGCGCCTCGTCGGCCGCGTAACCCCAGAGGTCGGTGCGCACGCGGTGGTGCATGCACTCGGCCAGCGCCTCGGCCATGCGGTCGGCCAGGGCCTTGAGCATGATGGCGGAGTAGTCGTCCAGGTCGTCGAGAAACTGCTTCTCTTTCTTCTCCACCCCCAGGCCGGCGGTGACGGCGAACAGGCCGACGTAGTCATCGGCCACACCCCGGGGCGCGACGAAGTCGGCCAGGCAACGGCTGGGGCGCATCACGCCGTCGATCTCGTGCTTCTCGGCCTGCTGGCGCAGGCCATGCCAGGTCAGCGCCACCTCGCTGCGGCTCTCGTCCGTGTAGAGCTCGATGTCGTCGTCGCGCACGCTGTTGGCCGGGTACAGGCCCACCACCGCGCTGGCGCTGAGCCAGCGGCCTTCGATCAGGCGCTGCAGCATGCGCTTGCCGTCGCTGAACACGCGCCGCGCTTCCTCGCCCACCACCTCGTCCTTCAGGATCTCGGGGAAGGGCCCGGCCAGGTCCCAGGTCTGGAAGAACGGGCCCCAGTCGATGTACTTCGCGATCTCGTGCAGGTCGAAGTTCTTGAACACGCGCCGGCCGATGAACCTGGGCTGCTTCGGCGTGAAGGCGCTCCAGTCGATCGGCGTCCGGTTGGCGCGGGCTTTCGCCAGCGGCCACAGCGGCACCTGCTTCTTGTTCGCGTGCTGCTGGCGCACGCGCTCGTAGTCGGCATTGACCTCGGCGATGTAGGCCGCCGCCTGCTCCGACAGCAGGCCTTGCGCCACGCTCACACTGCGCGAAGCGTCGGGCACGTAGACCACCGGGCCGTCATAGTGCGGCGCGATCTTCACCGCCGTGTGCACGCGGCTGGTGGTGGCGCCACCGATCAGCAGCGGGATGCCGCGCTCGCGGAAGTGCGCGTCCTTCTGCATCTCGCCGGCCACGTACTGCATTTCCTCCAGGCTGGGGGTGATCAGCCCCGACAGGCCCACAATGTCCGCGCCCTCGGCCTTGGCCATGGCAAGGATCTCGTGACAGGGCACCATCACGCCCATGTTCACCACCTCGTAGTTGTTGCACTGGAGCACGACGGTGACGATGTTCTTGCCGATGTCGTGCACGTCGCCCTTGACGGTGGCGATCACGATCTTGCCCTTGGGCTTGACGTCGCCGCCGGCGGCCTGCATGGCCAGCTTCTCGGCCTCGATGTAGGGCAGCAGGTGCGCCACGGCCTGCTTCATCACGCGCGCGCTCTTCACCACCTGAGGCAGGAACATCTTGCCCTGGCCGAACAGGTCGCCAACCACGTTCATGCCATCCATCAGCGGGCCTTCGATCACGTTGAGCGGGCGCCCGCCGCCCGCCTCGATCTCGCGCCACATCTCTTCCGTGTCTTCGGTGATGTGGTCGTTGATGCCGCGCACCAGCGCGTGGCTCAGGCGCTCGCGAATCGGCAGCGCGCGCCAGGCGTTCTTTTGCGAATCGTCCCGGGCCGAGCCCTTGGCGCTTTCGGCCACTTCCACCAGGCGCTCGCCGGCGTCGGGCCGGCGGTTGAGCACGACATCTTCCACGCGATCACGCAGTTCGGGTTCGAGCTCGTCGTACACGCCGACCATGCCGGCGTTGACGATGCCCATGTCCATGCCGGCCTGGATCGCGTGGTACAGGAAAACGGTGTGGATGGCCTCGCGCACCGGGTCGTTGCCGCGGAAGCTGAACGACACGTTGGACACGCCGCCGCTGACCTTGGCGCCGGGCAGGTTCTGCTTGATCCAGCGCGTGGCGTTGATGAAATCGACGGCGTAGTTGTTGTGTTCCTCGATGCCGGTGGCAATGGCGAAGATGTTGGGGTCGAAGATGATGTCCTCGGGCGGAAAGCCGACTTCGTCGACCAGCACGCGGTAGGCGCGCTCGCAGATCTCGACCTTGCGTTCATAGGTGTCGGCCTGGCCTTTTTCGTCGAACGCCATCACCACGGCGGCGGCGCCGTAGCGCTTGACGAGGCGCGCCTGGCGCTTGAATTCGTCCAGGCCTTCCTTCATGGAGATCGAGTTGACGACGCCCTTGCCCTGCACGCAGCGCAGGCCGGCCTCGATCACCTCCCACTTGGAGGAATCCACCATCACCGGCACGCGCGCGATGTCGGGCTCGCCGGCGATGAGATTGAGGAAGCGCACCATGGCGGCCTTGCTGTCGAGCATGGCCTCGTCCATGTTGACGTCGATGATCTGGGCGCCGTTCTCCACCTGCTGGCGGGCCACGGCCAGCGCGTCTTCGAAACGGCCCTCCAGGATCATGCGGGCGAAGGCCTTGGAGCCGGTGACGTTGGTGCGTTCCCCGACGTTCACGAACAGGCTGCCTTCGCCAATGCGCAACGGCTCCAGGCCGGAGAGCAGCATGGGCGGCACGGGGTGGGAAGGGGACGGCGTGGATTCCGAGGACATGAGGCTCACCAGGACAGGTTGCGGACAACAGACTGTGGTGAGCGCCGTTTGGGCCTGTTCATGCCCACTCAAGCCTGACGCACGGTGCGGGCTGCGGTGAGCCCCCGGCGCTGCAACGCTCCTTGAGAAGGAGGGATTTTAGCGCGCGAGGCCTGTCTGCTCACGCCTTGCGTTCAGCCTGCACCTGCGCCAGCGCTTGAATGACTTCCCGCACCAGCTTGCGCTGCGGCGCGGGCAGGCGCAGGAAGGCGTCGAACACCTCGCGCTCCTGGTAGCCCACACCCGCGTCCCAGCGCGCGCGGTGCTCCCGCACGCGGTGGCGCACGGCCTCGCCGAAGCGCAGCACCTCGGGCTCGACCTTCAGGGCTTCGGCGAGCACCAGCAGCTTGTCCTGCGCGGGGATTGCCTCGCCGCGCAGCCAGCGCGAGACCGCCTGGAACGACACCGAGCGACCCCAGTAGTTGGCGTTGAACAGGTTCAGCAGCACGCCGGGCCGGGGCGCCAACCCTTCAGCGACCATGGCCTCGCGCAAGCGCTGGGCAAATTCAAGCTTGTGTTCCATGACCGCAACGCTAGGTTTTGGTCGTCGAACATTTAAACGTTTTGTTGTATATTTCATTCACTTGTTGATTGAATTTTCTGGCCAGTCGCCACCGCATCGCCCTCACGTGCCCCAGATCGCCCATGGACCTTCAATGCGTCACCGACGCCCAAACGCTGGAGGGTGTCACACCCACCACGGCCGCGCTGCTTGGTTTGTGGTTCGGTCAGGGCCGGGCCCATGCCCGGTCGCTTCCGGCCTTTGACGAAGCGCAACGGCGGGCCATCCTGTCCACCATCGCGGCGCATGAGACCGGGCGCGAGCAACGCCGCAGCCACTGCGTGGCGTTGCCCACCGGTGATGGCCGCGTCGCGGTGCTGCAGGCCTTACTGATCTGGCAGTTGCTCAACCACTTGCGCGCACGGGCATCGGGTCGGGACGACCCGCGCTTCGTGCGGCGGTTCCTGGTGGTCGCGCCCGGCCTCATCGCCTACGAACGGCTGCTGGACGCCTTCTGCGGCAAACCCATACCGGGCGGCCAGGGTGCGCGCGACATCGGCAACGCCGACATCGTGCGCTGGGCCGATCGCCTCGTTCCCGAGCCCTGGCGCCAGGAGGTCTTCGCCTTCGTGTGCGGCAACATCTGCGGCCACCGCGAGATCGGCGTGAGGGCCACGGGCGGTGGCCTGCTCGCCCTGGCGCACCGGCGCCTGTTGGTGGGTGGTCACGCCCACAAGGTGGGTGCGCGACACGCCACGGGCGGTGTGGCGTTGCCGTACCTCGCGCGCTTGCCCGAGTTGATGGTGTTTGACGATGAAACCCATCCCATCCCCGGGTTCGTGCATCGCGGCTGCGCCACCGACGTGGCCTGGCAGGCCTGCCTGCACCGCATCGCCGAACCCAAGGGCCGGCGCTTCCTGCAGGTGAGCTTTCTGCCCGAGGCCTCAGGCGGGGGATGACGCCCGCCCGCCCGGAGGCTGGCCAAGCGCCCGCAGGGGCACGACCCGCCGCGTCTGCAATTTCTCGGCCCGCGCGCGCAACTGCCCGCAGCCGCCGTCCACGTCCTGCCCCGCCGACTGGCGCAGTTTGGTGAGGATGCCGCGCCGGTGCAGGCGGCGCGCGATGTCCACCGCCTGTTCAGCGGCGGGTCGCCGGTACGGCAGCGGGCCCACCGTGTTGTAGGGGATCAGGTTGAGGATCGCGTACCGGCCGTGCAGCAGGCGCACGATGCCTTCGATCTCGTCGTCGCCGTCGTTGATGCCTTCAAGCAGCGTCCACTGGTACTGGATCGGGTAGCCGGTGGCGCGCGCGTAGCGCTCGCCGGCCTCCACCAGTTCTTCGGGCGTCATGCGCGGCGCGCGCGGCAGCAATTGTTCGCGAAGACCAGCCTTGGTGGTATGGAGCGAGAGCGCCAGCGCGGGCTTCACGCGGCCCTGAGGCAAGGCCTCAAACACGCGCGGGTCGCCCACGGTGGAGAACACCAGGTCCTTGTGGCCGACGTTGCCCACGGTGCCCAGCAGGTCAATGGCTTCGAGCACGTTGTCCAGGTTGTGCGCGGGCTCGCCCATGCCCATGAACACCACCCGCCGTACCGGGCGCAGGGTGCGCGCCAGTGCCACCTGGGCCACGATTTCGGCGCTGCCCACCTGGCGCACCAGGCCGCCCTGCCCGGTCATGCAGAACACGCAGCCCACGGCGCAGCCGACCTGGGTGGACACGCACACGCCGCCGCGCGGCAGCAGCACGCTCTCGACCATCTGGCCATCGGCCAGCGCCACCAGCAGGCGCGCCGAGCCGTCTTCGCCCGGGTGTTCGGACACCAGCCGCGCCAGGGCAGCGAGCTCGTCGGCCAGCGCAGGCAGCGCCGCCACCAGCGGCGCCGGCAGGAAGCTGACGGGATCGCGGCGCCCGCCCAGCTGCGGCAAGGCCTGCGACCACAGGCGCAGCACTCGCTGCGCATGGCGGGGGTTGGCGCCCAGGCCGCGCAGGCGCTGATGGAAGTGTTCGAGGCGCATGGGAACGAAGTTTGGCACCGCGGCGTGTTCAGCGGTCGAACAGCGCAGAAAGAGCGGGCCCCGCCTCATCGATGAAGTGGCGCAGCTTGGGCGGCACGAAGCGCTGCGTGGGGTAGACGAGGTGAATCGGGTCGGTGCGCGCGTGCCAGCCGGGCAGCAGCGGCACCAGCTGCCCGTGGTCGACCTCGCGCCGGCAGACGTAGTCGGGCAGCAGGGCCACGCCCCGGCTCTCGAGCGCGAGCCGGCGGATCAGCCGCATGTCGTTGGCGGCAAAGACGCTGCGCAACGGCACATGGACGCGACTCTTGCCGCGCCCGAGCGTCCAGCTGTCGCGCCCGAGCGGGCTGAAGCACAGCGCGTCGTGCTGCGACAGGTCCCTGGGCTGGCGCAACGCGGGGGCGCGCTGCAGGTAGCCGGGGTGGGCAAAAGGCGCCCAGCGCGCCTGTCCGATCGTGCGGGCGACCAGGCTGGAGTCCGCCAGCTCGCCCACGCGCAGGGCCAGATCCAGGCCGTGCGCCACGAGGTCGAGGCGTGCGTCGGAAAACACCAGTTCGATGGCCACCCCCGGGTGGCGATCGCGGTAGGCACTGAGGATGGCCAGCAGCTGGTCGTCGCCCATGTCGATCGGCAGCGTCATGCGCAGCAGGCCCTGCGCTTCCTGCCGCCCCGCATCGATCTGCGCCTCGGCCTGCAGGATGTCCTCCAGCCCGCGCGCCGCCTGTTGCAGATAGGCCTGCCCCGTCTCGGTCAGGCGCAGGCGGCGCGTCGTGCGCTGCAGCAGCGTGACGCCCAGGCGCTGCTCCAGCCGCGCCACGCGCACGCTCAGGGTGGAGACCGGCATGCCCGTCAGGCGCGCGGCGGCGCTAAAGCCCCCGGCCTGCGCCACGCGCACGAACACCAGGGTGTCGTTCAGGTCGGGGTTCTGATTGTTCATCTCATTGAAAAATGATTTGCAATCTTACCGACTTATCAAGAGAACGACAGACCGCTACAGTGGACCCCAACAAGGAGTACACCCCATGAAAACCGTGTCTTTCATTCAGCGCAACGCCGGCGGCCACTGGGTCGGTGATGGCTTTCCGGTGCGCAACATGTTTTCGTACAACGACCGGCCCGAACGCTTCTCGCCCTTCCTGATGCTGGACTACGGCGGCCCCACGCGCTTCGAGCCCACCACCAAGCAGCGCGGCGTGGGTCAGCACCCGCACCGCGGCTTCGAGACCGTGACCATCGTCTACGACGGCGAGGTTTCGCACCGCGACTCCAGCGGTGGCGGCGGCACCATCGGCCCCGGCGAGGTGCAGTGGATGACCGCTGCCGCCGGCATCGTGCACGAGGAGTACCACGGTGAACGCTACGCGAAGGAAGGTGGCCCGTTCGAAATGGTGCAGCTCTGGGTGAACCTGCCCGCGCGCGACAAGATGGCCGCGCCCGGGTACCAGGGCATCACGCGCGATCAGATTCCCCAGGTCGACCTGCCCGAGGGCGCGGGCATCGCCCGCATCATCGCGGGCGACCTGCAGGGCTCGGCAGGCCCGGCGCGCACCTTCACGCCCATGCAGGTGTGGGACCTGCGCCTGAAGGCCGGCCACACCGTGACCCTGCCCGCCGCACAAGGCCACACCACGGCGCCCCTTGTGCTGCGCGGCCGACTGCGCCTGGAAGATGGTCAGGAGGTGGGCGCGGCGCAAATGCCGGTCTTCACCCGCGACGGGCAGGACGTGCGCTTCGAGGTGCTGGAAGATGCCACCGTGCTCTGGCTGGCGGGTGAGCCCATCAACGAGCCGGTGGTGGGGTATGGCCCGTTCGTGATGAACACCGAGGCCGAAATCCACCAGGCCTTTGCCGACTTCCAGAGCGGCAAGATGGGCCGGATCGCGGCTGAGGTGTAACGCTGCGCGCCGCCTGCGGCGGCCCCCCCCTCGAAACAACAAGGAGTGCCACGATGCTCGAAATGGTGATCAACGCCCGTGAAGCGGACCTGGGCCACGGCCTGAAGGTGCGGCGCGTGCTGCCGTACGCGAAACGCCGCATGGTCGGCCCCTGGATCTTTGTCGACCACGCAGGGCCCGTGACGCTGGCACCCGAGGCCATCAAGGGCGCCGATGTGCGCCCGCACCCGCACATCGGGCTGTCGACCGTGAGCTACCTGCTCAGCGGCCAGGTGATGCACCGCGACAGCCTGGGCGTGCGGCAATCCATCGTGCCGGGCGACGTGAACTGGATGACCGCCGGGCGCGGTATCTCGCATTCCGAGCGCTTCACGCACCCCGACTCGTTCGCGGGTGGCGGCCTGGAGCTGATGCAGCTCTGGGTGGCCTTGCCCGAAGCCGACGAAGAAACCGATCCGGCCTTCACCCACTACCCTGCCGCGGACCTGCCGGTGCGCGACGAAGCGGGTGTGTGGATGCGCCTGATCGCGGGCGAAGCCTACGGCATGAAGAGCCCGGTGCGCACGCACTCGCGCCTGTTCTACCTGCACACAGAATGGCAGGCCGGTGCGCGCCTGGCGCTGCCCGGAGGCTACAGCGAGCAGGCGGTCTATGTGGCGCGCGGCGAGGTCGAACACGCGGGCGAGATCTACCACCCGGGCCAGCTGCTGGTGTTTGGCGATGATGCGGATGCCGTCCTTGCCGCGCGCGAGAAGAGCACGCTCATGATCTTCGGCGGCGAGCCGCTGGGCGAACGGCACGTGTTCTGGAACTTCGTCTCCTCGCGCAAGGAACGCATCGAACAGGCCAAGGCCGACTGGAAGGCCGGGCGCATTCCCCTGCCCCCGGAAGACAACCAGGAGTGGATTCCACTGCCGGGGTAGGTCGCCTGCATCTCGACGAAGCTTGGTATATTCTTACCATCTTTCGATCGATCATCCAGGAGCCAGACGTGTCTGCCACCGCCACCCTTTCCAGCAAGTTCCAGATCTCCATTCCCAAGGCGGTTCGCGACGAGCTGCACTGGAAAGCAGGCCAGGAGTTCGTGTTCATTCCCAAGGACAAGGGCGTGCTGGTGATGCCGGTGCCGGAGCTCAAGCAACTCGCCGGCATCGCCAAAGGCGCGAGCACGGCGGGGTACCGGGACCGCAAGGACCGCTACTGATGGCGGCTCCCTTGCGCGTGGTCGACACCTCGGCCTGGATCGAATGGCTGATCGCCTCGCCCACCGGCAAGAAGCTCGCCCAGGAAATTCCCGAGAAGGACCTGTGCGTCGTGCCGACCATCGTGCAGCTGGAGCTGTCCAAATGGTTATGGCGCGAACTCGGTGAACCGCAGGCCGATCAGGTGATCGCCTACACGATGAAGTGCCAGGTCACACCACTCGACACGGCCACCGCCCTGCTGGCCGCCGATCTGCACCGCCAGCACAAGCTCGCCACCGCAGACGCCATCGTGTACGCCACGGCCGTGCAGAAGGGCGCCGAACTGCTCACCTGTGACGCGCATTTCGAAGACCTGCCGGGTGTGGTCCTGTTTCCGAAGTCGCGAGCCCACTGAACCGGAAGCCTCAGACCCGCGCCAGAAGGCGCCCGACACGGGCCACGCCGCTGCCGCCGGTCTCGGCAGCGCCACTGGCCACCCCGATCTCACCGCCGCCGTCCATGGCTTTTCGGCACAAGGTGGCGGCGCTCAAAGCCCCAGCTCGCTCAGGCCGGGATGGTCGTCGGGCCGCCGCCCCAGCGGCCATTGGAACAGCCGCTCGCTCTGCTGGACGGGTCGGTCGTTGATGCTGGCGTGGCGCTGTTCCATGTAGCCGAGTTCGTTGAACTGCCAGTTCTCGTTGCCGTGAGAGCGAAACCACTGGCCCGAGTCGTCGCGCCATTCGTAGACGAAGCGCACCGCGATGCGGTGGTCCGTGAACGCCCACAGTTCCTTGATGAGGCGGTAGTCCAGCTCCCTGGCCCACTTGCGCACCAGGAAGGCGTGCACCTCGTCCCGGCCCACCGGGAACTCCGCGCGGTTGCGCCAGCGCGTGTCCCCGGTATAGACCTTGACCACGCGGTCCGGATCGCGGCTGTTCCACGCATCCTCGGCCATGCGCACCTTCTGCGCGGCGGTATCGGCGGTGAAGGGCGGCAGCGGCGGGCGCGGCTCCATCAGTACTGCTTGTAGGGGAGAAACTTCCCGGACATCACGATGTTCACGCGGTCACCGTTCGGGTCCTGCTGGCGCTTGAGGTCCATCTTGAAATCGATCGCGCTCATGATGCCGTCGCCGAACTCTTCGTGGATCAGTTCCTTGAAGGTCGTGCCGTAGACGTTGACGAGTTCGTAGAAGCGGTAGATCAGCGGGTCGGTGGGGACGGTGGTCGGCAGCGAGCCCTTGTACGGCACGACCTGCAGCCACTTCTGCTCCTCGGTGGAGAGGCCGAAGAGCTTGCCCAGCACCTTGGCCTGCGCAGCGGTGGCGGTCATCTGGCCCAGGCACAGCGCGGTGGTCCATTCCTTGGACTGGCCCACCTTTTTCGCCACATCGGCCCAGCTCAGACCCTTGCTGACTTTGGTGGTGATGATCTTTTCGGTGACGTCGAGTCGGCTCATGGATTGCCTCTTTGCTTGTGATGAAGGGAGTGGAAAGGGAAGGGGTGGTCAGTGGGCCTTGGCCCGGGTGACAAGGAAATCGACGATGTGGTTGCGCAACTCGTAGTAGCCGTCCAGGTGGTGCAGCTGGGCGCGGCTGCGCTCGCGTGGCAGGGGGTTGACCACCACCTCGGCCATGCCACCGGGCACGTAGCCGGCGCCACTGTCGTTGCCGTTGCTCATGAGCAGGATGCGGTCGGCCAGCAGGATGGCCTCGTCCACGTCGTGCGTGATCATGAAGACCGTCTGGTGCGTCTCGCGCACGATGGCCATGAGCTCGTCCTGGATGGTGCCGCGGGTGAGCGCATCCAGCGCGCCAAAGGGCTCGTCGAGCAGCAGCATCTTGGGCTGGATGGCGAAGGCCCTGGCGATGCCCACGCGCTGCTTCATGCCGCCCGAGAGCTGGCTGGGCTTCTTGTCGATGGCAGGGCTCAGGCCGACCAGCGCCACGAACTTCTCCACATGCGCGTTGATCTCGTTGCGACCCCAGTCGGGCCAGCGCGACTTGACCGCAAACGCGATGTTCTGCCGCACCGTGAGCCAGGGCATGAGCGCATGGCTCTGGAACACCACACCGCGCTCCAGGCTGGGGCCGGCGATCTCGCGCCCGTCCATGAAGCAGTGGCCGCTGGTGGCGGTGTCGAGACCGGCGAGCACATTGAGGATGGTGGTCTTGCCACAACCGCTGTGGCCGATGATGCAGACGAACTCGCCCTTGTCGATGGCGAAGGAAACGTCGGCGAACACCGGCTTGTCGGCCTGGTAGGCCTTGGAGAGCTGTTCAACCTGGAGAAAACCGGTCATCTGGGGTGCTTTCGTTGTTGCCGGTGCAAGGGCCCGTGGCATGGCGCGGTCTTCGCGCACGCCGGCATCACTCCACATAGGTCACCGCCTTCTGGAGCTGGGCGAACATCAGGTCGAGCAGCATGCCGACCACGCCGATGACGAGCACCGCAAAGATCACGTTGGACAGCGAAAGGTTGTTCCACTCGTTCCACACGAAGTAGCCGATGCCGGTGCCCCCCACCAGCATCTCGGCGGCCACGATCACGAGCCAGGCGATGCCCATGCTGATGCGCATGCCGGTGAGGATGGTGGGCGCGGCCGCTGGCAGGATCACCCGCAAGGCCTTGCGCACCGGGTTGACCTCCAGCGTGCTGGCCACGTTGAGCCACTCCCGCTTGACCGCCGAGACACCGAAGGCGGTGTTGATCATCATGGGCCAGATGGAGCAGATGAAGATGACGAAGATGCCGCTGACGTTGGAGTCCTTGAGCGTGTAGAGCGCCAGCGGCATCCAGGCCAGCGGGCTGATGGGCTTGAGCACCTGCACGAACGGATCAAAGGCCTTGCGCATCAGCGGCGACATGCCGATCAGGAAGCCCAGCGGAATGGCCACCGCCATCGCCAGCAGGAAGCCGGCGGCCACCCGGGCCAGCGAGTGCCCCAGCTGGATGCCGATGCCCTTGTCGTTGGGACCCCTGTCGTAGAACGGGTCGGACAAGTGACCCCAGCTGGCCCTGGCCACTTCAAGCGGCTGCGGAAAGCCGGTGGTCTTTTCCGCGCCCGGCGCCTTGCCCATGAGCTTCGCGTACTCGATCTCCTCGGCCGTCATGCCGGCGCTGGAGCCTCCGACCGACGGCGCCGAAGTAGCGAGCTGCCAGGCCGCAATGAAGACCGCGAACAGGATCACGGAGACGAGCATGGCCCGCAAGTTCAAGCCCACGACCTTCATGCTCAGGCCGCCTTGCGGATCGCGAAGCTGTTGAGGTACTCCACCGGTTTGGCCGGATCGAACTCCTTGCCCATGATGGTGTGCCTGGTGTACGCCGGGCCGGCCTTGAAGTCGATATCGAGGTCCTTCATGTACTTGCGCGCATCGGTGATGAGGAACACCTGCTCGGCGATCTGCTTGTAGTTCACATCGCCCTTCACGTAGCCCCAGCGCTGCATCTGCGTGAGCATCCACACGGCCATGCTCTGCCAAGGCATCGGGTCGAAATCGGCGCGGTCGGGCACGTTCTGGATCTTGCCCAGGCCATCGGCGAAACGCCCGGTGAGCACCTGCGCCACCACCGTTTCGGGCTGGTTGAGGTAGGCCTGGGGCGAGATGACCTTGGCGATCAGCTCGCGGTTCTTGGCCTGGCGCGCCATGGCCGCCGCGGTGAGCACGGCACGGTACAGGGCCGCGAAGGTGTTCGGGTTCTGGGTGATGAACTCGGTGCTGGTGCCGAACGCGCAGCAGGGGTGGCCGTTCCACAGCTCCTTGGTAAGGATGTGCAGGAAACCGACCTCGTCGTACACCGCGCGCTGGTTGAAGGGGTCCGGGCCGAGGTAGCCGTCGATGTTGCCAGCACGCAGGTTGGCCACCATCTCGGGTGGCGGCACCACGCGGATCTGCACGTCGGTGTCGGGGTTGATGCCCGCTTCGGCCAGGTAGTAGCGCAGCAGGAAGTTGTGCATCGAGTACTCGAACGGCACGCCGAACTTGAAGCCCTTCCACTGCTTGGGGTCACGCTTGTCCTTGTGCTTCACGTGCAGCGTGATCGCCTGCCCATTGGTGTTCTGGATCGTGGCCACGTTCATGGGCACGGGGTTGGAGCCGGCGCCCATGGAGATCGCCAGTGGCATGGGCGAGAGGAAGTGCGTGGCGTCGTACTCCTTGTTGATCATCTTGTCGCGGATCAGCGCCCAGCCCGCGGTCTTGATCACCTCGACGTTGAGGCCCTGCTTCTCATAGAAGCCCAGTGGCTTGGCCATGATCAGGGGCGTGGCGCAGGTGATGGGAATGAAGCCGATCTTGAGGTTGGTCTTCTCCAGCGACCCCTTCTTCTCCTGGGCCATGGCCTGCAGGCTGGCCACGGGCAGCAGGCTGGAGATGGCGGCCATGGCCGTGCCCTTGCCCACCGCGCGCAGGAAGCGGCGGCGCACTGCGTCCTGCGGGAACAGGGCCTTGACCAGCGTGGCCTCGATGAATTCGTTGCTGTAGGCCTCGAATTCGGCGGTCTCGCTGCGTTCGCGCAATGTCCTGGCCGCACCGGCGGACGCCTTGTTGACGGCCTCTTCGGCCTGATGCTCGGCCACGGTGTGGTCGCGACCGCAACTGCACTTGAGCATCAGCGGACGATCGGCATTGAAGGGATCGAAGAATTCGGACATGGCGCACCTCGTGTGTTGAAGACGAGGCAGCACGTGCAAGCAGCGGGCCAGAATCCCTGCCAGACATGCCGTCGGGCGGATCCCCTGTGCAAGTTGTGCCGCGCCGCACGACGCCGTGTAGGGCCAGCCCTACAAGACGCTGCGTTTCAGCCGCTTCTGGGAGCGCGCGCGTGGCGTTCGGCATACAGCGCGAGCTCCACGTCGTTCTTCGCGCCGGTCTTTTCCAGCACGCGCGCACGGTAGGTGCTCACCGTGTTGGCCGCCAGGCCGAGTTGCGCACCAATTTCGCTCACCGTGCGTCCCTGCGTGAGCAGGCGGTAGACCTGGTACTCGCGGTGCGAGAGCGCCTCGGGGCCACCCTGCGCGCCGGCGCTGCCCACTGCAGCGGCCAGGGCCTCTGCCGTCGCCTGACTCACGAACACCGCGCCGCCCGCGGCCTTGCGCACCGCCGCGAGCATGTCGTCCGGGTCGGCGCTCTTGTTCAGGTAGCCGCAGGCGCCCAGACGAATGCAGCGCACCGCGTACTGCTTCTCGGGGTAGGTGCTGAGCATGAGCACCGGCAGCCGCGGGTGTTCGCGCTTGATCGCCTGCAGCACGTCCAGGCCGTCCAGCCCCGGCATGGCCACGTCCAGCAGCACCAGATCCAGTCCCTCCTTGCCCCGGCAGGCCGTGACCTCGGCCAGCACTTCGTGGCCCGTCTGTGCTTCGGCAACCACCTGAACATCCGGCGCGTCCGCCAGGATCTGTTTGAGGCCCTCGCGCACGATGCGGTGGTCGTCACCGATCAGCACGCGGATGGTTTCGGTCATGAGGTCGAACTGGGTGTTCACACGGTGTCTCCTGGATGCAATCCAACCAGCAGGCGCATGCGGGTGCCCTTGCCGGGCGCGCTGTCGATCTGTATGTCTCCACCAAAATGCCGCGCCCGCTCGCGCATGCCCATCACGCCATAGGCATCGGCGGCCTCGAAGGCCTGCGGGGAAGCGCCCACGCCATTGTCCTGCACTGTCAGGCACAGGGAAGCCCCCACGACGACGATGTCCACGGACAGCCGCTGCGCGCGCGCGTGTCGCCCCACGTTGCTGAGCATTTCCTGGAAGATGCGGAACACCGCCATGGCCAGCGGCTCGGGGGGGTCGGGCGCGTCGGCCACGTCCATGCGCCAGTCCAGCACCATCTCGGCCGATTGCACAAACTCCTGCGCCTGCCACTCCAGGGCCGCCCACAGGCCCTGGTGGTCCAGGATGCTGGGGCGCAGGTCGGTGATGATGCGGCCGACGTTGTCGACCGCGGTCTCGATCAGGCGGCTGATGTTCTGGCACTTGTGGCGCAGGCGGTCGCGCATGTCGTGGGCGGCCTCGGCGCTGCGCTGCTCCTGCTCGGCGAGGCGCCGGTCCATCCAGTTCACGTCCATCTTGAGCGCCACCAGCAGGCTGCCCAGTTCGTCATGCACCTCGCGCGCGATCCGGGTGCGCTCGTCCTCGCGCACGGTCTCCGAGCGGGCCGCGAGTTCGCGCACCTGCTTGAGCGCGGTGGCCAGGGCCAGGGTGCGCTCGCTCACGCGCTCTTCGAGCTGGTCCTTGGCGCGCTGCAGCGCGTCGGCCGCGCGCTTGCGTTCGGTGATGTCGACAAAGGTGACCACCGCGCCACGCACTTCGCCCGCGTCCACGATGGGATGGCTGGAGTACTCCACCGGGAATGACGTGCCGTCGCGGCGCCAGAACACCTCGCTGTCGATGCGGCAGGGCAGCCCCTGGCGAAAGGCGTTGAAGATCGGACAGTCCGCCACCGGGTAGTGCGCGCCATCGGCGTGCGAATGGTGGGTGAGTTCGTGCATGTTGCGGCCCAGCAACTCGGCGGGCTCGAAGCCGATCATGCGGGCGCCGGCATGGTTGATGAACACGCACAGGCCATCCAGGTCGACGCCGAACACCCCCTCGCCAGTGGACGCCAGCAGCAGCGCGAGCGGGTCGCGCCAGGCGCCGTTGGCGGGTGCCTGCGGACGGCTGACAAGGTGGCGGGCATCGAGGTGCATGCGCCGGACCCAAGCAATGGATGTGCCACAGCGGTGCATGCACCCGGGAAGCACGACAATCGCAGGGTTTGCAATTTCGCGCGACACCCTCACGCCCCATGGCCTGGTTTCACACCCTTTTCCGTCCGGACGACGCCGGCGGCGCCGCGCACCGGCGCCGCGCCCGGGTGAACGCGTCGGCCATCGCGCTGCGCGCGGCGGCGTTGCTGCGCTCGGCCACGGCGCTGATCCAGCTCAGCGAGTCCGAGGCGCTCACTGTCGTGGGTTTCATGCAGCTGCGGCGCCACGCGGAGGGCGAGGCCATCATCCGCCAGGGCGACAGCGGCGGCAGTGGTGACGACGGCTTCATGGCGCTGGTGATCGAGGGTGAGGTCACGGTCGAGGCGCTGACGGTGAGCCGCACGTCACCTCTGACCGTGAACGTGCTCGGCCCGGGGCACCTGATGGGGGAGATGTCGCTGATGGACGGCGCCGCCCGCTCGGCCACCTGCACCGCCAGCACCGACGTGCACTGCGCCGTGCTCACGCGCGCCGCGCTGGAAGCGCTGATCGCCGAAGAGCCGGCCACCGCCGCCAAGCTGCTCAGCGCGGTGGCGCTGCGCCTGAGCCGGCGCCTGCGCGAGGCCGACGGCAAGCTGCAGCTCTACGCGCAGCTGGTGTTCTCGATGCAGCAGGAAATCGACCGGCTGGTGCCGGACGGCCCGGACTGATCAGGCGGCTTCCTTGTAGAAAAAGTCGCGCCGCACGCCGCGCGGTGCCAGCGGGTTCACGCTGTCGTGGATCGCGGCGATGTGCTCAGGCGTGGTGCCGCAGCAGCCGCCCACGATGTTCACCAGGCCTTCGGCCGCGAACTCGCGCAGCAGGCGGCTGGTGTCCGCCGGCGTTTCGTCGAAGCCGGTGTCGCTCATCGGGTTGGGCAGGCCGGCGTTCGGGTAGCAGCTGATGAAGGTGTCCCCCGCCACCTTGGCGAGTTCCTGGATGTAGGGACGCATCAGCGCCGCACCGAGCGCGCAGTTCAGGCCCACCGCCAGCGGCTGCAGATGGCGCACGCTCGCCCAGAACGCGGTCACCGTCTGGCCGCTGAGGATGCGGCCGGAGGCGTCGGTCACGGTGCCGCTGATGATGAGCGGCAGGCGCTCACCACTCTTCTCGAAGAACTCATCGATCGCGAACAGCGCGGCCTTGGCGTTGAGGGTGTCAAAGATGGTCTCGACCAGCAGCACGTCGGCGCCACCCTCGACAAGCGCCTCGACCTGCTCAAGGTAAGCCGCGCGCAGCTCCTCGAAGCTGACGTTGCGCGCGCCGGCGTCGTTCACGTCGGGGCTGATGCTCGCGGTCTTGGGCGTGGGGCCGAGGGCACCAGCGACAAAGCGCGGCTTGTCGGGCGTGCTGAACTTGTCGCAGGCGGCGCGCGCGATGCGCGCCGAGGCGAGGTTCATCTCGCGCGCGAGATGGCCCATGTCGTAGTCGTCCTGCGCGATCGTGGTCGCGCCAAAGGTGTTGGTCTCGATCAGGTCGGCGCCGGCGGCCAGGTAGCCTTCGTGGATGTCGCGGATCACGTCCGGCCGGGTGAGGCTGAGCAGCTCGTTGTTGCCCTTGACGTCCTTGTGGAAGTCCTTGAAGCGCTCGCCCCGGTACTCCGCCTCGCCCAGCTTGAAGCGCTGGATCATGGTGCCCATGGCGCCATCCAGGATGGCGATGCGTTGCTTCAGGATCTCGGGCAGCGCCTGGGCGCGGGTGTAGGCTGGGGCATTCATGCCCCGGATTGTAAGAAGTGGCCTCGGGCCTGCACGCTCGCCGCGCCGGGTGGCCTTGCGAATTCCCCGACAATACCGGGCATGAAACACCTCACGCCCCAGCAGGCCTGGGCCTGGCTGCAGGCCGAACGCGAGCAGCGCGCGGCGCGCGGCGAGGAGCCCCCGCTGTTCGTCGACGTGCGCATGGAGATCGAGTCGCTCTACGTGGGCCGCCCGCCCGGCGTGGAGAACATCCCCTGGTACGAGTATCCCGACCTCACCCCCGACCCGGCGCGCTTTGCCACCGCGGTAGAGCAGGAGGCCGGTGACAAGACCCGACCGGTGCTGCTGATCTGCCGCAGTGGCAAGCGCACGCTCGACGCGGGCAAGGCACTTGAGGCTGCGGGCTTCAGCGACGTGGCGCACGTGGTGCACGGCTTCGAGGGCGAGCTCAACGAGGACTTCAAGCGCTCCAGCCTCAACGGCTGGCGCTACGACGGCCTGCCCTGGGAACAGATGTGATCGATATCGCTCCCGGCAGCGAAGTCCTGGAGAGCAGCCTGGATGTGCTGCACGAGGTCTTTGGCTACGACGCGTTCCGTGGCCCGCAGGCCGACATCGTCGCCCACGTCGGTGGCGGCGGTGATGCGCTGGTGCTCATGCCCACGGGCGGGGGCAAGTCGCTGTGCTACCAGGTGCCGGCCATCGTGCGCGAACGCGCCGGCCACGGTCTGACGGTGGTGGTCTCGCCGCTGATCGCGCTGATGCACGACCAGGTCGGCGCGCTCATCGAGGCCGGTGTGGCCGCGGCCTTCCTCAACTCCAGCCTCTCCAGCGAAGACGCGCAGAAGGTCGAGAAGCAGATGCTGCGCGGAGAGCTCACCCTGCTCTACGCCGCACCCGAGCGCCTGACCACGCCGCGCTTCCTGGCTCTGCTGGATTCGCTGCACGAGCGGGGCAAGCTCGGCCTGTTCGCGATCGACGAGGCCCATTGCGTGAGCCAGTGGGGCCACGACTTCCGCCCCGAGTACCGCGCGCTGGTCGTGCTGCACGAGCGCTTTGTCGGCGTGCCGCGCGTGGCCCTCACCGCCACGGCAGACGACCTCACGCGCGCCGACATCGTCGAGCGCCTTCAGCTGCAGGGCGCTCGCACCTTCGTCAGCAGCTTCGACCGGCCCAACATCCGCTACCAGCTGGTGGAGAAAAAAGACGCCACCACGCAGCTGCTGCGCTTCATCCGCGACGAACACGGCAGCGCCGCCGGGCACGATGCCGGCATCGTCTACTGCCAGTCGCGCCGCCGCGTCGAGGAAGTGGCGGCCATGCTGTGCGATGCCGGCCTGACCGCGCTGCCCTACCACGCCGGGCTGGACGCGGCGCTGCGGCAGCAACACCAGGACCGCTTCCTGCGCGAGGAAGGCCTGATCATGGTGGCCACGATCGCCTTCGGCATGGGCATCGACAAGCCGGACGTGCGCTTTGTCGCCCACCTGGACATGCCCAAGAACATCGAGGGCTACTACCAGGAGACCGGGCGCGCGGGGCGCGACGGTGAATCCGCCAACGCCTGGATGGCCTACGGCCTGCAGGACGTGGTGAACCAGCGCCGCATGATCGACGAAAGCCCGGCGGCCGACGAGTTCAAGCAGGTGCTGCGCGGCAAGCTCGACGCCCTGCTCACGCTGGCCGAGGCCAGCGACTGCCGGCGCGTGCGCCTGCTGAAATACTTTGGCGAGGACAGCCAGCCCTGTGGCAACTGCGACAACTGCCTCACGCCGCCCGAGCTGCACGACGCCACCGAGTCGGCGCGCAAGCTGCTTTCGTGCATCTACCGCGTGCAGCAAGCCAGCGGCAACGCCTTCGGGGCCGGCCACATCATGGACATCCTGCGCGGCAAGGCCACTGACAAGGTGAAGCAATACAGCCACGAAAAGCTCTCGACCTTCGGCATCGGCGCGGACCTCTCGGAAACCCAGTGGCGTGCGCTGCTGCGCCAGCTCATCGCGCGCGAGGCGGTGCAGGTGCACGACGCGCCCTACAACACCCTGCACCTGGCCGACGCGGCGCGCGACATCCTCAAGGGCCAGAGCCCGGTCTGGCTCAAGACCTTGAGCGACAAGCCCACCGGATCTCCGCGCGGCAGCCGCCAGCGCGCCGCGCGCGCCACCGCGCGGGACGACGGACAGCCACTGACCCTGTCCGAGCGCGAATGCCTGGAGGCGCTCAAGGCCTGGCGCGCCGGTGTCGCGCGCGAGCACAACCTGCCGGCCTTCGTGATCTTTCACGACGCCACGTTGCGCGCCATCGCCGGCCGCAAACCCGAAACGCCGGCCGATCTGGAGGGCATCGCCGGCATCGGCCAGAAAAAGCGCGAGGCCTACGGCGCGGACGTGCTGCGGGTGGTGAGTGCTTTCGTCTGAGGCCTCTGACCGCCTCGCTCCCGTGGTGACAACCAAGGTGTGACAGGGTCAACCGCCCGTCGGCGGGACCGCCTGTCGGGCCGTTCTGCCGCTCAAGCTGCGGCGCCTCAAGCCGATGTTGGTGATGTAGCCGGGGAGTTTTCACCCCGGTCCCGGACATCATCGAACGGAGCGCGTCATGTTTCTCAGGTTGCTGCCATGGTTTGGCAAAACCACCCCGAAGGCCCAGTACCACGACACCCAGGTGCTGGAGATGGACTTTCTCGTCGACGAGTTCCACGAGGCCATGGCCGACATCAAGGATCCGGTGCGCACCCGCATGCACGCCGCGCTGATGTCCTGCCAGAGCCCGAAGGACCTGTGGTTCATGCGCAGCAAACTGTTTGGCCTGATCTCCAAGCACCACTGCGAGAGCGTGGCCAACACGCGCGTGGCCCGGCTGGACCAGAAGCTGCGCTTCTTCGTGGACAACCACCCCGACTATTCATCCGACGAATTGCCCACCGGCCCGATGGCGTTGCTTCATTGATCCCCCCGCGCCGCCTGCGGCGTCACCCCCCAGGGGGCGGCAGATGCGGCCCGGCAAAGCCGGTTCCGCGCTGCTCTGGATGAGAAAAGGCCACCTTCGGGTGGCCTTTTCATTGGGCGCATTGGCTCATCGCACGAAGCCGATGCCTCTCGCTTCTCGAACTTCCGGCTTGATGCGGTGCTCGGCTTCGAGCTGGGCCATGAACTCCTCGGGCGTCAGCGTTTCGGCCAGGATCTCCACCTGCCGCTTCACGGCGGCGAAGTCGCCGGGGCACAGCTGGTCGAGCCTGGCCAGGCGCGCAGCGAGTTCGGGCACCAGCCGCGAGGCATCGCCCTCGAGCGCCTCGACCACGAACATGGTTTCACGCTGGGAGGCCGTGAGCGGCTTGAAGCGGATCTTGAAGGTGAAGCGCCGCAGCGCCGCCTGGTCGATGCTGTCCATCAGGTTGGTGGTGCAGATGAAGATGCCGGCAAAGCGCTCCATGCCCTGCAGCATCTCGTTGACCTCGGTCACCTCGTAGGTGCGCTGCGCACCGCGCCGGTCCTGCAGGAAGCTGTCGGCCTCGTCCAGCAGCAGCACGGCCTTCTCGGCCTCGGCTTCGCGGAACATCGCAGCCATCTGCTGCTCGGTCTCGCCCACAAACTTGCTCACCAGATCGCTGGCCCGGCGGATCATCAGCGGGCGATCCAGCTGCTGCGCCAGGTACTCCGCCAACGCGGTCTTGCCGGTGCCTGGAGCGCCGTGGAAACACAGACAACCATGGCCCCGCGCCTTGAGCGCCGCAATGACGCGCGGCAGCTCGTGGCGCGTGTCGACATTGAGCATGTCCAGGCTGTACTGCGTGACGCTGGGGCGCTGCAGGAGATCGGGCTTTCGGCCGAGGGCGAGGTCGGCGTTCTTGAGCTGGCGTTCGATGAGATCGTCCAGCAGCACAACCGCCTTCGCGGAGCGGCGCGCCCGGGACTTGACCGGGCTGGCCGCGAGCTGGGCAAAACGCAGCGCGGTGCGGATCTGCGCCGGCGTGAGGCCCTTGCGTTCGGTCAGCCGCGCCACCAGCGCGTCGGACACCGGCGCATCTTCCAGCGTCTTGCGCACGAGTTGCTCGCGAGCGCCGGGCGGCGGACTCTTGAGCTCCAGGTGGTAGGCGAAGCGGCGGCGGAACGCCGGGTCGATCTGCTCGATGCGGTTGGTCACCCACAGCGTGGGCACGGCATTCGTTTCCAGAATCTGGTTGACCCAGGCCTTGCCGCTGACGCTGCCGGTGTGCGGCGCAGCGACGTGCTCGGCGCGCGCCATGAGCTGCGCGGCCTCGCTGGAGATCGGCGGGAACACGTCCTCCACCTCGTCGAACAGCAAGGCCGAGTGCGCCGTGCCTTTCAGGAACACCTGAGCGATCTGCAACGAGCGGTAGCGGTCCCGCCCCGAGAGCGCGTTGCCGTCGCGGTCCGCGTACTCCACCTCGAACAGTTCGAGACCGGCGGCCTCGGCCACCACGCGCGCCAGTTCGGTCTTTCCGGTGCCGGGCGGGCCATACATCAGAACGTTCACACCCGGTTCCTTGCGCGCCACGGCTTCGCGCAGCAGGCCGCAAAGCAGGCGCACGTCCTCGCCCACGTAGTCGAAATCCTTGACACTCAGCGACGAGCGTGCGGCCGGCCGCGTGAACACCGCCATCAACTCGCTCTGTGTGCGGTACTCCCGCATCAGCACCGGCGGCAGCTTCTCGCTGACCTTCATGAGGTCGGCCAGGTCGGTGATGTTGTGCTCGGAGATCAGGTTTTCCACCATGCCGATGCGCTCCAGCCGCGAGCCGGCGCGCAGCGCCTCGCCCACCTCACTGGCCTTCACACCGGCCACGTCGGCGATGGCCGCGTAGGCCTCGGGCGCGTTGTTCACCTTGAATTCGACCAGGATCGAGCGCAGGTCGCGCTGGTAGCGCGCCAGCGTGCCATAGAGCAGCAGCGCGCGCTCGGCGCGGTTGAGCTGCAACAGGCCGGCGAGTGCGTCGATGTTTTTCTCCACCAGGGTGGACTGCTTTTTCAGCGAATGGCTGAGCCACTCGCCCGTGACGGCCAGCACCGAGAGCAGATCCTTGGGTGACTCCTTGGCGTACTCGTCGAGGTAGAAGAACAGCGTGCCTTCTTCATAAGGCCCGCGCCACACACCGTAGCGCTCCATGAACGCATTGGTGGTCAGGCGGTCGTGGCCGCTCCAGAGTTCGTTGTCCTTGCAACGGCGCTGCAGGAATTCGCGCAGGCGCAACAGCACGGTCTGAGGCCACACCAGGTGGCGGCCCGCCAGAGACAACAGGGTGTTGAGATCGCGCCGCACGTTGAAGCGCGGGCCCTGGCGCGCGGCCAGGATGAGCACGAAGTGCGAACACATCAGATCGAGCACCGGCGCCTGGCGCAGACCGTGCGGCACGAACACGCGCCCCTCGCCCGCGAGCAGGCCGCGGCCCTCCCGCGCATCGAGAACGGTGCGAGCCGCCACCGGTGCAGCGGACTGCGGCAAGCGCTTGGTCATCCAGGCACCTCCAGAATGGTCTTTCAGTGTCGCCATGCCGGGGGAGCCGACATTTGAGCGGACCATAACCCAGCTTGATGAATCATGGAAGAGAGTGATCCGGCGTGTCTGAGCAATTTGTCGGTCTTTGCCGCGGGCGGGCTTCGCAGCAGCTGGTTCACAATCGCGCCATGCTGCAACTTCACGACATCGAAGCCGCCGCCGCCCGTCTGAGCGGCCATGTTCTGGACACGCCGTTTGTCGAATCGCGCACCATTTCCCAGCTGACCGGCTGTCAGGTGTACCTGAAGTTCGAGAACCTGCAGTACACCGCCTCCTTCAAGGAGCGCGGAGCCTGCAACAAGCTCGCGCAGCTCAGCGCCGAAGAGCGCGCGCGCGGCGTGATCGCCATGAGCGCGGGCAACCACGCCCAGGGCGTGGCTTACCACGCGCAGCGCCTGGGCATCCGCGCGGTCATCGTCATGCCGCGCTTCACGCCCGGCGTGAAGGTGGAGCGCACGCGCGGCTTCGGTGCCGAGGTGGTGCTGCATGGCGACACGCTGGACGCATCCCGGGCGCACGCGCGCGAACTGGCGGAGCGCGACGGACTGGTGTTCGTACACCCCTATGACGACGAAGCCATCGTCGCGGGCCAGGGCACGCTGGCGCTGGAGATGCTGCGCGAGCAACCCGACCTGGATACCCTGGTCATCGCCATTGGCGGCGGCGGCCTGATCGCCGGCATCGCCACGGCGGCCAAGGCGATCCGCCCCGACATCCGCATCGTGGGCGTGCAGACCGAGCGCTTCCCCGCCATGGTCAATGCGATCCAGGGCACGCAGCTGCCACAAGGCAGCAGCACGATCGCCGAGGGCATCGCCGTGGGCACGCCCGGCGTGATCACCGAGGCCATCGTGCGCCAGAAGGTGGACGAGCTGCTGCTGGTCGACGAGGGCGACATCGAGCAGGCCATCGTCATGCTGCTGGAGATCGAGAAGACGCTGGTCGAAGGTGCCGGCGCCGCGGGCCTGGCCGCGCTTCTCAAGCACCCCGGGCGCTTTGCGGGTCAGCGCGTGGGACTGGTGCTGTGTGGCGGCAACATCGACCCGATGCTGCTGGCCTCCATCATCGAGCGCGGCATGGTGCGCGCCGGACGCCTGGCGCGCATCCAGGTGAACGCACGCGACGTTCCCGGCAACCTCGCGCGCATCACCGCCACGGTGGCCGAGGCGGGCGCCAACATCGACGAGGTGCACCACCAGCGCGCCTTCACGCTGCTGGCGGCGCAGAACGTGGCCATTGAACTGGTGCTGCAGACACGCGGTCGTGAGCACATCACCCAGGTGATCGATCGCTTGCGTCAATCCGGCTTCGAGACGACGCTGCTCTGAGCCGAGCGAGGCCTCCGATGGACGTGCACGGTTGACGTGGCCGCGCGGCGTCCGGCATCATGATCCGATCTGCCAACGCCAAACGGAGGACGAGATGGATACCAACACGCTTTGGAACTCCCTGCAGAACACGCTGGGCACGCACATACCGCAACTGCTGGGGGCGCTCGCCATCTTCATACTGGGCTGGTTCATCGCGGTTCTGGTGCGTGCGGCCACGCGCAAGAGCCTGGGCTTCGTGGGCGTCAACCACCGGTTCGGCAAGCTCACCAGCACACGGGTGGACATCGAGGGCGCCGTCGCCCTGGCTCTCTTCTGGGTGATGATCCTGCTCACGCTGGTGGCGGTGTTCAACTCGCTGAACCTGACGATCGTCTCCGGTCCGTTTTCTGCCTTCACGACCCAGTTGTTCGAGTACGCGCCGCGCATCTTCGGCGGCCTGGTGCTGGCGCTGGTGGGCTGGCTGGTGGCCAGCGTGGTACGCGCCTTGTCGCAGAAGCTGCTCGACAAGACCACGCTGGACGAGAAGCTCTCCGAGCACGCCGACATGGCGCCCATCAGCGACAGCCTCTCCGGCGCACTGTTCTGGCTCGTGATCCTGCTGTTCGTGCCCGCCATCCTGGGCGCCCTTCAAATGGAGGGCTTGCTCGATCCGCTGCGCGACATGGTGAGCAAGACGCTGGACATGCTGCCCAACGCGGTGGCGGCCATCGTGATCGGGGGCGTGGGCTGGATCGTGGCGACCGTGTTGCGCAACCTCACCACCCACCTCAGCCGCACGGCCGGCGTCGACAAACTGGGCCACCAGGCGGGGCTGGCCGATTCCGTGAACCTCTCCCGCGTGATCGGCATGCTGGTCTTCGTGGCGGTGTTCCTGCCCTCGCTGATCGCGGCACTCGACGCCCTGAAGATCGAAGCCATTTCCCGGCCGGCCACCGACATGCTCAATACCCTGATGCAGGCGGTGCCCAACCTGATTGCCGCCGCCCTGATCCTGCTGATCACCTGGCTGGTGGCCTCGTTCGCCAGCAAGCTGCTGGCCAGCCTGCTGGCGACGCTGGGCTTCGATACCTTGCCCGCGCGCGTGCAGATGGCGCACGCCTTTGAGAAGACCAGTGCCTCCACCGCGGTCGGCCGCGTCGTGCTGTTCTTTGCCATGCTGTTCGCCACCGTCGAGGCTGCCGCGCAACTGGGCTTCGGTCAGGTCAGCGACATCGTGGCCAGCTTCATCCGTTTCGGTGGCGACATCCTGCTGGGCTCGGCGATCCTCGTCATCGGCTTCTGGCTGGCCAACGTGGCCTATGACGCCATCGACCGCGCCAGCGGCGCCAACACCCGGGGTCTGGCGCGGATCGGCCGCTACGCCATCCTCGCTCTGGTGATCGCCATGGGGTTGCGCGCCATGGGCATCGCGGACGACATCGTCAACCTGGCCTTCGGCCTGACACTGGGCGCGGTGGCGGTGGCGGTGGCCTTGTCTTTTGGCCTGGGCGGGCGCGAGGCGGCGGGCAAGCTGATGGACCACTGGCTGAGCCGATTCCGCCGCGAGGAATGATTGCATGACCCAGAACCCCGACGCCCCCATCGCCATTGATCGGCTCCAGGGCCTGCTCTCCGAGTGGTTTGCCCCCTGGATCCAGGCCATGGGCCTGCAGGTCGAGTCCTTCGGTGACGGCGAGGTGACGCTGCGCCTGCCCCTGAGCGATCAGCTCTCCCGCGTGGGCGGCATGTTGTGCGGCCAGGCCATGATGTCGGCCGCCGACACCGCCATGGTGCTGGCCATCGTCACCCAGCTCGGCAGCCAGCGCCCCATGACCACGGTGCAGCTCAACACCAGTTTCCTCAAACCGCTCTCGGGACAGGACGCCCGCATCACGGCGCGCGTGATCCGTGCGGGCAAGAGCCTGGTGTTTGGCGAGATCGACATCTGCGGCGCCAGTGACGGCCGCAGCGTGTGCCGTGCCAGCACGACCTACGCCCTGCTGTGACGCGCCGCATCATCTAAAATGCACCAAGTTCTGAACCCCTTGACGGAGTAACCATGTCCCACCACGGCCACGACACCCCCAGCGACCAGCCCCAGGATCTGGTGGAGTCCATCGTTCCCTATATGCCCGTTGTGCTGCCGGTCGCAGGCGGCGTGCTGATGTTCCTGCTGGCCTTCATCGCCGTTTTCATGGCCTGAGGTTCCCGCGCCTCCCGAATAGCCGAATGCCTCCGGGCCTTCGGCTTTTTTCTTTTGGTGTCGAGGCCACCTCCCTTCGGTGAGCCAAGCGTCGAATGCATCACGTTATGCGGGTTTTGCATGTAACTGGCAGGTAACCCGCCGGGCACTTTCATAAAATTGCCCCATAGGCCGACCCGCCGATCAGGCCCGGACCACAGACCCGGAACCGATACCGCTGCCCCGCCACCCGCACCGCAGCCCCGCGCCGACCGCCCTTCTTCCCAAAGGGACCCCTTGGACAGCCGCCGCGTCATGCTCCGACGCTTGCGGCTGTCGGTGTCTCTGAGGTGCGCCGCTTTACAAACTTCTGGAGCCACTCCATGAACTCACCCGTGATGCAGGGCCTGGCCCTCGACACCCCCTCCTACGTAAAGCACGCCAGGCTCATTGCCTGGGTGGCCGACATGGCCGCCTTGTGCAAGCCCGAGCGCATCGTCTGGTGCGGTGGCAGCGATGCCGAGTACCAGCGTCTGTGTCAGCAACTGGTGGACGCCGGCACACTGAAGAAACTGGATCCGGTGAAACGCCCGAACAGCTTTCTGGCGTGCTCCGACCCGTCGGACGTGGCGCGCGTGGAAGACCGCACCTTCATCTGTTCGGAGAAGCAGGAAGACGCCGGCCCGACCAACAACTGGAAAGCCCCGGCCGAGATGCGCGCCACGCTGCAGCCGCTGTTTGACGGCTGCATGCGCGGCCGCACCATGTACGTGGTGCCTTTCAGCATGGGTCCGCTCGGCAGCCCGATTGCCCACATCGGCATCGAGTTGTCTGACAGCGCCTACGTGGCTGTCAACATGAAGCTCATGACCCGCATGGGCAAGGCCGTGTTCGATGTTCTGGGCACCGACGGCGACTTCGTGCCCTGCGTCCACACCGTGGGCGCACCGCTGGCCGCGGGCGAGACCGACCAGACTGGTTGGCCTTGCAACCCCACCACCAAGTACATCGTCCACTACCCCGAAACCCGCGAAATCTGGAGCTACGGTTCGGGTTATGGCGGCAATGCGCTGCTGGGCAAGAAGTGTTTTGCGCTGCGCATCGCCTCCACCATGGGCAAGCAGCAAGGCTGGCTGGCCGAGCACATGCTGATCCTGGGCGTGACCAGCCCCCACGGCAAGAAGTACCACGTGGCCGCGGCCTTCCCCAGCGCCTGCGGCAAGACCAATTTCGCCATGCTGATCCCGCCCAAGGGCTTCGAGGGCTGGAAGGTCACCACCATCGGCGACGACATTGCCTGGATCAAGCCCGGCAAGGATGGCCGCCTGTACGCGATCAACCCGGAAGCGGGCTACTTTGGCGTGGCGCCCGGTACCAACACCGCCACCAATCCGAACTGCATGGCCAGCCTGAACCGCGACGTGATCTTCACCAACGTCGCGCTCACCGACGACGGCGACGTGTGGTGGGAAGGCATGGGCGAGGCCCCGGCACACGCCATCGACTGGCAGGGCAAGGACTGGACACCGCAGATCGCGAAAGACACCGGCGCCAAGGCTGCGCACCCCAATGCACGCTTTACGGTGGCCGCGGTCAACAATCCCGCCCTCGACGCAGCCTGGGATGACCCCGCGGGCGTGCCTATCGATGCCTTCATCTTCGGCGGCCGCCGTTCCACCACCGTGCCCCTGGTGACCGAGGCACGCAACTGGACCGAAGGCGTTTACATGGCCGCCACCATGGGCTCCGAGACCACCGCTGCCGCCTTCGGTGCACAGGGCGTGGTGCGTCGCGACCCGTTCGCCATGCTGCCGTTCACTGGCTACAACATGAGCGACTACTTCCAGCACTGGCTTGACCTTGGCGCCAAGCTCGCCAGCCAGGGTGCGAAGCTGCCCGGCATCTTCTGCGTCAACTGGTTCCGCAAGGACGAGGCCGGCAAGTTCGTCTGGCCCGGCTTCGGCGAGAACATGCGCGTCCTCAAGTGGATGATCGACCGCCTCGAAGGCCAGGGTCAGGGCACCGAGCACGCATTCGGTGTGAGCCCTCGCTTTGAAGACATTCACTGGGACGGGCTGAACTTCTCGGCCGAGCAATACCGCACCGTGACACACATCGACAAGGCGGCATGGGCCAAAGAGCTCGAACTGCACGCCGAGCTGTTCAGCCAGCTCGCGTACCACTTGCCCCGGGAGCTTGAGGAGACCAAGGCGCAGATCGAGAAACGCCTCGCCGCCTGACACTGTCAGCGCCCGAAGATCTCGGCGTTCCGCACGCTCTGCGGGCCGCCGCCACACCCCGAGCCCATCCGTTTGGGCAAAAAAAAGCCACCGGACCCGGTGGCTTTTTTGTGGACGCCTGGCTGGCGCCTGGGGTCACGTCAGATGTAGTACATCAGGCGGTTGCGCGCGCGGGCCGTACCCAGACGCTCCCAGTAGCCAGCCTGGGATGCCACAGCCTTGGGTGCTTCGGGCAGACCCAGCGGGGCCAGCGCTTCGGTGAACGACTGTGCAGCCGGCTCTTCGACCACCGGCTCTGCTGCGCGCGCACGGGCCTGCATCAGCTCATCCATCAGACGGTGGTCCATGCGGGCCATTTCCCACAGCCGCATCTCGGCACGTGCTTCCGCCAGCGCCTGAGACCAGCCGTCCAGCGCCACCACGGCGCGTCGGGCCAAGGTGCGCGCGGTGTCGGCGAACAGCGCCATGCCGGCGAATATCACGACCCACAGGAACACCCAGGCCAGGAACAAGTGGCCATCAGCCCAGGTGCTGATCAGGCGGTCGGCGACCACCACGAGGGCAGCGACCACGGCCGCCAGCAGCATGGCGGTCAGACCACGCGCATTGTCGGCACGGCGGCGGACGCCGTCGATCCCCTTGTGCGCGGGGGCGGATGCCGGGCGCAAGCCCAGCGGGGCAGAAGGAAGGGATGCAAACGTGCTCATGGCGAACTCCTGAAAGAGATGAATGTCTTTTGGACACCGCAATACTAGGGTAAGTACTGATATCCTGCCACTTTATCTTTGTGATGAATTACATTCACGAAAATGATAAATGCACCCAACTTCCGCACCCTGGACCTGAACCTCCTGCGCGTCTTTGACGAGGTCATGACCGAGCGCAATCTCACGCGCGCGGCCCACAACCTGTCCATGACGCAACCGGCGGTGAGCAACGCGCTGCGGCGCTTGCGCGAGGTCCTCGGTGACGAGTTGGTGCGCCGCGCCGGCTATGGCGTGGAGCCCACGCCAGCGGCGCTGGCGCTCTGGCCCACGGTGCGCGATGCCCTGCGCATGCTGCGCGAATCGCTGACACCCGGCGCCTTCGATCCGGCCAGCGCGCACAACGCCTTCGTGCTGGCCATGGCCGATGCCACGGCCGCCAAGCTGATCCCGGGGCTGATCGACATCTTCGAGAGCGAAGCCCCAGGCGCCAATCTCCGAGTGCTGCCACTGACAACGCGCGATCCGCGCGGTCTGCTCGAGAGCGGCACGGTTGACCTCGCTATCGGGCACTTCCCTGGCGTGCTGGCCGAGCTGGGCGCTTTGCACCTGCAGGAGCAGAGCCCGCACTTTCATCATCAGCGGCTGTACGACGGCGAATACGTGGTCGTCATGCGGCGAGGCCACCCACTGGCAGGCCA
The DNA here is from genome assembly GCF_050182545.1 of Hydrogenophaga sp. GTDB lineage: Bacteria > Pseudomonadota > Gammaproteobacteria > Burkholderiales > Burkholderiaceae_C > Hydrogenophaga. The sequence goes on along the minus strand of NZ_JBFXCD010000005.1, from coordinate 168,259 downwards.
GGCTCTCGATCTGGACGCGTACTGTGAAGCACGCCACTTGCTGGTGAGTTTCTCGGGGCGCCCCTTCGGTTTCGTGGACGAGGCGCTCGCCGCGCTCTCGCGCCAGCGCCGCGTTGTGCTGACGGTCAACCAGTTCTTCACTGCCGGCCGCGTGGTCGCCACCACCGACCTGCTCACGGTGCTGCCTCGCCACTTTCTCGGCGCCACCGGCATGGAGCACGAACTCGCCCTGTGCGAATTGCCCCTGCAGGTACCCGCCGTGCATGTGGACTCGCTGTGGCACCGCCAGGCCGCCCACAACACCGCGCACCGCTGGCTGCGCGAGGCCGTGGCGCGTGCCTCCGCGATCGGCTTTCGTCCGGGCGCGGCCACCACCGCCCCGCCCCGGCAGGCCCGTCCCCGCAAAGTGCGGGCCTGATGCCCCTGGCCGACAATGCGCGCATGAAACTCCAGCTGCTCAGCGACCTGCACCTTGAAAACAACCCGGACTTCGTTCCGACCCCCGCACCCGGCGCCGACCTGCTCGTGCTGGCGGGGGACGTGGGCTCTTACCAGTTGCGACGCGACGGCAGTGTGATGGACGAAGCCGACTGGGGCCTGCAGCGATTCGCCAACTGGCCCGTGCCGGTGCTGTTCGTGCCAGGCAACCACGAGTACGACGCGCTCGACGTGGACGAGGCTCACCAGCGGCTGCGCGAAACCTGCGACCGCCTCGGCCTGCTCTGGCTGGAGCGCGAGACGCGCGTGCTGCAAGGGGTGCGCTTCGTCGGCACGACCTTGTGGAGCGACTACGACGCGCTCGGGCACCGCGAGAAGGCCTATCGTGCAGCCAACCACTACCTGGTGAAAATGGCCAGTGAGCGAGGTGGCCAACTGTTCGACGCCGAGGCCATGCGTTCACTGGGCGTCGAATGTCAGCATTGGCTGCATGCGGCATTGAGTGAAACGTTCGAGGGCACCACGGTGGTGGTCACGCATTTCGCGCCGACCTTGCACAGCATGGATCCGCGCTACGGCCCAAGCCCGGGCACCGCCGGCTTCTGCAACGCCCTCGACGACTGGTTGCCGATGGCCGATCTCTGGCTGCACGGACATCTGCATTGCCCGACGGACGTGCAGGTGGGGCGCTGCCGCATCGTCGCCAATCCGCTGGGCTACGCCGACAAAAACGAGCAGGGCGCCTTCCTGCCACAGCAGTTGATCCATGTTCCGGAGCGAGGAGAGACTGCCGAACCCCTTGATCCAGCGCAAGCGGCACGCGGCGCCAGGACATACACTGGAGACCGAACCCACCCCGAAGGAGAGCGCTCATGAAGATTTTGCTGGCTGTCGACGGCAGCAAGTACACCAAGAAGATGCTGGCTTACGTGGCCACGCACGGCGAGATGTTCGCGCCCAACAACAGCTTCACGCTCATCACGGTGCAGGACCCGCTGCCGCCGCGCGCCCGGGCCGCACTGGGCGCCAAGATCGCCGACGAGTACTACGCCGAGGAATCGGACAAGGTCACGGCGCCCGTGGTCAAGTTCCTCAAGCGCCACGACATCGACCCGAAGGTCATCCACAAAGTGGGATCCGCGGGCGAGCTGATCGCCAAAGCCGCTGACAGCGGCCGGTTCGACCTGGTGATGATGGGTTCGCACGGGCATGGAGCCCTGGCGAATCTGGTCATGGGCTCGGTCGCCACCCAGGTGCTGGCGCACTGCGGCGTGCCGGTGATGCTGGTGCGCTGAATCCGTTTCGCCTTCACGAAAAAGGGCCGCGGCAAGCGGCCCTTTTTGCTGCGCGGCGCCCGTTGTTCAGCGCGCGCGCAAGCCGTCAAAACAGGTGCTGAGCACCATGTCGATGATCTGCGCATCGTCGTACTGACCACTGCCTTTGAGGAACCCGAGCACGGGGTCACAGGCGCGCGCGTACAGCGTGTACAGCACGGCAATGGGCGGCAAAGCCGGATCAAGGCTGCCATCGGCCTGGGCCGCGGTGATCCAGGCGCCCAGGCGTTCACTCACGTCCATCAGCCCGTCCACATAGGCCTTGTTGGTGGTCAACGCCGCACGCAGGCTGGAGTTTTCGCTGGGCAGCGAGGGCATCTCGCCCGCGAGCTGCACCTCCATGGTCCAGCGAGCCACCGACCTGAGCTGATCCAGCGGTCGGGCGCCCGCAGGCGCCTCGCCCGCGAGCTTGTCCAGGAAGGCGCGCGCGCGGTCCATCACGCGCACCATGGCCGCCGCAGCCAGATCTTCCTTGCTCGGAAAGTGCTTGTAGAGGCTGGCCTTGGCAATGCCGACCTCGGCCGCCACCTCATCCACCGTCATGGCCTCGAAACCTTTTTCGGCCAGCAGGCGGTTGACGGCCGTGACGATCGCGTCTTCGCGCGCGAGGTGCATCTGGGCGCGAAAACTCAGTTTCGCAGGAGCTTCGGAGGGCGGTTTGAGGGCGGCGTTGACCATGGAGAGACCTTTTGACAGCGCTCGCATTCTGCCCGATATCGACGACTCCGTCGATATCCCCACTGACAAGTATTGTTACATACTAATCAGTCTACAAAAAGACTATTTCGTCTAACATCCAATCCGCACGCACCTGACGTGTCCTCTCTCCGCTCCCTCTCTTCCCAACTTCAGACCGAAGGAATCGCCATGAAAAAGACCCTGATCGCTTCGCTCCTCGCCCTGGGCGCACTGAGTTCTGCCCACGCCGCCGATATCGTGGACACGGCTGTCGCCGCTGGCTCGTTCAAGACCCTTGTGACCGCCGTGCAGGCTGCCGGACTGGTCGACACACTCAAGGGCCCGGGCCCGTTCACCGTGTTCGCACCGACCGACGAGGCCTTCGCCAAGGTACCCAAGGCCACGCTGGACGCGCTCCTCAAGGACAAGGCCGCCCTGACCAAGGTGCTGACCTACCACGTGGTGCCTGGCAAGGTGATGGCCAAGGACGTGAAGCCCGGCATGGTCAAGACGGTGCAGGGCAGCATGGTCACCCTCTCCACCGCCGGCGGCGTGAAGGTGGATGCGGCCAACGTGGTCAAGACCGACATCGCCGCCGACAATGGCGTGATTCACGTGATCGACACGGTGATCATGCCCAAGTAAGACTGTGGCTCCGAGCACAAGCCCCGCCCAGGCGGGGCTTTTTTTTGGTTGTCAGGCGCTGGCTTTCCCCACAGGCAGCAGGTTGTGCGCCGCCGCCGTGCGCAAGGCGGTGCTCAGCGCGTCCAGCACTTCGGAGCTGAGGTTCCAGCAGTGCCAGTGCAAGGCCACGCCCAGACGGTGGCGTGGCGCGAGGTTGACCAGCTCGCCGCTGGCAAGCAGTTCGCGCACGCGCAACTCCGGCACCACGCTCACGCCCCAGCCCGCGAGCACCGCGCGCACCTGTCCTTCGCTGGACGGCACGAACAGTTGCTTGAGCAACACACGCTGCAGGCCGAACGCCCGGGCCACGAAGCCGTGCTGCAGGTTGTCCTTGCGGTTGAAGGCCACGAACGGGACCGTGTGGAAGTTGTGGGCATTCATGCCCTTGGGGAGACGCTCGGCGGCATAGGCCGCCTGCGCCACCACCACGTAGTCCATGGTGCCCAGCGCTTCCATCTTGCAGCCGCGCAAGGCCTGGCCCAGCGAGGTCACGCATCCCAGCACCTGACCCTCGCGCAACCACTCGTGGGTGAACTCCTGGTCGTCGGTGATGATCTCGATCGGCAAACCGCCCCGCGCCAGCGCGTCCAGCGCGGGCAACGCCCAGGTGGCAATGCTGTCGGCATTGATCGCCACCGAGATGCGCTCTTCGTCCCGGCCGTGGCCGGTGGAACTGGGCGCAAGTTCCTTGAGGTCCTTTTCCAGATCGGCGCGCAGCAAGCGCATCATCTTTGCGTGCTTGAGCATGAGCTGGCCCGCAGCGGTGGGCTTGAGCGGGCGGCTGCGCACGATCAGCACGGTGCCCACCTGCGCCTCCAGCGCGCGCAGACGCTGTGACACCGCCGACTGCGTGATGGACAGGCGCTGCGCGGCGCGCTCGAACCCGCCCTCCTCGATGATGGCGGCCAGACATTCCAGGGCATCGGGATCAAAGGTGCTCATGGGAAACCTCCAGTGAAAACACAGCAGGATGGCCTGCGACATCGCATAAGCAAAGCTGATGAATTAGAATTCAGTTTAATCTCACTTCACTAAAGTCACGACTTTTTCCATACTGCGGCGCATCCACACACCCCATTTTCTGGAGCGGGTCATGCAAGTCACGGTTTTAGGCGCGGGCATCATCGGAGTCAGCACGGCGTGGCAGCTGCTGCAGCGCGGGCACGAGGTCACGCTGGTCGACCGGCAGCCGGATGCCGCACTGGAGACCAGCTTCGCCAACGCGGCGCAGATCTCCGTGAGCTATTGCGAACCCTGGGCCAACAGGGATGCGCCCCTCAAGACCCTGAAGTGGATGTTCTCCGACGAGTCTCCCTTGCTGTTCCGCCCGCAGCTGGACTGGGCCCAGTGGCGCTGGGGCCTGCAGTTCCTGGGGCAATGCAACGACGCGGCCTTCGTGCGGAATGTGGCGCAACTGGTGGCGCTCGGCGCCTACAGCCACGCGACTCTGAAAGAGATGGTGGCCGAGACCGGCATTGCCTACAACCGCCTCGAACGTGGCATCGCGCACTACTACACCGACCAGAAGTCCTTCGATGGCGCGGCCAACGCGGCCGCCGTCATGCGGCGTTTCGGCGTCCAGCGCAGCGTGGTCTCGCGCGAGGAGCTGCTGACGATCGAGCCCGCCCTGGGCGCCTTCGCCGACCGCATCGTCGGCGGCACTTACACCCAAACCGACGAATCAGGAGACGCGCGCGTGTTCACGCAGAAGCTGGCGGCCCTGTGCGCGCAGCGCGGTGCGCAACTGCTGTTCGGTCACGACATCGAACGCCTTGTACGGGACGGCGACGAGGTGCGAGAAGTGCGTGTGCGCCACCGCGACACCGGCCGCACCAGCACACTCAAGGCCGATGCCTTCGTCGTGGCCTGCGGCTCCTACACCACGCCGCTGCTGAAGTCGGTCGGGGTGCAGGTGCCGATCTACCCTGGCAAGGGCTACAGCGCCACGCTGCCGCTGTTGCAGCCCGATCGGGCGCCATCGGTGAGCATGATCGATGACCAGATGAAGTGCGCCATCTCGCGCCTGGGCGACCAGTTGCGCGTGGCGGGCACCATCGAACTCGGCGGCTTCGACCTGTCCCTGGACACCCCGCTGGCGCGCAAGCGCTGCGAAATGCTGGTGCGCCGCATCGAGCAGGTGTTTCCCGGCGTCGCCGACACGCGCACGCCGCAGGAAGGCGGTGACCCAAGGTTCTGGTGCGGCCTGCGCCCGGCCACCCCGACCAACATCCCATTGATCGGCCGCACGCCGCTGCGCCGGCTCTGGATCAACGCGGGCCACGGCACGCTGGGCTGGACACATGGCGCGGGCTCGGGCAAAGCGCTGGCAGAACTCATGAACGGCGAGCAACCCGCCATGAACTTCCGCTTTCAGGGCATTGGCATGGCGCCGCGCACGGCACCCCAGCCCTCTCTCTCATCCGCGCCCACCCGGCAGCGCGCCTGACCCTTTCACCGGGCCGCTCATCGTGGGCTGGCTGATCCTGGCCGCCACCATCTTCACCATCGCTCAGGGTCGCAGGCGCTCAGCCATCCAGCGCTGGAGGTCCAGCCACATCTGGCGCATCTCGGCGTCCAGCGGCGTGCGAAAGGCGTTGGGCAACTCCACCGTCACCACCGGCATGCCCTGGTGCACGCCACCGTAGTGGCCCAGGCTGCCGGGGAAGATGCCGACCTGGTCCAGATACAGGCGCCCGAGTTGCGGTGGCGGCACGCCGGGGCCATCGAAGTCGAGCACGCCGTAGGGGGCGTGGATGCTCACGATCAGGTGCGGCTCGAAGCGCGCCATCTCCTCGTGCAGGAAGCGCGACTCGGGTTCGGACAGCGGCGTGCGGCCAGGCCAGCGGCGCGGGTCCTTGCGCGTGCGCTGCTCCCAGTACGCCTTGGCGTCGCGCTCCCAGTTGGGCGTGGGGAAGTTGCGGTTGAGGTCCACCCCACGGGCGTTGGTGCGCCGTGCCGGGCGGGCCAGCAGGCCATCCGGATTGAGCACGGGAATGAAGCGCCAGTGCGCGTTGGCCGGCGTCTGCATGGCTTGCTGGATCCAGTGCAGCGCCACCGACGCCGAAGACAGCTCGTCGCCGTGCATGGCGCCCACCACCAGCACGCGCAGCTTTGCGTCGGGCGCAATGACATCGCGCGCATAGAGCATGCGCCCCTGAACCGAGCGGCCCTCCGTGATGCGCAGCGCCGCCGCGTCGCACAGCGGTCGCTTCAGGTTCGGCAGTCGCGCCACCCACGCCACGCAAGGGTTGAACGGCGCCACCGTGCGGTGGTGCGCCGGGCCGCGCAACGGCTGCACCGCCATCGCGTTCGTGGCCAACAGCGTCAGAAACAGGACGAAGAGCGGGACCAGGCGAAACAGAGGGGTGCAGTACATCGGCGCATTCTAGGCAAGCACCCACCCAACGGCTGGCGCGCGAACCGGCCGCGCGGCGCAACCTCGGTCCAGAGACACCAAGGGTCCGGCTCCGCCGGCCCAAGGTGTCGCCCCCCTCCCAGCGCCGAAGGCGCGCCAGAGAGGGGGGAGCCGCGCAGCGGCGCGGGGGGAGCGCTCCCTATTCGTCGCGCTCGCCGGCTTCGTACAGCGTCTCGCGGCCCATGCGGTCGAGCACCAGCTCGGCCGTCCACGGCAGCATGAGGGCGCCGCAGCGGCTGTCGCGGTACAGGCGTTCCAGCGGCAGGTGTTTCATCATGCTCTGGCCGCCGCAGGTGCGGATGGCCAGGCGCGCGATGTCGTTGGCGCCTTCCATCACGCTGTAGTGCGCCGCATAGAGGCGCAGCTTCTCGTCCTTGGTCGGGTTCGGCTTCGCCTCCGTGATCGCGCGCGCGAAGATGCTCTTCATGTTCTCGAGCTGGATGCGCATCTGCGCCACCGCGATCTGCTTGGTCGGGTACTGGCGCCGCTTGACCGGTGGCTCCCCGGGCACCTCGCCGCGCAGGTACTGCACGGTGAAGTCGTACGCCGCGTTCGCCAGCCCGAGGTAGGTGGGCGAGAGCGTGAAGAACATGGCCGGCCAGGTCTGCGCGCCCTTGAAGTAGATGCCGCGCGGCATGAGCTGCTCGGCGTCGCTCACGAACACGTCCTTGAACGCGAGGTTGCGGCTGACGGTGCCGCGCATGCCCAGCGGGTCCCAGTCGCCGCTGATGGTGAATCCCTCACTCGTGGCGGGCACGCTGATGTAGAGCGTGTCGCGCGCGTCCGGGTGCTCGTCGCCCTTGTCCTCGGTGCACAGGATGCCGTAGTAGTCGGCCGCGCCCGAGAGGCTGGCGAAGATCTTGCGGCCGTTGACGAGCCAGCCACCGTCGACCTTCTTCGCCGTGGTGCCGAAGGGTGCGCGGCCTGCCGCGGCAGCACTGCCCTCGCTGAAAGGCTGCGCATAGACCGCACCGTCGTGGACGATGCGCTGGAAGTGCAGTTCTCGCCGCGCCAGGTGCTCGGCGCGCTGCGCATCGGTCATGGCGATGCCGTCGGCCAGCACACCGGTCCACATCGTTGAACAGATGTGCATGTTCCAGGTGAGCGCGGTGGCGCCGCAGAAGCGCCCGATCTCGGCGGCCACCATCATGTAGGTCGCGTAGTCGGCGCCCAGGCCGCCGTGCGCGGTCGGCACGCACAGCTTGAGGAAACCGGCCTCGCGCAGGTCCTCGTAGTTGGCGAACGGGAAGCTGGCTTCGCGGTCCCATTGCGCGGCACGCGCGGCGAACCGGTCGCGGCCCAGCGCATGCGCCCGGGCCAGCAGCTCGCGCTGCAGCGGCGTGAACGGCATGTCGCCCACGGCGGGGGTGAAGTCCAGCGCTGTGCCCGAGGGCAAGGGCATGTTCATGAGCAGTCTCCTTAGTTACGTCGTTTCACCGCAGAGAAAGGCGCACCCCAGTGGCACCGAGGGTCCGGCTTCGCCGGCCCAAGGTGCCGTCACACCTCGAAGCGCCGAAGGCGCGCCACGGAGGGGGGAAGCCGCACAGCGGCGCAGGGGGGTGTCCATCAATGCACATCTCGGGAGCGGTCCGCCGCCGGTTCGCCGAGGAAGTCGAGCAGCAAGCCATCGAATTCCTCGGGCGCTTCCAGGTTCATCAGGTGGCCGATGCCGGGCAGCTCGGCGTAGCGCGCATGCGGGATGGCGGCGGCCATCTGCTTCATCACGGCCGGCGCGGCCACGCGGTCGAACTCGCCCCCGATGAGCAGCGTGGGCACGCCGATGCCGGCGAGGTCGCTCTGGCGGTCGAAGGTCACCAGGCAATCGAGCGCGCGCCGGTAGGTGGCGGCGGGCACGCCGGCCATGCAGTGCTCGGCCAGCTTCAGGCCTTCGGGCAGAGAGCCCGGGCCGACCATCTGCGGCACCAGCCGGCTGGCCACCTCGGCCATGCTCTGGCCTGCATCCAGTGGCGCGGTGCGCTGGCTCACGAACTGCCGCGCCCAGGCCTCGGCGTCGCGCCCGTCGCTGCGCTTGCCGAACGCGGCCGAGGTGCCACACAGCACCAGGCGGCTCACGCGCTCGGGCCGGCGCGCCACGACCTCCTGCGCCACCATGCCGCCCATGCTGTGGCCGACCAGCACCACGTGTTCGCATTGCAGGGCGTCGATGAGGTCGATGCAGCTCTGCGCCAGGCCCTTGAAGGTGTAGGGCTCGATGGGTGGGCTGTGCCCGTAGCCCGGCATGTCCCAGGCCACGGCGCGGTAGCCAGCGGCGGCCAGCGTTTCCACCTGCGGCGCGAATGCCAGGTGGCCACCGCCGATGCCGTGCAGCATCAGCACGGTGGTGGCGCCGTCGCCCAGTGTGGTGAAGGTGGGGATCATGGCGTCACCACCCGGCCGGCGTCGATCACGGTTTCGCCATCGAGCCGCACCGTGCAGCCGCGCAAGGGAAAGTCGAAATGGCCGTGCGTGTGGCGGCCCGCCACTTCGTTGGCGCCGGTGCTGTAGAGGAAGTTGCCGGCGAACGCGCGCAGCTCGGTGCCGTTGAAGTCGCGCTTGTCGTACAGCGCCATGCTGTCCCAGCGCGCGGCTTCGTTGAGCCCGTAGCCCACGTGGCTGACTGCATAGGCGGCCGGTTCTCCCCATGCCGCGTAGTGACTGCGCAGCAGGTCCGCGTCCACGCCCGCACCGTCGATGCGCGTGACGTGGTCGTTCTCGATGGTGAGCGTGATCGCGCGGTCGATGTAGCGCTTGAAGGTCAGGTTCACATCGCCCTCGGCCAGCACCAGCGTGCCGTTGACGCTGCCGGCCGCTGGAAAGGCCAGCACCAGGCCGCCGGGCCAGTGAGTGAGCGTGCCCGGGCGCGTCGTGCTGCCCCAGTTGCCGCCCACCACAGCGCCTTGCAGCGAGATGTCGAGATCGGTGCCGGCGGCAGAGGTGACGCGCATCGACTTCGCGCCACGCACGCGTTTCACATGCGCCTTCACCCGTGCTTCGGTCGCGTCGTCGGGCAGCAGGCGCGCCAGCGCCTCGGGGTGTTCGTTGCTCACATAGACAATGCGTGGCTGTGTGGCGCCGTTGCCCTTGAGGATGGCCGGCAGCTCGGGCGCGTGCATCAGGCCCTCGACCGTGCAGTCCACCACCAGCGTGCAGCCGGCCAGCGCCGCGATCACCGGCGCGAGCTGCTGGATCGCGGGACAGGCACCGGTGGAGCGCGACACCGGTTCGCCCGCGCTGAACACCGAAGGCAGCGTGATATGAAACACGCGCGCGCCCAGGCGCGCTGACGCAAGATGCGCCAGTTCAGGCAACACTGGCCGGCTCTGCGTTTCACCGAGAATGGCCACCGTATCGCCGGGCTGCAAGGCACAACGGCGCAGCATGGCCTCGAAGGCATCGATCCAGGCGGGTTCGGTCCGCTCCTGCAGCATGGGTGGGTCTCCTTGTGTGGTCGCGCGCCATCGGCCTTTTGGCGCCGGCCTTGCCATTATTCATGAATTTTCATATAAATTCCAACCATGTCCAACGCCCGCCCCGCCGGCCACCAGGCCCGCCCCCCCGATTTTTCGGCGCATGATTTCCGCGCCTCGCTGGGCATGTTCGCCACGGGCGTGACCATCGTGACCGCGCGCACCGACCGTGGCGAACTGGTAGGCCTGACCGCCAATTCCTTCAACTCGGTCTCGCTGTCGCCGCCGCTGGTGCTCTGGAGCCTGGCCCGCATGGCCGGCTCCATGGCGGTGTTCTCCAACGGACTGCACTACGCGATCAACGTGCTCGCGGCCGACCAGCAAGCGCTCGCGGAGCGCTTTGCCACGCGCGACACCGACCGCTGGTCTGGCGTGGACTTCGTCGCTGGAGCCAATGGCGCACCACTGCTCGACGGCGCGGCGGCGCACTTCGAATGCTTCAACCGCAGCCAGTACGCCGAGGGGGATCACGTGATCTTCGTTGGCGAGGTCGAGCGCTGCCGCCACCGCGCCGACGCATCGCCGTTGTTGTTTCACGGCGGGCGGTTCTACGCCGAGCATCCGCTGTGAGCCGTCGCGCCCCGTCGATGTCCAGTGCGCCCGCCCGCGCCGCTGCCGCCCGGGACGACCCGCGGTTCGTGGACGACTACCTCGGCTACTTGCTCGGCCAGGCCAACCACGCGCTGTTCAGGGACTTCGACGCCGACGTGCGCGCCGCCGGCCTGGGCTCGCTGGAGTGGCGCGTGCTCGCGGTGCTGAGCCAGCAGCCGCCCATGCCCATCGGTCAGCTTGCGCTGGAGGTGCTGAGCCTTCAACCCACGGTGACCAAGCTGGTGCAGCGACTGGCCGCACAGGACTGGGTGGCCTTGCGCGACGACCCCGCGGACCAGCGGCGCACGCTGGTCGTCATCACGCCGCTGGGGCAGAAAAAGGTGACACCGCTGATTCGCCGGGCGCGCGCGCACGAAGCGCGGGTGCTGACCGGCATGAGCGCCTCGGACGTGCAGCGCCTGAAGGCGCAATTGCGCCACCTCGCAGGGGGCACCAGCACGGCTGCGGACCGCTGAGCCCCCGCGACAGACGGGCCATTGCCGAAGCCCGCACAATCCCGCGCATGACTTCACTGGCCGAGCGCAAGACGCACCTCGATTCCCTCGCCATCACCCTGCTGGTGGTGTGCTGTGCCTTCTGGGGCTTCCAGCAGATCCTGATCAAGGACACGGTGGCCGAGGTGCCGCCGCTGTGGCAGGCCTCGCTGCGTTTCTGGGGTGCGGCGGCGCTGATCTGGCTGTGGTGCGCGGCGCGCGGCGTGCCCCTGTTCGCGCGCGACGGCACGCTCAAGGGCGGCTTGCTGGCGGGTTCGCTGTTTGCGGGCGAGTTCGCCTTCATCTACCTGGGCCTGATGCACACCAGCGCCTCGCGGCTCACGGTGTTCCTCTACACCAGCCCTTTCGTGGTGGCCTTGCTGCTGCCGCGCGTGGTGCCGGGCGAAACGCTGCGGCGCATCCAGTGGGCCGGCCTGGTGATCGCGTTCGCGGCCGTGGCGCTGGCCTTCAGCGAAGGCTTCATGCACAGCTCGCCGGTGGCGGGGCAATGGCTGGGCGACGCGATGGCGCTGGCCGCGGGCACGCTCTGGGGCCTGACCACGCTGACCATCCGCTCCACGAAGCTGGCCCACGCCAGTGCCGAGAAGACGCTGTTCTACCAGGTGGCGGTCACGGCGGCGGTGGCGCCCCTGATTTCGCTGGCACTGGGCGAGGCCTGGGCATTCGACTACTCGGCGCGCGCCTGGACGTCCATCGGCCTGCAGACGGTGGTGGGCGCCTTTGCCAGCTACCTGACCTGGATGTGGATGCTGCGCCACTACCCGGCCACGCAGATGTCCACCTTCACCTTCCTCACCCCCGTGTTCGCGCTGGTCTTCGGCGTGGTGCTGCTGGGCGAGCCGCTCACGCCGCAGCTGGTGGTGGCGCTGGCGGGCGTGGCAGTGGGCATCGTGCTCGTTTCCCGGCGCTGAGGCCGCGCAGCGGCGGCGCGTGGGGGTCAGCGAGCCACCGCCGGGCCGCCCCAAGGTGGGTCAGCCCCCTCGGGGGGCAGCGACCCGCGCAGCGGTGGAGCGTGGGGGTCAACCCTTCTTCGCCAGCCCCAGCCGCTCGATGGTCTTCTTCTCGGCCGCAAAGGTGCGCGCCGCATAGGCCGTGTAGTCGGCCGTGCCCATGTAGATCGTCGGCTGGTAGAACTTGTCCAGCGCGGCCTTGAGCTCCGGGTCGTCCAGCGTGGCCTTGAAGGCGTCGTGCAGGGTCTTCACCACCGCCGGGTCCATGTTCTTCGGGCCACCGATGCCGAAAGGCGATTCGCTGATCGTGTCCCAGCCGCTCTCCTTCACGGTGGGCACGTCGGGGAAGGCCTTGTTGCGCTGGCTGCCCAGTGTGGCCAGCAGGCGCAGCTTGCCGCTCAACACGTGCGGCGCAAATTCCGTGGTGCCACTCATCATGCGGATGTGGCCCCCGAGGATGGCCTGCATGATCTCGGCCGAGCCCTTGTAGGGAATCGGGTTGAGCTGGATGCCGGCCTTCTCGCTGAACTCCTCGATCGCCAGGTGCGGCGTGGTCCCCGTGCCGGTGTGGCCGTACTCCAGCTTGCCCGGGTTGGCCTTGGCGTAGGCCACCATCTCCTTGAGCGTCTTGAACGGCGCGTCGGCGGTGCAGGCGATGCCAAAGGTGTAGCCGGTGAGGCAGACGATGTGCGTGAGGTCCTTCACCGGGTCGAAGGGCATGGGCTGCATGTGCGGCAGGCGGTAGATGCCCAGCGGCAGCTGCGTGAGGGTGTAGCCGTCGGGCTTGGCCTGCACCATGGCGCTGGCGCCCAGCGTGCCACCCACGCCGGGCTTGTTTTCCACGATGACCGGCACACCCAGTGCGTTGCTGGCGCTCTTGGCAATGGCGCGCATCACACCGTCGCTGCTGCCACCGGCCGGCCAGGGCGCAATCAGCGTGATCGGGCGCGAGGGGAACTTGTCCTGCGCCCAGGCGCTTGCGGGCAGCAGCACCGGAGCGGCCACGGCAGCGGCGGCGGCGCCCAGCAACTGGCGGCGTTGGGTGGAGGTCGGGGTGGCGCGCATGGTCTGTCTCCTGATGGAATGAAGCTGCGCAACTTAGCGCAAGCCCATGCCCCGTGAAAGCGGGTTGGCCCCGGTGCCCTCCCCGTTCCAGTCCCCTGCGGGACTGCGCGCGGCCGTCTCAGCCCGGGCGTGCCGCGAAGTGATCCTGCAGCGCCCGCAGCGCGTGCCGCACCTTGGCCGGTTGCTCGTCGCGCCGCGGCGTGACGGCGAACACCGCCGCCGGCTCCAGCCGCCACTCGGGCAGCACCGGCACAAGCTGGCCCGCCGCCATGGGTGCGCGCACGTCCTCGGCCATGCCCACGTACAGGCCCCAGCCCGCCACCGCCAGCGACTGCAGCACCGTCACTTGCGAAGCCAGCACGCGCGGCTCGATGCGCACCGCCTCCTGCCCGCCTTGCGGCCCCTGGAGCCACACGGTCTCCAGCGCGCTGCTGCGAGGCGGCAGCCCCAGCCATTCGTGGTTCGCCAGCTCGCTCGGGTGGGCGGGCCAGCCGTGCTCCGCCAGGTAGCGCGGCGCGGCGCACAGCTGGCGCTGCAGCTCACCCAGCCGGCGCGCCACCAGCGAGGAATCGGTGAAGCGGCCCACACGCAGGGCCAGATCCACCCGCTCGGCGATCAGGTCGATCGGCGTGTCGTCCAGCAGCAGGTGCAGGCGCAGGCGCGGGTGGCGGCGCAACGGCTCCAGCGCCGTGGCCAGCAGCTCGCCGAAGCCGATCGGCGCGGCCAGGCGCAGCTCGCCCTCGGGCTCGTCGCGCAGGCGCTCCAGCGCCTGGTCCGCGCTGCGGGCCTGGGCCACCATGGCCGCGCAGGCCGGGTAATAGCGCGCGCCCGCTTCGGTCAGCGTGATGCGGCGCGTGGAGCGGTGCAGCAGCACCAGGCCCAGCGCTTCTTCCAGCAGGCGCAGCTGCTGGCTCACCGCCGAGGGGGTGCTTCCGACGCGGCGCGCGGCCGCGCTGATGGAGCCGCTGTCGACGATCTCGGCGAACAGGGCCATGCGCTTGAGCTTGTCGGTCCAGGCGACAGCGTCGTTCATTTGTTAGTTTTTCTAATCAAAGTAAGCTGATTTTGCGATCTAGTGTCAATTTTATGTAGCCATGACACTCAATGCCATCTGCAACCCTTCCTTTTCACAGGAGTCATGTCATGAAGATCGCCCTGATTGGCGCCACCGGATTCGTCGGCAGCGCCGTGCTCACCGAACTGCTCTCGCGCGGCCACGCCGTGACCGCGCTGGCGCGCCATCCGGAAAAGCTCGCGGCGCAGCACCGCTTGCAGGTGGTGAAAGCCGACGCCCAGGACGCCACCCAGGTGGCTGCCGCGCTCGCCGGCCAGGACGCGCTGGTGAGCGCCTACAACCCGGGTTGGGGCGAGGCCGAGATCAAGCGTCTGTTCGGCCTGGGTTACGACGCCATCCTCGCGGGCGCGAAGAAGGCCGGCGTGAAACGCGTGCTGGCCGTGGGCGGCGCGGGCAGCCTGGAGGTGGCGCCGGGCGTGCAATTGGTGGACACGCCCGAGTTCCCGGCCGAGTGGAAACAGGGCGCGCTGGCCGCGCGCGACCTGCTCACGCGCCTGCGCGGCGAAACCGAAATGGAATGGAGCTTCGTCTCACCGCCGATCGCGCTCGCGCCGGGCGCGCGCACCGGGCGCTACCGCGTCGGCGGCGACCAGTTGCTGCCGGGCGAGGGCGAGGCCCCGGCCGGAATTTCGGTGGCTGACCTGGCGGTGGCCATCGTCGACGAGATCGAGCAGCCGAAGCACACGCGCCAGCGCTTCACCGTCGCGCACTGAGGGAACCGCGCCCCACCGCCCCGCGGCTCGCTGCGGGACCCTGCGCGGCCCTGGCTGCGGCCACGGGCGCCCGCATGCGGGACACGAGCACATGGACGTTGGGGGGCTCCATGATGTCCATGTGTTTGCCGGGCACCAGTTCCACCGTCAACCCAGGCACCAGCGACCGCCAGCCATAGGCGGGCGCGGTGGAAGCGTCGTCACCCGCCTGCAGGAACAGCACCGGCATGTCGCTGGGCGCGGCTTCGTAGTTGCGCATGGCCTTCGCGTAGGCGCCGTTTCGCCGCATGCCGGGATCCTGGCGGGCCACGAACTGGCCCCGATAGACGCGGTAGATGTGCAGCAGGTGGCGCAGTCCCTGGAGGCGGAGCAGGCGCAGGCGCCTGCGCACGCCCGCCCACAGGTGCTTGAAGCCGCGCCCCGGCAGCATGGTGTCGAGCAGGACGATCAGGCCGATGTCCTCGCCGGCCGCCCTCAGGCGCCGGGCGACCTCGTAGGCCAGCGCGCCGCCGATGGAGAAGCCCCCCAGGAAGTAGGGGCCGTGGGGCTGAACGCCCCGGATCAGGTCGAGGTATTCCACTGCCAGCGTCTCGACGGACACCTGGGGTGGTGCGGCGTCCACCGGCCACTGCAGCAGGTCGATCTCGGTTTGCGAGAACACGCCATACACCGGCATCTGCGGTTCCAGTTGTTGCGCCAGATGGCGATACTGTTCCGCGCCAGCCAGCAGGAACAGGCCCGGGCCGTTGCCATGGGGCTGGAGCACGGCAACCGACGCGTGTTCCGTGCCTGCTGGCCGATGCCGCGCCATGGCGGCGGCCAGATCCGCCACTGTCGGGTGCTCGAAAAGAAGGGCCAGCGAGCAGGGGCGTTCCAGTGCCGCCTCGATGCGGCTGACCACGCCCACGGCCTGCATCGAATGCCCCCCGAGATCGAAAAAGTTGTCGTGAATGCCGAGGTGGTCGACCTGCAAGGCCTCTTGCCAGATCGTGAAGATGCTCGCTTCGACCGCGTTGCGAGGGGCTTGCCCCGAATCACCTGAGCCCGTCGGGTTGCGCGATGGGGCCGGCAAGGCCCGGCGGTCCGTTTTGCCATTGGGCAACGTGGGCAGGGAAGCCAGTTCGACGAAATGCGCGGGCACCATGTGGTCTGGCACGGACTGGCGCAGGTGCTGGCGCAGGTGTTCGCGCGAGGGCATGGGCCCCTCGGGCACCACGTAAGCGACCAGCATGGGCTGGCCCGGCTGATCTTCCCGAAGCACCACGAGCGCGCGCGAAACACCCGCGTAGCCCAGCAGGTTCGTCTCGATCTCGCCGAGCTCCACCCGGAACCCGCGCACCTTGACCTGGTCGTCCAGCCGGCCAAGATGTTCCAGCGATCCATCGTGCCGCCAGCGTCCCCGGTCGCCCGTGCGGTAGATGCGCCTGTTTTCAGGCGTTCGGGCGTCGGGTTGGTCGATGAAACGTTCCGCGGTCAGCGCCGGGCGCTTGTGGTAGCCCAGCGCCACGCCGGCGCCGCCAATGCAGATCTCGCCGGGAACGCCGATGGGGCACGGCTGGCCGTGCCCGTCAAGGACCTGGATCGAGGTGTTGGCCACCGGCCGCCCCAGCGAGATGGCCTGCGCGGCATCGGCAGGCACCTGCCAGCAGCTGGACCACACCGTGGTTTCGGTGGGGCCGTACATGTTCCAGACCACGGCACAGCGCTCCCGCAACTGCGAAGCCAGGCTGGGGGGCAGGGACTCGCCGCCCACCAGGGCCTTGAGCTGCGGCCTTCCACTCCATCCGGAATCGATCAGCAGGTGCCAGCGCGAAGGCGTGGCCTGCAGCACCGTGATGTGCTCGCGGACCATCAACTCGGCCAGCGCGCAACCGTCGGTGGCCTGCGCCTCGCTGGCCACCACCACCGTGCCACCCACGCCCAGCGGCAGCAGCAGTTCGAGCACCGCAATGTCGAAGCTGGGCGTGGTCACCGCCAGCAGGCGGTCTTGCGGGCTGAAGCCCGGCGTGCGCGCCATGCTCGCGAGGAAGTTGACCACGGCCCGGTGCGGCACCGCGACACCCTTGGGCTGGCCGGTGGACCCCGAGGTGTAGATCAGGTAGGCGGGGTCGTCCGGCCCCGGGTCGAGCTGGGCATCGGCATCCAGTGGATCGGCAGACATGGCCGCGACAGACGGGCGGTCAACGTCGAGCAGCAGGCTCGGTGGGTGCTCGCGCGCCGGCGCCACCGAACGCTGCGTGACCAGCAGCGCCAGATCGGCATCGTCGATCTGGAACTGCAGTCGCTGGCGGGGGTGGCCGGGATCCAGCGGCAGGAAGGCAGCCCCTGTTTTCAGGACGGCCAGCATCGCGATGACGAGATCATGGCCGCGGGACAGGCACAGCCCGACGCGCGAGCCGCGGGCGATCCCGCGCTGGCGCATCCAGCGGGCCAGGCGGTTCGACGCCTCGTCCAGCTCATGGTGCGTCAGTTGCACGCCGCCAAACACCAGCGCGACCTGCTGCGCGGAACGCCGGCTGCCGTGGGCAAGCCACTCGACCACCGATCGCGCCGCCGGCGGCTCGGCCGGGCCCAGCGACCAGGCGTGCAGCGCGGCCCGCTCGTCGTCGCCCAGCAGCGGGAATGTGGACACACAGGTTTGCGGCGCGCGGACCGCGGCACGCAGGATGTTCAGTAGGTGCTCCCCCATGCGCTGAACCGTCTCGCGCGCGAACAGGTCGGTGGCGTACTCCAACACGATGGAATGGTCGTACAGCGTGTCGGCGACAACCGTCAGATCGAACTGCGTGGACGTCCGGTCGAAGTCGAGCCGGGACCAGGTCAAGCCCTCGAAACGGCCATCGCGCACCGGCGAATTCACCTGGTTGAACATCACGTTGAACAGCGGCTGGCGGCTGGCGTCGGGCCGCCCGCCCCGTTCGCGAACCAGCAGTTCGAACGGCATGTCCTGGTGCGCAAAGGCCTCCAGGGACACGTCGCGCACGCGCGAGAGCACGGTGCGGAAATCCGGGTCGCCGCCCAGGTCCGTGCGGAACACGAGCGTGTTCACCAGGGTGCCGATGAGGTTCTCGGCCGCGACGTGGTGGCGGCCCGCGATGGGCACGCCCACCGCGATGTCGGTCCTGCCCGTGTGCCGGCACAGCATCACGTTGAGCGCGGCGATCAGCACCATCGACAGGCTCGCGCCGTGGGCCGCGCCCAGGTGGCGCAGCGCGGCAATGTCGTCCGGCGCCAGGGGAAAGCGCAGCGCGGCACCCCGGAAACTTTGCTGGCGGGGCCGCGGGAAATCCTCGTTCAGCGACAGGGGCTCCAGGCCGTCCAGGCGGCGCAACCAGAAGGCCAGTTCCTGCGCCCGGCGCTCGCCCTCAAACCAGTTGCGGTGCCAGTTCGCGTAGTCGGCGTACTGCAGCGCCAGCGCCGGCAGCGTGGCTTGCACGCCGGTCACCAGGGCGCTGTAGTGCGCGGCCAGTTCCTGGCCCAGCTGGGCGAAGGACCATTGGTCGCTGACGATGTGGTGCATCACGATCAGCAGCACGGCCTGCTGGTCACCGACATGGACCAACTGGGCGCGCAGCAACGGGCACTGGTCCAGCTGGAACGGCACGGACGTGACCTCGGCGAGGTGGCGATGCAGCACCGCCTCGGATGCGGTCCCTCCGCTGGGGGCCAGTCGCACTTCCTCGACCGGCACCCGCGGGGCCGGCACGACCTCACCCTGCACACCGTCGGCCGTCCGCACAAAACGGGTTCGCAGGATTTCATGCCGTTCCACCACCTGCGCCAGCGCGTTCCGCAGCGCGGTGATGTCGACCGTGCCGTGCAAGCGCAGCGCCAGCGGCACGTTGTAGGCACTGCTCGCGGGCGCGAGTTCGTGCATGAACCACATGCGCTCCTGAGAGAACGACAGCGCGACGCGCGTGCCCGGAGGGCGCGGACCCGGCGGCGCCGTCACCTCCGCCGTCTGGCGGGTGGGCGTGTCGGCCGGTGTCGTCGGCGCACCGGCCAGCGCGCTGGCGAGCCCCCGCACCGTCGGGCGCTCGAACAACGTCCGGATCGGCAGTTCGACCCCCAGCCGGGTTCGCAGGCGCGACACCAGCTGCGTGGCCAGCAGGGAGTCGCCGCCCAGGTCGAAGAAGTTCGCGTCGGGCTCGACCACCTCCTGCCCCAGAACGTCGGACCACATCTGGCACAGCGTCTCCATCAGGGCAGCGTCGGGTTCGTGCGTCGATGGCGCGGGCACCAGCGCGGCTGCCTGCGCCGCCAGTCGCAGCGGCTCCAGCGCCCCTTGCAAATACAGGCGCTTCGCGGCTGCGCGCTGCGGCTTGCCACTGGACGTGCGGGGCAGGGAGCCCGCGCGCAACGGCACGATGTCGTGCAGGTCAAGTTCGTGCTCGATGGCCACCTGCCGCTGAACGCCGTCGATCAGTTCGCGCACAGCGTCGGGAGACAGGTACCGGCCGCATTCCACCAGCAGGACCGCCGCTTCCCTGTGCCCCTTGTCCACCGGGAACGCGATGCAGCCGCCGACACGGATGTTCGCGTGGGTGGCTTCGGCGGTTCGCTCCAGGTCTTGCGGGTACAGGTTGCGCCCGTTCACCACGATCATGTCCTTGCGGCGACCCGAGACGAAGAGTTCACCACCGTGCAGGAAGCCCAGGTCGCCGGTTCGCAGGTAGCGCATCGCATCCGCGCCGCCATCGGCCAGGGCCACGCCAAAGCGCTCGGCCGACGCCTCGGCTTGCCCCCAATAGCCCTGGCCCACGCTCGGCCCGGCCACCCAGATTTCGCCCACGCGACCGGGCGCGCAGGGCACCGCGGTATCGGGGTCGACGATGCGCAGCTGAAAACCCGGCAGCGCCGGGCCACAGCCCACCAGGGTCCGGGTCCGCGGCGTTGTCGCCTGCGCCGTCCGCACTTCGTGGCGCTCGATGGCTCGCGCATCGAAGGCGACCTGCTGCAAGGGCATGCGGGTGTCGCGCACGGTGACCCCCAGCACCGCTTCGGCCAGGCCATAGGACGGCGCCAGCGCATCCGGGTTGAAACCAAATGGTGCGAAGGCGGCGGCGAATGCCTTCAGTGTGGCCGCGCGCACAGGCTCGGCGCCACAGGTGGCCAGTTGCCAGCAGTCCAGCCGGGCGCTCCACCCGGGCTTGCGGGCCAGGGCCTGCACGCAGGCGAGGTAGGCAAAGTTGGGAGCGCCACTGTGCGTCACGCGGTACTTTTCGATGGCTTCGAGCCATCTCAGAGGCCGCAACATGAACTGCGCGGGCGACATCAGGTAGGCCGTGCCGCTGGAGTGGATGGGCTCGATCACCCCGTGCACCAGCCCGTAGTCGTGGAACCATGGCAGCCAGACCAGCGCCCTGCCACCGTGCGTGTCGAGGCTGCTCACCAGCGCGCGGCATTGCGCCAGCAGGTTGGCGTGGGTGATGCGCACGCCCCGCGGGGCGCTGGTGGACCCCGACGTGTACTGCAGGTAGACCACGTCTGCCTGCGGATCGATGGCGGGCGCCGGCACCGTCGCACCGGGCACCGCCAGCAAGGTCTGGAGCGAGTGCCAGGGCACCCCGGGGATCTGTGCGCGGCCCGCCTCCAGGTGGGGTTCGTGGGTCAGGGCGAGCGCCACCGCCGCGTCCGCGCTGATGCCGCGCAAGCGCGCATCGCTGGCCCGTGCGTGCTGAAGGTCGGGCGCGGGCGCCGGGATGGGAATCACACCCGCGAGCACACAGCCCCAGAACAGTTGCAGGGCTTCCAGGTCGTTGTTGAACGCGAGCAGCACCCGGTCGCCGGGGCGCGCGAGCACCAGCAGTTTTGCGGCGATGGCTTCGGCGGCTCGCCCCAGCGCTTCGTAACTCAGAACATCGGTGGCTTCAAGATCGTCGCCCAGAAACACGTAGGCGGGCTGGTCGCCGCACTCGGCGATTCGCGCGAGCAGCAGTTCTCGAAAATCGGCGCTGGGGGGCATCGGTGTCTGGTCGGTGGCCCGCCGGTGGGAGGGCATTCGATCACGGATCACGGATGCAGGCGGGGCCAAACGATTCTAAGACGAGGCCCAAGGGCCACGGCCACAACGGCCGGCTGCCACCGCGCCAATTGTCACGGGTACCGGCTGCGCTGCGTCCGAGCCCTTTGGCCCGGGGCGTCAGGCGCGCGTGGCCGCGCGCGTGGCCGCGAACCGCACGTACCAGTCCAGGCACCCCGGGTTGGCCATCGCTTCCTTGTTGATGACCTTCTCCAGCGGCTGGCCCAGCAGCAGCTTCTTGATCGGCAGCTCCTGCTTCTTGCCCGAGAGCGTGCGGGGGATCTCCGGCACCAGGAACACGTCGTTCGGCACGAAGCGCGGCGACAGCGCGGTCTTGATGCTGTCGGTGATGCGCCGGCGCAGCGCGTCGTCCAGCGGCACGCCCTCGCGCAGCACCACGAACAGCGGCATGTAGCTCTCGCGCCCGAGGTATTCGAGGTCGACCACCATCGAGTCCATCACCTCGGGCAGGGCTTCGACCGCGCTGTAGAGCTCGCTCGTGCCCATGCGCAGGCCATGGCGGTTGATGGTGGCGTCGGAGCGGCCGTAGATCACGCAGGACCCGTCGGGGTGCACGCGCAGCCAGTCGCCGTGGCGCCAGACCGCGCCAGCCTCGGGGCCGAGGTCGCCGCCGCCAGTCTTGCGGCCCTGGCCCGGTGGGTAGGTGTCGAAGTAGCTGCCCAGCAGGCGCTGGTTGTCCACGTCACCGACAAAGTACAGCGGCATGGACGGAATGGGCTGCGCGCACACCAGTTCGCCCACCTCGTCGATCACGGGCTGGCCCTGCTCGTTCCAGGCCTCGACCGCGCAGCCCAGCAGGCGGCACTGCATGCGCCCGGGCGTCTGTGGCAGCTCGCGGTTGCCGCCGATGAATGCACCAGCGAAATCCGTACCACCGCTGATGTTGCACCACCAGATGTCCTCTCCTGTCCCCTCTCCCTTTGGGAGAGGGTCAGGGTGAGGGCTGGGAGCGCCGAAACCCTCACCCCCGCCCTCTCCCAGAGGGAGAGGGAGCAAAGCGCGCCGCACGCGCCGGAACTGTTCGGTGCCCCAGTTCTGCGCGTCTTCCGACAGCGGCGATCCCGTGGTGCCCAGCGCGCGCACGGTGCCGAGGTCGCCGCAGGTGGTCAGGTCCACGCCGGCCTTGAGGCAGTTGGCGAAGAAGGCGGCGCCGGCGCCAAAGAAGGTCACGCCTTCCGCGGCCGCGAAACGCCAGAGCGTGGTCCAGTCGGGCCGGTCCTTGCTGCCGCCGGGGTTGCCGTCGTAGATCACGCAGGTGGTGCCATTGAGCAGGCCGCTGGTCTGCGCGTTCCACATCACCCAGCCGGTGGAGCTGTACCAGTGGTAGCGCTCACCCCAGCTGTTGGCTTCGTAGCTGCATCCGATGTCGTTGTGCAGGATCTTCAGCGCCAGCCCGACGATCACCGTGCCGCCGTGGCCATGCACGATGGGCTTGGGCAGACCGGTGGTGCCGCTGGAGTAGACAATCCACAGCGGGTGGTCGAACGGCAGCCACTCGGGCTCGAAGGCCGCGGTGGCGGCGTCGTCGCGCGCGGTGATGGCCGCGAACGCGGCGCAGGGCGCCGCGGCTTCCAGGGCCCGCGCCTGCGCGGCCTCGCCTTCGGCCAGGTTGGTGTGCAGCACGAGGTGGCGCACCGTGGGCAGCGCCGCGCGCAGCTCGGCCACCACGCCCAGGCGGTCGTGGTCGCGCCCGCCGTAGGTGACGCCGTCGCAGGCGATCAGCACCACGGGTTCGATCTGGCGGAAGCGGTCGAGCACGGCGTTCGTGCCCATGTCGGGCGCGCAGATGCTCCACACGCCGCCAATGGACACCGTGGCGAGGAACGCCACCATGGCCTCGGGGATGTTGGGCAGGTAGGCGGCCACGCGGTCGCCCGGCTGCACGCCCTGTTCACGCAGGTGCAGCGCGAGCGCGGCGACCTGGCGTTGCAGCGTGGGCCAGTCCAGCTCGACGCGGCGCCCTTTTTCGTTGCGGGCGACCACCGCGGAGAAGCCGGCCGCGTGGGCGGGCTGCACGTGGCGGAACACCTGCTGCGTGTAGTTCACGCGCGCGCCAGGGAACCATGACGCGCCGGGCATCACGTTCTTCGCCAGCACAGCGGTGTGCGGCGTGGGCGACTGCAGCTCGAAGTAGTCCCAGATGCTTTGCCAGAACGCGTCGAGTTCGGTGACGGACCACTGCCACAGCGCGTCGTAGTCATCGAATTGCAGGCCGCGGTGCTCGGCCAGCCATTGCTGGTACAGGCGGATCTGCGGGACGAAAGGCGGGTTGTCTTGTGTTGTCTCCATAGGCGCCAAGCGTAATCTGCGAAGCCCCATTTGCAAGTCGCGTGCGCTCAGGGTTTGTACGGGTGTGCAAATATTTGTACGGCCGTACAGTGCCGCCCATGCCCTCCCGCGACCACCCCAGTGCCTCGGCCCCACGCCGCCCCCCGAAGGCGCGGGCCGCCGCGCCGCGCCCGGACCGCAAGCAGGCGATCCTGCTCGCCGCCGAGCGGCTGTTCGCGCAGTTCGGCTACCACGCGGTGAGCATCCGGCAGATCGCCGATGAGGCCAGCGTGCCGCTGGCGCTGGTGGGCTACTACTACGGACAGAAACACGAGCTGTTCCATGCCATCTTCGAGCACTGGCGCGACACGGTGAACGAACGCCTGGCCCTGCTCGCCGCCGCGCGCGAAGGGCCGCGCGACGGGCGCAGGCTGGAGCGCGTGGTGAGCGCCTTCGTGGAACCGGTGATGCGCATGCGCGCCAGTGCCGAGGGCGAGTACTACGCCTTGCTGGTGGCGCGCGAGCTGGCCTACCGCACACCCGACGCCGACCGCGTGCTCGCGGACTATTTCGACCCGATGGCGCACGCCTTCATCGATGCCCTGCACGACACCTTTCCCCACAGCAGCCGCGCCGACGCGGCCTGGGCCTATCAGTTCGCACTGGGCACGCTGATCCACCACATGAGCGACTCGCGCATCGAGCGCCTCTCGCGCGGCGAGAACACACCGAGCGACCCGTCGGCCACGCCGCGCCTGATCCGCTTCATCACCGCCGGTGTGCAGGCCGCTCTGAGCACCGAAGCCGCCACAGCCCTTCCCCATTCCCGTTCCCGTTCGATCCCCACCACCACAACCAGGAGACGCGCATGAAAAGCCCCATCGTCCAACACAGCCTGCTGCTGGCCGCGCTGGCCCTCACCGCCGGCGCCGCGCAGGCGCAGCAGGTCATCAAGCTCACCGCGGTCTCCGGCCACCCGCCGGTGTTCCTGTGGGTCAAGACGCTTGACGAGGTGTTCATTCCCGAGGTCGACAAGAAGCTCGCGGCCGGCGGCAACAAGTACAAGATCGAGTGGACCAAGGCCTGGGGCGGCACGCTGGTGAAGCTGGGCAGCGAGTCCAAGGGCGTGGCCGACGGCGTGGCCGACCTGGGCGTGGTCAGCACGCTGTTCGAAGCGGCCAAGTTCCCGCTGCAGAACGTCTCGTACTACACGCCCTTCGGCTCGGACCGCATCGACGTGGTGAGCAAGACCATCGGCGACCTGCAGAAGAGCGTGCCCGCCATGGGCGACGCCTGGACCAAGAACGGCCTGGTGTACCTGGGCGGCATGGCGCTGGACTCGTACCACATCTGGTCCAAGTTCCCGATCACGAAATACGAGGACCTCAACGGCAAGAAGATCAGCGCGCCCGGCCCGTCGGCCAACTGGGTGCGTGGCACCGGCGCGGTGGGCGTGGCCGGTTCGCTCAACACCTACTACGAGGACATCAAGTCTGGCGTCTCCGACGGTGCCGTGGTGTTCACCACCGGCGCGGCGCCAGCCAAGCTGCACGAGGTGGCGCCCTACGTGACCAAAGTGAACTTCGGCTCCATGTTCGCGGGAGGCATCGCCATCAACAAGAGCCGCTTCGACCGCCTGCCGCCAGAGGTGCAGACGGCCATCCGCGAAGCGGGCGACGCCTGGACCGCGCAGTACGCCACCGCGCAAAGCGCCCTGGTGGAAGCCCGCGTGAAGGAGATCACCGCTGCCGGCGGCAAGTTCAGCGAGCTCAGCGACGCCGAGCGCAAGCGCTGGGCCGACGTGCTCTCGCCCGTGGCCAAGACCTGGGCCGCCGACGCACAGAGCAAGGGCCTGCCCGCGAACGACGTGCTCGCAGCCTACATGGCCAGCCTGATCAGCGCCGGCGCCAAGGTGCCACGCGACTGGAGCAAGTGAGGTGAGCGAATCCCTGCCACGACCGGCCGATGACGCGTCGGTCGGGGCGTCGATCGCGTCCGACGCCTACAACAGCCCCCTGCCCTTCGGCCTGCACCGGCTGGTCAGCGGCATGAACGCGCTGGGCACGGTGTGGATCCTCGCGCTGATGGTCCTCATCAACCTGGACGTGTTCGGCCGCAACCTGCTGGGGGTGCCGGTGCGCGGCGTGACCGAGCTGGTCTCGCTGTCCATCGTCGGCATCGTGTTCCTCCAGTTGGGCGACACGCTGCGCACCGGCCGCTTCACGCGAGCCGACATCCTGCTGGACCGCCTGAAACACACGCGCCCGATGCTCACGGATGCGCTGCACGCGCTGTACCACACCATCGGCCTGGCGCTGATGGTGGTGATCCTGCTCGCGAGCTGGGCGCCGCTGGTGGAGTCGGTGCGCATCCGCGAATACGTGGGCGCCATCGGCGACTTCCAGGCACCGGTATGGCCGGTGCGCCTGATCACGCTGGTGGGCCTGTCGGTCACGGCGCTGTGCTTCGGCCTGCTGGCCTGGATGGACCTGCGCCGCCTGGCCAGCCGCCGCAACGGGGAGCGCGCATGAGCAGCGTGACGATTGCCCTGGGCTCGCTGGTGCTCATGCTGGTGTTCATCTATGCCGGCATGCACGTCTCGATCACGCTGGGCCTGATCAGCTTCGTCGGCGTCTGGCTGATCCGCGACGACGCCGGCATCGCCGCGAACCTGCTCGCGCAGGCGGTGAGCGATTCCATTGCCAGCCACATCTTCGGCGTGGTGCCGCTGTTCGTGCTCACCGGCTTTCTGGTGGCGTACGCGGACGTGGGCAAGGACGCGTTCGAGGTCGCCAACCAGGCGTTCCGCCGCATCCGCGGCGGCCTGGGCGTGGCCACGGTCGCGGCCAACGCGGTGTTCGCCGCCATCACCGGCATTTCCATCGCCTCGGCCGCCGTGTTCACCCGCGTGGCCGTGCCGCAGATGCTGCGCTTTGGTTACCAGCCGAAGTTCGCCGTGGGCGTGGTGGCGGGTTCGTCGGTGCTGGGCATGCTCATCCCGCCCAGCCTGCTGATGATCCTGTACGGCTTCCTCTCCGACCAGTCGGTGGGCGACCTGTTCACCGCCGGCATCGTGCCCGGCCTGCTGCTGGCGGTGGCGTTCGGCGTGGTCATTGTGCTCATGGCGCACCTGCGCCCCGGCATGATCTACCGCGACGCGACGCCGCAGCCCATGGAAGAAGAAGCGCTGATGCCGCTGGGCGAGATGGTGCGCAAGATCGTGCCCATCGTGCTGCTGATCGGCTCCATCCTGGGCGGCATCTACGCCGGGTTCTTCACCGCCACCGAAGCCGGCGCGGTGGGCGCGCTGATGGCGCTGCTGATCGCGGTGGTGCGGCGCAAGCTCACGCTGCGCAGCTTCTGGGGCGTGCTGACCGAAACCGGCCACGTCACGGTGTCGGTAAGCTTCCTGATCATCTGCGCCAACATCTACACCCGCATGCTGGCCATGAGCGGCACGCCGCAGGCCATGCTGGAGTGGATGTCGGCCGCGGGCCTGGGCGTGGCGGCCTTCCTGCTGATCTACGTGCTCATCGTCATCCTGCTGGGCACCATCATCGACTCGGCCTCCATCCTGCTCATCATGCTGCCGCTGATGCTGCCGATTGCCCAGCAGTTCGACCTGAACCTGATCTGGTTCGGTGTGGTCACGGTGGTGGCGGTGGAAATCGGCCTGCTCACACCGCCCTTCGGCCTGAGCATCTACGTGATCAAGAGCACCCTGGGCAAGACGGTGGACATCAGCCTGGGCGACATCTTCCGCGGCACCGCGCCGTTCACGCTGACGATGCTGGTGGTGCTCGCGCTGCTGCTGGCGTTCCCGCAGATCAGCCTGGTGTTGCTCAAATGACCGCCCACTCCACACCCAACCCGCTCGACGGCTTCACCGTCGACCGCGCCGCGATCCGCACCATCGGCCAAGACCTGCAGCGCCCCGAGTGCATCCTGGCCGAACGCGACGGCACGCTGTGGGCGGCCGATGCGCGCGGCGGCGTCACGCGCATCGCGCCCGACGGCTCGCAGCAGTTCGTGGGCCAGCGCGCGGACGACCGCTTTGCCTCCGCGGCCGCGGGCACCGCCGAGGACTTCGAGGCCAAGTTCACGCAGGGCACGCTGCCCAACGGCATGGCCTTCGATGCCGGAGGCAACTTCCTCATTGCCAACTTCGGCACCGACTGCCTGGAGCTGATGGCGCGCGACGGCCGCACCCGCACGCTGCACGACCGCATCGACGGCCTGCCCATCGGCAAGGTCAACTTCGTGCTGCGCGACGGCAAGAACCGCATCTGGCTCACCGTCTCCACCCGCGTGAACCCCTGGACGGTCGCCGCCGCGCGGCGCGTGCAGGACGGCTACCTTGCGGTGGTGGACGAGCACGGCCTGCGCGTGGTGGCCGACGGTTTCTACTTCACCAACGAGGTGCGGCTGGACGCGCGCGAAGAGTGGATCTACATCGTGGAAACCACCGGCCCGCACATCACGCGCATGCGGCTCGACGAGTCGGGCGCCGGCGGCGTGCGGCTGACCGACCGCGAGGTGTTCGGCCCCAGCCACCTGGGCGGCCCGCCCGACGGCATTGCCTTCGACAGCTTCGGCAACCTCTGGTGCACGCTGGTGATGGTGGACCAACTGATCGCGCTCACGCCGCAAGGCGACAAGCGCATGCTGCTCGACGACAGCAACGGCGAGCCGGCGCGCGCGCTCGTGCAACGCATGACAGATGGCACCGCCACCGCAGAAGACATGCAGCGCGCGCGCGGCGGCATCGCCCCCTGGATGGCCAGCCTCACCTTCGGCGGGCCCGACCTGCGCACCGTGTACCTGGGCAGCCTGCTGGGCACACGCATCCCCTACTTCCAGTCCCCGGTGGCGGGGCTGCCCATGGTGCACTGGTAGCACCACACGCTTCGACCATTCCCATTTCTGAAGGAGGCCCCCATGCCACGCCAATTCGTCGACCTCTCCATCTACCTTGAAAACGACGTGCTGAGCGACCCGCCAGCCTTCGCGCCCAAGATCCAGTACTTCACGCACGAGCAGAGCTTCGAGCAGATCGAGCCCTTCTTCCCCGGCCTGAAAAAGGAAGACCTGCCCGACGGCGAAGGCTGGGCGGTGGAGCTCGTGCAGCTCTCCACCCACAACGGCACGCACCTGGACGCGCCCTACCACTTCCACTCCACCATGGACAAGGCGCTGGGCGAGAAGAAGCCCGCCATCGCCATTCACGACGTGCCGCTGGAGTGGTGCTTCCAGCCCGGCGTGAAGCTGGACTTTCGCCACTTCGCGGACGGCTACGTTGTCACCGCCGCCGACGTGGAAGCCGAGTTGAAGCGCATCAACCACACCCTCAAACCGCTGGAGATCGTGGTGGTGAACACGCGCGCCGGCTCGCGCTACGGCCACAACGACTACGTGTCCGCCGGCTGCGGCATGGGCTACGAGGCCACCATGTATTTGCTGGAGCGCGGCGTGCGTCTGACCGGCACCGACGCCTGGAGCTGGGACGCCCCCTTCGTGCACACCGCGCAGAAATACGGCGAGACGAAAGACGCTTCGCTGATCTGGGAAGGCCACAAGGCCGGGCGCGACATCGGCTACTGCCACATCGAGAAGCTGCACAACCTCGAAGCCCTGCCGGCCGACGGCTTCTTCATCTCCTGCTTCCCGCACAAGATCCGTGGCGCCTCCGCCGGCTGGACACGCGCGGTCGCGATTTTTGATGACGCTCTCCAGGCCACGGCCGCTTGAACACCATGGAACTGAACCACACCCACGACCCCGAAGCACGCAGCTGGCTTGAATCGGCCAACGCACCGGGCACCGACTTCCCGATCCAGAACTTGCCGTTCGGCGTGTTCCGCCGCAAGGGATCCAGCGAGGCCTTCCGCGGTGGCGTGGCCATTGGCGACCAGGTGATCGACCTCGCCGCCATCGCCAAGGCCGGCGCCGTCTCCGGCGCGGCGGCGGTCAAGGCCGTCAACGCCTGCGCGGGCGACGCGCTGAACGACTTCCTGGCCATGGGCCCGATGGCCTGGCGCGCGCTGCGCCACGCGCTGTTCGACCTGCTCAAGACCGGCGCCAGCGGCCCGGGCGTGAACGCGCTGCGCGCCAGCCTCGTGCCGCTGACCGAGGTGGAACACCGCGTGCCCACGCGCATCGGCGACTACACGGACTTCTACACCTCCATCCACCACGCGCGCAACGTCGGCCGCGTCATCCGGCCGGACGACCCGCTCTCGCCCAACTTCCAGTGGATCCCCATCGCGTACCACGGCCGCGCCTCCAGCGTCGTCGTCAGCGGCACGCCCTTCCACCGCCCCATGGGCCAGGCCATGCCACCGGGCGCGAGCGCCCCCGTGTACGGCGCCTGCAAGCGGCTGGACTACGAACTGGAAATGGGCTTCTACGTCGGGCCCGGCAACGCCATGGGCACGCCCATTCCACTGACCGAAGCCGAAGACCACATCTTCGGCATGTGCCTGCTCAACGACTGGTCCGCGCGCGACCACCAGTTCTGGGAAATGAACCCGCTCGGCCCCTTCCTGGGCAAGAACTTCTGCACCACCGTGTCACCGTGGATCGTGACCATGGAAGCGCTCGCGCCCTACCGCGTTCCCTTCTCACACCCCGCCGACGAACCGCAGCCGCTGGCCTACCTGGACAGCGCGGCCAACAGCGCCGAAGGCGGCGTCGACGTGCAACTGGAGGTGCGCCTCGAATCGCGCGAACACCGCGAACGCGGCATCGCGCCCGACCGCCTATCGGCCACGAGCTTTCGCCACCAGTACTGGACCATCGCGCAGATGCTCGCGCAGCACACCGTGGGCGGCTGCAACCTGCAACCCGGCGACCTGCTGGGCACCGGCACCATCTCCGGCCCTACACCGGCCGAAGCCGGCGCCATCGTCGAACTGAGCGTGGGCGGCACCAAGGACGTGCCCCTGCCCGGCATCGGCGCGCAGCGCCGCTTCCTGGAAGACGGCGACACCATCATCCTGCGCGGCTGGTGCGAAAAGCCGGGCGCGGCGCGGATCGGGTTTGGGGAGAGTCGGGGGGAGGTGTTGGCGTCGGTGGGGTGAGCCGAGGGGTAAGCCACCAAAGCGGCTTCGAAATTCTTGTCGTTGGCGAACCTGCAAGAATCTCGCCATGCAACTCCTATTCATTGATGAGTCTGGCACTCCCCCCACCGCCAAATCCGCAGCGGATGTCGGCTACTTTGTGCTGGGTGGAGTTGTGATACCTGAGGAAGTTTGGGTCAAGTTGGCCGCTGACCTAAAGCGAATCAAAGCTTCTTACCAAGTTCATGGCGAGATTAAGTGGAGACACTTCGCGCAGGACAAGGGTGGAAAGCCAACCCCATTAAGTCATCTGCCTATAGAGCACAAAGAGTCGCTTCGCCGCGACCTTTATAGAGCTCTCACAGCATATAAGGCAGTAAAGATTATCAGTGTGGTAGCCCATGCCCCATCGTGCTACGGCAAAGGGTACATCGAGACCCCCGACAACATTTACTGGCTTTGCTACAAGCAATTGACCGAACGTTTTCAATACATGCTTCAAGACTTGTCTCGCATGATCGGTCATTCGGTTCACGGCATTGTGGTGTGCGACAACCGTGGCCCAAGAGACGACGAAAACCTGAGGAACTTGCATGCAACGCTTATGTCGTCTGATGGTGAAAACATCTCGCGCTATCAAAACATCATCGAAGGATTGTTCATCGCCCCATCTCACTTGAGCGTCGGCATTCAGTTCGCCGATTTGGTAGCTGGGGCGATATTTCGGAAGTTCAAAGCGGATGATGGTCGCTTTTTTTCTCAGATTGAAGGCTCCTTCAGAACTTCGCCGACTGGCGCTATCGCGGGCTACGGCGTGGTGAAATTCCCAAAAGGCGCTTGGTAAAAGAAAAGGCACCTCGACCAATGGTCGAGGTGCCTTTCAATCGAATTAGGCGCCGTGTTGTTGGTTTCCCAACAAACCTGCTAGTAACGACGCAGTCACGGCGTAGTCGAATTGTACGGTGGCTGGGATATCCGTACAACGTTGCGGGTTCCACGGACCACTTTTCACTCACGCCCACGACCACATAGCCCGGCTAAGACCGCCGTGGACTAAGAAGGTAGCTGCGCCGAAGTTGCTTCTCTCGACAGCCTTCGAAGGCACAATCCCACCCGGCGCGAGAAGAGGCGCGCCCGCCCCCTCAACAACACGGAGACAACCATGGGCCTGCTCAACTGGACGGAGAAACCGGCTTCCACGCTGAACAATGGCGGCGTGATCGCGCCCGACGAACGCCTGCCCTGGCCGCAGACGGGGGTGATGGGTGTGCAGCACGTCATTGCCATGTTTGGCGCCACGGTGCTGGCGCCGTTGCTGATGGGGTTTGACCCCAATGTCGCCATCCTCATGAGTGGCATCGGCACGCTGATCTTCTTCGTCATCACCGGGGGCAAGGTGCCGAGCTACCTGGGCTCCAGCTTTGCCTTCATCGGCGTGGTGATTGCGGCCAGCGGCTACGCGGGGCCGGGGCTGAACGCCAACCTGGGTGTGGCGCTGGGCGGCATCATTGCCTGCGGGGCGCTCTACACCGTCATCGGCGTCGTCGTGCACCTGACCAATGTGCGGCACACGCGCTCCACGCCGCTCAAGGGCATGGAGGTGGAGGAGGTGGAGAACGACGTGGCCGTGCACTGGATCGAGCGGCTGATGCCGCCGGTGGTGACGGGCGCGGTGGTGGCGGTGATCGGCCTGAACCTGGCGGCGATCCCGATCAAGAACATGGCGCCCACGGGTTTTGACGCCTGGATGCAGGCCGTCACCTTCCTCAGCGTGGGCCTGGTGGCGGTGTACACGCGCGGCATGACGCAGCGGCTGCTGATCCTGGTGGGTCTGATCGCGGCCAGTTTGATTTACGCCGTGCTCACCAACGGCCTGGGCCTGGGCAAGCCGATCGACCTCTCGGCCGTGGCCGCCGCGCCGCTGTTCGGGCTGCCGAAGTTCGCCGCGCCGGTATTCGAGGCGCAGGCCATGCTGCTGATTGCGCCGGTGGCGCTGATCCTGGTGGCCGAGAACCTGGGCCACATCAAGGCCGTGAGCGCGATGACCGGGCGCGACCTGAACCCCTACCTGGGCAAGGCCTTCATTGGCGACGGCGTGGCCACCATGGTCAGCGGTGCATCGGGCGGCACCGGCGTGACGACGTATGCCGAGAACATCGGCGTGATGGCCGCGACCAAGATCTATTCCACCGCCATGTTCGTGGTGGCCGCGTGTATTGCCATCGTGCTGGGCTTCAGCCCCAAGTTCGGCGCGCTGATCCAGGCGATTCCGCTGGCGGTGATGGGTGGGGTGTCCATCGTCGTCTTCGGCCTGATCGCCATCGCCGGTGCGCGCATCTGGGTGGAGAACAAGGTCGACTTCAGCGACAACAAGAACCTGCTGGTGGCCGCGATCACGCTGATTCTGGGCACGGGCGAGTACACGCTGAAGTTCGGCGGCTTCGCGCTGGGTGGCATCGGCACCGCCACCTTCGGCGCGATCATCCTGTACTGGTTGCTCAACCGGGGCGGCGCCACGCCCGCAGGCAACAACACCTGATCGTTCATCACCGGCGCTGCCGCGCTGGTGGAATGCGGGGCGGCTCGCTCACCGCCCCACCGATCTTGCCGCCCAGGAGCGTGCCGATGCCGGGCAGCACCGCCGTGCCGATGACCGCGCCGGCGATCGAACCCCAGGCCATCTCGAACGTCGGTTCGCGCGTCGGCCCATGGGCCGCGAAAGGCACGTCCACCACGCCACCGCCCACCACCAGCGTGCCTTGCGCTTCGATCTCGCGGCGGTACAGGGTGGCCTTACCCGTGGCGCTGTAGGCGCCGGCCACCGCCTGCACCTCGGTGAAGGTGGTCTTGAGACCCTGCGCGGTGTTCTGCGTGACCATCACACCGCTGAGGCTATCCAGTGGCGTCTGGCCGGCGCGGTCCTCACCGAGCGACTTGACGGCCTTGTCCAGGTCGATGCGCAACAGACGCGCGCCCGCCACCTGCAATGTGCTGCGGGTGCGCAGCGAACGAAACAGCTCGCCCACCGTGTCGCCCTCGGCGCGCAGCGTCGTGTCGCCCGAGGCCCGGCCGCTGATGAAGGCGCGGCGGTTGAAGCTCTCCAGCAGGGCCTGAATCTCCACGCCGCGCGGTGCGAGTTCGCCGGCGAGCGTCATGCGGCCGCTGCCCGACGTGGTCAGCCGCGCCCGGCCGTGCGCCGTGCCACCGCCGGCCTGCAGCTCAAGCCGGTAGATGTCGGCGCCCTCGCTGGTCCTGCCGTCGTGCGTGGCGTGCAACGTGGCGGGGGTCTTCGCGTCGGGGCGGCGCAGTTGCGCGCGCCGCGGCAGGCGGTCGCCTTCGCTGAATTCGATCTCGCCTTCATAGTTGACCGGCACGCCGCTGGAGGCGGTGTAGGTCAGGTCCCTGAAGACCAGCGTGCGCAGCACGACGCTGGCGCCGTCCGCGTTCTGCAGCTTGCCGCGGTAGGCGGCCAGCGCCTGGCGCGGCACTTCAGCGCCTTCGATTTCCAGGCGGTCGATGACCAGGCGCTTGCGCAGCAGCGGCATGGGTTCGGGGTAGATCGCGAGGCGGCGCATGCGGATCGCCTCGTCGCGCGGCTGCTCGGTGTGGGCGTCCAGCACCTCGATCACCGGCGTGCCGCGCAGGCGCCAGCGCGCTTCACCCACCACCAGGCGCTGGCCGAGCCGAGCTTCGAACTCGCGCTCGACGCGGCGCGCAAGTTCCTCGTTGCTCGGCACGGCCAACTGGATGGCAACCGACGCGCCAACCACCAGCAGCGCCAGCAGGGCGACAGCGGCAAAGGCCCGGCGGCGGGTGGCAGGTGTCATGGTCGGTTGGTCTCCAGCCTGCATCGTGCCGGCAGGGCGGCCGGCGCGCTGTAGGCGCAGGCCGCGTGGGGTGCCGGATATTTCCTATAGTGCAGCCTTCACCCCAAGGAGACCGCTCTTGTCCATCTGGAAAAAACCCATCTCGGTTGAAGAACTGACCGCCATCCACCACGACACCGCCGTGCAGCACCTGGGCATCGAGTTCCTCGAAGTCGGGCCCGACTTCATCCGCGCGCGCGTGCCGGTGGACACGCGCACCAAACAGCCCTATGGCCTGCTGCACGGTGGCGTGAGCGTGGTGCTGGCGGAAACGTTGGGCTCTTGCGGCGCCGCCTACAGCTGCCCCGACGGCCACCGCGCGGTGGGGCTGGACATCAACGCCAACCACCTCAAGGGCGCCACCAGCGGTTGGGTCACCGGCGTCACCCGCCCGGTGCACATCGGCCGCACCACCCAGGTGTGGCAGATCGACATGACGAACGACGCGGGCGAAACGACCTGCGTCTCGCGCATCACGATGGCGGTGCTGGCGCCGCGCTGAAGGCAGCGCCTGCGGCCACATCGGGCCTCGGGCTTCAAACGCGCAGCAGCGCGCGAAAGCCCCGGGCGGCGTAGTACGACTGCACGCCGTTGTGGTACGTGAACACCTGGCCGTAGCGGCGGTCGCAGAAGAGCGCTCCGCCTTTTGAGCGGATGGCCGCGGGGGTGGCGACCCAGCTGGAGGTCTTGAGGTCGAACTCACCCAGTTGCTGCAGCGCGCGGTACTGCTCTTCCGTCAGCAGCTCCACGCCCATGTCGGCGGCCATCTGCACCGCGCTGCCCTGGGGCTTGTTTTCCTTGCGCGCGTTCAGGGCCTCGTCGTCGTAGCAGAGGCTGCGGCGCCCTGTGGGGCTTTCGGCGGCGCA
Source organism: Hydrogenophaga sp. (assembly GCF_050182545.1). Classification (GTDB taxonomy): domain Bacteria; phylum Pseudomonadota; class Gammaproteobacteria; order Burkholderiales; family Burkholderiaceae_C; genus Hydrogenophaga. The sequence continues at coordinate 133,233 of NZ_JBFXCD010000005.1, read as the reverse complement.
GTCGCAAAAGGCGATCTGCCCGCTGTCGCTGGCCTGCCCGATCACGTCGGGCTCGCCGCCCGTGGCTTCCATGCGCGCCAGGGATTCGATGGCCGTGGCCGGCGCGGCCTTGAGTCGGGCGAGCACGTCCGTCCAGGCCTGGCCGGGGTGGCGATTCATGTGTTGCTCGAATCGGCGCTTCAATTGCGCCAGCAGTTCCTCGCGTTCTTTCGATGTCATCCGGGGGGTACTCCTTCCAGTCAGGCCTTGCGCTGGCGCAGCCGCTTCCACCAGGCGGTCTGGCTCACGATGGTGAAGGTCAGCGCCGCCAGGATGATGGCCGACAGCGGCGAGGTGAAGAATTCGCCGACGAACTGGCCGACATTGCCTTCGGCCGAGATCATGGCCTGGCGGTAGCTGCGGTCCATCAGCGGCCCGAGGATGATGCCCAGAATCACCGGGCCCACCTGGTAGCCGTACATCTTGAGGAAGTAGCCGAGCACGCCGAAGCCGAGCATCCAGTAGACGTCGGTCGGGTTGTTGCTGATCGCATAGGCGCCGACGGCAGAGAGCACCAGGATCAGCGGCAACAGGATGGGTTTGGGCGTTTCGACGATCTTGGCGAACAGCTTGATGCCGGTGAGGCCGAAGACCAGCAGGAAGATGTTGGCCAGCGTCAGGCAGCCCACGGTGAACCAGAACAGGTGCGGCGTTTCCACCATCAGCAGCGGCCCGGGCTTGAGGCCGTGGATGTACATGGCGCCGATGATCACGGCCGTGACCGCGTCGCCCGGAATGCCCAGCGTCATCATCGGGATGTAGGCGCCGCCGATGGCGGCGTTGTTGGCCGATTCGGGCGCCACCAGGCCCTCGACCGCGCCCTCGCCAAATGGCACCTCCGGGTTCTTGACGCTGCGCTTGGCGTGGTCGTAGGCCATGAGCGCGGCGATGTCGCCGCCCGCGCCGGGCAGCGCGCCCACCACCACACCGATGGCGGAGGTGCGCGCGGTCAATGGCAGATGCTTGCGCAGGCGCGACCACGAGGGAATGATCTTCGAGACGTTCTGCTTGATGGCCTTGAGCTTGAGCTCGTGCAGCTGCGCCAGCACCTCGGCCACGCCAAAGAAACCGATCATGGCCGCCACGTAGGAAATGCCGGCGGTGAGCTGCAGGTTGCCGAACGTGAAGCGCGGCTCGGCCGTCATCGGGTCCAGCCCGACGGAGCCGATCAGCACGCCCAGCGCGCCGGCAAAGATGCCCTTGGACAGCGAGTCGCCCGAGAGGCTGCCCACCAGCAGGATGCCCCAGAGCGCGAGCATGAGGTAGTCGCGCGGCGCGAACTTGAGCGCCAGCTCGGACACCGCGGGTGCGGCCAGCGCCAGCGCGATGATTCCGATGAAGCCACCGATGACGGAGACGATGGTCGTCAGGCCGATGGCCTGCCCGGCCTCGCCGCGCTTGGCCATGGGGTAACCGTCGAGCGCTGTGGCAATGGCCGACGGTGCGCCGGGAATGTTCAGCAGGATGGCGCTGCGCGAGCCCCCGTAGACCCCCCCGAAATAAATGCCGGCGATCAGCGCCAGCGCTTCATTCACGTCCCACTTGAAGGTGAACGAGATCAGGATCGACACCGCCATCGTCACCGACAGGCCGGGGATGGCGCCGATGTAGATGCCCGCCAGCGTGCCCAGCGCCGTGAGCATGAGCAAATACGGATCCAGCCACGGGATCAGGAAGAAGCCCAGCACCTCGCTCATGACAGCAGCCCCTGCAGCAGCTTGCCCTTGGGCAGCACGACCGAGAACACGGTCTGGAAGATGACGTGAATGGCGGCCAGGCTGAGCGCCGCGACCACGAGGTTGAGCACGATGCGCCGGCTGCCCAGCAGCCACATCGAAACCACCAGAAACACATAGGACGACAGCAGGAAGCCCGCCCAGTCCAGCACCAGCATGTACAGGGCGATGGCCAGCACGAAGCCCAGCAGCACCGGTGGCGTGAGCTGGCGCACGAAGCGCCGGGCCAGCGACTCGCCCGGTTGCGCGGAGCTGGGCGTTTCGCGCAGCGTGTGCACGACGTTGAGCACGCCGGTGATCAGCATCACGGCGGTGACCACCATCGGGAAGGCCCCGGCGGAGGTGAGCGACTCGAAACCCGAGATGCCGTACGCGGTCCAGAGCATGAACGCGCTGAACAGCAGCAGCAGGACGGTGAAGGCGATTTCGCCGGGCAGCCGGCTGCGCTTGGTGTGCATGGAAGGGACCTCGGTTCTGTCCCGGCGGCGCTGCGGCCGCCGGGGTTTGCGCCCCGGCAGATCAGTGCCGCCGGGAATCGCTGGCCATGTGCGCGATCAGGGCTTGGCGATGCCCAGGTCGGCCGGGTTCTTTTTCGCCACGCCCACTTCCTGGTAGGTCCAGGCGGTGACCGACTGCCACTTCTTGAGGAAGGCCTCGGCCTCGGGGCCGCTGAGGTTCATCACGACGTTGCCGCGCGCGACCATCAGTTCCTTGAACTTGGGGTCATCCACGGCCTTCTTGAACGCGGCGGTGAGCTTGGCCTTGGCTGCGTCGGGCGTGTCCTTCTTGACGAAGACGCCATAGAACGGGCCCCAGGGCAGGTACTTGCCCAGGCCGGGCAGGTCGGTGGTGATGGGGGGCACGTCCCCGAAGGGCTGCGAGTCGATCGCCGCCAGCGCCTTGAGGCGACCGGCCTTGATGTGTTCGGCCGCCGCGCCGGCGCCCACGAACATCAGGTCCACGTGGCCACCCAGCAGCGCGGTCACGCCCGGGCCGTCGCCGTCGAAGGGCACCGAGGTGACGGGAAACTTCGCGACGGTGGAAATCATCGAGCCCACGGTGAACGGCAGGCCGCCCGTGCCGGTGGATGCCTGCTTGATCTTGCCGGGGTTGGCCTGCGCGTCGGCGAGCAGGTCCTTGAAGGTCTTCCAGGGCTTGTTGGGCGTCGTCACCACCAGCACGTTGCCGCGGCCCACGATGTTGACCGGGTAGAACTTCGAGTAGTCGAGGTCGCTGATGCCCAGGATGGGGTGCAGCTGCGGGTTCTCCGCGCCGAAGAGCAGCGTGTAGCCGTCGCTGGCCTGCTGCTGGATGTAGTTGGTCGCGATCGCGCCCACGCCACCGGGCTTGTTCTGCAGCACGATCTTCTTGCCCAGCGCCTCTTCGGCGCCCGGGGTCAGCGCGCGGCTGACGACGTCGGTGGCGCCGCCGGCGCCCCACTGGATGATGCCGGAGAGCTCACGCTCCGGAAAACCTTGCGCGGACGCGCCCGTTGCGGCCACGGCGCAGACCAGCGTGGCGAGTGCGGTTCGAATCAGTTTCATTGTTGTCTCCAGAAAATTGGAAGAGGGGCGGGAAAATCGACCAGCGACCAGGGTGGCCGGTGGTGAACGTCAGTTCGCAAGTGCCGCCGTCGCGGTGCCCGGCAGCGAGAAAGGACCTGGGGCTGACATGGCCGCGACGATAGGGAATGGCGGCAGCGCCGTCCAGAAACTGCGGGACATACTTGTCCGCTCTCCGGCCATATTCGTTCGATCATCAGCCATTCTTCTCGTTATCCCTTAGGTTTTCGGGCCACCAGGCGGTGGGACACGCTAACCCCGTTCGCAGCGCCCCATCGCCGTCGCCTGGCCGCGGAAATCGCTGGTCCAGGTCTGGGCCGCGGTGTCGATCTGGATGCGCTCGTTGTCGATGGCGGTGAGGATGACCGTCTCGCGGATCGAGAAGGTGTAGACCGGCACGTCGTCGATGCGCACCGAGCGCACGCGCTGCTGGTCGTAGCCGATGCGCACGGTGCGCGTCCAGGTGGCGCGCGCGGGCAGGTACACGGCCTCGCACACCAGCGTGACGTCGCCCGCGCCGGCCGGAGCCTGCGCGCCGACGCTGCCGGCCTGCGCGATCCCCAGCAGCCCCAGCGCGAGGGCATGGTGTGGTTTCACGCGCCTGCCCCCTGCTGCATGCGCTCGCTCTTCCAGTACACGTCGTCGCCCCCGTTCATGCGGTTGAGCACGCGCGCGAGCACGAACATCAGGTCGGAGAGGCGGTTGAGGTACTGGCGCGGCGTGTCCTTCAAGGTCTCGGCCTTGTCCAGTGCCACCACGGCGCGTTCGGCGCGGCGCGCCACGGTGCGGCAGACGTGGGCCAGGCTGGCCGCGCGGTTGCCCGCGGGCAGGATGAACTCCTGCAGGCGCGGCAGGGCCGCGTTGTGCGTGGCCAGGGCCTCGTCCAGCGCCAGCACCGCCTCGGGCTTGAGCAACTCGAAGCCGGGGATGGAGAGCTCGCCACCGAGGTTGAAGAGCTGGTGCTGGATCTCGACCAGCAGCGCGCGCACGTCGTCGCCCATGTCCTCGCACAGCAGCAGGCCGATGTGCGAGTTGAGTTCGTCCACATCGCCCATGGCGTGCACGCGCAGGCTGTCCTTGGAGACGCGGGTGTTGTCGCCCAGGCCGGTGGTGCCGGCGTCGCCGGTGCGGGTGGCGATCTGGGTGAGTCGGTTGCCCATGGATGTTTCCTCTTTTCTCTTCTGATGGACCGATGCCGCGCGCAGCGCACGGAACACGCATTGTGAAGGAGCCGCGCACGCCACCGCCGAGTAACCGCATGCTGGCAAATGTGTCTCCGGCAAGTGTCCGTGCAGGCTGGCAACGAGTGGCAAAACCGCTGGCCTGCGGCGCCGCTTCGGGTGGTAATGGGCGCTCGTTCCAACGCATCCACTTCCTCAAGGAGTCCCCGATGTCACGCTCCCGCCCGCGCCTGGTGGCCGATTTCGAAGCCCGCAGCGTTCAACTGATTGCCGCGTGCACCCTGGGCCTGGCTGGCGTGGCCGCCGTGCACGGCACGCCGTCGGCGCGCGTCACCGGCCAGGCCGGAACCGCCACCTCCCAGAGCAGCGGCAGCGACGCGCCGAACATGGCCCGCGCTACCACCGCGCTGGGGCCACTGCAGAACCGGCGCCAGCCCTGAACGGGCGTGCCCGCGCGCGGCGCGGGACTTGTCGCGTGGCGTCTCGGCATGGCGGGGGTCTGGGCGTAAACTGACCGGCTGATCACAGCCGACACCGGAGACAAGCCCATGAACGCCCCCACCGCCCTGAGCCACCTGGCGCCCGAAGTCCACCAGCGCGCCATACCGCCTGAGTTTCTGGCCGCGCTGCAGTCGCGCTTTGGCGCGCAGTGTTCCACCGCCATGGTCGTGCGCGAGCAGCACGGGCGCGACGAGTCGGTGTACGAGGTGCCGCCGCCGGTGGCGGTGGTGTTCGCGCAGAGCACGCAGGACGTGGCCGATGCGGTGAAGCTCGCGGCACAGTTCCGCGTACCGGTGATTCCGTTCGGCGTGGGCTCCTCGCTCGAAGGCCACCTGCTCGCGGTGCAGGGCGGCATCAGCATCGACGTGAACCGCATGAACAACGTGCTCTCGATCAATGCCGAAGACCTCACCGTCACGGTGCAGCCGGGCGTGACGCGCAAGGCGGTGAATGAGGCGGTGAAAAGCGAGGGCCTCTTCTTCCCGATCGACCCGGGGGCCGACGCCTCCATCGGCGGCATGTGCGCCACGCGCGCATCGGGCACGAACGCCGTGCGCTACGGCACCATGCGCGAGAACGTGCTCGCGCTCGAGGTCGTCACCGCCAGCGGCGAGGTCATCCGCACCGGCACGCGCGCGAAGAAGAGCAGCGCGGGCTATGACCTCACGCGCCTGATGGTGGGCAGCGAAGGCACGCTGGGCGTGATCACGGAGGTGACGCTCAAGCTCTACCCGCTGCCCGAGGCGATTTCGGCGGCCACCTGCTCCTTCCCCAGCATCGAGGCTGCGGTGCGCACCGTCATCCAGGTGATCCAGCTCGGCGTGCCGATCGCGCGCTGCGAACTGATCGACCACAACACCGTGCGCATGGTCAATGCCCACAGCAAGCTCGGCCTGCGCGAGGAAAACATGCTGCTGATGGAATTCCACGGCTCGCCCGCGAGCGTGAAGGAACAGGCCGAGACGGTGCAGGAAATCGCCAACGAGTTCGGTGGCAATGCGTTCCAGTGGGCCGACACGCCCGAGGAGCGCACGCGCCTGTGGACCGCGCGGCACAACGCGTACTTCGCGGCCATCCAGAGCAAGCCCGGCTGCCGCGCGATCAGCACCGACACCTGTGTCCCGATCAGCCGCCTGGCCGACTGCCTGCTCGACTCGGTGGCCGAGGCCGACGCCGCGGGCCTGCCCTACTTCCTGGTTGGCCACGTGGGCGACGGCAACTTCCACTTCGGCTACCTGATCGACCCCAACAAGCCCGAGGAACACACGCTGGCCGAGGAGCTCAACCACAAACTGGTGGCGCGCGCGCTCAGCCTGGAAGGCACCTGCACCGGCGAACACGGCGTGGGCCTGCACAAGATGGAATTCCTGCTCACCGAGACCGGTGCCGGCGCGGTGGACATGATGCGCACCATCAAGCGCGCGCTCGATCCGGACAACATCCTGAACCCGGGCAAGATCTTCGCGCTGTGACCCCTGCGGGCGCGCGCCTGCGGCGCCGCGCCCAAGGAGAAACCCCCTTCCCCGCGAGCCGGGGCCGGCTAGGATGAAGTCCTGTTTTCTTCATCCCCACCCAAGGAGGTCACATGGCAGGTTGGTACGAACTGCATCAGAACGAAAAAGGCAAGTTTTCGTTTGTCCTGAAAGCCGCCAACGGCGAAGTCATCTTGCGCAGCGAAGGCTACGAGACGCGGGCCTCGGCCGAAAACGGCATCGCCTCGGTCCAGAAGAACAGCCCCAACGCCGCGAGCTACGAACGCAGCGACGCCACGGACGGGCGCTTCTTCTTCAACCTCAAGGCGGCCAACCACCAGGTCATCGGCACCAGCCAGATGTACAAGTCGGCGGCCAGCCGCGACGCCGGCATCGAGTCGGTGCGCAGCAACGGCCACAGCGAGGTGGTCAAGGGCGGCGGCGCCTGAAGCGCCGGGGCGGCGGGCACGACACCGCCCGCTGCCTGCCCGTGTTCAGTGCCCGCCGCGCAGGCGGTCGATCAGGCCATTGAGGGCGTCCAGAGAACCGAACTGGATCGCGACCTCGCCCATGTCCTCGACGCGGCCATGGCGCTTCACGCGCTTCTTCACGCGCACCTCGACCTCGGCGGTCAGCAGGTCGGCCAGTTCTTCCTCGACGCGGCGGATGTCGCGCGACTTCTCTTTCTTGAGCTTCTGCGGCGACAGCGCGAATTCAGCACCCAGCCGCTTGACCAGGCTTTCAGCCTCGCGCACCGACATCTTTTTCGCCGCGATCTGGTTGCCCGCCGTGATCTGGCTGGCCTTGTCCAGCGCGAGCAAGGCGCGCGCGTGGCCCATGTCCAAGTCGCCCGCCATGAGCATGGTCTGCACCGGCTCGGCCAGTTGCAGCAGGCGCAGCAGGTTGCTGGCGGCGCTGCGCGAACGCCCCACGGCCTGCGCAGCCTGTTCGTGAGTGAGCCCAAACTCTTTCACTAGCCTTTGCAGTCCGTGGGCCTCTTCCAGCGGATTCAGGTCTTCCCGCTGGATGTTCTCGATCAAGGCCATGGCCGCGGCAGCCTCGTCGGGCACGGCGCGCACCAGCACCGGCACGCTGTCCAGCCCCGCCAGTTTCGAGGCGCGGAAGCGCCGTTCGCCAGCAATGATTTCGTATTTGCCGGCGTTCGGGCCACCCGCCAGCTGGCGCACGAGGATGGGCTGCATCACGCCCTGGGCCTTGATGCTCTCGGCCAGCTCATACAGGGCGCCTTCGTCCATGCGGGTGCGTGGCTGGTAGATGCCGGCAACCAGCTGGTCCAGTGCCAGGCTGGAGGGCAACCCATCGCGTTCGCTCGCGGTGGCGGCGGCGCCCTCCACCACCTTGGGGCCCAGCAGGGCTTCGAGTCCGCGGCCGAGGCCCTTGGGTTTTTTGGTGACCATGGATCGTCTTGCTTTCGGAAAGGTCAGAGGTTGAGGAGTTCGGCAAGCACCGCATGGCCAGCGGGCCAGTCCCCCAGGCCGGACTCGGCGTTGATGTGGCCGGCGTCGCCCAGGTCGACGAAGCGCGCGCCCCAGGCCAGGGCAAAAGCCTGCGCGCGTTCGAAGCTGCAGTACGGGTCGTTGCGGCTGCCCACCAGCACGCTCGGGAACGGCAGGCGCTGCATCGGAATCGGCGACCAGCTGGGCAGCACCGGGCGCATCTCCTCGCGCTCGGCGTCGCCCGGGGCGACCAGCAGCGCGGCCTTCACCCGGTCGGTGTTTTGCGAATGCGACGCCCAGGCCGCCACATGCAGGCAGCCCAGGCTGTGCGCCACGAGCACTGCGGGCTCGTCGCAGCCGAGCAGCACCTCTTCGAGCCGGGCAATCCAGTCGCCGCGCTTCGGATGCATCCAGTCGTGCTGGTCCACGCGGCGGTAGCCGTGGGTGGCTTCCCACCGGCTCTGCCAGTGGTCGGGGCCGCTGCTCTGCCAGCCGGGAAGCGTGAGGACGTTGTGTGGTTTCACGTGAAACAGTCGGGTCTGGCTCAGAGCTTGTGGATGCGTTCGACCATTTCCTGTGCGAACGCCACGAAGGCCTGGCTGCCGCGCGCGGCCGGGTCAAACACCACACCGGGCAAGCCGTAGCTGGGTGCCTCGGCCAGGCGCACGTTGCGCGGGATCACGGTGTCGAACACCTTGTCGGCGAAGTGAGCCTTGAGCTGGTCGCTCACCTGCTGCTGCAGGGTGATGCGTGGGTCGAACATGACGCGCAGCAGCCCGATGATGGCGAGGTCGGGGTTGAGGTTGGCGTGCACCTGCTTGATGGTGTTGACCAGGTCGGTCAGGCCTTCGAGTGCGAAGTACTCGCACTGCATGGGCACGATCACGCCGTGCGCCGCGCACAGGCCGTTGAGGGTGAGCATGCTCAGGGACGGCGGGCAGTCGATCAGCACGAAGTCGTAGGCGTCGGCCACCTCGGCCAGCGCGGTCTTCAGGCGCTTCTCGCGCCGCTCCACCTCGACCAGCTCGACTTCGGCACCCGCCAGTTCGCGGTTGGCGCCCAGCACGTGGTAACCGCACTTGTCCGAAAACACCGCCGCCTCCGCCACCGAGGCGGATTCAAGCAACACGTCGTAGACCGACAGCGCCATCTGCCGCTTGTCCACGCCCGAGCCCATGGTGGCGTTGCCTTGCGGGTCCAGGTCCACCATCAGCACGCGCTGGCCCACCTTGGCCAGGCCAGCGGCCAGGTTGACGGTGGTGGTGGTCTTGCCGACGCCGCCCTTCTGGTTGGCCACACAGAAAATTTTCGCCATGGTGCCGCTTCTTATTTGGAGATGGCCAGCTTGATGCCGAAGCCGATGAGGAACAGGCCCGCCACCTTCTCCAGCGCGCGGCCGATGGCAGGGTTGGCGCGCATGCGCGCGGCCAGGAAGTGGGTGAGCAGCACGGCGGTCAGGCCATACAAGAAGGTCAGCACCGCCACGGTGGCCGCCATGGCACCAAAGGTCAGCAGGCCCTGGTGGCGGGCCGGGTCGACGAACAGCGGGAAGAAGGCCATGTAGAAAACGATGGCCTTGGGGTTGAGCAAGGTAATGAAAGCCGCCTGCTGAAAATACTGGCGCGGCCGGATATTGAGCACCGGCGCGTCGCCCGGCCGGGTGGTGAGCATCCTCCAGCCCAGCCAGGCCAGGTAGGCCGCGCCCAACCACTGCACCGCGCTGAACGCCGCCGGATACGCCGACAGCAAGGCGGCCACGCCCGCCACCGCCAGCCACATCAGCACCTGGTCGCCGGCAATCACGCCCAGCGTGGCGGCCATGCCGCCACGAATGCCGCCCTTGCCGGTGGACGTGATCAGCGCCAGGTTGCCCGGGCCGGGAATGAGCAGGAAAACGATGATGGCGACAACAAAAGCGCCGTAGTCCGCGATGCCAAACATGGGAATCCCCCGGGATGTGGAGGGTCGAGTTTACGTGAAGGGTCCCAGCGCCCTGCCCGCATCACGCCGGGGGTGCGCCTGCTGTGATGCTCAGACAACAGGTGTGGCTTTGGGCCGCATCCAGACCATGCAGCGCTCGGCGTCCAGCCCCGGCACCTGGAGTTGTTCCACGTGAAACACATCCACCGCGGGGGCGCCGGCCTTGAGGGCTTCCAGCTCTTCGGCCGGATGTTTGCCCTTCATCGCCATCCAGATGCCACCGGGGTTGAGCGCAGCACCTGACCATGTCGTGAAGTCCACCAGCGAGGCAAAGGCGCGCGAGCAAACCACGTCGTAGCCCGGGCCGGACAGCGCGTTCAGGCTTTCCACACGGGCATGAAGGCCATGCAGGTTCGGCAGCTTGAGCGTCGCGGCAGCCTGCTGGATGAACGCTGCCTTTTTCGCCACCGTGTCCACGCAGGTCACGCCGATCTGCGGGCAGGCGATGGCGATCACCACACCGGGCAGGCCGCCACCCGAACCCACGTCGAGCAACTGCACCGGGCGATCGCCCACCTGCTGCCGCAAGGGGTCGATGGCCGCCAGGCTGTCCAGCAGGTGGTGGGTCATCATCTCGGCCGGGTCGCGCACCGCCGTGAGGTTGTAGACCTTGTTCCACTTCTGGAGCAGGTCCAGGTAGTCGAGCAACTGGTCAACCTGGCGCGCATCGAGCGCAAGCCCCAGGGTTTGCAGCCCCAGCTGCAACGTGGCACGCAAGTCGCTCATGCCTCCGCGGCGGCCGGCACCGTGGCAAAGCCCTTGAAGCCACCCTTCTTCAGGTGGATCAGCAGCAAGGAAATGCTTGCGGGCGTGATGCCCGAGATGCGCGAAGCCTGCCCCAGGGTTTCCGGCCGGTGCTGGGCCAGCTTCTGCCGCGCCTCGAAGGACAGGGCCGCGACCTGCAGGTAGTCCAGATCGGCCGGCAGCTTCAGGCCTTCGTAGTGGGCGGCGCGTTCCACCTCGTTCTTCTGCCGGTCGATGTAGCCCGAGTACTTGGCCGCGATCTCCAGCTGCTCGACCACCGGCTCCAGCAAGTCGGCCAGTGTTTCACGTGAAACATCTGGCGCGGCGTACCTGCCACCGTCCATGCCGACCAGGTCCACATAGGCCACGCCGGGGCGGCGCAGCAGGTCGAACAGGTTGTGCTCGTGCTCGATGGCTTTGCCCAGCACGCGCTCGCCCTCTTGCGCCGGCAGGTTGCTCGGGTTCACCCAGGTCGCCTTGAGCCGCTCGGTTTCCCGGGCCACCGCGTCGCGCTTGCGGCAGAACGCATCCCAGCGCGCGTCGTCGACCAGGCCCATGCGGCGGCCGGCCTCGGTCAGGCGCATGTCGGCGTTGTCCTCGCGCAGCTGCAGGCGGAACTCGGCCCGGCTGGTGAACATGCGGTAGGGCTCGGTCACACCCTGGGTCACGAGGTCGTCGACCAGCACGCCCAGGTAGGCCTCGTCGCGGCGCGGCAACCAGGCGGCTTCACCCCGGCACTGCAGCGCGGCATTGATGCCGGCGAACAGGCCCTGGGCCGCCGCCTCTTCATAACCCGTGGTGCCGTTGATCTGGCCCGCGAAGAACAGGCCCTGGATCTGTTTGGTCTCGAAGCTGTTCTTGAGCGAGCGCGGGTCGAAGTAGTCGTACTCGATGGCGTAGCCCGGGCGCAGGATGTGCGCATTCTCCAGCCCCGCCATGCTGCGCACCAGCTGGTACTGGATGTCGAACGGCAGGCTGGTCGAGATGCCGTTGGGGTAGACCTCGTGCGTCGTCAGTCCCTCGGGTTCGAGGAAGATCTGGTGGCTGTCCTTGTCGGCAAAGCGGTTGATCTTGTCTTCCACGCTCGGGCAGTAGCGCGGGCCCACGCCTTCGATCTTGCCGGTGAACATGGGGCTGCGGTCAAACCCGGAGCGAATGATCTCGTGCGTGCGCTCGTTGGTGTGCGTGATCCAGCACGGCACCTGGCGCGGGTGCATGGCGGTGTTGCCCATGAAGCTGAACACCGGCACCGGCTTGTCCGGGTTCATGCCGCCGGGCACGCCATCGCCGGGCTGCTCGGTGCACTTCGACCAGTCGATGCTGCGCCCGTCCAGGCGCGGCGGCGTGCCGGTCTTCAGGCGGGCCTGGGGCAGCTTCAGCTCCTTCAGGCGCGCCGAGAGCGACGCCGCCGGGGGGTCGCCCGCGCGGCCGGCGGCGTAGTTGTTGAGGCCAACGTGGATCTTCCCATCCAGGAAGGTCCCGGCCGTCAACACCACGGTGCGGCCACGAAAGCGAATGCCCACTTGCGTCACGGCACCCACCACACGTTCGCCTTCCACCATGAGGTCGTCCACGGCCTGCTGGAACAGCCAGAGGTTCGGCTGGTTCTCCAGCACGCGGCGGATCGCCGCCTTGTAGAGCACGCGGTCGGCCTGCGCCCGGGTGGCGCGCACGGCCGGACCCTTCGAGCTGTTGAGGATGCGGAACTGGATGCCGCCTTCGTCCGTGGCCAGCGCCATGGCGCCGCCCAGCGCGTCCACCTCCTTGACCAGGTGGCCCTTGCCGATGCCGCCGATCGACGGGTTGCAGCTCATCTGGCCCAGGGTCTCGATGTTGTGCGTGAGCAGCAGCGTGGCGCAGCCCATGCGCGCGGCGGCCAGCGCGGCCTCGGTGCCGGCGTGCCCGCCGCCGACGACGATGACATCGAATTCCTGTGGGTACAACATGGTGGTGATCGCTTCAAGGGTGCGGCGGACCTGGCGCCCGGCCGCGCAACCCGCGATTGTCCCACCGATGGGGGTTTTCTGCCTCGCGCGCCATCCGGCCGGCGCACTGGCGCGCCGCGCCTCACGCCCCGTGCGGATGGGCATGGGACACCCTCTTTCCTAAGCTGAATCCGCCCACCTTCGGGCGGATTCCCGGGAAGGACATCCCATGAAAACACCCTGGCTCGTGGCCGGTTCCACCGCGCTGGCCTGCCTCAACGCCCACGCGGGCGCGGCCTTCATGTTCGGCATCAGCCACAACTTCGGCGGCGACACCGGCGTCACCTTCAAGATCCTGTCCTCGGACCGGCGCGACAGGCCCGTGCTGGCGGCCGGCGTGAGCTTCTTCCCCAAAGGGGTCGGGTTCGACGTGGGCGTGGGCTACAACTTCACGCGCACCACCGTGACCTTCGGTCGTGACCTGCTGCGCGAGCACTACCAGATCGCGTGGGGCGCCTCCAGCACGCGCTGCCCGCCGGCCCCGGTTGCGCCCGCCGCGCCCGCACCGGCTTTTCCGGACTTCGAGGACACCTTGTTCTGATCCCCGCGACAATCGCGGGATGACCCAGCCCCTACCCCTCCTGATCTTCGCGGGCAGCACCCGCGCCCAGTCCCACAACCGCAGGCTCGCGCACGTCGCCGCCGACATGGCGCGCGCCGCCGGCGCCCAGGTGACGCACATCGAACTCGCCGACTTCGATCTGCCGATCTACAACGCCGACCTGGAGGCGCGCGGCACGCCGGCGGCCGCGATCCGCCTCAAGGAAATCTTCCACGCCCACCCGGCCTGGGTGATCTGCTCGCCCGAGTACAACGGCAGCTACACCGGCCTGCTCAAGAACACCATCGACTGGGTCTCCAGCCCGGTCAAGTCCGACCCTGCGTGGACCAGCGGCACCAAACCCTTTGCCGGCAAGGTGGTGGGCCTGCTCAGCGCCTCACCCGGCGCACTGGGCGGCCTGCGCAGCCTGTCCCACCTCACGCCCCTGCTGCTGAACCTGCAGTGCTGGCTGACGCCGAAGCAGTTTGCGCTCTCCCGCGCGGCCGACGCCTTCGACGCCGAAGGCCAGCTGATCGCCGAGCCCGCCCGCCAGGCCGTGCAGGGTGTGGTGGAGCAAACCCTGTGGGCCGCCGCCCGCCTCTCGAACGCATAGGACAAAAAGCACCACCGTGGATTGCCGCCCGGGCTGCGGTGCCTGCTGCACCGCGCCATCCATCAGCAGCCCCTTGCCCGGTCTGCCGCACGGCAAACCGGCGGGCATGCCGTGCCCGCACCTGGACGCCGCGCTGCGCTGCCAGCTCTTCGGCCGGCCCGAGCGCCCGGCCGTATGCGCCAGTCTCCAGCCCCATGCCGACATGTGCGGGCGCGAGCGCGCCCACGCCATGCAGTGGCTCGCCCGGCTGGAACGCGCCACCGCCCCGTCCTGATCTGGATCAAACCCGCCGCAGCTTGCGGGGCGTCCAATGGTGGCGAGCAAGATCGCTCGCGAACGGAGACTCCCATGACACGCAACGTTGGCGGCATCGACCGCGCCCTTCGCATCGCCATTGGCCTGGCCCTGGTCGCCGCGGCCGCCACGGGCACCGTCGGCCTCTGGGGCTACCTCGGCGTGGTGCCCCTGCTCACCGGCCTGGTGGGCTGGTGCCCGCCCTACGCGCTGCTGGGCTTCAACACCTGCTCGATGAAGAAGCCGTAGCGCCCGGCCCTCCTGTCCTCGCAGCGACAAGACAGGCACGCCGCAGCGGCATACAGTGCATGGACGCGCGCCCCATCGAGGCGCCACTGGAGACACCCCATGCACATCCCCTCACTCAGAGAAGTCGTCAGCGCCGAAGAATGGGCGCTGCGCTGCGACCTCGCCGCCTGCTACCGACTGGTCGCCGCCTACGGCTGGAGCGATCTGGTCTTCACCCACATCAGCGCCAAATTGCCCGACAGTGTCACCGCCGGCGAACACCAGTTCCTCATCAACCCCTACGGCCTGATGTTCGACGAGATCACGGCCAGCAGCCTGGTCAAGGTCGACATGGCCTGCAACAAGCTGCACGACTCGCCCTTCCCGGTGAACCCGGCCGGCTTCGTGATCCACAGCGCCGTGCACGAGGCACGCCCCGAAGCCGGTTGCGTGCTGCATACCCACACGCGCGCCGGCGTGGGCGTGAGCGCGCAGAAGGCCGGCATCCTGCCCATCAGCCAGCAAAGCACCTTCGTGCTGTCGTCGCTCGCGTACCACGACTACGAAGGCGTGGCCCTGCGGGACGAGGAAAAGGCCCGCCTGCAGGCCGACCTGGGCAAGGCCAACTACCTGGTGCTGCGCAACCACGGCCTGCTCACCGTGGGCCGCACCATCGCCGACGCCTTCCTCTCGATGTACACCTTCGAGAACACCTGCCGCATCCAGATCGACGCGCTGGCCGGCGGCAGCGAACTCACCCAGGTCGACCCGAAGATCCTGAACGGCATGGCCGACGTGATGCGCGTGGCCACCGCGGGCCAGGGTGCGCAACTGGCGTGGCCAGCCTTGCTGCGCAAGGTGGAGCGGCTGGACCCGGGGTACCGAACCTGAGCTCTCAGGCGCGCGAGGCGTTTGCGACGAAAGCCGCCATGCCGTCCAGCACGGTGCGCAGGCGCATCAGTTCGCGCGAGGTGTCCAGCCGCTTCGACCACGCCGCGATGCGCGAGACGCGCTGCAGGCGCGGCAGCAGGTGTTCGATGAAGCGGCGCAGCGCGGGGCCGCCGGGGCCGGCGGCGTCGTAGGCCTGCAGCACGGCCAGCACCGCGCCCGGCCCGAGCGGCTGCAGAAAGCGCGCGAGCGAGAGCAGCATCTGCAGCACGTCGTACACCTGCACGGTCTCCAGCGCCATGCCCGGGCGCAGCTGTTCCTCGAAGTCGAGCCGCGCGAAACGCACGCCGTCCCAGGTGGTGTTGCGCAGTTGCGCGCCGCCGTGCCAGTGGCCGCGCGCGTGGAAAGCCGCCAGGTCGGCGCTGGCCGCGCACATCAGCGGCAGGCGTTCGCCCTCGGACATGCGGTGCAACTGGTGGTCCACCGTGTCGCCCACGTCGCCGGTGGTGAGGGAGAAACCGTCGAAGGTCAGCACCGGCGGCACATGCTCCCCCGCTGCCACCAGCGCCTGCAGGCGCTCGTGTTCGTAAGCCAGCAGAGCGCGGCCGTCGGTCTGGCGCACCGCGTGCCAGGGCACGGGCACACCGACGAAATGCGCGAACACCCAGATGCCCATGGACTTGCGCAGGCTGCGCAAGGGCCGGTCGGCGGTCTTGGTCCAGGTCTTGAAGGACGAAGGGGGTGGGGCGGATGTGCTCAAGAGCCGGAATTATCCCGATTCCTCAGGGCTCCCCCGGATGCGCCCCCCGACATGCACGCGACGGGCCGCCGGGAGCGCCCTTCGAGGGGGTGACGCCGCAGCCGGCGCGGGGTGCCTTCGATCACGGCGCGTCGGCGTAGCGCTGCAGCTCCCAGTCGCTCACCTGCTGGCTCCAGGCCGCCCATTCCTCGTGCTTGAGCGCGAGGAACTGGGCGCAGAAGGCCGGCCCCACGGCTTCGCGCAGTGCGGCGTCCCGCGTGAGGGCATCGAGCGCGGCCAGCAGGTCGCGCGGCAGGCGCGGGGGCAGCGGTTCGCCGGCCGCGTGCCGGTCGTAAAGATCGTCGGCACAGGGTTCGACCACAGGCAGCCGCTGGTCGATGCCCGAGAGGCCGGCGGCCAGCGTCGCGGCCAGGGCCGCGTACACATTGCAGGAAGGATCGGGCAGGCGCCATTCGATGCGCCCGGCCACGCCCCGCACAAGGCAGGTGCGGTTGTTGTCACCGATGGCCTTCCACACCGGCGACCAGGTGGTGCCGGACGCGCTGCGGCTGGCGGCCAGGCGTTTGTAGCTGTTGACCGTGGGCGCACACAGCGCGGCCAGCGCATCCGCGTGGTGCAGCAGGCCGGCGGCGAAGCGCTGGCCGGTCTCGCTCAGGCCCAGTGTGCCGGCGGGCTCGGCCATCACCGCCCTTCCCTGCGCGTCCGTCAGGCTCAGGTGAAAGTGCAGGCCGCTGCCGGGAGCGTGCGCCAGCGGCTTGGGCATGCTGGAGAACACCATGCCGTGCTGCCGCGCCAGCGCCTGCGCGGCGAGCTTGAACAGTTGGTAGCGGTCGGCCGCGGCCAGCGCTTCGTCGTGCCGGTAGTTGATCTCGTACTGGCCGCTCGCGTCCTCGTGGTCGATCTGCTCGAGCTGGAAACCGAGCGCGTCCAGGGTCTGGCGCATGCCATCCAGAAAGCCGAAATTGCGGCCCATGGCCTGCAGGTCGTACGAGGGCTTGGCAAGGCGGTCGTCGCCATCGGCCACCGCCCAGCGGCCCTGCGCGTCGCGCCGCAGCAGGAAGAATTCGGGCTCGATGCCGACCCACAGCGTCCAGCCGCGCTCGCGCAGGCGCGCCAGCTGGCGCTGCAGCAGCTGGCGCGAACAGGTGTCCAGCGGCTCGCCGCCGGCAAAGCCGTCGCACACCGCGTGCGCCACGCCGGGCATGAAGGGCAGCGGGCGCAGGCTCGCGGGCACCACACGGCCCATGTATTCGCTGCGCGCGCCCATGCGCGGCAGGCCGGTGCCGGCGATGCTCGGGCCCGAGAACCCGGCACCCACCTCGACCGCGTTCGCCAGCCGGTCGAGCGGCACCAGCTTGCCCTTGGGCGCGCCGAGCAAATCGGTGAAGGTGGCCAGGACCGAGTGGATGCCCTGGGCGCGCAGGGCCGCGATGCGGCCTTCCAGCGCCAGGTCCATCGGTGTGTTCACACCAGCACCTCGGCCAGCGCCGCGTCGAACGCGGCCAGGCCTTCGGCGAACACGCTGTCCTCGATGGTGAGCGGGAACAGGAAGCGGATCACATTGCCGTGGACACCGCAGGTCAGCAGCAGCAAGCCGCGCTTGAGCGCTGCCATCTGCACCCGCTTCGTGGTCTCGGCGTCGGGCGCGCCGGTGGCCGGGTCGATGAACTCACAGGCCACCATGGCGCCCAGGCCACGCACCTCGCCCATGCGTTTCGGATACACCGCGCGCTGCGCCACCAGGTGGCCAATGAGCTGGTCGCCCAGCTGCTGCGCGCGCTCGGGCAGCTTCTCCTCGGCCATCACGTCCAGCACCGCGTGCGAGGCCGCAATGGCCAGCGGGTTGCCCGCGTAGGTGCCGCCCAGGCCGCCGGGCGCGGGGCCGTCCATCACCGCCGCCTTGCCGCACACGGCCGAGAGCGTGGTGCCGCCGGCCATGCTCTTGGCCAGCGTCATCAGGTCGGGGCTCACGCCGTAGTGCTCCATGGCGAACATGCGGCCGGTGCGCGCGAAGCCCGTCTGCACCTCGTCGGCGATCAGCAGGATGCCGTGCGCGTCGCACAGTTCGCGCAGCCACTTCACCGCCGCGGGCAGGATGGGGTTGAAACCGCCCTCGCCCTGCACCGGCTCGAACACGATGGCCGCCACGCGGCCGGGCTCGATGTCGGCCTTGAAGAGGTGCTCCATGGCCTTCTTCGCGTCCTCGAAGCTCGCGCCCGTCATCGGGAACGGCACGTGATAGATCTCGGGCGGGAACGGACCGAAGCCGGCCTTGTACGGCTGCACCTTGCCGGTGAGCGCCACCGAGAACAGGCTGCGGCCGTGGAACGCGCCACCGAAGGCGATGATGCCGCTGCGCCCGGTGGCCGCGCGTGCGATCTTCATCGCGTTCTCGATCGCCTCGGCGCCGGTGGAGAAAAAGGCCGTCTTCACCGGACCGTCGATGGGCACCATGGCGTTGATGCGCTCGGCCAGCGCCACGTACTCGGTGTAGGGCACGACCTGGTAGCAACTGTGCGTGAAGCGTTCGAGCTGCGCCGCAATGGCCGCCTGCACCTTGGGGTGCACATGGCCGGTGTTGAGCACCGCGATGCCGCCGGCGAAGTCGATGAAGCGGCGCCCCTCGATGTCCCAGAACTCGGCGTTCTTCGCCTTGTCGATGAAGAAGTCACCGAACACGCCCACGCCACGCGGCGTGGCCGCGAGCCGGCGCTCATGCCAGGCGGCGTTGGTGTGCGGCGCGTTCAGGTGCTCGGGTTTCTGCGGTGCGTTCATGACCCATCTCCATCAAATGCGCAAACAGCGGCGCGAAGTCTGATCCAGGGGCACCGCGGAACCGGCTTTGCCGGGCCGCCAGTGCCGTCCCCCTCCGGGGGAAACCGCGTCAGCGGTGCAGGGGGGAGTCGATTCTTATCCAGGTGGTCTTGGTCTCGGTGTACTTGTCGAACGCGTGCAGCGACTTGTCGCGCCCCACGCCGCTCTGCTTGAAGCCGCCAAACGGGACGGTGATGTCGTCCTCGTCGTACTGGTTCACGTGCACCGTGCCGGCGCGCAGCGCGCGCGCCACACCGTGCGCCTTGTTGATGTCGCGCGTCCACACGGCGGCCTGCAGGCCATAGACGCTGCTGTTGGCCTGCTTCACCA
The DNA here is from genome assembly GCF_050182545.1 of Hydrogenophaga sp. Taxonomy (GTDB): domain Bacteria; phylum Pseudomonadota; class Gammaproteobacteria; order Burkholderiales; family Burkholderiaceae_C; genus Hydrogenophaga. Next base: position 114,108 of record NZ_JBFXCD010000005.1, on the reverse strand, counting down.
CGTCGGCCGCGTCGGTGAAGGACAGGACCGAGAGCACGGGGCCGAAGATCTCCTCGCGCGCGATCGTCATCTGCGGCGTCACGCCGTCGAAGATGGTGGGCAGCACGTAGTGGCCGCCCTTGACCGGCTCGGCCGCCGCGCCGCCTGCGAGCAGCTTCGCGCCCTCGTCCTGCCCCAGGCCGATGTAGCGCATCACGTTGTCCATCTGCACCTTGTCCACGATGGCGCCCATCACGGTCGCCTTCTCCAGCGGGTTGCCCGGCTGGTATTGCGGCACCATCGCCAGCGCCTTCTCCAGGAAGGCGTCCTTGATCGAAGCCTCCACGAACAGGCGCGAGGGCGCGTTGCAGCTCTCGCCCTGGTTGAAGAAGATGCTGCCTACCGCCGCCTCCACCGCCTTGTCCAGATCGGGGCAGTCGGCGAACACGATGTTGGGCGACTTGCCGCCCAGCTCCGTCCAGGCGCGCTTCAAGTTGCTCTGCCCGGCCATCACGTGGATCTGCTTGCCCACGCGCGTGCTGCCGGTGAAGGCGATGCAGTCCACGTCCATGTGCAGCGCCAGCGGGCTGCCGGCTTCGGGGCCGTAGCCCGGCACCACGTTGAACACGCCGGGCGGAATGCCGGCGGCCAGCGCCAGTTCGGCCAGGCGCAGCGCGGTCAGCGGGCTCTTCTCGCTGGGCTTGAGCACCACCGAGTTGCCCGCGGCCAGCGCCGGCGCGATCTTCCAGGCCGCCATGATCATGGGGTAGTTCCAGGGCACGATCACGCCCACCACGCCCACGGGCTCGCGCGTGATCAGCGCCAGCGCGGTGCTGGGCGTGGGCGCGATTTCGTCGTAGACCTTGTCCACCGCTTCGCCGTACCAGCGGATGCAGTTGGCCGCGCTGTTCACGTCCACGCTTTTGGCGTACCGGATGGGCTTGCCCATGTCCAGCGTCTCGGTCAGCGCCAGCGCGTCAGCGTGGACGATCAGTTGCTCGGCGAACTTGATCATCACGCGCTTGCGCTGCGCCGGCGCCATGCCGCTCCAGCGGCGGTCCTCGAAAGCGGCGCGGCCAGCGGCCACGGCGGCGTCGATGTCGGCCTCGCCGCAGCGCGCCACGGCGGTCAGCAGGCGGCCGTCCACGGGCGAGATGCAGTCAAAGGTCTGGCGGTCGCGCGCGGCGACGCGCTCGCCATTGATGAAGGCGCGGCCGTCGAAACTGAGGTCGGTCATGGGTTCGGTGTCCGGAAGGGTTGCAGGAGGCAGATTGGCCCCATGCTACGCCCGGAACGGGGGACAGGGCCAGTCCACTTTGTCGGCCCCGATCCGCACCGCATGCGCCGCGGAACTCAGCTTTTCAACGCCGCCGCAATCTCCCGCTCGCGCCGCCGCGTGGACCGTGCCACCCAGATCGCATAGCTCACGATGACGATGGTGACCGTCACGATCAGCAGCGTGGCCGCGGCGTAGATGGTCGGGTTGATGCCACGCCGCGCGTAGCCGAAGATCACCTGCGGCAGGGTGTTCACGCCCGGGCCCGAGAGGAATTCGGCAATCACCACGTCGTCGAAGGAGAGCGTGAACGCCAGCAGGAAGGCCGCGAGGATGGCCTGGAAGATGTTCGGCAGCGTGACCAAGAAGAACACCTGGTGCGGCCGCGCGCCCAGGTCCATGGCGGCTTCCTCGATGGAGCGGTCCATCTCCAGCAGGCGCGACTGGATCACCACCATGCCGTAGGCCATGCCCAGCAGCGTGTGGCCCACGATGATGGTGAGCATGCCACGCTGCGGCCAGCCGAACAGGTTCTGCACGCCCACCGCGAGCAGCAACAGCGACAGGCCGATGATCACCTCGGGCATGACCAGCGGCGCGTTGACCATGCCCGAGAAGATGGTGCGGCCCAGGAAGCGCCGGTAGCGCACCAGCACGAAGGCCGCGAAGGTGGCGAGCACGGCAGAGAGCAGGCCCGTGATGGTCGCCACCTTGAGCGAGAGCCAGAAGCCTTCGACGATTCTGTTGTCGCGCGTGAGCGCCTCGTACCAGCGCAGCGAGAAGCCGGTGAAGCGCGCGTCCTGCCGGGTGCTGTTGAACGAGAACACGATCATGAACACCAGCGGCATGTAGAGGAAGGCGAACACCAGCGCCAGCCAGGCCTTGCCGAAGTGTCTTTCAAGCAGTTGTTTCATGGTCGGGCCCTGGTCACTTGCGGGGTTCGGCCGCGTCTGCCGTGTAGTGGTAATACAGGGCCAGCGGGATGACGATCAGCGCGATCATGATCACGGCCAGCGCGGTCGCGCGCGGCCAGTCGTTGGCGGTGAACATCTCGTCCCACACCACGCGCCCGATCATCAGGTTCTCCGGGCCACCCAGCAGCGAGGGGATGACGAACTCGCCCACGCAGGGGATGAAGACCAGCATGAAGCCGGCGACGATGCCGGCCTTGGACAGCGGCACGGTGACCAGCCAGAAGGCCTTGAACGGCGTGGTGCCCAGGTCGTAGGCGGCCTCGAGCAGGCGGAAGTCCATCTTCACCAGGTTGGCGTACAGCGGCAGCACCATGAAGGGCAGGTACACGTAGGTCATGCCGATCAGCATCGACACGTTCGTGTACAGCATCTGGATCGGCTGGTCGATGATGCCCAGCGTCATCATCAGGCGGTTGAGCACGCCCTGGTCGGTGAGGATGCCCTTCCAGGCGTACACGCGCAGCAGGAACGAGGTCCAGAACGGCAGCATCACCATCAGCAGCAGCGCCGGGCGGATGCTCGCTGGCGAGCGCGCGATGAAATAGGCGAACGGGTAGCCGATCAGCAGGCACAGCACGGCGGTGCACAGGGCGTACCAGATCGAGCGCAGGTAGGCGTCGATGTAGAGCGTCTTGAACAGCGGCGCACCCTCCTCCGCCCGGAAGATGGAGAGATAGTTCTCGTACTTCAGGCTCAGGATGCCGGTGACAGGGTCCCAGATGGGCTTGAACGGACTGATGTCGCCGCCCATGTCCACGAAACTGATGTACAGCAGGATCAGGAACGGCAGGAAGAAGAACAGGATCAGCCAGGCATAGGGCACGCCGATCACGAAGCGCTTGCCGGGAATGGGTAGTGAGGCCATGTTCAGTCCCTCAGCACGATGCCGGCGACGTCGTCCCACCAGAAGAACACCTCGTCCTCCCAGGTGATGTCCGAGAGGTCGTGGCGCGAGGTGTTGGCCTCGGTGATCTTGACCTTGGTGCCATCGGTGGCGACCACGATGTAGGTGTTGTACGAGCCGAAGTAGGCGATCTCCTTGACCCGGCCGCTGAACACGTTGGGCCCGGCCTCGGCGCCCGGGCGCTGCTTGCCGATCTCCATCTTCTCCGGCCGCACCGCGATCGCCACCGGCATGTTGAGCGTGCCGCTCACGCCGTGGCCGACCTGGATCTCGCCAATGCCGGTGGTGGCCGCGCAGCGATCGGGCTCGTCCACGCTGAGCTTGCCCTCGAACAGGTTGACGTTGCCGATGAAGTCCGCCACGAAGCGGTTGGTGGGGTGCTCGTAGATTTCCTCCGGCGTGCCGACCTGCAGCACCCGCCCCTTGCTCATGATGGCGATGCGGCTCGCCATGGTCATGGCCTCTTCCTGGTCGTGCGTGACCATGACCACGGTCACGCCCACCTTCTCGATGATGTTCACCAGCTCGAACTGGGTCTGCTCGCGCAGCTTCTTGTCCAGCGCGCCCAGGGGTTCGTCCAGCAGCAGCATCTTGGGCCGCTTGGCCAGGCTGCGCGCCAGCGCCACGCGCTGCTGCTGACCGCCCGAGAGCTGGTGCGGCTTGCGCTTCGCGTAGGGCGTGAGCTGCACCAGTGCCAGCATCTCGTCGGTGCGCTGCTGGATCTCCGCCTTGGGCAAGCCCTCGCGCTTGAGGCCGAAGGCGACGTTCTCCCAGATGTTGAGGTGCGGGAACAGGGCGTAGGACTGGAACATCATGTTCACCGGCCGGTCGTAGGGCGGCATGGCCGCCACGTCCTGGCCACCGAGCAGGATGCGCCCCGAGGTCGGCCGCTCGAAGCCCGCGAGCATGCGCAGCAGGGTGGACTTGCCGCAGCCCGAGCTGCCCAGCAGGGCAAATATCTCGCCCTTGCCGATGGAGAGCGAGACCTCGTCCACCGCCACCGCCTCGTCGAAGCGCTTGACCAGTTTCTCGGTCACCAGGAAACCCGTTGTGTCAGCCATCTTGAAGTCCGTTTCTTCTCTGAGCCAAACAGAAAGGGCTGTTCAACCCGGCAGGATGAACAGCCCTTGAGCCCGCGCGGCGGAGCGTTACTTGCCGCGCTTGAAGGCGTTGTAGGTGTCGTTGAGGACACCGGAGATTTCATTGGAGAAGCCACCGGTGGGGATCAGGCGGGCGGTGTCTTCGGGGCCCAGGAAGATGGTCTTGTTGTTCTTGACCTCGTCCTTGATGTCGGCCAGCGCGGCCTTGTTGCCGGTGGGGTAGTTCATTTCGTTGGCCATGGCCGCGCCGTTGGCCGCGCGCAGGTAGAAGTCCATGAACAGGTGGGCGTTGAGCACGTGCTTGGCGTCCTTGGGGATGGCCATGGTGTCGATGAACACGAGGCCGCCGCCGGTGGGCAGCAGCGGGACGATCTCGTCCTTGCCACCGGTTTCCTTCACGCGGTCGGCCGCGATGTTGATGTCGCCCGACCAGCCGATGAAGGCGCAGGCCTTGCCGCCAGCGATGTCGTCGATCATGGTGCTGGAGAACAGGCGCACGTCCTTGCGCACCTTCATCAGCATTTCACCCGCGGCCTTGAAGTCCTCGGGGTTCTCGCTGTAGGGCGGCTTGCCGACGTAGTGAAGCGCCACCGGCAGGATCTCGCTGGGCGAATCCAGGTAGGCGATGCCGCAGGACTTGAGCTTGCTGGAGTACTTGGGGTCGAACACCAGGTCCCAGGCGTTTTCCGGCATGGCCATGCCGCCCAGCGCCTTCTCGACCTTCTGCTTGTTGATGCCCACCGTGGTGAAGCCCCAGGCCCAGGGCACCAGGTGCTTGTTCTCGGGGTCCACGCCGGCGATCTTGGACATGAAGTCCGGGTCGAGGTTGGCGTAGTTCGGGATCTTGCTCTTGTCGATCGGCTGGTACAGGCCGCCTTCGATCTGCTTCTTGGCGAAGCCGGCCGTGGGGATCACGATGTCGTAGCCCGAGTTGCCGGCCACCAGCTTGGCGTGCAGCGCCTCGTTGTTCTCGAAGGTGTCGTAGTTCACCTTGATGCCGTACTCCTTCTCGAAGTCGGCCACCAGGGTCTCGGTGATGTAGTCAGGCCAGTTGTAGACGTTGAGGACCTTTTCCTCGTCCATCGCGGGGCCGGCTGGCGCCGCAGGCGCGGCGGCCACCGGAGCGGGCTCGGCGGGAGCGGCCACAGGCTCCTCTTTTTTGCCGCAGGCGGCCAGCAGGATCGCTGACATCGCGAGAACCAGAACGTGCTTTTTCATGGTGTTGCTCTCTCCAAGGAGGTTGTTGACCCAAAGTACCCAGGCGGCGGCAGCGGGCATGCGAAACCGCTAGCAATTTCCAGACCCGAAGCCGCCTCGTCCGGCCCGCACCCAGCGGGCCTGTTGTCCGGAAAACATTCTAGTCACAGCTGTCCCGCGGCCCGCAATTCGTCCACCGTCGCGTCCAGGCAGGTGCGGATCAGGACCATCATCTCGTCGATCTGGGTGCGCGTCATCACCAGTGGCGGCGCGATGATCATGCGCTCGCCCACCGCGCGCATGATCAACCCGTGGCGGAAGCAGTGGGCGCGGCACATCATGCCCACGCCCAGGTCGGGGTCGAACTGCTCGTTGGTGGCCTTGTTCTTCACCAGCAGCAGGCCGGCGACGAAGCCGCAGGCCTGGGCCGTGCCCACCAGCGGGTGGTGCCGCAGTTCCTCGAAGCACTCGGCCAGGTAGGGGCCGGTGTCGTCCTTCACCCGCTCGACCAGCTTCTCGCGCTCCATCAGCTCGATGTTGGCCAGCGCCACCGCGCAGGCCACCGGATGGCCGCTGTAGGTGTAGCCGTGGTTGAACTCCCCGCCCTTGTCGATCAGCACCCGCGCCACGCGGTCGCCCACCATCACACCGCCCAGCGGGATGTAGCCGCTGGTCACCCCCTTGGCGAAGGTGACCAGGTCGGGGCGCATGCCGAACTTCTCGTAGGCGAACCAGTGCCCCAGGCGGCCGAAGGCGCAGATCACCTCGTCGCTGATCAGCAGGATGCCGTGCTTGTCGACGATGCGCTGGATCTCGGGCCAGTAGGTCGACGGCGGGATGATCACGCCACCCGCGCCCTGCACCGGCTCGGCGATGAAGGCGGCGACCTTGTTGGCGCCGATGGAGAGGATCTTCTCGTCCAGCCAGCGCGCGGCGCGCAGGCCGAAGTCGGCCTCGCTTTCGCCGGGCAGCGCGTTCTCGAAGTGGTAGGGCTGCTCGATGTGCTCGATGCCCGGGATCGGCAGGTCGCCCTGGGCGTGCATGCCGCTCATGCCGCCCAGCGAGGCGCCGGCCATGGTGCTGCCGTGGTAGGCGTTGTTGCGGCTGATGATGACCTTGCGCTGCGGCTGGCCGAGCAGGTCCCAGTAACGCCGCACCATGCGCACGTTGGTGTCGTTGCTCTCCGAGCCGCTGCTGGAGAAGAACACATGCTCGAACTTGCGCCCGCCCACCTCGGGCGCGAGCGCCGCGAGCTTGGTGGCCAGCTGCACGGCCGGCACGTTGGTGGTCTGGAAGAACGTGTTGTAGAACGGCAGCGTCATCATCTGCTGGTACGCCGCGTCGGCCAGTTCCTTGCGGCCGTAGCCGGCGTTCACGCACCACAGCCCGCTCATGGCGTCGAGGATCTTGTGGCCCTCGGAGTCCCAAACGTAGATGTTCTCGGCGTGCGTGATCACGCGCGAGCCGCGCGTGGCCAGGTCGCCGTGGTCGGTGAAGGGGTGGATGAAGTGCGCGCTGTCCAGCGCCTGAACGGCTTTGGTGTCATGCTTTTCAGCGCGGCGGACCAGGGCGGGCGGGGCGATGAGGGTCGAAGTGTTCATCAGAGTCTCTCGAGCGAAGGGTTTGATTCAAGAACGCCGCGGAACCGGCTTTGCCGGGCCGCCAGCGTTGCCCCCTGGGGGGTGACGCCGAAGGCGGCGCGGGGGGGTGGTTAAACATGAAGAAGAAGATGCTCGCGTTCCCAGGGCGAGATCACCTTCATGAACTCGTCGAACTCCAGCTCCTTGATCTCGGTGTAGATGGTGATGAATTCCTTGCCCAGCACCTCGTGCAGGTCGGGCTCGCGGCGCAGCCAGTCCAGCGCCTCGCCCAGGCTGCGCGGCAGCGAATACGGCGCCAGGTAGGCGTCGCCCTTCATCTCCGGCTTGGGCTTGATCTTGTTCTTCAGCCCCAGGTAGCCGCAGGCCAGCGTCATGGCCATGGCCACGTAGGGGTTGGCGTCGGCGCCGATGACGCGGTTCTCGACCCGGCGCGCCTGGGGCGAGGCGATCGGCGAGCGGATGCCCACGGTGCGGTTGTCGTGGCCCCACTCGATGTTGATCGGCGCGGCCGTGTGGCGCGAGAGCCGGCGGTAGCTGTTCACATAGGGCGCCACCAGCACCATGGCGGCGGGAATGTAGCGCTGCATGCCGCCGATGTAGTGGTAGAAGGCCTCCGACGCGGAGCCGTCCTCGTTGCTGAAGATGTTCTTGCCGGTGGCCTTGTCCAGGATGCTCTGGTGCACGTGCATGGCCGAGCCGGGCTCGCCGGCAATCGGCTTGGCCATGAAGGTGGCGTACATGTCGTGGCGCAGCGCGGCTTCGCGCACCGTGCGCTTGAAAAAGAACACCTCGTCGGCCAGGCCCAGCGGGTGGGCGTGGAAGAAGTTGATCTCCATCTGGCCCGCGCCGATCTCGTGGATCAGCGTGTCCACGTTGAGCTCCATCTTGTCGCAGTAGTCGTAGATCTCCTCGAACAGGGGGTCGAACTCGTTGACCGCGTCGATGCTGTAGGCCTGGCGCGAGGTCTCCGCGCGCCCGCTGCGCCCGATCGGCGGTTTCAGCAGCGTGTTCGGGTCGGTGTTGCGCGCGGTCAGGTAGAACTCCAGCTCGGGCGCGACCACCGGCTCCAGGCCCTCGGCGTCGAACAGGTCGCACACATGGCGCAGCACGCTGCGCGGGGCAAAGGGCACCAGCTTGCCGGCATGGTCGAAACAGTCGTGGATCACCTGCGCCGTCGGGTCGCTCGCCCAGGGCACGATGCGCACCGTGGTGGGGTCGGGGCGCAGCTGCATGTCGCGGTCGGTGGGCTCGATCACGTCGAAGTACGGGCCGCTCTGCGGAAACTCCCCGGTCACCCCCATGGCCACGATGCCCTGCGGCAGCCGCATGCCGCGGTCCTCGGTGAACTTCTCGCGCGGCAGGATCTTGCCGCGGGCCACACCGGTCAGGTCGGGCACCAGGCACTCGACCTCGGTCACCCGGTGCTGGTTGAGCCACTGCTCCAGGTCGTTGAAGTTCATCTTCTTGGGGGGGGCTGTCATGTGCCGTCTCCGTGGTGGGTATGGGGTTGTCGTCAGGCGCTGGTGCTGGCCGCGCTGCGCGCCAGGTCGGCGGCCTGCAGGCGCTGGCTGGTGCGCTGGCGGCAGGCGCGGCCGAAGGCCTCGAAGATGGCGGCATAGAACGGCGTTTCCCAGCAGCGCCATTCCGGGTGGAACTGCACCGCATAGGCAAAGGTGCGCGCGCCGCGCACGCCAAAGGCCTCGACCACGCCATCGGGTGCGTGCGCCAGTGGCTCCAGTTCGGCGGCCAGGCGGTTGATGCCCTGGCCGTGCAGCGAATTCACCTGCGTGACCGGACCACCGGCCCAGGTCTCGAACACGCTGCCCGGTGCGAAGCGGACCTCGTGGCGCGGTGCGTACTGCTCGTCGGGCGGCGCGGTCTTGGGTTCGCGGTGGTCCATCAGGCCCGGCACCTCGTGCACGCGCTGGTGCAGCGTGCCACCCAGGGCGACGTTGATCTCCTGGAAACCGCGGCAGATGCCCAGCAGCGGCACACCCTCGCGCACGCAGGCCCTGACCAGCGCCAGCGTGAGCAGGTCGCGCTCGGCGTCCAGCGGCAGGCTCGGGTCGGCCACGTCCTCGTCGAAATGCGAAGGGTGCACGTTGGACGGCGAGCCGGTCAGCATCACGCCGTCCACCAGCGCGAGCAGCTCGCTGATCTGGCCGGTGTCGGCCAGCGGAAACATCACCGGCTGCGCCTGCGCCCCGACCTTGACGGCCCGGGCGTACTTGTCACCCAGCAGCAAAAAGGGCATCTGGTGCCCGTGGTCGCCCATCAGGCGGTGGTCGGCAGGCAGCCAGACCATGCATGGTGGCTTGTTCATGATGACTCCAGACAGTGGATGCCATTGTGGGGGGCCAATTGGATCACAATGAGGGCCAGTTGGCCCAACCCCATGGTGCCAATCCCGACCTCCCTGCGCCGCAATGCACCATGTTGTCTGAATTCCTGTTGGCCGAAATGAGCCGCCTGGGCGCGCGCGACGCCCTGCCCCTGCACCGCCAGCTCTACGAGGCGCTGCGCCGCGCCATGCTCGACGGCAAGCTCGGCGCCGGCGAGCGCCTGCCCTCCAGCCGCGACCTGGCGCAGGACCTCAACCTCTCGCGCAACACCGTCGTGGCCGCGATCAACCAGCTCAGCGTCGAAGGCTACCTGGCCAGCCGGGTGGGCAGCGGCACCTACGTGAACGACAGCGTGCCACGCGCCACGCCCGGCCGCGGCGCGCGCAAGGCGGGTGGCCAGCCCGCCACCGTGCAGGCCGGCCGGCTCTCGACCCGTGGCAAGGCGCTCTCGGCCAGCTTCTGCGCCACCGAACTGGAGGTGCAGCCCTTCACCCCCGGCATCGCCGACTTCAGCGCCTTTCCGCTCACGCTCTGGCAGCGCCTGCAGAACAAGCACTGGCGCCTGACCTACCCGGACATGCTGGACTACAACGACTCCGGCGGGTACGCGCCCCTGCGCCGCGCCGTGGCCGACTACCTGCGCGTCTTCCGCAGCGTGCAGCTCGACGCCGACCAGGTCGTCATCACCACCGGCACCCAGCAATCGCTCGAACTCTGCGCGCGCCTGCTGGCCGACCACGGCGACACCGTGTGGGTGGAAGACCCCGCCTACTGGGGCGCGGTCAAGGCCTTCATGGCCACCGGCCTGTCGCTGCACCCGGTGCCGGTGGACGAGGAAGGCATCAACCCCCGCAGCGCGGACAACGCGAAGCCGCCGCGCTTGGTCTACGTCACGCCCTCGCACCAGTACCCCACCGGCGCGGTCATGTCGCTGCCGCGGCGCCACCAGCTGCTGGCCACCGCGCGCGCCCACGACGCCTGGGTACTGGAAGACGACTACGACAGCGAATACCGCTTCAGCGGCCCGCCCATATCCTGCCTTGAGGGGCTGGACACCGACGGCCGCGTGCTCTACATGGGCACCTTCTCCAAGGTGCTCTACCCCGGCCTGAAGATTGGCTACCTCGTGGTGCCCAGGCCGCTGGTGCCGGCCTTCAAGCAGGCCCACTACGACCTCAACCGCCCGGGCCAGATGCCGGTGCAGGCCGCGCTGGCCGAGTTCATCGAAATGGGCCACTTCGCCAGCGCCCTGCGCCGCGCGCGGCAGAACTACGGCGAACGCCGCCAGTGCCTGCTAGAAGCGCTCAAGCCCGTGCTGCGCGACAGCGCCGAAGGCCCCTTCATCAGCGGGGCCGAACAAGGCCTGCACCTGTGCCTGCGCCTGCCCGCCTCGGTGGACGACCACGCCCTGGCACAACGCATCGCCACACAGCACAGCCTCACCGTGCGGCCGCTGTCGGCCTACTGCCTGCAGCGCAAGGACCTGCGCGGCCTGGTCATTGGGTACGGTTACGCGCCGCTGGCCGAAATCCAGCGCTGCGGGCCGCTGGTGGCGGCGGCGGTGCGGCAGGCCTTGAGGGGCGGGCCGGCATGATCGGCCTCGCGCGCAACCTCGGCACGCTCGTCGGGGCCTGCTTCGCCGAACCCTGCACACCCCAGTCGCGCGTGACCAAACGGTTTCGCGTTACCCCCTTCGACGTCGGTGTACGCATTCTCAAGAGCGACCGCTACCTGCAACTGGCCGAAGCCGCACAAGTGGATTTCATGGTCAGGACACGGAGTGCATGGCCACTGGTTCGTGCGGGCATTGGGTTCGTGAACGCCTCCCAGCTGGTCCGCTTCGTCCGGCCCGTCGGTCTGTTCCAGTGCGTTGACGTGGGCACCGCCATCGTGTTTGCCGATGACAGGTGCGCGTACTTCTCCCACACGCTGTTGGTACAAGGCACGTTGCACGCCGAGGTGCTCGTGAAGATGAAGTTCAAAAAGGGGCGCCTGACCGTGCCGCCAAGGGACGTGTTCGGCCCATGCCCGAAAGAAAAGCCCGCCCACCTGATCGCCTGGGACGAGGCGCTGCAGCAAGCCTGAAGCGGCGCAAACACCTGGCACTGGCGCGGCTCAAGTCCTTGCCGGCTCAGAGCACATCCCGCAACCGGTGCCACAGCATCCCCAGCGCCAGACTGGGTGTGCGCAGCAGCGGGCCGCCAGGGAAGCGGCGGTGTTTCAGGCGCGCGTAGACGTCGAAGCGGCCGGCCTGGCCTTCGATGGCTTCGGCCACGAGCTGGCCGGCCAGGCCGGTGAGGGCCACGCCGTGGCCGCTGAAGCCTTGCAGGTAGTAGAGGTTGTCGCCCAGGCGGCCGAAGTCGGGCGCGCGGTTCATGCTGATGTCGACGAAGCCGCCCCACACATGCTCCACGGGCGCCTCGCGCAGCGCGGGAAACACCTCGCCCATGCGCTGGCGCATCACGCCCTCCAGGTTGGCGGGCGTGCGGGTGGTGTAGCTCACGCGGCCGCCGAACAGCATGCGATGGTCCGCGCTGAAGCGGAAGTAGTCGAGCACGAAGTTGTTGTCGCACACCGCGGCGTTGCCGGGGATCAGGCGCGCGCAGAGTTCGGGGTCCAGCGGCGCGGTGGCCACGATGTAGGTGCCCACCGGCATGATGCGCGGCGCCACCTCGGGCGCCACGCGCGGGCCGTATTCGGGCAGCATGCAGTTGCCCGCCAGCACGCCGAAGCGCGCCCTCACCTGCCCTTGCGCGGTGCGGGCCACCAGCGTGGTGCCGCGCTGCAGCGCCGTCACGGGTGATTGTTCGAAGATGCGCACGCCCGCCGCCTGCGCGGCGCGCGCCAGGCCCAGCGCGTACTTCAGCGGGTGCAGGTGGCCCGAGCGCTGCTCGCGCCCGGCGGCCACGTAGCGCGGGCTGTTGATCAGGCGCGGCAGGTCCGCGCCCTCGGCCCAGTCCACTGCAATGCCGCGGTGTTTCAGGCCTTCCATTTCCTCGTGCAGCGCCATGGCCTTGCGCGCGGAGTCGGCCACGTACACATAGCCATTCACGCGGTCGCATGCGATGCCGTGCGCGGCGATGCGCGCGTCCATCAGGTCGATGGCTTCGAGCGACATGTCCCAGGCGCGCTGTGCGTCGGCCGCGCCGAGCTGTTGTTCGAACGGGCCCAGGCCGCTGGCGTAGCCCACGATGGCCTGGCCACCGTTGCGCCCGCTGGCGCCGCTGCCAACGCGGTCGGCCTCCAGCAGCACCACCGAGAGGCCGCGCTGCGCGAGTTCGAGCGCGGCGCTCAGGCCGGCAAAACCCGCGCCCACCACCACCGCGTCGGCTTCCAGCGCTTCCTGCAAGGGCGGCAGCGGTTCGGGCCGCTGCACGCTGGCTTCGTAATAGCTCTTCTGATTGAGCTGGGTGTCGGAGCCGATGAGGTTCATCGCTTCGCAACCTGCCCGCTCAGGTAGGTCCACACAAAGGCGGCGGCGGCGTTGGTCGTCAGTTCGGCGTGGTCGTAGGCCGGCGCCACTTCCACACAGTCCATGCCGATCCAGTTCAGGTCGGCCAGCTCTTCGAGGAAGGTCAGCACCTGCGAGCTCGTCATGCCGCCGGGTTCGGGCGTGCCGGTGCCGGGCGCGAAGGCCGGGTCCAGGCAGTCGATGTCGAGCGTGAGGTAACACGGGCGCTGGCCGATGCGCGCACGGATCGCGTCGATGGCGGGCTGCAGGCCCGCGCCGTCGCGCCCGCGCAGCGCGCGCGCGGTGAAGATCTGCCCGCCCTGGTCGGCCACGTACTCGCGCGCGGCGCGCTCGCCGCTGGAGCGGATGCCGATCTGCACCGTGTGCGCCGCGCTCACCAGCCCCTCCTGCAGGGCTTCATACGTCCAGGTGCCGTGGCCCGAGGGCTCGCCGAAGTGGTCCACCCAGGTGTCGCAGTGCGCGTCGAAATGCACCAGCGCCAGCGGTTCGCCGCCGTGCCGCGCCTTCGCCGCGCGCAATAGCGACAGCGTCACCGAATGGTCGCCGCCGAGGAACACGCAGTGGTGTTTCGCCATCAGCGCGGCGGCCTGTGCCTCGATGTGGCGGCGCACCTCGGGCAGGGGCGAGGCGTTGGGCAGGCGCATGTCCAGCGCGTCGCCCAGGTGGGCGAGCGGCGAGACGTCGAACACCGGGTGGATGGCGTCGCACAGCATCAGGCTGGCCGCGCGGATCGCCTGCGGGCCGAAGCGCGCGCCCGGCCGGTTGGTCACCACACCGTCGTAGGGCACGCCCGCGATCGCGAACGGCTGCGCGTCCAGCGGCGCGCAGGCCATGAAGCGGTTGCTGTTGTTGGCGTAGGCGAACTGACCCAGGGCCATGGGGACATCCTCGGGGAAGGTAGCAGGGGGGAACACAAAGTGGAGCCAGAAGATACCGCCGCCCCGACCACCCGAAGGGTCCAATCGTCCGGGGGCCCCGGCGTCCACCCCGCGCCTGGCTGCCTATTTGCCGAACAGGTCCTTGAGGCCTTCGCCGATCCGGTCGCCCAGGTTGGCGCCCGCGCCGGTGCCCACACCCGGCGCGATCACCGTGCCGATGGCCGCACCCAGCAAGGCCGCGCGGGTAAGGGTGACGCTGGGTTCGTCCAGCGTGCCGCCCACGGCCAGCGGCACACCCACCACCTGGCCGCCGGCGCCGCGGGTCATGTCCACGCGCACACGGCCCGAGAGCGCGCGCGAGGGTGCCACCGTCACCTCGCCGGTGGCGGCCAGCACGCCCGAACTCGCCACCAGGTTCGTGAGCGTGATGGTCTGGCCACGCGTGGCCACCTGGCCGGCCAGCGTGTCCAGCTCGGTGATGCCACCGCGCTGCAGGCCCACGCTGAGCACCGCGGCGGCCAGGTCCAGCCCCTGCAGCACCGCGCCGTTGACGGTGAAGCGCGTCTGCGTGCGCAGCGCGTCGGCGATGGCGGCGGTGCCGGCCTTGGGGTCGATGCGCGCCGACAGCGTGGTCTGCGCCTCCAGCTCGCCGGTGAGCGGGCGGCTCGGCGCGGTCAGCGCGGCCACCTCCACCCCGCGCGTCTGCAGCTCGCCCTCGAACACGATGTGGCGCGCCTTCGGGTCGCCCGCCACCGGCAGCGTCACCTTCAACGGCCCCTGCACCGTGCCGCCGCCCACGTCCACCCGCAGCGTCCAGGCGGTCTGGCCGGGCGCGTCGCGCTGCAGCCGCGCCGTGGTGCCGGCGAGCGCACCGTCGGTGATCTCCACCTGCGCCGACGCGGGCCAGCCGTCCTCGTCCAGGTCCGACTGCGCGCTCACGGTGGTGCGCCCGCCCTGTTCGCCAACCCATGTCACGCCGTCGAGCACCATGCGGCGCGGCAGCCAGCCCAGGTCCAGCCCCTCTTCGTCGCCGTCAGCCGGCGCGGCGGCAGGGCCCTTGTCCGGCGTCTGCAGGCGCGCGGCCAGCAGCACCAGCGTGGCCTGCGGCAGCACGGCCTCGCGCACCACCAGGGTGTGCACCTGCAAGCGCCCGGCCAGCAGCGCGCCCCAGGCGGGGCGTGCCTCGATGCGCTCCAAAGTAAGTGCCGGCTTCGCCTGAATGTCCAGCCCCTCCAGCACCACCGCCGGCAGGGGCCATATGTCCACATCCACCTGCGACAGCTTCACCGGCACCCCCAGGGCCGCGCTGGCCTCGCGCTCGACGCGCTGGCGAAAACCGTCGCTGCCTGTCCACTGGTGCAGGGCGATCACCACCCCCACCCCCAGCAGCAGGAACAGGGCGGTGGCCAGGGCGAGGAGTCGGAGCAGGCGGCGCATGGCCCCATTGTGCCGAGCAGGGCCGCGATGTCCTCGCGCCAGCACGAATGCCCTGGCGCGGCTAGCATGCGCACGCCGTGCCCCAACCCGGGGCCTGTTCCCGAGGACCTTCCTTCCATGAAGCTGTACTACTCCCCCGGCGCCTGCTCGCTGTCCCCGCACATCGCCCTGCACGAAGCCGGCCTGGCCTTCGAAGCCGTGCCCGCGCCCACCAAGACCCACCAGCTGCCCGACGGCACCGACTACTACACCATCAACCCGCTGGGCTATGTGCCCCTGCTCGAACTCGACAACGGCGAACGCCTGCGCGAGGGTCCGGCCATCGTGCAGTACATCGCCGACCAGGTGCCGCAGAAAAACCTGGCCCCGGCCAACGGCAGCATGGAACGCTACCGCCTGCAGGAATGGCTGACCTTCATCGGTACCGAGGTGCACAAGGGCTTCTCGCCCCTGTTCAACCCGGCCACACCGGAGGAAGTCAAAACGGCGACCAAAGAGCGGCTTGCGGGCCGGCTCAAGTGGGTCGACAGCCAGCTCGCGGACAAGCAGTACCTGATGGGCGACACCTTCAGCGTCGCCGATGGCTACCTGTTCACCGTCACCAACTGGGCGCCGCGCGTGGGCGTGGACATCAGCGGTCTGGCGAACCTCAACGCCTACCGCGCCCGCGTGGCCGCACGGCCGGCGGTGCAGGCCGCGATGAAGGCCGAGGGTCTGGTCTAGACCAGCGCGCGCTGGCGCCACGCCAGCGCCGCGCCCACCCACAGCGCGACCGCCGAGAACACCAGGCCGCGCGCCAGCCCGCCCGGGCCGTCGGCGATGAAGCCCACCACCGTGGGGCCGACGATCTGGCCGGCGGCGAACACGATGGTGAAGGCGCTGATGCCCGCGGCCCACTGCGCGGGCGGGAGGTTGTGCCGAACCAGCGCCGTGGTCGACGCAACCACCGACAGGAACACGCCGCCGAACACCAGACCCGAGGCCAGCACCAGCGGCCAGCTCGCGGTGAGCGCGGGCACGATGGTCGCCACCCCCAGCAAGGCGTTGAGCCGCGCCAGCGCCTGCCCGTCGCGGTGGCGGTCCAGCAGCCCGGCCCAGATGCGCGAGGACGCGATCACCGCCAGCCCGAGCAGCGCATAGAACGTGGTGATGGCCGCCGCCGCGCTGCCCTGTTCGCGCAGCAGCGCGATCACGAAGGTCATGTAGCCGATGTAGCCGATGCCGAAGCCGGCGTAACCCGCGAGCGAGAAAGCAAAGTCGCGCAAACGAAACAAGTGCCCGCCCGTGGCCTGCGCGCTGGCCACCGGCGCTTCCTGGCGCGCCAGCACCCGCGCCGGCCAGGCCATGAGCACCGTGGCCATCAGGCACACCAGCGCCAGCGCCCACCAGGCCCAGGCCCACGCGTGGGCTTGTCGCGCGGCGGCCGCCAGCACCGGTGGCACGCCCAGCGCCGAGACCACGATGCCCAGACCCGTGCCGCCGTAGTACAGGCCCAGCAGGAAACCGCTGCGCCGGGGCTGGCGCGCCCCCAGCCGCGCCGCGAGCAGGCCCCCGGCAATGAACACCAGCGCACTGGCCACGCCGGCCAGCAGGCGCTGCGCCAGCAGCGGTGCGGCGGCGGTGAAGAAGCCGCTCAGCCCCATGAACAGCGAGGCCAGCAACGAGCCGCCCAGCAGCAGCGAAGTGGGCGAGAAGCGCCGCATCAGCCAGGGCGTGGCCAGCGCGCCGATCAGGTAGCCCAGCGCATTGAAGGTGTTCATGGCACCGGCCAGCGTGTAGCTCCAGCCCAGGTCCTCGCGCATCGGCGGCAGCAGCAGGCCGTAGGCGAAGCGCGTGATGCCCAGCGACACCGCCGCGCCCAGCGAGAGCGCGAGCGCCAGGCGCACATAAGGGGTGGTGTCGGGCGGCGTGGGCGGGGCGGAGCTGGGGTCCATCGGGCGGTGATCGGGCATGGCCGGGCCATTGTGGTGGATTCGTGCGCCGCTGGCGCCGGTGCCATTTCGTTGTGGGCCGAAATGTCCAATCGCGCGCCCCTCGCCAGCGACCACCATGCGCCCTTAAGCTGGTGCCATGCCAACGCCCCGCATCGCACCCGCGCGCATCCGCGCGCTGCAGCACGCCGAACGCGAACACTTCCTCGCCACGCATCCGGCTTCCCTGGCCCTGGGAGAGGCCGCGCAGCAGCACTACCTGTTCGGCGTGCCGCTGCACTGGATGCGCGACTGGCCCAGCCCGGCCAGCCTGTTCGTGCGGCAGGCCCGGGGCGTCACGCTCACCTGCGCCGACGGCCTCGACTACGCCGACTTCTGCCTCGGCGACACAGGCGCCATGTTCGGCCACAGCCCCGGTGCCGTTGCGCAGGCCATCGCGCGCCAGGCCGCCCAGGGCCTCACCTGCATGCTGCCCACGACTCTTGCGCCCGCCGTGGGCGCCGGCCTGCAGCGTGTGTTCGGGCTGCCCATGTGGCAACTGGCGCTGAGCGCGAGCGACGCCAACCGCTTCGTGCTGCGCTGGGCACGCGCCGTCACCGGGCGACCAACGCTGCTCGTGTTCGACGGCTGCTACCACGGTGCCGTGGACGACACGCTGGTCGACCTGGATCCCGCCAGCGGCGCCACCCTGCCGCGCCCCTCGGTGCTCGGCCAGGTGCACAACCACGCCGACTTCACGCGCGTCGTGCCCTTCAACGACCTGCCCGTGCTCGAAGCGGCGCTGGCGCGGCGCGACGTGGCCTGCCTGCTGGCCGAACCCGCGCTGACCAACTTCGGCCTGGTGCCGCCCGCGCCGGGTTTCTGGGATGCGGCGCGCGCGCTGTGCCGCGAACACGGCAGCCTGTTCGTCTGCGACGAGACGCACACCGTCTCCACCGCGCTGGGTGGCTATGCGCAGGCCCACGGACTCGAACCCGACGTCCTGGTGGTGGGCAAGGCCGTGGCCGGTGGCCTGCCCTGCGCGGTGTATGGCTTCACCCTGGACATGGCCACGCGCATGGCTGCGGCCAAGGCGACCGCGCCCGAGGGGCACAGCGGCATCGGCACCACGCTGTCGGGCAATGCGCTCACCCTGGCCGCGCTTGACGCCGCGCTGGAACACCTGCACACGCAGGCGAACTACGACCACATGCTCGCGCTGGCCGAACAACTCGAGCAGGGCCTGGCCTCGCGCATCGCGCGCGCCGGCATGCCCTGGACGGTGACGCGCCTGGGCGCACGCATGGAACTGCAGTTCATGCCGCACACGCCACGCAACGCGCAGGATGTGCGCGAACACGCGCAGACCGAAATGGAAGCCCTCACACACCTCTACATGCTCAATCGGGGCGTTCTGCTCACACCGTTCCACAGCATGCTGCTGGTCTCACCCGAGACCGGTGCGCAGGACATCGCGCGCCTGCTCGCGGGGTTCGACAAGCTGCTGGCCGAACTGGCCACGAACTGAGCCAGCGGCTCAGGCCTCGCCCAGGCCCACCGGTTCGGGCGCGTTCATCACGATGCGGGTGAACAGGCGATCAAACTGCGGATCGCGCGGCTCCTGGGGATTGAGCGGATCCCTGTTGCGAATGAAGGCCGCATCGAGCTCGCGCCAGTCCTCGTCCTTCAGGCTGCGCTCGGCCTCGGGCAGCAGCGCCGTTTCTTCCAGCCGCATGTGCTCCAGGTAGAACGCGACGTAGCGGCGGGCCTCGCTCTCGAACGCCGGCCGGTGCAATTCACCCAGGTACTCCCAGGCCATGAGCAGGTGCACCAGCTCGCGCACCCGCATCTCGCCACCCATGTGGTCGCGCTCCAGCTGCTCGATCGTGGGCATCACCTGCGGCGCGGCGCGCGCCAGGCGCGGGAACAGCAGGTTGGACTCCTTGGGGTGGTGCAGCTTCTCGGGAAATTCACCGATGTAGAACAGCATGGCGCGCAGCACATCGAAGAAGCGTTCGTTGTCGTCCCTGCCGTCGGGCTGTGGTCCGCGCTGCAGCATCTGCAGCAGCGATTGAAGCATCGCGCTCAGGCTGGCGTGTTCGTTGCGGATGACGCGCAGGGTGTCGTGTTTCATGTCGGTCTCCTCGGCATGGCTCGAGCATGGCCCAGGTACCCACGCCACGCCTTGACCTGGGTCAAGGGATGCGCACGGCCCTTCAGCGCTGCGGCGGTTGCCATCGCCTGAGCAGCAGCGCGTTGCTGACCACGCTCACCGAACTCAGCGCCATCGCCGCTCCGGCCACCACCGGGCTCAGGTAACCGAGGGCCGCCAGCGGGATGCCCGCCACGTTGTAGGCAAAGGCCCAGAACAGGTTCTGCCGGATCTTGCGCACCGTGCGGCGCGAGATGTCGAGCGCGGCGGCCACCAGCATCGGGTCGCCGCGCATGAGCGTGATGCCCGCGGCATGCATGGCCACGTCGGCGCTCGCGCCCCGGCCGTGGCTCATGGCCATGCCCACGTCGGCCGCGGCCAGCGCGGGCGCGTCGTTCACGCCGTCGCCCACCATGGCCACCGTGTGCAAGCTCCCGCCAGACTTCAACCGGCGCACCACCGCAGCCTTGTCACCTGGCAACACCTCGGCAATCACCTCGTCCTGGTCGGCGCGAAGTCCCAGGCGCGTCGCCATCGCCTGCGCCGCGCCGCGGTTGTCGCCCGAAACCATGAACAACCGCATGCCCCGCGCGCGCAGGCCGGCAATGGCCTCGGCGGCGCTGGCCTTGGGTTCGTCGCCGAACGCCAGCAAGGCCAGCGGCGACCAGACTGCCGCCGCGGCAGCGTCGCCCGGTGTCTGGCTGGCCAGCACCGACACCGAGGCACCGTCCGCCTGCAGGGCTTTCGCGCGCGCTTCGAGCGGACCAAGCGCCGCGCCCAGTTCGTGCATCCAGCGCAGGCTGCCCAGCGCCAGCAAGGCACCGTTCACACGCCCCTGGGTGCCCCGCCCAGACACCGCCTGCACCTCCTGCGCGGCATCCGTCGCCACCCCGATCGCGCGCGATGCCGCGGCTTCCAGCACCGCGCGCGCCAGCGGGTGCGCGCTTTGCGCCTGCAGGGCGGCCGCGACTTGCAACACCGCCATTTCGTCCACACCTTCGGCGGCTTCGATCACCTGCAGGCGCGGGTGTCCTTCGGTCAGCGTGCCGGTCTTGTCGAAGGCCACGGTGTCGACCTTGTGCGCGATCTCCAGCGCCTGCGCGTCCTTGATCAGGATGCCGTGTCGCGCGGCCACACCGGTGCCTGCCATGATGGCCGCCGGCGTGGCCAGCCCGAGTGCACACGGGCAGGCGATCACCAGCACCGCCACCGCGTGCAGCAGGGCCTCCTCGAGCGGGGCGCCCATCCACCACCAGCCCACCATCGTGAAAAGCGCAATCACCAGCACCACCGGCACGAACACCGCCGCGACCTGGTCCACCATGCGCTGCACCGGGGCCTTGCCCGCCTGCGCGTCCTGCACCAGACCGATGATTTGCGCGAGCACGCTCCGCGCGCCGACCGCGCGCACCCGCACGTCCACCGCTCCCTCGCCATTGAGCGAACCACCGGTCACACCATCGCCCACGTCCTTGGGCACCGGCATGGCCTCGCCGGTGAGCATCGATTCGTCCGCCTGCGTGTGGCCTTGCACCACGGTGCCATCGGCGGCGAAGCGTTCACCGGGCAGCACGCGCACCACGTCGCCAGGCAGCAACTCGTCCACCGCCACGTCGATGGCTTCGGTGCGCCGCGTCCCATCGGGCAGCAGGTGTGCTCGCTCGGGCCGCAGCGCGTGCAGCGCACGAATGGCGGTGGTGGTCTGGCGCTTCGCTCGCGCCTCCAGCCACTTGCCCAGCAACACCAGCGTGATGACCACCGCCGACGCCTCGTAGTACAGGTGCACCATCTCGCCCGCATCGGCGCGCCACCACAGCCAGGTCGAAAGCGCCCAGGCCGCCGTGGTGCCGATGGACACCAGCAATTCCATGTTGCCTGTGAAGGCCTTCAGCGCATGCCAGCCGGCACGATAGAAGCGCGCACCCAGCACGAACTGCACTGGCGTGGCCAGCACGAACTGGATCCAGGCCGGCAACATCCAGTGCTGGCCAAACAGGTCGCCCACCATGGGCAATGCCAGGGGTGCCGAGAGCAACACACCGGCCAGCACGGGCAACAGGTCGCGCGGCACGCCCATCCAGCGCCGATCGCTCTCATCGTCCGCGGCCTCCAGCGTGCGCGGCTCGTAACCCGCATCGCGCACCGCGCGCTTGATGCGCGCCAGGGATTCCATCTCGTCCACGCCACTGACCAGGACGCGCGCGGACTCCGTGGCCAGGTTCACGGTGGCGTCGCTCACACCTGGCTGCTTCTTCAGCGCTCTCTCCACCCGCATCACACAGGACGCGCAGGTCATGCCACCGATGCCCAGGTCGATGCGGGCAGGGGGAATGGACGAAAACAGCCCTCCAGATTCGGATGGAATGGTGATGAGTGTGTTCATGCCGGCAGCATAAGGTTTGCCATCATGGGAAGGTAAAGCTGTTGTAGCCAACTGTGACGGTCCACCAACCAGATCTTGACCTTGACACCATGTCAGGGATCAGAATGGCTGCACATTGTTCACCAGCAAGGAGTTCCCATGAACCAGATCTTCAACGTCACCGGCATGACCTGTGGCCACTGCGAACAAGCCGTGACCCGCGCCATCAAAGAGGTCGATCCCCAGGCGCAGGTGCGCATCGATCGCGGCCAGAACCGGGTCGAGATCGACACCGCCCAGCCACGCGAAGCCCTGATCGCGGCGATCCGCGAAGAAGGCTACGAAGTGGCTGTCTGACCATGGACGAAGACACGGACACAGCCAGCGACGCACTCATACGCTGGCCCGTAAACATCGGCAAGGCGGCTCAGCTCAGCGGCATTTCGCCCAAGATGCTGCGCCACTACGAGTCGCTCGGCCTGCTGGCCGAGGTACCTCGCACCGACAGCAACTACCGACAGTACGGTCTGGCCGACGTGCACACGCTGCGCTTCATCCGGCGTGCACGCGACATGGGCTTCGGCCTGGAGGCCATCACCGAGCTGGTGAGCCTGTGGCACAACCGCAGGCGCAGCAGCGCCAGCGTCAAGCGCATCACCCAGAAACACCTGGACGACCTGGGCCAGCGCATCGAAGCCCTGCAGGCCATGCAGCGCACCCTGGGCCACCTGCTGCACCTGTGCCCCGGAGATGGCCGGCCCGATTGCCCGATCCTGGACGATTTGAGCCACCCTGCGTCCACATTTGTTGCACGAAGCGGGACAAAAATTTACAAACCCGCCACACCGGCGGCACGGAGCGGAAACAAGCGCGTCCGACACTGAAACCACTCCGCAGCCGACACCCGGTCCTGTGGAGATCCTTCCACCATTGCCACAGGAGCCTCTCATGACCCACTTCCCGAAACGTGCCCTGCTTGCCGCCGCGCTGGCCACGGCCTTCGTCGGCGCCACCGCCACCGCCATCGCACAGGGCGTGGCAACGCCAGCCGCCGAACCGCAAGCGCAGGTCACACCCAGGGCCGGTGAACCCGGTGCCCAGCAACACGCACAGAAGCGAGCCGAACGCATGGCCCGCATGCAGCAGAAGCGCGCCGAACGGCAGGCAGCCCTGAAGGCCGAATTGAAGATCACCCCCGCGCAGGAACCCGCCTGGAATGCCTTCGTGGCACGCACCCAGCCACAGCCCAGGGCCCAGCACCCGGGCCAGCGCGAAGACTGGTCCCAGCTGACCACGCCCGAGCGCCTGGACCGCATGAAGGCACGCCAGGCCGAACGCAGCGCCGCGATGGACCAGCGCGCCGATGCCATCCGCAGCTTCTACGCCGCGCTCGATGCCGAGCAACAGAAGGTCTTTGACTCGAAGCACCTGCCCGGCTTTCAGCGCACCGGCATGCAGCGCCAACATGGCGGGAAACACCACCACTTTCATCGGCAAGGTTCCCACGACGGCATGAAGCAACCGGTGTGAAGGCACGGAGGACAACGGGGCTGCGCCTGTTTTCCTCTCTTATATGAATACTGTTAATTCAAGATAGCAGTAGTAGTAGAGGGCGCTGTCCGCTGTGGACAAGCGCCCTTTCTCCTTTCCCTTCAAGCACTTGCAGAGCACCAAACGCTGTGT
This sequence comes from Hydrogenophaga sp., assembly GCF_050182545.1. Taxonomy (GTDB): domain Bacteria; phylum Pseudomonadota; class Gammaproteobacteria; order Burkholderiales; family Burkholderiaceae_C; genus Hydrogenophaga. The sequence goes on along the minus strand of NZ_JBFXCD010000005.1, from coordinate 90,841 downwards.
GAAGTGCCCTGTTGACGGTGTCCGTGAACGGGGACAACCTGCGCCGCGGCACAGCGCCTGTGGACAAGCGGCCACTTGTTCAAAAGTTACACACAGCGTTGTGCGCGCAAGGCGCCGGGCGGATCGGAAACATGCCCTGACACCTGTGCACAGACGCTTGCGAAAGCGGGCCTGAACGGCTGGTAAGATGCGCCGCTGTCACCGACAGACCTGCACCACCGGCGTCCTGCAGCCGGCCCGTTATTGGATCCGTTTCGCCCATGTCCGTTGCCCTCGCAGGAACCGCCCCCGCCACCTTTGAAATCAAGAGCGCGCAACTGCCCCTGGTGGCGCTCATGCTCAAGTCGTCCGATCTGAACCGCCTGGCAGAGGAATTCGCCCAGCGCTTCGGCGACATGCCCGACTTCTTCGACCACGACCCGCTGGTCATCGACCTGCACCCGCTCAATGTGGCTGAGGCCAACGCCCTGCCCGACTTCGGCGCACTGCAAACCTTGTTGCGCCAGTACCGCCTGACGCCGCTGGCCGTGCGCGGCGGGACCGTCGAGCAGACCGCACTGGCCGTGGCGGCCGGCCTCACGCCCGCGCCGGACGCGAACGTGCAACGCACCCCGCCGGTGGTTGGACCGACCGAGATGGCCACCGCTCCCGAACCCGAACCGATGCCGGCGCTGCCCGAACCCATCGCGGGCGCGCTGGTGATCGACAAACCCCTGCGTTCGGGTCAGCAGGTCTATGCGCGCGGCCGCGACCTGGTGGTGATGGCCATGGTCAACCCGGGGGCCGAGGTCATCGCTGATGGCCACATCCACGTCTATGCGCCGCTGCGGGGCAAGGCCATCGCGGGTGCGCGCGGCAACGCCGATGCGCGCATCTTCGCGCTCTCGATGGCGCCCGAACTCATTTCCATCGCCGGCATCTACCGCACCAGCGAAGTTGCACTGCCCGAGTCGGTGCAGGGCAAGACCGCCCAGGTGCGCCTGGTGCCTGGCCCCGAGGGCGAAGACAAGCTCGTGATCGACGCCATCGGTGTCTGAAGCGCTCGCCCCATTTTTTGAACAGAAGGACCGCCACCATGACCAAGATCGTTGTCGTCACCTCCGGCAAGGGCGGCGTGGGAAAGACCACCACCAGCGCCAGCTTCGCGTCCGGCCTCGCCTTGCGCGGCCACAAGACGGCCGTGATCGATTTTGATGTCGGCCTGCGCAACCTTGACCTCATCATGGGCTGCGAGCGCCGCGTCGTGTACGACCTGATCAACGTGATCCAGGGCGAGGCCAACCTGAACCAGGCACTCATCAAGGACAAACAGTGCGAGAACCTGTTCGTGCTGGCCGCAAGCCAGACGCGCGACAAGGACGCGCTCAGCCAGGAAGGCGTGCACAAGGTGCTGACCGACCTCGCCGCCATGGGTTTCGAGTACATCGTCTGCGATTCGCCCGCGGGCATCGAGACCGGCGCGCTCATGGCCATGCACTATGCCGACGAGGCCCTCATCGTCACCAACCCCGAAGTCTCCAGCGTGCGCGACTCCGACCGCATCCTGGGCATGCTGGGCAGCAAGACGCAGCGCGCCATCGATGGCAAGGACCCCGTCAAGGAACACCTGCTGATCACACGCTACAACCCGGGCCGCGTGGCCGACGGGCAGATGCTGTCGCTGGAAGACATCCAGGACATCCTGCGCATCAAGCTGATCGGTGTGATTCCCGAAAGCGAAAACGTGCTGACCGCCTCCAACCAGGGCACGCCGGCGATCCACCTCAAGGGCACCGACGTGGCCGAGGCCTACAGCGACGTGATCGACCGCTTCCTGGGTGCCGACAAGCCGCTGCGCTTCATCGAGGCCGAAAAGGCCGGCTTCTTCAAGCGCGTGTTCGGGAGGAAGTGAGGCATGTCCCTTCTGTCCTTCCTGCTCGGTGAGAAGAAAAAAACCGCCAGCGTCGCCAAGGAGCGGCTTCAGATCATCCTGGCGCACGAGCGCAGCGGTCGCAGTGCCTCCGAGCCCGACTACCTGCCCGCGCTGCAGCGCGAACTGGTCGCGGTGATCGGCAAGTACATCAAGATCAACCCGGACGACATCAAGGTCCAGCTCGACCGCCAGGACAACCTGGACGTGCTCGAGGTGAAGATCGAACTGCCCGACCGCAAATGAGCCGGCGACCCCGGACTGGCGTCTTTTCGCCAGCCGGGCTATAATGCGCGGTCGCCTTGAGCGACCAGCCGCGTCAAAGCCTCACCGCCACGATGCAGGTGCCCCTGGCAGAGGGGCTGTGCTGGTCCAGCCCCTGCAAGGCGCCGCGCCACACCGCCTTCTCACGGCACCGTGGCTCTCCCTTTCCTCCCTGCTGTTGCCGATGCCTCTGCCGTGGCTCGTGCGCCGGCCCTGGCCCGATGCCTGTTGCACCGGACCCGGATGACCCGGCGGGGAACCCCGGCGCTGGGGCTGCCAGCTGTTTTTAGACAGGCTTCGGGCCTGACGGGCGCGCCCATGATGGGCGTGCACGGGCCCACCGATGAATTTGATGATCCATACAACAAGCACAACACACACGAGACCAACGCCTCTGACCCTCGGCAAGTACCGCATTGCGGCTTTTCCGCGCGCCCTGCCGGGTGGCCTCTTTGCAGCGCAGGTGTCCATTGCCAGCGGCCAGGGCAGCGCGTCCACGGCGCGCGTTATCCGCTTCGACAGCGCTTTCCCCACGCACGACGCGGCGGCCGATTACGCCCTCGCCCAGGGCATCGACTGGGTGCAGGACACCAACCGCCAGGCCGCCCGCCCGAACTGACCGATACACTTCACGCAAAGGAAACACCATGGCCAAGGAAGAACTGATCGACATGATGGGCATCGTCAACGAGGTGCTGCCCGACACGCGCTTTCGCGTGACGCTGGACAACGGTCACCAGCTGATTGCCTATTCCGCGGGCAAGATGAAGAAGAACCACATCCGCATCCTGGCGGGCGACCGCGTCTCGCTGGAACTCTCTCCCTATGACCTGACCAAGGGTCGCATCAACTTCCGCCACATCGAAGGCCGTGGCCCGATGGTGCCGCGCAAGCCGCGCTGATCCTTCCGGTTTCGCCCTAGTAGAACAGGGCTCCCAGGTCGGCGCTGCTGCGCCGTCCCACGTCGGCGTGGTGCGCCGACAGCCACGCGCTGCCGTGCTCACGGCCCAGCGCAAACAGCATCTCGAAAAAGCGCATGTTGGCCGCGACCTTGCTCTCGGTGCTCAACGCGCCCATGACCTCGCCGGCCTCGATCACATGAAAGTGCGTGCCGGCCAGGCGCCGGTCGAGCTCACCGCGCCGCCACCACGTGCTGCGCGCGGCACGTTCGCGCAGGTGGGCAAACATGCGCATCTCGCGCAGGAACGTGGCGTTGAACGCCAGCTCCATCATCCGGCTCTTGATGTCCGCCGCCGACTGCGGAGTGGCGCTGTGCTTGAGCGGCGCGAGCATCACCAGCAGGATGTCGCGCGCGTCGCACTCATGGAACAGCGGAAACACGGCCGGGTTCGCCGCGTAGCCTCCATCCCAGTACGGATCGCCGTCGATCACCACGCTTCGGTGCATGGTGGGCAGGCAGGCCGAGGCCAGCACCGCGTCGGGCGTGAGCTCGGGCGCGCGGAACAGCCGCAGCTTGCCGGTGTTGACGTTGGTGGCCGCCACGAACAGCTTGATGGGGCTGTGCGCCCGCAGGCGTTCGAAATCGACCTGACTGGAGAGAATCTTGCGCAGCGGGTTGAGGTCGAACGGGTTGAGCTGCTCGGGTGAGAAGTAGTGCGTCCACTGCAGCATCAGCTGCATGGCCGGTGCCAGTCGCATGTCCTTGCCGTTGGCGGTGGGCACCGCCACCTCGAAAGGCAGGCTGCCAGCCACCGCGCTCCAGAAGCCGCGCAATGCATCGCGCGCGCCCTGTGTGCCACCCACCATCAGCCCTTGCGCCAACAGCACCGCGTTCATCGCGCCCGCGCTGGTGCCGCTCACGCCGTCGAAGCGCAGTCGCCCGTCTTCCAGCAGGGCGTCGAGCACGCCCCAGGTGAAAGCGCCGTGCGCGCCGCCACCCTGCAGCGCGAGGTTGATGGCGGGCGGGCCGCGCCAGGGAAGGACCACGGTGTCTCAGCCCTTGGCGCGCCGCGCCTGCACGGCAGCGGCCAGGCCGTGCAGCACGGGCACGGTCTGTTCGAATGAGATGCAGGCATCCGTCACGCTCACACCCGGTTGCAGCGGCTGGCCGGACACGATGTCCTGCCGGCCCTCGTGCAGGTGGCTCTCGATCATCACGCCGACGATGCGCGCATCGCCCGCGGCCACCTGCGCGGCCACGTCGGCCGCCACCTCGATCTGCCGACGGTGCTGCTTGCTGCTGTTGGCGTGCGACACATCCACCATCACCTGCTCGCGCAACCCGGCCTTCTTCAACAGCGCGCAAGCGGCGTCGACATCGGCCGCGCTGTAGTTGGGCTGTGCGCCGCCGCGCAGGATCACGTGGCAGTCCTCGTTGCCACGCGTTTCGAAGATCGCGGCCTGGCCCATCTTGGTCATGCCCATGAAGGCGTGCGCGGCGCGCGCCGCCTGGATCGCGTCGGCGGCCACCTTCACGCCGCCATCGGTGCCGTTCTTGAAGCCCACCGGGCAACTCAGGCCACTGGCGAGCTGGCGGTGGCTCTGGCTCTCGGTGGTGCGCGCGCCGATCGCGCCCCAGCTCACAAGGTCGCTGATGAACTGGGGGCTGAGCAGATCCAGGAACTCGGTGCCCACGGGCAGGCCCAGCGCGAGCACCTCCAGCAGCAGCGCGCGCGCCATCTCCAGGCCTTCGTTGATAGCGAAGCTGCCATCGAGGTGGGGATCGTTGATATAGCCCTTCCAGCCTACGGTCGTGCGCGGCTTCTCGAAGTACACGCGCATGACCACTATCAGGTCGTCCTGCAGTGCGTCGGCCTGGGCCTTGAGCCGCCGGGCGTAGTCGATGGCCTGGCCGTGGTCGTGGATGGAGCACGGGCCGACGACCACCACGAGGCGGTCGTCCAGCCCCTGCAGCACGCGCGAGATCGCCGCGCGGCTGCTTTCCACCAGTGCCTGCGCGGCATCGCCGGCGGGCTGCCACTCCTGCAGCAGTGCGGGGGTGATGAGCGGGCGCACGGCGCCGATGCGCAGATCGTCGATGCGGGTGGTGTCGTGGGTGGAGAGAACGGTGTGCGGGGTGTGGGTCTTCATGGCCAACGTGGAGATCGGGCAAACGGTTCGCGAACGCCCAAAAAGTCGCGCTGTGGCCGATTCTGGGGCATGGCCGGCATCAAGTCCGCCGCGTCACCGCCGAAACAAGTGGTTACGAGCCCGCGAGGGCGGCAACCGGCAAACGAGGCACGCATGAATACTTTCCGCATCACTTTGGCCGCACTGTGCATGGGTGCCCTGCCCGCCTTTGCGCAGTCCGTGCCGGCCGCCACCCCGTCGTTCGAAGACCGCTCCTCCGAGGTCTGGCTCAACGTGGGCGGCTTCTCGCGCCATTTCTCGCGCAACAAGGGCTACAACGAAAGCAATCTGGGCCTCGGGATCGAATACCGCACCAGCCCGGAGATCTCGTACATGGCTGGCGCGTACTACAACAGCGTGCGCAAGACCACGTCGTACGCGGCGGTGAACTGGCAGCCTCTGTCGATCGGCCCATTGAAACTGGGGGCGGCCATCGGCGTCATGAACGGTTATCCCTCGATGGCCAGTGGCGGCACCTTCTTCGCGGCCCTGCCCCTGGCGACCTGGGAAGGCAAACGCTATGGCATCAACTTCGGCGTTATCCCCTCGATTGGCAAGGTCGACGGCGCGGTGATCGTGCAGTTCAAGCTGCGCGTGCACTGAGCGCCAGCGGTACCGGGTGCCGCTGAGCCTGCGCATGCGCCTGCATGAAGCGCGGCAGAGCCGCGCGCGTGCAGCGTTGCAGTGCCATCAGGAAAGCGTGATCGGGCGTGTCCACCCCGTGCAACGTGCGCAGGTCGTGCTGGATGCGCCCCAGCAGCTCGGCGGCCATCTCGGCGTCAGCCAGCGCGCGGTGCGCCTGGCCGGTGCGCGGCAGCCGGAAAAAATCCACCAGCGAACCCAGCCTGTGGCTGGGCGCCTGCGGATACAGCCGGCGTGAGAGCAGCACCGTGCAGGCGAAGGGCTGCGAGGCATCCACACCCATGCGCGCGAGTTCGGCCACCCAGTAGCGGCGGTCGAACGCGGCGTTGTGCGCCACCATGGGCACATCGCCCACGAACCGCGCGGCCTCGCGCATCACCCGCTCGGCCGGTGGCGCCGCCTCGACCATGGCGTTGGTGATGCCCGTGAGCTGGGTAATGAACGCCGGGATGCGCACGCCCGCGTTCATCAGGCTCTGGTAGCGGTCCACCACGCGACCGTGTTCGGTGATCACGATCGCGACCTCGGTGGCGCGATCGCCCAGGCCCGGGGAAGTGCCCGTGGTCTCGAAGTCGATGACGGCGATGCGGTTCATGCCCGCACTGTAGCGGAGCGAACGAACGAACAGCCCCCGGTGCCTGCACGGCATGCGGGGGCTGAGGACACACCGGTCGCGCGGTGTTCAGCGCAGGGTCGACGGCATCGCGCCCTGGCCCACCTGCACCGCAGATGGGGTGTCGGCGGCCATGTGCATGGGGTACTGGCCCGGGTTCAGGTCGCGGAAGGTCGCACCGGTCTGGCCATCGGCCACCAGCTCGCCGCGGGCCCACGCGTCGCGCAGTTCGGCGACGACTTCAGCGCGGGTCTTGCCCATGGCGGCCATCGGCATGGCGCCAAAGCGCTGCGGGTTGAGTGCGCGTTGCGTCTGGCCGGTCTGGCCGTCGGCGATCAGGGTGCCGTTGCGTTGCGCTTCGGCGAGCTCGGCGCGCACCTGGTCGCGTGTCTTCGGGGTCGATGCGTCGGCAGCGAAGGCGGTGCCGAACGATGCGGCGGAGAGGGCCAGAACGATGAGGGAGAGGCGTGCGGTTTTCATGAGGCTTTCCTTTGGGTTGTGCCGGCGAGGCCGGCGTTGGGTTGCCCACTGGATACGCCCTGGCGCGCCCGCTGGATTCAACCCGACTACAACTCGAAACAAATACCCCGCGCTGCGCCGGCCCGGCTCAGGCCTTGGGGTACAGCACCATCTGCGTGCAGCGGAACAGCGCAATCGTCTTGCCTGTCTCGCGGTGGGTGACGGTCGCGTCCCATACCTGTGTCGTGCGGCCCAGGTGCGCGGGCCGGGCCACGCAATCGATGGTGCCCTCGCGCGCCGTGCCCAGGTGGTTGCTCTTGAGTTCGATGGTGGTGAAGCCGCTGGCGTCTTTCGGCAGGTTGGCCACGCAGCCATAGCCGCAGGAGGTGTCGGCCAGCGTCACCACGCTGCCCGCGTGCAGGAAGCCGTTGGGTGCCATGGTGTGCGGCTTCACCGCGAGTTCGCCACGCACCTCCCCCGGGCTCACGTGGGTGAACACCAGGCCCAGGTGGCCCGGCAGCGCGCCGGCGCCGCGCTGGTTGAATTGATCGGCAGGCTGGTTCATGAGGCGTCTCCTGGGTCGGGTGGTGATGATGGCACTCAGCGCGTCCAGCTGCCCAGCCGGATCGCGATGGCGAGCGTGGAACCATAGGCGACGAGGCTGAGCGCCACGATCGCGAAGAAGACGGCGGGCGGCGCCTGGAACACGCGCACGCACAACCAGCCGCCCACCGTCAGAATCACCAGGCGGCCCACGCTGCCGGCCAGCGGCCAGAACATGCGGCCCGCGCCCTGCGAGGCGAAGAACAGCGCCAGGCCCAGACCGAAGAAGGCATAGCCTGCGCCCACGATGCGCAGGTAAGTGGCGCCGAAGCCAAGCACCTGCGCGTCGGTGGTGAACAGATCCATCCACAGCGCGGGCGCGATCGCGGTGGTGACCCCGATGGCGCCCGTGATCGCCGCCACCAGCGCGCTGCCGGCCCAGGCCGCGCGCAGCGCGCGCGCCGACTGGCCCGCGCCCATGTTGGTCGCCACCATGGCCGTGAGCGCCGTGCCGAAACCGAAGGCGATCGGCACCAGGATGTATTCCAGCCGCGCGGCCACGCCATAGCCCGCGAGCGCGGCCGTGCCGTAGCTGCCCACGAAGGCCGTGGCCACGGCGATGGAGGCGTTGCTGATCACCGGGCTCATCGACGCCGGCAGGCCCACGCGCAGGATGTCGCGCAGCAGCGGCCGGTCCAGGCGCCAGGCCGTGCGGTGCAGTTGCACGGTGCCGTCGCGGCGCAGCAGGTACACCACCATCACCAGCGCCGACAGCGCATTGACAGCGAGAAAGCTAAATGCCGCACCCGCCACGCCCAGACCCGGCAGCGGGCCCCCGCCAAACACCAGCAACGGGCACAGCACCACGTGCAGCAGCGCGGTGCCCAGCAGCAGCACCGAAGGCAGCAGCATGTTGCCCGCGCCGCGCACGATGGCGGCCAGCACGTTGGTGAACCAGATCACCGCCGCACCGCCGAACAGCACGTTGGCGTACGCCAGCGCCGCGTCCAGCGCGGCACCCTGCCCGCCCATGCCGCTGAAGATGCTGCGCCCGAAACCGAGCAACGCCACCATGAACAGCAGGGCCAGCAAGGCCGCGATCACCAGCGCCTGCTGCGCGAGACGGCACGCGTCTTCCTGCCGGCCCGCACCCAGCGCGCGCGCCACGGCAGCGGTGGTGGCGCCACCGATGCCGCCGGCCGACATCTGCAGCATCAGCATCGACAGCGGCAGCACCAGCGCGATACCTGCCAGCGCGTCGGCCCCCACGCGCCCCAGGATGTAGCCGTCGTACCCGATCACGATGGTCATCGCGAACAGGCCGAGCACGTTGGGCGTGGCCAGGCGCACCAGCGTGGGCAGCAGGGGCGCATGCAGCATCTGCTGCAGTCGGGTCTGCGCCGGGCTGGCGGGTGTGTGGACGGGCAGGACGGCGCTCATGAGCGGGCTCCGGTCAACCGCGCGCATCGCGCAGGTAGATGCCCGGATCGGCCGCGAGGCCCTGCTTGACCTGCCGCGTGAGTTCGTCCGCCAGCACCTCCTCGGCGCCGGCCTCCAGCGCGTCCAGGGCGCGGCGCACCACGTCTTCCGGTGTCGACTTGGGCATCCCGATGTCCTGCGTCATGTCGGTGTCGACAAAACCCATGTGCATGCCCAGCACCTGCGTGCCCTGCGCGCGCAGTTCGTGGCGCAGGCCGTTCGTGAGCGCCCAGGCGGCCGACTTGCTCGCACCGTAGACCGCCAGCATCGGCGAGCTGATCCAGCTTGCCACGGAGAGCACGTTCAGGATCGCGCCCCCGCCGTTGGCCGCGAGCACGGGCGCAAAGGCCTGGCTCACGCGCAGCGGGCCGAAGAAGTTGGTCTCCAGCTGCGTGCGCGCCGACTCGATGCCGCTCTCAGCCAGGAAGCCGCCGAAGTGCGCGATGCCGGCGTTGTTGATCACCAGCGTCACGTCGCCCGCGTGGCGCGCCGCGGCCGCCACCTGGGCGCCGTCGTTCACGTCCAGCGCAAGGGCCTCAACGCCGGGCAGCGTGATGCTGGCCGGGTTGCGCGCGCCGGCGTAGACCTTGCGCGCGCCGCGCGCCAGCGCCTCGCGGGCAAAGGCCAGGCCGATGCCGCGGTTGGCGCCGGTGATGAGAACAGTTGCGTTGTGGAGTTTCATGGTGGGTTCCTGGGCAGGTGGTGAAAGGGTGGGAAGAAATATGATGGCCGTCATATTCGGGGGCGATCAAAAAACGGGCTGGATGCAAGCGCGCATCGCTCAGTTCGCGGAGGCGGTGTCGTATCGCGCCAGCAGGGCGGCGCGGTTGTCGGCCAGCAAGGCCTTGCCTTCGGCGTTGTCGCCCAGCGCGCGGGCGAGCTGCAGCGCGCCCACCATCTGGCTGGCGATGGCGGTGGCCGCTTCGTGCGCCGCGCCCTCGGGCAGGGAGCGCCCGACCAGCGCCACGAGGGCGCGCACGCGCTGCGCGGCGGCGTCGCGCACGTCGGCCGACTGGCGCGGCATCTCCGAGGCCAGCGCCGCCACGGCGCAGCCGTTCTCGGCGCCGGCCAGGTGCCGCTCCGACAGATAGCCCTCGATCAGCGCCCGAAACGGGCTCGCGCCGCGCGCCTGGCGCGTGGCGTTGCCCTTGGCGATGCGCTCGGCGCTTTGCCGCCCCGCGTGCTGCAGCGCTTCGGCCAGCAGCGCGTCGCGCGAGGCGAAGTGGGCGTAGAAGCCGCCATGGGTCAGGCCCGCTTCCTTCATGATGTCGGCCACGCCCACGCCCTGGAAGCCGGCGCGGCGGATCGCGCGCGCCGCCGTGTCCAGGATGCGTTCGTGGGTCAGGGCCTTGCGGCTGGGGGCTGTGTCCATGGCGACGGAGTGTAGCGCAGAATATGATAAGCATCATATTTCCCGCCCGGCCGCATGGCTTCTGGCAGCCGTGCGATCCGTCCCCGGTCGTCCATTCGTTCTGCCGATTCACGTGTCGGCGGCGGCCTCGTGGCTTTCGCGCACCATGAACACGGTGCAACGCGCGGCCAATCGCCCGAGCCCATTCAGGGCCGAACGGCCGTGTACTCCGAGAAGATGCCCAGTTCGGTGTAGCGCCTGACCTGCAGGAAGCCGGCACGCTCCATCGCTTCGAGGATCTGCGTGGGCGGGATGCAGCTCTCGATGGTGTCCCAGTAATAGCGCCACAGCTCCGCGCTGCCGCGCTCGCGGGCCACGACGCGCGCGAGCGTGGGCACGACGCGGCGCATGTAGAACTTCACCAGGGCGCGCGACAGCCGGCCCGCCGGCTGGCTGATCTCCAGGATCAGCAAGCGGCCGCCGGGCCGCAGCACCCGATGGAACTCGTGCAGCGCGGCGTCCACGTCCGACACATGCCGGAACGCGTAGCCAAAGCTCAGGAAGTCGGCCTCGCCGTCGGTGCACGGCAGTGCCTCGGCCCGGCCGGCGCGCAGTTCGGCGCCGGGCACGTTCACCTGCGCGAGCATGCCGGGGCTCGGGTCGACGCCGATCAGGCGACCGGTGTCGCCAATCACGGCGCAGGCCTGGCGCGCCACCAGCCCCGTGCCGATGCCCACGTCGACGACCTTGTCGCCGGGTTTGAGGCCCGCCCGTTGCAGCGCCTGGCGCCGGTACCAGCCGCCCGAGCCGAGCGCCATCGCGCGCTCGATCCGGTCGTAGTCGATGGCGGTCTCGTCGAACATGCGGCGCACGTACCGCGCGTGGTCGGCCTCGTCCTGGTAGTAGGCCGGCAGGGGCGCATGCGGGAGCTGGGGGGTGGGTTCGGTCAAAGTCTGCTCCTGCGGTCACGGGCCGGGGTGGGGAATGCGCACGGAATGGCGCGGCACAGGCCGCAGCGTAACCCAGTGCGCGCGGGACGCGGCCCGGGGCTGACACGCGCCGCGGTTGGTGCTACAAGGGGCCGTGCCCCTTCGAGAACCCAACTTCGGAGACAGCCATGGACGAGATCAGCAGACTGGTGGAACAACACTTCCTCATTTCGGCCTCGCACCTCAAGCACATCGACGAGATGATGGACAAGGCCCGGCAGGCGCAAGCGCTCAAGCCCGCGGGGCCCGATCTGCAGGCGCAGCTGGCCGAAATCGAGCGTGAGCGCTTCCGGCTCGGCAGCGAGCTTGCGCAGCTGCAAGGGCAGCCGAAACACATGGCTTCCGAGGTGGTCCACAAGAGCGCGGGCGTCAAGGGCGTGCTGGAGACCGTCGGCCTGCAGCTGGAGCGGCTGCTGCAGACGCTGGTGGACCGCCACTGAACCCTGCGCCCGCGCGGCGGGCATGGGGGAGCCAGCGCAGGTGACGCGGCGTTTCGGTGAAGGGCGTCACGCTGTCGGGCGGGACGTTGAGCCGCACGGCCCTTGGGCGCTTCATCTGCATCGGTGGCTGCCGATATGTCAGCCACATGAAGCTGCAACACAAGGCCTGGGCCCTGATTCTGACCGCACTGGCCCTGAGTGCGTGCACGGCCATGCTGGGCGCGCGCTACATCGTGGGCGACTCGTTTGCCCGCCTGGAGACGGCGGCCGCGCTGCGCGAAGGCGAGCGTGCCCGGCGGGTTTTCAACCAGCAGGTGCAAGCCCTGCGTGCCACCGTGCAGGATTACGCGTTCTGGAACGACTCCGTGGCGTTCGTCACGGGGCGTCAGCCGGACTTCATGTCCGAGAACTTCGACGCCGAGAACATGGGCTACCTGCGCATCTCGGAGATCCTGGTATTCGACGGCCGCGGCCGCGCGCTCGCGACGCTGGAAAAAACACCCGAAGGCTTGCTGGGCTCGCTCAGCGATGAGCGCACGGCGCCCTATCAGGCCCTGGCGGCGCAGGTGCTGGCGGCCGAGGGCGCGGGCCGCGTGCTGCAGACCTTGCGGGTGGTGGACGGCCAGCTCCGGATCGTGACCGCCTCCGCCATTCGCCGCCAGGACCTGTCCGACCCGAAGAGCTATGGCGCCATGATCATGACGCGCCGTTTTGACGAAACCGAAATCGCGCTGTTGGCCGAGGTGCTGATGACGCCCGCGCGGCTTTCGTTCGACGTCGCGGCGCACGAAGGCCTGCCCACCCACGTGCACCGCGTCGACGACGAGACGGACAAGCTGCACGCCGTGCTGGAGGACCACACCGGCCAGGCCGTGGCGGAGCTTGTCCTGGATCTGGACCGGCGTCTGCAGGCGCGCGGACACGAACTGAGCTGGCTGAGTATGGCAATGGTCGCGCTGACCTCGCTGCTCGCCAGTCTGGTGCTGGTGCTGGTGCTGGACCGCTTCCTGCTCAAGCGCCTGCAGCGGCTTTACAACGACGTCAGGGCCATCACCCGCGACGGTCCCACCGCGGCCCCGCCTGTTCGGGTGCAGGGCAGCGACGAGATCAGCGCGCTGGCCACCGGCATCAATCAGCTGCTTGCGCGCGTGCACGCCGATGCGCAACAGCAGCAACTGGCGCATGAGCGGCAGGAGGCCACGCGGGCGCAGATGATGCAGGGCCAGAAGGCGGAGGCCCTGGGTCGGCTCGCGGGTGGCATTGCCCATGACATCAACAACTCGCTGGCGGCCGTCTCGGGGTGGGTGCGCCTCACGATGGAAGACCTGGAGGACAGGCACCCCGGCCATGAGTCGCTGGAGCAGGCGCTGAAGGCGACGCGTTATGCCGACGGCCTCATCCGCCAGCTGCTCGCGTTCGGCCGCAAGAGCCCGCCGAAACTGCAGCCACTGCACTTGAAGGTGCTGCTGGAGGACACCCGGCGCCTGGTCAGCGCGGGGCTTACGCGGCGGTGCGAACTCGTGCTCATCAACCGCGTGGAGCTGGACGTCGTCGAAGCCGATCCAACGCAACTGCAGCAGGTCGTGGTCAACCTGCTGATCAACGCCGCCGACGCCATGGAGGGCAAGGGCCGCATTGAAGTCACGCTCGACGAGATCACGGTCCCGTTCGCGGAAACCGACGCGCACGCGCGCTGGCCAGGCGCATGCACACTGGCGCCGGGGCGCTACCTGGTGGTCGGCGTGCGCGACTTCGGGCCGGGCGTGCCGGCCGAGATCGTGGACCGCGTCTTCGAGCCCTTCTTCACCACCAAGGGGGCGGGCCGTGGCACGGGGCTGGGTCTGTCCGTCGCGCAGGGCATCACGGAGCGCCATGGCGGCCACATCGGCTTGCGCAGCGCGCTGGGTGAAGGCGCGCACTTCCACATCTACCTGCCCGCGTGCCGGGGCGAGGCCGCCGCAGCGCTGCCGGCTGCCACGACCGAGACCGGCAGCACAGGCCGGGAGCTGCTGTTCGTCGATGACGATCAGCTGGTTCGCCAGTCGTGGAGCGCGCTGCTCGAACGCCGGGGCTGGCAGGTCACGCGCGCGCGCGACGGCGAGGAGGCCTGGAGCTACCTGGTGCAGTCGCCGGGGCGCTGGGATGTGGTGCTGACCGACTATGCGATGCCGCGGCTCAACGGAGTGGGCCTGGCCGAACGCATTCACGCCTCGGACCAGCCGCCGCCGGTGGTGCTGCTCAGCGGCAACCTCGACGAGGCGGGCAATCACCTGCCCCGTGAACTGTTCGCGGCGGTGCTGCGCAAACCCATTGAAGCCGCTGAGCTCGATGCCGTGCTCAACGGCGTGGTGCGCCGCAAGGCTGACGGGGTCGGCCCAGAGGCCTGAGCGGCTTCTAGAACAGGAACACGCCGTACGCGGGCGCCTTGAACACCACGCGGGCCATGTCCCGCACGGCATCCGGCTCCTGGCGGCCCATGGCGCGCACGTAGGCCAGTTTCTCCGCGTTGAGCAGGGGAAACGCGACGCCGATGTCGCGTTCCCCGCGCACGGCGCAGCGCACCGCCTCACCAAACGACCAGCGCAGGTCGTTGCAGAGGTCCAGCACCTGCGCCGCCTTCACCGCCCGTGGCAGGCGCAGGCCGTGAAAAGTCAGGTATTGCACCAACTGCGATTCGTCGTCGCGCTGCATGACGGCCGTCCCATTCTCGGCATCGACCAGGATGCAGTCGAAGAAGTCCCTCGTGGTCAGCGCTTCGATCTCTTCGATGCTCAGGCGATCGTGGTGGTCGCGGTACGGGCGCGCACCCATGCGCCTGCGTTCAACGACAGGGCGCGGTGTCGCAAGAGGGAAAGGAATGACGGCCATCATCAGAGGACAAGTGGATCTGGCTGGATTGTGCCGAGACCGTCACCCCCGTGGATGGCTTGTTGTGCACGAGCGAAGGGAAAGCGCCACGAAGCGGGAATTCGTCACTCCCAGTGATCAAAACTGGCGAACTCCCCCACCCCGCGACGCGGCATCGCCATGTGGTTGACGGGCTCGTCGCGGTCGGGGTAGCCCAGCGACATGCCGCACACCGTCTGCTCGTGTTCGGTGAAGGACAGGTGCCGGGCGATGACCGGATGAAACCGCGCGAACGACACCTGCGGGCAGGTGCCCAGGCCGCGCGCGCTGGCGGCGATCATGATGTTCTGCACCAGCAGGCCGAGGTCGAGCCAGCTGTGCGGCGCCAGGCGGCGGTCGATGGTGAAGATGAGGCCCACCGGGGCGCCGAAGAAGTCGAAGTTTTTCTCGGTCTGCCGCATGCGGGCGGGCATGTCGGCAACGTCGATGCCCAGCGTGCGGTAGTAGACCGCGCCGAAGTCTCGTTGGCGCTGCGCGTGTTCCTCGGGCAACGGGTCGGGGAAGTGGGGCGACGGGGGCAGGGTGTTGTCGCGGAAGGCAGTCCGCAGCGCGGCACCCAGCGCGTCCTTGGCTGCGCCCGCGAGAACGTGCACCCGCCAGGGCTGCGTGTTGGAGTTGCTGGGCGCGCTCGAGGCCACGTCCAGGAGGTCTTCCAGCACGGGGCGCGGCACGGCGTCCGGCCGGTAGGCGCGCAGGCTGCGGCGCGCGCGCAGCACGGCGTCGACCACGCGCGTCACGTCCATGGTGCTGTGTTCCGGCATGCTCATCCTTCCCTCTGTGTGTCCACCGGCGGTGGATGGTAGGCGATGCGCCCCGCAGGCAGATAGAACAGCGCGATGACCGCGCCGCCCCGGGCCTCGGGGTAGTGGTGGCTGCCCGGGCCGGGTGCTGTCCAGCCGCCCTCGCACCAGCCGTTGGGCCCGGCCAGCGCCGCACCGGGGTTGAGCGGGATCACCATGTTCAGCTCGCCATAGGGGTGTGCATGGTACTGCCCGCGAAAGCTGTTGCCCGGGTTGCCCTGGGTGTTGCCGCTGCTGTCCATGTAAACGGCCGTGATGCTGAACCAGTGGGTGCGTTCCGAGGGCTCCATGATGCGGCTGCGCCGGTACTGCGGGCCGGCGATCTCGGTGCTGGCGGCCCAGCCGTCGCGCACGCCGGCCTTCACCAGCCTCGCGAGCTGCTCGTACACCTCGCTGCCAGGGCCGTGTGTCTCGTTGAGCCAGCGCTCCACGGCGGTCCCGGCGGTCATGTCCTTGACCTCGCTCAGGAAGGCGATGCTGCGCTCGATGAGTTCTTCGCGCTCGTCGATGGTCTGCATGTTCATCATTCCTCCGACTTGAAGCCCGAGGCGCGCACCACCGGGCCCCACTTGTCGCGCTCCGCCTGGATGTAGCGCTCATACGCCTTGGGGCTGAGCGTGAACAGCTCCAGGCCGACCTCCTCGAAACCGGCGACGAGGGCCTGGTTGCGGGTGGACGCCATCACGTCCTCGTGCAGCGTCTTCACCACCGCCTCGGGTGTGCCGGGTGGCGCGAAGATGCCGTAGGACTCGATGCCGGTGATCGCGCCGAAGCCCTGTTCCGGAAACGTCGGCACGCCCGGCATGAAGCGCGAGCGCTTCTCTCCACTCACGGCCAGGATGCGCAGCTTGCCGCTCTGCATGTAGGGCAGGAAGTCGGCGACAAAACCCAGGTAGGCGGGGATCTGCCCGCCCAGCATGTCGTTCATGGCCGGCGCCGAACCGCGGTACCCGACGTGCTGCAGCTTGAGGCCAGTCGCCTCCGACAACTGGAAGCCCAGGAAGTGCGCCATGGAACCGGCGGCCGGTGACGCGTACATGGCGTGGTCGGGCGATTGCCGCACCCACTTCACGTAGTCGGCCAGCGTGCGGACCGACGCCGGCACGGCGTTGCTGATGGCCAGCGCGCAGGTGGCCGAGACCACGGGCGAGATCGGCACGAAGTCCGCAACCGCGTCGTACATCAGCTTGCTGTAGACGTGTGGGTAGATGCTCAGCGCCGAAGTGTGAGTGCACAGCAGCGTGGCGCCGTCGCCGCGCTCGCGCTTGAGCTGGGAGTTGGCCAGGCGGCCGGCGGCGCCGGAGCGGTTGTCGACCATGGTGGTGGTGCCCTGCTGGCGCCATGCCTCGGCCACGCGGCGCGCCGTCTGGTCCAGCGTGCCGCCGGCCGGGTAGCCGACGATGATCTTGCGGGTTGAGCCGGTGGCCTGCGCCCAGCTGGTCAGGGGCCAGGCCGAGGCGGCCAGAGTGGCGAGGCTGGCGGCGCCGAAGCGCCTGCGTGAGAGAGTGTTCATGTGGGGCTCCGTGAGGTGACGGGTGGTGGGTGTCACGAATGATCGCCATCGATCAACTTGAACGGAAGCGATGCTTT
Organism: Hydrogenophaga sp.; assembly: GCF_050182545.1. Classification (GTDB taxonomy): domain Bacteria; phylum Pseudomonadota; class Gammaproteobacteria; order Burkholderiales; family Burkholderiaceae_C; genus Hydrogenophaga. The sequence continues at coordinate 73,765 of NZ_JBFXCD010000005.1, read as the reverse complement.
TGCAAGAGCAAAATGCATGGCGTGCAACACGGAAAGGGCCTGCCATGAGCATCGGACGCATCGACCTCAACCTGATCAAGGTGTTCGACGCGGTTCATGAAGACCGCAACCTGCTGCGCGCCGGCAAACGCCTGAACCTCAGCCAGTCGGCGGTGAGCCACGCGCTCTCGCGCCTGCGCGAGGTGGTGGGCGACGAGCTCTTCGTGCGCACCGCCCGGGGCATGGTGCCGACCGCGCGGGCCCTGGCGATGGCCGACGAATTGCGCGACGCGCTGCGCCGCATCGAAGCGACGCTGGGGGTGGAGCCGTTCGACCCGGGCCGTTCCACGCGCCGCTTCGTGATCGCCGCCAACGACCACCTGACGGCGGTGATGGTGGCCGAGCTGAGCCGGCTGATGAAGACCGAGGCGCCGGGCATCGACCTGGTGATCCGCCCCTCCACGCGCATCGACCTGGCCGAGCAGATCGACGTGGGCCGGATCGATCTCGCGGTGGGCATCTTCGCGCAGGTGCCGCAGCGGCTGAGTTCGCGCACGCTGATGACCCAGGGCGAAAGCATCGTGATGCGCAAGGCCCATCCCGCCTCGCGCCGCCGGCTGGCGCTGCAGGACCTCGCGCGCTACCCGCTGGTCACGGTGTCGGTGGGCGGGCAGGAGGAAGGCGCAGTGGGGGGCTTCATCCTGGAGCGCGGATTGGCCCGGCAGGCCGAAATGTTCGACCGCCACGCGCTGGAGGAAGCGCTGAAGGCCGTGGGCAAGGCGCCGCGCTACCGCGTGACCGTGCCCCACTCGCTCGCGATCCCCGCGCTGCTGCGCGGCTCGGACATGCTGTCCATCATGCCGTCGTCACTGGCGCGCAACCTGGCCGCGGGCGGCGAACTGCTGATGCGCGAGCCTCCCTACCCGTCCACGCCCTCCACCTTCCGCGCGGTCTGGCACAGCCGCAACGACCACGACCCCGCGCATGCATGGCTGCAGGACAGCGTGGCGCGGGCGGCGGGCCGGGTGGCCTGAGCGCTCACCACGGCGACGCGGGCAGGTCGACGATGGGCCCGCCCGGTTCGGGGGTGAGTCACGCGCGCGAGGGCATGCGACGGGCTACGCCGCCTCGCGCACCGCCGCCTCGATCGCGGCGATATCGATCTTCTTCTGCTTCATCATCGCTGCCATCGCCGAAGCAGAGACCTTCTTGTCGGCGCTCGTCGTCAGCTCCGTCAGTCGCCGGGGGAAGATCTGCCAGGACACCCCGTAGCGATCCTTCAGCCAGCCGCAGACGCTCTCTTCGCCGCCATTCGTGGTCAGCGCCGCCCAGAGGCGGTCGGTCTCGGCCTGGTCGTCCGTCGCGACCGATATCGACACCGCCTCGGTCAGCGTGAAGACGGGCCCGGCATCGAGTATCTGGTAGGGCACACCGCCCAGCGAAAAATCGATCACCGAAAAGGTGCCGTGTCCGGCATCGCCGGAAAAAGTCGTCTCGACCCGGCTGCCCGGGATCAGGGAACAGTAGAAATCAGCGGCCTCACGGCCCCGACCGTCGCGGAACCAGAGGCAGGTACGGATGGAACTGGTCATCGTGTTGCTCCTTGCTTGAGTGGATGAATGGATGGACAGATTTTTCAAGATTTGCATGGAAGGCCGACGGGTTCTGACCCGCCGGCCCTCCCTCTCACGACGATCGGCAGCCATTCGAATCGACAAAACGGGGTGCATCGGCGTACTCCATCTCGAGCACGACCCATTCTCGGTACGACACGCCAAAGCGCTCCTGAATCCGGCACAGCGTGGCGTCGAGCTGCTGCAAAGGCTTCATCGTGGCCGTGATGGGCAGACGGGGCCTTTCGCGAGCGGGACGCTCTGCGACGAGCACCATCCCGCTGCGCAACGCCACGGCGTCCGACGACGCCGATTCCGCGTGCACGCTCACCCGGCCAGTGCGAGACCAGGCGTCCGCGGTCAGGGCCAGGGCAATGTCGTCCATGCCATCGCGCACCTCCACACCCCACTGCGCGTGCGAGCGAAACGGCGCCTTGTTGAGCAGATAGCTCGCGCCACGCCGCAAGGTGAGCGCAAAGGGTGTGCTGTCGTGCTCGGGGCTCCAGGCGTCGGCGTCGAGCTCAGCAGCCACGGTGGCGGCCTTGTCGCGCCCGCCGATCGCCTCCACCAGCGCCAATGCCACCGGGATCGAAGCGGTGATGCCGGTGGTGGTGGCCACGTCCCGATCGACCAGGTAGCGCTGGTGCGGCACGTGGACCGACCCGGGGTGGCGCTCCAGCACCTTGCTGCGCGAGGACCAGTGGCCAGCGAAACGGCGCCCGTCGAGCAGGCCGGCGCGGCCGACCACCAGGGTGCCGTTGCACACACCGACGACGCGCGCGCCGCGTTCGGCCTGGCGCCGCAGCCAGGCCGTGACGGCCGGATCGGCATCGTTGCTCATGGCGGGCACGATCACATAGTCCGCCCCCGAAGGGTGGGCACGGTCGAAGCCTTCGAAATCCTGCTGCACTTCCACCTGGAGCGCGGGGAACAGCTCGACCCGTCCGCGTCGCGGCGCCACCGCTTTCACCTCGGCCACGTCGGCGCGCTGCAGCACCGCGTGCGTCAGCAGGAAGTCGGTGGTTTCCGTGCCTTCGTTGAGCGCAACCACCGCCACCACCGGCCGGCCGGCGTGGCGCGGCTTCATGGCACGCACGAAGGCCTGTGTCTGCCGCTCGCGCAGGGCCGGGTCCACAGGGGCCGGTGGTATCTCCGCGCCCACACCGCAACCGGCCACGCACATCGCGGCAGCACACGATACGATCAACGTCATTGACCTGAACATGGACACTCCAGAATCCGAATCAAGCCGTGACCTTACGAAGTCTGCGTCCAGCGGGCAATGACGAAAAGTCCGCGCATCCTGCCATCGACGTGGTGCTGGTCGCGTTCGATGGCGCCGAAGCGATTGATGTCGCCGGACCGGCCAGCGTGTTCACCAAAGCCGAGCACCTTTGCCCCGGAACGTATCGCCTCCACACCGCGTCACCCACGGGCGGCACGATCCTGACAAACGCCGGACTGAGCCTCAGCGGTTTCTGCCGTCTCGACGAGTTGCCGATCCGCATCGACACGGTCATCGTTGCAGGCGGCGAAGAAGCGGGGGTTCGTGCCGCGATCGTCGACCATGCCGTGAGCGCCTGGCTGTCCAAAGTCGCCCCGGGCGTTCGGCGCGTGGCCAGCGTGTGCAGTGGCGCCTTCGCGCTCGCCGCGGCCGGGTTGCTCGACGGCCGCCGGGCCACCACCCACTGGCGCGCGTGCGACCAGCTGCAGACGATGCGGCCGCAGGTGAGCGTGGCGCGCGGCCTCGTCTATGTGCGCGACGGCCCGATCTGGACATCGGCGGGCGTCACGACCGGCATCGAGCTGGCCCTGGCTCTGGTGGAGGACGACGTTGGGCGCGACGTGGCGATGGACATCGCGCGCACGCTGGCGTTGCCACTGCTTCGCGCGGGCGATCAGACGCAATTGAGCGACACGTTGCAGGCACAGTCGGTCGCGCGGCATCGCCTGCGCGACCTCATTGCGTGGATCGGCCTGCATCCAGGCAAGGACCTCTCGGTGGGCGCGCTGGCCGAGCGGGCGCACATGAGCGAACGGCAGTTCGCCCGCGCGTTTGCAGCCGAAGCCGGCACCACGCCCGCGCGCTTCGTCGAGCAGGCGCGCGTGAAGGCCGCGGCGCGCCTGTTGCGACAGACGCAATGGACGCAGGAAAAGATCGCAAGCAGCAGCGGTTTTCGCTCAGTCGATGCGTTTCAACGCGCGTTCCACCGGGCACATGGCGTGACGCCGCGCACCTACCGCGAACGCGCTTGACAGCGTTCAGGCGCGCGCGTGATGTGCCGTTGGACGTCGTCGGGCCCACGGCATGAGCCATGACGGCCGGGAGGCTGCCATCAACCGCCGACCCGCAGGACACCGCCGGACGGGAGGGTGAGAACGTACAGATGACCGTCGCGCCCCATGCGCACATCGACGATGCGCTCGTTGCGATCCGCGAGCAGGCGTTCGCGACCCACTTCGCGCGTGCCGTCGAACTGTATGCGCCACAGACCAGTGCCTTCGCGTGCGCCGACGAACAGGCTGCCTCGCCAGTGCGCCGGACTGCTGCCGGTGAAGAAAGCCATGCCGCTTGGTCCGATGGACGACTTCTGACCACCGGTCCAGGGGCTGCCGTCGCTGGTGTCCCAGACCGCCAGCGGCTGCTCCATGCCTGCCTTGCTGGTGCCCTCGCCGAACGGTATGGTCGTCCCCGGCACCTGGCCGTGGCTGATCACCGGCCACCCGTAGTTGCGCCCGGGCCGTGTGAGGTTGACTTCGTCACCGCCCTGGGGGCCCGCTTCGTGCGTCCACAGCTCACCGGTGTCGGGGTGGATGGCAGCACCTTGCGGATTGCGATGGCCCCAACTCCACAGGCCGGGGAGCCCGCCCGGAATCAGCGGATTGCCCGGCGCGGGTTCGCCCTCGGTGGTGATGCGCACCACCTTGCCGCTGCCGCTCGCCACGTCCTGTGCGAGCACGCGCTGTTCCGCTGTCTGGCGGTCGCCCAGGGTCACCAGGAGATGACCTTCGCGGTCGAACGCCATGCGTCCGCCATAGTGATAGCCGCCATCGGTCACTTTGGGCTGCCGGTAGATCACCTCGTATGACGGCACGAGATCTCCGTTGTCGGTCAGCTCCGCACGCGCCACGGCCGTGCCTCGGGCCAGCGGCACGTCCGACCCCTCGGCGAAGGTGAAGTACAGCCGGTGGTTGCTCTCGAAGGCAGGATCTACCGCCACATCGCGAAGGCCCGTGTGCTCGGTGCCCACCGTCATCCTGCTGAACGCGGCGTGGTTGAGGTACATGTAGCTCGAGCCATCGGCCTCATACAGGCGCAAATAGCGGTCGCTCGTGACGACGATGAAGCGGCCGTCGGGCAGAAAGGCCATGGCGGTCGGATTGGAGAAGCCGACAGGCAGCTGCGTCACGGCCACCGGTTCGGTGGTGGGGGTGAAGGTGACGCCGCCATCAGGCGAGCCGCCACCCGAATCGTCGTCGTCGTCGCCACCTCCGCACGCGCTCAGTACGCCCAACGCGAGCGCGGCGGCGAGCAACAGGCGGGGCGAGAAGCGCAGGGCGGGCATGTGCTCAATGCTAGGCACATGCTCCCCTGCGTCCGTGCGCTGGCGCACACTGCGCCCAACCCTGGCCGCCGCGCCGACCAGCGGCACAACGCGCCTCGCGGCGGCATCATGCCCACCGGCGGTGCCGGGCGTGGCGGCCCGGGGGAGGACAACTCAAACGTCGATATTGCCCGCCCGCAAGGCATTCGTCTCGATGAAATCCCGACGCGGTTCCACCTCATCGCCCATCAGCATCGTGAACACGCGGTCGGCTTCGATGGCGTCGTCGATCTGTACGCGCAGCAGGCGGCGCACTTCCGGGTCCATGGTGGTTTCCCAGAGCTGCTCGGGGTTCATTTCGCCCAGGCCTTTGTAGCGCTGGCGGCTGGTGGTGCGTTCGGCTTCGCTGATGAGCCAGCGCATGGCCTGGCGGAAGTCGCTGACCTTTTCTTCTTTCTGCTTCTCGCCTTCGCCGCGCATGACTTTCGCGCCCTCGCCCAGCAGGCCGCGGAAGGTGTCGGCGGCGGTGGCGAGCGCGGCGTAGTCGGCGCCGTGCACGAAGTCCTGCGTGAGCACGCTGCTCTTGATGTTGCCGTGGTGGCGGCGGCTGATGCGCAGGATCGGTTTGTCGGTGCGCACGTCGAATTCGGCCGCGACTTCGGCGGGCACGCCGGTGGTGGTGAGTTCGCGCAGTTTTTCCTGCAGCGCGACCGCACTGACTTCGGCCTGCTCGACGCTGTCGAGGTTGAGCGAGACGCCGTCGGCGATCGCGCGCAGCGCTTCGGCGTCCATGAAGTTGGACAAGCGGGCGATCACGCTTTCGGCCACCTGGTGCTTGCGCGCGAGTTCGCCCAGCGTGTCACCGCTCAGGGTGGTCTGCGTGGCGCCACCCGTGAACACGGACGCGTCCCTCAGCGCGATGCGCAGCAGGAAGCCGTCGAGCGCGGGGCCGTCCTTCAGGTACAGCTCTTCCTTGCCAGCCTTGACCTTGTACAGCGGCGGCTGCGCGATGTAGATGTGGCCGCGCTCCACGAGCTCGGGCATCTGGCGGTAGAAGAAGGTCAGCAGCAGGGTGCGGATGTGGGCGCCGTCGACGTCGGCGTCGGTCATGATGATGATGCGGTGGTAGCGCAGCTTGGCGACGTTGAAGTCGTCGGCGCCGCCGTTTCCATTGCCACTGCCTTCCGCGCCAGCCTTGCCGATGCCGGTGCCCAGCGCGGTGATGAGCGTGAGGATTTCGTTGCTGGTCAGCAGCTTTTCGTAGCGCGCTTTCTCCACGTTCAGGATCTTGCCGCGCAGCGGCAGGATCGCCTGGAACTTGCGGTCGCGGCCCTGCTTGGCCGAGCCGCCGGCGGAGTCGCCCTCCACGATGTAGATCTCGCACAGGGCCGGGTCTTTCTCCTGGCAGTCGGCGAGTTTGCCGGGCAGGCCCATGCCGTCGAGCACGCCCTTGCGGCGCGTCATCTCGCGCGCCTTGCGCGCGGCCTCGCGCGCTCGTGCGGCTTCAACGATCTTGCCGCAGATGATCTTGGCGTCGTTCGGGCGCTCCTGCAGGTAGTCAGCCAGCAGACGGCTGACGATGTCTTCCACCGGGCCGCGCACCTCGCTGGAGACCAGCTTGTCCTTGGTCTGGCTGGAGAACTTGGGCTCGGGCACCTTGACGCTGAGCACGCAGCACAGGCCTTCGCGCATGTCGTCGCCGGTGACTTCCACCTTGGCCTTCTTGGCGAGTTCGTTCTCTTCGATGTACTTGTTGATCACGCGCGTCATCGCCGCGCGCAGGCCGGTGAGGTGGGTGCCGCCGTCGCGCTGCGGGATGTTGTTGGTGAAGCACAGCACCTGCTCGTTGTAGCCGCTGTTCCACTGCATCGCGACTTCGACGCCGATGTTGGTGCCCTGGTCGCTCTGGCGGTCGCCCAGGGCGTGGAACACGTTCGGGTGCAGGACGGTCTTGCCCTTGTTGATGAAATCGACAAAGCCCTTGACGCCGCCGGCGCCGGAGAAGTCGTCTTCCTTGCCGCTGCGCTCGTCCTTGAGGCGGATGCGCACGCCGTTGTTCAGGAAGGAGAGCTCGCGCAGGCGCTTGGACAGGATCTCGTAGTGGAAGTCGGCGTTCTCGCGGAAGATCTCGTAGTCGGGCAGGAAGTGCACCTCGGTGCCGCGCTTCTCGGTCGCGCCGGTCACGCGCATGGGCGAGAGTTCCACGCCGGTGGGCGTGGCTTCGATGATGCGGTTCTGCACGAAGCCGCGCGCAAACTCCAGCTGGTGCACATGGCCTTCGCGGCGCACCGTCAGGCGCAGCCATTGCGAGAGCGCGTTCACGCAGCTCACGCCCACGCCGTGCAGGCCGCCCGAGACTTTGTAGCTGTTCTGGTTGAACTTGCCACCGGCGTGCAATTCGGTCAGCGCGATCTCGGCGGCGCTGCGCTTGGGCTCGTGCTTGTCGTCCATCTTCACCCCTGTGGGGATGCCGCGGCCGTTGTCGACCACGCTGATGGAGTTGTCGGTGTGGATGGTGACCACGATGTCGTCACAGTGGCCGGCCAGGGCTTCGTCGATGGAGTTGTCGACCACCTCGAACACCAGGTGGTGCAGGCCGGTGCCGTCCGACGTGTCGCCGATGTACATGCCCGGGCGCTTGCGCACCGCCTCCAGGCCCTCCAGGATCTGGATCGAACCCTCGCCATAGCCTTCGCTGGCGCCGGCCTGGTGGGCGTCGATGACGGGCTGGAAATTGGAACTTTCGGCTTGAACCGCGCCGGTGTGAACGGATTCGGCGGGCTTGTTGGCGTCGGACATGATGAAGTTTCTCGATCTCAGTAAACGCCAAACCCGCGGTGTTCGCGGGTTTGGAATGCGATGGCAGCCGGGGCGGACAGCCTCAGATGCGCATCGGCATGACGACGTACTTGAAGGCGTTGTCGTCGGGGTTGGTGACCAGCGCGGAGCTGTTGCCGTCGGAGAGCTCGATGCGCACCATCTCCTGCGACATGTTCTGCAGCGCGTCGATCAGGTAGGTGACGTTGAAGCCGATCTCGATCGCGTCGCCGCCGTAGTCGATGTCGAGCTCGTCCACCGCTTCTTCCTGCTCGGCGTTGCTCGAGGCCACGCGCAGCGCGCCGGGCTCGACGTTCAGGCGCACGCCCTTGAACTTCTCACTGGTCATGATGGCCGTGCGCTGCAGCGAGGCCAGCAGCGGCTGGCGGCCGAGCGTGACGATGTTCTTGTGGTTCTTCGGGATCACGCGGTTGTAGTCGGGGAACTTGCCCTCGACCAGCTTGGTGACGAACTCCATGCCATCAAAGCTGAACTTGGCCTGGTTGGCGGCGAACTGCATCTCGATCGCGCCCTCCTTGTCGGACAGCAGGCGCTGCAGTTCCAGCACGGTCTTGCGCGGCAGGATCACTTCCTGCTTGGGCACTTCCACGTCCAGCGTGCTGGAGGCAAAGGCCAGGCGGTGGCCGTCGGTGGCCACCAGGCTGAGCTGCTTGCCCTCGGCCACGAACAGGATGCCGTTGAGGTAGTAGCGGATGTCGTGCACGGCCATCGCGAACGAGACCTGGCCGAGCAGGCTCTTGAGCGTCTTCTGCGGCACCGAAAACACCGGACCAAAGCTGGCCGATTCCTGCACCAGCGGAAAGTCTTCCGCGGGCATGCTCTGCAGCGTGAAGCGGCTCTTGCCACCTTTGAGGATGAGCTTGCCGGCACTGGATTCCAGGCTCACGGTCTGGTCGCCCGGCATGGTGCGCAGGATGTCGATCAGCTTGCGTGCACCCAGGGTGGTGGCGAAATTGCCGGCGTCGCCGTCGAGTTCGGCGGTGGTGCGGATCTGGATCTCCAGGTCACTGGTGGTCAGCTGCACCTGCGAGCCGGTCTTGCGCAGCAGCACGTTGGCCAGGATCGGCAGGGTGTGGCGGCGTTCCACGATGCCCGCGACGGACTGCAGCGCGGCCAATACCTTGTCCTGGGTCGATTTCAAAACGATCATGTCAGACTCTTTCGTCTCTGGTTGTTTGTAGGCCGGTTCCTGCCACCCGGAAGGCCCTCCTCACTGTCAGGGCCAAATCCCCGCTATTTTCGCCCTTTTTGCGACCTCATCCCTTGAGCGTCTGTTCGAGCACGTGCAGCTGCTGGTTGAGCTCGGTGTTCTGCTGGCGCTCCGCGCCGATCTTGCGCACCGCGTGCAGCACCGTGGTGTGGTCGCGCCCACCAAACAGCTCGCCGATCTCGGGCAGGCTCTTCTGGGTCAGCTCCTTGGCAATGAACATGGCTATTTGCCGCGGCCGGGCGATGCTGGCCGGGCGCTTCTTGCTGTACATGTCCGCGACCTTGATCTTGTAGAAGTCGGCCACGGTCTTCTGGATGTTCTCCACGCTGATCTGGCGGTTCTGGATCGACAGCAGATCCTTGAGGGCATCGCGCGCGAGCTGGATCGAGATCTCCTTCTGGTTGAAGCGCGAATAAGCCAGGATCTTGCGCAGTGCGCCTTCGAGCTCGCGCACGTTGGAGCGCACGTTCTTGGCCACAAAGAAGGCCACTTCTTCGGGCATCACGGCGTTTTCGACCGCCGCCTTGTTGATCAGGATGGCCACCCGCATCTCCAGCTCGGGTGGCTCGATGGCCACCGTCAGCCCCGAGTCGAAGCGCGAAACCAGCCGCTCGTGGATGTCCGCCAGCCCCTTGGGGTAGGTGTCGCTGGTCAGCACGATGTGGCTCTTCTTGGCCAGCAGCGCTTCGAAGGCGTTGAAGAACTCTTCCTGCGTGCGCTCCTTGTTGGCGAAGAACTGCACATCGTCGATCAGCAGCAGGTCGAGCGAGTGGTAGCGCTCCTTGAACTCGTCAAAGGTCTTGCGCTGGTAGGCCTTGACCACATCGGAGACGAACTGCTCGGCGTGGATGTAGAGAACCCTGGCTTGTGGACGGTCCGCGAGCAGGTGGTTGCCGATGGCGTGCACCAGGTGTGTCTTGCCCAGGCCGACGCCGCCGTAGATGAACAGCGGGTTGTACAACTGGCCCAGACTGCCGGCCACGTGCATGGCCGCGGCGCGCGCCATGCGGTTGGCCGAACCTTCCACCAGAGTGGAAAAGGCCAGCGCGGGATTGAGCCGGGTTTTGGGGCCGCTGGGCGTGGCGACTTCCACCGGCGCCAGATCGGGCAGTTCCGCCAGCACCGGGTCCTGGATGGCGCGTGGAGCGGGTGAAGTCCTGCTGGGCCCTTCCCGCGGAGCGAGCACCAACTCCAGCGACACTGGCGAGCCGTTCACCGCTTCCAGCAAGGCGGTAATGCGGGCCGCGTACTGGGCGCGAATCCAGTCCAGTTTGAAGCGGTTGGCCACGGCAACGACCACGCGCGAGCCGTCGTCGGCCACGGTGGCGGACAGGGGCCGGATCCAGGTATTGAACTGCTGTTCGGGAATTTCCTGCGACAGCCGGTCCATGCAGCTCGGCCAGAGCGAGGGGGGTTCGGGCCGTGCGGCGGCCACGACAGCTTCAGGGGGTGTGCCCTCGATCATGCGGGAAACGGTGGAAGCGTTGGAGTTGTGGACAAATGTCTCGGGGCAATCGTGGCATTGTAGTGTGGCGGGACACTTATCCACAAGCGGCGGGAAACCCGGACCGACCGCCTTCCTCCGCCATCCGCGAGGCGCTGCGGGCATCAGGTGCAGCGCCAGCAATGTGGGCCAAGTGCTTGCCGGCCATGGGTTTTATTTGCGATAATTGCGGGTTTCCCCGATTTCCACAGACCACCATGAAACGCACCTACCAGCCCTCCAAGATCCGCCGCGCCCGCACCCACGGCTTCCTCGTTCGCATGAAGACCCGCGGAGGCCGTGCCGTGATCAACGCGCGCCGCGCCAAGGGTCGCAAGCGCCTGGCCGTCTGAGGCCAGCGCGCGTGTTCTGCCGGCGCCAGCCTGCCCGGCTCCCTCGCCGCATGGCCCTTTCGGTTCAGCGGTGATACAGCGGCTGCGGTCCCGGCAACAGTTCCAGGCCGTCATGGCGGGAGCCCCCGTGGCCAAGACCCCCCACTTTGCCTTGCACCGTGCCGCGCTTTCCAGCGCACACGAGGGCAGGGCATTGTTTCCTGTGGCCGATGCCTGGCTGGGTGTGTTGCTGCCCAAGCGCTGGGCGAAACGCGCGGTCACGCGCAACACAATCCGCCGCCAGATCTACGAAATCGCGCGCCTGCGGGCCGGTAGCCTGCCCCAGGCCGCCCTGGTGGTGCGGCTGCGCAGCGAGTTCAGCCGCCGGCAGTTTGTCAGCGCAACGTCGGATGTGCTCAAGCGCGCGGTGCGCGCCGAGCTGGAGCAGCTGCTGTCGCCCCGGGCCGCGCCACGCGCGGCGAGCCGCGCCGCGGAGGCCCGCGATGCTGTCTGACTGGCCGCGCCAGGCCCTGGTCGGCCTGGTCAAGGGGTACCGCCTGCTGCTCAGCCCCTCGCTGGGCAGTGCCTGCCGCTTCGAACCCTCCTGCTCTGTCTATGCGATAGGGGCGCTGGAGCGCCATGGGGCCATGGCCGGCAGTTACCTGACGCTGGGTCGCCTGGCGCGCTGCCATCCCTGGTGCGAGGGGGGCCATGACCCGGTCCCCATGGAGCGGCCCACGCTGTTCTCCCGCCTGATTTCTTCACCTTCCTGCGAAAAGAAGAACCCGTCATGAATGACATCCGTCGGTCCATCCTGTGGGTGGTTTTTGGTCTGTCGATGGTCCTGATCTGGGACAAGTGGCAGATTCACAATGGCCACAAACCCACCTTCTTCCCCGGCGCAGCGCCGGTCACCGCGCCCGCGGCCAGCACCAGCGCCCCGGCGGCATCTGCAGCCGATGCCAGCCTGCCCGCCGCAGCCCAGTCAGCAGCAGTCGCTGGCGGCCAGTCGCCGGCGGGAGCCCCGAGTGCGGTGGCCCAGCGCTTCGAGGTGAGCACCGACGTGTTCAAGCTGGCCTTCAACAGCGAAGGTGGCTCCCTGATCGGCGCCCAGTTGCTCAAGCACGCGGAAGCCACGGGCCAGAGCAAGGACCAGAGCGTGCAGCCCTTCACCCTGCTCAGGCAGGACGGCGAGCACATCTACGTGGCGCAGACGGGCCTGATCGGGGGCACGTTCCCGACCCACAAGACCCCCATGACGCTGGTCGGCGCGCCCGGAGCCCTGGCCGACGGCCAGAACGAACTGAAGGTGCGGTTCGAGTCCGCCGAGGTCGGTGGCGTGAAGCTGGTCAAGACCTACACGCTCACGCGTGGCAGCTATGACATCGCGGTCGAGCACGAGGTGCAGAACCTGGGTGGTCAGCCAGTGAGCCCGCAGCTCTATGTTCAGCTGGTGCGCGACGGCAGCAAGCTCAGCAGCGATACGCCGTTCTACTCCACCTTCACCGGTCCGGCGGTCTACACCACCGAGAAAAAGTACCAGAAGGTCGAGTTCGCCGACATCGAGAAGAACAAGGCCGAGTTCGTGAAGTCCACCAGCGATGGTTACGTGGCCATGGTCCAGCACTACTTCGCCTCGGCCTGGCTGCTGGGGGATGGCGTGGCGCGGGACAACTTCGCGCGCAAGATCGACAACAACCTGTTTGCGGTCGGCAGCATCGCCGCACTCAAAGCCATCGAGCCCGGCCAGAGCGAGCGCGTGCAGACACGCCTGTTCGTGGGACCGCAGGAAGAAAAGGTGCTCGAGACCATCGCCCCGGGCCTCGAACTGGTGAAGGACTACGGATGGCTCACCATCCTGGCCAAGCCGCTGTACTGGCTGCTCGAGAAGATCCACGGCTACGTGGGCAACTGGGGTTGGGCCATCGTGCTGCTGGTGGTGTTGATCAAGGCCGCGTTTTACTGGCTCAATGCCAGCGCTTACCGCAGCATGGCCAAGATGAAGAAGATCAACCCGCGCATCATGGAAATGCGGGAGCGCCTCAAGGGCAACCCGCAGGCGATGCAGCAGGAAATGATGAAGATGTACCGGGAGGAGAAGGTCAACCCGCTGGGCGGCTGCTTCCCCATCCTGATCCAGATCCCCGTCTTCATCGCGCTCTACTGGGTGCTGTTGTCCAGCGTGGAGATGCGCAACGCGCCCTGGATGGCCTGGATCACCGACCTGTCCTCGCCCGATCCGTTCTACATTCTGCCGCTGGTGATGGCCGTCACGACCATGATCCAGACCGCGCTCAACCCTCTGCCGCCGGACCCGCTGCAGGCCAAGCTGATGTGGCTCATGCCGCTGATGTTCTCGGTCATGTTCTTCTTCTTCCCGTCCGGCCTGGTGCTGTACTGGATCACGAACAACGTGCTCACGATTGCGCAGCAGGCGGTGATCAACAAGAGCATGGGTGTGCCGCTGAAGTTCAGCATGCCCAAGTTCACCTGACCCCCCTGCGCCGCTGACGCGGCTTCCCCCCTCGAAGGGGGGACGATGTCTGGGGCCGGCGGGGCCGGACCCTCGACATTTCTGGACATGGGGCACTTCTCCGATCCGGGGCCTGCGGTTGCAGGCCCTTTGTCTTTTATGCTCACTCCACATGCTCGCTGCCTCGCGTGATCCCATCGTTGCCATCACCACTGCACCTGGCAGGGGAGCGGTGGGTATCGTGCGGGTGTCGGGCAAGGGACTGAACGCCTTTGTGCAGGCTTTGGTCGGGCGTGAACCGCGCGCGCGCGAGGCCGCCTACCTGCCGTTCAACGATGCACAGGGACAACCGATCGATCATGGGCTGGCACTGTGGTTTCCCGCACCCCATTCGTATACTGGGGAAGATGTGCTCGAACTCCAGGGGCACGGCGGGCCGGTGGTGCTTCAGCTGCTGATGGCGCGCTGCCTGGAAGTGGGGCGCGACGTGCTGCCCGCCTTGCGCCTGGCGCGCGCGGGTGAATTCACCGAGCGCGCCTTCCTCAACGACAAGCTCGACCTGGCTCAGGCCGAAGCGGTTGCCGACCTGATCGATGCCAGCACCGAGGCGGCCGCACGCAGCGCCTCGCGCTCGCTCGCAGGCGCGTTCTCCACACTCATCCACACATTGCGCGACGCGCTGGTGAACCTGCGCATGTTGGTCGAAGCGACGCTGGATTTCCCTGAGGAGGAAATCGACTTCCTGCAAAAGGCCGATGCCACAGGCCAGTTGCAGCGCCTGCAGCTGGCGCTGGCCGACGTGCAGGCGCAGGCGCGGCAGGGCGCCTTGCTGCGCGACGGCCTTCAGGTGGTTATCGCCGGGCAGCCCAACGCGGGCAAGAGTTCGCTGCTCAATGCGCTGGCGGGCGCGGAGCTCGCCATCGTCACGCCGGTGGCGGGCACCACGCGCGACGTGGTGCAGCAGACGATCCAGATCGAGGGCGTGCCTCTGCATGTGATCGACACCGCCGGCCTGCGCGACAGTCCCGACGTGGATGAGGTCGAGAAGATCGGCATCGAGCGCGCCTGGGGGCGCATTCGGCAGGCCGATGCTGTGCTGTTCCTGCACGACCTGGGTCGCGGCGACAGCCCGGCGTACCTAGAGGCAGATGCCTCGATTGCCGCCAGCCTCGCTACCACGCTGCCGCCAGGCGTGCCGGTGCTGCACGTCTGGAACAAGCTGGACCAGTTGGACGGTCGCGTGCCCGCCGCCGTGCAGGCGCAGGCCGATGCGCTGGCCGTCTCGGCGCGGCACGGCACCGGCCTGGAGGACCTGCGCCAGCGCCTGCTTGCGCTCGCCGGCTGGCAACACGCTGGCGATGGTCTCTTCATGGCGCGCGAGCGCCATGTGCAGGCCTTGCGCCGCGTGGGCGAACACCTGGATGCAGCCGACGGCCTGCTGCGTTCGCGCGCCGAGCACCTGGATCTGCTGGCCGAGGAACTGCGCCTGGCCCAGCAGGCCCTGAACGGGATCACCGGCGAGTTCACCGCCGACGACTTGCTGGGCGAAATCTTTTCGCGTTTTTGCATCGGCAAATGAGGCCGAAAGTACCGCTTGGAGCCGTGCAGATACCGCCGAGAGTGCAACTGTAAGCGCGGGTAAGAACAGGCTTGCGCATGGTGGCGGGGCGCGGTTATCTTGACCGCATGAACGCCCAGCTGCCCACGCCCGTGCGCTTTGACATTCAAGGTCTGGCCCAGTCCATGCGCCTGAGCAGCGCGCTGGACGCCGTGCCCCTGAATCTCAATGACAACCAGTGGCCACTGCTGGCCAACTACCTGCAACCGGTGGCTCTGCAACAGGGGCAGGTGCTGATCGAACAAGGGGTGAAGGACCGCACCGTCTACTTCGTGGAAAGTGGCACCCTGACCGTGCACTATGAAGATTCGCGCGAACGCGTGCGCATAGCGGTGGTGGGTTCGGGCTCCTTGCTCGGCGAGGGCGCATTCTTCAGCCACCTTCCACGCAGTGCCACGGTGCATGCGGGCAGCGATTGCCGGCTCTGGTGCCTGACGCCGCTGCGTTTTCGCGAACTGTCAACGCGCCACCCGGAGATCGCGCTGGATGTGACCGTGGCCATGTCCGCAGTGCTGGCGCGGCGCATGTACAACCGACCCAAACGGGTGGCCGTGACCTGAGCCCTACGGGTTGCGCGCATTGATCAAGGTCTCTTTGTGCCGTCTTTTCAATCCTTTGCGCGTCTCCCGCTGGCGCACACTTTGCCCATGTCCTTGATGAGCTGGCTACTGGCCAAGAAGTCCACCACATCCGGCAAGGGCGGACCGTTCACCCGTGCCCGCAACAAATTCAGTCAGACCACCCTGCCGCTGATCTCGCCACGCCGCGGGCGCCGCATCCTGCGCCGCGAGCAGCTGTTCTCCGTGGTCCGCGAATCGCTCATTCGCGCCGGCGTGCTGTCCACCAGCTACGAATTCAAGGTGCTCACGCTCGATGCCAACGGCGACAGCTTTCTCGTGCTGATCGATCTGGCGCTGCCTGCCCAGTCCATGCCTGACGAATACCTGCTCGAGATCGAGCGCTGGATTCAGCAGAGCGCGCGAACCCGCCACGAAATGGACGTGCGATCGGTCTACTGGCGCCGCAAGGCGGTGCACGATCAGGTCGGCATGGCTCTGAAGGCGGCGGTGGCGGCGCAGACGCGGCGCGAAACCGTGCTCATGGCGCCCGGCATGGTGCCACCGACCTCAAGGCCCATGCCGGTGCCCAGCGCGACCGCCATCCCCCGCCCCGTGCTCGCGCCGGGCAACGCGCCCGCGCAGCAGGTGGGCGATGACGAGGTGCAGGCTTTCCGGCAGGCGCTCGAAAGCGTGGCCACGCCGCCATACCGAATGCCAGCCGAAGCGCAGATGGACATGCCGGTGCCCGAGTCGCACAGCGATTTCGCGGCGTTGAGCGAGACCCAGCACGGCAAGCTCTGACGCCGCTGGTCTGCCCTGTGGCGGCCGCGGCTCAGTGGCCGGCGAAGTCGAGCAATGTGAACAGCGGCAGGCCCGACGCACGAAGCTTTTCCGAGCCACCGAGCTCGGGCAGGTCGACGATGGCCGCACCCTCCATCACGTGCGCCCCCAGCTTTTCCAGCAGGCGCCGCCCGGCCATCATGGTGCCGCCGGTGGCGATCAGGTCGTCGATCAGCACCACCCGGTCACCGGCCTTCACCGCGTCGGTGTGCAGCTCTACCGTGGCGCTGCCGTACTCCAGTTCGTAAGTTTCTTCCACGGTGGTGAAGGGCAACTTGCCCTTCTTGCGGATGGGCACGAAACCCACACCCAGCTCGTAGGCCAGCACCGAGCCGATGATGAAACCGCGCGCATCCAGTCCGGCCACCACCGACGGCCGCAGCGCCGGATCCATGTAGCGGTGCACAAAGGTGTCGATCAGCACGCGAAAGACCTTGGGGTCCTGCAGCAGCGGCGTGATGTCGCGGAACTGCACACCGGGCGCGGGCCAGTCGGGCACGGTGCGGATGTGGGACTTCAGGAAGGCGGAGGTGTCCATGGGCTCGGTCCGAAAGGGGAGGCCCATTATCGATGGCGGCAAAAAAACCCCGGCACGCAGGCCGGGGCGAGAGACCATGGCGACCCTGTACGTAGGCCATGGGCAGGAAGCAAGGCCCTGGAAAGAGCCTGAGGGGCCATTGTGGTGGCCGCTGGCAAGCGGCAGCCCCGGTTCCGGGTGTGCGGCACGCTGAGGCCGACGAAATGCGCGACGAGGGCGTGCCAGCTGGATCTCAGCCGGTCAGCAGCTTCTGTTCGGCCAGCGCCAGTGCGGGCGCCTTGCCACTGATCACCACGGTGTCGCCGCCTTCGAGGACCGTCTCGTCTTCGAGTGGTTGCGGCCGTCCGCCGGCGCGTCGCAGACTCACCACCCGCACGCCGACCGCGTGCAGGGCCAGACTGCCCAGCGTCTTGCCGACGTTGCGCCCCCCGGTGGGCAGGGTCACGGTGTTGAGCCGCTCGTGGTCGATCTCGTCCACGCCGTCGTCGTCGGCGCCGTGGAAGTAGCCGCGCAGCAGGTTGTAGCGCGCGTCGCGCTGGTCCTGCACCACGCGGATCACGCGCCGCATGGGCACGCCCACCAGCGCCAGGGCATGGCTGGCCAGCATCAGGCTGGCCTCGATGGCTTCGGGCACCACCTCGGTGGCGCCCGCGGCGCGCAATTTCTCCAGATCGGCATCGTCCACGGTGCGCACGACCACCGGCACGTGGGCCGCCTGCGCGTGGGCGTGGTGCAGCACCTTGAGGGCGCTGGCCGTGTCGAGGTAGGTCACCGCCACGGCGCTGGCGCGGTGCAGGCCCGCGGCCATCAGGGCCTGAAGGCGCGCGGCGTCGCCGAACACCACCGAATGCCCGGCGGCGGCGGCCTGGCGCACGCGGTCGGGGTCAAGGTCGAGCGCCATGTAGGGAATGCCTTCGGCCTCCAGAAGGCGCGCCAGGTTCTGCCCGCAACGGCCATAGCCGCAAATGATCACGTGTTTGTCGGCGTTGATGGCCTTGCGCGCGATGCTCGTCATCTGCACCGACTGCATCAGCCAGTCGCTGCCCACCAGGCGCGTGACGATGCTGTTGGCGTAGAGGATGGCAAAGGGCGTGGCCAGCATGGAGATCACCATGCTGGCGAGAATCGGGTTGAACAACTGCGGCGGCACCAGGTTGTTCTGCCCCGCCAGTGTCAGCAGCACGAGACCGAACTCCCCCGCCTGCGCCAGGTACAGGCCGGTGCGCAGAGCCACGCCTGTGGGCGCGCCGAAGGCGCGCGTCAGGCCGGTGATCAGCGCGAGCTTGAACAACACCGAGACCGACAGCAGCAGCAGCACCAGGGGCCAGCGGTCCAGCACGAGGCGCCAGTCCAGCATCATGCCGATGGTGATGAAGAACAGGCCCAGCAGCACGTCGTGGAACGGCCGGATGTCGGTTTCCACCTGGTGCTTGAACTCGGTCTCCGAAATCAGCATGCCGGCCACGAAAGCGCCCAGCGCGAGCGAGAGCCCGGCGTGTTCGGTCATCCAGGCCAGGCCCAGCGTGATGAGCAGCAGGTTGAGCATGAAGAGCTCGTCGCTCTTGCGCCGCGCCACCAGCGTGAGCCACCAGCGCATGAGTTTCTGCCCCCCTGTCAGCAGCAGGCCCAGCAGCAGCACCGCCTTCAGACCGGCCCAGGCCAGTGCGGGCAGCAGTTCCTCGGGCTGGGCGGACAGCGCGGGAATGATCACCAGCAAGGGCACCACCGCCAGATCCTGGAACAGCAGGATGCCAAGCACACGCTTGCCGTGCTCGGACTCCAGTTCGAGCCGCTCGGCCACCATCTTCATCACGATCGCGGTGCTGCTCATCGCCATCACGCCCCCGAGCGCCAGCGCGGTCTGCCAGGAGACGTTCCACCACCTGGGCAGCCACAACGCCAGTGCCAGCGAGGCCAGCGTGGTCAGCAGCAGCGTGAGCACCACCTGTGACAGGCCCAGACCAAACACGTGGCGCTTCATGGCGCGCAACTTTGGCAGGCTGAATTCGAGCCCGATCACGAACATGAGAAAGACCACCCCGAACTCGGCGAGGTAGCGGATGCCCCCCGAGTCCTGCGCCAGGGCCAGCGCATTCGGCCCGATGAGCACGCCCACCACAAGGTAACCCAGCATCGGCGGCAGCCGCAGCATGCGGCAACCCACAACGCCCAGCACGGCGGCCAGCAGGTACAGCAGGGCGATGTCGAGCGAATTCATGGCGCGATGGTACTGGCTGGTTGCAGGCGCCGCCGGCGAAGGTGGCGGCGATAATGCGCCGCATGAGCCTGCCTTCCACCTTTGACCCCGCCCGGGCCCTGGCCATGGCGAAGGAGACCCTGAACATCGAGGCGGATGCGGTCAACGCCGTGGCCCGGCGCATGGACGACGCCTTTGTTCGCGCGGTGGCGCTTGTGCTGGACGTGTCCGGGCGCGTCGTTGTCATGGGCATGGGCAAGAGCGGCCACATCGGCCGCAAGATCGCGGCCACGCTGGCCTCCACCGGCACGCCGGCCATGTTCGTGCACCCGGCCGAGGCCAGCCATGGCGACCTGGGCATGATCACCCGCTTCGATCTGGTGCTCGGCATCAGCAACAGCGGTGAGAGCGAGGAACTCACCGCCATCCTGCCCCTGATCAAGCGCATGGGCGTGCCGTTGCTGGCCATCACCGGCCGCGCCGACTCCACCCTGGGCCGTCACGCCAGCGTGGTGCTGGATGCCTCGGTGGACAAGGAGGCCTGCCCGCACAACCTCGCACCCACGGCCAGCACCACGGCGCAGCTGGCCCTGGGCGATGCGCTGGCGGTCGCGCTGCTTGATGCGCGCGGCTTCAAGGCGGACGACTTCGCGCGCTCGCACCCCGGTGGCGCGCTCGGGCGCAAGCTGCTCACCCACGTGGGCGACGTCATGCGCAGCGGCGACGCGTTGCCCCGCGTGGGTCCGGACGCCGGGTTGATGGACCTCATGCGAGAGATCAGCGCCAAGGGCCTGGGCATGAGCGCCATCGTCGACACCGAACAGCGCGTGCTGGGCATCTTCACCGATGGCGACCTGCGCCGCCTGATCGAGAAGACCGGCAGCAGCGCAGACCTGCGTTCGATGATGGCGCGCGACGTGATGCACGCCAACCCGTGCACCGTGCGCGCCGACGCGCTTGCCGTGGAAGCAGCCGGCCTCATGGAAGCCAGCCGCATCACCAGCGTGCTGGTCGTGGATGCCACGGGCCGACTGCAGGGCGCGATCAACAGCAACGACCTGATGCGCGCAAAGGTGATCTGAGCGTGAGCCCGCTGCGCCCCGTGCTGAACTTCCCGCCTGCCCTGCTGCTGCGCGCCCAGCCCGTGCGTGTGCTCTTCCTGGATGTCGATGGCGTGCTCACCGATGGCAGCCTCTACTTCAGCGAAGCCGGTGAAACCCTCAAGCGCTTCCATACGCTCGACGGTCACGGCATCAAGCTGCTGCAACGCGCCGGCATCACGCCCGCGGTGGTCAGCGGGCGCGACTCGGCGGCACTGCGCGCGCGCTTGTCCGCGCTCGGCGTCGCGCAACTGCGCCTGGGCACCGAGGACAAGGCGCCCGCGGCCGAGGCGATCCTGGCTGAACTGGGCCTGGACTGGACCGCTGCCGCGGCCATGGGCGACGACTGGCCCGATCTGCCCCTGTTGCGCCGCGCCGCGTTGGCCGTCGCGCCGCCCACGGCACATGCCGAGGTGCTGGCGGTGGCGCACCACATCACCGCGCGCGCGCCGGGGGCCGGCGCGGTGCGCGAGGCCTGCGATCTGCTGCTGATCGCCAGTGGCGTCTACGCGCAGGCCCTGGAAGCGGCATCGCGGTGAGCACCTCCGACCCGCTCGACTTCTTCGACGACGTCGACCAGACGGCTGCCGTGCCCCGCGCGCCGCGGCGCAAACGCCAGCTGCTGGACCGCCTCTCCATCTACCTGCCGGTGCTGCTCATGGGCTTGCTGGCCCTGGCGTCCTACTGGTTGCTGCGGGCAACACCCGCGCCCGCGCTGCCGGCGCCGCCGCAGCCGGCGAGCAGCGAGCCCGATTACTTCATGCGGCAGTTCTCGGTCAAGGCCTTCGACGCCCAGGGCGACCTCCGGACACAGGTCTCGGGGGTGGAGGCGCGCCATTTCCCGGCCAGCGACACGGTGGAGATCGACATGGCGCGCATCCGCCACATCGGAGAGCAGGGACTGCCCACGCTGGCCCGTGCGCGCCTGGTCACGACCAACAGCGACAACACCGAGTTCGTGCTGAAGGGCGACGCGGTGGTCGTGCGCGAGGCGGGCACCGACGCCCAAGGCAAACCCCAGCCCCGGCTGGAATTCCAGGGCGAGTTCCTGCACGTCTATCTCGACCCCGACCGCATCGTCTCCGACAAACCCGTCACGCTGCTGCGTGGCAACGACCGCCTCGTCGCGGACACCCTTGACTACGCCGCGGAGGATCAGGTGGCCCTCTTCAAGGGCCGCGTGAAGGTGCAACTGGTGCCGCGCTGACCGCAATCGCTCCAACGCCCACCATGCGAACCGCCTTCACCCCGCCCGCCCGCACAGATGCCCCGCTGGTGTTCATCACCGGCGCTTCCAGCGGCATTGGCCTGGCGCTGGCTCAGCGTTATGCGCAAGCCGGCTACCGGCTCGCCCTGGTCGCGCGCCGCACGCAGGAGATGCAGGCCTGGGCCCATGCCCAGGGATTCGATGCGAATTGCTGCCGTGTCTATGGCGCGGACGTGGCCGACACCGAAAGCATCCTGGCCGCCGCACAGGCCTGCCTGGCGGACCAGGGTGTGCCCGACGTGGTGATCGCCAATGCCGGCATCAGCGTCGGCATGGACACCGCCGAGCGGGCCGACATCGAGGTGATGGCGCGCACCTTCGCCACCAACAACACCGGCCTGGCCGCCACCTTCCACCCCTTCGTCGCCGCGATGGCGGCGCGCGGCAGCGGCGCGCTGGTGGGCATCGCCAGCGTGGCGGCC
This sequence comes from Hydrogenophaga sp., assembly GCF_050182545.1. GTDB lineage: Bacteria > Pseudomonadota > Gammaproteobacteria > Burkholderiales > Burkholderiaceae_C > Hydrogenophaga. The sequence goes on along the minus strand of NZ_JBFXCD010000005.1, from coordinate 51,750 downwards.
ATCCGCGGTCTGCCCGGGCATGGCGCCTACTGCGCCAGCAAGGCGGCCGTGGTCGCCTATTGCGAGAGCCTGCGTGGCGAACTGCGGGGCAGCGGAGTCGCCGTGGTCACCCTGCTGCCCGGGTACGTGGACACGCCGTTGACGCGCCAAAACCGCTACAGCATGCCGTTCCTGCTGAGCGCCGAGACTTTTGCCGACCGTGCCTTCCATGCCATCCGGGTGCGCGCCAGCTACCGGGTCATTCCCTGGCAGATGGGTGTGGTAGCCAAGCTGCTGCGCCTGTTGCCCAATGCCCTGTTCGACCGCGTGCTGGCGGGCCGGCCACGCAAGCACCGCCAGGGCGGCGGAGCTTCGGGCGGCTGAGAACCGCGCGCCCATGAAAAAAGCCCTGGGGCATTGCCACAGGGCTTTTGTTTCGCATCGGCCGTTCAGGCCGATGGGCGCGGACGATCAGTAACCGCCGCGGCCACCACCGCCTTCACGACGGCCACCGCCACCGTAGGGGCTGCGGAAGCCGCCTTCGCCTCCACCGCCGCCAAAGCCGCCGCCGCCACTGCGGCCGCCGCCGAAGCCACCGGTGCGCGGAGGACGCGCTTCCATCGGGCGGGCTTCGTTGACCACCAGGCTGCGACCGCCCAGGGACTGGCCGTTCATGCCTTCGATCGCGGATTGCGCTTCAGCGTCGCTGCCCATTTCCACGAAGCCGAAGCCCTTGGAGCGGCCGGTTTCGCGCTCCATCATGACCTTGGCGCTGTTGACAGAGCCAAAGGCGCTGAAAGCCTGCTGCAGATCTTCGTCGCGCACGGTGTAGGGCAGGTTGCCCACGTACAGTTTGTTGCCCATGGATGGGACTCCTAATAACACTGAGAAAAATAGCGATGGAGCCCCGTTAGCACACAAAAACCTGTAGCACGCGAAACCAACCGATCACTTGTAAAAAACGAGCGCTCGCCGCGCTCGCCGAAGGATTATGCGCTGAATGTCCCGCAAACACTAACTATTTTTCAGGATGTGCAAAGCCGCCCGGGGCCCGATGCGCCGCTACAACAGGACAGGCCGCACGTTGGGGGGAAACCCGGCTCCTGGGGCCCTTTGGGCGTGGCTGCACACGCGCGGTGCTTCAACTTATACTTGCCCCCAGCGCCGATTTGTTCCAGATTGCGGGCGCTTTAAAAATGCCGCTAAAGGGGAGATTCCCGGTCTCGCTTTTGGCGGCACCGGGTTTTTTTATTGGGCGGGTGCCGCCCGCAGGACAAGGCCTTGATCGTCACGCCCCAAACCTTTCGCTTTACCGAACCGCTCGCTTTGCGCTCGGGTGCCGTGCTGCCGGCCTATGAACTGGTGGTGGAAACCTATGGCAGCCTCAATGCCGAACGCTCCAACGCGGTGCTGATCTGCCATGCGCTCAACGCGTCGCACCACGTGGCGGGCTGGTACGCGGATGCCCATGGCCAGCCGCTGGCGCGCAGCGAAGGCTGGTGGAACAACATGATCGGCCCCGGCAAACCGGTCGACACCGACCGCTGGTTCGTCATTGGTGTCAACAACCTGGGCTCGTGTTTCGGTTCCACCGGACCGACCCACGTCAACCCCGCCACCGGCACGCCCTGGGGCGCCGACTTTCCGGTGGTCACCGTCGAGGACTGGGTCGAAGCCCAGGCCCGGCTGCTCGATCTGATGGGCATCGAGACGCTGGCCGCCGTCATGGGCGGCAGCCTCGGTGGGATGCAGACCTTGAGCTGGACGCTGCAATACCCCGAACGCGTGCGCCATGCGGTGGTGGTCGCCAGCGCCCCGAACCTCACGGCCGAGAACATCGCGTTCAACGAGGTGGCGCGCCGCGCCATCGTGACCGATCCCGATTTTCACGGCGGGCACTACCTGCGCGAGGGCACGTTGCCGCGGCGTGGCCTGCGCATCGCCCGCATGATCGGCCACATCACCTACCTCAGCGACGACGTGATGAACGAGAAGTTCGGGCGCTCTCTGCGCACGGTCGAACGCGAAGACCCCACGGCCGTGGCCGAACAGGCCTACCGCTACACCACACAGGACGTCGAGTTCCAGATCGAGAGCTACCTGCGCTACCAGGGCGACAAGTTCAGCGAGTACTTCGACGCCAACACCTACCTGCTGATCACGCGGGCGCTCGACTATTTCGACCCCGCGCGGGCATTCGACGGCAAGCTCACGGCGGCACTGGCACGCGCCCGCGCCCGCTTCTTCCTGGTGAGTTTCACCACCGACTGGCGCTTCTCCCCCGCGCGCAGCCGCGAGATCGTCCGGGCGCTGCTCGACAACAAGCGCGAGGTCAGCTACGCCGAGATCGATGCGCCGCACGGCCATGACGCCTTCCTGCTGGACGACCCGCGCTATCTGAATGCGGTGCAGGCCTACTTTGAACAGACCGTCGGAGGGGGGCGGCCATGAGCGAGAAACCCGTGATGGAGTCCATCGCCCGCCTGGTGCCCCCGGGCTCGCGCGTGCTCGACCTGGGCTGCGGCGACGGCGCGCTGCTGGCGCATCTGCAGGCCACGCGCGCCTGCACCGGCTACGGCGTGGAGATAGACGACGCCAAGGTGCTGGCCTGCATGCGGCGCGGGGTGAGCGTGCTGCAGCTCAACCTGGAAGACGGCCTGACCATGTTCGCCGACGACGCCTTTGACGTGGTGCTGCAGATCGACACCCTGCAACACCTGCGCAACGCCGAGACCATGCTGCGCGAGACCGCGCGCGTGGGCCGCGCGGGCGTGGTGGCTTTTCCCAACTTCGCGCACTGGCCGAACCGCCTGCACGTGCTGCAGGGCCGCATGCCCGTGACCAAGCGCCTGCCCTACCAGTGGTACGACACGCCCAACATCCGCGTTGGCACGCATGCGGACTTCGAGGTCCTGGCGCGGCGCAACGGGCTGACCATTGAAGACAGCTTCGGTCTGCACGAAGGCCGCGAGATCCGAACCTGGCCCAACCTGCTGGCCAGCACGGCGGTGTTCCGCTTTTCGAGCTAGGCCCTAGCCCCGGGCCGCTTCGCGTGCGGCGTCGGCCGCGAAATCACCATCGGCGGCATCGCTGGCGGTGGGCATGTCGGGATAGATTTCGCGGAACGCGGAGCGAATCCGCGCCAGTGGCAGGTCGTCGAAGGCGCCACGCTCGTTCACGTATTCCATGTGCTGGCGGCCTTCGCGGTCGAACGGGTGGTAGAGCGAATCGTGCTCGCCGTCGAACGCCAGTGGCAACAGGCCGAACTTCTCGCACAGTTCGATGTTGAACGCTGGCGTGGCCTTGCGCCAGGCGCCATCAAGCCACAGTGAGGTGTAGCCGTGCCAGGCGAACACGTCGGTCTTCATGGTCTGGCGCAAGCGCTCGGTGGACAGGTGGTTGCGCACGTCGGCAAACCCCAGCCGCGCCGGAATGCCCTGCGCGCGGCAGACCGCCGCCAGCAGCACCGCCTTGGGCACGCACCAGCCATGCCCCTGTTCCAGCACGCGGCTGGCGGACATGCCGGCGTCCGACAGGTCGATGCGGTAAGGGTCGTAGCGCACCCGATCACGCACTGCCTGGTACAGCGCAACGGCACGGTCGCGCGGCCTGTCGCCGCGGGCATGTTCTGCCGCGAAGGCCTGCACGGCGGGGTGGTCGGTGTCGATCCAGGGGGTGGCCGCGAGATGCTGCGGGCCGGGATTCGTGTCTGTGCTCATTCGCACAAGTTAGCAGAAGGGTGGTGACGCCAGCGACACCGCAGAGACATGCCGCAGAATCTGAGAATTAAAACTTTAGAATTCTTTTATGTGCTTGCGCACCGGAAAGAGGCGGGTTTGTCCGCCTATTTCCGACTTCAGCCCCGCCGCAGCCGGCCGATAGTCCTTGGACCAACCTGTCAACCGAGGACCGATTCCATGGACATGCGCAACGACGCCACCCCACTTGCCCGCCCGGACAGCGCGCGGGCCACCGCAGCCCAGCCGGCCAGCGCCGAATTCCTGACCTTCCGCCTGGGCGGCGAGGAATACGGCATCGACATCTTGCGCGTGCAGGAGATTCGCTCCTACGAGGAACCCACCCGCATCGCCAATTCGCCCTCGTTCATCAAGGGTGTGGTCAACCTGCGCGGCGTGATCGTGCCGGTGGTGGATCTGCGCATCAAGCTGGGTTGCGACAAGGTCGAATACAACGGCTTCACCGTGGTGATCGTGCTCAACGTGCACGGCCGCGTGGTCGGCGCGGTGGTGGACTCGGTCTCGGACGTGCTCGAACTCGCCGGCGACCTGATCAAGCCCGCGCCTGAGATGAACACCAATGTGGACACCACGTTCATCACCGGCATCGCCAGCGTGGGTGAACGCATGCTGATCCTGATGGACATTGAAGCCCTCATGTCCGGCAGCGACATGGGACTGATGGACAACTCCACCCAAGCCCTTCAATAAGCCGGCTGACATCCCCAAGAGGAGACCCGATCATGAAAGACAAGAACATCCGAGAGAGTTCGGTCGCGCGCCGCGTAGCGCTGCTCGCCGTCGTCCTGTTGGCGTCGGTGCTCGCGTTGCTCAGCGGCGTGCTGTCCGTGGTTGCGGAAAGCTCCTCGCGCGAGCGCACGGCGGAGTGGGCGGGAGACAAGGCGGTGTCCGTCGCCAACTCGGTCGATGCCTTTGACGCCACGGCCCGCCTGATGACCGATCGCGCCTTCAAGCCATTCCGGCAGAAGTTCGCCGACAAGTTTGAACTCGACACGCAGGCCGGCATGCTCAAGAGCTGGGGCATGCTGCTCAACAACGATTTCTCCGAGGTCGACACCTTCAACCGCACCAATGGTGGCGTGGCCACCATCTTCATGCGCAAGGGCGACGACTTCGAGCGCGTCAGCACCTCGCTGAAGAAGGAAAACGGCGAACGCGCCATGGGCACGCTGCTTGATCGCAAGCATGCCGCCTACCCGCTGATGCTGGAAGGAAAGAGCTACACGGGGCGCGCCGTGCTGTTCGGCAAACCCTACATGACGCACTACGAAACCATGAAGGACGAGGCCGGCAAGGTGGTCGGCATCCTCTTCATCGGCTTTGACATTGCCGACTTCCAGGCGTCGCTGGACAAGCTGGTCGACGAGGCGCGCTTCTTCGAAAGCGGCGGCACCTACGTGATCGATCCGCGCGGGTCCAACGCCGATGCGGTGTTTGTCTCGCACCCCACGGCCGCCGGCAAGAAGGTGCTGGAGGTCAACCCCGGCGCGGACGCGATGCTCAGCGAGCTGCGCGCCTCGCCCGGTGCCTTCGTGCGCCATGCCGTGCCGCTGCGCAGCGATGCCATCCCGAATCCCTGGGTGGTCAAGCGCGAAGCCCAAGCGGGCGGCTGGTGGGTGGTGGCCGAGGTGTCCGATACCGAAGCCATGGCCAGCTACTGGCGCACCATCTACGCCCTCTGGGCGTTGCTGGCCGGCGCCACTCTTGCGTTGGGTGTGGGCCTGTTCCTGCTGGTGCGCCGCAACGTCAGCCAGCCGCTGGCCCAGCTGACCTCGGCCGTGACCGCGGTGGCCCAGGGCGACCTCAGCCAGGCCTTCCAGTCCAGTCGCAAGGACGAGATCGGCCGTCTGGTGCGCGAGGTGGAAACCATGCGCCAGCGCTTCCTCGCCATGATGCGCGAGTTGCGCAGCGCGACCGACAGCATCAACACCGCGTCGGTGGAGATCGCCAGCGGCAACCAGGACCTGAGCGCGCGCACCGAGCAGGCCGCGAGCAACCTGCAGGAAACCGCAGCGAGCATGGAACAACTCACCAGCACGGTGCGCCAGAGCGCGGATGCCGCGCGCCAGGCCAACCAGCTGGCCGCCAGCGCGGCCGAGATCGCCGTGCGCGGCGGCGAAGTGGTCGGCCAGGTGGTCACCACCATGGACGAGATCAACCACAGCAGCAAGAAGATCAGCGACATCATCGGCGTGATCGACGGCATCGCGTTCCAGACCAACATCCTGGCGCTCAACGCGGCGGTGGAAGCCGCGCGCGCGGGCGAACAGGGCCGGGGCTTCGCGGTGGTGGCGGGCGAGGTGAGGAACCTGGCGCAGCGCAGCGCGCAGGCGGCCAAGGAGATCAAGGGGCTGATCGGCGCGAGCGTGGACAAGGTGGAGACCGGCTCGCGGCTGGTGGCCGACGCGGGTCAGACGATGAGCGAGATCGTGGGCTCGGTGCAGCGCGTCTCCGACATCATTGGCGAGATCACGGCGGCGGCGGGCGAGCAGAGCGACGGGATCGGGCAGGTGAACGTGGCGGTGACGCAGCTCGACCAGATGACGCAGCAGAACGCGGCGCTGGTGGAGGAGAGCGCGGCAGCGGCCGAGAGCCTCAAGGACCAGGCCGTGCGCCTCGATCAGGTCGTGCGCGTGTTCCGCGTCGATGCGCAATCCGCATCCTGACGTTCCGCGCCGCTTGGTTTCACCACTGCATCCATACCAACAAGACCCTGGAGAGACGACATGCAGAACATGATGCGACAGTTTTCCATCCGAACCCGGATGCTCGGAGCCATTGGCGTCGTGCTGATGCTGCTGACCCTGGTGGGTGCCGCCGGCTGGTGGGGCATCGCCCGCCTGCAGACCCTGAACCAGACCTTCGTTGCGGGACCGTTCGAGGAAACGCTGACCCTCTCGCGCCTGCAGATGTCGCTGCGCGACATGGGGGGTTTCGAGAAGGACATGGTGATTGCCTATGAGAAACCTGAACAGGTGCTCAAGGCCAAGACCGCCTGGCTGGCCGCGCGCGATGAAGCGCAGCGCCAGATGGACCTCATGCTCGCGGGCGAAGCCGACGACGACAACGCCCTGGTGCTGACCATGAAGGAGCAGCTCACGCAGTACGTGGGCGCGGTGGAGCCGGTGACGCGCCAGCTCGAAACCAGTGGCTACGACTCGGCCACGGTGGCCAACCGCATGCTCAACCGCGCGCACGCCAGCTACGACGAACTGCTGGCCAGCCTCAAGAAGGTGGAAGAGGTGCTGATGGCCGAAGCCGCCAGCGCGCGCCAGGCCGGGCTGGACGCCAGCCGCCAGACGATGGTGCTGTTCGGTCTGGCCGTGGCCATTGCGGCGCTGGTGGTGGTGCCGACCACGCTGTCCAACATGACCAGCATCTGCAACCCGCTGGACGAGGCCCGTCATCTGGCCAGCGCCATCGCGCAGGGCGACCTGACGCGGCCGGTGCACGCGGTGGGCCGCGACGAGACCGCCGCGCTCATGCGCGCCCTGGGCGACATGCGGACCTCGCTCTCGCGCATCGTGAGCGAGGTGCGCAACTCCACCGACAGCATCGGCACCGCCAGCCAGCAGATTGCCAGTGGCAACCAGGACCTGAGCGCGCGCACCGAGCAGGCCGCGAGCAACCTCCAGGAGACGGCCGCGAGCATGGAGCAACTCACCAGCACGGTGCGCCAGAGCGCCGACGCGGCCCGGCAGGCCACGCAGATGGCGGTGGCCAACGCCGAGGTGGCGGTGCGCGGCGGTCAGGTGGTGGGCCAGGTGGTCACGACCATGGACGAGATCAACCACAGCAGCAAGAAGATCGGCGACATCATCGGTGTGATCGACGGCATTGCGTTCCAGACCAACATCCTGGCGCTGAACGCGGCGGTGGAAGCCGCGCGAGCGGGCGAGCAGGGCCGCGGCTTCGCCGTGGTGGCGGCCGAGGTGAGGAACCTCGCGCAGCGCAGCGCGCAGGCAGCCAAGGAGATCAAGGGCCTGATCGAGACCAGCGTGGGCAAGGTCGAAGACGGCTCGCGCCTGGTGGCACAGGCGGGCAGCACGATCAGCGAGATCGTGGCCAACGCCGAGAAGGTTTCGGCCTTCATCAGCGACATCACCACGGCCGCGGGCGAGCAGAGCGACGGCATCGGGCAGGTCAACGTGGCGGTCACGCAGCTCGACCAGATGACGCAGCAGAACGCCGCGCTGGTCGAGGAGAGCGCGGCCGCCGCCGAAAGCCTCAAGGACCAGGCCTCGCGCCTGGCCGAGGCGGTGGGCTTCTTCCGCGTGTCCCACGCGTAAGGCCGGGGGAACCCCCGCCCACCCTGCGGGCCCCGGGGTTGGTTGCAGGCCCACAAACGCCTGTGCGTGCCTATACTGTCCGCCGGGCTTGAACCCCCCGGCATGGTCTTCCGGGGCGCTTCAGGCCTCCCTTCCCGGAGACCGATGCCATGAACGCCCGCCTGCCTTCCCCCCTGCTCGACGCCTCGGCCCTGCAGTCCCACGTCGATGCCTCCTGGTCGGGCACCATCGTGCCCGAGTTGCAGCGCTACATCGAGGTGCCGGCCAAGTCGCCGGCCTTCGATGCCGACTGGGCGGCCCATGGCCTTCTTGAACGCGTGCTGCAAGGCGCGGCCGACTGGGTTCGCTCGCAGAAGGTGGTGGGCCTGACGCTCGAAGTCGTGCGGCTCAGTGACGCCCGTGGCACACCCCGCACGCCGGTGCTGTTCTTCGAAGTGCCGGCGAGCGCCGGCAAGGACGGCACACCGGCCCCCGCCTCGGGCCAGACCGTGCTGATGTACGGCCACCTGGACAAACAACCGGAATTCACCGGCTGGCGCAACGACCTCGGGCCCTGGACGCCCAAGATCGATGACGGCAAGTTGTATGGCCGGGGCGGTGCCGACGACGGCTACGCGGTCTATGCCAGCATCGCCGCCATCCAGGCGCTCAAGGCGCAAGGCGTGGCGCACCCGCGCATCGTCGGCCTGATCGAGACCTGCGAGGAAAGCGGCTCCGGCGATCTGCTGCCCTACGTGGACGCGCTGCGCCCGCGCCTGGGCGACGTGGGCCTGGTGATCTGCCTGGACAGCGGCGCCGGCAACTACGACCAGCTCTGGCTCACCACCAGCCTGCGCGGCATGGCCAGTGGCGTGCTCAAGGTCGAGATCCTCACCGAGGGCATCCACTCGGGCGACGCCTCCGGCCTGGTGCCGTCGAGCTTTCGCATCATGCGCCAGGTGCTGGACCGGCTGGAGGACAGCGCCACCGGCCGCCTGCTGCCCGCGAGCTTTCACTGCGAGGTGCCGGCCGAGCGCGTGGCGCAGGCCAGGGCCACCGCCGCCATCCTGGGTGACGAAATCTACAAGCGCTTCCCCTGGGCGCACCACGACTGCGGCGGCAGCACGCTGTTCGCCCTGCCCACCACCACCGACCCGGTCGAGGCGCTGCTCAACCGCACCTGGCGGCCCACGCTCAGCGTCACCGGGGCCGAGGGCTTTCCCGCGCTGCGCGATGCCGGCAATGTGCTGCGCCCCTACACCGCGTTCAAGCTCAGCCTGCGCCTGCCGCCGCTGGTGGATGCACCCGCCGCCGTGCAGGAACTCAAAGCCCTGCTGGAAGACAACGCGCCTTACCAGGCCCGGGTGACCTTTGACGGCGAGGGCGCGGCCAGCGGCTGGAACGCGCCCGCCACCACGCCGTGGTTTGAGCAGGCGCTGCAGGACGCCTCGCAGGCGCACTTCAGCGCCGGTTGCGGCACCATCGGCCAGGGCGGCACGATCCCGCTCATGAACATGCTCAGCAAAGGCTTTCCAACCGCGCAGATGATGGTGTGCGGCGTGCTCGGGCCCAGGAGCAATGCGCACGGTCCGAACGAATTCCTGCACCTGGACTACGCCCGGCGACTGACCGCTGCGGTGGCCCAGGTGATGGCCCGCATGCCCTGAGCGAGCCACCATGTCGTCCGACACCACCCAGGCCCCCTTCACCCTGCGCGACGGCCTGAACCTGGCCCTGTTCGACTGGCCGCTGCCGATGCGCTGGCGCCCGCGCGCGGTGGTGCTCATCGTGCACGGCCTGGGCGAGCATGCCTGGCGCTACGACCACGTGGCGCAGCGGCTCAACGAATGGGGCTTCTGCGTGCGCGCCTACGACCAGCGCGGCCATGGGGAGTCCGGTGGCGCGCGTGGCGTGCTGCCCGAGGACGACACCTTGCTTGACGACCTGGCCGAAGTGGTGGAAGACACGCGCTCGCACATCGCCGAACCCTGGGCCTGCCCGCTGATTCTGCTGGGCCACAGCATGGGGGGCTTGATCGCGGCGACTTTCGTGCAGCGCAACATGGCGCCGGTCGATGGTCTGGTGCTGTCATCGCCGGCGCTGGACGCCGGCATCGGCGCGCTGCAGAAAAAGCTGATCGCGCTGATGTATCGCTTCGCGCCCAATTTCGCCATCGCCAATGGCCTGGACGCCAGCAAGATTTCGCACAATCCGGCGGTCGTGGAGGCCTACCGCAAGGACCCGCTGGTGCACGACCGCATCAGCGCGCGGCTGGCGCGGTTCATCGATGCCAATGGCCCCTGCGTGGTGTCGGCGGCACCGCAATGGCGTGTTCCCTCACTGCTGATGTACGCCGGTGCCGACAGCCTCGTGCAGCCAGCCGGCAGCCGCGCCTTTGCCGCTGCGGCGCCTCGCGACAAGGTGCACAGCCACGCCTTCGAGGGGCTCTACCACGAGATATTCAACGAGGCCGATCCGTCGGCCGTGTTCGGTACGCTCAAGGCCTGGCTGGAAGTTCAGGCCCCGGCCCCGGCCCCGACCTAGCGGGCCATTCAGCGCCGGGGCTGCATCAGGCCGCCGAGCATGCCCATCAGATCGCCGGTGGCGCCGTTGCCGGCGTGGCCTCCGCCCAGCAGGGCGCCCAGACCGCCCAGGCCACCCAGTTCGTTGTCGGCCGGCAGCCGGCCCTGGGGCGAGAGCTGGTCGATCAGGCCCGGCAGCAGGTCGGCCAGTGTGCCCGAGGCCTGCTCGCGGCTGCCACCGAGTTGCGCGGCAATCGTGCCCATCAGGTCCGGCCCGAGCGCGCTGCCGAGCTGATCGCCCGAGACCGGCTGGTTGGTGCCCGTGCCGATCCACGATTGCACGGCGTCGCCCAGGCCGCCCGACTGCAACTTCGCCAGCAGGCCTTGCAGACCACCCGAACTGGCCAGCACCGAGCCCACCAGCGCGATCAGCATCTGGGGGTCAAGGCCACCCGGCAGACCGTTGGCGGCGGCAGACGGTGCCGGCTGGTCCTGCGCTGAGCCCAGAGAAGCGTTGGCGGCGGCGCCGATCAGTGAATCCAGAAGTCCCATGGAGTGCCCCCGTTGCGCTGGCCCGGAATGGGCATGCGGTTCAGGCCGGATTGTGGGCTTGCCGGCGCACCCAGGCAAGCCAGATCAGGGCCAGCCCCGTGAGCGCCACGGGTACCAGAGAACCAATGTTGAGCCATTGCCAACCCTGCGTGGTGACCAGCGCACCGGAGGCGAACGAAGTCAGCGCCATGGTGGCGAAGACGAAGAAATTGATCGCCGCCTGCGCGCGGTCCTTTTCCTCGGGTCGGTAGGCCTGCAGCGAGAGCGTGGTGCTGCCGGTGAACAGGAAGTTCCAGCCCACGCCGAGCAGGAACAGCGCGATCAGGAACTGGTGCAGGTCCACGCCAGAGAGCGCCACCCCGATGCACACGATGTTGAGCACCACGCCCGTGCCCATGATGGTCAGCACGCCAAAGCGCTTGATGAGGTGGCCGGTGATGAAGCCTGGCGCGAACATGCCGATCACGTGCCATTCCAGCACCAGGGCCGCGTCCTCGAACGGAAAGCCGCAGACCTGCATGGCCAGCGGCGTGGCCGCCATCAGCAGGTTCATGACACCAAAGCCCAGTGCGGCGCCCGCGGTGGAAACGATGAAGACCGGCTGGCGCATGATCGCGCCCAGCGGACGACCCCGGTCGGCCAGAGCCGCGCGCGGCGGCACCGGCGGGAAGCGCATGAAGGCCATGGCCAGCATGGACAGCAGCGCCACCGCGGCGAGCGCCACGTAGGCGCCGGCGAAGGGCACGCCCAACCAGTCCTTGGTGCGCGTGGCCAGGTTGGGGCCCAGCACCGCGCCCACCAGGCCGCCCGCGAGCACGAGCGAGACCGCCTTCTCGCGGAATGCCGGTGCGCTGAGCTCGGCCGCCGCGAAGCGGTAGAGCTGGCCGTTCGCACTGTAGTAGCCCGCCACCACGGTGGCGGCCACCAGCAGCCAGAAGTTCTTGTCCATCACCGCCCAGGCACACAGCAGCGCCGAGCCCAGCGCCACCAGCAGGCCGATCTGGAACGAGGCCTGGCGCCCGAGCGCGCTCTGCGTGCGCGCCACCAGGGGCGTGGACAGCGCGCCGCCCACCACGTAGCCCATCACCGGCAACGTGGCCATCCAGCCCAGCGGCGCCAGCGACAGACCCACCAGGCCGTTGATGGCGATGAAGACCACGTTGTTGGTGAGAAACAGGCCTTGCGCGGCGGCCAGCAGCCAGAGGTTCTTGTTCATAAGCAGGCGTTTATACAGCGAGCCATCACCACGCGTCCCTGGGCCGCGTGGCGCCCCCTGCAGGCTGGTCTGGACCGTGCGCATGCGGCAAGATGGCGGCTCTGCCACCAGAAGGAGATCAGGGATGAGTGTGTGCACGACAGGGCGCCGCGTGCTGCTGGCCTTTCTGCTCGCCGGAGCCGCGTGCCTGCCGCACATGGGCGCGGCGCAGGATGCGACGCCGATCACGCAACCGGGCGAACACCGTTTCACACTGACGCACGACGGACTGTTGCGTGCTTACCTGGTGCATGTCCCGGCGTCGTACCGCGCCGGCACGGCCGCGCCACTGGTGCTGTCCTTCCACGGTGGCGGCGGCAACATGGAGATCCAGGCCAATGACCGCTACTACGGCCTGGTGTCTCACGCGCAGCGCAACGGCTACGTGATCGTGTTTCCCAACGGCTACAGCCGCCTGCGTTCAGGCAAGCTCGCGACCTGGAACGCCGGGCTGTGCTGCGGCCAGGCGCGCGACCGCGACGTTGACGACGTGGGCTTCGTGCGCGCCGTGGTGGCGGATGTGCAGCGCCGCCTGGACATCGACCCGCGCCGCATCTACGCCCAGGGCATGAGCAATGGCGGCATGCTCGCCTACCGGCTGGCCTGCGAGATGGCCGATACCTTTGCGGCCATCGCCGCCGTGGCGGGCACAGACGGTTCGCCGAACTGCACACCGTCGCGGCCGGTCCCGGTGCTGCACATCCACGCGCGCGACGACGACCGCGTGTTGTTCAATGGCGGCTCGGGCAGCGCCTCGGCGACGCACGCGAACTTTGTCTCGGTACCCGAGACGGTGGCGAAATGGTCGCGGCTCAACGGCTGCACGTCCGAACCGCGGCGCGTGCTGGAGGTCGCCGGTGCCTGGTGCAAGACGCGCGCGCCCTGCCGCGGCGGCAGCGAGGTCGAACTCTGTGTGACCGAGACCGGCGGCCACTCGTGGCCCGGTGGTCGCAAGGTGCTGGGTGGTCAGGCCGGTTCTGGCGCGCTCGTTGCCAACGACGTGATCTGGGACTTCTTCAGCCGCCATTGAGCCGATCAGGCCCCGGTGGCGAGTGCCAGTGCGGTGAGCGCGGCGGTTTCGGCTCGCAGCACGCGCGGGCCCAGCGTCACAGGCACGAAGCCGGCCGCGCGCGCCTGCGCGTCCTCCGCCGGGCTGAGACCCCCTTCGGGACCGCTGAGGAACAGCACCGGTGCGTCGGGCCTGGCGGCGGCGAGCACCGAGGCCAGCGCCTGCGTGCCCTCGGTCAGCGAGAGCAGACAGCGCAGCACGGGTTGCCCGGCATTGGGGGCCGGCAGGGCCCCGAGCCACCTGACCAGGTCGCCCACCGCGTGCACCGTGGGCACACGGTTGCCACCGCACTGCTCGCAGGCCGCGATCGCCACCGCCTGCCAGTGCGCCTGCTTCTTCGTGGCGCGCTCGCCCGCCAGGCGCAGCACGCTGTGCGCGGTGTGCAGCGGCTGCAGGCTGGCAGCGCCGAGTTCGGTCGCCTTCTCGACCAGCCAGTCCATGCGCTCGTTGGCGGGCATACCCAGGGCCAGGTGAACCGCGCGCGCCGCCTCGCGCTCGACCGCGCGGTGCGCGCCGATGGTCACGTCCACGTCGCTGCGGCCCATGCGCGCGATGGTGGCGTCCCACTCGCCGCCCTCGCCATTGAACAGCGTGAGGGTCTGCCCAGGCTGAAGGCGCATCACCTGCACGTGCCGCGCGGTGGCGGCCGGTAGCGCGAGGTGCTGGCCTTCGCGCAACGGGGCCGGGCAATGGAAGCGCGGCATGGGCTCAGACGCGCCCGAAGGCGTAGCCCGATGCGGCCTGCAGGCCCTCGATCTCGTCGAGCATCTTCAGGAAGGGGCCCAGCGCGCGGTAGCGGTGCGCGGTGTGGCGGATGTAGCCGATGAAGCGCGGCGCATCGGCCAGGTACTTGGGCTTGCCGTCGCGCAACGTCAGGCGCGCAAAGATGCCGGCGACCTTCAGGTGGCGCTGCAGGCCCATCCACTCGACACCGCGGTAGAAGGCGCCGAAGTCGCTGTGCCAGTCCTCGAAGTCCATCAGACCGGCGGCGCGCGCCTTTTCCCAGTAACGGACGGTGACGTCGATGACGAAGTCTTCCTCCCAGCTCAGGAAGGCGTCGCGCATCAGGCTGGCGATGTCGTAGGTGATGGGGCCATGCACTGCGTCCTGGAAATCGAGCACGCCCAATTGCTGCGCCGGTGTATCGCCGGGTTGCAGCGGCAACATGAGGTTGCGCGGCATGAAGTCGCGGTGCACGTACACCTGGGGCGCGGCGAGGTTGTGTGCCACGACGGTGTCGAAGGTTGTCTGCAGCGTCTGCGCCTGCGCAGTGCTCAGCGTCAGGCCCTTGTGCTGGCCCAGGTACCAGTCGGGGAACAGCTGCAGCTCGCGGCGCAGCAACGCCTCGTCGTAGGGCGGCAGCGCGCCCGGCTTCGACGACAGTTGCCAGGCCAGCAGGGCGTCCAGCGCCTGCAGGTAGCGCGCGTGGTTGGCCTGCGGGTTCGCGGTGTCGATGCCTTCGAGCATGGTCTGCTGGCCCAGGTCGCTCAGCAGCATGAAGCCTTGCGGTTCGTCCCAGGCCAGCACCTCGGGCACCAGCAGGCCGGCCGCGCGCATGAGCCCGGCCACATGCACAAAGGGCTGGCAGTTCTCGTGCGCGGGCGGCGCATCCATCACGATCAGGCTGCCCCCGGCCCGCGTGTCCACCCGCAGGTAGCGGCGAAAGCTCGCATCGGCCGAGGCCGGGCGCAGCGTCTGCGGCAGCAGGGCCAGGCGCGTCGCCAGGGGCGCCAGCCAGGCGTGAAAGGCAGCTTCGCGCAGGGGTTCGGCCCAGGCAACGGCGGGGAGGGGCGGGGTCATGCGGGGGCTCGGGTGGGCGGGGGTTGCCGGGCGGTGCCCGGGACGGTCGGGCCGTGGATAATCGCCAGAGATTCTACAAACCCCCTGCAGGGCGGCGGCCGGCTCTCATGCCCGCGCATCGAGCCCATCCTGGCAACCCGGCCACCGAAGTCCATCCCCTTGAACCGCCGCAACGATCCGCCGTCCACCCACCGCACGCGCGTCGCGTTCGCCTCCGCGCTGTTCGCGGCGCGGCCGGTGGCGCGCGCGGTCCATGGCCTGCTGGCCGTGATGGCGCTGGGGGCGCTGGCCGCGCCCGTTTGCGTGCGGGCCCAGTCCGGTGATGGCGATGAGCAGCCCTCGTCCGCCGTCAACCTCAAGGCCAGCGGCCTGTTGCAGGAGAAGCTGCCCGAGGAAGCCCAGGATCGGGCGCCGACCTTCGTCTCCGGTGAGCGCATCGAAGGCCAGACCGACGGCGTGACCACGGTCGAAGGCGATGCCGAACTGCGCCGGCACGACACCGTGATCCGCGCCGACCGCCTGGAGTTCGACCAGCGCAGCCGCGAGGCCAGGGCGCGGGGCGATGTGTTGATCAATCGCGCTGGCGACCGCTTCGAGGGTCCCGAACTGCAACTCAACGTGGACACCTTCGAAGGCCACTTCGAGCAGCCCGAGTTCACGCTGCTCAACAACGAAGGCAAGGGCGACGCGAGCCGGCTCGACTTTCTGGGGGAAGACAAGGCGGTGGCGCACGACGCACGCTACTCGACCTGCCCGCGCACCCCAGGCGCCGACTGGATGCCGGACTGGCTGATTCGGGCCACCCGCATCGAGTTCGACAACGTGGCCGAAATCGGCAAGGCCACCGGTGGCGTGCTGGAATTCAAGGGCGTGCCCCTGCTGGGCTGGCCCTATTTCACCTTCCCCTTGACCGACACGCGCAAGTCCGGCCTGCTGCCGCCCACGATCAACATCGACAACATCAACGGGCTTGAGCTCACGCTGCCCTATTACCTCAACATCGCGCCCAACCTGGACGCGACGCTCTACCCCACGCTGATGAGCAAGCGCGGCGTGGACCTGGGCGCCGAGGTGCGTTACCTGCAACCCGCCTACGCCGGCCAGGTGCGCGGCGCCTACATGCCCTCGGACCCCTTGCGCGACAGCGACCGCTGGGGCTATTCGTGGCAGCACAACCAGAGCCTGAGCGGCACCCGCCTCGCTCTGGGGGGGTCGGCAGGTTTGCGATTCAACGTCAACCGCGTCAGCGACGACGACTACTGGCGCGACTTCCCGCGCGCCACGGCCTCGCTGACCACCCGCCTGCTGGCCGGCGACGCGGTGCTGTCGTGGAACCGGGGGCCCTGGTCGGTGAGCGCCGGCGCCTACAGCTGGCAGACGCTTCAGGACATCGATGCACCCATCGTGCCGCCCTACGACCGTCTGCCGTCCATCGCGGTGCGCTACAGCCGGGGCGACGCGCGCCTGGCAGGCCTGAACGACTGGAACTGGTCGCTCACGGGGGAGTACACGCGCTTCGAGTCCGATCCGCTGCTCACGGGCCAGACCAACGGCTCGCGCTCGCTGGCCATCGCCGATCTCAGCCGGCGCTGGCAGACGCCAGGCTGGTTCATCCAGCCGCGCGCGCAGCTGCACGCCACCCAGTACCACTTTGACGACCCGCTGGCCAACGGTGCGCGCAGCGCCTCGCGCGTGCTGCCCACGCTCAGCCTGGACGGTGGCCTGGTGTTCGAGCGCGACGCGCGTTACTTCGGCCGCCAGTTCGTGCAGACGCTGGAGCCGCGGGCGTTCTTCACCTGGACGCCTTACCGGGACCAGAGCCTGTTGCCCAACTACGACTCTGCCGCGAACGACTTCAATTTCGCCACCATCTTTTCGGAGAACGTCTTCGGCGGCAACGACCGCATCTCCGACACGCGTGCCGTCACGGTGGGCGCCAGTTCGCGCCTGCTCGACCCGGACTCGGGCGCCGAGATCGTGCGCGTGGGCCTGGCGCAGCGCTACCTGATCCGCGACCAGAACGTCTTTCTGCCCAATGCCAGCGGCCTGCCCGGGGGCGACCCGGTGCAGGAACGCCTGAGCGATATCCTGCTGGCCACGCGCGTGCAGTGGAGCCCGCGCTGGATGGTCGACACCAACTTCCAGTACAGCCCCGGCAGCCGCGAAGCCGTGCGCACCACGCTGGCCGCGCGCTACACCCCCAGCCGCTACCGTGTGCTGAGCGCCGCCTACCGCCTGCAGCGCGGCGTCAGCGAACAGTATGAATTCGGCTGGCAATGGCCCCTCAATGACCTGTGGGAGAAGTCCGCGCGCTCGCCCGTGCCCGGCCGCGGGCTCGGGGCAGGACAGTGGTACAGCGTGGGTCGCATCAACTACAGCGTGCCCGATAAAAAGGTGGTCGATCTGGTGGCCGGCTTTGAATACGATGCGGGTTGCTGGATCGGACGCATCGTGCTCGAACGCCTGCAGCGCAGCGCCCTGTCGGCCAACCAGCGTATCCTGTTCCAGCTGGAGTTCAGTGGTTTCTCCCGCCTCGGCTCCAACCCCTTGAAGACGCTCAAGGACAACGTTCCTCGCTACCAGTACCTGCGCGAAGAGATCAACCCGCCCAGCCGCTTCCAACAATATGACTGACCGCCACACCGTCCCCTCGCGCCTGTCCATCTGTCTGTCGTGCGCGCTCCTGTTCGGGGCCTGCGCTGCGCAGGCGCAAGGCTTGCGCGCCACCGGCCAGCTCAGCCCGTTGCGCCCCCCGGCTGCCGCGACGGCGCCCGAGCAGGCCACGGCGGATTTCATCGTCGCCTTGGTCAACTCCGAACCCGTGACGAACAACGAAGTGCGCCAGCGCCTGCTGCGCGTGGAGCAGCAGCTGGCCCAGCGCGGCGGCGCCATGCCCCCGCGCGATGCGCTCGCGCGCGAAGTGCTCGAACAGATCATCAACGAACGCGCGCAGCTGCAGCAGGCCACGGAGCTTGGCATCACGGTGGACGAAGCCGCGGTGACGCAGGCCGAACTCGCGATCGCCGCGCAGAACCAGCTCAGCCCCGAGGAGCTGCGCCGGCGCATCGCCGCCGAAGGCATGGACATCAACCGCCTGCGCAACGACTTGCGCAACCAGATCCTGTTGCAGCGCGTGCGAGAGCGGCAGGTGGACGCGCGGGTCCGTGTGACCGACGCCGACGTCGACGACTTCATCCGCGAGCAGCAGGGAAGCAATGACCTGGCCAGCCTGGAGCTCAACCTGTCGCACGTGCTGGTCGCGGTGCCCGAAGGCGCCAGCGAACAGCGCATCCAGGAGCTTCAGGCGCGCGCCCAGGGCGCGGCCGACCGGGCGCGCGCCGGCGCCGACTTTGCCGCTCTGGCGCGCGAATTCTCCGATGCGCCCGAGGGCGCCAGTGGTGGGCAGTTCGGCATGCGGGCGGCCAATCGACTGCCCACGCTTTTCGTGGAAGCGACACGCACGCTCAATGTGGGCGCCGTGGCGGGGCCCTTGCGCAGCCCGGCCGGGTTTCACGTGCTCAAGGTGATCGACAAGCGCCAGGCCGGCCTTCCGGGTGCGGCCATCACGCAGACCCGGGCGCGCCACATCCTGCTGCGCACCACCGCCCAGCTCAGCGAAGCCGATGCGGTGGCGCGCCTGGCGGGCTATCGCCAGCAGGTGGCCAGTGGTCAGGCCACATTCGAGGCCCTGGCGCGCGAGCACAGCCAGGACGGATCGGCCAGCCAGGGTGGCGACCTCGGCTGGGCCAACCCGGGCCAGTTCGTCCCCGAGTTCGAGGAAGCGATGAACGCGCTGCGGCCAGGCGAGATGTCCGCACCGCTGGTGTCGCGGTTTGGCGTGCACCTCATCCGCGTCGAGGAGCGCCGCCAGACCCAGCTGTCGCAGCGCGAGCAACGCGACATGGTGCGCGACATGGTGCGCGAAAAGAAGATGGATGACGCCCTGCGTGTCTGGGCGCAGGACGTTCGCGGGCGGGCCTACGTGGAATACCGCGAGGCGCCGCAACCTTGAAGCCGGGCCAGGGACCGGCACGGACCGCCGGCGCATGAAACACGTCGCTCGCAGGCGCTTTGGCCAGCACTTCCTGACCGATCCGGTCATCATCGGCGCCATCGTGGACGCCATTGCTCCCGCCGCCGGCGATGCGATGGTGGAGATTGGCCCTGGCCTGGCGGCCTTGACCCAGCCGCTGGTGGAGCGCCTGGGTCAGCTCACCGTGATCGAGCTCGATCGCGACCTCGCGGCGCGCCTGCGCGGACACGGCCAGCTCAGCGTCATCGAGTCCGATGTGCTGAAGGTGGACTTCGGTGCCGTGGCGCGGCAGCTGGGCGCCCAGAAGCTGCGTGTGGTGGGCAACCTGCCCTACAACATTTCCACGCCCATCCTGTTTCACCTGCTCGACCATGTCGCCGCCGTGCAGGACCAGCACTTCATGCTGCAGAAGGAAGTGATCGACCGCATGGTGGCGCGCCCCTCGACCGCCGACTATGGCCGCCTCAGCGTGATGCTGCAGTGGCGCTATGCGATGGAGAACGTGCTGTTCGTGCCGCCCGAGAGCTTCGACCCGCCACCGCGCGTGGACAGCGCCATTGTGCGCATGCAGCCGCTGGCCGAGCCGCCGCAGATCGATGTGAAGCGTTTCGGCGAACTGGTGCAGGTCGCCTTCAGCCAGCGCCGCAAGATCCTGCGCAACACGCTCGGGCGCTGGCTGGACGAACAGGGCTACAGCGGCGACTTCGAACTGCAGCGCCGGGCCGAGGAAGTACCGGTGAGCGAATACGTCGCGCTCGCACAAATCACGCAGGCATGAAAAAGCCGCAGCAAGTGCTGCGGCCATCCAGAACACCGCAGGTCCGGCTTCGCCGGCCTGCAGGTGTTGCCCCCTTGAGGGGGTGACGCGCCGCAGGCGCGGCGCGGGGGTGGGCTATTTGGTCAGGCCGCGGCCAGCCAGTAACCCGCGTTGAAAGGGCTGCTCATGCGCAGCGCCATCGGGCTCACGTCCAGGATCTTGTCCGTGGGCATGGGTTCGTCGCTCTGCACTTCGATCGGCTCTTCGCCCTTGGGCGCGCGCGCGACCGAGAAGGAGTAGAAGCAGCGAAACGGGACCTTGCGATCCGACCAGTAGTCGGCCGCATCGCGGAAGATGTCGAGCAATTGCTCGCGTGCCTCCTTGTCGAACTTGGCGTGCGCGGGGATGTGCTCGAGCACCACGATGAACCCGGTTTGCGGCCCCGACTTGTGGACCATGTCGGTCATGCAGTCGTACAGCGCATCGAAGTTCTTGCCGAAGTGCGACGGCAGGGTGTACTGGGCGGCGATCAGCTCCAGCACGTCCTGCTTGCTCTGGGCCTTGGCCAGGTTGGCGTACAGGAAATGGTGCCCGAGGTGCTCGGCCGCTGCCTGCAGGTCTTTCACGCCATGGGCGCGAATCGACTGAACGATATTGGGGCGTACGTTACGAAGTGGCGTGTCCATCTCCGCGTCTCTTTCTAAATAAGGTCTAAGTTGAAAATCTGCTCACATCACCCAAGGCTCACTGCACGATCAGCCTGAAGCTGCTGTAGTGGTCTTCGGTGTAATAACACGCTTCAGGAGCCCGGGGCCGAAGCCCGCCGCACACGATCCGCCGGGCACCCCGGTGGTTCAGGCCCGGGGTGGGCACCGTGTATTCCCGGTAGTACCCCCGCTTTTCACCTGGCAACAGGCGTTCGCGATTGCCGAACACCGAACCGTCTTTCTCGTAGCGGAACGGTCCACCCTGTCGAATCCGGTCCATCACTTCCTGGCCCTGCAAGGGCAGGCCTGAAACCACCACCGTTGCGGAGTTCGATCCGCCAAGCTTCGTATCGGGAGCGCGGGCCTGCACCGCAATGGTGCCCAGCGCCGCCGCCAGGGCAGCCGCGATGCCCCAAGCGGCCACGCGGCGCAGCCCCCCTGAACGAACCCGGATCTGATTCAGACCCATGAAATCCCTTGCTGCTGATGACGTCAACCCATGACCCATGCGGCACAAAAGACAGACAAAAGTATGTATTTTGTGGTGCGTTTGAGGGCGGGTTAACCCTGAAATCCAAGCGCTCTAGTGTGCCTGAGGTGGGGGGAAATTGCAAGCGCCTGCTGAAATATTCAGCAAAACCCAGGCGGGGAAAATGTGTATAAAAGTTAGCGCTTGCTTTTTTGCAAAACGTCAGCGTGAAACGTTTGCGTCGGCCACGGTCAGGGCGGTCATATTGACGATGCGGCGCACCGTCGCGCTGGCCGTGAGGATGTGGACGGGCTTGTCAGCGCCCAGCAGCACCGGGCCGACGGCGATGTTGCCGCCGGCGGCGGTCTTGAGCAGGTTGTAGGCGATGTTCGCCGCGTCGATGTTGGGCAGCACCAGCAGGTTGGCCGCCCCCTTGAGGGTCGAATTCGGCATCAGGCGCTGGCGCGCGTCGGCGTCCAGCGCCACATCGCCGTGCATCTCGCCATCGACTTCCAGCCACGGTGCCTGTTCGCGCAGCAGGGCCAGCGTGCGGCGCATCTTCACCGCGCTGGCTTCGTCGCTGGAGCCAAAGTTGGAGTGCGAGAGCAGGGCGGCTTTGGGCTGCAGGCCGAAGCGCAGCATCTCCTCGGCGGCCATCACCGTGATCTCGCTCAGTTCCTCGGGGCTTGGGTCGCTGTTGACGTGGGTGTCCACCAGGAAGACCTGGCGCCCGGGCAGCATCAGGCCGTTCATGCAGGCGTAGATGCGCACGTCCTGTGCGGTGCTGGGGCTGCCGCCCTCGCGCTTGCCGATCACCTGGTCGATGTACTTGAGGTGGTGCTGGGTGGTGCCCCAGGTGCCGCAGATCAGGCCGTCGACCTCGCCCTTGTGCAGCAGCATCGAGCCGATCAGCGTGAGCCGGCGGCGCATCTCGATCTTGGCCAGCTGCTGGGTCACGCCCTTGCGCTCTGTCATGCGGTGGTAGGTCTGCCAGAAGTCGCGGTAGCGGTTGTCCTGCTCGACATTGACCACGTCGTAGTCAAGCTCCTCGCGCAGGCGCAGGCCGAATTTCTCGATGCGCTGCGCGATCACGGCCGGCCGACCGATCAGGGTCGGGCGCGCCAGGCCTTCGTCGACCACGATCTGGCAGGCGCGCAGCACGCGCTCTTCTTCGCCCTCGGCGTAGGCCACGCGCTTGCGCGCCGCCGTCTTGGCCGCCGAGAAGATCGGTTTCATGATGGTGCCCGAGGCGAACACGAAGCTCTGCAGCTTCTCGCGGTAGGCCGCCATGTCGGCGATCGGGCGCAGGGCTACGCCGCAGTCGGCCGCGGCCTGTGCCACCGCCGGCGCGATCTTCATCATCAGGCGCGGGTCGAACGGTTTGGGAATGAGGTACTCCCGGCCAAACGCCAGTTGCTCACCGGCGTAGGCGGCGGCCACCACTTCGCTCTGCTCGGCCTGCGCCAGCTCGGCGATCGCGTGCACTGCGGCGATCTCCATCTCGTCGGTGATGGTGGTCGCGCCGCAATCGAGCGCGCCGCGGAAGATGTACGGGAAACACAGGACGTTGTTGACCTGGTTCGGATAGTCCGTGCGCCCCGTGGCCATGATCACGTCGTCGCGCACCGCGTGCGCGTCCTCGGGTGCGATTTCGGGATTGGGGTTGGCCAGCGCGAAGATCACCGGATGGGGTGCCATCGACGACACCATCGCGGGCTTGAGCACGCCGCCAGCCGAAAGACCGAGGAACACGTCGGCGCCCTCCATCACTTCGGCGAGCTTGCGCTTGTCGGTTTTCTGCATGTACTGGCGCTTGTCGTCGTCCATGAGCTCCTCGCGGCCCTCGTAGACCACGCCGGCCAGGTCGGTGACGAACACGTTCTCGCGCTTGAGGCCGACCTTGAGCAGCAGATTCAGGCAAGCCAGCGCCGCCGCGCCCGCCCCCGAAGTGACCAGCTTGACCTTTGCGATGTCCTTGCCGGCCACCTTCAGGCCGTTGAGCATGGCGGCCGCCACCGTGATGGCGGTGCCGTGCTGGTCGTCGTGGAACACGGGAATCTTCATGCGCTTGCGCAGCTCGCGCTCCACGTAGAAGCAGTCCGGCGCCTTGATGTCCTCAAGGTTGATCGCGCCGAAGGTCGGCTCCAGAGCGGCGATCACCTCGACCAGCCGGGCCGGGTCCTTCTCGTCGATCTCGATGTCGAACACATCGACGCCGGCGAACTTCTTGAACAGCACGCCCTTGCCTTCCATCACTGGCTTGGCCGCCAGCGGGCCGATGTCGCCCAGGCCGAGCACGGCGGTGCCATTGGAGATGACGCCGACCAGGTTGCCGCGCGCGGTGTACTTGAAGGCATTGACCGGATCGGCCACGATTTCCTCGCAAGGGGCCGCCACGCCGGGCGAGTACGCCAGCGCCAGGTCGCGCTGGTTGGTGAGCTGCTTGGTGGCCGCGATGGCCACTTTGCCGGGGGTGGGGAACTCGTGGTACTCGAGCGCGGCGCGGCGCAGTTCGGCGCGTTTGTTCTCTTGGGTGTTTTCCATGCTCATCTGATGTCTCCGGCGGATCGTTATCTTGCTATGCGGAAAGGAGTTGCGCATTCTAAAGCGATGCGCGGGAAAACCCTAGTGCGTGGAAGTGCGTAAAGCGTTGTGGCGCCTGTGACTTTTCGAAGGGGAATCGCGCCCGCAAACGGGCGCTGGCGAGCCGATGCGACGCAGTATGCGGCAGCGCGGCCGCCATGGGCGGCCCGGGCAGGGAAAGTCAGGGGGGTGGTCCGCCGGGCGGGCTTCAGGCCGCAGCGGCCTGGGCCGGCAGCGTGGCCGGGTGCAGCTGCAAGTGCACCACCGACTGGTGCGGCGTGCACTCGGACCAGAGCGAGCGAGCGCAGGACTCGCACTGCCCACATTGCGTGGCCACGCCCAGTTCAAGCTGGATGTCGTCGAACGCCATGCCCGATCGCGCGGCACGTGCGATGGTCTGGTCACTGACGCGGTGGCAAACGCAAACGATCATGGGACGGTGGAACAGTCAAAGAGTCCGCAAATGATAATTGATCGTATTCAATAGATCAAAAAAAGCCCCGCGAGGGGCGGGGCTTTGTGGTCCATGGGGTACAGGCCGCAGGCCGGCCCTTCAGCTGGCTGAGCCCATCTGGCTCTGCAGGTAGTTCTGCAGGCCGACCTTGTCGACCAGCTCGATCTGGGTTTCCAGAAAGTCGATGTGCTCCTCGGTGTCGTCCAGGATCTCCTGCAGCAGGTCGCGAGAGACGTAGTCGCGCACGGACTCGCAGTGCGCAATGCCGTCCTTGATGGTCTTCTGGGCGGCGGTCTCCAGCCCCAGGTCGCTCTTGAGGATCTCGGGCACGCTCTCGCCGATGTGCAGCTTGCCCAGGTCCTGCAGGTTGGGCAGGCCGTCGAGCATGAAGATGCGGTCCATGAGCTTGTCGGCGTGCTTCATCTCGCCGATGGACTCTTCGTATTCCTTGCCCGCCAGCTTGTCCAGGCCCCAGTGCTTGAGCATGCGGTAGTGGACAAAGTACTGATTGATCGCGGTCAGCTCGTTCTTGAGCTGTGCCTGCAGGTGGCCGATGGCCTTCGCGTCGCCTTTCATGGGTGCGCTCCTTTCCATTTTTGTGTTGACAGGCAGGCATTGTGCGCGTTGCGTGCTATCGATTCCGTCTTGAGAATCGGTACATCTTGCAAATAGGAATCATTCGCATATAATTGCCTCTTTGCCAGCCAGC
The DNA here is from genome assembly GCF_050182545.1 of Hydrogenophaga sp. GTDB lineage: Bacteria > Pseudomonadota > Gammaproteobacteria > Burkholderiales > Burkholderiaceae_C > Hydrogenophaga. The sequence goes on along the minus strand of NZ_JBFXCD010000005.1, from coordinate 26,835 downwards.
ACCCGGGCCGCCTGCCTGAGGTCGTGACGCCAGCCCCGTTCTCCAACCCTTTGGACCAGGTGCCGTCTTGACCTCCTCGCACAAGCATTCCCCGACCCGCTTTCCCCGGCTGGCGCTCAGCCCGCTGTTTCTCGCCTGTCTCGCACTGCTCGCCAGTCCAGCCCATGCCCAGGGCGCCGGGCAAGACGCCTTGACGGCGCAGGCCGGCAACGCCGCGCCCGCGCTGCGCACCGTGGTCATCAGCGGTTCGCGCAGCGAGCGCGCACTCGACGAAGTGCCGGCGGCCATCGACCTGCTCGAAGGCGAAGACCTGGACCCGGCGCGCGTGCAGGACATCCGCGACCTGGTGCGCGAGCTGCCCAATGTGAGCGTCAAGCGTGCGCCGGTGCGCTTTGGTGGCGTGACCGGCAACGTGGGGCGCGACGGCAACGCCGGTTTCAACATCCGGGGCCTGGAAGGCAACCGCGTGCTGCTCACGATCGACGGCATCCGCGTGCCGCGCGAGCTCAGCAGTGGCGTGTTCGGCCCGGCCGCCTTCGGCCGCGACTACTACGACCTGGGCCTGATCTCGCGAGTGGAGCTCCTTCGCGGGGCCAACTCGGCCCTGTATGGCTCCGATGGCCTGGCCGGCATGGTCGCCATGTTCACCACCGAGCCGAAGGACCTGCTCAGGCCCGGCCAGACGCTGGGTGGTCGCGTCGGGCTGAGCTACGACGGCGAGGACGGCGGCCGCCGCATCGGCGCGACGCTCGCGGGGGTCGCCAGCGACACCCTGCAGTGGCTGGGCAGCGTGCAGGTCGGCCGCAGCCGGGAGCTGGACAACCAGGGCGAAAACCATGCGCTCAACAGCACCCGCACGGCGCCCAACCCGCAGAAGGATGAGCAGGTGTCGGTGATGGGCAAGCTGGTCTTCACGCCCGGTGGTGGACAGCGCCACGTCGTCACCGCCGAGCACGTCGACAAGCAGAGCGAGGTGGAGGCCTACAGTGGGCGCGCACCGGTGATCTCGGCCGCCACGCATGTGGGTGATCTCGACGGCACCTCCGACATGGTGCGCAGCCGCGTGAGCTGGGATGGCCGATTCCCGGTCGCCTCCGCGTGGGCCGACGAGTTGCGCGCGATGGTGGGCTACCAGGCCTCGGAATCGCAGGAGGTGACGCACGAATACCGCCCGCTGCAGCCGGCCGCCACCCAGAACCGCGTGCGCGACGTCACCTACCGCGAACGCATCCTGCAAGCGGTGTTGCAGGCCGAGAAGCTGCGCCCCCTGGGCGGCAACTGGTCGCAGAAGCTGGTCTATGGCGTCGATGTCTCACGCGCCAGCCTGGACAACCTCGTCACCGGCGTGAACGGTCCGTCGTACGAAAGCTATCCGCTGCAGCGCTTTCCCGAGACCATCGAGACGACTTCGGCGCTGTTCGTGCAGAGCGAGTTCGCCAGCGACCGCTGGAGCCTCATTCCGGCGCTGCGCTACGACCGCGTGGCGCTGGACGCGCGCAGCAGCCCGCTGTATCCGTTGCAGCCGGCCTCGCTGTCCAATGGAGCGCTCACACCCAAGCTGGGCGCGATCTGGCGCGGCGGCGAGCACTGGAGCGTGTTTGGCAACCTGGCTGCGGGCTTCAGGTCGCCCAGCCCGCTGCAGTTGAACAACTACTTCCAGAACCCCTTCGGCAACTACGAAGCCATTCCCAACCCCAACCTGCGCCCGGAGAAGAGCCGCACGCTGGAACTGGGCACACGCGGTTCGTCCGGCGTGATCGAATGGGAGGCGGTGGCCTTCACCGGACGCTACAAGGACTTCATCGAAGACCTGGTGACGGTGCAGACCGCGCCGGTGCTGCAATTCCAGTCGGTCAACCGCCAGTCGGTCACCTTGCGTGGCTTCGAACTCAAGGGCTCGGCGCGGCTCTCCGCCCGCACCACGCTGCGCGCGGCCTATGGCCAGACCCGGGGCACGGACACCGCGCGCAACCTGCCGCTGAATTCGGTAAACCCGGCCCGACTGGTGCTCGGCGTCGACCACCGCCTGGGTGACTGGAGCCTGGGCGCCTCGCTCAGCCACAGCGCGAAGAAGTCCGCCAGCGACATCGACACCAGCGGCACGGCCAACCAGTTCGCCACGCCCTCGTACACCACGCTGGACCTGCGCGCGAGCTGGCAGGTCAACCGCTCGACGCGCCTGAGCGCCGCCATCCACAACCTGACCGACCGCAAGTACTGGGAGTGGACCAACGTGCGCGGCATCGCGGCGAACGACCCGGTGCTGGACGCCTACACCGCCCCCGGGCGCAGCCTGTCGGTGGCGCTCGTCACCGACTTCTAGCCACCTCAGAGGAGCCGCCATGCCTTCAGCACAGCCACACGCCAACGAGACCGCCGACGAGGAGTACACGATGCCCTGCGTGGAGGCGCTGCTGGCCGGCACGCTGGCGCTCATGACCGGCTACGCGCAAAGCGCGTGCGACTGCCCGCACCGCGCCGCGATGGCGCGCAAGCTGGTGTGCAACCTGTACCACCTCTCGGAGCACCCGCAACTCTCGTCGCCGATGCGGACCATGGTGGGCAATCTGCGCACGCGCTGGCAGATCGAGGTGGAGAACGCCGCCGATGTGGCGGCCGCTGAAGAGATTCGGGCCACCACCCTGTGGCATGCCACACCCGCCAGCGTGCAGTGAAGCACCGCCAGCGACCCCAATCCATCCCCAAGGAGAACACCATGAATGCCCACGACATCCGCGCAGCCTTCCAGACCGTTCGCGCCAGCGGCCTGCGGGCCCGGGAAGCCGCCGAAGCCATCGGCCTGAGCGAAGGCGCCGCCATCGCCGCGCATGGCGGCGCCCACGATGCGCCCCTGCAGGCCACGGCGCTGCGGCCCGACTGGCTGGGCCTGTTGCAGGCGCTCGAAGCCTGCGGCCCGCTGATGGCGCTCACGCGCAACGAGACCACGGTGCATGAGAAGACTGGCGTCTACCAGAAGGTCTCGGCCAGCGGCCCCGTGGGGCTGGCGTTGGGCGAGCACATCGACCTGCGCCTGTTCTTCAACCAGTGGCACGCGGGCTTCGCGGTGGCCGAGGCGCTGAAGTCGCAGCACGGCATGGCCGTGCCGAGCCTGCAGTTTTTCGACCGCCACGGCGTGGCGGTGCACAAGATCTTCGTGCGCGAGCAGACCGACCTGGCCGCCTGGCGGCGCGTGATCGAACTGCATGGCGGCGACCGCTCCGAAATCGAATTCGCGCCGCGCGCCGCTGAGGGCACATCCGCGCCGCAACCCCCGGTGGACGCCACGGCGTTCGGCGCGGCCTGGGGCGCGATGACGGACACGCACCAGTTCTTTCCCCTGCTCAAGCAGTTTGGCCTGGAGCGCCAGCAGGGATTTCGCCTGGTGGAGGGCCGCTACACGCACCGCGTGGAAACCGCCGCCGTGCGCGAACTGCTGATGGAAGCCGCCTTCGACGGCACGCCCATCATGGTGTTCGTGGGCAGCCCGGGCTGCATCCAGATCCACACCGGCCCGGTCCAGCGGATCGCGCCCATGGAGATGCAGGACAAGACCTGGCTCAACGTGCTCGATCCTGGTTTCAATCTGCATTTGCGCGAAGACCTGATCCAGGACGTGTGGGTGGTGGAAAAACCAACCGCCGATGGCGTGGTGACCTCGGTCGAAGCCTTTGACGCGCGGGGCGAACTCATGGCCATGTTCTTCGGCGCGCGCAAGCCCGGCCAGGCCGAACTGCTCGCCTGGCGCCACATCGTGGCGCACCTGCAGGCCGCGGCGCAGCCGCACGCCTCGGTGGCTGCATGAGTCACCCATCCCGGACACCGCTCCAGCACCCATGAAATCACCGTTGCGATCATTCCCTTCCGCGGGCACCTCGCGCAGAAGCGCGTTGCAGAAACTCTCTGCGGCCGCGCTGGCCGGCGCTGCTGCGTCAGCGGCAGGCTGGCCTTTGCGACCAGTGGCGGCGGCGCCTTCGGCCCCGCGTCTCATCACCGTCGGCGGCGGCATCACCGAGGTGGTGTACGCACTGGGCGCGCAGGACCAGCTGGTCGGCACCGACACCACCAGCCTGTACCCTGCGGCAGCGCAAGCGACGCCCAAGGTGGGTTACATGCGCCAGCTCTCCGCCGAGGGCCTGCTCTCCTTGCGGCCGGATGCGGTGGTCGCCGGCAGCGACGCCGGCCCGCCAGTGGTGCTGGACCAGTTGCGCAGCGCGGGCGTGCGCGTGGAACTGGTGAACGCCGACCACAGCTGGGATGAGGTGCGACGCAAGGTGGCGGCCGTGGGCCGCGCTGCGGGGCGCGAAGCGGCCGCGCGCGAACTGCAGATCGGACTGGACGCGCGCTGGCAGGCGGTGATGGCGCGCGTGCAGGCCGCGAAGGCGCCGGGCCCGAGGATCCTGTTCGTGCTCTCGCACAGCGGCAGCCCCATGGTGGCGGGCGAGAAGACGGCGGCCGATGCGCTGATCCGCTTCATCGGTGCGCGCAACGCGCTCGGCGGTTTCCAGGGCTACCGCCCGATGACCGCCGAAGCCATGGCGCAGGCCGCGCCCGACGTGATCCTGACCACCACCCAGGGCATCGAGGCCATCGGCGGCGAGGCCGCGTTCTGGCAACGCCCCGAACTCGCCCTCACGCCCGCCTTCGAGCGCCGCGCCAGCGCCCGCACCCTGGTGCACCTGGACGCGCTGGAGCTGCTGGGCTTCGGCCCGCGCCTGCCCAGCGTGGTCGAGCGTTTGCACAACCAGCTGGTGCGCTCATGAACACAGCCGTCGCCACGGTGGCGCGTGCCGGCACGGGCCGGTGGACGCCGAAGCGCCTCTCGGGCCCGAGCCTGCTGGGGGCGCTGGGCGCGCTGCTGCTGCTCACGCTGCTGTGGGCCGCCGGCGAAGGCGCCTACAGCCTGCCCTTGCGCGACCTGCCCGCCGTGTTGCTGGGCACGGGCGCGGCCCACTCGGGCGCCGAGCTGGTGTTCTTCCACATCCGTCTGCCGCGCCTGGTGCTGGGGCTGGCCGCCGGGGCCGGGCTGGGACTGGCCGGCGCGCTGATGCAGGGCCTGTTCCGCAACCCGCTGGCCGATCCCGGCCTGATCGGCGTGAGCAGCGGCGCGGCGCTGGCCGCGGGCGCCACCATCGTGATGGGCAGCCTGTGGTTCCCCGAGCTGCCGCGCGCGCTGGGCAGCTGGACGCTGGTGCTCATGGCCTTTGGCGGTGGCCTCGCGGTCACGGTGCTGATCTACCTGCTCTCGCGCGGCGAAGGGGGCACGCGCGTGGGGCTGATGCTGCTGGCCGGCATCGCCGTGAACGCGCTGGCCGGCGCCGGCCTGGGCCTGCTCAACTTCCTGGCCACCGACGAACAATTGCGCAACCTGCAGTTCTGGCTCCTCGGCAGCCTGGGCGGCGCGCGCTGGAGCGCGGTGGCGCTGGTCGGCGGGATCACGCTGGCGGCGGGCGTGGTGGGCCTGCGCCTGGCGCGCCCGCTCAACGCGCTGGCGCTGGGCGAGGCGCAGGCGGTGCTGCTGGGCGTGTCGGTGGAACGCGTGAAGCGGATCGCCATCGTGGCCACCGCGTTGGCCGTGGGCGCGGTCACGGCCACCACCGGCATCATCGGTTTCATCGGCCTGGTCGCGCCACACATGGTGCGGCTGGTGGCCGGCCCGGACCACCGCTGGGTGCTGCCAGGCTCGGCGCTGCTGGGCGCCGTGCTGGTGCTGGCGGCCGACGCGGTGGCGCGCACCCTGCTGCAACCGGCCGAGTTGCCGCTGGGCGTGCTCACCGCAGTGGTGGGCGTGCCGTTCTTCCTGCTGCTGCTGCGCAGCGCGCACGGGCGGCGGCTGTGAACGCGCGCCTGCTGGACGCCGACTGGCGCAGCGCCTGTGGAGAGCTGCCAGGCGGTGAACGGCCGCTCTGGCTCGATGACGACGTCGATGAAGACACCGCAACCGATGTACGAGCCCTGCCCGAGGGACATGGCCTGTGCGCGATGGACGTGGGTGTGCGCGCGGGCACCCGCGCCCTGCTCCAGGGCGTGAGCCTGCAGCTGGCACCGGGCGAGGTCGGTGCCATTCTGGGGCCCAACGGCGCGGGCAAGTCGACTCTGCTGTCGGTGCTGGCCGGCCTGCGCGCGCCCGACAGTGGTTGCGTGACGATCAACCGCCAGGACGTGGCGCCCGAGCGGGCGCACGCGCTGGCACGACAGCGCGCCGTGCTGCCGCAGGAGACCGCCGTGGCGTTCGACTTCCGCGTGCAGGAAGTGGTGGAGCTCGGGCGCTACCCGCACCACCAGCACCCCGCGCGCGACGAGGCCGCGATCGTGCAGGCGGCCATGGTCGCCACCGGGGTGGCCGCAATGGCCGATCGCAGCCTGGCCAGCCTGAGCGGTGGCGAGCGCGCACGCGCGCAGCTCGCGCGCGTCATGGCGCAGATCTGGGAGCCCAGCGCCGACGGCGCGCCACGCTGGATGCTGCTGGACGAACCCACCGCCGCGCTCGATCTGCGCCACCAGCACGAGACGCTGCGCACCGTGCAGCGCTGGGCGCGCGAACAGGGCGTGGGCGTGCTGGCGGTGCTGCACGACCCCAACCTCGCGCTGCGCTACGCCGACCGCGTGTGGGTGCTCGATGGCGGCGTGCTGCAGAGCAGCGGCCCGCCCGCTCAGGTGCTGCGGCCCGCGCTGGTGCAGCGCGTGTGGCAGGTGCAGGCCAGCACCGTGTGCGCGGCCGACGGCGTGGCGCAACTGCTCATCGCGGCCGGCGAGCCGCTCACGTCAGGGAAGGAACCCACATGACACAGAAGACGATGCCATCGCACGTCCTGGCGCGTTACGACGGCGCTGACGCGCGCGAGGTTTCCATCGAACACGCGGCGCTCGCGCGCCAGCTGGCCAGCCTGCAGCGGCGCGTGAGCGAACAGGTTCGCGCCAGTGCGCGGCAGGTGCGCGGGCTGGAAGACGAAGTGCTTTGCCTGCGCGCGCAACTCGTCCTGGCGCGCACCTGTCTGCTCTGGGGTCTGGGCGTGGCTGCGGGGTTGCAGTCCGTGCCCCGGCGCGCGCGCACGGCGGTGACGGCGCCCGCGCCGACCATGGCAGAGGCCAGCAGCGTGATCTGCCAGACCGGCTGTGTGGGCCACGCCCATCCCTGGCTGGAGGCCGATGGTCAGTGCCGCCGGACGGGGGTGGCCTGCGAGCGGTACGCGGGCAGTGCCAGCGGCGTCGACACGGACTGACCGCGCCGCGTCAGGCCTTCGGCCAGGCCATCCAGTGGTTGTCGAACTGCACGCTGGCTGCGCCGTTGCGGGCCTCTTGCCCTTCGGGCGCGCACCACACGCCCTCGGCGCCACTGGCCCACCAGTGGCCCGCCGAGGCGGCCAGCGCGTAGGCCTCGCGGTGCGCCACGTTGCGCGCCCAGTGCGCGTCGGCGCGGTACTCGGCCAGTGCGTCGACGCGCGGGCAGCTCACCACGAAACCACCGCCGGGGCGCGCGCAGATGTCGCCGCCGTAGCCCTGCACCGCCGGCTGGCCCAGCGCGGCCCGCAGGCGCTGGCCATCCCAGGCGGCGAACACGGGCGCCCGCTGCTTTGCGCCAGCGTCCGGGTGTTCGGCCTGCAGCGCGATGCCGACCTGCCGCGAGACCGGGTCCCAGGCGAGGTGGCGGATGCTCAGGGACGGGTCGTCCAGCCGCCACTGGCCGAGCAGGGCGCCGTCGCGCGGGTCGAGCGCCACCAGCGAGGCGTCCATGCGGTCCAGGTGGCGCTTGCTGCGCCCGGTCTCGGGCAGGGTGGGAACGCCGCCGTTGGCCACGATCAGGCTGCCGGCGGGGATGTCGCCCACGCGCTCGGGCAGCACCATCAGCTCGTGCGGGTCCATGCCGCCCGTGGCCCATTCGCCATGCTTGCGCAGCGAGCGCGCGTCGCGCACGGCCAGCTTGCCCTGGGCCGTCTCCAGGTCGGTCTCGGTGGTCCAGACCGTGCGGCCGTCCGCGCTGGCGATGGCATGGCCGTTGAAGCGGCGGTCGTCCTCGATCCAGTGCCATTGCGTCTGCCCGCTCGCCGGATGCCAGCGCAGCAGCCAGTCGCCCGGTCGGCGCGCCGTGGCCAGCACGCTGCCGCCGGGTTCCACCATCAGCCCGTGCGCGCGCGTGGGCACGGCCAGCGCGCGCTGCACCGACCAGCGCGCACCGTCCACCGCAATGACGCCAATATGGTGCTCGCTGGGTGTCTGCCAGGCGGCGACAAGGCGCGTGGCACGTCCGGCCTGAGCCGTCCGCGCGGTGGGCGCGCAAGCCAGCGCCGTGGCCGCCAGCAGCCACCGGCGGCGCGACAACACGGTCTCGAGCGCGCCCTCAATCACCGTCGGCATCGGAGAAGCCCAGAGGCACGTCCAGCGCGGCCGCCACTTCGTTCTGGAACAGCACGGTGACGGCCTTCATCGATTTCGTGACGGCCAGCAATTCGCTCTCGCTCGAATCCGGTGTGAGCCGGCCCACGCCGGCGTCCACCTGGTCCAGCGCCCGGCCCCAGCGTGCGGCCAGCGCCAGCTGGCCCCGGCCCATGAGCAGCGCCTCCATGGGCACCAGCGCCTGGCCGGCGGCAGGCGGCGGCGTGCCCGGTGGCAGGCGGCCCTGCGTGTACAGGCTGTGCCACTGCGCGCGCCAGTCGCGCAGGCTGGTGTCGCGGTTCAGGCGGGCATAGGGGACGGGTTCGCCGGTGGCGGCCTTGCCGGTGGTCTGGTGCGTGGTGATGGGTTTTTCGATGTGGGCCCAGCGCAGTCGCTCCAGCCCGGCGAGCCACTGGTTCACCCACTCGGCGAGCGCGGCGGTGGCGGCCTCGGGCTCGTCTTGCCATCCGCGCGTGACCAAGGGGGTGAATGCGGCGTCGAGCGCGCTCGCCTCGGCGGCAATGCCCTGCGCCACCAGTTCGCCAAAGCGGCAGGCGTCGGCCGCCGGAGGCTGCGTGGCCCAGCGCTGCATCAGCAGCTCCAGCGCGGGGAAGCCCTTGGCGGGCGTGCCCACGCGCTCCATGTCCGCCAGGGTCGAGGGCTTCTTGTCCATCGAGCGGCGCAGCAAGGCGGGGCGGGTCGGCCAGAAGTCAATCTGGCGCTGCGAGCGCCGCGCGACCAGCGGGCCCACGGACGGCGTGGACAGCGCCTCCCAGCTCATGAGCGTGCCCTGCCATTGCGCACGCAGCGCGGGCAGGTCCAGCTGGCCCTTGCAGTACTGCGTGGCGGCGTCCACCAGCCGGTCGGACTGGCGCTGGAAGTCGCGCGCCAGCGGTGGCAGGTGGTGCGTGTAGAGGCCCTGCAAGGCCTGTTCGGCGGAGTAATACGGTGCTGCGACCACGGGCGCGGTCTGTGCCCGGGCCAGGGTGGCGGTACCCAGCGCCAGGGCCAGCAGCATGGCGGCCCGGTGGATGGCTGAAAGGTTCATAGCGACTCCACGAATTTCACCAACGCCTGTCGGTCGCGGCGATTCATCTTCAAGACCTGTTCCCTGGAGGGCTTAGCCTCGCCGCCATGCCACAGGATGGCCTCAAGCACGCCGTTGGCGCGCCCATCGTGCAGCAACCGCGTGTGGCCGTTGACATCCTGGATGAGGCCGATGCCCCACAGCGGCGGCGTCTTCCACTGGCTGCCACTGGCCTGGTGGTCGGGGCGGCCGTCCGCGAGACCGGGTCCCATGTCGTGCAGCAGCAGGTCGGTGTAGGGCCAGATGCGCTGCCCCTTGAGCGCGGGGCTGGTGAACCGGGGGAACGGGCCTTCGGCGGTCATGTAGCTCGGGCGGTGACAGGCCGCGCACTGGGCCTGCGCGAACAGCGCCTGTCCGCGCAGCACCTGCGCGTCCTTCGCATGGCGGCGCGCGGCCGGCGCCAGCGTGGCCTGGTAGAAGATCACGTGGCCCAGGGTTTCGTCGTCGATCTCCGGGGGCGTGCCGCGGGCGGTGGCCGCGGGCACGATGCCGTCGCTCCCGCGGGTGCGGCCGCCACCGTGCGGCGCGGCCAGGCAGTCCTTCTGGGTCGGTGTGCAGGTCTCCAGCGGCAACACGCTGGAGGTGATGCCGATGTCGCCATGGAAGGCGCCGGCGGTCTGGTGCGCAAGGCTCGCCACATTGGCCTTCCAGCCGAAGCGGCCGACGCGCTCTTCTTGCGCGAACATGTCCCACACGCGATTGACCTGGCCCTTGACCGGGCCGGGCGCGGCGGCCTGCTCGCGCGCGTTGCGCAGGATCTCGGCCTCGGGAATGGCCTCGATCAGGCCGATGCCGGCGAGCTGCGGTGCGACGCGCGGGCTGACCATGAGGCCGGGCGCGAATGGCCCGTAGGCCAGGTCGGTCAGCGTGTACAGCGGTTGCTGCAGGGTGTAGCGCGTGCCGTCGGCGAAGCGGCCGTGGATCGGCCGCTGGCGGATTTCCACCCGGCCCTCGGGCTGGACGCCCTGGATGGCGGCGTTGTTGAACTGGTCGCCGTACACCGGGTCGGGGCGCACGCCGGCCTTTGCGTCGGGCGTGCCTGCGACCGAAAGGCGCATGAGCAGCCCGACCGTACCCTCCGGCTCCGGACCGAGCGTGTTCTTCCACGGCGGTGGTTCACCCCGGCCGTCGAGGGCGTGGCAGCCCGCGCACGAACGCGCAATGAAGTGCGGGCCCAGGCCGTCGCGCGCGGTGGTCGAGGCCGGCGCCTCGACCCAGTTGCGCTTGAAGAACGAATTGCCGATCACGAAGCGCGTGCGCCCCGCGTCGTCCAGATTGGCCAGCGGGAACGAAAACGCGTTCTTGCCGGTGGCATACACGGTGGTGACGCCACCGGTCTTCTCGCCCAGCGGATCGGGTGCCTCATCGGCGCGCAGGACGAGCGCAGCAGAGCCGCAGAGCAGGACCCCCATGGCGAGCGCGAGGCGCATGGCTTTGGGATGAAGTGGCATGGTGAAAGAACCTGTGTGCAGATGAGCAGCCGGAGCGAAGCGATGTCAGACCAGAGGCGTCAAGGGTCCGGCTTCGCCGGCCCGAGACGCCGTCCCCCCTCCCAGCGCCGAAGGCGCGCCAGAGAGGGGGGAAGCCGCGCGGCGGCGCAGGGGGGTGTTCCGAATCAGGGCTCGACGAGGGTCAGTTTGGCGATGCCCACGGCGTTGGCCGATTCCACCAGCAGCTTGGACTGCTCGACCAGGCTGGCGACGGTCTTTTCCACCGCCGGGCGGCCGGCCGATCCCTTGCCGATGGCGCGGTCGAACGGCGCCGGGATGGCTTCGGCCGCCGCAACCGAGGCGGCCAGCTGCGTGCTGGTTTTCTCGGCCAGATCGGCCTTTTTCGCCGCGACCAGGTCGCGCACGCCCGGCCCTTGCAGCATGCTGCCGTCGCGCCGCTTGTACTGCCCCAGCCACACGTTCTGGATGCCTTGCGCGTTGGTGACGATGTCGCGGTGGGTGTTATCCGAGAAGCAGGAGTGTTCGTCTTCCTGGTCCTGCGAATTCAGCGCCACCTCCATGCGCTCGCCCGAGAGCTCGCCGCGCGAGAGCGAGCCCAGGCCGACGATGATCTTGCGCACCGACTCCTTGCCACCTTCCTCGAATTTTGCGCGGTAGTTTTTCTGACCCGGCGCCCAGGCCTTGGCCATGCTGCCCAGGTCGTCCACCAGCAGCGCGGTGGCCACCGTGAGGAACTGGCGGCGGCGGTCGGCGTTGGGCGTCTTGCCGTCGACGAAGTCCTCGAACGAGCGGTTGCCCGGGCCGGTCTCGCTCAGGTCCTGGCCCCATAGCAGGAACTCGACCGCGTGCCAGCCGGAGCTGATGTTCTCCTCGCCGCCGCGTTCGTTGAATTTCGCCAGATTGGCCTTGGTGATCTTGAACTTGGGGTTGTTGATCAGGCCGGACTGGGGCTTGCCCTGAACGGAGTCGACATAGGCCTCGTCCAGCGGCCAGGCGTTGATCTGGCCCTCGGGGCCCTTGTCGTCGTCGATCGGGCCACCGTAGAAGCGAAAGGCCTCGGTCTGGCCGTAGAACTCGCGCGCGTCCAGCCAGGCCTTGCGCGCGGCGGCCAGTCCGTCGGCCGACGGCGCGGCCACGAAGGCGGCGATGGCCTTCTGCATGTCCTGGGCGGCGGCCAGGGTGTCGCTGTAGTTGGCATGCACCAGCGCGGCGTAGTTCGAGGCCACGGTCGCGTAGTTGACGGTGGCCGGCGCGGCGGTCTGGGCATGGGCGGGTGCGTGCAGCACGGACAGGGTGGCCGACAGGGCCAGGGCGAGCAGGGTGGGTTTCATGGTGGAACCAGGGCTGAGGGTGGACAGGCGGGCGAGGCCGGCGGTGCCGGGAGTCCTTGTCGAGAGTTCTTGAGTGTAAATGAGAATGATTCTTCATTTGTGCGCAAGACCCCCCCGCCCATGGGGGTCTTGGCCAGGAGCGGTCCCGGCGTGGTGCGGTCGCCGGTTTCGCGGTCTCAGGCGCGCATCAGCGCTTCGATCTCGTCGGCCTGGACCGGCACGCCGCGCGAAATCAGCTCGCAGCCGCTCGCGGTGACGATGGCGTCGTCCTCGATGCGGATGCCGATGTTCCAGAACGCCTCGGGCACGCCTTCGCCCGGGCGCACGTAGAGGCCGGGCTCGATGGTCAGCACCATGCCCGGGCGCAGGATGCGGCTGGGGCGGTCCTTGATGGTCTCGCCACTGAGCGGGTCGCGGCGCTCGCTGACGGTGCCGAGCTCGGTCGGTTCCACGTAGCTGCCGCAGTCGTGCACGTCCATGCCCAGCCAGTGGCCGGTGCGGTGCATGTAGAACGGGAAGTAGCTGCGGTTGGCGATGACGTCCTGCGCGCCGCCGACCTTGTTCGCATCCAGCAGGCCGACGTCGAGCAGGCCCTGCGCGAGCACCGCCACGGTGGCCTCGTGCGGGTCGTTGAAACGCGCGCCGGCCCTGGTGGCGGCCACGGCCGCGTCCTGGCTGGCGAGCACCAGGTCGTACAGCGTGCGCTGCGGGCCGGTGAAGCGGCCGTTGGCCGGGAAAGTGCGCGTGATGTCGCTGGCGTAGCCGTCGAGTTCGCAGCCGGCGTCGATCAGCACCAGTTCGCCGTCCCGAATGGGCGCGGCGTCGGCACGGTAGTGCAGAACGCAGGCGTTGGCGCCCGCAGCCACGATGCTGCCGTAGGCCGGGTACTGCGAGCCGTGCTCGCGGAAGCTGTGCAGCAGCTCGGCGTCGAGGTGGTACTCGCGCACGTCCTGGCCGGCGCGCAGCATCGCCGCGCTGCGCTTCATGGCGCGGATGTGCGCCTGCGCGCTGATCTGCGCGGCGCGGCGCATCGTGGCCTGTTCGTGTGCGTCCTTGACCAGCCGCAACTCGTCGAGGATGCCGCACAGGTCGCGTTGCGATTCGGGGCACAGCGCGCCATAGCGCACCCGCGCGCGCACCTTCTGAAGCCAGCCGTCCACCCGGCCTTCGAGCCCGCCATGGGTCGCGAACGGGTACCAGACGGTCTGGCGGTTCTCCAGCAGGCGGGGCAGGTGCCGGTCGAGTTCGCCGACCGCAAAGGCCTGGCTCACGCCCAGGTGAGCGGGCGCGGCCTCGGGGCCCAGCCGGATGCCGTCCCAGATCTCGCGTTCCAGGTCCTTGGGCTGGCAGAACAGCGTGGTTTCGCCCTCGGCGGTGATCACCAGCCAGGCGTGCGGTTCGGTGAAACCGGTGAGGTAGTAGAAGTAGCTGTCGTGCCGGTAGATGAAGTCGGTGTCGCGGTTGCGCGGGCGTTCCAGCGCGGTCGGCACGATGGCGATGCCGCCGGGCCCGAGCTGGGCGGCCACGCGGGCGCGGCGGTCGGCGTAGAGAGCGGTGTGTGTGGTGGCGTCCATGCGCGCCATTGTCTGACTTTTGCCGAGGCGCCGTGGTGTTTGACCAGAGCACCCGCGGAACCGGCTTTGCCGGGCCGCCAGGTGCGCCCCCTCGGGGGGGGGACGCCGCAGGCGGCGCGGGGGGAGATCCTGTTACTCCAGTTCTTTCAGCCGTTCGGGCGTGCCCACATCCACCCACGGCCCGGTGTAGAGCTCGGCGCTCACCAGGCCGGCGTCCATCGCGCGGCGCAGCAGTGGCGCCAGGGGCTCGGCCGTGCCCTGCGGGTTGCCCGGCAGGATTTCGCACCAGGGTGGCTCGAACAGTTCGCGCCGGTACAGGCCGATGGTGCTGTAGGTGAAGCGCGTCGCCGCCTGGTTCAGCGCCAGGCCCTCGGGGCTCAGGCCAAAATCGCCGCGCGGGTTGTGCGCCGGGTTGGGCACGAGCCAGATGTGCGCCAGCCGGTTGCTCGCCTGGAAGCGCGCCACGCTCTCGTCCGTGAAGGGGAAGCCGGGCACGTACACGTCGCCCCCGAGCACCCAGAACACCTCGCCCAGCAACGGCAGCGCGCGCGCAATGCCGCCGGCGGTCTCCAGGGCGTAACCGAAATCCTGCCCCTCGCGCGAGACCGTCACTTCGGCGCCCGGGTTCACGGCCTGCCAGCGCTGGCAGAAGTCGTCGATCTGCTCACCCAGCCTGGCGGTGTTGACCACGCACCGGTGGAAGCCACCGGCACGCAGCCCCTCCATCGGCCACTGCATCAGTGGCTTGCCGTGCACGGGCAGCAGCGGTTTGGGCGTGGCGTCGGTCAGGGGTCGCATGCGCATGCCGCGCCCGGCGGCGAGGATCATGGCCGGGGTCGAGGCGATGGTCTGCGGGATGGTGGCTGGACGGGGCATGGGCTTGGGCGGTGTAACGGGCACACAGGGCCCTGCGCTGCAGGAATTATGAGCGCGGTCGCGGCAGCGCGTGCGCGCTCGGCAGGCGCGCCGGGCGGCCCGATAAAATCATGCGTTTTGCGCCACCGCGCAGCCTTTCCTCCATCCACACCCCGCACCCCATGTCCGATGCCGCCAGCACCCCATCCCGCCTTGCTCCCGCCGCCTCGGCAGTAACCGCCCAGACCCAGGCCAACGCCATCCGGGCCCTGGCCATGGACGCGGTGCAGGCGGCCAATTCTGGCCATCCCGGTGCGCCCATGGGCATGGCCGACATGGCGGTGGCACTGTGGGGCCGGCACCTGCGCCACAACCCGACCAACCCGCACTGGGCCAACCGCGACCGGTTCGTGCTCTCCAACGGCCACGGATCGATGCTGATCTATGCGCTGCTGCACCTCACCGGCTACAAGCTGCCGATGGGCGAGCTGAAGAACTTCCGCCAGCTCCACAGCAAGACCGCCGGCCACCCGGAAACCGGCATCACCCCCGGCGTGGAAACCACCACCGGCCCGCTCGGCCAGGGCATCACCAACGCCGTGGGCATGGCACTGGCCGAGAAGCTGCTGGCGGCCGAGTTCAACCGCGACGGCCATGCCATCGTCGACCACCACACCTACGTGTTCCTGGGCGACGGCTGCCTGATGGAAGGCATCAGCCACGAGGCCGTGGCGCTGGCCGGAGCCTGGAAGCTCAACAAGCTGATCGCGCTGTACGACGACAACGGCATTTCCATCGACGGCCAGGTCACGCCCTGGTTCATCGACAACACCGCGCTGCGCTTCACCGCCTGTGGCTGGAACGTGATCGGCCCGATCGATGGCCACGACACCGAAGCGGTGGACCGCGCCATCGCCGATGCGAAGAACAAGGCCGGCATGGGCACCTTCGGGCCGACGCTGATCATCTGCAAGACGCACATCGGCAAGGGCAGCCCCAACCGCGTCAACACCGCCAAGGCCCACGGCGAACCCCTGGGCGCCGACGAGATCGCACTCACGCGCGAAGCGCTGGGCTGGTCGCACAAGCCCTTCGAGATTCCGCAGGATGTGTACGCCGCCTGGGATGCGAAAGACGCGGGCAAGGCGATGGAAGCAGCCTGGGACGGCCGGTTCGCCGCCTACAAGGCCGCTTTCCCGGAACTCGCCAGGGAGTTCGTGCGCCGCATGAAGGGCGAGCTGCCGAAGAATTTCGCGCAGGTTGCGGTGGACGCCGCCGTGGCGGCCCACACCAAGGCCGAGACCGTGGCCAGCCGCAAGGCCAGTCAGCTCGCGCTGGAGGCCTTCACCGCCGCCCTGCCTGAGCTGCTCGGCGGCAGCGCCGACCTCACCGGCTCCAACCTCACCAACACCAAGGCCACGCCGGCGCTGCGCTTCACCATGTCGGGCGACGTGGTGAAGAACGAGCAGGGCCAGGGCGGGCGCCACATCAATTACGGTGTGCGCGAGTTCGGCATGGCCGCGGTCATGAACGGCGTGGCGCTGCACGGTGGCTTCATTCCCTACGGCGGGACCTTCCTCACCTTCAGCGACTACTCGCGCAACGCCATCCGCATGGCCGCGCTGATGAAGCAGCGCGTCATTCACGTGTTCACGCACGACTCCATTGGCCTGGGTGAAGACGGCCCGACGCACCAGTCCATCGAGCACGCCGCCAGCCTGCGGCTGATCCCCAACCTGGACGTCTGGCGCCCCGCCGACACGGCCGAGACGGCGGTGGCATGGGCGGTGGCATTGCAGAACACCAGCCGCCCGACCGCGCTGCTGCTTTCGCGCCAGAACCTGCCCTACGCGCCCAAGCACGACCTCTCGGACGTCAGCAAGGGCGCCTACGTGCTGGCCGAGCCGGCGGAGGTGGGCATGAAGAAGAAGGCACAGGCGGTGATCATCGCCACCGGCTCCGAGGTGCAGCTCGCCCTGAAGGCGCAGGAGCAACTGGCGAAGGAACACAAGATCGCGGTGCGCGTGGTCTCGATGCCCAGCACCACCACCTTCGACCGCCAGGGCGCTGCCTACAAGGCCGGTGTGCTGCCGGCGGGCGTGCCGCGCGTGGCCGTCGAGATGGGCGCCACCGACGGCTGGTGGAAGTACGGCGTGGCCGCTGTCGTGGGTATCGACACCTACGGCGAATCGGCCCCGGCGCCGGTGCTGTTCAAGCACTTCGGCTTCACGCCCGAGAACGTGGCGGACACGGTGCGTGCCGTGCTCGCGAAGTGAAGACCCCGTTTTTTTTGAACCTCAAGCAACCCCAGGAGCACCAGACATGAGCATCAAGATCGGCATCAACGGCTTCGGACGCATCGGCCGCAACGTGCTGCGCAGCGCCATCCAGAATTTTTCCGACATCGAAGTCGTGGCCATCAACGACCTGCTCGAGCCCGATTACCTGGCCTACATGCTGCAGTACGACAGCGTGCACGGCCGCTTCAAGGGCACGGTCTCGGTCGAGGGCAACACCCTGATCGTCAACGGCAAGAAGATCCGCCTGACGCAGGAGCGCGATCCGGCGAACCTGAAGTGGAACGAGGTCGGCGCCGACGTGGTGATTGAATCCACCGGCCTGTTCCTGGACAAGGTCACCGCCCAGAAGCACCTGGACGCCGGTGCGAAGAAGGTCATCCTCTCGGCCCCGTCCAAGGACGACACGCCCATGTTCGTCTTCGGCGTGAACGACAAGACCTACAAGGGCGAAGCGATCATCTCCAACGCCTCGTGCACCACCAACTGCCTGGCGCCGATTGCCAAGGTGCTCAACGACAAGTGGGGCATCAAGCGCGGCCTCATGACCACGGTGCACGCCGCCACCGCCACGCAGAAGACCGTGGACGGCCCGTCCAACAAGGACTGGCGCGGCGGCCGCGGCATCCTGGAAAACATCATCCCCAGCAGCACCGGCGCCGCCAAGGCGGTGGGCGTGGTGATTCCCGAGCTGAACAAGAAGCTTACCGGCATGAGCTTCCGCGTGCCCACCTCCGACGTGTCGGTGGTCGACCTCACGGTGGAGCTCAACAGCGAAGCCACCTACGACGAGATCTGTGCCGAGATGAAGGCCCAGAGCGAGGGCGCGCTCAAAGGCGTGCTGGGCTACACCACCGACAAGGTGGTGGCCACCGACTTCCGCGGCGACACCCGCACCTCCATCTTCGACGCCGACGCCGGCATCGCGCTGGACAAGACCTTCATCAAGGTCGTGAGCTGGTACGACAACGAGTGGGGCTACTCGAACAAGTGCCTCGAAATGGTTCGTGTCGTGGCCAAGTAAGCGCAAGCTCACAACAAAAAAAAGCGCCTTCGGGCGCTTTTTTGTTGTTGTCTGGTGCTCGCCTACTTGCGACATGGCTGGCTTGACACTAGACCGACCGGTCTATAGATTGCGTCCATGTCCGCATCCAACCTTCCCGAACCAGGTCCCGGCACCCGCGAACGCCTGATCGCCGCCATGACCGACGCGCTGCGCCGCCGTGGCCTGCACGGCGTCGGACTGACCGAACTGCTGGCCCAGGCCGGCGCGCCCAAGGGTGTGCTGTACCACCACTTTCCCGGTGGCAAGACCGAACTGGCGGTGGCGGCCATCGACGATGTGGTCGAGCGCATGCTGGGCTGGCTCGATGGCCTGCTGGCCCGAAACGCCGACCCGGTCGAGGCCGCGCGGCAGTGGATGCAGGGTGCCACCGCGCGCCTGAGCAGCACAGGCTTTCACTCGGGTTGCCCGCTGGCCGCCGTGGCACTGGAGAGCACGCCCGACGACCACGCCCTGCGCGACGCCCTGGCGCGCGCCTTCGCCACGCTGCGCGAGCGCATCGCGGTAGCGCTGGAAGCCGCCGGCGAGCCGCCGCAGTCCGCCCGCGGCGTGGCGGCATTGATCGTCGCCACTTACGAAGGCGGCCTGCTGCAGGCCCGTGTCGCCCAAAGCACCGAACCCATCCAGCAGGCGACGCAGACCTTGTTGAGCCTGCTCGCCGCGCGCACCGCGCGCTGAATGGAGATCCGCACATGACAGCTGCCATCGACCCCACTTCCGGCGTGCGCATCGAGCGCATCGCACTGACCGCCGCCGACGGCTACAACCTGGCGGCGACGCGCTACAGCGGCCCCGCGCCGGCGCGAGCCCACCTGGTGGTCGGTGGCGCCACCGCCGTGCCGCAAGGCTTCTACAAACGCTTCGCCGAACACGCGGCGCAACGCGGTTTCGACGTGCTCACGCTGGACTACCGGGGCATCGGTGGGTCGGCGCCGTCCACGCTCAAGGGCTTTCGCATGAACTACCTTGACTGGGGCCGGCTCGACCTGGCGGCCGCCGTCGCGGCCATGCGCGAAGAGGGCATGCCGCTGTACCTGGTGGGTCATTCTTATGGGGGTCACGCGCTCGGCCTGCTGCCCGATCCGGATGCGGTCGACGGGGCGTACACCTTCGCCACCGGCGCCGGCTGGCACGGCTGGATGCCGCCCCTGGAACGCCTGCGCGTGCTCTTCATGTGGCGCGTGCTGGGTCCGGTGTGGACCCGCCTGGCGGGCTACCTGCCCTGGAGCCGCCTGGGGATGGGCGAAGACCTGCCGCTGGACGTGTACCGCCAGTGGCGTCACTGGTGCCGTTTTCCGCGCTACTTCTTTGACGACCCGGGGATGACGTCCGTCACCGCGCGCTTTGACGAGGTGCG
Organism: Hydrogenophaga sp.; assembly: GCF_050182545.1. Taxonomy (GTDB): domain Bacteria; phylum Pseudomonadota; class Gammaproteobacteria; order Burkholderiales; family Burkholderiaceae_C; genus Hydrogenophaga. The sequence continues at coordinate 7,450 of NZ_JBFXCD010000005.1, read as the reverse complement.
CTTTCCCATCGTCGCGGTCAACGCGCTGGACGACGCCTGGGCGCCACCGGCCTCGCGCGACGCCTTCATGGCAGGCTACCGCAACGCGGCGGTGCGCGCCGTCACCATCGATCCGCGCCTGGCCGGTCTGGGCCCGATCGGCCACATGGGCTACTTCAGGGCACGCGCCCTGCCCCTGTGGAACGAGGCGCTGGACTGGTTCGAGGCCCGGCGTGCCGAAACCAGCACAGGCCGCGGAGCATTGGTGTTGCAAAGTTGTGAGGAAATGACGAAACCAGCGTGACCGAAGGCAATAAGAAAGACTGACATGTCAAAATGTCTCGTTACTTCGTTAACCTTTCCCCACCCGGGTCCTTCGGCCCATGCATCAGAACGCAATGCGCCGCTGGATTTCAGGAACACTCATGTGCACGACCGCGCTGGCAGGCGCGGCAGCTTCCGCAACAGACCTCCCTCAGGGACAGTCGGCTCTCCACCAGGGGCAAGCCAGCAGTGACTTGATGTCGCGGGGCTACCACCTCGTGAGCGAGTTGAAGGTCACCAACGACGGCGGTGGCCGCGATGCCGATCCCGGTGCCCTCCCTGACAGAACCGACGGCGGCCATCTCGTCCGCCGCTACACCTACGAACTGGGCGTGACGACCCATACCGAGCTCTACGAGGAGTTCGGCACGTCGAACCAGAAAATCATGCAGGAGAAAGGCGCACTCATTGGTGTGAAGGGCGCCGTGACCCGCCACCTGGGCCCAGACAGAAAGCTGATCGTCGCTGGCGAAATCGCAATGGGCGAATCTGATTACACAGGCAGCTTTATCGGCGGCAACTACGGCGAACTCAGGTTCAACGGACAGAGCCGTTACCTTCTTGATGTGTCGGTCGCTTACAAACAGTCGATTCCCCAATGGAGCGACGTCGCGTTCTCCGCTGGCGTGGGCTATCGCCGCCTGACGGACAACCTCCAGGAGGCGGGTCCGGCCGGCTACCAGCGCGTGAATGACCGCATTTACCTTGCCCTGGGCGTGGAGAAGCCTTTTCACAGTGGCAACTGGACCATCTCCCCTGGCCTCAACTACCGTTCGGCTCTATGGGGCAATCAGTACTCGGCCCTCTCGGGTGGCCTGGACAAGAAGCAGAAAGATGCGTCCGGCTTCGAGCTGTATGTCAACTTTGCGCACAAGCCTTCGCGCATCACGTTGACACCGTTTCTGCGCACCTGGAGCGCGGATGACTCCGAGGTAACGCGCGGCTTTTACGAGCCCCGAAACGACACCCGCGAAGTGGGTGTGGCGCTGACCTACCGCTTCTAGCGACTGTTCACTCGATTCATCGCCGCCCGGAGGCCTGCCGGAACAGCGTGCGCAGCTCTGGCTCAAACGCAGCGGCGCAGCGTCTTGCCTGCCATGGCCTCTTCCAGACCATCCACTGCGGCGCGCTGGGCGTCGGTGATGGCCGGCAGGCGCAGCGTGTACGACACCGATTCCGCGCGCTCCTGCGCCACTTTGGCGGTGCGAATGCCATCCTGTTCAAGCTGTCGCAGTGCCTGCTGCGCTGCGCTCTCGCTGGAGTAGGTGCCCAGGGCCAGACCCGGTGCCAGTCCGGGGGCGCTGATCTCGCGGAAGCTCACACCCAATCCCCGCAACTCGGCCTTCTTGCGCTCGACCTGGTCGTTGTTGTCGTAGCGGCCCATGTAGACGATCCAGCGTCCGCCACTGCGGGTCTCGGTGAACTGCCACTGGCTTGCCGGGAGCCCCAGCAGGGCCAGTTCGGCGCGCAGCAACTCGAGCTGGGATTCCGTGAACGCACCTGCCAGCCAGCAGGCCCGGGGGCCGCCGTCGGCCACGGCCGGGGTGGTGGTCGAAGTCGCCGGAGGCAGCGTGGCGGGTGCGGCCGGTGCGGCGGGCGCGTCTGTGGCGCCGCGCGGACTGTCGACCATCGGGGTCGACGGCGCCACCGCGGGCGCGGGAGTGGGAACGGGTGCAGTGACCGGTGGCGTTGCACTGCCCACAGCCGCGGCATCGGCCGGCATGGATGCACCCTTGGGGCCATTGAGCAGGCGCACCATGTCGGGCTGGATCTGCAGGGTCAGCCGCTGGGGCTCTGACTGCTCTACCGGGGCCAGCCCCAGCCCATCGAGGTGGCCCTGGGTCCAGGCGAAATAGACCGCGTTGGCCAGCACCAGCAGAACGACAGCCCACCTCAGCACGGGCGCACACTCACTTCCGCACTGGTGACCGTCTGCATGCCATGCGCAGTGAGCACCTGCAAGGCGCCGCTGTCGTCCACGCCGCAGGCTGTCCCTTGGGTGCCGTTGGACAACTGAACGGTCTGCCCCTGCAGCGCATCGAGGCGGGCGAACCGCTGTGCAAAAGCGGGAAAACCTTGTGTGGCAAAGGCCCGTACATCCCGCACCAGGGGGGCTGTCACGCGCTCCAGAACCTCGCCTGGCGTGATGCCCACCAGCACTTCGGCCAGACCGGCAGGCGCCACGGCGGTCACACCGGCGCCATCGGGCAGCAGCGCAGCCACAACCGAGGCCTCGGGGCGCGCGATGTTGATGCCCACGCCGATCACGACCATGCGCTGGCTTGCAGGCGCCTCACCGTTGCTCGCCGTCTCCACCAGGATGCCGCCGATCTTGCGCTGATGCAGCCAGAGGTCGTTGGGCCATTTGAGGCGAATGTCTGGATGCAGACTGCCCGCCAGGCTCACACCCACCGCCAGGGACAGGCCCGCCCAATTCACGGGAGCCAGGGGCAATGCCAGGGAGAACGTGAGCGAATGCCCTGGCTTGCTGTGCCAGCCCTTGCCAAGACGGCCGCGACCCGCGGTCTGGTCTTCGGCGGTCAGCAGCACGGGCTCCATCAGACCGTTGCGAGCACGCCGCATGAGCTCACTGCTGGTTGAGTCAACGCTGGGCAGCACCTCCACGGTGAACCCCGGCAGCTCGGGAGCCACGGCCTGCCACACGGCTTCCGCGTGCGAGAGCAGGTCAGACATGGTGCATGCCATCCGGCCCTTAGCCGAGCTTCGAAGCGCGTCCGGCCCGCTTGGGCGCGAGCAGGGTGCCGCGGCACTTCTTGGCGCCGCACCAGCAGGGGTACTCGGCCTTGAGCTTGGGTGTGTAGGGTTCGTCGATCACCAGGCCGTAGTCGTAGAACAGTTCTTCGCCGGCCTTGATGTTGCGCCGCGCGCGGATGAACACGCGGCCGTCTTCCACGTCCGCCTCGCAGTTGGGCTTGCAGCTGTGGTTGATCCAGCGCGCCGAGTTGCCCCCTACCTTGGCGTCGATCACATGGTCTTCATCGATGTGGAAGTAGAACGTGTGGTTGGGGTCGCTCGGGTCGTGAGGGTGGCGCCGCAACGCCTCTTCCCAGGTGATGATCTCACCCACGTACTCCACCAGGGTCTCGCCCTCAGCCAGGTCGACAACCGCGTACACACCCTTGCCGTGCACGCCGGAGCGCCGGGTCTGGATGCGGCGGCCAGAGAGCTCGGCGGTGCGCGTCTTGGCGCGCGGCTTCTTGGGGGGGCTATCAGCAGAACCTCGGGTTTTCGTCACGGCCGATTTATTTGGTAAGGTTGTTTCATGCAGGTGCGCGCGGGTGCGCGCGTGCCCATGTGCGCGTGTGCACGCGCGTGAAAGCAGATTGTAGAGATGAAAACATCAGGGTCCGTTCCATCCCAAGGTTCTTCCAAAACGCTGGTCATTGCCGAGAAACCCTCGGTGGCCCAGGACATCGTGCGCGCGCTCACCCCTGCGGCGGGCAAGTTTGAAAAACACGATGACCACTTCGAGAACGACCAGTACGTGGTCACCTCCGCCGTGGGCCATCTGGTGGAAATCGCCGCGCCCGAGCAGTTCGACGTCAAGCGCGGCAAATGGAGTTTTGCGCACCTGCCGGTGCTGCCGCCCTATTTCGAGCTCCGTCCGATCGACAAGACCAAGTCGCGCCTGGGCGCGGTGGTCAGGCTGGTCAAGCGCAAGGACGTGGGCCGACTCATCAACGCGTGCGACGCGGGCCGCGAGGGCGAGTTGATCTTCCGCCTGATCGAGCAGTACGCCGGCGGCCTGAAGAACGGCAGCTACCAGCCCCTGGGCAAGCCGGTGCAGCGCCTGTGGCTGCAGTCCATGACGCCGGCGGCCATCCGCGAGGGATTCGAGAACCTGCGCAGCAACGAGCAGATGCAGGGCCTGGCCGACGCCGCGCGCAGCCGATCCGAAGCCGACTGGATGGTCGGCATCAACGGCACGCGCGCCATGACGGCCTTCAACTCGCGCGACGGCGGCTTCTTCCTCACCACGGTCGGCCGGGTGCAGACGCCCACGCTGTCCATCGTGGTCGAGCGCGAGGAAAAGATCCGCGCGCACCGGAGCCGCGACTACTGGGAAATTCACGCCTCCTTCCTGGCCGAGGCCGGCGAGTACCCGGGCAAGTGGTTCGACCCGGCCTTCAAGAAGCCCACCGGCGACGATGCCGATGCCGACCTGCGCGCCGATCGCATCTGGAACCAGCGCGAGGCGCTGGCCATTGCCGAGGCCGTGCGCGGCAAGGCCGCCAGCGTGAAGGAGGAAAGCAAGCCGACCACCCAGGCCAGTGGCCTGCTGTACGACCTGACCAGCCTGCAGCGCGAAGCCAACGGCCGCTTCGGCTTCTCGGCCAAGACCACATTGCAGCTGGCGCAAAGCCTGTACGAGCGGCACAAGGCCCTGACCTACCCGCGCACCGATTCGCGCGCCCTGCCCGAGGACTACCTGCCCACGGTGAAACAGACCTTCGAGATGCTGGCCGGCAGCGGCATGAAGCACCTCGCACCACACGCCCAGACGGCGCTTGACGGCAACTACATCCGTCCGAGCAAGCGCGTCTTCGACAACAGCAAGGTGAGCGACCACTTTGCCATCATTCCCACGCTGCAGGCGCCCCACGGCTTGAGCGATGCCGAGCAGAAGCTCTACGACCTGGTGGTGCGCCGTTTCCTTGCGGTGTTCTTCCCCAGCGCCGAGTTCATGGTCACCACCCGGATCTCCTCGGTGCTCAACCACCACTTCAAGACCGAGGGCAAGGTGCTGGTCAAGCCGGGCTGGATGGCGGTCTACGGCAAGGAAGCTGCCGAGGACGTGGTGGATGCCAAGGACGGCGACAAGGGTCAGAACCTCGTGCCGGTGCGCGAAGGCGAGACCGTGCGCACCGAATCGGTCGAACCCAAGGGCCTGAAGACCAAGCCGCCCGCGCGTTATTCGGAAGCCACGCTGCTGGGCGCCATGGAGGGCGCGGGCAAGCTGGTGGACGACGACGAACTTCGCGAGGCCATGCAGGAGAAGGGCCTGGGCACACCTGCGACACGCGCGGCCATCATCGAAGGCCTGCTGACCGAAAAGTACATGTTCCGCGAAGGCCGCGAGATCATCCCCACGGCCAAGGCGTTCCAGCTCATGACGCTGCTGCGCGGCCTGGGCGTGGAGGAACTCTCCAAGGCCGAGCTCACCGGTGAATGGGAGTACAAGCTCTCGCAGATGGAGCACGGCCGGCTCAGCCGCGCCGCCTTCATGGGTGAGATCGCGGCCATGACCGAACGCATGGTGAAGAAGGCCAAGGAGTACGACCGCGACACCATCCCGGGCAACTACGCCACGCTGTCCACGCCCTGCCCGAACTGCGGCGGTGTGGTGAAAGAAAATTACCGCCGCTATGCCTGCACGGGCGCCGATGGCAACAGCGAGGGCTGCGGCTTCTCGTTCGGCAAGTCACCCGCCGGGCGCACTTTTGAGCCCGAGGAGGCCGAACAGCTGCTGCGCGACAAGAAGATCGGCCCGCTCGAAGGCTTCCGCTCCAAAGCCGGTTGGCCCTTCGTGGCCGAGATCGTGATCAAGTTCAACGAAGAAGAGAAGAACTGGAAACTGGAATTCGACTTCGGCGATGACAAGAAGGGTGAGGAAACCGGTGAGCTGGTCGACTTCACCGGCAGCGAGGCGCTGGGCCGGTGTCCCAAGTGCGGCGGCGCGGTGCATGAACACGGCAGCAACTACGTCTGCGAGAAGGCCGTGCCCACGCTGGCCCAGCCCACGCCCAGCTGCGACTTCAAGAGCGGCAAGATCATCCTGCAGCAGCCGGTGGCGCGCGAACAGATGAGCAAGCTGCTGGAGACCGGCAAGACCGACCTGCTCGACAAGTTCGTCTCCATGCGCACGCGCCGCGCGTTCAAGGCCTTCCTGGCCTGGGACAAGGAGGCCGGCAAGGTGAACTTCGAGTTCGAGCCGCGCGCCAGCAAGTTCCCGCCGCGCAAGACAGCGGCGGGTGCACCGGCCAAGGCCGCACCTGCGAAGAAGGCGCCAGCCAAAAAGGCCGTTGCTGCCAAGACGCCCAAGGCGCCCAAGGCGCCGCGCAAGACCACGGCCGCCAGCGGCAAGCAGCCCAGCGCCGCGCTGGCCGCGGTGATCGGCGAGGGCGCCGTCTCACGCCCCGAGGTGGTGAAGAAACTGTGGGACTACATCAAGGCCAACGGCTTGCAGGACACCGCCGACAAACGCCGCGTGAACGCCGATGCCAAGCTGCGCCCGGTGTTCGGCAAGGACCAGGTGACGATGTTCGAGATCGCGGGCATCGTGGGCCAGCATCTCAACTGACTGTTTTTCAAGAGGATTTTTCTCATGGGCATGAAACTCCATTTCGCACCCGGTGCCTGTTCGTTCGTGCCGCACGCCATGCTTGAGCTTGCGGGTGCCGACTTCGAGCCGTCGATGGTGAAGCTGCACAAAGGCGAGCAGCGCAGCCCGGAATACCTGGCGCTCAACCCGCGCGGCCAGGTGCCGGTGCTGGTCGACGATGGCCAGGTGATCACACAGATCGTCGCCATCCTGCTGCACCTGGACGCGAAGCTGCCGCAGGCCGGCATCCTGCCCGCCTCGGGCCTGGCGCGCACGCGTGCGCTGCAGACCCTGGCCTGGATGAACAACACGGTGCACCCGACGTTCACGCACGTCTTCATGCCCGAGAAATTCACCGACGACGAAGCCGCCAAAGCGGCCATCCGCGCCTTCGCCGCGAACACCTACCGCGGCCTGCTGGGCGAGATCGAGGCCCTCGCCGCCCAGGCTTCGCCCTGGATGATGGGCGAACAGCCCGGTGCGCTGGACGCCTATGCGCTCACTCTGCTGCGCTGGGGCGGTTATGCCGGCATCGACCCCGCGGGCTACCCCGCCACCTGGGGACTGGTGCAGCGGTTTGCCGCGCTGCCGGCCGTGGCGCGCGCCATCGAGCGCGAGCGGCTGCAACTCAACGTGTACCAGCCCAAGGCCTGAGCCCTCACTCCTGCGAGCGCGGCGGGTTCTTGGGCGTGAACCGCACGACGGCGCGCAGGCCTCGCGGGCTGCGCTCGGCGTGGGCGTCCTCCATGAACACCGTGGCACCGTGCTGCTGGGCGATCTCCTGCACGATGGCCAGTCCCAGTC